>CAVRQF010000003.1:0-644067 GCA_963723405.1 uncultured Actinomycetota bacterium | reverse complement strand
CGGCGGGGACGTCGCGCCCGACGGCGCGACGTTCGCGGACGGCTACCGTGCCGCCGAGGTGTGCGACGCGATCGCACGCTCCGCCGAGAGCGGCCGGCGCGAGACCATCGAGTACCGCGCCTGAACGTCAGGGCCGAGTCACAACCCTGTGGTCTCCAGGGCTTGTCTACTTGCTACCTGCGCGGTCGTCTCCCGTCGCGTCTCGCCTGAAGACAGTGGTCGCGACTCGCAGGCCGAAGCGCCCGGGCATCAGGGCAACGTCCCAGATCTGGTTGACTGCACCCCCGCCCGGAAGCCCCTCGACCAGAGCTTCGACAGCCTCGTCCGAGGTGTCGAGGGCAGTCTCGATGAGCCCGCCTGCCGAGGGGACGGCGGCCGCGACGATCTCGATCGAGATCGCCGGCCCGAGCCTCGCGAGCGTGTCGCGCACCGCCCCCGCAGCACGGTCACGGGACTCCTGGAGCTGGGCAACAGCATCGGGCGACGAGGTCGCAACTGCCTTCCAGAGACGTGATCGCTGGACCCGACGCGCGACGGCGAGCACGAGCAGGCTGCCGACGACGAGCCAGATCCCGGCGACGACGAGCGCCGCTTGCCAGGACGGAAGCGTCGTCGCGAGCCCGGAATAGAGGGCGAGATTCGCGAACGCGAACGCCACCAGAATCGCTGCCGCGGCCACGAGAGCGCCGAAACCATCACGCAGGCCGCGGCGGACATCCGGAACGTTTCGCGCAGCCTCGAGCTGACCCTCGTACAGCCCGAGCTGCGCGAGATCGCGCGCGAACTGCTCGACGAGCTCGGAGACCGGCCGGGTCTCTTCGTGCTCCAGAGGCTCGTGATCGCTCACTCCTCTACTCGATTTACCTCGCGCCTGCCACGTCAACAAGCTGACGCGCGCTCAGGCGAGCCGTGCGTCGATCTCGACCGTCGCGCCGGAGCGCTTCAGGAGAGCGGAGAACGGGCAGCCCTCGTCGGCCAGCACCACCGCCCGCTCGAAGGTCGCCTGGTCGACCCCGTCCACCGTGGCGGTGACGGTGACCCTCGAGCCGACGATCTGGTGGCCTTGCCCCTCGACCTCGTCCATCGTGATCCGGCAGGTCGACTCGAGCCGCTCGGGCGGGTGGCCGAGGGCGGACAGCTCGCCCGCGAGCGACATCGTGAAGCAGCCTCCGTGCGCCGCCGCGAGCAGCTCCTCGGGGCTCGTCTTCCCCTCGGGACTCCCGATCCGGGTCGCGTTCGAGTACCCGAGACCCGCGAAGGCGCCGGAGGAGCCGGCCGAGATCATGCCCTCGCCGCGGGCGAGGTTCCCTTCCCACACGACGTCGGCTGTCCGTTCGATACGTGGCATCTCAGGTCGGATACGCCGCGGGGGCCCCGTCGGGATAGTAGGCCTCGGCAGGGGAGCCCGAGGGCCGGAACACGCCGAGGAGCCGCATCTCGCTCTCCCCCGTGTTCGCAAGGCAGTGGACGAGCGTGGCGGGGAGGTGGACACACGCGCCCGGGCGAAGCGGCGCCTCCTCGCCGCCGATGTGGAGCGTTCCCTCGCCCTCGAGGATGTAGAGGACCTCGTCGTAGCGATGGAAGTGATCCGGCGCCCGCCCGGCGGGAACGAACCCGATGAACTGCGTCACCGAGGGGCAGCCCGACTCGGCGGACACCCCGATCACGAACTGCCGTGCCGCGGTCGCGTCGCGCCGCTCCTCGCCCGCGAGGTCGACCACGGCGTACCCCGGGCCGGGCGCAGGCTCGGGATCGTGCACGAGCACCGAGAGGAGCTCGACCGTTTCCTCGGCTTCGACCGACCAGCGAGTCGCACGGCGGACGAACAGGCCCACCCCGGGACGGAGCGGGACGCGCTGGTCGCCGACCGTCGCGGTCCCGCCCCCGTCGAGGACGTAGAGGACCTCGTCGGAGGCCTCGTCGGCACGCTCGCGGGAGCTTCCCGGCCGGAAGCGCAAGACGCGCTGCGCAAACTTCTGGCAGCCGCGAGCGTCGTCGAAGAGTGCAACTACCTCCACGGTGTCGCCCTCCGGGGCCTCGGCGGAGACATCGAATCGGCTCAACCAGTTCTCCACGCGGCGAAGCTAGTCGTAATCGGCGCCGTAACAGCGTAGGATCCAACGCCGCTCTCAAGTCTGAAAAATTCCAAGGAGGGTTCATGGTCAGAAAGGCAATCACGATGGCGGTCGGAGGCGCATGCGCCACGGCCGCGCTCGTGCTCGCCGGCACGGCGGCCCCCGCGGTGAAGTCGCATGCCGCCAAGGCGCCCTCGGGCGCCTCGTGCTCGAACCCGATCCAGATCGGGATGGAAGGGCCGTTCACCGGCCCGGTCTCGTCGATCGGCGACGACCAGCTCCACTGGGCGGAGTTCTTCACCACCCAGTGGAACAAGACGCACCCGATCAAGATCAACATCGTCCAGGGCGACACCCAGCTGACTCCGTCGCTTGCATCGACGGTCTCGCAGTCGTTCGCGTCGAACTCGAGCATCCTCGGCGTGATCGGCCCGGCGGGTAGCCAGGAGGTCTCCGCTGCGGCTCCGATCCTGAAGAAGGCCGGCCTCGCGTTCGTCTCGGGCTCGGCGACGAACCCGGCGCTGACGAACGGCTCGCTCAAGGGCTACTTCTTCCGCGTCGTCCCGAACGACTCCGTGCAGGGCCCGACGGACGCCAACTTCATGATGAAGCGCCTCGGCGTCACCAAGGGCTCCAAGGTCATGATCGTGGACGACCAGGAGTCGTACTCGACGGGCCTCGCGGGCATCGTGAAGTCGGCGCTGACGAAGGCCGGCGTCACGGTCGACTCGGAGTCGATCACGCAGAAGGACACCGACTTCTCGGCGCTCGTCGGGAAGGTCGACAGCAGCACGAAGGTCGTGTTCACGCCGTTCCAGCTCGCGTCGCAGACGCAGCTCCTGGCCCAGCAGCTCAAGTCCCAGGGCAAGAAGGCGATCGTGTTCGCCACCGACGGCAGCTTCGACTCGTCGAAGTTCAACCAGTCGGGCAACTACGTGTCGTTCTTCGCCTCGGACGTGACCACGATCTCGTCCGACAAGGGCGTCGTCGCCGCCTACCACCATCAGTTCCCGGGCGGGACGAGCCCGTTCGGCGCGCCGAACTACGTCGCGGCCCAGCTGTACGCACAGGCCGCGGTCAAGGCGTGCGCGGCGGGCAAGGGCACGATCACGCGGGCATCGCTCCGCTCGGCCCTCGCCAAGGAGAAGATCGCGCACTCGATCCTCGGCACGCCGATGGCGTTCACCCCGAACGGAGATGTGGCAGGCGCTGCCTTCCACATCTTCAAGATCGTCAACGGCAAGTACCTGACCATCTCGTAACTGCGGCCGACCGGGAGCGCGGCGCAAAGGCCGCGCTCCCGGCCTCGCCTCACTAGATGAACTGGAACCTCTTCGTCACCGAGCTGGTCGCCGGGATCGTCCACGGAAGCGTGTACGCCCTGATCGCCCTCGGCTACTCGATGGTGTACGGGATCCTGAAGCTGCTCAACTTCGCGCACGGCGACGTCTACATGGTCGGCGCGTTCATCGGCTACGGCATCCTCAGCGCTCTCGGCGGCCCGGCCGGGTTCTCGATCCCGATCGCGCTGCTCCTCTTCCTCATGTTCGCGGGGTCGATGCTCGGCGGCGGCCTCCTCGGTGTCGCGATCGAGCGCTTCGCCTACCGCCGCCTCCGCGACGCCCCCCGAATCGCGCCGTTGATCACCGCGCTCGGGGTGTCGTTCTTCCTCGAGAACGCGACCGTGCTGCTCCTCGGCGCCGACTACCGCAGCTACGACACCTTCAGCTGGAAGGGCGGCGTGCTCTGGTCGACGGCGATCGTGCTCCCGGGCGACGTCCACCTGGCGCTGGCGCAGATCATCGTCATCGTCGGGACGATCGTGCTGATGATCGTGCTCACGCTGTTCGTCTCACGCACGCAGCTCGGCCGGGCGATGCGGGCGACCTCGTACGACCGCCAGGCCGCGGAGATGATGGGGATCGACGTCAACCGCGTGATCGCGGCGACGTTCTTCATCGGCTCCGCGCTCGCGGGCGCAGCGGGCGTCTTCAACTGTCTCGTCTACCAGCAGCTCAACCCGTACATGGGCTTCCAGGCCGGCCTGAAGGCGTTCACCGCCGCCGTGATCGGCGGGATCGGCAACCTGCCCGGCGCCGTCGTCGGCGGGCTCGCGATCGGGCTCGCCGAGTCGTTCACGATCGGGTACATCTCCTCGACGTTCTCCGACGCGATCGTGTTCGTGATCCTGATCGGGATCATGATCGCGCGGCCGAGCGGCCTCCTCGGGCGCGCCGCGGTGCAGAAGGTCTGAGCGATGGCGGATTCCGAGCAGAAGCCGAGGATCGGCGTCGACGAGTGGGTCGCCTCGCACGAGGGGCGGCGCGAGCGCGGGACCGGAGTCAGCGGCGTGGTGCAGGGCATCCCCGCCCCGGCGTTGTTCCTCGGCTTCCTCGTCGCCGCCGCGGCGGTGCCGTTCCTCACCAGCAACGGCTACGTGCTGCGGGTCGGCTTCGACACCCTCATCTTCATGCTCCTCGCGCTCGGCCTCAACACGGTCGTGGGCTTCGCCGGGCTGCTCGACCTGGGCTACATCGCGTTCTTCGGCTTCGGGGCGTACGTCTACGCGATGCTCGCCTCGTCGCAGTTCGGCCTGCACTGGCCGACACCGGTGATCCTGATCGTGGTCGTGCCGGCGACGATCCTGCTCGGACTGCTGGTCGGCCTGCCGTCGCGGCGGCTCGTCGGCGACTACCTCGCGATCGTGACCCTGTTCTTCGGGCAGCTCTTCGTCACCGTCGCGAACAACGGGAACAGGATCTCGATCCTCGGCTTCACGCATGGCTTCAACATCACGAACGGGCCGAACGGGATCACGAACATCGACGCGTTCCACCTCTTCGGGCATTACCTCGAGTCGCTCCGGAGCTACTACTGGATCGCGCTCCTGTTCTTCCTCGCGGTCTTCGTCACGGTCTACCTGGTCAGCAACTCGCGCACGGGGCGCGCGTGGCGGTCGCTGCGCGAGGACTCGCTCGCCGCCGAGATGATGGGGATGCCGGTCAACCGGCTGAAGCTCTATGCGTTCGCGTTCGGGGCGGGGATCGCAGGCCTGACCGGAACGCTCTTCGTCTCGCTGCAGACGGGCGTCTACGCGTCCGACTTCGACACGCCGATCCTGATCACGATCTATGCGATGGTGATCCTCGGCGGCGCGGGCAGCCTCGGCGGGATGATCCTCGGCGCGATCGTCGTCAACGTCTCGCTCGAGGTGCTGCGCACCCCGAACCACGCGACGTGGGTGTTCTTCACGCTCATCATCGCGACGCTGCTCGCGAAGCTGCGCCCGTGGAAGGTGCTCGCCGCGGTGTTCTTCGGAACGATCGCGTTCGGGTTCGCGGCCTACGCCGTGATCACGGCGATCTGGCCGACCGCGAACGACGGCACCGGCGCGGTGACGGGCGAGCTCGGACGGGCGCTCGAGCACTGGGTCCCGATCCCCGCCGATCCCACCAAGGCCGGCAACTGGGGCTTCGTGGCGCTCGTGGTGCTGATCCTCGTCCTGACGACGCTGAAGCCCTTCTGGCGGAACATCGTGCTCGTGCCCACGCTGTACCTGTCGGTCTTCGTGTGGGATGCGCGGCTTGCGTTCGAGCCGAGCATCACGCGCCTGATCATGATCGGCGTGATCCTGATCGTGCTCATGAACGCCCGCCCGCAGGGCCTCGTCGGCGCGACCCGCGTGGAGGCGACCGGATGAGCGTGAGTCCGCGGCTGCTCGACCTGCGCGGCGTCTCGAAGAGCTTCGGCGGCCTGCTGTGCATCGAGCAGCTCGACCTCCACGTGGACGAGGGCGAGATCGTGAGCGTGATCGGGCCGAACGGGGCGGGCAAGACGACGCTCTTCAACCTGATCACCGGCGTCTACGCGCCGGACGCGGGCGAGATCGACTTCGCAGGCGAGAGCGTGCTCGGGCTCGAGCCGCACCAGATCGTCGGCCGCGGGATCGCGCGCACGTTCCAGTCGCTCCGGCTCTTCCTCAACATGACCGTGAAGGAGAACGTGATGGCGGCCGCCTACTCCCACACGAAGGCGGGCATCGTCCGCTCGATCCTGCGCACCCCCGGCATGCGCCGCGAGGAGCGCGAGATCTCCAGGCTCGCCGAGGAGCGGCTCGGCTTCTTCGGCGACCGCCTGATGGGTTACCGCTGGAACCAGCCCGCCTACAGCCTCTCCTACGCCAACCGCCGGCGCCTCGAGATCGCCCGCGCGACCGCGACCGATCCGCGGCTGCTCCTCCTCGACGAGCCTGCGGCGGGGATGAACCCCGTCGAGACGCACGAGATCACCGAGCTCATCTCCCGGCTCCGCGTCGAGGCCGGCTACACGATCCTCGTGATCGAGCACGACATGCACGTCGTCGAGGGGATCTCCGACCGCGTGATCGCGCTCGACCACGGCGTGAAGATCGCCGAGGGCACTTTCGACCAGGTCGCGACGAACAAGCGGGTCGTCGAGGCCTACCTCGGAGTCAAGGCCACGAGCACGAAATGAGCCTAGACGGCGCGCCGCTGCTCGAGCTCTCCCAGGTCGACACCTTCTACGGGCCGATCCACATCCTCCAGGGCGTCGAGCTGCAGGTGCGCGCGGGCGAGCTCGTCTGCCTGCTCGGTGGGAACGCCTCCGGCAAGTCGACGACGCTGAAGACGATCCTCGGCATCGTCCGCCCGCGCAGGGGAACGGTCCAGTTCGCCGGCGAGAACGTGACCGAGAGGTCGACCAACTACCGGATCCGGAAGGGGATGGCGATCGTCCCCGAGAACCGCCGCCTGTTCGCCCCCATGACCGTGCTCGAGAACCTGAAGATGGGCGCATATCTCCGTGCCGGGGGCGACCCCGAGGACTTCGAGCGCGTCTTCGAGCTGTTCCCGCGCGTGTACGAGCGGCGCGAGCAGCTCGCCGGGACGCTCTCGGGCGGCGAGCAGCAGATGGTGGCGATGGGCCGCGCCCTGATGTCCCGCCCGAAGTTGCTGCTCATGGACGAGCCGTCGATGGGCCTCGCGCCGATCCTCGTCGAGAGGAGCTTCGAGATCATCAAGCAGGTGAACGACGACGGTGTCGCGATCCTCGTGGTCGAGCAGAATGCAAACGTGTCCCTCTCGATCGCGGACCGCGGCTACGTCCTCTCGACCGGCCGCGTGGTGCTGGAGGGCAAGGCCGGAGAGCTGATCGAGAACGACGACCTCCGGAAGGCGTACCTGGGGAGATGAGCCGTGGTCTTGACGGAGGCTCCATGCACACTTCTGTTGCGAACTGCCGGTCCAGGTTCCCGATCTTCGAGCGCCTCGTGTACGTCAATTCCTGCTCGCAGGGAGCGCTGTCGGACTCGGTGCGCGCCGCCTACGACGACTACCTGACCGACTGGGACGAGAAGGGTGCGCCCTGGGCGTACTGGGTCGAGCGGGCCGAGAGCGCCCGCGCGTCGTTCGCGGGGCTCGTGGGCGCTCAACCCGACGAGGTCGCGGTGACCACCTCCCTCTCCGCGGGGGTCAGCGCCCTCGCGAGCGCGCTCGACTACGGCGAGCGGCCGCGGGTGGTGGTGAGCGACTTCGAGTTCCCGACCGTCGGGCAGATCTGGCACGCGCAGGAGCTGCGGGGAGCGGAGGTCGTGCACGTGCCGCAGTCGGATGGAGAGATCCCGATCGAGCGCTTCGACGAGCTGATCGACGAGCGGACGAAGCTCGTGGCGATCACGGCGGTCTGCTACCGCAACGGCGCGCGGCTGCCGGTCGAGGACGTGGTGGAGCTGGCGCACGCCCGCGGCGCCCTCGTCCTCCTCGACGCCTACCAGGCGATCGGCACGTATCCCATCGACGTGCGGGAGCTCGGGGTCGACTTCCTCGGCGCCGGTGCGCTCAAGTACCTGCTCGCCTCCGCCGGGCTCGGCTTCCTCTGGTGCCGCGAGGGCCTGGTGGAGTCGCTGCTCCCGACCCAGACGGGGTGGTTCGCCGACCGAAACATCTTCGAGATGGACATCCACGACTACTCCCCCTCGCCCACCGCGCGCCGCTTCGAGTCGGGGACGCCGCCGATCCCGGCGATCTACGCCGGCATCGCCGGCATCGAGCTGATCCGCGAGCTCGGGATCGCCGAGACACGCGCCCACGTCACGGCGCTCACCGAGCGGCTGATCTCCGGCGTCGACGAGCTCGGGGGGTCGGTGGCGACGCCACGGGACCCCGAACGGCGAGGCGCGCTCGTATGTATCCGGTCGACCGACGCACCCGCGCTCGTCCGCGCGCTCGGCGACGACGGGATCGTCACCTCCGAGCGGGACGGGAACCTGCGCATCTCGCCGCACGCCTACAACGTCCAGGAGGACATCGACGCCGTCCTCGCCGCGCTCGCGAGGCACCGGGAACTGCTGCGGCAGGCTTCCCCGACTTTCAGCTAGAACCTCGCTGTGGTTCCGCGCGCAGTCGGGTACGCACGACCCTGGACGCTCGACGAGGCGCTCGAGCTACTCGCCTCGAACGACGGAGCGAGGGCGCTCGCCGGCGGCCAGACGCTCGTGAACGTGATGAAGGCCCGCGTCGCCTCACCGGACGCCCTCGTCGACCTGAACGGTCTCGAGGAGCTCCGGGGCGTCGAGCTCGGCGGCGACGGCAGCCTCGAGATCGGCTCGATGACGACCTATACCGACATCGTGGAGAGCGCGGAGGCTCGCGCCCGCCCGATCCTCGGCGAGGTGTGCGCGCAGATCGCAGACGTCCAGGTGCGGAACCGGGGGACCATCGGCGGCAACGTCTGCGCGAACGACCCGACGAATCACCTTCCGCCGCTCATGGTTGCGCTGGGCGCGAGCATGACGATCGCCGGCTCCGACGGCACCCGCGAGGTCCCGGCCGAGGATTTCTTCCTCGGCGTCTACATGACCGCGGTCGGCCCGGACGAGGTGCTGACCAAGATCACGATCCCCCCGGGCCGGCGCGATAGCTTCGCATCGGTCACGATCGGACGCGACGGGACCTGCATCGTCTCGGCGGCGGTCTCACTCGACGGCGGTCCGCGGGTCGCGCTCGGTTGCGTCGACGCGGTGCCGCACCGCGCTTCAGGGGTCGAGTCGAAGCTGATGGGTGACGTCGAGAACGGGGACACGAGCCTCGAGGCCGCCCGCGCCGCCACCGCGGGCCTCGGTGCCACGCTCGACCCGCCGGGCGACGTCCACGCGACGGCCGAGTACCGGCAGCACGTCGCCGAGGTCGTGGTCGCCCGAGCGATCGTCCAGGCCCGCTCCCGGGGAGCCCGGACATGACGGCGATCGAGACGAGCCACCGCATCTCCGTGGAGGTGAACGGCGTCACCTACGAGCGCGACGTCGAGGCGCGGCGGTTGCTCATCCACTTCATCCGCGATGACCTCGACCTCACCGGCAGCCACATCGGCTGCGACACCGGCAACTGCGGCGCCTGCAGCGTCATCCTCGACGGGAAGCTCGTGAAGAGCTGCATGCTCCTCGCCGTCCAGGCTGACGGCGCGAGCGTCCGCACGGTCGAGGGGCTCGCCCAGGGCGGCGAGCTGTCACCGCTCCAGCAGGCCTTCCACGCCCACCACGCCCTCCAGTGCGGCTTCTGCACGCCGGGGATGCTGATCGCCGCGACGAACCTGCTCGAACGCACCCCGGAGCCTTCCGAGGACGAGATCCGCAAGGGGCTACAGGGCAACATCTGCCGCTGCACCGGCTACTGGAACATCATCAAGGCGGTCAAGGCCGCGTCGGGGCAGGAGGTAGGCGATGAGTGAGAC
Source organism: uncultured Actinomycetota bacterium (assembly GCA_963723405.1). GTDB lineage: Bacteria > Actinomycetota > Thermoleophilia > Gaiellales > Gaiellaceae > PALSA-600. The sequence goes on along the minus strand of CAVRQF010000003.1, from coordinate 634,246 downwards.
GACCGTTGCGCCGGATCGCGTCGAGGTCGAGGCACCGGCAGAGCAGTGGAAGGGCCAGTCAGTCCCGCGCAAGGAAGACCGCCGGCTGCTCGAGGGCCAGGGCGTCTTCGTGGACGACATCAAGCGCCACAACATGGGTTTTGCGCATTTCGTCCGCTCGCCGTACGCGCACGCGAAGATCAAGTCGATCGACCTCTCCGCCGCCCTCGCGCTCCCCGGCGTCTACGGAGCTCTCACCGGAGAGGAGGTCGCGGAGCTGACGGACCCGTTCTTCCAGCTCTCGACCCCGCCCGGGAACGAGATCAAGGACTACGCCCTCGCCGTCGGCCGCGCCCGCTTCGAGGGCGACCCCGTCGCCATCGTCGTCGCCGAGAGCCGCGAGCTTGCGCGCGACGCGGCCGAGCTCGTCGAGGTCGACTACGAGCCGCTCGCGCCGAACACCGATGCCCGGCGCGCGCTCGACCCGGACATGCCCGTCCTCCATCCGGACGCAGGCACGAACCTCGTCTGGGAGAGCACGTACGAATGGGGCAGCTGGGACGACGCCGTCTCCGAGGCCGACCGGATCGTGACGATCCCGGAGCTCCACTTCGACCGGTTCAACTCCACCCCGCTCGAGTGCGACGGCGCGCTCGTCGAGTTCAACCAGGGCACCGGGCAGTGGACGATCTACTGCAACAACCAGTTCCCGGGCTTCGCCGCGATCATGATGGGCCCCGCGATCCGCTGCGGCATCGACAAGCTTCGCTTCGTCACCCAGGACATCGGCGGCGGCTTCGGCAACAAGATCACCTCGCACCCGCAGCTCGTCGCCATCTGCCTGCTCGCGCGGAAGCTCAATCGCGCGATCCAGTGGACCGAGTGGCGCACCGAGTTCCACATGACGATGTCGCACGGGAACGAGCGGTGGTTCCGCGAGACCGAGGTCGCCGTGAAGGACGACGGGACGCTGCTCGGGTTCCGGACGAAGGCGCTCGACGACGCCGGCGCATTCACGCGCTACGAGCCGCTCGGCGGCGTGATCTGGGCGCAGGTCACGCCCGGCATGTACCGCTGGAAGAACATCCGTCTCGACTTCAGCCAGGTCGTCACGAACAAGGCACCGTGCTCCCCGAACCGGGGGTACTCGCGGATGCAGCACCTGTGGTTCACCGAGCGCGTGATCGACATCGTCGCCGGCGAGCTCGACCTCGACGCGATCGAGGTGCGAAAGCGCAACTACATCCGCGCAGACGAGATGCCGTACACGACGCCGAACGGCTGCGTCTACGACTCCGGCGACTACGCGGCGATGCTCGACATGGCGCTGGGCCTGATCGGCGACGACACGCTGGCCGCCCGGCGCGCCGAGGCCGCTGCGACCGGCCGCCTGCTCGGCGTCGGCATCGGCTCGACCCTCGACTCGGGCACGAACAACTTCGGCCAGTCGCGGCTGATCAACCCGGAGCTCCAGTTCTCCGGCAACAACGAGGTGGCGACCGTCAAGCTCGACATCTTCGGCGAGATCGTCGTCACGCTCGGGACGACGCCGCAGGGCCAGGGCCACGAGACCGTCACCTCCCAGGTCGTCGCCGACATCCTCGGGGTCGATCCCGACTCGGTGAACGTCCGGGTCGGGCACGACTCGTACTGGAACTCCCATGCCGGCTTCTCCGGGACGTACGCGAGCCAGTTCGCCGTCACCGGGCTCTCGGCGGTGAAAGGAGCTGCCGACAACCTGGCGCGCGACATCCGCGCCCTCGCCGCCGGCGTCCTCGGCGCCGACTCCCCGGACGACATCGTCCTCGAGGGCGGCTTCGCGAAGCGCGCGGACAACCCCGAGGCGGCGCTCCCGTTCTTCGCCGTCGGCGCGATCGTGAACGCGAACAACGCGGTGCTCTCGCCGGAGGGCCGCGAGATCACCCTCAACCAGCGCTACGTCTACGTGCCGCCGTTCGAGCTCCCCGACCTCGAGAGGAAGTACGGCAACCTCACGCTGACGTATGCGACGCAGGTGCACGTGGCCGTCGTCGAGATCGATCCCGAGACCGGCGCGTACGAGATCGTCGAGTACGCCGCCGTCGACGACTGCGGCACCCGGATCCACCCGCAGATCGTCGAGGGGCAGGTGATGGGCGCGCTGGCGCACGGCATCGGCGCCGCGACCCACGAGACGTTCACCTACGACGAGGACGGCAACCTGCTGACGCCGAACTTCTACGACTACCACGTCCCTCACGCAATGGACGTGCCGCCGCTGCGAACCGGCGCGATCGAGTCGCCGTCGCCGTTCACGCCGCTCGGCACGAAAGGGATGGGCGAGGGCGGCGGGGCGGCGATCCACGCCGTCTGCGCCGCGCTCCAGGACGCGCTCAAGCCCGTCGGGAGGCCGATTGTTCGCGACTCGTGCAACCCGCCGTTCCGGGTGTTCGATCTGATCCGCGACCCGGCGGCGAGCCGCGACGGTCTCGCCGTGGTCGACGTATGAAGGTCGACGGGGAACGGACCTTCGCCGCCCCGCGCGAGGTCCTCTGGGACGTGATGAACGACCCGGCCAAGATGGCCGAGCTGATGCCGGGAGTCCAGTCCTTCTCGATCAAGGACGACCGGAACTGGACCGCGAGCGTGAAGGTGCCGCTCGGGCTCGGCTCTCTCGCGATGACGATCGACTTCGAGCAGACCGAGGTGCGGCCGCCCGAGTACTCGAGCCTCCACGCGAAGGGAAACGGCGTCGGCGCGATCATGAACATGCAGACCTCGTTCACGCTCGAGCCGGTCGAAGGCGGGACGAAGATGCTCTGGAACGCCGAGGTCAGCCTGCTCGGGCCGGTCGGCGCGATGGGGCAGCGCGTGCTGCAGCCGATCGTGAAGCAGCAGGTCAACCAGGTGCTGGGCGCGCTCGACAAGCGGGTCACCGCGACCGTCGCCGAAACCGCGGCCTCCTAGGTCGCTCAGGTGGGCGTACCGTTCCGGATCGGGCTGATGCAGCTCACGATGGAGCCGCTCGCGGAGATGCTCGAGACGGCAAAGGCCCTCGACCGCGGCGGCTTCGACACGATCTGGCTCGCCGAGGCCTACCCGTGGTGGCGCAAGCACGGCATGGAGGCGCGCTCCTCGACGGTCCTGTCGGCGCTCATGGCCCGGGACACCGAGCGGCTGACGATCGGCTGGGGGATCATCTCGCCGTACACCCGCCATCCGGTCCAGGTTGCGATGGACGCGCGGATCGTCCAGGAGGCGGCAGGGCCGGGCCGGTTCATCGTCGGGTTCGGCACCTCGAAGATCTTCCTCAACAACACGAAGCAGGGCGGGCCGCCGAAGGTGACCAAGCCGCTCGCCCACATGCGCGACTCGGTCGCGATCGTCCGCGGCGCCCTCGGCGGCGACCGCTTCGAGTACGACGGCAAGGTGTTCAGCGCCGACCTCCCCGCGGTGATGCCGGAGGCCGAGGCACCCGGGTGGGCGGTTCCGGTCTACGTCGCCGCGACCGCCCCGCTGATGCAGGTGCTCGGCGGCGAGATCGGCGACGGGCTCCTGACCCCGTCGATCACCACGCCGGACTTCGTCCGTTACACCCGCGAGAACGTCGCGAAGGGCGCCGCGAAGAGCGGCCGCAACGCCGACGACGTGGACGTCGGGTGCACGATCGTCGCCTCCATCCACGCCGACGACCGCGCGGCCGGCCGCGACGGCGCGCGTGAGATCGCCGGCATGTACCTCGCCAACAAGTTCCAGAACATCAAGGGCTCGGCGGACACGCTGCTCGACGTGGCCGAGATCGGGATGGAGGAGCTGCAGCCCGTCGCCGAGGCGATGGAGCGCGGCGGGCGGCTCGCCGCCAAGGAGCAGGTCACCGACTCGCTCCTCGACCGCTGCAAGGCGATCGCCGGCACCCCGGCCGAGTGCATCGCGGCGATCGAGGAGTACCGGGACGCCGGCTGCACGCACATCATGCTCGAGCTCTGGGGCGCCGACCGCCACGAGCAGATCCGGCTGTTCGCCGAGCAGGTGCTGCCGCACTTCCGCGGATGACCGAGCTCCCGAGATGAACGTGACCCCCAACGAGGAGCGCCTGGTCGAGTGGGCCTCCGCGGCGATCGGTTGTCCGAGCTTCACGGGCAGCGAGCAGGCGATGGCCGAGCTGATGGCCGACACGTTCGCCGGGATGGGGCTGCAGGTTCAGTGGCAGCAGGTCGAGGAGGGCCGAGCCAACGTCCTCGGGACCTGGGCGGGAGCCGGCGGCGGGCCGAGCCTGATGTTCAACGGCCACATGGATACCTCGTACTCGGGCCGCGAGCCGTGGCTCGCGGGCGTCGCCGGCTTCCAGCCGCGTGCCTTCGTCAAGGACGGCCGGCTCTTCGGGCTCGGGATCTCGAACATGAAGGGCGCGCTTGCCTGCTATGTCGAGGCGCTGCGCGCGCTGCAGGACGCGGGTGTGCAGTTGCAGGGCGACGTGCTCGTGGCCGCGGTCTGCGGCGAGATCGAGAAGGCGCAGTGGGGCGACGCGCAGGGAGCCGAGTACCGGGGCTACGCGGCCGGCTCGCGCTACCTCGTCTCGCACGGCGGGGTCGCCGACATGTGCGTCCTCGGCGAGCCCACCGAGTCGAAGCTCGTGCTCGGCCACTTCGGCTCGCTCTGGCTGCGGATCTCGACGCGCGGCAACTTCATCCACACCGCCTTCAGCGAGGGGAAGCGCGACCAGAACTCGATCCTGCGGATGCGGGAGGTCCTGGACGCGGTCCTGGAGTGGATCCCGACCTGGGAGGGCGACCCGGCGAACGCCTATCGCGGCGTGCCCGCGATCGTGAACGTGAGCGCGATCCAGGGCGGGTTCGGCTGGCGCGTCTCCCGGACGCCGCACCGCACCGACCTCTTCCTCGACGTCCGCGTCCCGCCGACCAAGGCGATGTCGATGGCGCGCAGCGAGGTGCTCGAGCTGGTGCGCGGGCTGGCCGCGCGCTTCCCGGACTACGGCGTCGAGGGCGAGGTCTACGTCACCGCGCCCGGCGCCGAGATCGAGGAGTCGCACCCGCTGATCGCGCGCGCTCGACGTCGCACACGCCGAGGTCTTCGGCGCGCCGCCCGAGCGCGACGTGACCCGCTGGTTCTCGGACGCGTCGCGCCCTGACCCGCGCCGGCATCCCGACCGTGAACTACGGCACCTCGACCGGCCTCCTCGACACGACCGACGGCGAGAACCTCGACATCGAAGGGCTCGTGAAGACGGCGAGGGTCTACGCTCTCACGGCCATGCGCGTCTGCGGGGTCGCTTGAAGCTCGTCACGTACGACGAGGGTCGGTGGGCCGGGTCGAGGGGGAGGAGATCGTCCGCCTCGACGTCCCGGACATGCGCACGTACTTCGAGCGCGGCGGGGCCGACGACGCCGGTGAGCGGACGCCGCTCGTCGAGGCGCGCCTGCGCGCCCCGATCGTCCCGAAGAAGTTCTTCCACACGGCCGGCAACTTCCGCGAGCACGAGGACGAGTCGAAGCAGGTCGACTGGTCGCACGCGATTGCGCCGTGGATCGTCTTCTTCCAGAACACCGACGCGATCGTCGGCCCCGACGAGGCCGTGATCTATCCCGAGCACCTCACCGAGGAGCTCGACTACGAGCTCGAGCTCGCCGTGATCCTGCGCAAGCCGGGGAAGTGGTTCGGGCCGGAGGAGGCGATGGACTACGTCGGCGGCTACGTGATCTTCAACGACATCACCGCGCGCGACATCCAGCGGCGCGAGATGCAGTCCGGTGTCTTCTCGTTCTGCAAGGCGATCGACACGTTCTGCCCGCTCGGGCCGTGGATCGTGACTCCCGACGAGATCCCCGATCCGCACGACCTCGCGATGACGCTGCGCGTGAACGGCGTCGACCGCCAGGTCTCCCACTCGAGCCGCATGTCGGTGACGATCCCGGAGATCCTCAGCCATTACTCCGCGCTCGGGTACAGCGCGGGCGACGTGCTCTCGACGGGAACGGTGTCGGGCGTGGCCGGGTTCAGCCCCGACGCCGCCTCGCTCTATCTCAAGCCCGGCGACGTGATGGAGGCCGAGATCGAGAGGATCGGCACGCTGCGGAACCCGGTGATCTCGTGGGCAGGACGGGCACGGCGAGCCGGCCCCGCCCCGCGTTCGCTGGTGAGCTGGCCGCAGAGACGACCAGAAGCTCGATCGCGTACGCGCGCTCATGGCGGAGCACGAGCTCGACGCCCTCGTCGTCCGCGCCCCGGACAACGTTCTCTACCTGACGAACTTCTGGGGGATGAAGGGCTACGACGCCTGCGTGTTCCCGCGCGAGGGCGAGCCCGTCCTGATCTGCCTCGAGGCGTCCGCCGAGGACGCGGCACGCACGGCCTGGACGACCGACGTCCGCTACGTGCGCGGCTACGACCCCGACGACCCGCGGCCGCCGACGATGCGCACGCTCGACCTTGCGCTCGAGACCTCTCGCGAGTACGGCCGGGTCGGCGTCGAGCGGTCGCTGGGGACGCAGGCCTCGGATCGGATGGTCGGCGAGCCGACGACGTTCACCGCCGGCTGGTTCGAGGCCTTCCCCGGCGGCCACGACGCGACGCCCGTGCTCACGGTCGCGCGGGCCGTCAAGACGGAGCAGGAGATCGATCGGATCCGGCTCGCGAACGAGATCTGCGCGGCGGCGATGGAGCACGTGCGCGCGCTGCTCCGGCCGGGGATGAAGGAGAGCGAGGCGGCGGCGATCTGGCAGGGCTTCGTTCACGGCCAGGGCACCGGCTGGAAAGGCAAGGTCGACCTTGCGCTCCCGTTCTCGCTCGTCTGGTCCGGCAAGGGGATCAAGACGTTCACCGCCACCGGCGACCTGCCGGTCACTGCAGACGAGCCGACGCTGTTCGAGATCTGGGTCTGCGCAGACGGCTACTGGGCCGACCACACGAAGCTCCTGTGCCCGGGCGACCTGCGCGCCGACTACCGGGAGCTCGAGGCGGCGCTGATGCAGGTCTACACGCGAGCGATCGACCACTGCCGGCCGGGCGCGAGCCTGGCGGAGCTCGACGTGCTCGTACGCGACGGGATCGCCGAGGCGGGGTACCCGGGCCAGCCGACCCATCCCATCTGCCACGGCGTGGGGGCCCGGGCCCACGAGCCGCCGTACGCCCACCGGCTGGCCGACACGAAGCTCGCTGCCGGCATGGTGCTCGCGATCGAGCCCGGGTGCTACTGGGACGGCGGCGGAGGGCTCCGCGTCGAGGACAACTTCCTGATCACCGAGGCGGGCGCCGAGAAGCTCTCGCCGTTCCCCGACGGCGTGGTGCGAGCGTGAACGTCTGCATCGCCGGTGCGGGCGTGATCGGCAGCCTGTTCGCCGGTCATCTCGCTCAGGTGGCCGACGTCTCGGTGCTCGCGCGCCGAGAGGCGCACGCACGCGAGCTCAACGAGCAGGGCCTGCGCGTCTCCGGCCGCTCCGACCTCCACTCGCGCGTCACGGCGTCGGTCGACCTGACGGCGCTCCCCGAGCCCGAGCTCGTCCTCGTCTGCAGCAAGTCCACGGACGTCGCCGACCTGGCCGACCGTCTGGCGGGCCACTGGCCGGGGGCGACGATGATGACCGTCCAGAACGGGCTCGGCGCCGACGAGATCGTGGGGCGAGCGCGGCGCGTGGCCGATCCTCACCTCGGTCACCTTCATGAGCGGCACGCGCCACGCCGACACGCACGTCGAGTACATCCTCGACACGGCCACCTGGATCGGCCCGTTCCGCGGAACCACGCCGGCCGACGCCGAGCGGGTCGCCGAGCTCATCCGCTCCTCGGGCCTGAAGGCGGAGGCGTTCGACGACCTCCGCCCCGCCCTCTGGTCGAAGCTGATCTTCAACGCGACCGTCAACACCGTCGCCGCGCTCACCGGCCTGCCCCACGATCCGCACTTCGCGGCGCTTGCCGAGCCGGGCGACCTCGGCCATCTCGTCCGCGCGCTGATGGACGAGGGCAAGGCGGTTGCCGCCGCCGCGGGGGTCGAGCTCCGCGAGGATCCCTGGGAGATGAACGTGCATGCGACCAGGCGCGGGTCGGCCCACTCTCCCTCGATGCTCGAGGACGTGGTGGCGCACCGCCCGACGGAGATCGAGCTGATCACCGGCTCGCTCGTCCGGGAGGGCAACCGCCTCGGCGTCCCGGTGCCGCTCCACACGACGATGTACCGGCTGATCAAGGCCAAGGAGGACTCCTGGTGAGGATCTGCGTCGTCGGCTGCGGAGCGGTCGGGTCGCTCTTCGCCGCGAACCTCGGCACGCTCGAGGACGTCGAGGTGTGGGCCTACGACCTCGCGCGCGACCACGTCGACGCGATCAATCGCGACGGGCTCCGCCTGACCGGCGCGGGAGACGTCCTCGGCAAGGTGCGGGCGACCACCGACGCCGCCGAGCTTCCGGCCTGCGACTTCGGCATCGTCGCGACCAAGGCGATGCACACCGACGCCGCGATCGCCGCGACCGCCCACGCGTTCGCGGACGGCGCCGTGGCCTCGGTGCAGAACGGGATCGGCAACGAGGAGGTGCTCGCCCGCCACTGCGGCCGCGTCATCCGCGGCACGACGTTCCCGGCGGGGAAGCTGATCTCTCCGGGCGTCGTCCAGTGGGATGTGAAGGGCGACACGACCTTCGGCCCCTTCGAGGACAAGCCCGCCGCAGCGGAGCAGATCGAACGGCTCGCCGACGGCGTGCACGCGGGGCGGGATGCCGTCGAACGCGGTCGCCGACGCGCGCGGCCCGCAGTGGCGCAAGGTGATCTTCAACGCCGCGACCAACCCGCTCGGGGCGCTCACCGGCCTCACGCACGGCCGTGTCTGCGAGCAGCCGCCGCTTCGCCGGCTCGCATCCCAGCTCGTCGACGAGGGGAAGGCCGTCGCGGGCGCCCAGGGGATCGAGCTCGACTCGGACCCCGAGGAGCTGATCGACTATGCGGCGCGGCCCGAGGTGGCCTACGACCACAAGGCCTCGATGCTCCAGGACGTCGAGGCCCGCCGTCAGACCGAGGTCGACTTCCTGAACGGCGGCATCGCCGAGTTCGGCCGGCGCCTCGGCGTCCCAACGCCCGCGAACGAGATGATCTGGACCCTCGTGAAAGGAGTGGAGGCATCGTGGAAGCAGTGACGGACGGAAGAGCCGACGCGGTCCCGGCCGGGGAGGCGGAGCGGCGCTACCGGCTGATCCGCGACGCGATGGAGGCGGACGGGCTCGACGCGGTTCTCGTCGCAGGCACCGAGTACACGGGATTCGAGGGCGCGGTCACCTATCTATCCGGGTTCGTGATCGTCCACCGCTACGCCTACGTGCTGCTCCCGAGGGAGGGCGACCCGACGATCGTCTTCCCCAGCGAGGCCCGCTACGTCGGTGAGCATGGCACGACCTGGATCGAGGAGCAGGTGTTCACGACCCGACCGGGCGAGTGGCTCGCCGACAGGCTCCGGGGCAAGAAGATCGGCGTCTACGGGCTCGAGTACGCGATGACGGTGCGCGACTACCAGTCGCTCGCGCCGGCGGTCGAGCTCGTCGACTGGGAGAAGCCCTTCGATCATGCCCGCGCCGTGAAGAGCGCCTACGAGCTCGAGTCCGTCCGCGACAGCGTCCGGATCAACACCGAGGGCTTCTGGATCTTCCTGGAGGCCTTCGCCCCGGGCCGCAGCGAGCGGGAGATCCTGGCGCCGGCCGAGGAGTACTTCATCGAGCAGGGCTGCGGGCGCCAGACGATGGACATGGTTCTCGTCGGCGAGAACGGCTCGGCGCTCCCCGAGTTCAAGATCGCGGGCACGCGCCGCGTGAAGCCGACCGACATGATGCTCCCCTCGCTCGAGGTCGCCGGCCCCGGCGGTCACTGGGTCGAGGTGTCGCGGGCGATCTGCCCCGGCGAGCCGAGCACCGAGTCACGCCGGATGATGGAGGCCTACGACGAGTACTTCGAGGCGGCCCGTGGAGCCCTCCGGGACGGCGCGACGGCGCACGACGTCCACCGGGCGGTGGCGAAGGGCTTCCTCGACCGCGGCTTCCACCTCGGCCACGTGACCGGCCACTCGATCGGGATGACGATGATCGAGTACCCGAAGATCGGCGAGGGCGACGAGACTGTGCTCCGGGAGAACATGATCTTCTCGATGCACCCGCACGCGATCTCGGACGACGGCCACGCCTGCCTCTACATGCAGGACACGTGGCTCGTCGGCGCGGAGGGCGGCGTCCCGCTCGCCGACCTCCCGCTGCGGATCTACGACGGGACCGAGAGATGACCGAGCCGAAGCTGTCGGAGCCGGTGCTATCGGGTGAGGGCGGCTCCGACTACGAGCGCTACCTCCGCACCGACGAGCTGCTCGCGCTGCAGAAGACGGCGGAGGAGTGGGTCCACCGCGACGAGCTCCTCTTCCAGACCGTCCACCAGTCCTCGGAGCTGTGGCTGAAGCTGGCCGTGACCGAGGTCGCCGAGGCGACGCGTCTGCTCGACGGCGGCAGCCTCGGCGGCGCGATCCGGCTCCTGCGTCGCGGAGTCGACTGCCTGAAGCTCGTCACGGCCGCCCTCGACATGCTCGAGCACCTCTCGCCGTGGGAGTACCAGGAGGTGCGGAAGGTGCTCGGCCACGGGAGCGGCTTCGACTCGCCCGGGTTCCGGAGGGTGCAGAAGGTCACCCCGCCGCTCGGCACCGCCTTCCACGCCGCGCGCGAGCGGGCCGGTCTGACCCTGGCCGAGGTGTACACCCTCGGTCGCGACCACGAGGACCTCTACCAGCTCGCCGAGCTCCTGATCGAGTGGGACGAGCGGGTCGTCGTCTGGCGGGCGCGTCACTTCGTCGTGGTCGAGCGGATCATCGGCGGGTCCGTGGTCGGCACGCAGGGCACGCCCGTGGAGGTGCTCGGCAAGCTGATCCACAAGCGCTTCTTCCCGGAGCTGTGGGAGGTTCGCAACGAGCTGACCACGATGTCGCTGAGCCAGGAGTGACGCCGAAACGGGTCTCGCTCGGGTGCGGCAACTTCGGCGGGGTGGGCTCGGCACCGGCGTTCTTCGGCCAGGGCACGACCGAGGACGACGCCCGCGCGATCATGGACGTCGCCTGGAACCGCGACATCCGCTGGTTCGACACCGCGGATGCCTACGGGGGCGGCCGGAGCGAGTCGTACATCGGCCGCTGGCGCGCGGACCGGAGCCGCGACCCGGTCATCACGACGAAGGTCTACAACTCCGTGACCGGCGACCCCGCCGACCGAGGGCTCTCGCGGGAGCGGATCAGGCGCAATCTCGAGGGGAGCCTCGACCGCCTCGGCGTCGACCGGATCGACCTCTACCTCGCGCACGACCGCGACCGCGATACCCCGCTCGCCGAGACCGTGGCCGCCTTCGAGGAGCTGCAGGACGAGGGCACGATCGGGGCCTGGGGCCTCTCGAACCACGACGCCGCCGCGGTCGGCGAGGCGCTCGGCCACGGGCGGCCGGCACTGATCCAGAACGCCTACTCCATCCTCGACCGCGGCGACGAGGCCGAGCTGCTGCCGCTCTGCGCCGAGCACGGGATCGACTACGTGCCGTTCGGGCCGCTCGCCGGCGGCTGGTTGGCCGGCAGGTACAGGCGAGGCGAGCCGTACCCGGAGGGCTCGCGGATGTCGCAGCGCCCCGAGGGCTACCTGCGGCACGCCGACGACCGGGTCTACGACGGTCTCGACCGGCTCGAGGCCGAGGCCCGGGACCGCGGCGTCGACATGGCCGCCCTCGCGTTCGCCTGGGTGCTGTCGCACCCGGCCGTGGCCGGCGCCGTCTGCGGCCCGACGCGACCGGCCCACCTCGAGCCCGTGCTCGTCGCGCTCGAGCTTCCGCTCACGCCGGACGAGCGTGAGCGCATAGGCTCCTTCTTCGCATGACTTCCGTGTCGTAGGCGAGCACGATGCCCGCAGGCTGCTGCCGATGCAGGAGTGCATCGCGGCGATGGAGGACACGCTCGCTGCGCTCGCGCGCGACGAGCTCCACAACCCGCTCCGCTTCGTCGTCCGCCCGCCCGGCGCGACGACGCTGATGGGCCTGATGCCGGCCTACCGCAGCGAGCCGTCCGCGGTGTACTCGCTGAAGACGGTCTGCATCGCGCCGGGAAACCGCGAGCGGGGGCTCGACAGCCACCAGGGCTTCGTGGCGGTCTTCGACGGCGAGACCGGGCAGGTGCTCGGGCTCGTCAACGCCGGCGCGATCACCGCGATCCGCACCGCCGCCGTCACGGCCGTCGCCACGAAGCTCCTGGCGCGGCCGGGCTCGACCACGCTCGGGATCCTCGGGGCCGGGACGCAGGGGAAGTCGCACCTCGAAGCCATGCGCGCCGTGCTCCCGTTCGAGCGAATCCGCGCGTGGAGCCGGACGCCGGGGAGCGTGGCGGCGCTCGGCGACGGGGTCGAGGAGGTCTCGACGGCCGAGGAGGCGGTTCGCGGCGCCGACGTGGTCGTGACCGCGACCGCTGCACGCGAGCCGATCGTCCAGCTGGAGTGGCTCGCGGACGGGGCGCACGTCAACGCCGTCGGCTCGAGCATCCCCACGACGCGCGAGCTCGACACCGCGACGATGGCTGCCGCCGCGCTCTACGTCGATCGGCGCGAGTCGACCGTCAACGAGTCCGGCGACTACCTCTTTGCGGCGCGCGACGGGGCGATCGGCCCCGGCCACATCCGGGGCGAGATCGGGGAGGTCCTGATCGGCGCCGCCGAGGGCCGCCGCTCCGACTCCGAGCTCACGGTGTTCAAGTCGCTCGGCCTGGCCGTCGAGGATCTCGCGGCCGCGGAGCTCATCCTCGAGCGGGCCGGGGCGCAGGGCGCCGGCGCAGAGGTCGACCTCTGATCCCGTACGACGAGATCCTCCGCGCGCGCGAGACGATCTCCGGCGTGGCGCTGCGGACGCCGCTCGTCCCGATCGAGGCCGACTCGGACGCACGCCTCTACCTCAAGCTCGAGACGCTCCAGCCCGTCAACTCCTTCAAGATCCGCGGGGCCGGGAACGCGATCCTGCAGGCACGCTGACGACGAGCTCTCCGGCGGCGTCGTCACCGCCAGCGCCGGGAACATGGCCCAGGGCGTGGCGTACGCCGCCCGGATCCGAGGAGTGCCGGCGACGATCGTCGTCCCGGAAGGCGCACCCGAGACGAAGATCGCGGCGATCGAGCGCTTCGGCGGCCGGGTGGTCGCTCTCCCGTACGACGACTGGTGGCGCGTCCTGCTCGAGGGCCGCTACGACGGTGCGGCCGGGCTGTTCGTCCACCCCGTCGACGACGTGCGGGTCATGGCCGGGAACGGCACGATCGGTCTCGAGATCCTCGAGGACCTCCCCGACGTCGACGCGATCGTCGTCCCCTACGGCGGCGGTGGGCTGATCACGGGGATCGCGAGCGCGGTCAAGCCGACTCGACCCGAGGTGCGGATGTACGCGGTCGAGCCCGAGACGGGCGCTCCGGCGGCCTCGGCGCTCCACGGCGGCCCGCACCAGGTCGAGTACGCGCGATCCTTCGTGGACGGCGCCGGGAGCCGCTCGCTGATCGAGAACGTGTGGGCCCACGCGCAGGGGCTGATCGATGACGCGTTCGCGGTGCCGCTCGACGCCGCGGCCGCCGCGATCCGGCTGATCGCCGAGCGCGCCAGGGTGATCGCCGAGGGCGCAGGAGCGCTCGCGACCGCAGCCGCGCTCGCGGGGAAGGCGGGCACCGGAAAGGTCGTGTGCGTCGTCTCGGGCGGGAACATCGACCCGCGCGTCTTCGCCCGCATCCTCGGCGGGGAGACGCCCTGATGGCGACGACAAGCTTCGACGTCGAGGCGGCCCGGGCGCGTTTCTCCGCGCTCCGCTCGGGGTTCGCGTTCCTCGACGCTCCGGGCGGCACGCAGGTGCCCGACGAGGTCGGCGACGCGATCGCGGCCGCGCTCCGCGACGCCTCGGGGAACCTCGGCGCGCCCTATGCGACAGGACGGGCCGTCGAGGCGATCCTCGACGGGGCCAAGGAGGACGCGGCCCGGTTCCTGGGCTGCAGCCCCGCCGAGATCGCCTTCGGCATGAACATGACCACGCTGAACTTCGCGCTCACCCGGGCCGCCGGCCGCGACTTCGCCCCCGGCGACGAGATCCTGACGACGGAGCTCGACCACGACGGCGGAGTCGCCCCGTGGGTCGAGCTCGCGGCCGACCGCGGGTTGACGGTTCGCATCGCCGCGGCCACGGACGAGCTGACCGTCGACTACGACGACCTCGAGCGCAAGCTCAACGAGCGGACCCGCGTCGTCGCGTTCGCCCTCGCCTCGAACGCCACCGGCTCGATCGCCGACGCGAAGCGGATCTGCCGGCTCGCACGGGAGGCCGGCGCGCTCTCCTGGATCGATGCCGTCCACTACGCGGCGCACGAGCCGATCGACGTGACCGAGCTCGGCTGCGACGTCCTGCTCTGCTCGCCCTACAAGTTCTGCGGGCCCCACCTCGGGATCGGCTACACCCGCGCCGAGGCGGCCGAGCCCTGGCGGCCCTACAAGGCGAGGCCGTCCTCGCGCGAGCCGCTCGGACGGCGGTTCGAGACCGGGACGCTCCCCTACGAGCTTCTCGCCGGCTTCCGGGCGACGATCGCCTACCTCGACTCTCTCGGCGGTCTCGCCGTGCTGCGCGACTACGAGCGCACGCTCGGCGAGCAGCTGGTCGGGAACCTCCCGGACGGCGTCGAGCTCTACGGCCCCGACTTCGAGCGGCGCGTGCCGACGTTCCTGCTCAACGTCGAGGGCGTCGACGCGCGGACGGCGGCGCACGCGCTGGCCGACCGCGGGATCGGCGTCTGGTACGCCGACAACTGGTACTGCGTCGCGCTCGCACACCGGCTGCCGCCGCTCTCCCTGCGCGTCGGGCTGATCCACTACAACACCGCCGCCGAGGTCGATCGCCTACTCGAAGCGCTCGCAACGCTCTGACCGCGGTGGATCGCTTCGACGCCGTCATCGTCGGAAGCGGGATCAACTCACTCGCGGCGGGCGCGCTCCTCGCCCGCGCCGGCTGGAGCGTCTGCATCCTCGAGCGCAACGACTGGCTCGGCGGCGCGATCCAGACCGCCGAGATCACCGAGCCCGGCTTCCACCACGACGTCTTCTCGTGCTGGCACCCGCTCTGGGTCGGCGGCGCCGCCGGCCGGGCTGCTCGGTGACGACCTCGCAGCACGAGGCCTCGAGTACCTGAACACCGACTACCCGACCGCCAGCGTGTTCCCCGACGGTGAGGCAGCCTTCCTGCTGCGAACGGCCGATGCGAACGCCGCCGAGCTCGACCGCCACGCCGAGGGCGACGGAGCGGCCTGGAACAGGGTGCTCGACGGCTTCCTCCCGAACGCCGACCTCTCGTTCGGCCTGCTCGGGACCGAGCTGTGGTCGCGGGCGGGCCTGATGCTCGCGCGGCCGCGCGGCCCGCCGGCTCGGCTACGCGGGGAGCGCCGAGTTCTCCGGCAACGTGCTCAGCTCGAGCCGACACTGGCTGGAAGCGACCTTCGGCTCGGCCCGCGCACACGGCCTCCTGGCCCCGTGGGTTCTCCACACGGGCCTCGGCCCCGACGCCGCCGCGTCCGGCTTCATGACGCAGGTGATCGCGGTCGCGATCCAGGAAGGCGGGATGCCGGTGCCGAAGGGCGGCGGGGCGCGCCTCGTCGACGCGCTCGTGCGGCTGATCGAGGACAACGCCGGCTCCTGCCGCACGGGCGCGGAGGTCGCCTCGATCGTCGTTCGGAACGGGACGGCGGAAGGTGTCCGCACGACCGGAGGCGAGACGATCGGCGCCGACAAGGCCCTGCTCGCGAACGTGACTCCGACGCAGCTCTACGGACCGCTGCTCGGACACCCCGGCGGGGCAGTGGCCGAGGCAGGGCGGCAGTTCCGCTACGGCCGCGCCGAGATGCAGATCCACTTCGCACTCTCCGAGCAGCCACGGTGGAACGGCGACGAGCGGCTCGCGAAGACCGCGATCGTCCACGTCACTCCCGGCCTCGACGGCGTCTCCCGCGCCGTCAACGAGGCCGAGCGCGGGTTGCTTCCGGCCGAGGCGACGGTGGTCTGCGGGCAGCCGCTCGCCGTCGATCCGAGCCGGGCGCCGGAAGGGAAGGGGATGCTGTGGATCCAGCTCCAGGAGCTGCCCTGGGAGGTGAAGGGTGATGCCGCGGGTGAGCTCGACCCGGGAGACGGGAGCTGGACCGAGGAGCTACGGGAGGGGTATGCCGACCGGATCCAGGAGAGACTCGAGGCCCACATCCCGAATCTGAAGGAGGCGGTGATCCGACGAACGTCTCTCTCGCCCGCCGACCTGCAGGCCGCCAACCCGAACCTGCACCACGGCGACCCGTACTCCGGGTCGCTCGCGCTCGACCAGAACTTCCTCTGGCGCCCCTTCCCGGCGCGCCCGGGGCATCGCACGCCGGTCGACCGGCTCTGGCACATCGGCGCGAGCACCTGGCCCGGGCCGGGGCTCGGCGCCGGCTCCGGCACGTTGGTCGCGCTCGAGCTCCTCAAGGTGCCCGTCACCGAGCGGATCCTGCAGCGGTTCCGCCGGCGCCCGGCTTCCCCTTGAGCGGTGGGCACCCCTGTGGGAAGATCACTCCCCTGAACCGCCGTCCCGGGCCCCGCTTCTCCATCTCGCAGATCTCGACGCTCCCCGCGAGCTTCGACGACGACCTCGCCGCCTATGCGGCTGCGGGCCTCGACGGGATCGGGATCTGGGAGCTGAAGCTGCCCACGGACGGAGACGACGACCAGGCCCGCGAGGCGCTCGCCGCGAGCGGGCTCGAGCCTGCCTCGGCGGTGCCCACCATTCCCTCCCCGCTGCCGCTGCCGCTGCTCGGCGGCCCGACCGATCCACAGGAGCGGATCGACGCCGTCTGCGCCTCGATCCACCGGCTCGCCGCGTTCGGCGCGCCCGGGATCGTCTGCCTCACAGGCTCGGGCCTCGGGCTCGACCCCGATCGTGCCAGGCAGATCGTCGTCGATGCGCTGCGCGTGTTCGCGAGCGAGGCGGAGCTCGCGGGGACGCGGATCGCGCTCGAGCCCTACCAGGCAACAGGCGGCGCCGAGTGGACGATCGTGAGCACGATCCCCGACGCCACTGGAGCTGATCTCGGATGCCGGCGGCAGCCTCTCGCTCGGGCTCCAGTTCGACACCTGGCACCTGTGGAACTCCCCGACGGTGCTCGACGACGTCGCCGAGCACATCGACCGGATCGCCGGTGTCCATGTCTCGGATGTGCGGCGGCCCGAGCGCAGCTGGTGCGACCGCGTCCTGCCCGGAGACGGCGTGGCCGACCTGCCGGCGCTGATCGCTGCGCTCGAGGCGGCCGGCTGGGACGGCCTCTACGACCTGGAGATCTTCTCGGACAACGGAAGCTTCGGCACTCACCACCCGGACTCGCTCTGGGACGTGCCCGCCGCCGAGCTCGCCCGCCGTGGCCGCGCAGCAACGGCTGCGGCGTGGGAGACTGTGCGACGGCTCGCCCCGGTCGGTCAACCAATACAACCCAAGGAGGGCGAATGAGACTCGCGAGAGTCCTTTCGGTCACGCTCGTTGCAAGCGCCGTTGCAGTGCTCTGCGTCACCGGCGTGACCAGCGCTGCCAGGAGCACGAAGGTGGCCGGCTCGCCGATCGTGATCGGTGCGGCGATCGACCTGACCAAGAACATGGCGCCGTTCGACGCGCCTGCACTGACTGCGGCCCAGATCGAGATCAAGAAGATCAATGCGGCCGGGGGCGTCGACGGGCATCCCCTCGTGCTCAAGTACCTGAACACCCAGCTCGACCCGCAGGCAACCAAGCAGGACGCGACGAAGCTGATCAGCCAGGGAGCCCAGATCGGCTGGGTGACCTGCGACGTCGACTACGCGACCCCGGCGGTCCAGGCCTTCCTGCAGGCGAAGCTCCTGACGGTCGCGCCGTGCATCGGCACCGACCAGATGGGGCCGTCGCGCTTCGGCTCGGCCGGTGACCTCGCGTTCTCGTTCGGGAACGCAGCCCAGGACGAAGGCTCTGCGATGGCCGAGTGGGCCTACGCCCACGGCTGGAAGAGCGCCGACGTCGTCACCGACAAGCTGCTCGTCTACTTCCAGAACGTCTGCACGGCGTTCACCAACCGGTTCAAGCAGCTCGGCGGCACGATCGCCGATACCGAGTCGTTCACGCAGGGCGACAAGACGATCAACAACGTCGCGACCCGGATCAACGGGAAGAAGGCCGACATGATCGCCTTCTGCACCTCGTTTGCGGGCGACCAGCCGGCGTTCGTCGACAGCCTCCGGACGCTCGGGAACAAGACGCCGATCATGAACAGCTGGGCCGGTGACGGCGCCTACTGGTGGTCGAAGAACCCGAAGGTGACGAACTTCTACTTCGCCACCTACGCCGGCGCCGTCGCGAAGGACCCCGACCCGGCCGTACGCGCGTTCGAGGGCCAGATGGCGAAGCTCGGGAGGAAGTACTCGGCCCAGACCGGCGGCTTCATCACCGGCGCGGACGCGATCGACGCGATCGCCTACGCGATCAAGCAGAACGGCGGGCTCGACCGACGGGGCGAAGCTCGCAGCCACGCTCTCGCATCTGACGAAGTTCCAGACGCTGGGCGGCCCGATCACGTTCACTCCGACGTTCCACAGCGTCACCGGGCGGCCGTACCGGATCATCCGGGTCAACAACAACGTGGCCAGGGTGATCGGCGAGCACACCGCGAAGGTCGTCGCCAACATCCACTGAGCGACTTGGCGACCGAGCTCAGGGGTCGGGCCCCGCACGGCGATGCAGGGCCTGACCCCACGCTCCGGGCGATCGGGGTCTCGCGCTCGTTCGAGGGGATCCACGCGCTCCAGGACGTCGACCTCGAGCTCGCGCGCGACGAGGTGCTCGGCCTGATCGGGCCGAACGGCGCCGGGAAGACGACGCTCGTGAACCTCCTGACCGGCTTCGACCTGCCCTCGTCGGGGCGGGTCGAGCTCGGCTCGCGCGAGATCACCCGCTGGCCGCCGCACCGGCGCGGCCGCGCCGGGCTCGCCCGGACGTTCCAGCACGGCCGGCTCTTCCGGGGCCTGACCGTGCGCGAGAACGTCGAGGTCGCGGCCCTCGGAGCCGGCGTCTCGCCCGCCGAGGCCCGCCGGCGGGCCGACCGGCTTCTCGACCTCCTCGGCCTCGCAGGACCGGAGCGATCAGGAGGCGGCCGTCCTCCCGCACGGGGACGAGCGCCGGCTCGGCGTCGCTCGGGCGCTCGCGATGCAGCCGAGCTTCGTGTTGATGGACGAGCCGGCGGCAGGGTTGCACGAGGCGGAGATCCCGGCGTTCGCGGCCGTGGTCCGGTCGGTTCGCGACGACTTCGGCGCCGGCGTCCTGCTGATCGACCACAACGTCGCGCTGATCATGGAGGTCTGCGACCGGGTGCACGTGCTCGACCGCGGGCGGACCCTGGCCGAGGGGACCCCCGCCGAGATCCGCCGCAACTTCGACGTCGCCACCGCGTACCTGGGTGCCGGGTCGTCGAGTGTCGAGGCCGTCGATGAGCCGTAGGTCTGGCATGAGTGAGGCGGCGCTCGAGCTCCGCGACGTCGAGGTGCGCTACGGCGCGCTCACCGCGGTGCGCGGGCTCAGCCTCAGGCTCGACCCGGGCGAGATCGTCGGGCTGATCGGGCCGAACGGCGCCGGGCAAGTCGACGACGCTGCATGCCGTGATGGGGTCTGTCCCCCTCGCTGCCGGCGAGATCAGGCTCGCAGGCAAGCCGCTGCGCGGCCGCCCGGAGGACATCGCCCGCTCGGGCGTCTCGCTCGTCCCCGAGGGAAGGCACATCTTCCCCTCGCTCACGGTGCAGCGAGAACCTCCGCCTCGGGCTCGCCGGGCGCCGCTCGCCGGACGGCGTGGCCGACGACCTCGAGTGGGTACGCGAGCTCTTCCCCGTGGTGGAGGAGTTCGCGGGCCGTCAGGCGGGGTCGCTGTCGGGAGGCCAGCAGCAGCAGCTCGCGATCGCACGGGCGCTCGTCGCTCGCCCCGACGTCCTCCTCCTCGACGAGCCGTCGCTCGGACTGGCGCCGAAGATCGTGAAGACGCTGTTCGAGACGCTGGCCCAGATCCGCGACCGCGGCGTCACGATCCTGCTCGTCGAGCAGCGCGGCGTCATGACGATCGAGTTCGCCGACCGGACGCATGTGATCTCGAACGCGGAGCTCCGGCTGACGCTCACCAAGGCGGATGCCCGCGACGTCGACGAGCTGACCGGCCGCCTCAGTCACGCGTATCTGTCATGAGCCTAGGCTTGACGGAGGCTCTGCCATGAGCTCGTTCCTGCAGGCGGTCATCGACGGCATCGGCCTGGGCTCCGTGTACGCGGTGGTCGCGGTCGGGATCGGCCTCGTCTTCGGCGTCATGCGGCTCGTCAACCTCGCCTACGGGGAGCTGATCACCGCCGGCGCCTACACGCTCGCGTTCCTGAGCGGCCAGCCGGCGGTGCTCGCGATCGCCGCCTGCTTCGTCGTCGTGACCGCGGGCTCGCTCGTGATGGAACGCGTCGCGTTCCGGCCGCTTCGCGGCGCCTCGCCGGCGACCATGCTCGTCGCGAGCTTCGCGATCAGCTTCCTGCTCCAGAACGTCTACCTGCTCTCGTTCGGCTCGCGAGGAAGCACGGTCGGCACGCTCGGCGGGCTGAACACGGCGATCGCGGTCGGAACACTGCGGATCCGCTGGATCTCGATCGTCGCGATCGTCGTCGGCGCCGTGTTGCTCGCAGGCCTGACGCTGTTCCTGGACCGCACGACGGTCGGCCTCCACCTCCGCGCCTCCGCGGCGGACTTCCGCACCGCGCGGCTGCTCGGCGTCCGCGCGAACCGGGTGATCGCGTTCTCGTTCGCGATCTCGGGCGCGCTCGCG
Organism: uncultured Actinomycetota bacterium; assembly: GCA_963723405.1. Lineage (GTDB taxonomy): Bacteria > Actinomycetota > Thermoleophilia > Gaiellales > Gaiellaceae > PALSA-600. The sequence continues at coordinate 613,392 of CAVRQF010000003.1, read as the reverse complement.
GCGGCAGTGGCGGTGCTGCTGACCGTGCAGTCGCCGCTCGTCACTCCCGACTTCGGCGTCCAGGTGACGATCTTCGCCCTGATCGGGGTCGTGGTCGGCGGGCTCGACCGGCTCGTGACGGCGACCGCAGGCGGGTTCCTGATCGGGTTCGCGACGGCGTTCGTCGGCGACGAGCTGCCGTCGTCGAGCAGCGTCTACCTCCCGTCGGTCGTCTACGGCCTCGTGATCCTCGTGCTGCTCGTGCGGCCCGGCGGCCTGTTCGCCGGCGGCCGGGACCTGAGCGTCGATCGCGTATGAGACGCCGTCTCGCGCCGCTCGTGACGGCCGCCGTCCCGGTGGCCCTGGTGCTCGTGGTTGCGGCCCTGGGCGCGAATGCCGGCGCGGTTCGGAAGCTCGAGTTCGACGACGCGCTCGTCAACACCGCGATCGTGGTCGCGCTCTACGTGTTCATCGGCAACTCGGGCGTCCTCTCGTTCGGCCACATGAGCTTCGTCGCGATCGGCGCGTACCTCTCCGGGATCCTGACCCTCGGCGCCGAGCAGAAGAACTTCGTGCTCCCGGCGATGGTCCCCGTGCTCCGGCACACGCACGTCTCCACGATCTCGTCGCTCGCCCTCGCCGCGCTCGCGGGCGGGATCTTCGCGCTGCTCACCGGGATCGCGCTGATGCGGCTCTCGGGCCTCCCGGCCGGCATCGCGACGTTCGCCGTGCTCGGGATCACGGCGAACATCATCAGCTACTGGGACAAGATCGGGCCGGGCGTCACGGCCCTGGCCCTCGTCCCGGAGAGCGGGACGTGGACGCTCGCAGCAGGCGCCGTGCTCGCGATCCTCGTTGCGTTCGCCTACCAGCGGAGCCGGTTCGGCCGTCGACTTCGGGCGACGCGCGAGGACCCGCGCGCAGCCGAGGCGTCGGGGATCCACGTGCACCGCGAGCGGCTCGTCGCATTCGTCATCAGCGGCGCGCTGGCCGGATTCGCCGGCGGGCTGCTCGTCCACGAGCTCGGCTCGATCACGGTGAACCAGGTGTACCTCGAGCTGACGTTCATCACGCTCGCGATGCTCGTGATCGGCGGCGTGCAGAGCGTCTGGGGCGCGGTGGTCGGCGCGCTGCTCGATCAGCGGGCTGAACTCGTTCCTGAACGACGCGGAGCAGGGCGTGCACATCCCGTTCTACGTGAACCTCCCCGACGGGGCGCGGCTCGTGACGCTCGGCGTCGTGATGGCGCTCGTCATCATCCTGCGGCCCTCGGGGCTCACGGGCGGCCGCGAGGTCACCCTCGAGGGCCTACAGCGGGCCGCGCGGCTCTGGCGCCCGCAGCGCTCTGCCGGCTAGACCGCAAAGCCGGTCGATGCCGTCCCAGACCTCGGCGTAGCTCGTGGTCAGCGGAGAGCAGCCGAGCCGGATCGTGTCGGGCATCCGGAAGTCGGTGAGGACGCCCGCCTCGGCGAGCGCCACGCAAAGCTCGGACGCATCGGAGCGGCGCACCGAGAGATGGGAGCCGCGGCGCTCGGGGTCGCGAGGGCTGCCGAGCGTGAAGCCGAGCGGCCGGAGTCGCTCGTCGTGGAGCGCGATCGCATACTCGGTGAGGTCCCGCGCCTTCCGGCGCAGCGCCGGAATGCCCGCCTCGGCGGCGAGCTTCGCGCCCTCCTCGACCGCGGCGAGCCCGAGCACGCCGGGCGTTCCGGAGAGCCACGACGAGATGCCCTGGGCGGGCTCGTAGCCCTGCTCCATCAGGAACTGGTCGCGGCGTCCGAACCAGCCCCAGACCGGCTGGCTCACGAGCGGCTGGAGGCGCTCCGCCACGTAGAGGAACGCCGGTGCTCCGGGCCCGCCGTTCAGGTACTTGTAGGTGCACCCGACCGCGAGGTCGACGCCGGCGGCGTCGAGCCCGACGGGCAGCACCCCCGCGCTGTGGCAGAGGTCCCAGAGGACGAGCGCGCCGGCGTCGTGGACGAGGCCCGTGATCTCCGCGAGCGGCGCGACCGCCGCCGACCGGTAGTTGACGTGCGAGAGCACGACGAGAGCGGTGCGGCTGCCGATGACCGCGGCGATGTCCTCGACCGACGGCCCCTCGACGGGGTCGCTCTCGAGCCAGCGCAGCTCGAGCCCGCGTGCGGCGGCCAGGCCCTCCAGTACGTACCGGTCGGTGGGGAACTCGTCCCGCTGGACGACGATCTCGGTGCGAGTGCGGTCGAGGTCGAGCGCGGCCGAAGCGAGCTTGAACAGGCACACCGTCGTCGAGTCGGCGACGAGCACCTGCCCCGGCTCGGCCCCGATCAGCGTGCCGACGAGGTCGCCGACCCGCACCGGCAGCTCGAGCCAATCCTCGTACCAGCCTCGGATGAGGCGCTCGCCCCACTGCTCGGAGACGACGCGCGCCAGGCGGCGCACGCGTCGCCTGGGGAAGCCGTCCGAGCGAGCTGCCGTCGAGGTAGACGAGGCCCGGGTCCGCGACGACGAACCGCTCGCGGAACGCGTTCAGGGGATCGACGCGATCGAGCTGGAGCGCACCGTCGCGGTCGAGCCGCGGTTGAGCGACCGCCATCGCGGCGATCGTACTCCGCGGGCCGGTGAGGTCGGCTCGCCTTCGCCCCGCCCGGCTAAGCCGTGATCCCGACGAGCCGATAGGCGGCAACCGGCTCGGCCTTGCCCTTCGCGACCACCGGCTCGAGCAGCTCGACCTCGGCCGTGTCCCGCACGAGCCGCCACGTCGGCCCGCCGATCAACACCTCACCCGGTGCACAGCATCCCCGACGAACTTCTCCACCGAGCCGCCATGCGCCTCGAGCGCCGCCTGCGCCGACCCGAAATACGACCGCATCAACCCGAACACCACCTCCGCATCTACCCGCTCGGCCAACGCCGTCGACCCGACAGATCACAGAAGACCGCCGTCACCAGCCTCCGCCGCTCTCCCACCCGCGCCTCGAGCGGCGCCCCGCAACCGTTGCAAAAACGAGCCCCATCCCGGTTCTCCGCACCGCAACCTCCGCACCCGCCCATGGGCGCAAGCTTGCCCGAGAGCTGACATCCCGACCGCGCAGCCACTACGACAGCGCGGTGCTGGGCGTCCTCGAGGCCGGCGAATCACCCGCCAGGTAGCCGCTCAGGTGAGCGATGACTGCACGCGCGTCGTCTTCGATCCCGCAGATGAACGTCGATCTGCGCCGCCGCAGCATCGGCAGGCCCAGGGCGTAGAGACCGGGGCTGTCGACAACACCGCCGTCGTGGCGGAGGTGGCCCTTCGCGTCGACGACCGGTACGTCGAGCCAGAGGTAGTCGGGCCGAAACCCCGTCGCCCAGATGATCGTCCTGATCTCGCCGCGCCGGAGGTCGAGCGCCAGCCTCGGCGCCCGCGGCGCCTCGGTCGGTGCGAGGCGCTCGGGAGCAGCGACCTCGGACTCCGCTCCGTTTCCCAACGCCCAGTCGTCGAACAGGTCGAGCAGCCGTTCCAGCTTCAGGTCGGCCAGCGAGAACACGTTCCGCAAGCCGCCCGAGAACAGCGCACGACCGTCGCGGACGGCCGCGAAACGGCCCACCAGCTCGACCCCCATCGCAGTGAGCGCGTTCAGGTCGAGGGTCGTCCGCTCGGGCGTTCCGACGAGCTGCGGCGACGGGAGCCGGCGCGCCCGCTGGAGGTCGTCGACCTCGTCGTAGCGCTCGTCCCACACCCCGGAGGCGTCCATCCACCACAGGACATCGCGGCCGCGATAGAGACGCGGCAGCCGTACGTGCTCGCCGACCGAGAGCGTCACCGGTCGTCCCGATTGCGCAAGCTCGGCCGCAAGCTGGACGCCGGTCGCCGACGCGCCGACGACGAGAACGCCGCCGTCCGGGAGCTCCGCCGGATTGCGGTAAGCGAACGCGGTCAGCTGCTCGATCTCCGGCGGCAGCTGATCCGCGAAGGCCGGCACCGTCGGCTGATTGCAGGCTCCGCTGGCAATGACCACCGCCCGGGAATGGATCTCGCCGTCGCTCGTCGTGGTCTCGTATCCGTCGCCGGCGGGCCGCACCGAGCTGACGTTCGTGCCCGTTCGCACGGGAGCACGGGCATGCTCGGCGAATCGAGCGATCAGTCCGGCGACCTCGGCAGCCGTCAGGTACCCATCAGGGTCGGGGCCTTCGTAGCCGACCCCCGGAAGGCGATTCAGCCAGTTGGGGCTGAGCAGCCGCAGCGAGTCCCAGCGCTCGGTCCGCCACGAGTTCGCGATCTCGCCGCGCTCGAGCACAACATGATCGACTGATCTCTCAGTGAGGAAGTGGCTTGCGGCAAGGCCGGAGTGGCCGGCCCCTATGACAATCGTCGTGAGGTGCTCGATGGGGTGTGCCCTCAGGCGACCTCGACGGTGACCTCCGTCGGATTCGTCAGCGCGTCGAAGACCGCAGATCGCTTCTGCGACTGGGCGACCAGCGCCTCGATCTCCTGCTCCGAAGCGTCCGCGTCGATCTTGAACGTGACCTTGATGTCGTTGAAGCCGTTCCGTACGTCGCTATCGACGCCGAGGATCCCGCGGATGTCGTGATTTCCCTCGACGGTCGACTCGATCGAGCGCAGCTGAATCCCGCGATTCTGCGCAACCGAGGCCACGCCTGCGGTCAGGCAGCTCGTCAACCCGACGAGGAGATACTCGATCGGCGTGATCCCGTTGTCCTTCGCTGCGAAGACCTCGGGATGATCGGCATCGAACACGGCCTCGCTCTTGTGGCTCTGCTCTTCTCCGAGGCCGAAGAAGTTCTTGATCGTCGTCGTGCTGTGGACGCCGTTCTCCCACCTCGAGGACGCCCGCCAGGTGAACTGGGCAGCCTCCGGCGCGCCTGCCAACACCTCGCGCGCGTCTAGTAGTGCCTGTACGTTGACTCCGTTGTCGATCGTGGTCATCGCAGCTCGCCCCCTCGTCGCTTTCCAAAGTAAAGAAATCAGCACAATACACGCAAATGATTTCACGGAGATCGAAATGGCTGCAGCCGCGATCGTAGCCACGGACGACGAGGCCGGCTCGGTGGGCACCGTCGAGACGGAGTTTCTCGACCTCCCGAACCCGGTACGACTCGACTGTGGGCGGGAGCTTCATCCCGTCCGCGTGGCCTACGAGACCTACGGAACGCTTGCCCCCGAACGGGACAACGTGATCCTCGTCTGCCACGCGCTCAGCGGTGATGCCCACGCGGCCGGCTTCTCGCCGCGCGCTGCCGTGCAGAGCACGCGCGACGGGTTCGGGGCCGAGGACCGAGACGGCACCGCCGGGAAGGGGCTCGGCTGGTGGGACGGGATGATCGGCCCGGGCAAGGCGTTCGACACGAGCCGGTACTTCGTCGTCTCCACGAACCTGCTCGGCGGCTGCCGCGGGACCACGGGGCCGTCGTCGATCGACCCGGCGACAGGAAGACCGTACGGATCGGACTTCCCGGTGATCACCGTTGCGGACATGGTGAGAACCGAGCGTGCCTTCCTGGACGAGCTCGGGATCGAGCGGCTTGCGGCGGTGGCCGGCGGCTCACTCGGCGGCATGCAGGCGTTCGAGTGGGCGATCCTGTTCCCGGATCAGATCGACGCCGTCGTGGCGATCGCCAGCACCCACGCCCTCCACACTCAGGGCATGGCCTGGAACGCGATCGCGCGAGAGGCGATCATGGGCGACCCGGCGTGGCAGGACGGCCACTATCACGGCACGGAGGACGCGCCCGACGCGGGCATGGGCGTCGCCCGGATGATCGGGCACGTCACGTACCTCTCGGCGATGGGGCTCAACGACAAGTTCGGCCGGCGGCTTCAGCACGCCGACGACGTCCGCTACACGATCACCGACCCGGAGTTCGAGGTCGAGAGCTACCTGCGTCACCAGGCCGACTCGTTCGTGAGGCGGTTCGACGCCAACACCTACCTCTACACGTCGCGGGCGCTGACCTACTTCGACCTCGCGCGCCAGTACGGCCACGGCTCCCTCACGCGGGCTCTCGAGAAGGTCACTGCGCGGACGCTGCTGATCGCCTTCAGCTCGGACTGGCTGTACCCGCCGTCGGGATCGCAGGAGATCGAGGAGGCCCTTCGCGGCCTCGGCAAGAGGGTCGAGCTCCATGTGATCGACGCGCCGTACGGCCACGACTGCTTCCTGCTCGAAGAGGCGCCGCAGACGCCGATCATCCAACGCTTTCTCGCAGGGCGTCCATGACCGTCGAGCGCGGCCTGCCCGAGGCGTCCCGGGCCTTCGGATTCGAGACACGGCAGCTCCACGCCGGCCAGCGGCCCGACCCGAACACCGGTGCGCGCGCGGTCCCGATCTTCCAGACGACGAGCTACGTGTTCGAGGACCCCGAGTCTGCCGGGGCGTACTTCAACCTCCAGGAGTACGGGAACACGTATTCGCGGATCATGAACCCGACCGTCGCCGTCTTCGAGGAGCGGATGGCGAGCCTCGAAGGCGGGGCCGGCGGCGTGGCGTTCGCCAGCGGGATCGCCGCGCAGGCAGCCGCACTGTTCACGCTGCTCGACCCGGGCGACCACGTCGTCTCGTCGTCGGCGCTGTACGGCGGGACGGTCAACCAGCTCAAGCACCTGCTGCGCAAGCTCAACGTGGAGTTGAGCTGGGTCGATCCCGACGATCCGGACGCATGGCGGAAGGCCGTCCGCGCGAACACCAAGGCCTTCTTCGGCGAGACGATCGGCAACCCCGCCGGCAACGTGCTCGACATCGAGACCGTGGCGGCGATCGCCCACGAGCACGAGCTGCCGCTGATCGTGGACAACACGTTCGCAACGCCGTACCTCTGCCGCCCGATCGAATGGGGCGCCGACATCGTGATCCACTCGGCCACCAAGTTCATCGGCGGGCACGGGACGAGCATCGGCGGCGTCGTCGTCGAGGCCGGCACGTTCGACTGGTCGAACGGACGGTTCCCGGTCATCGCCGATCCGTCGCCCGCCTACCACGGCCTGCAGTTCCACGAGACGTTCGGGACCTACGGCTATCTGATGAAGCTGCGAGCCGAGACGTTGCGCGACCTCGGCGGGACGCTCGCGCCGCTCAACGCCTTTCTGTTCCTCCAGGGCCTCGAGACGCTGTCGCTGCGAATGGAACGGCATGTCGAAAACGCGCGGGCGGTCGCGGCTTTCCTCGAGTCGCACGAGCTGACCTCCAACGTCACCTACGCGGGGCTTCCCGGAAGCACCTACGGGCCGCTCGTCGACAAGTACCTTCCGGGTGGCGCGGGGGCGGTGTTCTCGTTCGACTGTGTCGGCGGCCGGAACGCCGGACTGAGCCTGATCCGCCACGTGACGCTCTGGTCCCATCTGGCCAATGTCGGTGATTCGAAGAGCCTCATCATCCATCCCGCCAGCACCACCCACCGCCAGCTGAGCGACGTCGAGCTCGAGGCGGCGGGCGTCGGCCCCGGGACGATCAGGCTCTCGGTCGGCACCGAGTCCGTCGACGATCTGATCTGGGACCTGGAGCAAGGGCTTGCCGGGGGTGAGCTGCGTGAGTGAGCTGACCTGGCTCGAGCGCTACCAGGACCCGGCGACGATCCAACGGGTACTCCACGGTGCAAGGACGATCGCCGTCGTGGGGCTGTCCGGGAACGAGCTGCGCGCGAGCAACTTCGTCGGCTACTACCTCAAGCGCCACGGGTACCGGGTGATCCCGGTCAACCCCCGCGAGACCGAGGTCCTCGGCGAGGTGAGCTACGCGAGCCTCGAGGAGGTCCCCGTGCCGGTCGACATCGTGAACGTCTTCCGGGCGCCCGCTGCGCTCCCGGGGATCGCCCGGGAGGCTGTGGCGATCCGTGCCGGCGCGCTGTGGTGCCAGTTCGGCGTGATCAACGAGGAGGCCGCACGGATCGCCGAGGAAGGCGGAGTCACGGTGATCATGGATCGTTGCCTGAAGGTCGAGCACGCGCGCTACGTCGGGAGGATGCACTGGCTCGGGTTCAACACGGGACGGATCACGTCCGTACGCAGCGGCCTCCAGTGACGAGCGGCGAGGTCGGCGGCTACGATACGACTCGGTTCTTTGTGCCCGCAAGCTCCTTGGAGGTGTTGCGTTGATCAAGGCCACGGTTTTCAACGATGCAGCCTGTCCGTGGGGGTACTCGGCGAATCCGGCGTTTCGCGTGCTCGAGTGGCGCTACGGAGATCAGATCGAGTGGCGACTGGTCGTGATCGGGCTCCGTGACGAGGTGACAGAGTCGATGCGCGAGCGGTTCGACCCGGCGTTGGTGACACGGCTGACCAAGTTCCGCGACCGCTACCGAATGCCGTTCGCCCTGGCGCCGAAGGCGCGCGCAGCAGCCACCGGGCGCGGCTGTCGCGCGGTCGTCGCTGCTCGCCTTCTCTCTCCCGGGACCGAGTTCCGCGTCCTGCGGGCATTGCAACTGGCGAACTTCACGACCGAGCTCCTGCTCGACGACGACGACCAGATTCGCGAGGCGCTCACCGGGCTGGCAGGGATCGATGCCGACGCGATCGTCGCGCAGCTCGACGCTCCGGAGGTCGTCGATGCATACGAACGCGACAAGGCCGAAGCCCGAAGCGCAGCCGGAACGGCAGTCGAAGCGCAGGGCAAAGCCTCGACCGCCGAGCAGGGTCTCGTTCGCTACACCGCCCCCTCGGTCATCTTCGAGCACGACGGACAGCGGCTTGTCGCCGGCGGCTGGCAACCCGAGCTCGCCTACGACCTCTGCATCGCGAACCTGGACCCCACCGCCGCTCGGACGCCTCCGCCGGAGACGGCAGAGCCTCTGCTCAGCCGCTTTCCGGACGGGCTGACGACGGCCGAGATCGCGGCGCTCCTCGCACCCGGCCCCGACTACGTTCCCGACCATGCGGCTGCCGAGCAGCAGCTGCTGACGCTCGTCGCGAACGGTGCCGCGCTTCGCACGCAACTGGGAGACGACCCCCTCTGGCAAGCGGCCCCGGGCGCCAAGCCCCGAGCGGTCGCAGCCTGACCGAGAGACTTCCGGCGTAGAGGCCGTTGGTCTTTACCGGTCACACAGTTCTGCCGATGTAGTCGGGATGTCCCAGAAAGGCGTTTCTTCGCTCGGCTGGACCGGCTCGGCACTCCTCGCGCTCGGTCTGGCTGCGACCGTGGCCTACTCCCAGGTCCCGACCACCTGGGCCGGTCAGAAGAGCCTGTTCGCCGGTGTCCTCGCCCTGGCGACCGGGGCAGCGGTCGTCGGCTGGCGCCGCGCCCGCGCCGACGAGCGCAGCGCCTGGCTGTTCACGAGCATCGCCCTCGGCGGGCTTCTCGTGGGTGACCTGGTCGGCTGCCTCGGCTCCGTCACCAAGGTCGGTCCCTTCAACATCGTGGACGACCTGATCTTCCTGCCGAGCTGTCTCGCGCTCGCGATGGCTGCGGCGCTCCTCGGATCGGCCCGCAAGGGGGACCGAGACCGCATGGCCCTGCTCGATGCCGCGATCCTGACCGCGACCGTCGGCGTGGTCGCCTGGAGCTGGGTGGCAGAGCGATACCTCGGCGATCCCAGGCTCGGCACCACCGCCACGCTGGTTGCCTGCGCGCATCCGCTCGTCGACGTTCTGGTGATCGGGCTGTCGCTGAGGCTCGTCCTCTCACGCGACGGGCATGACCGATCGACCGTGTCGTTCGCATCGGGCGCGATCTTGCTCGTGGTCATGCACCTGCTCTCCCTCGGCCTGAACGACCCGGGAAGCGTGCGAGCCGGGTCGGCAGCGAGCTCCGTCTGGCTGCTCGCGCTTCCTCCTGATCGGCTTCGCGCCTCTCCTCCGCTCGGACGTCCCGGCGATCCATCGGAGGGATGGCAATGGGGCGGACGCGTCTTCTCGTCGTGCTCGCCGCTGTCTTCGTGCCCGAGGTCGTGCTGGCGCGTGATCTCTCCCACCGCGGTCTGATCGGGCTCGACACGCCGACCGTCGTGGTCGCCGCCTCGACGCTGCTCATCGCGCTCGCCGCCGTCCGCATCATGCGCTCTCTCGAGGCGCGGCTGTCGGCGTTGATCTTCCACTCGACCGACGCGATCTTCCTCGTCGACCGAGACGGGCGGATCGCCTTCGCGAGCCCGTCCGCAGAGGAGCTGCGAGGACGGAGCGCGGGCGACCTGCTCGGCACGTCGCTCCTGGACTCGTTCGTCGAGGACGACCGCGAGCGCGTCGCCCGGGAGCTGGGCAAGCTCGTGGCGATGCCGAGAGGCACCACGGTGCCGCTCGAAGGCCGCGCTCACTCACGCGAGGGCCAGGTCAGGGTCCTGGAGGGCGTCGCGCGCAACCTGTTGGAAGACGAGAACGTCCGCGCCGTCGTCGTGACGATGCGTGACACGACACGCCGGCACGAGCTCGAGCGGCAGCTGCAGCGCCGCGCCTTCCAGGACGGCCTCACGGGCCTCGCGAACCGGGCGCTGTTCGTCGACCGGCTCGAGCACGCGATCAAGCGGTCGCTGCGTGATCCCGAGCTCGGAATCGCGGTTCTCTTCCTCGACCTCGACGACTTCAAGGCGGTGAACGACGGCATGGGGCACGCTGCCGGGGATCAGGTGATCCGAGGAGTCGCCGAGCGCATCAGGAGCTGCGTGCGCCCGGGAGACACGGTTGCCCGGCTGGGCGGGGACGAGTTCACGGTGCTCGTCGAGGGCCTCTCGTCGGTGACCGCTGCGACCTCGCTCGCACAGCGGCTCCTCGAGGTGCTTCAGCTGCCGATCGACGTCGACGGGGTCAGCCTGGCGGTTCCGGTGAGCGTCGGGGTCACCTTCGCGACCCGCGCGAGCACCGCCGAGTCACTGCTCCGCGATGCCGACATCGCGATGTACACCGCGAAGTCCGAGGGAAAGGCGCGGGTCGTCGTCTTCGACGCGACCCTGCGCGACGTCGCGGTCCAACGCCTCGCGCTCAAGGTCGAGCTCCCGGAGGCCCTGCGACTGGAGCAGTTTCGGCTCGCCTACCAGACGATCGTCGATACGCGCACCAGGGACATCCGCGGCTTCGAGGCTTTGATCCGGTGGCAGCATCCGGAGAGCGGCCTGATGTTGCCGGGCCAGTTCATCCCGGCGGCGGAAGAGACGGGAGCGATCGTCGACATCGGCCGCTGGGCCCTCGAGGAGGCGTGCCGGCAGGCGATCCGGTGGAACCGCAAGTGGCCCGAGCCTCTCTCGATCAACGTGAACGTGTCCGCGCTTCAACTCCACCAGCCGGGATTCGACGACGAGCTTCGCGAGATCCTCCGCAGCACCGGGCTCGACCCTTCCCTGCTCGTCCTCGAGCTCACCGAGTCGGTCCTCGTCAAGCAGCACAGGGTCGAGACGATCCTCGACGAGCTTCGCGCCATCGGTGTCGGCATCGCCATCGACGACTTCGGGACCGGGTACTCGTCGCTCTCCTACCTCCAGCGGTTCCCGGTGACGAGCATCAAGGTGGACAGGAGCTTCGTCGCCGATCTCAGCACGGAGCGCAAGGCCGGGATCGTGCAGAGCATCCTCTCGATCGGCGACGCCTTCGACCTGACGACGGTCGCCGAGGGCGTCGAGACGCCCGAGCAGCTCGAGGTGCTGGCCCGCCTCGGATGCGATCGCGCCCAGGGGTTCCTGCTCGGCAGGCCGCTGTGGCCGGGCGAGATCGACGGGACGCTGGAGATCAAGCGCATGACCATCGCTCGAGCGGCTTCGAGAGGCCTCGTGAACGGGCCCGGTCCCGTCCAGGTTGTCGCCTAGAGGCTAGGCGGCGCCGTCGGCGGGAGCGGGCTCGCCGATCGGTACGCGTGCGGGGGGCCGCGCGTGCGACTGGGGGCCGTCGTGCGCGTCGCCCTCGACGTTGAGGTGCGGCAGGACGCGGTCGAGCCAGCCCGGCAGCCACCAGTTGGCCTTGCCCACGAGCAGCATCAGCCCCGGCACGAGCGCCATGCGGATCACGAGCGCGTCGAGGAGCACCGCCCCGGCGAGCCCGAGGCCGAACAGCATGATGACGCGCTCGCCGCCGAGGATGAACGCGCCGAAGACGAGGATCATGATCGCAGCGGCCGCAGTGATCGTCCGGCCCGTCGCGGCCAGCCCGCGGGTGACGGCGAGCTTGTTGTCGCCGGTCCGGTGCCACTCCTCGTAGATCCGGCTGACGAGGAACACCTGGTAGTCCATCGAGAGCCCGAAGACGATGGCGAACATCATCACCGGCACGAACGCCTCGATCGGCCCCGTCTTGTCGATGCCGAACAGGCTCCCGGCCCAGCCCCACTGGAACACGGCGGTGATGACGCCGAACGACGCCGCAGCGGCGAGGAGGTTCATCGCGGCGGCGATCACCGGGATCAGCAGGCTGCGGAAGACCGCCATCAGCAGCAGGAACGAGATCAGGACGACCACCCCGATGAAGAGCGGGAGCTTGCCGCTGAGCACGGTCGAGAAGTCGTCGAAGATCGCCGTCTGACCGCCGATCAGCACGTCGACGCCGCTGCCTTCGCTCGCGGTGGGCACCACATGCCCGCGAAGCTCGTGGAGGAGGTCCGTCGTCGAGGCATCCTGCGGCGAGCCCTTCGGGTAGGCGTCGGCGATCGCGACGCCCGGCTTGCCGTCGGTGCCACCGAGCACGCTGGTCGGGCCGACCCGGACGACGCCGTCGGTCGCGGCCACGGCGGCGACGACCTTCGCGAAGGCGGCCTGCTGGCCGGGACCGTCGACCTGCGCCACGAGCTGCAGCGGGCCGTTGTAGCCCGGTCCGAAGCCCTTCGCTAGCAGGTCGTACGCGCGGCGCGTCGTGCTGCTCGACGGATCGGAGCCCGCGTCGGCAGAGCCGAGGCGCATCGAGAAGAACGGGATCGCGAACACGAGCATCAGCGCCGCCGCGAGCCCGGCGATCAGCGCCGGCCGGTCGCGGAGCGCTCCCGCCCAGCGAGCCCAGCCGCCGGATGCGTCGCTCGTCGTCAGCTCGCCCGCCGCGAGCCTGCGGCGCGCCTTGCGGCCGAGGACCTTCGTGCCGAAGAAGCCGAGCAGTGCCGGAAGCAGCGTCAGCGCCGCGGCCACGGTGAAGAGGACTGCCACGCTGGCCGACACGGCGACGCCGTAGAGGAAGCTCACGCCAAGTGCGAACATCCCGAGCAGCGCGATGCAGACGGTGATCCCGGCGAACATCACCGCACGGCCGGAGGTGTCGACCGCATCGACGATCGCCTGCTCGATCGTCTTGCCGCGCTGCAGTCCCTGCCGGTGGCGCACCACGATGAAGAGCGCGTAGTCGACCCCGACGCCGAGGCCGATCAGCAGTGCCAGCTCCGAGCTGAACGACGCGACGCCCATCAGGTGCGAGAGGAGCGAGATCACTGCGACCGAGCTCCCAAGCGCGATCCCGGCGGTCAGCAGAGGCAGCGTGGCGGCCAGGAGCGAGCCGAACACGAGCAGCAGCACGACGAGGGCCGCGGCGGCGCCGAAGCCGGCGCTGTTGACGCTCCCCTGGCTCGCGGCCTTCGCGACCTGTCCCTGCACCTCCACCTGCAGGCCGTTGCCGTCAGCTGCCCGCGCCGTGTCGACGAACTGCTTCGCCTCGGTCTGCGTGATCCCGATCGACTGCTTGTCGAGGGTCACGTTCGCGAACGCGACCCTGCCGGAGCCCGCGATCTGGCCGTCGCCCCCCGGCGCGAACGGCGATGCAACCGACTCGACCGTCGGCAGCGCCTCGATCTTCTCGAGCATCGCCTCGATCCGGCTGCGCGCCTCCGCGTCGGTGACCTTGCCCTGCTCGACGCCGAAGACGATCTGCTCGCGGTCGCCGGATGCCTTCGGCGCGACCTTCTGCAGCAGATGCAGCGCGTCGAAGCTCTGCGTGCCCGAGAGGCTGAAGCTGTCCTTGTAGGTCGAGCCCACACCGTGCGCGATCACCGTCAACACGACGAGCGCCGCGACCCACGCCGAGACGACGATCCGCCGGTGACGGACGCACCAGGTCGCGATCGCACTCATCAGAGCGCCCCGCAGTCTCGAGCGAGCTTCTTCCAGACACTGTGCGTGACGGCGGGCATTGGGCTCCTTTGCGTTCCGAGCGCCTCGGGCGGCGCTTCCCTCGGCTGACAAGACCAGAATACAGACATGTATCGTGAGCGAGACAGTTATGTCTCACCCCTGGACGACGCTCCTCCCGTGACCGCACCTCTCAACCTGAGGACGGGCGCCGCGATCCTCGAGACCGCGGCGCATCTCCTCGCCGAGCACGACGCGAGCATGAGCGAGATCGCTTCGGCAGCGGGAGTCGGCCGCGCGACGCTCTACCGCCACTACCCCACGCGCGATGAGCTGCTCGCCGCACTTGCGGCCCAGGCGCTCGACGAGATCACGGAGCGGATCGCCGATGCCGGGCTCGAGCACGCAACGGTCGCCGAGGGCATCGAGCGGCTCGCCCGCGTCCTGCTCACGGTCGGCGACCGCTACGTTTCCTCGTTCGCGAGCGCGTCAAGCCCCACAAGGGTGACTCGGACGACCGGCTCGGCCCGCCGCTCCGCGACCTGTTCGAGCGAGGCATCCGTGAAGGCGTCCTGCGCACGGACCTGACGTCCGAGGCGCAGCTGCAGCTCTTCGCGAGCAGCATCACGGGCGCGCTCCACAACCACCTCCAGCGGGAGCTCGGGATCGAGCAGGCGGCGGCGACGCTCACCTCGTTCTTCCTCGACGGCGCCCGCAACGGGCCGGCGAGCTCGGGCCGGTAGCCGGATGCGGGTCGAGGTCTGGTCGGACGTCGTGTGCCCGTGGTGCTACCTCGGCAAGCGCCGGCTCGAGGCGGCGCTCGACCGCTTCGACGACCCGACCGAGGTCGAGGTCGTCTGGCGCAGCTTCGAGCTCGACCCCGGAGCGCCGCGGCGGCGCACCGGCTCGGCCGCCGAGCATCTGGCCGCCAAGTACGGGATGACCGAAGGGCAGGTCGCCGCGTCGTGGGCGCGGCTCACCGCGCTCGCCGAGGCAGAGGGGCTCGAGTACCACCTCGACCGCACGCAGGGCGGCTCGAGCTTCGACGCCCATCGGCTGATCTGGCTGGGCGCCGCGCACGGGATCCAGGACGAGGTGAAGGAGCGTTTCCTCCGCGCCTACTTCACCGAGGGCGAGCCGATCGGCGAGCCCGAGGCGCTCGCCCGGCTCGCGCTCGAGACGGGCCTGCCGGCCGATGAGATCGCCGGCGTGCTCGAGGGCGACCGCTTCGCGTCGCAGGTGCGCGAAGACGAGCAGCGTGCGCGCCTCCTGGGCATCGGCGGCGTCCCGTTCTTCGTCTTCGACGACCGCTACGGCGTCTCGGGAGCACAGAGTGCCGAGCACCTGCTCGACGCCCTCCACACGGCGCGGAGCACATCGCCCGCAGGAACCGGCTGAACCGGCGCTCCGGTCGATTTAAGCAGCCCTTCAGACCTTCGACAGGGTCCGGCAAGCACCTGCCGCAAGGCTGACTGCGACCTCGGGAACATCCCGACAGCAGAGGAGGCACTACATGAGAGGTTCTTGGATCACGCTGCTCGCCGCATCCCTGACGGCGGGCGCCCTGGCCGCGGCCGGCAGCGCAGCGACCACGAACGGGGGGCTCGGCGGCGGCTTCGGGCCGGCGCGGGTCGTCGGCCACGTCTATGTCAACGACAACACGGCCGGCACCAACACCGTGGCCGCGTTCGACCGGCACGCGGACGGGACCCTGACCCCGACTCAGGGGTCGCCGTTTGCCGTCGGAGGCTCGGGCACGGGAGCCGGTATCGCCTCCCAGGGCGCGCTGGCGCTGAGCTCGGACGGCCGCTTCGTGCTCGCCGTCGACGGCGGGAGCAACGAGATCTCCGTCGCGCGGGTCCTGCCCAACGGAGGACTCGTGCCTGTGGGAGGGCCCACCGCCTCGAACGGCGCCAACCCCGTCAGCATCGCCATCCACAACGGGCTCGTCTACGTGGCCAACCAGGGCACCGACACCAGCACGGGCCAGACCAACTACACCGGATTCATCCTCGATCTCTTCGGGGGCCTTCATGCCCTTCCCGGCTCGACGGTGACGCTTCCCGACGCCGCCAAGCCCGGCGACGTGCTCTTCAACGCGAACGGCACGCGCCTGGTCGGGACCGAGATCGCGAGCTCTGCGATCGACAGCTTCACTATCGGCTTCTTCGGACGTCTGAATCCGGCACCCGGGTCGCCGTTCTCCGCCCAGGCCTTCGTCCCGGCGCAGGGGTTCGGCCAGCTGGGGAGCTCGTTCAGCCCTGTCAATCCCTCACAGCTCTTCGTCTCCGACGCCCACGTCGCGGCAGGAGGCCCCGCTCCCGGTCTCGTCTCGAGCTTCACGGACGGGTGGAATGGAGTGCTCACGCCGATCGGCCCGTCGCCGGTGAGCAACGACGGAACGGCATCGTGCTGGGTCGAGATCAGCCACGACGGTCGCTACCTCTTCGTCGTGAACACCGCCTCGGCGACGATCTCGAGCTACTCGATCGCATTCGACGGAGCACTCACGTTCCTACAGAGCGCCCCGATCAAGGGTGCCGGGGCTGAAGACGCCCGGCTCTCGCCCGACGGCTCGACCCTCTGGGTCGTCGACAGCGGGGCCGGCGAGGTGAGCGCCTTCAGCGTCAACGGAGGCACCCTGACCGAGCTCGCGAGCTCGCCGACGGCTCTCCCGGCAGGCGCAAAGGCGGCCGGCATCGTCGTGACCTAGCCCCGAACCGGGAGGCAGGCGCTCACGCGGCGCCTGCCTCCCGCTCTCTCCCGTGTCACAGAAGGGTCAGGTCTCGCCGTGCGGCTCCGCGGTCCCGGATCGGGTCGGCGGGGCGGAACGGAACCATGCGAAGACGAGGCACGCCACCCCGAGCAGGAGCGCTGCGATCCCGTGTTTGGCGTGGTGGTGATTCGAGCCGGCCTGGCGGCCGGGGAAGAACTGCGGCAGCGACCGCGCGGGTTCGACGAAGTAGATCACGCTGATCGCGATCAGGATGATCCCGACAGCGATCGCCGCCGCGACGAGCCACTTCTGTCGCGACGACAGCGCGCCGCCTCTCGCCTCAAGGGATGTCGACTCCGAGTCAGGCATCGCGGCGGACGAGGAGAACTGCGGCGATCGCGATCGTGAGCGCCGTGTACGCGCAGAAGAGGCCGATCCCGGCTCCGGGCCCGAGGTCGTGCGGGCCGTGCGTGAGCGAGAGGAGGTCGGCGCCTGCGTTGCTCGGCAGGTACTTGGAGATCGAGTCGTTCCAGCTCGTCGGGAGCACGTTCAAGAGCGGCGGGATAACGAAGAAGATGCCGGCGAACACGGCAATGCCGCCCGCGGTGTTGCGGGTGATGGCGCCCATCGCGAGCGCGAAGATGCCGACGACGGTGAGGTAGACGGCTCCGCCGATCACGGACCGCGCCACTCCGGGATCGGAGAACGAGATCTGGAGAATGTGGTGCTGCTCCAGGATCGCCTGGCTCCCGAAGAACGCGATGAGCACGCAGGGCAGCATGAGCAGGAACGAGACCGCCGCAAAGACGATCACCTTGGCCCAGAGGACGGGGAGGCGTTTCGGGACGGCGCCGAGCGTTGCCCGGATCATCCCGGTCGAGTACTCGCCCGAGATCACGAGAACCCCGAGTACGCCGATCGCGAGTTGGGCCACCCTGACTCCGAAGAGGGCGATGTCGAGCGGGTGGCGGCCGGCCCGGTCGGAAGGCGACATATGCGACCAATGGCTGCCGGTGAGGATCGCGCCGAGAAGCGGGAGCACGATCGCAAGGAGGATCGCGACGAGCATCGACCACCGGGTCGACCGGAGCGAACGCAGCTTCGTCCACTCCGAGAGGATCACTCTCGACTGGGTGACGCGGAGGCGGCCGACCCACCCGGGAACAGCGGCAACGGCGCTCATGCTGCGGCCTCGACCGGCTCGCCCGCCTGGGCGCTGCGCGCCTGGAACTCGACGGCGTCGCGCGTCACGTCCATGAAGGCCTCCTCGAGCGACGCCCGCACCGGCGCGAGCTCGTGGAGGACATAGCCGCGCGCGGCCGCGGCAGCGCCGATCTCCTCGGCCGACAGACCGGCGACCTCGAGCGCGCCGTCCTCGGCGATCTCGATGGTGACGCCGGGGCCGGCGATCGCGTCCCGCAGCTCGGCGGCCTGTGGCGAGCGGACGCGGACGATGTTCCTGGCCGCGCTGCGGACGAATTCCTCGACCGAGAGGTCGGCGATCATGCGACCGCGGCCGACGACGATCAGATGATCGGCGGTGAGTGCCATCTCGCTCATCAGGTGGGAGGAGACGAGCACGGTGCGGCCCTCCGCTGCGAGCTCCTTCAGCATGTTCCGGATCCAGTGAATGCCTTCGGGGTCGAGGCCGTTGGCGGGCTCGTCGAGAATGATCGTCTGCGGATCGGCGAGCAGGGCGGCGGCGATCCCGAGTCGCTGACCCATTCCGAGCGAGAACTTCCCGACCCGCTTCCTGGCCACCGAAGCCAGGCCGACTCTGTCGATCAGCTCCTCGACGCGGCTCTTCGGGATCCCGTGCGTCTGGGCGAGGGCCAGCAGGTGGTTGTAGCCCGACCGCCCGGTGTGGACGGCCCGGGCCTCGAGCAGCCCCCCGATCTCGTGCAGAGGCGCCGGGAAGTCCCGGTAGTCGCGCCCGTTCACCGTCACCGATCCCGCAGTCGGCCTGTCGAGGCCGAGCATCAACCGCATCGTCGTCGACTTCCCTGACCCGTTCGGCCCGAGGAACCCGGTGACGATCCCCGGGCGAACGGTGAACGTAAGCCCGTCGACCGCCCGCTTCTCGCCGTAGTCCTTCGTCAGGCCCTTTGCCTCGATCAAACCGTCATCCCCGGTGACAGTCTTCCGCCGGGTACCTGACCGCCGCCTGAACGTCGGACCTGCGGCGCAGTTGCATCACGCCGAGGGAAGCGAGACGAGGAAGCGGCCCCCGGCGGCCGGCTCGGCCGCGACGTCGCCTGACGCCGTGCGGGCGAGCCGCCTGGCGAGCGCGAGCCCCAGGCCCGCACCGTTCGACCCTGACCCGTCACGGCCGGCCACGCCGCGAACGCCGGGCTCGAAGATCGTCTCGAGCTCCTGCTCCCCGACCCCCGGGCCGTCGTCCTCCACGAGGTAGAGGATCGTCGAGCCCTTCCGCGTCACCGAGACACGAGCCCAGGATTGCCCGTAGCGGCACGCGTTCTCGACGACCGGGTAGAGGACCCGCTCGGCAAGGTCACCGTCGACGCCCAGACGCAGCGGCGCCGGCGGCGCCTCGGCGCTGAGGGCAACCGCGCGCGCTCCGGCGAGCACGCCGACGCCGTCGACCGCCTCGGCGGCGACGGCATAGGCGTCAGCGGTGCCCGGGGCGGCGCCCGCCTCGTGCTGGGCGGCGGCCACCAGCGCCTCGACTATTCGCGCGACCTGTTGTGAGCTTCGGAGCGTCGCTTCGAGCGCCGACCGGTAGTCGGAGGCGTCGCGCTCGCGCCTGAGAGCAAGCTCTGCCTCGGCGATCACCCGCGCCAGCGGAGTGCGAAGCTCGTGAGAGAGCTCGGCCGAGAACCGGCGCTCGTGACGGAGACTGGCCGCGATCCGGTCGAGGAGCCCGTCGAGGTTGGCCGCAAGCCGAGTCAGCTCGTCGTGTGGCTCCCCGAGATTGAAGCGACGGTCGAGGTCGTGGTCGCTCCATGCGGCCGCTTGCTCCGTCATGCGCACCACAGGCCTCAAGGCTGCCCGGAGCAGCCACCAGACGGCGCCGCCGACCAGGGCGAGCATCACCAGCGCGAGCGCAAGCGATCCTAGGAGTGCTCTCCGCTCCGCCTGTTCGTAGGGCGCAAGCGACGTCCCCGTGACGAGCGTCCCGAACCGCTTGCCTCCGATCACGACAGGTGCCGCATAGAGGCGCATGTCCCGCCCCGGAACGTCGAGAAAGCGTTCGTGCGAGGTCGCGAGCTCGTGGGCCGCTTCGTCGAGAGGCGTCCGCCCGCTCGGCCGTTCGATCGCGCCTGCGGGGCCGAAGATCCAGACCTGGCTGTCGCCGAGCGCGTCGTCGGTCGTCTCGGCGGCCACCAGCCGCCCGCCCTCCACCCGCAAGAGGCCGAGCTCCGAGTTCGCACGTGCGCGAAGCAGCGAGTTCGCGCTCTGCGAGGTCGAGCGCACGAACAGGACGTTGAAGCCGTACGTGCTGGCGGCGAGCGCCACGGCGAGCGCGACCAGAACGATCAGAAGGAGCCGGCCTCGAACGTTCCGCCAGAACCTCCAGCCCGTCACGCGAGGGTGTAGCCGACGCCGTGAACCGTCGTGATCACGGGCGCGTCCGGGAACGCTCCGAGCTTCTTGCGGAGGCGGGCGATATACGCGTCGAGTGTGTTCGGGCGGACCTGCGCGCCGTGGGGCCAGGCAGTACGGATCAGGTCGCTGCGGCGGATCGTCGCGCCAGGATTCGTCACGAGCGGCGCGAGCAACCGGAACTCGGTCGGTGTGAGCACCGTCTTCTGCCCGCCGACGATCATCGCGTGCGCGACCGGGTCGAGGCGAAGCCGCCCCGAGCTCGCGGCCACGTCGGTCCCCGCGCGCCTGAGCAGCGCCCGCACGCGCGCCACGAGCTCGGCGAACGCGAACGGCTTCGAGACGTAGTCGTCGCCGCCCGCGCTGAACCCGGTTACGCGATCGGTCAACGCATCTCTTGCGGTCAGGAAGAGGACGGGTGTCTGGATCCCCTGCGCCCTCAACGCCTGGCAGACGTCGCGTCCATCGGCGTCGGGA
The DNA here is from genome assembly GCA_963723405.1 of uncultured Actinomycetota bacterium. Classification (GTDB taxonomy): domain Bacteria; phylum Actinomycetota; class Thermoleophilia; order Gaiellales; family Gaiellaceae; genus PALSA-600. Next base: position 592,730 of record CAVRQF010000003.1, on the reverse strand, counting down.
AGCCCGACGTCGAGGATGAGCAGATCCGGTGTCTCGATCGCGATCCGTTCCAGGAGCTCGCGACCCGACCCGAGGCCGGACGTGGCGAAGCCCTCCTCTTCGAGACCGCGCAGCAGCACGTCGCGGAGCTCGAAATCGTCCTCGACGACCAGGACATTCGGCGCGATCACCGTTACGAGGGTAGCCGTCGAGGCCGGGTCGAGCCTGTGGCGTTCAGGGCGCGTTCAGGTCACGAGCGAGTCGCGCTGGCACGATGAACGGCGACGATGAGCAACGCCCTCCTTTTCGGCGCCGCCTTCCTGGCCTGCGCCGTGGAGATGGTCGAGGCGCTCACGATCGTGCTCGCCGTCGGCGTCACGCGCGACTGGCGCTCGAGCCTGATCGGGGTCGCCCTCGCCGCGGTCGCCCTGGCCGTGATCGTCGCTGCACTCGGGCCGGCCTTGACGGTGCTTCCGATCGAGACGCTCCGCCTGATCGTCGGCGCCCTGCTTCTCGTCTTCGGGCTCCAGTGGCTCCGCAAGGCGATCCTCCGCGCCGGCGGCTACAAGGCGCTGCACGACGAGACGGCGATCTTCGCGCGCGAGGCCGAAGAGGCGCTCGACGCCCCTCTGCAGATCCGGGCCGGGCTCGACTGGTACGCGTTCACGGTCGCGTTCAAGGGAGTGCTCCTCGAGGGTCTCGAGGTCGCCTTCATCGTGATCACCTTCGGGGGTAGCCAGGGAGAGCTGCGCCTCGCCGCTGCCGCGGCGCTGGCGGCCTTCCTGATCGTCGTCATCGTCGGTGTGCTCGTACGCGCCCCGCTGAGCCGGGTCCCCGAGAACACGATCAAGTTCACCGTTGGCGTCCTGCTCACGAGCTTCGGGATCTTCTGGGCCGGCGAGGGAATGGGCGCGAGCTGGCCCGGAGGCGACGTGGCGCTCCTCGGTCTCGTCGCCCTCGTGACGTTGGCCTCGTTCGTCCTCGTTCGTCTTCTCGAGCACGAGCGCCGGGCGACCCCGGCGATCGGTGTCGACGGGTGAGCCGCCTCGCGGCCTTCGGGCGCTTCTGGTACGAGTTCGTCGTCGGCGACGACTGGCGCGCCGCGGTCGGGGTGATCGTTGCGCTCGGGCTGTCGTCCGTCGCCCTGAGCCTCTCGAGCTCGGCCTGGTGGCTCCTCCCGCTCTCGATCGTCGCCGTCCTGACCGAGTCCGTCCTGCGGGCGGCGCGGAACTCCTGAAAACTGCCTTACTTCGCCTTTGCGCGCCCCTGCCGCGTCGCCTGGGTCAGCGCGACCGCGGCTTCCGGCGTGGCGATGCGGAACGTGAACGTCTCCTCCAGGTACAGCTCGACGGTCATCGGCTTCGTGGCTCGAGTACCCGATGCTGAGGTCCTGCCCCGAGTCGAACAGGAAGTCGCCGCCCCTGAGGCTGAGGAGGACGGCCTGCCGGAGCCCCGGCACCCAGACCGTCGGGCCGTCGGTGATCTGCTCGAGGTGGCGAAGAGCCGGATAGCCGCCGTTGCTCGGATCCCTCCATGACGAGGCCCAGAGCTCCTCGCCGAGCGCAAGGCCATACGGGCCGTCGATGCCCGCCCCGAGCAGGCGCTCTACCCCGCTGGCGACGAGCGCGACGAACGCCTCGGCACCTCCTCGGTGCTCGAGCGGCTCGTGAGGGGTCGCCTGGACGATTCCCGTGATCCCTGCCTCTGCCCAGCCGTGGAAGACGGCGATGTTCTCCGTGCGCGCGATCCGGCGGGCCGCATCGTCGAGAGGAGCGAAGTCGATGTCCTCGGCGCCGCGATCTCCCGCCAGCAGCTCCTCTCGAGAAAGTCGGAAGGGCACGACGAGCTCGACCAGAGGCAGCACCTGCCTGAGACGAGCATCCACATCGGCGACCGGGGCCTCACGCATCGCCGTGACCCGCCCGAGGTTCGTCGCGGAGTACCTCCAGCCGTGCGGGCCCAGGAAATCGACCAGGCGACGTGCCCCCAGGTTCGGCACGAGCCGCTCGCGGGCCTCGTCGTCGATCCGCTGCCAGCCCTCGCTCGTGATCGGCGCATGCCGCCGGAGGAGGTGGCTCATCGGCGAGCCCGGTTAGCAGCGTCAGGGCCGATCCCGAGCGAGCCGTCGTCGCTGGATCCCGTCTCCGATGCGTCGCCTCCGCCTTCGGAGGCCTCCTCTGCCGCGTCGGCATTGGCGGTGATCTCCCCTGAGCGGAAGAGGACGCCCTGAGCGATCGCCCGCCACTCCGGACGCCGCCGGAAGAGAAACTCGAGGTCCATCGAGAAGTGCTTGTACTCCTCGTGACGTGCGTCCTCGATGATCGAGCGGGCCTCGGCGTCCTCCTCGATCGACAGCCGCTGCTCGTACCAGTTGATCGCCTCGGCCTCCTCGGTCAGCGACGCGAAGATGCGGGCGAGCGTGCGCGTCTCCTGCGAGAGCTCCTCGGGCGGCTCGTGATACTGATCGAACCCCATCGCGGCACTGACGTTACCCCAAGGAACGGTGCGACGCCGCCGTCGCCGCGCCCGCTCGGCTTGTGTTTTGATGTTCCGCTCGTGGTACGCGAGATCGGATGTCGGCTCGAGCTGAACGTGTCGGGGCCGTGCCGCCTCGCGTTCCAGGTCGCGGTGGCTCGAGAGCTCGAGCTCCACGGTCGGCATCGTCGAGGCCCTCGAGCTCACGCTGGCAGACGAGCCGGTCGAAGCGCACGAGCTCAGCGCTTGCGTCGGTGGACGCGTGCACGTCGTGGACTCCGGCGCCGGACGGCTCGTCGTGACCTACGCCGCGACCTTGACGGGCCTGGCAGAGCCGGTCGCCGCCGGGGAGCTGGAGCTCCTGACCTACCTCCAGCCGAGCCGCTACTGCGAGTCCGACCGGCTGGGCGCTCTCGCCGTCACGGAGTTCGGCGGGCTCGACGGGAAGGAGCTCCTCGACGGAGTCTCGTCGTGGGTGGGCGGACATCTCGCCTACGTGGCCGGCAGCAGCCTGCCGACCGACGGAGCCGTCGAGACACTGCTCGCCGGCCGCGGCGTCTGCCGTGACTACGCGCACCTCACAGTCGCGCTGCTCCGCGGCCTCGAGGTGCCGGCGCGGGTCGTCTCGGTCTATGCGCCCGGGCTCGCGCCGATGGACTTCCACGCCGTCGCCGAGGCGCACATCGAGGGTGCCTGGCAGGTCGTCGATCCAACCCTGCTCGCCCCGCGCGAGACGATGGTGCGGATCGCCACCGGCCGCGACGCGGCGTCGACCGCGTTCCTCAGCAACTACGGCGCAGAGATCGAGCTCGAGGGCATCCAGGTACACGCGAGCTCGGCCGGCGACCTCCCTTCCGACGACCTCGACAGCCTGATCACCTTGCGGTAGTCACCGGAGGACACCGCCCTCTCCGGGCGGGCAGGCGCGCAGCCCCCAACGAGCACAACGTTCCTCGACTACGTCTTCGGTCAGTAGAGGTGGACGGACGAGCTAAACGCTCACGGCCAGTCGCGCATGCGGCCGAAGCGTCAGTCGCAGCGTCGCGACCAGGTCGCGAAGGCAGCACGTCGAGGAAGACGCGCGCGATCGTGTCCTCCCGTCCGTACAACTGCTTGAACGGGCCGCGGGGAAGAACGAGCAGGAGGGTCCGCTCGCGGGTGATCGCGGTCACCGGCGACGGGCGGCCGTCGATCAGGCTCTCGTAGCCGAACGCCTTGCCGGGGCCCGCCAGGCCGACGCGGACCCGGCGGTCGTCTCGAAGCAGCACCTTCTCGACCGCGCCGTTGATCGTCAGATAGCACGCCGGCGACTGCGCTCCCTTCGGCGAGCAGGGTCCGTCCCGGTCGGAGCCATCGCATAGTTGCCGGAGGTGAGGAAGCCCCACAGCGCGACGGCGTCGAAGTCGTGGAACGTCGCCATCCGGCTCAGGTACCTGCTGTCGGGCGGACCGCACGGCGCGAGCTCGGCGAGGACGCGAGGCCGGGTCGTCCGCCGCCGGCCCCGCCCGGCTCTCCGCCGAGAGTGAGCGCAAGCTGTGCGAGCTGGTTGCGAAGGCGACCGGCGAACAGCGTCGCCAGGCGGCGCTTGAGCTCGAACGCCGACGCGTCCGGGCGGACGAGCAGCGCAGCAAACTCGTGGCGGCCGAGAGCGAGCACCGCCGCCGGCTCTGTCGCCCGCACGCTCATCGTGTGCTCTCCGCCTCGAGCAGTCCGATTTCGCCGACGATCTCGCCCGGTCCGGCCCGTCCGATCTCGACGACGCGGTCGCCGGGCACCTGGAGCGACGCCGAGACGCCGTCCCTCGACGATGAAGACCAGCTCCCGCGCCAGGTCGCCCTGGCTCCAGAGGACATCACCCTCTCCACCGTACGCCGACGGAGCACCCGCGCGATCCCGAGAAGGTCAGCCTCGCCGCTGCCCTGCAGCAGCGGGACCGTCGCTAGGAACCCGGCGGTCTCGTGCTCAGACATCCAGGTCGCGTGTCTCGAACTCGAGGCCGTGCGGACCGAGCTCGGCGGTCAGCATCGAGTACTCGGGAACCTCGAGCCACGAAGAGTGATCTCTCGTCAGCGGTTCCGACGCGATGATCACCGAGCGGGGCGTCTTGGCGGCTGTCATCTGCCAACGACCGCCGTGCTCGGTGTACGCCCCGCCGATCGAGTACCAGAGGCTGACGAAGGGGAGATCCGTCTCGAGCATCTCGTCCTCGGGCGGATACCAACCGTAGTCGAACGAGAAGCGGGTCGCGACGACCGACCTGCCGGTGCCGGCGCACAGGTTGACCGGCGAGGAGGTGTCGATGCCGTGAGCTGCGCGCACCTTCCGGAGAATCCTGAGCGCCGCAGCCGTCGCGGCTGCGAGCTCGCGCGTCTCCGGCAGCCCGTAGGGATCGTCGAGCTGCGACAGGATCAATGCATAGATCCACTCGGAGTCGGTCGTCCCCTCGATGCGCTGCGTCAACTCCGGCCGGACATGCTCGACGAGCGAGTAGCGCATGCGGGCGAACTGACGCAGATGGCCGTTGTGCGCCAGGGTGATCCGGGCGCCGGGGAAATGAAAGGGATGCAGGTTCGTGTCGGCGACGACGGCCTCCTCCGAGTAGGTGACGCCGCGCACATGCGCCACGAGGCAGTTCGGAGCGAGCTTGCCCGAGAGGGAGCGAAGGTTCCGGTCAAACGATGGAAGTGTCGTAGACCTGTAGGTGAACGGCTCGTCGGGTCGGAGGGAGCCCGGGTCCCACGCCTGAAGGCCGAAGCCCGCCAGATTGAGGAACGTGTTCATCATCTGCGGGCTGTGGGACTGAGTGATCAGGCTGTTGTCGGGATCGAAGAGGAGATTCCGCACTGGGAGCGGCTCACCGAGGTATGCGAGAACGCGGCACACCTCGCCGATCGTACTCACCGGAGGTCATCCCGACCCGGGCTAGGATGGCGCCCCACCGACGTAGCAAGGAGGCTCGATGAAGCAGTTCAACTGCGGGGACGTTGTACCGGGGTGCCAGTGGGTCGGGCAGAGCGAGGTAGACGAGAAGCTGTGGGTGGAGATCGCCGATCACGCCCGTGAGGCTCACGGGATGCCCGAGGTTCCGCCCGAGGTCGCGGAGGCGATCCGGAACGCGATCACCGAGGTCTAGGTCCCGAAGCCTCCGGCCGGGAACGCTCCGCGTTCGAGGAACGTCTCGAGCGCAGACGTGTAGAGCGCCAGGTCGAGGCCCTGGTCCCGCACCCACTCGTCGTTGTAGTACGTGCCGGCGTAGCGCTCCCCGCCGTCGCAGATCAGGGTGACGACGCTGCCCCGTTCGCCGCGTGAGAGCATCTCGGCCACCAGGACGAGCGCGCCCCAGACGTTCGTTCCGGTCGAGCCGCCGACGCTCCGGCCGGTCCGGGCCCGGACCAGGCGCATCGTTGCGATCGAGGCCGCGTCGGGTACCTGGATCATCCGGTCGACGATGTCGGGCAGGAACGAAGGCTCGACTCTCTGCCGCCCGATCCCTTCGATCCGAGATGCTCGCCCGGTGAACGCCGACGGGTCGCCGGTCCAGGCCGAGTAGAAGATCGAGTCCTCGGGATCCACGACGCACATCAGCGTCGAGTAACGCCCGAAACGGGCGTACCGGCCGATCGTCGCACTCGTCCCACCGGTTCCGGCGCCCACGACGACCCACGCCGGCACGGGGTATCGCTCCAGCGACATCTGGGTGAAGATCGACTCGGCGATGTTGTTGTTGCCACGCCAGTCGGTCGCGCGCTCCGCGTGAGTGAACTGATCGAGGTAGTAGCCGCCGCACTCGTCGGCGAGCGTACGCGCCTCTTCGTACACCGCTGTCGGGTCATCGACAAGGCGACACGACCCGCCGTGCTCCTCGATCAGGGCGACCTTCTCGGGACTGGTGGAGGCTGGCATGACGGCGATGAACGGAAGCCCCAGGAACCTCGCGAAGTACGCCTCGGAGATGGCGGTAGAGCCGCTCGAGGCCTCGACGATCGTCGTCCGCTCGGTGATCCAGCCGTTGCACAGGCCGTACAGGAAGAGGGACCGGGCGAGCCGATGCTTCAGCGACCCCGTCGGGTGGACCGACTCGTCCTTGAGGTACAGGTCGATCCCCCACTCCGTCGGCAGGGGAAACGTATGGAGATGCGTGTCGGCGGTGCGGTTGGCGTCGGCCTCGAGGCGGGCAACGGCACCCTCCGCCCACGTCCTCGAGCCGAGCCGCTCACGGCGAACGCGGGGCACAGACATGCGCACAAGTCTGCCCCAATCGGGATGCCTCCCACGCGTGAGGAGACCACCTCCTCGACCGTCTCTGCGCTCTCGCGGCTGCCGAGCACGGCCGAGAGGAAGTCCATCCGGCGGATGCCGAGCACCGTGGAGTCCGTTGCCGCGGACACGGTCGCGGTGCGTGGAACATCGCGGAGGAGCGCGATCTCGCCGAAGAAGTCGCCCGGACCGAGCGTCCGGAGCGGCAGGCCGTCCGAGCTGACCTCCAGCGACCCGCCGACAACAACGTAGAAGGTGTCGCCCCAGTCGCCCTCCACGACGACCGCCGCTCCCGCCGGAACGGCCTCCGCGAGCGCGGACCGGGCGAGCTTCTCGAGTGACGTCGGCGGCAGGGCCTCGAAGAGCGGCACCGCGGCAACGGCCGAGAGAGCCGCCTCGGGCACGGAGGCATAGTCGTCGACCCGGCTGAGCCTCGGGTAGATGACGAGCGCGACGGCCGGAAGGAGGGCGCCGGCCAGAGCCAGGGCTCCCCTGATCCCGATCGAGTCGATCAGGACCGGAGCGGACGATCGACCCGATCCCGGTCGAGGCGAGAACGCCGACATAGAAGACGCCGAACACCCGACCGAGCACGCGATCGTCCGCGACGCGCTGCATCTGCGTGAACCCGGCCACGTCGAGCACCGCGTTCCCGATCCCGGACACGACCAGGGCCGCCACAGCGGTCACGACCCCGGGCCGGACGGCGATCGCGACGAGTGGCACCCCCACACCCGAGGGCGAGGGCGATCGGCCGGCCGAGCCGCCGCATTCCGACCATCGACGTCGCACCGAGGGCGCCGAGGATCAGCCGACCCGAACGTCCCGCTGATGAACCCGACGGCACCCTGGCCGAGGTCCAGCGTCGTCAGCGTCAACGAGACGACGAGCACGTTGAGCATGCCGCGGACGAAGGTCTGCGCCCAGAACCCGCCGATGATCGCGCTGAGATCGGGCAGGCGGGCTACCTCCCGGACGCCGCCGCCCAGGGACTCGAGGACGGACTCGCGGTCCCGGTGGGAGGCGAGAGTCGGGTCGGCCTGGGCGCGAACGCCCGCGAGAAGCAGGGCGCTCGCGAGCGAGAACCCGGCCGCGACGCCGAGGGCCGCGGGGGGGCCGCTCACCGCGAGAACGACACCTGCCAGCGCGGGGCCGAGCAGCGTCGCTAGGCCCTCGAACGTCATCTGGGTGACGTTCGCGGCCACGAGCTCCTCGGCCGACCGCGCCAGCACGGGTGCGAACGCAAGCTGCGCCGGGCGGCACGGCGCCGCGACGATGCCCACGGCGGCGATCAGGAGATACGTGAGGAAGGCGGGCCGCGCCTGGATCACGGCCGCGACGCCGGCCACGAGCAGCGCCTGCGCCACGTAGACGACGACCAGGACCCGATGCCGTGGAAACCGGTCCGCGACGGCCGCACCGAATGGAAGCGCCACTGCGGCCGGGAGCATCCGGAGAGCCCGACGAGACCGACGGCCGAGGCGCCGCCGTCCTCGTAGGCCCAGACCGAGACGGCGAGGAGCGATGCCCATTCGACGACGAAGAATCCTCCCCACGCCAGCTCGAGGCGCCGGAGCTCCGGTTGCGAAAGACGTCCTCGACGGCGCCGACCTGTCCGGCGAGTGCATGTTCGAGTGCGTTGATCGCCTGATCCTCTCAGCCCTGGCGTCTACGGCCGCCAGCGGCGCGAAGCTCCTGTCTTCACAATGCACCGCAAGCCTCGAAAGGAGGGCGGCGCGATGACGCCGAGCAACGAGCTCGGGAGAGGGACGCATCCCGTCGTTCGAGGGAGCGCTCGAGTGGCTCAACTCGGAGCCGCTGACGGCGGCGGAGCTACGCGGCAAGGTCGTCCTGGTGCAGTTCTGGACGTACACGTGCATCACTGGCTCGGACACTCCCGTATGTCCGCGCCTGGGACGAGAAGTACCGGGAGGAGGGGCTCGTCGTGATCGGCGTCCACACGCCCGAGTTCGGGTTCGAGCACGATGTCGACAACATCCGGCGTGCGCTCGCGCGATGAGATCCCCTATCCCGTCGCCGTCGACAGCGACTACGCGGTCTGGGATGCGTTCGACAACCGCTACTGGCCGGCGGCGTACTACGCCGACGCCGAGGGATCGATCCGCAGCCACCAGTTCGGAGAGGGCCGCTACGACGAGCAGGAGCGCGTGATCCAGCAGCTCCTGCTCGAGTCCGGCCGCGGCGAGATCGACCACGGCCTCGTCACGGTCGTCGGCCGGGCGCCGAGGCTCGGCCGACTGGAGCACGCTCGAGTCCGGCGAGACCTACGTCGGCTTCGCACGCGGCGCGGGCTTCGGCTCACCCGGCGACCGGAAGACGACTCGGCCCGCGGCTACACCATCCCCGATTCGCTCGAGCTCGGACGCTGGGCGCTCGGCGGAAGCTGGACGATCGGTCGCGAGGCCGCCCACTCGAACGAGCCCGGCGGCAGGATCGCGATGTGGTTCCACGCCAAGGACCTCCACCTCGTGATGGGGACGACGGGACAGTCCCCGACCGGTTTTCAGGTATGGATCGACGGCGGGGCACCGGGCGAAGCGCACGGCGTGGACATCGACGCCGCCGGCGACGGACGGATCGCCGAGCCTCGGCTCTGCCAGCTCGTGCGCCAGCAGGGGCGCATCGAGGACCGGACCTTCGAGATCACCTTCACGGATCCCGGGGCCAGGCGTTCGTGTTCACGTTCGGCTAGGCCGGCTCGCCTGTGTCGAGCGGCCTCGGCGGCTCTTTGAGAAGCCGGCTCGGCGTGAAGATCAGCTCGGGCCTGATCCAGTCGTTCCCGAGCTCGATCCCGTTGGCGCGGTCGACGGCAGCCCAGAGCGGCTTCGCCCAGAGGTGCTCCAGCATGACCAGCGCGGCCGACAGTTGTCCGGCAGCGACTGGGTCACCCGGAACACGTCGTCCTCGTCGAAGTAGTGGCCGTCCGCAAGCTCTGCGGCGCCGGCGATGGCGCCGCGCTCCATCCCTTCCGCGCCACCCCCGATGAGCCCGGCGAGCGCCCCGAAATACAAGCCGAGGGAGACGGCCTCGCCCCAGTCGAGATCCGACGAACGGGTCACCATGACCCCTCCCATCGAGTCCTTGCGCACGAAGAGCAAGTCGATGATGCGCAGCAGCCCCTCGCGCTTGAGCCGCTCGAGCTCGGGCAGGATCTCGCCGCGGAAGCGGTTCCCGTCGAAGGCGAGGCTCAGCATGTGGATCGGCCCGATCGACTCGACGAAGTCCGCACCGCCTCGATGTCCATGACCTGAGGCTAGCGGAGAGCACGCTCTAGGAACGCTTGCGCCGCTCCGCGCGCAGGCGCGCGAGCTTCTCCTCGAGCTCTCGGGCGAACTCGTCGAGCTTCTCGACGCGTCCCCGGACGAGCTCGAGCTGGCGCTCGACGAGCGGGATCGCCGCGTCGACGATCCGGGCGCGCTCGCCGTCGCTCGTCGTCCCTGCCCACTCGTCCCGCAGCGCCGCGCGAGCCTCTTCCGCCTCGGCGAGCTCGATCGAGCTCCTCGAGCGACAGGCCGAGCAGGTCGCGAAGCCGGATCAGCTCCTCGCAGCCGGACGACGTCGGCCTGGCCGTAGAGGCGGTGGGCGCCCTTCGTGCGCTCCGGCCGCGCGCCGAGCAGGCCGAGCTCCTCGTAGTAGCGGATCGTCCGCGTCGTGACGCCGACCTGCTCGGCCACCTCGCCGATCCGGAGGTGGCGCTCCTCCGTGCGCGCACGGTCACGCGACCTCCCCGAGCCCGCACCAGCTTCGGCCGTACCGGCACGGCGCCTCGGCCCTCGACGTGGTGGTACTTGCCTCCGCGCAGGAGCGAGGCGACCGCGGCGACGAGGCACGCGACGATCGCGAACCCGAACGCGTAGACGAGCGCCGTGTGGAACGGGCCGGCGATCAGGTGCGGGAAGAAGCTGCGGCCGGTCAGCTCCTGCGCCTGTCCGGCCGGCAGGTGGCAGAGCATCGTGCGGGCCGAGCAGCGTCGCGATCGGGTTGTAGCCGAGGAACGACGCGAACAGCGTCGCGACCGGCGGCAGGTGCGAGATCCTCGTCGCGTCCGCCGCGCGGCACGCCGTGGGCGACGAGCCCGCGTCTGGAGCGTGTGCGGCAGCCCGGACGCGAGCCCGACGATCATCAGGCTGAAGAAGACGCCGATCGAGAGCACGGCTGGCGCGAGTTCATGAACGTCGCGAGCATCCCGGCGCCGGCGCCGCGCTGCGGACGGCGGCAGCGAGTTCATCACGCCGGCGCTGTTCGGCGACGAGAACAGGCCCATGCCGATCCCGTTCAGCAGCAGGATCAGCGCGAACCAGATGTAGGCGAAGTCGACGGGCAGCACGATCAGGAGCAGGAAGCTCGAGGCGGCGACCACCATCCCGCCGGTCGCGAACGGGCGCGCGCCGAAGCGGTCGGAGAGCCAGCCCGATGCCGGCGCGGCGACCAGCAGCCCGGCGATCAGCGGCAGCATGTAGATGCCGGCCCAGAGCGGCGTCTGCGAGAACGCGTAGCCGTGCTCGGGCAGCCAGATGCCCTGCAGCCAGATGATCAGGATGAACTGCAGCCCGCCACGGCCCATCGACGCGAGCAGCGCCGCGAGGTTGCCGGCGGTGAACGCACGGATCCGGAACAGCTCGAGGTGGAACATCGGCTCGTCGACGTGGCGCTCGATCACGCAGAACGCCGCGAGCAGCAGCGATGCCGCCGACGCAGCATCGCGAGCACGAACGGCGAGGTCCACCCCATCGTGTGGCCGCCGTAGGGCTGGATGCCGTAGGTGATCCCGACCATCACCGCCGACCAGCCCGAGGGCGAAGGTCGCGTTGCCCCACCAGTCGATCCGCGCCGGCCGTCGCTCGCCGAACTCGCGCAGCGACCGGTACGACCAGACCGTCGCGACGAGCCCGACCGGGACCGAGACGAGGAAGACGAGCCGCCAGTCGATCGGCGCGAGCACGCCGCCGAGAACGAGCCCGATGAACGAGCCGAGATCGCGGCGATGCTGTTGACCCCGAGCGCGAGCCCGCGCTGGTCGCGGTGGGAAGGCGTCGGTGAGGATCGCGCTCGAGTTCGCGAAGAGCGAGCGCGCCGCCGACGCCCTGGCCGATGCGCATCACGATCAGCCAGAGCGCACCGTCGCTGCCGTGCATCCAGGTGATCGAGAGCAGGATCGAGAAGACCGTGAAGACCGCGAAGCCGAGGTTGAACATCCGCACGCGGCCGTAGATGTCGCCGAGCCGGCCGAGGCTGACGACGCAGCACCGCCATCACGACGAGGAAGCCGAGGATCAGCCAGAGCAGGTAGCTCGTGTTACCCGGCGCGAGCGGGTCGATGCCGATCCCACGGAAGATGTCCGGCAGCGCGATCAGGAGGATCGAGCCGTTGATCGTCGCGATCAGCATCCCGAGGGTCGTGTTCGAGAGCGCGACCCACTTGTACTCGAGTCTCCCGGCGTGCACCCGCGTCCTCCAACCTCTACTTGACGTAAACGTCAAACTAGCACGGGTGCGCGCTCCTGAGATGATCCGCGTGTGATCGACGTCGTCTGCCTCGGGATCCTCGTAGCCGATGTCGTGGCCCGCCCAGTCGACTCGGTGCCGGCAACCGGAACGCTCGCGCTCGTCGACTCGATCGTGCTCCGCGGCGGTGGATGCGCGCTCAACACCTCGAGCGCCCTCGTACGGCTCGGCCTCCGGGCCCGGGTGGTCGGCAAGGTCGGCACGGACGCGTTCGGCGACTTCGTCGTCTCGCTGCTGCGCGAGCGCGGCGTCGACGGGACCGGCGTCATCCGCGACCCCGGCGTCCCGACCTCGGCGAGCGTCGCGCTCGTCGACTCCGCCGGAGAGCGCACCTTCCTGCACAACCCGGGGGCCAACGACTCCCTCCTTCCCGGCGAGGTCGGCGAGGAGGCATACGCCGGCCGGGCGCTTCATCTCGCCGGGGCGCTCGTGCTCGACGGGATCGACGGCGAGCCCCCGGCGGCGAGGATCCTGGCCGAAGCGAGACGGCGCGGCCTGCATACCTCACTCGACCCGTCTTCGACGCGAGCGGGCGCTGGGAGCGCGTGCTGCCGGCGCTTCCCCACTGCGATCTCGTCACCCCCGGGCCGCGCCGAGGCCGAGGGCATCAGCGGCGAGAGCGACCCGCGCCGGGCCGCGCGGCGACTTCGCGAGCTCGGCGCCGGCACCGTCGCGGTGACGCTCGGCGGTGAGGGCTGCGAGGTCGCGGCGGACGACTTCGAGGGCCGGGTCGCCGCGGTCGGCGTCGAGGCGGTCGACGGCACCGGCGCCGGCGACGCCTTCGCGGCCGGCTTCCTCTACGGCCGGCTCGCCGGGTGGAAGACCGAGGCCTGCGCGCGCTTCGCCAATGCCGCCGGGGCGCTCGCGACCACGGCCGTCGGAGCCTTCGAGGGCGTCGCCGACCTCGACCGTACTCTTGCGCTCACATGAAGGCCCGCCTCAACCGCCTCTTCGCCGCCGACGGCCGCTGCTTCGACGTCGCCGTCGACCACGGCTTCTTCGGCGAGGCCTCGTTCCTCTCCGGGATCGAGGACATGGAGCGCGACCGTCGCGACGCTCGTCGAGGCCGCGCCCGACGCGATCCAGCTCTCGCCCGGCCAGGCGCCGCTCCTCCAGTCTCGGCCCGGCCCGAAGCCGGCGCTCGTGCTGCGCACCGATGTCGCGAACGTCTACGGGCCCGAGCATCCGGGGCGGCTCTTCAGCGAGGTGGTCGACCGGGCGGTCGACCAGGCGCTCCGGCTCGACGCGGCCTGCGTCGTCGTCAACCTCCTCGAGTCCCGGGCGAGCCGGAGCTGCACCGCGCGTGCGTCCGCAACGTCGCGCGCGCTCGAAGGCGGCGTGCGAGCCGGTCGGGATGCCGCTGATGGTCGAGCCGCTCGTGTTCAAGGCCGGCGAGCGCGGCTACGGCTCCGACGGCGACCCCGAGAAGATCGTGCCGCTCGTGCGCCAGGCGGTCGAGCTCGGCGCCGACGTGATCAAGGCCGACCTCACCGACGACCTCGCCGACTACCCGCGCGTGATCGAGGCGGCCGCGCCGCGTCCGCGTCCTCGTGCGCGGCGGCGGCCGCGCCTCCGAGGAGGAGGTGCTCGCGCAGACGGCCGAGGTCGATCCGCCTCGGCGCCGCCGGGATCGTCTACGGCCGGAACGTCATCCAGCACGCCGATCCGGCCGGAATGACGCGCCGCCTGATGGCGATCGTCCATGGCTGACCGCGTCGTCGGGTTCGGCCTCGTCGGCGGCGGCCTGATGGGGCGCGAGTTCGCGAGCGCGGCCGCACGCTGGGTGCACCTCGCCCCGATCGGCGTGCGGCCGCGGCTCGTCGCCGTCTGCGACGCCGAGCGCCGAGGCGCTCGCGCTGGTACGAGCGGCTCGACCCCGCGCCGCGCCTGACCGCCGACTACTGGCCGAGCTCCTCGCCGACGACGAGGTCGAAGCGGTCTACTGCGCCGTGCCGCACAACCTGCACGAGGAGGTCTACGTCGCCGTGCTCGAGGCGGGCAAGCACCTGCTCGGCGAGAAGCCGTTCGGGATCGACCTGGCCGCGAACGCGGCGATCAACCGGGCGATCCCGCCGGGGCTGCTCGTGCGCTGCTCGTCGGAGCTTCCGTTCTACCCGGGCGGCCAGGCGGTCGCGCGCTGGCTCGCCGATGGCCGCTTCGGCCGTGTCCTCGAGGTGCGGTCGCGTCTTCCTCCACTCGAGCGACCTCGACCCGGGCAAGCCGGTCAACTGGAAGCGCATCGCCGCGGCGAACGGCGAGTACGGCTGCATGGGCGACCTCGGGATGCACGCGCTGCACCTGCCGCTGCGGGCGGGATGGCAGCCGCGAACGTGCGCGCGATCCTCTCGAACGTCGTCACCGAGCGGCCCGGCCCGGGCGGCGAGCCGGTCCCCTGCGACACCTGGGACAACGCCGTGCTCCTCTGCGAGGCGGCCGGCGGAGGCGCAGTTCCCGCTGCGGCATCGAGACGAAGCGGATCGCCCCCGGCGAGAAGAACACGTGGGTGATCGAGGTCGACGGCACCGAGGGCTCGATCGCCTACACGACCAAGCAGCCGAAGACGCTGCGGTCGATGGACTACGAGCCGGGCGGCGCAGCAGGAATGGCGGGTCACTCGATCTCGGATACGAGTCGGCCTACCCCGCGATCACCGGCTCGATCTTCGAGTTCGGCTTCTCCGACGCCGTCCTGCAGATGTGGGCCGCGTTCTGCGACGAGCTCGGCCACGGCCGCGAGGGGATGCGCCAGCCGTTCTACTGTGCGACGCCCGAGGAGGCGGCCGCGACGCACCGGCTCTTCACCGCCGCCCTCCGCTCGCACGAGGAGGGCGCGGTCGTCCGCGTCTAAGCCGCGTCGAGCGCCTCGGCCAGCACGCGGCCGAGGGTCGCGAGCTCGTCCTCGGTGACGACGAACGGCGGCGAGATCTGGAGCGCGACGCCGCGCAGGCCCCGGACGAGAACACCGCGCGCCCGCGCCTCGTCGACGACTGCGGCGAGCTTCGAGCCGTCGGCCAGCTCGACGGCGCCGAGAAGGCCGAGCCCCGCCCGGACCTCGGCGACGAGGGGATGCGACTCGAGCGGACGGAGCGTCGCCTCGAGCACGGGCTCGAGCTCCGCGACCCGCTCGACCAGCCCTTCCCGCTCGACCACGTCGAGGTTGGCCAGCGCGACGGCGCACGCGGTCGCGTGCCCCGAGTAGGTGTAGCCGTGGCGGAACACGTGCTCTGTTCCCGCCTGCCAGAACGGGTCGGCGACCCTCGGCGAGACGATCACGGCGCCGAGGGGGATGTAGCCCGAGGTGATCCCCTTCGCGCACGTCATCAGGTCGGGGGCGATCCCGAGCCGCTCGGAGCCGAACCACCTGCCGAGCCGGCCGAAGCCGGTGATCACCTCGTCGGCAACGAGCAGCACGTCGCGCTCCCGGCAGACGCGCTGGACGGCATCGAAGTAGCCGTCCGGCGGCTGCATCACCCCTCCGGCGCCGACCACGGGCTCGGCGAAGAAAGCGGCGACGTTCTCGGGGCCGAGCTCGTCGAGCGTCGCTGCGAGAGCGTCCGCGTCGTTCCAGGGCACCTGGGCCACCTCGGGGACGAGCCTGCCGTAGGGCTCGACGAGCGCGGCCATCCCGCCGAGGGCGGTGCCGTAGGCGTTCGAGCCGTGATAGGCGAGCTGCCGCGAGACGATGATGCGCTTCCCGGGGCTCCCGACTGCCGTCCAGTACGCGCGCGCGAGCTTCGCGGCCGTGTCGATCGAATCGCCGCCGCCCGAGGAGAAGAACACCTTCGCGCCCTCGATCGGAGCGAGCGCGGCGACTCGATCGGCGAGAGCCTCCGTCGGCGGCGAGGTGTAGCGCTCGTAGGTCTGGAACGACTCGAGTGTGCGGAGCTGGGCCTCCGCCGCCTCGGCGAGCTCGGCCCGCCCGTGGCCGACGTTGCAATACCAGAGAGAGGCCGTCGCGTCGAGGTAGGCGTTGCCCTCGTCGTCCCAGACGGTCGAGCCCGAGCCGCGCACGATCGTGATCGCGCGCTCGCGGATCGCGCCCATGTTCGCCATCGGGTTCCAGAAGGAGCGCTCGGCCATGTGGCGATCCTAGCGAGCTGCATCCCGCCCGAGCTTCTGTCGCGAAGCTGACGCGTCCGCGGCGAGGCGATCACGTACTGGGCCATCGCGCAGATCGTCCGCGAGTTGGCCGGATCCGCGACGACCACACCGCCGACGAGGCCCGCGCAGCCGGATCGAGGAGATCGGGCGCTAGTTGTCCCCGGCGCGGTAGGTCGACTCGAGGAACGCGAGCAGGGCGGCGCGCGGGTCGGCGGCGGCTCGCACCGTGTCGTACGGGAGCACGAACTCGCCGAGCTCGGAGCTCCAGGCCGCGGCGTCCGGCTCGACGGCGGCGGCCTCGATCCCGTCCGGCCGCGGCGAGGTGTAGGCGTAGAACGCCGGGGCCGGATGACGCTCGTCGCCCGGCCAGAACCCGGCCGCATGCTCGGCCTCGTCGAAGCGGCTGTAGGCGAGGTCGAGGGACCCCCACCAGAGCTGCACGGGCGTCACCCGGCCCTCGAACGCGGCGCGATGCTCGGCGAGCACCCCTCGGACCGCGATCAGCACCCGCCAGAAGCGGTTCGCCCACTCCGGCTCGTAGCTTCCGTGCACGACGTCCTCGGCGAACGGGATGCCGTCCTCGACGTCGCTCGGGCCCGCCGAGATCTCGACCTCGATCCCTTCCGCCGCGAGCAGCCCGAGAAGCTCCGAGTGGAACGACGGCGACCGTGCGGGGCACGAGCTCGATCCGCACGACCCGGCCGTCCGTGAAGAGCACGGAGACGGAGTGGTCGACGAAGTCGAACCTGATCTCGAAGGCCCCGTCGCCGTCAGGGATCGGTGAGGTCGTGGCGCCGCGCGCGGTCAGGTAGAACGGCGCCTGGCCCCAGCCGGGCTCGACGGGCGAGAGCGTCGCGCGCACCTTCCCCGCGACCTGCATGTACAGCCGGAGCGTCTCCTTCGTGTCTCGCCAGGCTTCGTACGGAAGCTCCGGCCAGGCGGCCACGCTCTACGCGCGGGCTGACTGATAGCGCGACTGCGCCGCGCGCGAGGAGTACGTCAGCAGATCGAGGACGACCCCGAAGGCGACGAGGACCCACCCGGCCGCCGGAGACGCCGTAGAGCGGTCCCCAGGCGAGGACGTAGAGAGCGTCGTCCACGGGAAGAAGAGGAGCCCGAGGAGCGGCCACACCCAGGTGGAGAACGCGTTGTCGACCCGGTCGCCGAAGATCCAGACGAGCAGGAACGCGAACCTCGGCCCGATGAAGGCCATGGAGAGAGCCAGGCAACACACAGCGGCGGAGTCTATAGAGCGGCCCGGAGGCGGTAGGCGCGGGTCTTCGTCCGGTTGCCGCAGATCTGCATCGAGCACCAGGAGGCCGAGCGGTTTCGCGAGTAGTCGTAGAACGACCAGCGGCAGGCGGCGTTGCGGCAGCACTTGAGCCGCTCCCAGGTCCCGTCGGCCATCGCTGCGAGCGCGGTGACCGCGACGCGGCCGAGAATGGCGTCGATCCCGCCTGCGGTCGGGACGAGCGTGCGCGTCCCGAAGTCGACCGTGAGCCCCGCGGCGGCGGCCGCTGCGTCGAGCTCCGACCAGCGCTCGCGCGGCTCGCCCTGCCCGTTGTTCTCGTAGAGGAGCTCGCGAATCGACTCGCGCAGCCGTCGGGCCCGTTGGAGCTCGTGCTCGCCCGCATCCGGGAGCCCCTCCTCGGCGAGGAATGCCGTCAGCCATTCGCGGTCGTGGCTCAGGTCGATCGTGTTCACGAACCGCTGCACGAGGCGCACCGGCTCCGGCGCTGCGTTCGGAAGGTCGTAGCGCGGCTTCTTGCTGGACATCCCTCGACACCACTGTAGCCTGTTCACCGGTGTCTCTCACTTCGGCCCCGCCCCTCGAGCGCCGGCGTAGGTGGCGCGTGCGTGCCCCGGTCTCCGTGGCAGTGGCACGCCTCCGCGCCCGCCCCGGCCGCTCGCTGCTCGTCGTCGCCGGGGTTGCGGCGGCGACGGCGTTGCTCGTGGGCGTGCTCGGAGGCGGGCTCGCCGCGCGCGACCGCGCGCTGCAGCGCTCCCTCTCCGCGCTGCCACCGCAGGCGCGGAGCTTCAGCGTCAGCTCCTACGACCTCCCGTTCGGGAAGACCTACGCGCAGGCCGACAGGACTGCGCGGTCCGCTCTGGCACTCGTGACCTCGGTGCAGCCGTCGGCGACGACGGGCTTCCCGACGCTCCGGATCGACCACGAGCTCGTGAACCTCGCCGGCGCCGACGACCTGCCCTCCTCGCTCCGGCTCGTCGCCGGCCGCTGGCCCTCGGAGTGCCGCCCGGCGCGATGCGAGGTCGTCCAGGTCGGCCGCGGCGGCAGTCCGCGCCTCGACGAGGAAGGGATCCACCTGGTGCGCGTCGGGCTCGCCGTGCCGCGCAGCGGCTCGGCGAGCTTCCCCTCCTCCGGTCCGCCGTACCTGATCGCCGGCTCGGCGGCCGCGTTCGAGAGCCTGCCGGCGTTCCAGGGGATCTCACGGAACTACCTCTGGACGGCGCCGCTGGATCCGGGAGACGTGCACGTCTGGCAGGTGCCGCGCATCCTGGCAGGCGAGTCGGCGGCCCAGGCGCTTCTCGCGGCGCACGGGGAGAACCTACGCCCTGACGGGCGCCGACGCAGCCCTCCAGAGCGCGCAGCGCGACGGCCGCGTCGCGTCGCAGCGGATGGTCCTCGTGGGCGGCGAGATCAGCGCGCTCCTCCTCGGGTTTGCGTTCGTCGCCGCCGTCGGGCTTCGCCGCGGCGTCTGGAACGAGTCCCGCCGGCTGTCGCAGCGCGGCGCCCGGCGGGGACAGGTCTGGCTCGCGGTCGCGACGGAGATCGGCGCGATGACCATCACCGGGGTCCTCGCCGGGATCCTGCTCGGAGCGCTCGCGGTCGCCGTCGTGGCGGGAATCACCTCGCTGCCGGCCGGGGCCCTGCTCGACCACTCGCTCCTGACGCCCCTCGGCCTTGCGATCGCCGTCGGGGCCTGGGTCGTCGCGACCGCCGCGATCGTCCTCTCGGTCCGCGCCCGGGAGCGAAAGCGACGCCGCGGGCTCCGGCCGATCGACGTCGCCGCGCTCGGCGCGCTCGCTGCGATCGTGCTCGCGGTCACGAGCACCGATGCGACGCGCCGGGGTCGAATCGTCGCGAAGCAGGCTCCTCTACACGCTCCTTCCGGGGCTCGTGTGCTTCGTCGCCGCGGTAGCGGCAGGCCGGCTGCTCGGGCCGGTGATGCGCCTCGGCGAGCGCTGGACCCGCCGCGGCAGCGGCTGCCCTCCATCTCGCGTTCCTCGCCCTTGCCCGCGCCCCGGCCCGCACGGTCGCGACGGTCGGGTTCCTGATCGTCAGCATCGGGCTCGCCCTGTTCGCGGCGAGCTACCGCGCGACGCTCGAGGACGGCGCGCGCGACGAGGCGGCGTTCGCGGTGCCGCTCGACTACACGCTCTCGGAGGGGCCGGCGCTCGTCCTGCCCGCTCGCCGCGGCGCCCCTCTCGCGGTACGCGCGGGCCGCGCCCGGCACGACCGCCTACCCGGTGCTGCGACGGACGGCGACGGTGCCGGGGACAGGCACCTCGGCGCTCGCTCCGACGGTGCTCGGGATCCCGGCCGAGGCGATCGCGCGGCTGCACTGGCGCTCCGACTTCTCGAGCGCTCTCGCCGGGCGCGATCGCGAAGCTCGTCGGCGCCGGAGGGCCCGTGTCGCTGAGAGGCGTCCCGATCCCCGCCGGCACCGGAGGACGTCGGGCTCGACGTCCGCGTGAAGGGCGTGCCGGTGCAGATCGACCTCGTCGTCAGGACGCCACCGGGCGGCTGCGCAACCGTGCGCCTCGGCTCGCGCAGGCCCGGGAGCCTGGCACCTGCAGGCGCCGATGCCGGCGTCGGCGCGGCGGCTGTCTCGCTCCGGCTTCGCTCGAGGCGAACCAGGCCCACCAGCTCGCCCACCGCCAGGCCGGGTCGGCACAACACGTTCAACCCGATCGGCTCGACGACGCTCGGATCGCTCGTGACCGCCGGCGGGAAGGTGCTGACCGACTGGAAGGGTTCGTGACGACCTCCAACGGGCAGCTCCGCCACGGCCGGCGCGCCCTGCTCACCTACGCGTTCACGCTCGACCAGTCGGTCGTCGCCCGCCTGCCGCAGCCGACCGACGGGCACCCGCTGCCGGTCATCGCGAGCGCCGAACATCGCCGGCGCGGCGCCCGCCGGCGGCCTCCTCACGCTCGACTTCCAGGATGCCCGCGTGCCGGCTCAGATCGTGGGAGTCGCGACCGCTTCCCCGACTCGCAGGACCTCGGGCAGGGGTTCGTCGTCGTCGACGAGAGCCACCTCGCGACCGCGCTCGGCGCCGACGCGCCCGGGACGTCCGAGCCGGACGAGCTGTGGGTCTCGGGCCCGGTCGGCCGCAGCGACGGCCCTGGCGCGCACGCCGTTCGCCGCGCTCGAGCTCGACCTCGCGCCGCGAGCATCCAGTCGCAGCTCTCCTCGCAGCCGCTCGCCCGCGGGATCACGGTCACGCTCGGCGCCGCCGGCCTCGTCGCGCTCCTGCTCGCGGCGATCGGGGTGTGGGTGACGCTCGTCAGCGATGCGCGCGACGAGCGCGGCGAGCTGTTCGACCTCGAGGCGCAAGGCGTCCCGCCGGGACGTCCTGCGCAACCAGCTGCGACTGCGCTCGGTCGTCCTGCTCGCCTTCGGGATCCTCGGCGGGCTCGTGCTCGGCCTCGCCCTCTCGCGCCTCGTCGTCTCCGTGGTGTCACGTCTCCGCCGAGACGACCGCGCCGACCCCGCCCCTCGTCACCGACCCGGCGTGGGGCACGGTCGCGCTCGCTCTCTGCCTGCTCGCGGCGCTCGTGCTCGGGCTCACGGAGCTGACCGCGCGGCACGCACTACGGGGACAGACCCCTTCACGTGGAGCGTGGACGGTGGAATGAGCGCAGCGATCGAGCTCTCCGACGCCTTCCGGATCTACGGCTCCGGGCCGGGCGCGACCGTCGCGCTCCAGGGTCTCGATCTGACGGTCGAGGCGGGCGAGATCGTGGTCGTGCTCGGGCCGAGCGGCGCCGGCAAGTCCACCCTCCTCCGCGTCCTCGCCGGCCTCGAACGGCTCACCGCGGGGACCGCCCGCGTGCTCGGCACCGACCTCGGCCTCCTCGACGAGGCGGCCGCAGCGACGTTCCGGGCCAGGCACGTGGGGCTCCTCGACCAGCACTACGCGCGCTCGCTCTCACCCGACCTCACCTGCCGCCACAGCGTCGCGCTCCAGCTGCAGCTGCTCGGAGCACCGCCCCGCGAGAGCCTCGCAGTCGCGGACGCTCTGCTGGAACGCGTCGGGCTCGGCGCCCGCGCGAACGACCGGCCCGAGACCCTCTCCGGCGGCGAGCAGCAGCGGGTTGCGGTGTGTGCCGCGGTGGCGCACAGGCCGGGGCTCCTGCTCGCCGACGAGCCGGCCGGCGAGCTCGACGCCTCAAACGCCGAGGTCGTGTACCGGCTGCTCGGACGAGCTCGTGCGCGATTCCGGCGGTACGGCCGTGATCGTGAGCCACGACGACGCCGCGGCGGCGATCGCCGACCGTCTCGTCTACATCCGCGACGGCCGGATCGTCGAGGAGGCGCGGCCGGGCTCGAGGCGCGCGCTCGTCATCTCGCGGAAGGGCTGGGCGCGCCTGCCCCACGAGCTCGCGGCGGCCGCGCCCCGGTTCGCCGACGCGACCGTCGGAGGACGGCCGCATCGTGATCACCCCGGTCGGGGATGAGCCCGCCGAGCCGGCGGCCGCCCCGGTCTCGGCCCGGGTCGTTCCGGGCGACGTGAAGGCCGAGGTCGAAGGCGTCGGCAAGCGGTGGGGCGACCGCGTGGTGTTCGCAGGCGTGTCTCGGCGCTTCCACTCCGGCGTCTTCACGAGCCTCGTCGGCCGGTCGGGGAGCGGCAAGACGACCCTCCTCCATCTGCTCGCCGGCCTCGAGCGAGCCGAACGAGGGCTCCGTCATCGTCGCCGGCAGACACCTCGGCGGCCTCGGACGCTCCGAGCTCGCGGAGCTCCGGCGACGCGAGGTCGCGCTCGTCACGCAGGAGCCCGGCCTGATCCCCTACCTGAGCGCGCTCGAGAACGTCCGGCTCGGGATGCGGCTCCGGAACGGTGACGCGCCCGACGCCGGACGTGCGGAAGCGGCGCTCGACGAGGTCGGGCTCGGCGAGCGGAGAGACGGCAGGGTGTCGGACCTCTCGGCCGGCGAGCGCGAGCGGGTCGCGATCGCGCGGGCGCTCGCGACCGACGCGACCCTCCTCCTCGTCGACGAGCCGACCGCGCGGCTCGACGAGGAGAACGCACGCGCCGTCGGAGCGCTGCTCGCCCGCGCCGCCCACGAGCGAGGCCTCGCCGTCGTGTGCGCAACCCACGACCCCGCCCTGATCGAGCTCGCCGACGAGGTCATCGACCTAGCAGCCAACCAACGCGGATCCGACACCAGCTCACGCAGCGCGAACCCCAGCGCGGCGCCCATGAGCCCGCCGCCGGCCGTGTCGTGCGAGGCACGGTCGAGCCCCGCGCGGAGGGCCTGGTCGATCGTCGCCCGGTCCCAGCGCACCGCGCCGTCGCTGCGCCGACGGGGAGAAGCGAGAGAACGAGCTCCTCGCGCGAGGTGCCGAGGCTGCAGGCGGCGCCTGCCAGGCCCGAGAGTGCGAACCGCTGCACGGCGCCGTCGATCCCGCCGCCTTCGAACGCCGGCTTCGAGGTGCACGGGTCGGCGAGCCGCGCGGTGCCGTAGGTCACCCCGCCGAGGGCGACCTCGGCCACGAGCAGCGTCACCGCGACGAGCACGAGCGCCCTCAGGAGCGGCCGGCCGCGAGCCGTCGCCGCCTCCCCGACGAGGCGTTCGCACGGCAGGATCGGGACCAGTGCCGCCAGGGCGAACATCGCCGAGAGCAGGAACGAGTTGCGGAAGCCGCGGGTGAGCACGCCGCGGATCTCGCCGACGAGGTCGTCGCGACAGGCGCGCAGCCCTGCATCGTGAGCCGCGCCGCGGCTGTCGAACGGCGCCGCGAGGTCGGGAACGACGCCGCTCTGCGCGCTACTCGATCGCCGTTGCTGCAGGTCGAGAGCGATGGGCACCTTCTGGCGGAGCGGCGCGTTCCCGTCGAGGATGACCCGCGTCCCGCCGAGCACGGACTCGTGGCCGGCGCGGGTCAGGTCGTGCGAGAGGAGCGGCGCCACCAGCGCGAGCGCGACGACGAGGCCCGCGTGCCGGGCGCCGATCGTGATCGTGCCGCGCCGGACGACGCCCTCGTCCGGCCTGCACCGCGGTCTGCGTCAGCACCGGCACCGCAAGCCCGAGCCCGGCACCGCAGAGCGCGAGCGCAGCGGCGACGAGCGCCGGGCTCACGACGGGAGCACCGCCAGCGCCACGAGCCCGGCCGCGAGGAACCCCGCGCCCGACGCAGCCGCGAGTCGCGGCGCGAGGCCGCTCCCCGAGACGGCTCGACCCGAGCGCCGCGAGCGGAAGCGCACTCACGACGAGCGCTCCCTCGGCAGGTGCGAGCCCCCACACGGTGACCACGAGCAACACGGCGAGGAAGAGCGCCCCGACGAGCGCGCCGAACACGAGCGCGAGCGCGAGGTTCGCCGCGAGGCCGCCACGCTACTCGCCCTCGGCGCGCGGATGCTCGTGCGACTCGAACGCCGCCACGAGCGCGAGCAGCGCGACCGGCGCCTGGAACGCGAAGATCGCCCGCCAGTCGGCGAGCTGCGTCAGCACCCCGCCGAGCGCGGGCCCGACCGCCGCGCCGAGGGTGCCGGCCGCCGTCCAGACGGCGAGGCCCCTCTCGGCCGACCCCGTGAGCGCCGAGAGGAGCGCGAGCGACCCCGCGAGCAGGAGCGCCGCGCCGAGCCCCTGAACGCACCGCGCGACGATCAGCACCGGCAGGCTCCACGACGCGGCCGCCACCGACGGACGCCAGGCAGAACACGACGAGCCCGACCCGCGTGACCATCCCGACGTCGACCCGGCGGAGCACCGGCACGAGCGCGAACGCCGCCACCGCGACGACGAGGTTGTATGACGTGATCACCCAGGACACGCCCACGATCGACGTGCCGAACGCGCGGTAGACGTCGGGCAGCGCGAGCACGACGACCGAGGAGTCCGCGAACGCCAGGGCCACGGCGACCGCGACGACCGCCGTCAGGAGCTTCCGGCGACGCTGCCCTGCCACGGCGGTCATCGTCACGCCGCGGCAGGCGCTCATGCGGCTGAGCCGGCCACCGCCGGTGCCGGGACGCTATGCGGCGGGAACCAGGTCGGGGCCCGTCGTGCGCGGGCGCCCGGGGAACGCGCGGGTGGGGAGGTACGCGAGCGCGTGCACGTAGACGTCGAGCGGGTTCTCGCCCTCGCGTACCTCCATTTCGGAGATCTCGCCGGTCGTACTGTCCTCGACCACGACCGCGGCACGATTGCAGCGGCGGCTCCAGAGGAGCACCACCTCCGCACCTGCAGACTCGCGGGCGGCGAGCTCCTTGGGATTCGCGTCGAACGTAAGGCGGTGCCGTCTCATCTCGATCTCCTCGGGTGAAGGACTCTGGTGGGGGATGAGCCTCGTTCGACTTCGTTGTATTCCTGTCGCGTGAAGCCCGGGCTAGAGCTTTCTAACGCTTCTGGCAGGAACCTATGAGGGACTTTCTGCGCTCTCGATAGGTTCCCGGGGATGAGCGGCCGAGCCGGACGGAGGCAAGGCGGAGACCTTCCGCGCCTGCACGAGGGCCCGCCGTTCCTGATCCCGAACCCGTGGGACGCCGGCTCGGCACGGGTGCTCGAGGCGCTCGGGTTCCCGGCGCTCGCGACCACGAGCTCGGGCCTCGCGTTCACGCTCGGCCGCCGCGACGGGGAGCGTCGCTCGACGAGGTCGCGGCGCACGTGCCGAGCTCGACGCCGCGACTCCGCTCCCGGTCTCCGCCGACCTCGAGAACGGCTACGGCTCCGAGCCCGAGGCCGCCGCGAACGCGGTGCTGCGGGCGGCCGCAGGCGGGGCGGCGGGAGGCTCGATCGAGGACTGGGACCCCTCCGGCGCGCTCTACGACGCCGGGCACGCGCTCGAGCGGGTCGCGGCGGCCGTGGAGGCGGCCCGGGCGCTCGGCCGGCCCTTCGTGCTGACCGCGCGCGCCGAGAACCACATCCGCGGCAACCCCGACCTCGACGACACGATCGCCCGCCTCCAGGCGTTCGAGCAGGCCGGCGCCGACGTCCTCTACGCGCCGGGACTGAGTACCGCATGCGGAGATTCGCGAGGTCTGCGCCGCCGTCTCGAAGCCCGTCAACGTGCTCGCCCTTCCGATGCTCTCCGTCCAGGAGATCTTCGAGGCGGGCGCGCAGCGGATCAGCGTCGGGGGCGGCCTTGCCTGGGTCGCAGTGAGGGCGATGGCCGACGCCGCCGATCGCGATGCGCGACGCAGGCGACCTCTCGCCGCTCGCCGTCCGCGTCCCGCTCGCCGACTGGCTGCCCGGCTGACGTGCGCACGACCTGGATCTTCGTCGGCCTGACCGCCGCCGTCACCGCCGCCGCCGGCGCCGCCCACTACGGCCACGCCGTCTCCGGGCTCACCTTCGGCGCTCTCCACGCTCGCTCTCGCCGGGCTGGCGTGGATCGTCTCGTTCTCGACCGAGCAGGTCGGAGAGCGGTTCGGCCCCGGCGTGACCGGGGTCATGCAGTCGACGCTCGGCAACCTCCCCGAGTTCTTCGTCGTCGATCTTCGCGCTCTCGCAGGGAGAGCTGGTCATCGCGCAGACCTCGATCATCGGCTCGGTGTTCGCGAACGCGCTCCTCGTGCTCGGGCTCGTGATCATCGCCGGCTGCTCGGCGAGCCTCCGACGGCGTGATGCGGTTCTCCGTCCGGCTCCCGAAGGACAACGCGATCCTCCTGATGCTCGCGAGCTTCCTGATCGTGATCCTCGGGATCTCGGCCGCCACGAACGACCGGGCCTCCCATCACGTCGAGGCGATCTCGATCGCCGGCGCGGTCGCGCTCCTCGTCACCTATCTCTTCTGGATCGTCGACTACCTCCGCTCCGACATGCCCGGGCGAGCCCTCGCACACCGAGCCGGCGCTCAAGCTCCCGGCGGCGCTCGCGCTGCTCGCCGTGGCCGGCGTGGGCGCGGCGTTCGTCTCCGACTGGTTCATCACGGCGCTCTCGCCGACGATGGACAAGCTCGGGATCCCGAAAGCGTTCGCAGGCCTCGTGATCGTCGCGATCGCGGGCAACGCGGTCGAGAACGTCGTCGGCGTCGTCCTCGCGCGCAAAGGGCGAGTACAACCTGGCGATCTCGGTGGTCAAGAACTCGGTCGCCCAGATCACCGCGTTCCTCTTCCCCGCGCTCGTGCTCGTGTCGCTTCTCTTCACGACGCATCTCACCTTCCAGCTCGACCCCGTCTTCATCGGCGCGCTGCTCCTCACCGCGCTCGCGCTCTGGTTCATCACGAGCGACGGCGAGGCGACGATGTTCGAGGGCGTCGCGCTGATCGCGATCTACACGATCCTCGCCGTCGTGACGTTCTACGAGTGAGGCCGGGCCCGACGCGCGAGTAGGGTCGCGGGATGGCCGCAACCGACGGCGGGACGCTCGGGGTCTGGCGCGGGGCGGCGCTCTACGTCGGCGCCCTGATCGGGCCCGGCGTGCTGCTCGTCCCCTCCCTCGCCGCCGAGGCTGCGGGGCCGGCGTCGATCGTCGCGTTCGCCGGCCTGCTCGTCCTCTCGGTGCCGCTCGCGGTCACGTTCGCGGCGCTCGGCGTCCGGCATCCGGTCGCCGGCGGTGTGGCCGCCTATGTCGCCGCGGGGCTCGGGAGCCGCGCTTCCGCGGTGACCGGCGCGTGGTTCCTCGGGGCCGTCTTCCTCGGCGCCCCGGCGGTCTCGCTGATCGGCGGCTACTACGTCGCCAACCTGACCGGCTCCGGCACCGCGGTCGCAGCAGCGGTCGGCCTCGCGATGCTCGGGATCGTGCTCGCCGCGAACCTTCTCGGCCTCCGTGTCTCCTCGACGCTCCAGGTCGTGCTCTCCTCCGTGCTCACCGGCGTGATCGTGATCGCGATCCTGATCGCGCTGCCCTCACGCGCCGGCGACAACTGGAGCCCGTTCGCGCCGGACGGCTGGTGGGCCGTCGGCACCGCGGCGAGCATCCTCATGTGGCTGTTCTTCGGCTGGGAGGCGGTCGCCCAGCTCGCCGGCGACTTCCGGGACCCGGCACACGACCTCCCGCGGGCCATGGCCGTCGCCTTCGCCGCGATCACCGTCGTGTACATCGGCCTCGCGGCGGCGACGATCGCCGTCACCTCGGGAACCGGGTCGAAGGTCCCGCTCGCCGACCTGATCGCGGTCGGCCTCGGCCGCGCCGGGCGCGACGCGACCGCGGTCCTGGCCGTGGCGCTGACGATGGGGACGATGAACGTCTACCTCGGCGGGGCCTCGAAGCTCGCCGCCGCGCTCGCCGCCGACGGGGCGCTCCCCCGCTGGTTCGCCGGTGGAGCGCCGAGAAGCGTCCCGGCGAGGCCGCTGCTCGCGATCGCAGCCGGCGGCACCGCGATGCTCGCGGCGCTCCTCGCCGGCCTCTGGAGCACCGACTCGCTCGTTCGCTCGACCTCGGCCTGCTTCGTCGCCGTCTACCTCCTGGCGCTCCTCTCGGCCGTGCGGATCCTGAGCGGCGGAGTTCGCGTCGCCGCCGGAGTCGCGCTCACGCTGACGGGTGTCGTCGCCGTCTTCAGCTCGGCGTACCTGCTCGTGCCGCTCGGGATCGCCGCGCTCGTGCTCGCGCTCCGCAGATAATCCGCCGGTGCGCCGGCTCGAGCCCGCCAGATGGACACTTCTTCGCGCCGGGCTCCTGATCGCGCTCGGCGTCTTCCTGCTCGTCGGCTGGGAGGGCGTGACGACTGCCGGCCGCAACGGCGGAGACGACGCCGGCGAGCACGTCGCCTACGCCGAGTACCTCGACGCCCACGGCCGGCTCCCGCCCCGCGCCGTCAACTACGAGTTCTCCTCACCGCCGCTCTTCGCCGGAGTCGCCGTGGCGGCCGAACGGATCGTGAGGAACGTGCCCTCGATCGCGCTCGAGGCGCCGTGGAACACGCTCACGCGCGCGCTCTGGCTCGCGCTCCTCGTCGGAGGGGCCCTCGCCCTGACCGCAGCGAGCGGCCGCCTGCGTCTCGGCGGAGCGGCTGCGCTCGCGCTCACGGCGCTCTGGGGGCTCGACGAGGCGTCTGTCGCTCGGCCGGAGCGAGCCCTGGTCGGCCGGGCAGCTCGTCGCGCTCGCCTGCGGGGCCGGGCTGATCGCGCGTCTCGGGCCTGATCGGCCGCGAGATCTGGCCCGGCCATCCCCGGCGCGCGCTCGCCATGGCCGCGGTCGTCGCCGCCTATCCGGTCGTCTACCGCATGAGCATCCTCTTCCACCCCGAGGCGCCGTTCGCGCTCCTCTGTGCGCTCGCGATGCTGGCCTTCCTCCGCGCATCGCGGCAGGGCTGGCCGGCGCGGAAGGGTTGGCTGGCTCGGCGCGGCGCTCGGCGCTGCCGCCGTCACCCGCCAGCCCGCCGTCGTCGTGATCGGCGTGCTCGCCGTCTGCGGCCTCGTCCTCGGAGGACGCCGCGCCGGGCCCTTCCTCCTCCGGGCCGGGATCCTGATCGTCCTGATCGCGGGCCCGTGGTGGGGCTATGCCGCCTACCGCTGGTCGAACCCGCTGCAGTCGAACCTCGAGCCGCGAGCGTCGCTGATGCTCCCACGCCAGCCGCGGTCGTTCTACCTCTCGTTCCCGGCCCGCTCTCTCGTCGTCCACCCGTTCAGGCCGGACTTCTCGAACGAGCTCCTCCCCCAGCTCCACGCCGAGCTCTGGAGCGACTGGTTCGGCGTGATCCACGGGCCGCGCGAGCAGTGGGGGATCGCACGCGGCACCGCCTCGTCGCAGAGCGTCCTCGGGTTCGCCGCCGACCTGATGGCCCTGGGAGGCCTCGCCGCGCTCGCGCTCCCAGGGGC
This sequence comes from uncultured Actinomycetota bacterium, assembly GCA_963723405.1. Taxonomy (GTDB): domain Bacteria; phylum Actinomycetota; class Thermoleophilia; order Gaiellales; family Gaiellaceae; genus PALSA-600. The sequence continues at coordinate 563,441 of CAVRQF010000003.1, read as the reverse complement.
GTTCCGCGTCGTCCGCCGCCGGAGCCGGGCGCCCACCGACGTCGGCCTCGGGCTCCTCGCGGCGGTCGCACTCGCCGCGTTCGCCGCCTTCGTCACGGAGCTCGTCCGCTTCCCACAGCAGTACGGCGACCCGATCAAATCGAGCTACCTCCTGTTCACCGCGCCCTGCTGGGCGGCGTTCACGGTCGCGGCGTTCGCGGCGCTCGTCCGCCGGCGGATCGTCGGCGCGGCCGTCGTCGTCGGAGCGTGCCTCTACGTCGCGAGCTACGCGGCCGACCTCGAGGGCGCGCTCAACCGCCCGATCCGGCCCTTCCAGATCCCCGGCGCCGCCGGATACGTCGACCTCGTCGCCGGCATCCAGCAGAACTCGCCGAACCCGGGCGTGGGCGGCGAGATCGACTTCCTCGCCGGCGTCCAGAACCTCGGCTCCCAGACCGCCTCGAACCTCGTGCTCACCGTGAGGCTCCCGTCGGCGATGCACCTCCTCGGCGCGCCCTTCTACGAGCGCGGCTCGGGCTGCACGGGCACCTCGACGATCGTCTGCCACCTCGACTTCCTCGCCGCGCAGTCCTCGACGCTGATCCGCTTCTCGGTGCAGGTGAGCGAGCCGGGCGCCCAGACGATGACCGCGATCGCCATCGTCCGACAATCCCGATGCCCACCCCGGCGACAACATCGCGACCTACACCGTGAACCTGCCGCGAGCCTGACAGCTCGAGTTAACCGGCTCGTAAGGAGCGCGACAGAGACTCGCAAGGCCGCGCGTCGATCCTCCACGCTCATCGACGAACGGAGGAGTCATGCACGCAGGAAGGATGCTCGCCGCGACGGTCGCTGCCGCCGCAATCGGCACCGGAGCCGCGACCGCCGCCGAGATGCACTCCGCGCTCACCGCCAAGCTCTCGGGCATGGGCGAGCACGGAAGCGTCAACCTGACCTCGAACGCCACCACCGGCAAGGTCTGCTGGACGTTCGCGCTGATGACCCACGGCGTGACGGGAGCGTCGATCCACGACACTGCCGGGATGACCGTCGCCAAGCTCGGCCCGACGTATCAGGCCAAGAGCTGCACGACCGTGCCGGCCTCGGCCGTCAAGATGATCCAGGCGAAGCCGGGCTCGTATGTCGTCTGGGTGGACACGAAGGGGCACATGGGCGAGCTGCGCGGCAAGCTGTCGGCGACGATGTCGCACATGTAGGGCGAGTTAACGAACCCGTAAGGCCCCCCGGGCAATCCTCGGGGTGCATTTCCGGCGAAGATGGAGGTGATGCAGCAGATGGAGCCCGCAGGCACGCACAAGCTCGGCCGAGCGGTGTTCCTCGGCGCGCTCGCCGGCGGGCTCACGTCGCTCTACTGGGGCAAGGCCGTGTGGAGCCGCGTGTCGTCGGCCATCGGGCCGATCGAGGACTCGATCCCGCTCCTGCCCGCCGGGGGCTGGCGAATCTATGCGGTCTCCGGGTCGCTGCCGGGCTTCGACCCGAAGACCTGGAAGCTGTCGCTCGGCGGGCACGTCGAGAAGCCGACGACGATCTCCTACCACGAGCTCAGGTCTCTGCCGAAGGTCGAGCAGGTCTCGACGTTCCACTGCGTCACCGGCTGGACGGTGCAGAACGTGCAGTGGACGCGGCGTCCGGCTCGGCGAGGTGCTCGCGCTCGCCCAGCCGACCGGCGTCGCGCACGCGATCGAGTTCGTCTCGGCCGAGCAGCCCTACGTCGACTACCTCACCCTCGAGCAGGCCGGCCTCCATGACGTGATGCTCGCCTACGGGATGAACGGCAAGCCCCTCTCGCGCGCTCACGGCGCGCCGGTCCGGCTGATCATCCCGGAGATGTACGGCTACAAGAACGTCAAGTGGCTGAACGGGATCAACCTCGTCGGCAAGGCCGAGGACGGCTACTGGGAGAACCTCGGGTACGACCAGGACGCCTGGGTCGGCCGCTCGAACGGGTACGGCTCGTGAAGGCCGGCTACCGGAAGCGGTTCTCGAAGACCGAGCGGACGCTGCACTGGGCAAACGCCGTGTTCTTCTTCTTCCTGCTCGCGACCGGGCTCGTCCTCTACCTACCGAGCCTGTCGATCGCGTTCGGGCGGCGGATGCTGATCCAGGAGGTCCACTTCTGGTCGGGGGTCGCGTGGGTCGCCGTGCTCGCCCTGATCGTCCTCGCCGGCGACCGGCGGGGGGTCCTGCGCACGGCCCGCGAGATCGACGGCTTCGATCGCGACGACCTCCGCTGGCTCGCCGGGAACAACCGCGCGCCTCAGGGCCGCTTCAACGCGGGCCAGAAGATCAACGCCGCCCTCACCGCCGCGTTCACCCTGCTGTTCCTCGTGTCGGGGCTCCTGCTCTGGTTCGGCGAGCGCGACACGAGCTGGCGCTTCGCGAGCACCGTCGTCCTCCACGACGGGCTGATGTACGTCTCGCTCGTGCTCCTCGTCGGCCACCTCTACCTCGCCGTGATCCACCCTGCGACCCGCCACTCGCTGCGCGGCATCACGACGGGGTCGGTGACCGAGAAGTGGGCGGCGAGGCACCACTCGAAGTGGTAGGGCGATCACGGTGACGACGGTCCTCGTCGTCGACGACGAGCCGATCGTCCGCGACGTGATCGTCCGCTACCTCCGCCGCGACGGGTTCACGACGCTCGAGGCGGCCGACGGCGACCGCGCCCGCGAGCTGATCGAGTCGGGCGGCGCCGAGCTCGTCGTCCTCGACCTGATGCTCCCGGGGACCGACGGCCTCGAGCTGTGTCGCTGGATCCGGAGCCGCTCCGACCTGCCGGTGATCATGCTGACGGCGCGAGGCGAGGAGACCGACCGCATCGTCGGGCTCGAGCTGGGCGCCGACGACTACGTGACCAAGCCGTTCTCGCCACGCGAGCTGGCGGCACGCGTCCGCACCGTGCTGCGGAGGGCCGGGTCGGGAACGTCCCGCCCCGAGCGGCTCGAGTTCGGCAATGTCGTCCTCGACGGCGCGAGCCGAGAGGTGACGCGGGCGCAGGAGCCGGTCGCGCTGACGGCACGCGAGTTCGACCTGCTCTGGTTCCTCGCCTCGAACCCCCGCCGGGTCTTCTCCCGAAGTCACCTGATGGACCGCGTCTGGGGGCACCTGCCGGCGCACGACACGGGCACCGTCACCGTCCACGTCCGCCGCCTCCGCGAGAAGCTCGAGCCCGACCCCGCCCACCCGACGCACCTGCAGACCGTGTGGGGCGTCGGCTACCGGCTCGACCCATGAGCCGTAGGCCGACGGAGGCGCGGGTTGATCGGCCTCGCGCTCGTCGTCGCCGGGGCAAGCCTCGTGATCGGGCTCCTGGTCGCCTACGTCCTGCGGGCGGCGCCGACGGTGTGGCTCCAGCTCGCCGGCCTGGCGCTCGTGTCGGTGTGCGTCCCGCTCGCGGCCGTCCTCGCCTCGGGCTGGGTGATGTTCCACATGGGCGCGGACACGAAGATCCTGGCGGTCGCCGCCTGCTCGGCGACCGCGGCCGTCGGAGCCGGGCTCCTGCTCGCCCGCTGGACCTCGCAGTCGATCGCCCGCGTCGGCGCCGCCGCGGCGCGCCTCGCAGCCGGCGACCTCTCGGCGCGCGCGCCGACCGGCGGCGCCCGCGAGATCGCGGAGCTCGCCGACTCGTTCAACGCCATGGCGACGAGCGTCGAGCAGCTCTTCGATGCCCGCCGCGAGCTCGTCGCCTGGGCGAGCCACGATCTGACGGACGCCGCTCGCCTCGATGCAGGCGATGATCGAGGCGATCGAGGACGGGCTCGCCGAGCCGGCCGACTATCTGCCGACGCTGCGCGGGCAGGTCCGAACGCTCACGCTCCTCGTCGACGATCTGTTCGAGCTCGCCCGCATCGATGCCGGCGCGCTGACGCTCGAGCTCCAGCGCCTGCCGATCGCCGGTCTCGTCGACTCGGCCGTGCTCCTGCTCGAGCCCGAGGCGGCGGCGCGGCATGTCGCTGCTCGTCGGCCGCGCCGAGGGCGAGACCACCGCAGATGTCGCGCCCGAGAAGATCGAGCGGGTGCTCTTCAACCTGATCACGAACGCGCTGCGCCACACGCCTTCGGACGGCTCGGTCGCGGTGAACGTCGCCCGCCGCGAGGGCGAGGTCCTCGTCTCTGTCGAGGACACGGGAAGCGGGATCGAGCCCGACGCGCTCGGGCGGATGTTCGAGCGCTTCTGGCGCGCCGACCGCGCCCGCTCGGAGGCAGGGAATGGGGCTCGGCCTCGCGATCTCACGGGGGCTCGTGGAGGCCCACGGCGGCCGGATCTGGGCCGAGAATCGCGAGCAGGGAGGCGCGCGCGTCTCGTTCACGCTGCCCGCCCCCGCAGAGGGCTGAGCACGCATGGGCCGCGGCCTTGTACCTTTCACGCATGAAGCGCGGGCTTCTGGCCGTCGTCGTCGCGGGACTCGCCCTCGCCGTCGCCGTGGGCGCCTCGGGAGCGGCCAAGACGGTGACGGCGACCTTCACGGGCAAGTGCACCGAGATCGACACGCTCGACCACAACGGCGCTCTCGCCTCCGCGCGGAACAACTGCAGCACGCTGGCCAAGGGCAGGTTCGCGGGCGCGACGCAGCTCGAGCTCGGCACCTTCGAGAGCGAGAGCGGCACCGGAGCGCCCGGTGTCGAGCACGGCACGCTCCTCGTCACCGGGCCGCAGGGCTCGGTCACGCTCGCTCTGCGCGGGAAGCGGACCTACATGACGACGTCCAAGGGCGCCCCGTACATCCAGGAGACCGGGACCTGGACGCTCGGCAAGGTCTCCGGCTACCCGGGCGTGCAGCTCTCCCGGAGCGGCGCCTACTCGACGATCATCAAGACGCTCTCGACGGTGACCATGACGAAGGTGTCGCTCGTCAAGGTCACCGGCACCTTCGGCTGCTGGAACTGCGGCGCCACGTAGGAGACGCCGGCGAACGCGTCCGGCGTCCTGGCCTGGACGGCCGCCTCGGTCGCGGCGGCGGCGCTCGCGGCGGGCTGCGGCGGGCACGCGCCCCGGCAGCCGCCCGGCAGGCTCGCCCGCGGCCAGGCTCTGGGTCGACAACGCGGCCCGGTTCGTCCAGCAGCTTCAGCACGACATCACGCTCAGCGCGACCGGAGGCTCGAACCTCGCGACGGCACGCCGCACCGTCGCGAATCAGGACGCGGTCTATCTGCTCCTCGTCGCCTACGGGGACTTCGGCGACTGCAACCGCGAGCTCGCCGCCGCGGGACGCCGAGCGGTCACGGGCAGGCGGCCGCGGCTCGCTCATCCTCTCGGCCTGCCGCCCGCTCGAGCGGGCGGCGAGCCTCTTCGAGCGGGCCATGCGCGGCAACGATGCCCGGAGCCCTGCTCGCGGCGACGAACATGTCCGCGTCCGCAGCGCCGATCGCTCGTCCGTGCGCTCGCGGCACTCGAAGCGCTCGGGTTAAGCCCGCCCGCGATACTCAGTAGGTGGACAGAGAGCGTTCCGGTCGCCCGCGCCGCCGCTGCAGCGGCGGGTGTCGCCCTCGCGCGACCGCGCGGTCCGCATCCTCGTCTCGGCGCTCGTGTGGGCCTTCGTGCTCGGGAACGTCGCCGCGATCTGCTGGCTCTGGGTCGCGAACCACAACCTCGACTTCTCGTTCGCGCCCAACTGGTGGGCGACCCTCTGGAGCCGGCTCGGAGGGCTGACCGGCCTGCTCGGCGGGTTTCTCGCGCTCGTCCAGGTCCTGCTGCTCGCCCGGCTCCCGTTCCTCGGCCGCACGATCGGCTTCGACCATCTGACCCTGTGGCACCGCTGGAACGGCTACCTCGTCGTCGTCCTCTGCGTCGCGCACACCGTCCTCGCGGTGCAGGGACGCGCGATGGACGTGAACCAGTCGTTCGTCGACCAGTTCTGGGCGCTCCTCGCGCACGGCCTCCAGGTCGGGATGGTGACGGCGACGATCGGCCTCGCTCTGTTCCTCCTCGTGACCGTCACCTCGATCGCGATCGTGAAGCGAGGGCTGCGCTACGAGCTCTGGTACTGGGTGCACCTGACGGCGTACGCGGGGATCGCGTTCGCGTGGTTCCACGAGATCCCGACCGGCGGCGACATCAACGGCGCCTTCCACCCGAACGCCGAGACCTACTGGCGGGTCCTGTTCTTCGGGACGATCGGGCTCGTGATCCTGTTTCGGGTCGTCGTGCCGGTCGGATCGGCGTTCTTCTACCGCCTGCGAGTCGCGGACGTGATCGCCGAGGGACCGACGGTCACCTCGATCCGGATCGACGGGCCGCCGGGTCGAGAGGCTGCGACCGAGGCCCGGGCAGTTCTTCCTCTGGCGGTTCCTGACCGGCGGGTTCTGGTGGACGTCGCACCCCTTCTCGCTCTCGGAGGCACCCGACGGCCGGACGCTCCGGATCAGCGTCAAGGCCGCAGGCGACCACACCTCGCGCATGCGCTCGATCCCGTTCGGGACGCGCGTGGTCGCCGAGGGGCCCTACGGGGCGTTCACCGAGTCGGTGCGGCGGCGCGACAAGTCGCTCCTGATCGCGGGCGGGATCGGGATCACGCCTGTGCGCGCGCTCGCCGAGACGATGGAGGGCGACACCATGGTCATCTACCGCGTCCTCACCGACCGGGACATCGTCCTCAGCGACGAGCTCACACGACTGGCCGAGACGACGCGACCTGACCGTCCGCTACGTCGTCGGCGACCATCTCTCCGCCTTCGGGCGAGACCTGCTCTCGACCGCGCATCTGCGGGAGCTCGTGCCGGACATCGCAGAGCGCGACGTCTTCCTCTGCGGGCCGCCGGCGATGGTCGCCGCGATCGAGGGGAACGTCCGCAGGGCAGGCGTGCCGCGGCGCTGCCTGCACGTCGAGCGGTTCGCCCTCTGACTATTCCGAGGCACCCGACGCATTGGACGAAAGCCCGGCGAACTCGTTACAGTCTGCACGAGGGATGAGATCAAAGCTCGCCTTCGGGCCTCGGTGCCCTCTTTTCTTGTCGCCGGGGTCGCCGTCGCGGTGCCGGCTGTGGCTGCGAATCAGCAGGGGAGCTCACCGAAGGCAGGCAGCGCGCCGGGCGACATCGTCAACGGCAAGACGGTCTACGTCAAGTTCTGCGGCAAGTGCCACACGCTCTCGGCGGCGGGCGCCCGCGGGACGCTCGGCAACAACCTCGATCACGTGCAGGTCACGTTCAGCTGCGCGGTGAGCGCCATCGAGAACGGCGTCGGCGGGATCCAGGCCGAGTACGTGCTCCGGAACGTCACCTTCAGCCAGGTCTACGACGTGGCCAAGTACGTGTCGACCGTGAGCAAGAAGATCGGCAACACCCCCTGCACGTCGATCGGCTAGCGGCGCCTTGAGCGCGTTCGCACGCGCCGGCGCGATCCCGCCGCAGCAGATCTGGGACGGCCTCGTCAGCCGCTCGGTCACCTCGGAGAACATGACCCTCGCGCTGATCGAGCTCGACGCGAACGCCGTCGTGCCCGAGCACAGCCACGAGAACGAGCAGGCCGGGTTCCTCGTCGAGGGCTCCCTGACATTCACCGTCGGCGACGAGGTCGGCGAGCCCGTCCCGGGCTGGACCTGGCGGATCCTCGCCGAACGTGCCGCACTCGGTGGCCGTCGGCCCCGGAGGGCGCCGTGCTCGTGGAGGTCTTCTCGCCGCCGCGGCACGACTGGGCCGCGATCCCGAGCGGCGAGCCCGGCCCCGGCCGGTGGCCGTAACCCGGCAGGACCTCCTCGCCCGCGCGAAGGCCCGCCTCGATCGCCTTCGGCTCTACCCGCGGCCCGTTCGGATCGACCGCGTCCGCGTCCTCGTCGTGCCGGCCCTGTTCCGGCTTCCCTGGTTCCGGCGCTTCGACGGGTACGCGGCCTGGGAGACGATCCTCCTCCGTGCGGAGCCCGATCGACGAGGACCTCCTGTGCCACGAGCTCTGCCACGTCTGGCAGATGCAGCACCATCCCCTCGCGATGCCGCTCTCCTACCTGCGCGCCGGCTACGAGCGGAACCCGTACGAGGCGGAGGCGCGCGGCGCCGTCGAGGCGACGCGCTCGAGCTGAGCGCGGCGCGGCGGCGGCTCAGCCCGAGACGTTCGCCGAGCTGATCCGGCGCCGTTGCATCTGCGCCTCGCTCGGTACCCGCACGTTCCATACGAGCCCGATCCGCTCCAGCCCCCGGATCAGCCACCAGGAGAGATCGATCTGGAACCGGTGCAGGCCATGGCGGGCGGACGCGGGGAAGGCGTGGTGGTTGTTGTGCCAGCCCTCGCCGAACACGAGCACGGCGACGACCCAGTTGTTCCGCGACTCGTCCCGGGAGCGATAGTCGCGGCGGCCGAACATGTGGCAGATCGAGTTCACGCTGAACGTCGCATGCTGGTAGAGGAAGATGCGGACGAGGCCGCCCCAGATCAGCCCCTCGATCGCGCCCGGCCAGCCGCCGAGCGTGTAGCCGATCGCGAACGGGATCCCCAGTGTCAGCCCGACCCAGAGCAGGTAGAGCCTGTCGATCGTACGGATCATCCGGTCCTCGTAGAGGTCGCGGCCGTAGATGCGGCCCTGCTCCATCCCGAGGTTGGAGAACATCCAGCCGACGTGCGCATGCACGAACCCCCGGAGGGCCGCGATCGCGCCCTCGCCGTGACCGTGGGGCGAGTGCGGGTCGCCCTCGACGTCCGAGAGCGCGTGGTGCTTGCGGTGGTCTGTGACCCACTGCGTCAGCGGTCCCTGCATCGTCATGCACCCGAGGACGGCGAGCACCGCCCTCACGGGCGCGCGGGTCTCGAAGGCGCGGTGGGTGAAGAGGCGATGGAAGCCGACGGTGACGCCGAACGCGCAGACGACGTACATCCCGGCCATGATCGCGAGGTCGCTCGCGTGGAACGCCACGTTCCACAGGAGCCCCGCTGCAGCCAGGATCCCGAGCGGCGGGACCACGACTGCGACCAGCGTGACGAGTTGGCTGATGCGGCTCGTTCCCTGCCTGACCGTACCGAGGGGCACCGTGGGGCTGACCTGCGGCGGAGAGGCTGGAGTGTCGATCACCGACAGCTATTCTAGACGAGCCGCCGCCGGCGCTCTCCCGACCGGCAGCGAGCCGCGGCGGAAGGCTGCCCTGCGCGACCCCCCACAAACCTGCAGATGAGACGCCCTCCTCTCTACGCGCTCCTCGAGCGAATCCACTTTCGACGGTGGTTCGCGCGGCTCTATCGCGTCGATCTGCTGTGCGCCGACCGTATTCCCACCTCGGGCCCGGTCATCCTCGTCGCCAACCACGAGTCGATGATCGACCCGTGGCTGCTCGGGCTCGCGACCCCGCGGCCCATCCGCTACATGGCGAAGGCAGAGCTCTGGCGCAACCCTGTGCTCGGCCGGGTGATGAGCTGGTTCGGCACCTTCCCGGTCGACCGGGGCTCCGGCGACCGCTCGTCGGTCGGCCGCGGGGCAGAGCTTCTCCGGGCCGGAGAGGTCCTCGGGATCTTCCCGCAGGGCACCTGCCTTCCCTATCGCAACCGGCCCTGGCATCGCGGCGCCGCGAAGCTCGCGCTCGCGACGGGAGCATCGATCGTGCCGGTGTGCATCGTCGGCAGCGAGAAGGCACTTCGGCCCGGGAAGCCGAAGCTCGGCCTTCCCCGCATCACCGTGCTCGTCGGCAATCCGATCGCGGTCGCGGCCGGGAAGGCGACGATCGCCGCCGCGCGCGACCTGACCGCCCGGATCGAGCACGCGATCGAGGAGGCACGAGGCCCGTACGGGCCTCCGGAGCACGCCTGGTTCGCCGACGAGAGAGCCGCCTAGCCCCGTATCCTGTCTTCGTGGCGAACAAGAAGTCGCGGACGCCCAAGCCGCCCAGCTCCAGGGGACCCAATTCCTCGGGCTCGGTGCAGGCGCCCCGCCGCCGCGACACCAAGTCGTCGAACCCGCTGTCCGAGGTTCCGCGCTGGGTGTGGTTCGTGAGCGTCGGCGTGATCGCCGGCGTCGTCCTGATCGGCGTCATCCTCGCGTCCGGCGGGAAGAGCTCCGACGCGAAGGCCGCGATGCTCGCAGCCGGCTGCACCTACAGGGACGTCAAGCCCTTCCCGCCCAAGAAGGACCCGACGAACTACCACGCCGACGTGCCGAGCCTCGCAACCCCCACCAAGGGCCTGTGGAGCACCTCGCCGCCGTCCGCCGGCGGCGCACTACCGGCTCTGGGCCGTCTGGGGCTTCTACCGCACCCCGGTGAACCCGCGCCAGGTCGTCCACAACGAGGAGCACGGCGCCGTCGTCATCTGGTGGGGGCCGAAGGTGCCGAAGTCGACCGTCGACCAGCTCGAGACCTTCTACAACCAGCAGCCGGACAGCGTCTTCGGGACGCCGTACGCCGGGCTCGGCAACAAGATCGCGCTGACCGCCTGGACGGGCGACCCGACCAGGTACTACAGCAAGGGCTACTACGGCATCGGGCACATCGCGATCTGCTCGAAGTTCGACCAGAAGGCGTTCGCCGCCTTCCGCTCCGCCTACCGCGGCAAGGGCCCGGAAGGCATCCCGGTCTCGAGCAACGAGCCGGGCATGGGCCCCCAGTAGACCGTGGGTGAACCCATGGTTCCCCCGCGGGCCCCCTCCTTCTTGCCTCGGTGAGCGGTCCGCTCCGGTGGTTCGCGGCGCGGGCCCGGGTTCAGGCGCCTCTTTAGCTGGGGCACCGGCTGAGCCGGTGCCCCAGCCGAACCTTCGTCGAGATTTGCTTGCGAGTTCCGCGTTGCTCTGCCCTACTGGGCGAAGTGCGTGGTCCTTAGCTCGCTTCGCTCGCTAAGTCCGCGGAGCGCTCCGTAGTTCGCGGGACTGAGCTGGGTGGTTCTTAGGTTTTGGTCATGGTCCGGGGGTAGAACGACCGGATGAACAAGATCAAGACAACACTCGTCGTCGTCATCGCGACCTCCGTGGTCGTCGTCGGCGCCGGGTTCGCCTCCAGCAAGTCGACGACGTTCGCGTCGTCCGACTCGGTCGCCGTGTCGCTGCAGAACGCGTACGCGTCCGTCTACAAGAACGTCTCCCCCTCGGTCGTGCAGATCCAGACGAGCGAGGGCCTCGGCTCGGGCATCGTCTTCGACTCGGCCGGGAACATCGTCACGAACGCGCACGTCGTCGGCACCGCGAAGACCTTCACGGTGACGACGTCATCCGGCAAGCGCCTGACGGGCAAGCTCGTCGGCGTGTTCGCGCCGGACGATCTCGCCGTGATCAACGTCAACGGCGCCGGCCTCCGGCCCGCGACGTTCGCGAACTCCGCCAAGCTCCGCATCGGCGACATCGCGATGGCCATCGGCAACCCGCTCGGGCTCTCGTCGAGCTTCACCGAGGGGATCGTCAGCGCGCTCAACCGCGCCGAGCCCGAGGGCAACGGCGTCGTCCTGCCGAGCGCCATCCAGACGAGCGCCCCGATCAACCCCGGTAACTCGGGTGGGGCCCTCACCGACATCGGCGGCTCCGTGATCGGCATCCCGACGCTCGCCGCTGCAGATCCGCAGCTCGGCGGCGCGGCCGCCGGGATCGGGTTCGCGATCCCGTCGAACGTGGTCGTGAACATCGCGAGCCAGCTCGTCAAGACCGGGAAGGTCACGAGCTCGAACCGGGCCTTCCTCGGGATCGAGATCGCCGACACCCCCGAGGCGACGGGCGTCGTCGTCAGCAAGGTGCTGCCCGGAACAGCGGCAGCGAAGGCCGGGATCGTCGCGGGCGACCGCATCACCGTGCTGAACGGCACGAAGACCCCGACCTCCAACGACCTCTCGACCTCGCTCGCGAGCCTGAAGCCGGGCCAGAACGTGACGGTCACGGTCGTCCATCAGAACGGCCAGAGCGCCACCCTGAACCTCACGCTCGGCGAGGTCCCGGGAGCAACCAGCTAGACAGTCGAGCTAGACAGGAGCCGAGACCGCGAAGGGCTTCGTGGTCGGGGCCCTCGAGCCGCCCGCCGGTTCGACGGTGACCGCGACCACGGAGCCCTTTCGCACTCTCTCGCCGATCGGGACGAAGGTGGTGCCGCCCCCGCGGAAGAGGCCTGCCGGAGCCGGGGCGCGCTCGCCGCGGATCACCCACGCCTCGTAGGTCTTGCCGGTCGGAGCGGCGTCGAGCCGGTACAGGACGAGAGCCGCCGAGCCGTTCGAGGCGACCACGAGCGAGCCCGGGGCACCCGTGACGGGGACGCTCTGGAGCGCCTGGGTGCGCGAGAGGCGGTCGTGGAGCGAGACGTTCCAGATCCCGAGCCCCACCGCCGCGCACGCGGCGACGGCGGCGACCGCCGCGACCGCGTAAGCCCACCGCGGCCTGAGCGGCACGACGTTCGGGCGCTCGGCCCGGGCGGCAACGAGGATCCGGTCGCGCAGCCCCGGCGGCGGCTCGGCCGGGCCGGACGCATAGGCGAGCGCCTCGGCTGCGCCGGAGAGCCCGGCGATCTCCTCGCGGCAGCGCTCGCAGCCGGCGAGGTGCTCCTCGAAGGCCTGGCGCTCGCCCTCGTCGAGAGCGTCGAGCGCGTAGGCCGCACTCAGGTCGTGGATGCTCTCGGTGTCCATGGTTCTCCGTCTGTGGGTGAGTCCAGCAGCTCGCGCAGCCGGGCGAGGCCGACGAACATCCGGCTCTTTATGGTGCCGAGCGGCTCGCCCAGGCGCTCCGCGAGCTCCGACTGCGTGAAGCCGCCGTAGTAGGCGAGCTCGATCGCCTCCCGCTGGGCGTCGGGCAGCTGGGCCAGCGCCGCCTGGACACGCTCGCGCTCGAGGCGCAGCCACACGCTGTCGGCAGCCGAGGGCCCGCCCGAGCCCGGCTCGGCCTCCGGGAGCGGGTCGGCGCGTCGCCGTTCCTCGCGGCGCACGACGTCGACCGCGCGGCGATGGACGAGCGTCATGATCCAGGTGCTCGCCTTCGCCTTCTCCGGGATGAACCGCGCGGAGCCGCGCCAGATCGCGAGGAACGCCTCCTGCACCGCGTCCTCGGCGAGCGCCTCGTCTCGGAGGACGCGCAACGCAAGGCCGTAGGCGGCCCGGCCATAGCGGTCGTACAGCTCCGCAAGCGCGCTGTCCTCCGATCTCGCGATGAGAGCGACAACGGCTTCATCCGAGAGGTGAGCCAGATCACGGCGTGGCATCGTTCCGGGCCGCCGGGGGCGGCGCACGGACCCTACCAAGCGATCGCCGATGCCCACACGAGCGCATTCGCCGCGCGGGCCCCGCCCGGTTCGCTTCGGCGCGCGGCTCGGCAGCCGAACCGGCCCCGAGCCGGGCCTACTTCGCAGACGCCTTCACGACCAGCACCGCCTGCATCCCGAGCTGACGGTGGTTCCCGATGCTGCACCACAGCCGGTAGCGGCCGGGGACGAGCACGATCGAGAGGTCGAAGTACCCGCCGGGCTGCATCACCGGCGTCTTGTAGAGCCTCCCGCCGCCGGCACGCTGGATCCGCATGTCGTGCGGGTCCTCGCCGTAGTTCACGAACTCGACCACCGCGGCCCCCGGCGGGGCGGCCTGCGACGAGAGCGAGTAGTAGAACTCCTTGGCGGTGACCTGGAGGCGGAACGGGAACCGCTTCGCACCCGCACCGGCCGGGAGGAGAGCCGCGAGCGCCACCGCCGCGGCGACGGCGGCCGTCCTCACCTGAGGAGCGCCGGACGCTGATACCCCGAGACGTTCGGGAGGATCGCGTTGGCGTCGGCCTTGAGCCACTGCTCGAGGATCGATGAGTACACGGCCCGGAAGTCCGCGGTCGGCGCAAGGTTCCCGAGGCTGTTCAGCCCGCCCGTCACTCCGGGGAACCCGCCGATCGTCTGCCCGTTCACCTTCGTTCCGATCAGGAAGCCGATCCCGGCAGAGCCGTGGTCGGTTCCCGCCGATGCGTTCTCGGCCGCACGGCGGCCGAACTCCGACCAGACGTAGACCATCACCCGGTCGGCGACACCCGCGCGCCTCGAGGTCGCGCTGGAACGCGAGCAGCGAGTCCGAGGTCAGCTGGAGACCGCTCGACAGGGCCGCCGCCTGTGACGCGTGGGTGTCGAAGTGGCCGGGCGAGGTGATCGTGACGACCCGGAGCGGCAGCCCGGCGGCGACCATCGCCGCGAGCCCGGCGAGCCGATGCGGGAACGGATCGGTCGTCGCCGGGTAGCTCACCGGGGAGTTGAACCCGTACTTGAATGCCCCGAGCTGCGAGTAGAGGTGATGGGACTCGAGCGCGATCGACCCGGCGGTCGCGAGGCCGGGATCCGGCGAGGTCGCGTGCGCGGCACCGATGTTCGCGGCCTCCTGGAGCATCGAGAGCTCGAGCGGGTGCGGCGGCAGGCCCGGCGGCGCGAACGTGTACTGGTCGGCGGCCTGGAGCGTCGCGACCGGCATCTTCTTCGTCGCGAGCGCCGGCTGGAGCGCCGTGTCGAGCGAGAGCCCCTGAAGCGGGTTGTCGGGCGTGCCGACCGATCGAGGTACCGGCCGAGCCAGCCGGTGCGCAGCGCCGCGTCCGGCGCCCCGACCTCCCAGTAGTGCCGCGAGGTGAAGTGCGACTCGTCGTTGTTCACGTAGCCGATCGCCGGGATCACGGAGACCTTCCCCTCGCCGTGCAGCGTCGCGAGCCCGCCGGCGGTCGGGTGCCAGCGCAGCCGGTTGTCCTGGCTGAACGCCGACCCGGCCGTCTGGGCGAGCGCGATGTTCGGTCGCAGCTGGTAGTAGAGCGGGTCGCCCGCCGGGAAGAGCACGGAGAGGCCGTCGATCCCGCCGGACAGGTACACGACGACGAGCACGTTCTGGGCCGGCGTCGTCGCCGCATTCGCGATCCCCTCCTCGAATGCGCGGGTCGAGAGCGCCGCGCCGCCGTAGATCCCGAGCGCGAGGCCGGCCGTGCGCGAGACGAAGTCGCGCCGCGTGAGGCCTGTCCGGCCGGCAGCGGCATGCCCGCCTCGATCCCGGGCAGCCCGCGGCCCGCCTCGGCGACCCTCCGCCGCCAGGCCTCGGTCGTGTTGCAGTCGCGGCACTCGATCGTCATGCGGTCTGCAGGTCGGGGGAGGAGGCGACGAGCCGGCGGAGCGCGGTCTCGACGTCGGTCGGCGCGGCCTTGCGCTCGAGCTGCGCCTTCGCGAACGAGACGAGCAGCCCCTGCGTCGTGGACGAGATCGTCGGGCTGCCCCAGAAGCCGACCGCGCTCTGCACGAGCTCCGTCGGATCGCTCGAGGTGCTCGTCGGCGCAGTCGTGCCCTGCACGAGCGCGGCGATGAACCAGCGCGCCCGCCACGTGGCCGTGTCGAGCCAGCGCGTGTAGTCCCAGCCGCCCACGTCGGGCGGGTAGAAGAGCTGCTGGCCCGCGGCCGCGCTCTGGACCCACCACGCCGAGGTGTCGATGTAGCGACCCGCCATGCGAAGCAGGCCGGCGTTGAGAACGACCGGCGGCTTCACCATTCGAGGCCCGTTGTAGAGAGTCGGGGTGCTGCAGGATCGCCTCGACCACCGGGTGCACCTTGAAGCCGTTGCCCTTGTAGATCGCCGCGAGCGCCGCGGCCGTCGCCTTGTCGGGCGGCGTCGGGACGAAGTAGCTCCACAGCTTGTTCACGAAGAACGACGGATGCATCGGGTGGTTGAGGCAGAGGTTGACCGAGTCCGTCCACGTGTAGTTGCCGGTCTGCCCGAAGATCGTCTTCGACCCGGCGTCGTGACGGCTGTCGACGAACGCGAAGCTGCCGATGATCGCCGCTTGTTGACGCTGCCGTTCCAGCCCGTGAGCGCCCGGGCCTGCTCCCGCACGTCGGTCTCGGTGTAGGCGCCGCGGTCGGCGCCGAGCGAGAACAGCTCCATCATCTCGCGGGCGTAGTTCTCGTTCGGCTTCCCCTTGACGTTCTGGTTCCCGTTCAGCCAGATCAGCATCGCCGGGTCCTTCGTGACGCCCATGAGCAGGTCGGCGAACGAGCCGAGGGCGTTCCCGCGGAAGAAGTCGTTCTGGTTCAGCATCAGCTGCTGGGAGGCGACACCCTGGTTCGAGGTCGCGAACCACGAGTGCCAGATCAGCGTCATCCGCTCGATCAGCGGAGCGTTCGTCGCGCACCATCCGGTCGAGCCAGAAGAGATGGTCGTCGCCGATGACCGCCGCCGGCGCGAGCGGCCGGCCCTTGTCCGAGGTCGGGCTCGGCCCGTCGAGCGCGTAGGGCGCAGGGCGCGTCAGCGCGTGAACCGCGTGCTTGAAACCGAGCTTCGCAAGCGCCTCGGCCTCGCCGGCCCTCGCTCCGAAGCCGGCGCGCCACAGCAGCCGCTCGGCCTGCTGCTTGCCGAATGGGCCCCGGTACTCCGCGATCGCTGGCATCGTCGCCACGGCTCGAAGCTTAGGCCCGACCGCGGCCGAATTGGGAGATTCGAACGTAAAATTCAGGCAAAGCCGGTCGCGCGGCTCTACGATCAATGCATGCGCTTCGCTCTCGTCGCAGGTATCGTCGCTCTGGCGTGCACCCCGGCCGCGCTCGCCGGCACGCCTGCGGAGAACGCGAGTGCCGCCGCGAGCCTGAAGCCTCTCGTCGCTGAAGAAGTTCAAGGCGGTCGCGCCGAAGCTCGTGATCGGCAAGGTGACCTGCAACACCCTGAAGACGGCGTCACCGCGATCTGCCTCGCCCACTTCGCCGACAAGGCCGACGGCGTGAACGTGATCTACACGATCAAGGCGGTGCTGCACGACGTGAGCAGCTCGCTGAGCTGGTCGACGACCGCCCACAGCTGCACGCTCATCAAGTCGGGCAAGAAGATCTCGTGCTGAGGGAGCAGCGGCTCTCGTCGCCGCCCTCGCCCTCACCGCTTCGCCGGCGCCGCCACCCCGTCGCAGAGGCTGGCCGCGCAGATGAAGGCGAACATGCAGGCCTACTACAACAAGGCGTACCCGGGCCTGAAGATCACGACCGTGACCTGCGCGCTCGCGAAGCCCGGACGAGCGCGAACTGCAAGGCGCACTTCACGTGGGTCAAGCGGCGTGCGACGGGGCGTTCACGATCGTGGCGACGATCGACACGGCGACCGGCACCGTCGAGCCGAGGACCACCGGCGTGACCTGCACGGACTCGAAGACGGGCGCGAAGCTCGCCTGCTTCGGCGGTAGGCCAGCTCTGCCAGCTCGGCGTCGAGCGAGTCGAAGTCGCGGGCCGCGAGCGCCGCGAACCGGCCGCCCTGCGCGACGAGCTCGTCGTAGGTGCCGGTCTCGACGACGCGGCCGGCGTCGAGCACGACGATCTGGTCGGCATCGCGCACGGTCGAGAGGCGGTGGGCGATCGCGATCGTCGTGCGCCCCTCGACGAGCCGCGTGAGCGCCTCCTGCACGGCGCGCTCGGTCTGGGTGTCGAGCGCCGAGGTCGCCTCGTCGAGCACGAGGATCGGCGGGTTGCGGAGCACGGCCCGCGCGATCGCGATTCGCTGCTTCTCACCGCCCGAGAAGCGGTAGCCGCGCTCGCCGACGACCGTCTCGAAGCCGTCGGGAACGGACGAGATGAGGTTGTAGATCTGCGCCGCCCGCGCCGCCTCCTCGACCTCCTCGTCGGTCGCGTCGGGCTTCGCGAAGCGCAGGTTCTCGCGGACGGTCGCGTGGAAGAGGTAGGTCTCCTGCGAGACGACGCCGACCGAGGCCGCGAGCGACTCGAAGCTCAGGTCGCGGAGGTCGGTCCCGTCGATCGTCACCCGGCCCTTCGTCGGGTCGTAGAGCCGCGAGACGAGATAGCCGAGCGTCGTCTTGCCGGCGCCGGTCTCGCCGACGATCGCCGTCGTCGTGCCCGCCGGCACCGCGATCGAGACCGACTCGAGCGCGTAGGGCCCGTCGGCATAGCGGAACCAGACGTCCTCGAGCGCGACGTCGCCCGCGCACGGTCTCGAGCGTCTTCGAGCCCGGCGCGATGTCGATCGGCAGGTCGAGGTACTCGAAGATCCGGTCGAAGAGAGCCAGCGAGCTCTGGACGTCGACGGAGATCGAGAGCAGGCTCCCGATCGGCGCGAAGAGGCGGGTCTGCAGGGTCGTGAAGGAGACGAGCGTGCCGACGACCGCGTAGGAGGCGGTGCCGCCGGAGTTGTGCACGTGGAGCCCGCCGAACCAGTAGATCAGCGCCGGCATGATCGCGAAGGTCATCTGGATCGACTGCATCAGCCAGCGGCCGGTCATCCTCGAGCGGACCTCGAGCTCGGCGAGGTTGTTCGACTCGCCCTCGAACCGCTCGGCGAGCTCGTTGGAGCGGCCCATCGTCTTGCCGAGGAGGATCCCCGAGACCGAGAGCGACTCCTGCACGAGCGAGGAGATGTCTGCCATCGACTCCTGGCGCTTGGTCGTGATCTTCCGCCGCGCCCCGCCGACCTTGCGCGTGATCAGGACGAAGATCGGCATGAGCGCGAGCGCGATCACCGCGAGCTGCCAGGAGAGCAGGAACATCGCGATCACGGTCGCGACGACGGTCGTGATCGTCGACATGATCGAGGTCGCGGTCGAGGTGAGGACGTTGTCGACACCGCCGATGTCGTTCGCGATCCGGCTCTGCACCTCGCCGGTGCGCGTTCTCGTGAAGAACGCGAGCGACAGGCGCTGCAGGTGGCGGTACACGGAGGTGCGCAGGTCGTGCATCACGCTCTGGCCGACCTGGGTCGAGAGGTAGGCCTGGATCACGCCGATGACCCCGCTCACGAGCGAGATCGCGATCATCGCGACGACGAGCTCCGTCAGGAGCCTGAGGTCGACTGTCACGTGCCCGCCGGGCGCCGGCTGGAACGCCTTCGAGATGATGTCCCGGAGCAGGAACGCCGGGATCACCCCGAGCGCCGAGGCGATCAGGATCAGGAAGGTGACGACGGAGAGCTTGCCCCAGTAGCCGCGGAAGAGCGATCCGATCCGGCGCAGGTTGGCCTGGCGCACCGCCTTGTCGGCGGGGCGCTCGACCTTCTCGCCGGGGGCGAAACCCCCGAAATGTCCTCCGGGCACCCTTTTACGGTACCGCTCAGGCTCGCCTGAGAAGCGAGGCGCAGCTGGTGCAGAAGCACCGTGTCCGGCTGCTCCCCGGTGGCCGACCACGCGATCTTCCCGTGCGGGTCGATCACGTAGAAGGTCGGATAGAGCCGCACCTTGTACCCCGTGGACACGGGCCCCGGCGAGCCCGGCGAATGGAAGCTTCCGGGGTCTGTCCCCCGATCGAGGAGCGCCGGGAACGGGAGCCCGAACCAGATGTGGTAGGCGAGGACGCTGGCCGCGTCCTCGCTGTCGGCGTTGACCGAGACGAACGCGTACCGGTCCTTCGGGAGCTTCGCTGTACATCGCCTTCAGGTGCGGCGCCTCGGCGGCGCAGTGCGGGCACCACGTGGCGAACAGCTCCAGCAGCACCGCCTTGCCTCGAAGAGAAGCGAGGCTCAGCGGCTTCCCGGTCGGCGTCCGCAACGTGAAGGCAGGGGCGGCGGAGCCCACGGGGAGCAGGCTCTTGCGCCGGCGGGTGCGTCGACACCGGTGAGCGGCCGCCCCTCGACCTCGCCGACGCCGGGAGTCGTGTTCGGATGGAAGTTCACGGCCCTCGCCTCGCGCAGGAGCGCCGGCGAGGCGGAGCGATCCGCCGCCGGGATCGTGACGACGTGCGGCGTCGCCTTCTTCGAGCCCGTCGTCGCGGCGAGCACCCCGACGACGAGCGCCGTCGCGATCGCGAGCCCGAGCACGACGGCCAGCCGTGTGCCGGGTGCGCCTGTTGAAAGCCGGACGTCCCGGGCCGAGCGGAACCCGGGCCTCGCGCACCTCGTGCCGCTCGGTCACCGGGCCGCCTTCAGCCGTCTGCGCCGGCGCGAGAGGAAGACGGCGCCCGCGCCCAGCGCACAGATCACGAGCGCTCCGCCGGCGATCTCGCCGCGCTCGACCCAGACCGAGGTGCCGCCCGACCCGCTGCCGGTTGCGAGCGTGAGCCCGCGACGGGCGGCGAGCGCGTTGATCGCCCGCTCGGCGGCAGCCGCGAGCGTCGGCCCGTCGGTCGTGTCGAGCTTCGGGAGCTTCGCGATCACCGCCTTGTCGGCAGGCGGAAGCCCCTTCAGCTTGTACAGGCCGTAGCCGTTCGGCATCACCACGAGCAGCTCGTCCTTCCAGAAGTAGAAGTCCTCCTGCGCGAGGAACTTCGCGTAGGTCTGGGGCTTCCGGTACAGGATCGGGACGGCGCCGAGGTCGTAGCGGGTGACGATCACCGCCAGCTTGAGCGGGAAGCCCTGCTCCTTCGCGCTCAGGAGCATCGCCTCGATCCGCTTCTGCTGTGCGATCGGGATCTTCCCGTCGTACGGCGAGAGGAAGCTCGACTGCGAGAGCAGGAAGTCGCTCGCCGGGTCTCCGTCGGCCAGGGCGCGACCGGGGCCAGCACGCGCGAGCCGCGACGGCGAAGACCATCAGGGGACAGACCCTCTTCACGCCCTTCAAATCGCGCTCCCGAGCAGGACGAGCGCGACCACGGCGGCGCCGCACCGAGGGCGAAGGCCAGCAGCGAGGCGGCAAGACGGATGCCCGTCATCCGGACGCCCTGTCGACGACGACGGCGGTGAACGGCGCTCCTCCCTTGGGCGTCACGTTGAACGACAGCCCCCAGTGCCCGACCATCACGAGCGCCGGGGTGAGCTTCGAGTAGACGCCGGGCGAGGTCTCGGTGAGCTGATACTCCTGGCTCCCCATCTCCATGTCCAGCATCGCGAACGTCGTCGTCACGTTCGCCCCGGTGACCGGGCGGCCGTTCTTGGTGATCTCGAGCGCAAAGCGGTTCGGCGCCGCGGCCTTGTTCGGGTCGACGATGACTTTCAGCGTATACCCGTCCTTCTGGACGACGGCGGCGACGGGGCCGGGGCCGACGTTCGGCGAGCGCCCCGCTCTCCTGGCCGAGGTACTTCGACGGCGGAGCGAGGCTGGTGAGCACGGCCGCAGCCGCGATCGCGCCGATCAGGATCAGCACCTCGCCGGAGGTGATCACGCCGAGGAGCGAGACGGCGGGCGGCCCGACCTCGGGCCTGGAGCGCGCCGCGACGAGGCGAGGCCGGTTGACGGCGAAGTTGACGGCGCCGAAGCCCATCGCCACCGCGAGGAGCGAGGCCTTCACGAGGATCGTCTGCCCGTACGAGGTCGTCCACAGCGCCGAGAGGATCGGCAGCTTGAGCACCGACGGCCCAGATCCCCGAGCCGAGGAGAACCGCGACCGAGACGAGCGCGACGTTGGAGAACCGCGGCACGACGACCGCGAGCCCGGCGACGCGCCGTGACCGGGGCGAGCGTCGCCCACAGGAGCACGAGGCCGACGAGGCCGCCCACCCAGAGGGAGCCCGAGGCGACGTGGAGCCAGTCGAGCGCCACGGCCAGCCCGCGCGGCGAGGTCTGCGCGGCGTGGCCGGCGGCGCCGGGGATGAGGACGACGGCCGCCGCGGCCGCGACGACGCCGATTCCCGCCAGGATCTCGGCGATCGACCGCTTCTCGCGGTCGGGCCGGTCGACCCAGATCGCGATCCAGGTCGGCGGCGAGCGAACAGCGCGAAGACGAGCTCGAGGTCGACGAACGCGCGACCGTACGCCGTCGTCCGCCAGAGCGGCACGAGCGCTCCGACGTCGAAGAAGCCGTGGAGCGAGTCGACGGAGGTCGACTCCTCGAGGAACACCGGAACCAGGACGAGAGCTGCCGTCGAGGCGATCGCGAACGCGACGGTGACGGGTCTGAGGCTCGCGCCCGCGACCCGCCTGACGAGCGGCCGTCCGATCGCAAGCCGCATGGCGGCAAGGCCGATCGACGCCATGATCGTCAGGAACATCGCCCACTTCGCGACGACGAGCGCCGTGGTCGTCGCGCTCTTTGCGATGTGCGGGATGACGAACTGGGGCGCGGGTCCCGGGTTCGGCCCGACGGCGAAGGTGAACGCTCCCTGGACGGGATGGCCGTCGACCGAGATCGCACGCCAGTAGACGAGGTACCAACCCTCGGCGAGGTGCGGCTTCAGGTGGACGAACAGCGTGTCCGGGTTCGCCGGCGACCGCTGCGGCGAGTCCGTCGCCATCTGCGTGGCGTCCTTGTCGGTGACCGAGATGATCGCGAAGCGGGGCTCGACCGCCTCGTCGAAGGTCAGTGAGACGATCGGGGGCGGGGTGTCGAGGATCGTGCTCGGCGACGGGAACGTCTTCGTCAGGTACGCGTGCGCCGACGCGGCGGCCGGCGCCGCGAGCGCGACGACCGAGACGAGCGCGATCAGGGCACCCCGCCCCCGTCCTGCCTCATGCGAGCTGCCTTCCTCCGCCGCCGCCCCGGGCGAAGAGCGCGATCGCGCCGAGGACGACGCCGACCGCGCCGACGACGAGCGCGATCACGGTCAGCGTCGAGGTGCCGCTGCCGCCGAGCGAGTCCTTGACCTCGATCGTCGGCGCCGGCGTGTCCGACGACTCGGAGCCGTTCCAGTCGACGATCGAGCCGTCCGAGTAGGTCTGCTCGACCTGGAACGTGTAGGTCTTCGCCGACGAGCCGCCGCCGAGGAACTGGAAGAGCGAGTCCTCCTCGGTCGGCGTGTGCCCCCCGGTCCAGGTGACCTTCTGGATCACGGCGTCCTCGCCGGACCCGGTCGACTGCACGTCGCGGTGCCAGCCGGGCGCGGCGACGAACGAGTCGATCGAGAACCCGGACGGGACGGTCAGGACGATCTTCGTCGTGGTCAACCCCTCCTTCTCCGTCGGGACGGCGAGGCTGTAGAGCTGCGTGCCCGTGACCGACACGGGCGGGCTTACGTGCGCGTGGGCGAAGCGGCCGACGCGCTGGCGAGCGCGGCGAGAACGACGGCTCCGAGCACGACCGGCGCTCGGTGCCGTCCGCCTCCTGAGGGGGACAGACCCCTTGGGGAAACGCTCACGTTGATGGCTCCTCTCTGGAAGTGCGTTCAAAGAACGGGGACGGCGGCGCGAGGGCGGCCCGCGTGCCCCGTTCGCCGCCGGCGTGCCGCCGGCGCGGCGAGAGGTCCGAGACGAAGGCGGCCGCGGCCCGGCCCGGCACTCGCGAAGAGCCGCGCCGCGAGCTGGGCGAAGAGCCGCCGGGCCCAGGCGAGCAGGTGCTCGACCGCGCCGTGGACGGCGACGGCGAGGAGCGAGAGCGCTGCCAGGATCGGGATCGCGTCACGATGGACAGGCCCGACGAGGCAGTGGAGCCCGTGCCAGCCGAGCCCCTCGCGCCAGTGGATGTCGACTCGAGCATCGCGAACGCGAACGACGTCACGAGGAAGAGCGCCGCCGCGCGGGCGGCCAGCACGCCGGGCCGGAGCCGGGGCGCCGACACGAGCCGCCGTCCTTCGAGCTGGAGCCGGACGCTCACGGCGCTCACGGCGAGCGCTGAGCACGGCCGCGGCGAGAACGGCAGCGGCAGACCAGGATCCCGAGGAGCGGCACGGTCAGGTGCGGCCCGACCGCGCGGTTGTCGGCGAGCTCGGCCAGGAGCGCCGACTGCGGCGCGAGGGCGTAGACGAGCGTCCGCGTCGCCAGGACCACGGCAACCGCGACGAGCGCCCAGATCCCGAGCCGCAGCCTCATCGCACCTCGAGCACGAAGGGGGCCGTGAGCACCTTCCCGTCGACCATCCCCTGGAGGAACAGCCGCCACTTGCCGGGAGCGGGGACGAGCACGCCGACCTTCAGCTTCCCGGGCGTCGTCGAGGTGCCCGTGACCTTGGTCGGCCCGAGCACGCTCGTGCAGCCGCTCACCCCGGGGGCGCAGACGTGGGTGTGGAAGTAGTCGAGGCTTCCCTGCCGGAAGAAGATCGCGTG
The DNA here is from genome assembly GCA_963723405.1 of uncultured Actinomycetota bacterium. GTDB lineage: Bacteria > Actinomycetota > Thermoleophilia > Gaiellales > Gaiellaceae > PALSA-600. The sequence goes on along the minus strand of CAVRQF010000003.1, from coordinate 539,734 downwards.
CGCGAGCGCGCCGAACCACGGCGTGAAGACCGCGGGCTTCCCGTCGGGGCCGGTGACGTCGACGGTGACGAGCTGCGCCTGGATCGCCTTCAGCGCGTTCGCTCCGTGGAGCGTGAAGTGATAGCCGTCGACCGTCTCCGAGCGTAGCTCGTCTTGCCGAGCGGGCGCGGATGGTACGGGCCGGCGACCGTCAGGTTCTGGAAGAGCTGGAAGTTCGCGTTGACCTGCTGGTCGCTCGAGGCCGGGTACACGTCGACGACGAGCCGGTAGGGCCCCGGCGCGGGGAATGTGACGAGCTCGGGATCGTCGCGCCGCCGACCGGCGGGTGCTTGTGGACGATGTACTGGAGATCCTCGCCGCACGAAGATCAGGTGCACGCCCGTGTGGGGGCCGGGCCCTGTCTTGAACTTCCGTGAGCGGCGTCCCGTCGGGCTGCTCGATCTGGAACGAGACGACCACCGGCTTGCCGGCGGGCACCGGCTGGGAGGGCCGGAAGTTCGCGATCTCGTAGGTCGCGGCGGGCTGGACGGTGATCGACTCGCTGCCGCCCGAGCCGCCGCAGCCGGCGAGCCCGACGACGGCCACGAGGACAGCGAGGGGGACAGACCCCTTTACGGACCACTTCACGAGTCACCTCCGGCGAAGAGGAAGAAGGGATGCGGCGGCACGTAGCCGCCGAGCTCGAGCACGATCTGGGCGTGCCGGGTCAGCGGGATCGCACCCGGCGGCCCGTGGAAGAGCTTCCCTCCGACGTACGCGCGGAGGGGCGCCTCGCGAGGTGAACCCCGCGAGCCGGCGGGCGTCGAGCCGCTGGCCCCAGACGCGGAAGACGTCGCCGAGCCGCAGGCCCGGGGCGACGCGGACGATCCCGTCCGGGCCTTCGGTGGAGACCGGGTAGCGGCAGCCCTTGTCCGACACGCCGATCCCTGCCGGGACGATCACGACCTTCCGGTCGACGAACAGCTCGAGATGGACCCGGAACGTCTCACCCGAGCCGCCGCAGCGCAGCTCGCCGACGGGCGCACCCGCCGCGACCGTAGCGGGCCGCGCCGGCGGTGTGTAGGCCGGAGCAGGCCCCACCGGCCACGGGTGAACCCACGGGGGCAGCGTCGCAGCGAGGACGAGCAGGCTCCTCATCGCGGCAGCGGCCTCCTCATCCGCACGGGCTCGTCGAAGTCGGGCAGGAAGCTGAGCACGGCAGCCGAGGCTCCGCCGGCGATGGCGAGCACGCAGAGCGCCCGTGCGAACGTCCCGGCGAGAAGCGAGATGACGACGCCGTGCCAGAACACGGGTAGCGAGCTGATGCTCACGGCCGCGGCGACTGCGCCCACGACGCCGGCGGCGTGCACGCGCGAGCGACCGCGCAGGCGCAGGAGCAGGACGCCGAGCACGGCCGTGACGGCGGCCGCGGCAACGAGTTGAAGCCACGCGACGCCGCCCGTCGGGGAGTCCCGAACCGCGAACGTGGTCACCAGAAGAAGGGCGGCGAGCCCCGAGGCGATCCCGAGCCCGACGGTCAGCGCACCCCGGAGGGCTCGGCGCCGCACGGCGAGGACGATCCCGGCCACGAGTCCGACGGACGCTAGCGCCCACGGCCACGCCGCGGGTCGGGCCACCCGGAAGAACGTCCCCGAGATCACGGCTGGACGCCCGTTCACCGCGACCGGCACCGTGAAGCGTCCGGCCGCTCCCGACCGGCTGGCGGGGGGCGGGGCGAGTCGATGGTCGTGCCAGACCACGGTCCGGCCGTCGTTCACGTGCACCCAGCCGCGCCTGGAGCTCGAGACGAGCCGGTCGCCGGTCGCGGTCGGTGAGCTCGCGTTCACCCACAGACCGGTGGAGTCGATCTTCAGCAGCGGCTCGCGGAGGGCGCCGAGCACGACCAGGCGGACCCCGGGATCGGCGTGAACCTGAAGCTCTCTGTCCCCATCGAGCACACGCACGTGGACGCCCTCGAGCGCGCGCACGGACGTATCCAGCGCGAGCCGGTAGTCGAGGGCGATCGTCGCGCCGCGACCGTGTGCTGCTGCCTGGCCGGGCAGCAGCAAGGCGGCTAGCGCAACGGGCGCGACTGTGCGGAGCCGAAGCGGCTCCAGCATGGGCTCTCCTTTCGGGAACGAAGGCGGGCTAGAAGCGCGCGCGTTCCCGGAGGCGCCCGGCCGGCAGAGCGGAGGGCGAGTGGAGAGATGGACGGCACGACCGCGGCGAGCGGGCGCAGCAGTTGAGCGCCGGGATGCGGGTAGCGAGTGCGCGAGTCGGGTGCGACCGCCCGGACGACCGCGTGCGGCGAGCCTCAGGAGCGCCGCGACGGCGAGCGCGGCGAGCGCCGACAGCGGCACCGCCCACCAGCCGCCGTGCCCGAAGACGCCGCCGAAGCCTGAAGGATGGCCTGCGGCGAACAGGCCCTCGAGCCACTCCTGCACCACGTACGCCACGAGCAGGAGCAGCCAGGCGACGCCGGCGAGCCGCGCGAACGACCTGCCGGAGCCGCCGTCGGGAGCGCCTGCGGCGGAGCGGACGACACGCATCAGATAGGAGCCGAGCCCGAGCGCCAGCAGGACCCCGACCCAGGGTGCGAGCGAGTCGAGGTATCCGTGACCCTGAGCGGCAAGCGCCGCGGTCGAGCCGGAGCCGTACCCGAGCTCGAACCTCAGCTGGTGCACCGCGTACGCCGCGGCGGGGAACAGCACGAAGCCCCGGCCCGCGAGTGCACCGCGAAGATGGCGAGAGCTCACACCTACGAGGTTAGCTCGCGGGCTCGGGAGCCTGCTCTCGCGGCGGGGGCGCGAGCGACACCACCGTGCGCCGGCCGTTGAGCGTGAAGACCACGTCGACGGCATCGTTCTTCCCGTAGCTGCCTGCGATCCCGAGCACCATGCGGGCCCAGCGCCAGAAGCCGAGCGAGCCCTCCCGCTCGAGCGACCTGGAGAAGAGAAGGCTCGAGCCGACGATCTCGAAGTCGGTCCCCTCCCGCTGCGGGATGCCGTTCACGAACACCTCGAAAGGACGCGTGACGCGCGCCGGTAGGTCGATCTGCGTTCGGCTCTCCACCGTCTATACGATGCCACGGCGTGCGTCGGAGGGCCCTCGTACTCGGTATCGCGTGCGCGGGCATGCTCGCGCTCGCCGCGTCGGCGCTCGCCGGAAACGGGGAATACTGCCGCCGACGCCCCATTCGCCGAACGCGAAGATCACGCGCGAGGCGTTCATCTTCGTCCTCGTCTTCACCGCGATCGTGTTCGTCGGAGTCGAGGGCGCCCTGATCGTGCTCATCGTCAAGTACCGGCGCGGCAAGCGGGCGCGCTACGCCGACGGCCTGCAGCTCCACGGGTCGACGCGGCTCGAGACGATCTGGACCGTCGTGCCCGTGGTGATCCTCGCGGCGATCGCGACCTTCGTGCTGCTCAAGCTGCCGTCGATCGCGAACCCTCCGAAGGCCAACGCGGCGAACTCGACGACGATCAAGGTCGAGGGGCGGCAGTTCTACTGGATGTTCCGCTACCCGAACGGCGCGGTGTCGGTCGGGAACATGGTCGCACCGGCCGACAACGTCGTGAACGAGGACGTGTACTCGCCCGACAACGACGTCCTCCACAGCTGGTGGGTCCCGGAGCTCGGCGGGAAGATCGACGCGATCCCGGGCCGGACGAACCACACCTGGTTCAAGGCGCCGTCAGGCACCTACAACGCGCGCTGCTCGGACCTTTGCGGGATCCAGCACACGCTTCATGCTCGCCACCGTCTCGGTGAAGCCGCGCGCCGATTACGAGAGCTTCATCGCCGACCGCGCCGCGAACCCCGCGAGCACCGCGCTCGGCAAGGAGGAATGGGAGCATGTCTGCCTCGTCTGCCACCGGCTCGACACCACCTACATCGGCCCGGCGCTCGGCGACAACCCGCTGATGACCCACCCCGCGCAGCTCTCGGTCCTCCTCCGCAATGGTGCCGGGGAGATGCCGGCCGTCGGAAGCGACTGGTCGGACGACCAGATCACGGCCCTCGTCGACTACTTCAAGGAGCTCGAAGGCAGGCAATGGCTAGCGCCGACACGACCACCGTCCGCCCGTATCGCTCCGACTGGAAGGAAGGGCGCCTGACCTCGTGGCTGACGACGGTCGACCACAAGCGGATCGGGATCCTCTACCTCTGGACCGCGCTCATCTTCTTCGCCTTCGGCGGCCTGCTCGCCCTGCTGATCCGGACGCAGCTCGCGACTCCCAACGAGACGGTCTTGACGCGCAGCTCGTACAACGAGGCGGTCACGATCCACGGGACGACGATGATCTTCCTGGTCATCGTCCCGATCCTGGCCGGGTTCGGCAACTACCTGGTGCCGCTGATGATCGGCGCACGCGACATGGCGTTCCCTCGGCTCAACGCGCTCTCCTACTGGCTGTACCTCCTCGGCGGACTGATCCTGATCCTCAGCTTCGAGGCCAAGGGCGGCGCCGCCGCAGTCCGGCTGGACCTCGTATGCGACGCTGTCGACGCTGCATTCGCCGGGCCGCGGGCAGGACCTCTGGATCCTGTCGCTCCACGTGCTGACGCTTCGTCGCTCGCCGGGGCGATCAACTTCATCGTGACGATCACGAACATGCGCGCCCGCGGGATGACGTGGTCGCGGATGCCGCTCTTCGTCTGGACGATCCTCACCTACGCGTGGCTGCTCGCTGCTCGCGCTGCCCGCGCTCTCTGCCGGGCCTGACCATGATGCTGACCGACCGGCAACTTCGGCACGCACTTCTTCTCACCGGCCGAGGGCGGGAACCCGGTGCTCTACCAGCACGTGTTCTGGTTCTTCGGGCACCCCGAGGTCTACATCATGGTCCTGCCGGCGATGGGGATCATCTCCGAGATCATCCCCGTGTTCGCGCGGAAGCCGATCTTCGGCTACAAGGCCGTCGCCCTCTCGACCGTGGGGATCGCGTTTCTCGGCTTCCTCGTGTGGGGCCACCACATGTTCGCGGTCGGGCTCCCGACGCGGCGCGGACACGTTCTTCATGGTCTCGTCGATGGTGATCGCGATCCCGACCGGCGTGAAGATCTTCAACTGGCTGGCGACGCTCTGGCGCGGGAACATCTCGTTCGAGACGCCGATGCTGTGGGCGCTCGGCTTCATCGGCGTCTTCACGATCGGCGGCCTGTCCGGGGATCTTCCTGGCCGCCTTCCCGGTCGACTGGCAGCTCACGCAGACCTACTTCGTCGTCGCGCACATCCATTACGTGCTGTTCGGCGGCTCGATGTTCGCGATCTTCGGCGGGCTCTACTACTGGTGGCCGAAGATCTTCGGCCGGCTGCTCGACGAGGGGCTCGGGAAGCTCCACTTCTGGCTCGTCTTCATCGGCTTCAACCTGACGTTCTTCCCGCAGCACCTGCTCGGGTTGCTCGGGATGCCGAGGCGCATCTACACGTACCATCAGGGAGGGCTCTGGGAGGCCTACAACATGATCTCGTCGATCGGCGCATTCACGATGGCGGTTGGGATGCTCATCTTCGTCGTCAACGTGATCAAGACCTCGAGGAGCGGCGAGCGGGCGACGAACGACCCGTGGGTCGCGGACACGCTCGAGTGGTACGCGACCTCGCCGCCGCCCGAGTTCAACTTCGACCGCGTGCCGTACATCATCAGCGCGCGGCCGCTGCGCGACCTGCGCCGGCGGCTCGAGCAGGAGCGGCGGCTCTGACCGCGGGGCCCTGGGCACGCCTGCTCGCGCTCGGGGCGGTCGGTGCGACGGCCCTCGCCGTCATCTCGGGCGCCGCCGACTGGCACACGGCGCACCGCGTGCTCGCCGGGCTCGCGCTGCCGCCGCTCGTCGGCCTGCTCGTGCTGGCCTGGGTCTCGATGCAGGCGGCTGCTGCCGATGGCGATCGTCTCGCGTCGTGCTGTTCGGGCTCGCGGCGGTGCTGACGCACCCGCGGATCCACCTCGCCGTCGCCGCGGCGGCGTTCGCCGCCACCTCTCTGCTCGCCGCCCAGGCCTTCCGGGGCGCCGCGGGGCCGGTCGGCGGGGCGCGCGACTACGTGACGCTGACCAAGCCGCGCGTGATGTCGCTGCTCCTGCTGACGGGCGGCGCCGCCGTGTTCGTCGGGGCCGCCGGCGTCCCTCCGTGGAACATCTTCTTCGTGACGATGATCGGCCTCGCGCTCGCCTGCGGCGGCGCGGCGGCGCTCAACCACTACCTCGACCGGGACATCGACAAGCTGATGGGCTCGCGCACCGCCGGCCGGCCGGTCGCCTCCGGGCGGATCGCGCCGGAGCGGGCGCTCGAGTTCGGGATCGCGCTCTCGGCGCTCTCGTTCGTGCTGCTCGACTCGCTCGTGAACCTGCCGACCGCGCTGCTCGCCCTGGCGGGGAACCTCTTCTACGTCCTCGTGTACACGCGCTGGCTGAAGCGCTCGACGCCGCAGAACATCGTGATCGGCGGCGCCGCCGGCGCCATGCCGCCGCTCGTCGGTTACGCGGCGACCGCCGGGCCATCTCGGCTGGGCGGCGCTCGCGATGTTCGGGATCGTGTTCCTGTGGACGCCGCCGCACTTCTGGGCGCTCGCGCTGATGATCCGCGACCACTACGCGAACGCGCGAGTCCCGATGCTGCCCGTCGTGCGCGGCGAGCGCGAGACCGCGCGGCAGATCGCCTGGTACACCGTCGCGCTCGTGGCGGCGACGCTGCTGCCGGTCGCCTTCGGCCTCTTCGGGCTCGTCTACGGCAGTCTCGGCGCTGGTGCTCGGGGCGATCCTCTCGTGGATGGCGTTCGCGCTCTGGCGGCAGACGACCAGGCCGCACGCGGTGAAGCTCTTCCACTTCTCGATGCTCTACCTGGCGCTGCTCTTCGTCGCGATGGCGATCGACGTGGTGGTCTGATGCCCGCGCTGCCCCCCGATCTGATGAACGATGCGGTCGGGCCGAGCCCGGAGCTCAACCGGCGCAACGCGCGGCTGGCCCTGATCCTGACGCTCGTGTTCGTGGTGCTCTTCGGGGCGACCTTCGCGGTCGCGCTCGCGTCGCTCAATCTGTAGCGCTGGACGGCGTCTTCATCACCGAGCTCGAGCCCCGGGAGGGGATCGCGCTCGCGGTCAAGGACCTGTTCGACACCGAGGGCGTCCGGACGACGTACGGGTCGGCGGTGTTCTCCGACCACGTGCCGTCGCGGACGGCCGAGGCGGTGCGACTCCTCGAGGCCGCCGGGTACGCGAACGTCGGGAAGACGAACCTGCACGAGTTCGCCTACGGCGTCACCTCGCAGAACCTCCACTACGGGACGGTGCCGAACCCGGCGGCGCCGGGCCGGACGTCGGGCGGCTCGAGCGGAGGCTCGGCCGCGGCGCTCGCGGCGGGCCTCGCGGAAGCGGCGCTCGGAACCGACACGGGCGGCTCGATCCGCATTCCGGCCGCCTGCTGCGGCGTGACCGGTTCAAGCCGACCTACGGGCTCGTCTCGACCGACGGCGTCTTCCCGCTCGCGCCGAGCTTCGACCACGCTGGGCCCGATGGCGGTGGACGTCGCCGGCTGCGAGGCGATGATGGCGGCGCTCGTGCCCGGCTTCGCGGCCGAGCCGGTCGAGCTCGGCGACGTGCGCGCGGCGGTCGCCTGGCTCGAGCCTGCCGAGCCGCTCGTCCGCGAGCGCGTCGGGGAGGCTGCGGCGCTCCTCTCGGGCGATCGCTGGTCGAGCTTCCGTTCGCGGAGGACGTCTCGCCGCTCTTCATGCGGGAGATCGGCGACGTCCATCGCGAGCTCTACGCCGAGCAAGGCGAGCTGTACGGCGAGAACATCAGCCCGAAGATCGAGCGGTGCCTCGCGGTGTCCGACGGGGAGGCAGCCGCGGCGGCAGCGGCCCGCGCGGCCTACCGCGAGCAGGATGACGACGGCGCTCGAGGCGTTCGACGTGCTGGTGACGCCGACGCTCGCGTTCGTCGCCCCGCCGGCCGACATCGACGAGATCGCGAGCCGCGCCGACTTCGTGCGCTTCACCTTCCCGTTCAACGCGCTCGGCTGGCCCGCCCTGGCGCTCCCCTGCGGCCCGGCCGAGGACGGGCTGCCGGCGTCGGTGCAGATCGTCGGAAAGCCGGGGACAGACCCCTTGGTGGTCGGCGTCGCCAAAGCGCTCGAACGAGCGCTCAAGCGGTAGGAGCTTGCTGCCGACAACGAAGGCTGGATGCTCACGTTTCGCGCTTCCCGCCCTCGCAGCGCTCGCGCTCGTCCTCGTCTCGCAGGCGAGCCCGGCGTCGAACGCCGGCGCGATCTCGCAGGGCCCGACCGGCCTGCGCGCGTTCCTGCTCCGCGCCGACGAGCCGATTCTCACTCGCGTACTCGCGAACTCCGTCGTTCTCCTGGGCGCCCGTGCAACGCTCGCGCGGCGGCCACTACCAGTTCCAGATCGCGGTCTCGAAGAGCTTCCAGGACGGGACGCTCGTGTTCAAGGACATGAGCGTCTCGCAGCCCGCCGAGACGGTCCCGCGCCAGCTCCCGTGGATGACCGGTGAGCCGTACGCCCTCTGGGCGCACGTCCGCTGGATCTCGAAGGACGGGAAGAAGGCGACCCCGTGGAGCGTGCCGTTCGGGTTCAACATGGAATGGGCGGCGGGCGAGGTCCCGGCCTCGAGCCGTCGCCCGAGGGGCTCGTGCGGTGGACGCCGGTCGACGGCGCGACCGCCTACGAGGTCCTCTACCCGGATCTCGTGCCGGCGGTGTCCTTCCAGACGACGACGAACGTCGCCGACGAGCGCGAGTTCTTCACGTTCCACTCCGCGCTCGGATACACGACGATCCACTGGCGGGTTCGCGCGATCCGGGACATCGGGCAGTTCCAGAGCTCGACGAACGGGCTGCCCGCGGTCTCCTATGGGCCGTGGAGCCCGATCTACACAACGGTGAACGCGCCTCAGACGCCGGCGACGCTGAAGCCGACCGACACGATCTCGGATACCTGGGACAAGGCCGGGAAAGCCCGGGACCGCGCACCAGCTGACCCCCGGATTCGCCTGGTCGCCGTCGGCACCCGTGATCTCGGAGGGCATCGACCCCGGCTCGAGCCTCTACCGCGTCTACATCTTCTCCGACCGGAACTGCGTCAACCGGATCTTCACCGGCTCGATCGTCGGCTCGCCGGCGTGGGCGCCCCGGACCGTCGGCGGCCCGATGCCGCTGCCCGGTGACACGAAGAGCCTCACCGACGCGGAGTCCTCGCCGCCCTACCTGACCGGCCCCGGCACCGAGGGCACCGCTCTCGATGCCACCGGCGCAAAGGTCGTCTCCAACGAGACGCCCGGGTCCCAGGTCGGAGCCACGGGCGTGAGCGGGGCGGGTGCAGCGGCTGCGTCCGGTGCCGCGCAGTCTGCGGGTGTCGACCTCTGGGACTCCGGTTGGCCGACCGGGCGCTTCTACTGGACGGTCGTGCCCGTCTCGGTCCAGCTGACGAAGATTCAGCCCGCGTCGGCGACGAGCGCGGCCACAGGGTCGAGCTCCTCGAGCTCGTCCTTGCCCGCGTCATCGTCCTCGTCCGCGCCGCGTCCACGCCCTCCTCCACGTCCGGGTCCGCGTCCTCCTCCACGTCCGGGTCCGACTCGGCGTCGGGATCGCGGCGGCTCGATCGCGTACCACGACATGGCGGTGCCTCAGGATTCGTGCCAGGCCGGGCACGGCATGAGCTTCGGCAAGGTCTCGCAGCCGGTTGTCACCTCGGCGGGCAGGCCGTTCCTGTCAGGCGTCGGGCCGACCGGCCGCACGGTGGCGGCTGCCGGGGCGAACCCGGTCGTCTTCGCCTCCCCGATCGCGGCGTGGAATCCGGTCATCGGCGCCACGAAGTACCAGATCGAGGTGTCGCGCTCCCTCTACCCGTGGCACGCGACGATGCGGGTCGGCACGCCGGCGACCTCGATCGTGCTGCCCCTCACCAAGTACGACGCCGGGGTCTGGTACTACCGGGTGCGCGGGTTCAACCAGGCTCTGCCCGCTCGGCGCCAGGGCGATGGCCTGGTCGACGCCCGTCCGGGTGAAGATCACGGGCAACCGCGTCGCGATTCTCCGCTAGCGACTAGCTTCCGGGCGTGGGCCCGGACCTCCGATTCGCGCACGAGCTGGCCGACGCGGCCGACGCTGATCACGCTCGGCCGGTTCCGCGCGCTCGACCTGCGCGTCGAGACGAAGCCCGACCTGACGCCGGTCACGGAGGCCGACAAGGCGACCGAGGAGGCGATCCGTGCGCTCGTCGCTGCCGGGAGGCCCGGGCGAGGGCGTCCTCGGCGAGGAGGGTGGCGACGACGGCGGCGACAACCGCTGGATCGTCGACCCGATCGACGGAACCCGGAACTACGTCCGCGGCGTGCCCATCTGGGCGACGCTGATCGCGCTCGAGCGCGAGGGCCGGCTCGACGCGGCGGTGGTGTCCGCTCCCGCGCTCGGGCGCCGCTGGTGGGCGGCCCGCGGCGAGGGCGCGTTCGCCGGGCGACGACGCGAGCCGGATCCACGTCTCGGCGGTCGACCGGCTCGAAGCCGGCGTCGTCTCGACGTCCGAGTGGCATGAGATGCCGCCCGGCTGGGCGCCGCTCGCGTCGGAGGCCTGGGTCAGCCGCGGGTTCGGCGACTTCTGGCAGCACTGCCTCGTCGCCGAGGGCGCGGTCGACGTCGCGGCCGAGCCGAGCCTGCAGATCTGGGACTACAGCGCCGTCCGCTTGATCGTCGAGGAGGCGGGCGGCCGCTGCTCGACGTTCACCGGCGGCACGCCCGCGCCGGGCGCATCGTTCCTGGCGACGAACGGCGCTCTCCACGGCGACGGCCGTTGCGTACCTCGGGGGGACAGACCCCGTGAGGTGAGACCGGCTGACGTGACACCGGCTGGGGCGACGGCGATCCCGAGGGGGACAGACCCCGTCAGGTGATCGGCAAGGCGCAACGATTCACGAACGCCTTGTCCACATCCCTTGCGGACGTCGCGTCGCTGCTGTCAAAATCGACAACAGATGGCGCGTCAGCCCAGGAACGAGGTCGCAGGGTCGATCTACCACGTGATGATTCATGCGGTCGCCGAGACGGTCATCGTCCGCACGAACCGCGACCGCAAGATCCTCGTCCAGACGTTCGCCGAGGTCGCCCGCCGCTTTCAACTGGCAGGTCCTCGCCGTCGCGATCCTGGACACGCATTACCACGCACTGATCCGCACTCCCGAGGCGACGCTCGGCCGCGGAATGCAGTACCTCAACGGAACATACGCACAGGCGTTCAACCGCCGGCACGGCCGCAAAGGGGCTCTGTTCGGCGGCCGATTCAAGTCCAAGCGGGTCGAGACCGACGCCCAGCTTCGCATGACGATCCGCTACATCGCTCTCAACGGGTTCAACGCCGGCATCGCCGACCACCCTCGCGACGACGCCTGGAACAGCTACCCGCGAACTCTCGGCGCGATGGCGCGCTGGCCCTTCATCGCCACCACGAAGCTGCTCAGCTACCTCGGCCCGAGCCGCCGGCTGGCGTTTCGCGAGCTCATCGTCCTCGTCGAGGGGCGGGACATCCATCGAGAGCGCCGCCTCCGGCGCGGCAGCTGCCTCCCTAGCCGGCGAACGCCGCCGCCGCGGCCGCTTCGTAGACACGATCGCGAGACAGATTGTCGAGCTCGGCGCTCAGCAGGTCGCTCGGGCTGAGCTGCTCGTCCCGCGGCGCCGGCATCTCCTCCCCGTCGAGCCGGACTCCGAGCTCTCCTGCGAGCCCCGGCAGGAGGCAGCTCTGCGTTCGAGCCTCGAGGCAAGCCAGCCGCGGAGAAGCGCCGCCTCCGCCCGTGGGCCGCGAACCTCGATCTCCTGCGACGCAATCGCCGGCCAGCGGCCGGCCAGCGCCACCCGCCAGGCAGCCGTCCTGGCCCACGCGATGTCGGACACGGCCGACCGGGCGAACGCGCCCGAGAGCTCCGGGTACCGCAGCTCACCCCACTCGGAGGAGTCCACGACGACGCGGTCGGCGATCCCGACGAGCTGATCCCACTGCGTTTGCCCGAACGGCGGCTCCCCGCGCCAGCGGACGAATACCGGCAGGTCGGAGATCGCCAGCGGCAGCACGATCGACGACGGCGCCACCGAGCGGTCGCCGCGAAGCGACAGCTCGATCACCTCGCCCGCGACCGACCGGCGGCCGAGCGGAAACGAGCGGACCCACACCCTTGCGTCGATCCCTCCATCCTCTTCCGGCCTCGGGACGAGGAGCACCGTCCGGGACGGATGCCGCTCCCGCAGTCCCTCCAGCACCCGCTCGGCCGCCTCGAGCCAATCGGGCGGCACCCACGCGACATGCGTCATCACGCTCGTTCGCTGCTGCGGGTGGCCGTCCTCGTCCGCCGACTCGGCCCGCAACCGGGCGAGCTCGGACTCGATCTCCGCGATCGAGACGTCGGCGCCCGACCACTCCTCTACATGGGGGACAGACCCCATCAGTGGCGGCGCCACGAGCGCCCGTCGCGCTGCAGCAGCTCGTCGGACGAGGGTGGGCCCCACGTGCCGGCCGGGTAGTTCGGGAAGGCGGCGCGGTCGCGCTGCCAGCCGGCGACGATGGCGTCCACGATCGCCCACTGCTCCTCGATCTCGTCGGACCGCGTGAAGAGCGTCGCGTCGCCGAGCATCGCGTCGAGGATCAGCCGCTCGTAGGCCTCCGGCAGGCCGTCGCGGAAGGCGCTCCCGTAGAGGAAGTCCATGTGGACCGTCCGGATGGACATGCCCTGTCCCGGCATCTTCGCGCCGATGGCCAGCGACAGGCCCTCGTCGGGCTGCACGTGGATCAGGAGCACGTTCGGCCGGAGCGCCTCGACCGCGATCTCCTCGAACGGCGGATGCGGCGCACGCTTGAACTGGATCGCGATCGTCGTCTCGCGCCGCGGAAGCCGCTTCCCCATCCGCACGTAGAACGGCGTGTCGGCCCAGCGCCAGTTGTCGACGTAGAGCTTCGCCGCGACGAACGTCTCGGTCTGGGAATCCGGCGCGACGCCCTCCTCCTCGCGGTACCCGGGCACCTCCACGCCCTCGACGAACCCCCGGCCGTACTGCCCGCGCGCCACCGACTTCGGCCCGGGCGTGTGCAGAGACCGCAGCACCTTCACCTTCTCGTTGCGCACCGACTCGGCGGTGAAGTCGCTCGGCGGCTCCATCGCGGTGATCGCGAGCAGCTGCAGGAGGTGGTTCTGGAAGATGTCGCGGATCGCCCCGGCCTGCTCGTAGAACGCCGCCCTCCCCTCGATCCCGATCGACTCGGCGACCGTGATCTGCACGTGGTCGATGAACTGCCGGTTCCAGATCGGCTCGAAGATCCCGTTCGCGAACCGCAGCGCGAGGATGTTCTGGACGGTCTCCTTGCCGAGGTAGTGGTCGATGCGGAAGATCTCCCGCTCGGGGAAGTGCTCCTGGACGAGCGCGTTCAGCTCTCGCGCCGAGGCCAGGTCGCGCCCGAACGGCTTCTCGACGATCAGCCGGTTCCAACCCTCCCCGGGCGGCATCGAGGCGACCATCTCCACGAGCGGGATGAACGCGCCCGGCGGCACCGCGAAGTAGTAGATCCGGTTCCCGCGGGTTCCGCGCTCCTCGTCGACCTCGGCGAGCAGAGTGCCGAGGTCGCGCGCCACCGAGGCGTCCTCGGCGCCCTCGAGCTTGAAGTAGCGCATCCCGGCGGCGAGCTCGTCCCATACCTCTTGCCTGAAGGGATCCCGCGCGTAGCGCTCGACGCCGTTCCGCATCGCCTCGCGGAAGCCCTCGTCCGTCCAGTCCGAGCGCGCGGCCCCGACGACTGCGAACCGCTCGGGCAGGAGCCGCCTGAACGCGAGCGAGTAGAGGGCGGGCATCAGCTTGCGCTCGGTCAGGTCGCCGGAGGCGCCGAAGATGACGAGCGCGCACGACTCCGGGCGGCGCCTCAGCGGCAGCCCCTCGACGAGCGGGTTGCGCTCCTCCACCGCGATGCTCACTCGGACACTCCCTCGAGACGACGGCTCATTCGGCCGCCTTCACTGCGTGACCGCCGAACTGGTTCCGGAGCGCCGCGGTGACCTTGGCCGCGAACGAGTCGTCCTCGCGCGAGGCGAACCGAGCAAAGAGGGCCGCGGTGATCACCGGCACCGGGACGTCCTCTGCGATCGCCTCGGCGATCGTCCAGCGACCCTCGCCCGAGTCCTCCACGTACCCCTTGATCTTCTCCAGGTGCGAGCCCTCGGCCTCGAACGCGAGATGGAGGAGCTCGAGCAGCCACGATCGCACGACCGACCCGTACCGCCAGATCCCCGCGATCTCGTGGAGGTCGAGGTCGAACTCGGAGCGCTCCATGACCTCGAAGCCCTCGGCATAAGCCTGCATCAGCCCGTACTCGATCCCGTTGTGCACCATCTTCACGAAGTGGCCCGCGCCGGCCGGCCCGACGTGCGCGTACCCGTCCTCGGGTGCCAGCGAGCGGAACACCGGCTCGAGCCGGGACACCGGCTCGTCCTCGCCGCCGGCCATCAGGCAGTAGCCCTCCTTCAGCCCCCAGATCCCACCCGAGACGCCGACGTCGACGAAGTGGATCCCCGCGGCGGCCGCCGCGCCGTGGCGGCGCTGCGAGTCGCGGAAGTTCGAGTTGCCGCCGTCGACGATCGTGTCCCCGGGCCCCGCGACGCGCAACAGCTCCTGGAACGCATCCTCGGTGATCTTCCCGGCGGGGATCATCAGCCAGAACGCTCGCGGCGCCTCGAGCTGGCCGCAGAGCTCCTCGATCGTGCCCGCAGTCGACGGCACGTTCGGGTCGAAGGTCTTCACGTCGTGCCCGTCGCCGTCGAGCCGGGCCGTCATGTTGCTCCCCATCCGGCCGAGGCCGATCATCCCGAGCTGCATGGCGTCAGGCCACCTCGTCCAGGCGGATCCGCGCGATGCGGCGACCGCGCTCTCGCAAGGACTCGAAGTCGCCCGCCGCCTGCGCCCGGATGAGGCGCGCGAAGCCGAACGGCTTTCCGGGAATCGGGAGCTCCGCGCCGTAGTCCTCGACCACCTGCAGGAAGACTCCGGTGGGCGGGCCGCCCTTGTGCAGCTGGCCGGTCGAATGCAGGTACCGAGGGCCGAAGCCGTGCGTCACGACGCAGCCGGATCGCTCTGCGAGCGATCCGGCTAGTCGCGTCAGCGTGGCCTCGTTCGCCTCGGTGGGATCGACAAAGGCCTGGATGCAGAGGTAGTCGGGAGGCTCGACCCCTGCCAGCAGCTCGTCGATCGAGCCCTCGGGCTCGAGGGTGACGTCGCCTGCCGCGAGCACCTCGTTGGTCTTGTCCTTGGCCGCCTGGACATCGGGCTGGTTGAACGGGTTGATGCCCGATGATCGAGCCGGCCACCGCCGTCGCGAACTCCCAGCGGAAGAACTCCTGCCCGAGCTCGAGCGGATCGGGAAGCCGCACCTCGTGCTCCTGGCGGTCAGGAGCGCCGCCGGCGAGCGCCGGGCGCCGGGACGAGGCCCTTGCCCTCCTTCCCGGTCGACTCGGCCAGCAGCTGCTCCACCCACAGGCCGAAGGCGCCCGGATCCGGCAGGCAGATCTTGTCGGCCCCGTCCAACCAGCCCCGACCGAGCGCCAGGCCGAGGTCGAGCCCGGGGTTTCCCTCATCGAGGCGACACGCATCGGCCATCTCACACGCGCGGTCGAGGAGCCCCGTCACGTCGAGGCCCATCAGCGCCGCCGGCAACATCCCGAACGGAGACAGCGCCGAATAGCGCCCTCCGATCGTCGGCTCGCCCGGCGAGACAGCCGCGAACCCGCGCTCGGTCGCGAGGTCGGCGAGCGCCGAGCCTGGATCGGTGATCGCCGCCCACTGCTTGCCGCGGGGCGCGAGCTTCCAGAAGTAATCGGTGTGCGACCGGGTCTCGAGCGTCGAGCCCGACTTCGACGCCGAGACGAAGAGCGTGCGCTCGAGGTCGAGCGCCTCCGTCAACCGGCGGACGGCGCCCGGATGGGTCGTGTCGAGGACCTGCGCCGTCTCGACGCCGTAGGCCTGCCGGAGCACCTCGGGCGCGAGCGACGAGCCGCCCATCCCCAGCAGGACGACGAGATCGACGTCCTCCAGCAGGCCCTCTCCGACCCGCAGGAGCGTGTCGACGTCGTCCCGCATCCGGAAGGGCTCGTCGAGCCAGCCCAGCCAGCGGGCCTCGTCCGAGCCCGTCCAGACGGTCGGGTCGCGCGACCAGATGCGCGCGACGAGCTCGCGGCGCTCGGTGGTCAAGTCGCCGCCAGCTCGCCTCGCCGCGCCTCGATGCCCTCGATCAGCTCGTCGAAGGCGTCGGCGAACTTCTGCACCCCTTCCACCTCGAGCTTGTCCACGACCTGCTCGTAGTCGACGCCCGCAACCGCAAGCCGCTCGATGAGCTGCTGCGCCTCTGCCACGCCCTCGACGACCGTGTCGCCGCGAACCTCGCCGTGGTCGGCGAACGCCTCGAGCGTCTCGAGCGGCATCGTGTTCACCGTGTCCGGCCCGATCAGCTCCTCGACGTACATCACGTCCCGGTAGGCCGGGTTCTTCGTCGAGGTCGACGCCCAGAGCGGACGCTGCTTCGAGGCGCCCGCTGCCGCCAGCGTCTCCCAGGCGGACCCGCCGAAGAGCTCCTGAAAGTCCCTGTAGGCGAGCCGCGCGTTGGCGACGCCGAGCCGGCCCTTGAGCTCGGTGTTGCCGAGGGCATCGAGCTGCGCGTCGGCCTCCGTGTCGAGGCGCGACACGAAGAACGAGGCGACCGAGGTGACCTTCGAGGCCTCGCCGCCGTCGGCGATGAGCCGCGCCAGGCCCCGCTGGTACGCCCCGACCACCTGCCGGTAGCGCTCCACGGAGAAGATCAGCGTCACGTTGATCGAGATCCCCTGCGCGATGCAGTCCTCGATCGCCGGGAGGCCCTCGACCGTGGCCGGGATCTTGATGTAGACGTTCGGCCGGTCGACCCGCCCGTGCAGGTCGACGGCCTGCTCGACGGTGCCGCGCTCGTCGCGGGCCAGGCCCGGGTCCACCTCGAGCGAGACGTACCCGTCGGCGCCGCCGGTCGCGTCCCAGACGGGGCGGAGCACGTCGCAGGCGTCGCGCACGTCGTCGACGGCGAGCCGCAGGAAGATCTCCTTCGGGTCGTCGGTCTCCTCGAGGCTCTCGCGAATCTGGGCGTCGTAGTCGCCGCCGCCCGCGATCGCCTTCTGGAAGATCGACGGGTTCGACGTGAGCCCTGTCACCGAATCCTCGTCGACGAGCCGCTTCAGCTCGCCCGAGTGGACGAACTCGCGCGAGAGCAGGTCGATCCAGATCGACTGCCCTCGCGCCGCCACCTCGGTCAGGCGTGATTCAGACATTCCTCATCCCCCTCTCCATCGCAGCCACCTTCTCCAGGCGCGCCACGTAGCGTTCCCCGCCGTCGAACTGCGCCGCCAGGAAGACGGCGACGAGCTCGCGTGCGACGGAAGCGCCGATGATCTCCGACCCCAGGCAGAGAACGTTCATGTCGTCGTGCTCGACGCCCTGGTGCGCGCTATAGAGATCATGGCAGACAGATGCCCGGATCCCGGCGATCTTGCACGCCGCAACAGCCGCGCCCACGCCCGAGCCGCAGACGAGGACGCCGCGATCCGCGTGCCCGGCGACGATCTCGTCCCCGATCTGCTGGGCCTTGTCGGGGTAGTCGACCCTGGGCTCGCTCGTGTGCGTTCCCAGGTCGGTCACCTCGTGGCCTTCGAGCGCCTCGACGATCGCTTCTCGGAGCGCCACTCCACGATGGTCGAATGCAACCGCTACCCGCATCGGTTGGATCATGCCAGCACCGGGGTCGCTCGACTTGAATACATCTCGTGACGGTCCTGATCGCATCCAACCTCCGGAAGGAGCTCGCGGGGACGCCGCTGTTCGACGGGGTGTCGTTCAAGGTCGAGCGGCGCGACCGCCTGGCCCTCGCCGGGCCGAACGGTGCGGGCAAGACGACTCTGCTCCGCGCGCTGACCGGCGAGGTCTCGCTGGAGGGCGGGGAGCTCGCGTGGGAGAAGGGGGCGCGGGTCGCTCTCCACGACCAGCGGCCCCCGGCAACGAGCGCACGGCCGCTGCGCGAGTACGTCCTCGCCGGGACCTCGGACCTGGTCGCGCTCGAGGCTGAGCTCCGCGGGCTCGAGGCCGAGATGGCAGGCGGGGCGCACGACCGGCGGACGATGAGCCGGTACGGCGCCACCCAGGCACGGCTCGAGCACGCGGGCGGCTACGACTGGCGCGACCGGGCAGCCTCGGTCGTGCGCGGGCTCGGATTCTCGGACGCAGACCTCGACCGGCCGCTCTCGACGTTCTCGGGAGGCGAGCTGACCCGCGCCTCGCTGGCGCGCGCACTCGCCTCGCAGCCCGACCTGCTCCTCCTCGACGAGCCGACGAACCACCTCGACATCGAGACGCTCGAGTGGCTCGAGTGGATGCTCGCCACGATCGACGCCGCCGTGATCCTCGTCGCCCACGACCGCTGGTTCCTCGAGGCGGTCACTACCGCCGTCCTCGAGCTCGACCGCGGGCGCTCCGTCTACTTCCCCGGGAAGTGGCACCTCTGGCGGCGCGAGCAGGCCGCGCGTGCGCAGCATGCGGCCCGTACCGCGGAGCGCGACGCCGACAAGATCGCTCAGCTCGAGCGCTTCGTCGAGCGGTTCGGCGCGAAGAACACGAAGGCTAGGCAGGCGAAGTCGAAGCAGAAGCAGATCGACCGGCTCCGAGCAGGGATGCCGGGCGGGGAGGGTCTGTCCCCCACGTCTCGCCGCGGCCTCGGGTTCGAGTTCCTGAAGCCGGCTCGGTCGGGGCGCGTCGTCGTCGAGGCAGAGGGTCTGTCCCTCCTCGCGGGCGACAAGCAGTTGCTCGAGAACGCGTCGTTCGCGCTCGAGCGTGGCGAGCATGTGGCCCTCGTCGGCCCGAACGGCTCGGGGAAGACGACGCTCCTCGAGACGATCCTCGGCCGCCGCGAGCCCGCCGCCGGCCGCGTGAAGCTCGGTCACGGCGTCGTGCCCGCCTACTTCTCACAGCACGAGGCGGAGCTCGACGAGCGCGGCTCGGTCCTCGACGCAGCCGTCGCCGCGACCGGGCTGCGCCGCCCGGAGGCGCAGAAGCTGCTCGGGAAGTTCCTGTTCTCGGGCTGGGAAGAGCACGAGAAACCCGTCACCGCGCTGTCGGGCGGCGAGCGCCGCCGTCTCGCGCTCGCCCTCGTCGTCGCGAGCGGCGCGAACCTGCTCGTCCTCGACGAGCCGACGAACCACCTCGACCTCGAGAGCCGCGAGGCGCTCGAGGCGGCACTTGGCGCCTTCCCCGGCAACGTGCTCCTGGTCACCCACGACCGCGCGCTTCTCGACGCGGTCTCGGCACGCGTCCTCGCGATCGAGGACCGCCGCCTCGTCTCCTACCCGGGCGGCTGGGCCGAGTACTCGACCCGCAGCGATCCGGAGCCCGAGCCCACAGCCTCGAAGCCGACTGCCCTGAAGCACGCAGCCCCGAAGCCCAACCCGAGGAAGGAGAAGCCGACGCGGGCGCGGCCGAAGAGCCAGACGCCGCTCGACCTCGTCGAGCGCGAGATCACCCGGACCGAGGAGCGCATCGCAGACCTCGAGCGGCAGCTCTCGGACGACTGGACGAACGTCGATCTCGCGAACGCCCATCGCGCCGCCCGCGACGACCTCGCTGTGCTGCTCGGGCGCTGGGAGGGCCTGTTCGAGGAGGCCGGAGCCTGACCGGCCCGGCCCTCAGGGGCCCTCGTCGGCCCAGAATGCCTCGAATGCGCGCGGGTCGCTGGGGAGCGCCGTGATCTCCTGCCACCGACCCTCGCGGATAGTGATCAGGAGGACCTGGTCGATGTCGAGCTCCCGGCCGTGCCGGCTCCCGCGGGCACGGTAGACCGCGACGCCATGCTCGCCGTGGGCCGCCGCCCAGAGGAGCTCGGCACGGTAGGTGCCGTCGGTGCGGCGGCGCGTCTCGCGGAAGAGCTCGAAGATGCCCTCCCGGCCGCGGTACTCGCCCGAGACGGGCGCCGAGCCCGCCACGCGCCAGACGGCGTCCTCGGCGATCACGTCGTGAAGCACACCCGGGTCGCCGCGCGCGAAGGCGTCGAAGACGCGGTGGATGTCGTCGACCGCGCTCAGCGCTCGAGCGGTGCCATCGTGAGGCCGTAGCCGCCGAGCTGGGAGTGATAGAGCTCGGCCGCCTCCCGGTGCCCCGACCAGACGATCGCCTGCCCGGAGGCGTGGATCTTGTTGGCGAGCCGCATGCCCTTGTCGTAGTCGACGCCGGGGACCGTCTGGGCGAGGGCGAAGGCGACGCCCTCGAACGTGTTGTGGTTGTCGTTCATGACGATCACCCGCCAGGGGTCCCCGAGCCCGGAGCCGGACCCGCGCGAGAGACGCTCCTTCGGGGGAGTGGCGGTTGCGGTCATGCCGGTTCGAACGTATCGATCACAGCCTCTGCGATCACCCGCAACGGCCGCCCTGAAACCTGGCTCGCCCGGCGCAGCCGCGCGAACGCGTCAGCCTCCGAGAGCTTCTCCTTCTCCATCAGGAGCCCCTTGGCCCGCTCGATCGCCTTCCGGGCTGCGAGCGCCTCCGACAGGGAGTCGGCCTCGGCCCGCACCGCCATCAGCTCCTCGTGGCGCGCCCGCGCCGTCTCGATCGCCGGGAGCACGTCCTGCTCGCGGAACGGCTTCACCAGATAGCCGTAGACGCCCGTCTCGGCGGCGCGATCGACGAGCTCGCGCTGACCGAACGCGGTCAGCATCACGATCGGGATCGGCCGCTCCTCGAGGATGCGGCGTGCCGCGTCGATCCCGTCGAGCCGCGGCATCTTCACGTCCATCACGGCCAGGTCGGGCTCGTGCTGGCGGGCGAGCGCGACCGCCTCCTCGCCGTCCTTCGCCTCCGCGACCACCTCGTAGCCCGCGCGCTCCAGGAGACCGCGCAGGTCGAGGCGGATGATCGTCTCGTCCTCGGCGATCAGGATCCTCATGACCGTCGAGTCTAGACGGGGACGAGCAGCACGACGACATCCGACCCGCTTCCTCACACCGGGAACCTGACGTCCGCCCGGGTTCCGGACTCGCCGCCCGAGAGCTCGAGCGTCCCGCCGAGCTCGTCCCGCACGAGCGCGCGCACGATCGAGAGCCCCGTCCCCTTCGCCTCGGCCGAGATCCCGGCGCCGTCGTCGGCGACCTCGAGCACCGCCTCGCCGTTCGACGCCGTGCAGGCCGATCGTGATGTGGGCGCCGCCGTGCTCGAACGCGTTCCCGAGCAGCTCGGAGAAGACGAGCGCGAGCGCCGTCGCGCGTTGCCCCGCGAGCATCACCGGCTCGAGGTCGGCGGTCACCTCGCGGCCCGCCGCGCCGACGTCCTGCACGAGCATCGCGCGCAGCCGGCCGAGGAGCTCGGCGAGGTCGACGTCCTCGTCGCGCTGCTCGGTCAGCACCTCGTGGACCGCCGCGATCGCCAGGATGCGGTTGACGGAGTCCTCGAGCGCCTTGCGCGGATCGACGTTCGCGGCGTCCCGCGCCTGAAGCCGCAGCAGCGACGCCACCGTCTGCAGGTTGTTCTTGACCCGGTGGTGGATCTCCTGGGCGAGCACGCCCGCGCATCACCGCCCGCCCGTGCTCGAGCGCGACCGCCGCCTGCTGGGCGATCGACGCGAGCAGCTCGCGGTCGGGCTCGGTGAACGGCGTCGCGCGGTCGGCGACGAGCTCGCCGATCTGGCGGCCGCGCCAGCGAAGCGGCTGGCGGATCGCGTGCTTGTCCGCCGTCCCCTCCGGCCAGGCGATCGCGCCGTCCTCGAGCACAGAGCGCCGCCCCGGTCGCCTGGAGCGCGTCCATCGTCGTCTTCACGATCGCCTCGAGCGACTCCTCGAGATAGAGCGCCTCCGAGACGGCCTCGGAGATCCGGGCGAGCGCCTCGAGCTCGTGCACGCGCCGCTGCGCCTCCTCGTACAGCTTCGCGTGCTCGATCGACTGGGCGACCTGCGCGGCGATCGCGAGCAGCAGCTCGACCTCGTCCTCGGTGAACGTCGCGCGGCTCGCGCGTGCGGATGTTGAGCGCGCCCTCGAGCCGCTCGCCGCGGGCGAGGATCGGCACCGCGAGGATCGACTCGTACTCGTCCTCGGGCAGGTTCGGGAAGTTCTTGAAGCGCGGGTCGACGTTCGCCCGCGCCGCGATCATCACCGGCTCGCGCGACTCCGCCGCCGAGCCCGTGATCCCCTCGCCCGGGCGCATCCGCGGACGCTGCGTCATCTCCTCGACCCGGGTGCCGTGCGTCGCCCGCAGCACGAGCTCGCCGGCGCGATCGTCGTAGAGGTAGACGAAGCAGGCGTCGGCGTGGAGCGCGTCGGCGACCTTCGTGGCGACCTGCGTCAGCACCTCCTCGAGGTCGAGGGTCGAGTTGACCGCCTCGATCGTGTCGGTCAGCAGCTTGAGGTGGCGCTCGCGGGGTCCATCCGCCTCGTGAGCGTACGTTTCCCGGGCGGCGTACACGTTTTACGAACTCCTTACGCCCGCACGTGGGAATTCGAAGACGAACGACGAATAAGGTCGCGAATGAGCGCCTTGGCCCTTGATCTCACCCACACCACCGGCTACCTCGTCGCCGACGTGCGCGGCCGGATCGTCGGCAAGGTCGAGTGCCCGATGTACGGGACCTCGCCCGAGACGCCCGACGCGCTCTCGGTTCGCTCCGGCTTCCTCGCGCGCCGCCGGCGCCTCGTCCCCGCCGAGACGATCGAGCAGATCGACGGCGGCTCGAGGGTGATCGGCCTGCGGATCGACCGCGAGTCGGTCCGGACCTTCCTCTAGGCGCTACGAGCACCGACAGGTAGCGGTCGAGCTCCCACTGCGTGAGCTGGACGCGGTAGTCGTCCCACTCCGCCCGCTTCAGCCTCACGTACGCGTCGAAGATGTGGTCGCCGAAGGCCCGGCGCATCAGGTCCGACTGCGAGAACTCGTCGATCGCCTCGCCGAGCGTCTCCGGCAGCGACACGATCCCGCGCTCGGCCCGCTCCTCCGCGGAGAGGTGGTACAGGTTCGTCTCCATCGGCGGCGCGAGCTCGTAGCCGCGCGCGATGCCCTCGAGGCCCGCGTGCAGCAGCGCGGCGAACGTCAGGTACGGGTTGCAGGCCGGGTCGGGACAGCGGATCTCGGCGCGGGTCCCCTGCTCGGAGCCCGGCTTGTAGAGCGGGATGCGGACGAGCGCCGAGCGGTTGCGCTGCGACCACGCGACGTACACCGGCGCCTCGTAGCCCGGCACGAGCCGCTTGTAGGAGTTCACCCACTGCGCGAACACCGCCGAGAGCTCGCGCGCGTGCTTGAGCAGGCCGGCGATGAACTGCTTGCCCGGCCGGCGAGAGGTGGTAGGCCTCGTCGGCGCGAGAAGAACTGGTTGCGGCCGTCCTTGAAGAGCGACATGTGCGTGTGCATGCCCGAGCCGTTCTCGCCGAAGAGCGGCTTCGGCATGAACGTCGCGTAGACGCCGTGCTTGGCCGCGACCTCCTTCACGATCAGCCGGTAGGTCACCGTCGAGTCGGCCATCTCGAGCGCCGGCTGCGTAGCGCATGTCGATCTCGTGCTGGGACGGGGCCACCTCGTGGTGGTGGTACTCGATCGGGATCCCGACCGCCTCGAGCGCCTTGATCGTCTCGTAGCGGAGGTCGGTCGCCGCGTCGAGCGTCGGTCATCGCGAAGTAGCCGCCCTCGTCGAGGCGCTCGGTCCCCTTCGAGTCGGCGAAGAGGAAGTACTCGAGCTCCGGCCCGACGTTGAACGTGTCGAAGCCCATCTGGCGCATCCGCTCGAGCGCCCGCTTGAGCACGTAGCGCGGGTCGCCCTCGTACGGCTCGCCGTCGGGCTTGACGACGTCGCAGATCATCCGGCCGATCTTGGGCTCGCCGTCGCCGGCGGGCAGGATCTGGAAGGTCGACGGGTCGGGGATCGCGACCATGTCCGACTCCTCGATCGCGTTGAAGCCGGTGATCGAGGAGCCGTCGAAGCCCATGCCGTCGTCGAGCGCGCCCTCGAGCTCGGCCAGGCGTGATCGCGAAGCTCTTCAGGTGCCCCTCGACGTCGGTGAACCAGAGGAGGACGTACTCGACGCTCTCCTTCTGCGACCCGCGCGAGCACCTCGCGGCGCGCCTCCGGATCCGACGTCGCCCGTGCCCTGCTCTCGATCATCCCCATGACTGCCTCCCGCGCTCGATTGACCGGCGGCCCGACTCTACCCTGCTACCGCTCTGCGAACGCGGCCGTCGGCGACGGCCGCGGAGGCAACGAGGCCTCGCGAGTCCGGCTCTAGAGAGCCGCATTTGCGGGGCCTTTTTGCTGCTGAACAAGCGACGCAGTCAACATCACTGACAACCGCGGGAGGCGGCAGCACATGTCCGAGATGAAGCACTACCTGGCGAACGGCGCCGAGACGGCTCCGGAGCCGGCCGAGGCGCTCGAGTTCACGCGCAAGACGCAGGCCAAGCTCGTCGACCTGAAGTTCACCGACCTGCTCGGGTCCTGGCAGCACATGACGCTGCCGATCGCGGCGTTCGACGAGAGCTCGTTCGAGGACGGCCTCGGCTTCGACGGCTCCTCGATCAGGGGCTGGCAGGGGATCTCCGAGAGCGACATGCTGCTGATGCCGCAGGCCGACACGGCGATCCTCGACCCGGCGACTGCGGAGCCGACGATCTCGATCCTCTGCGAGATCCTCGATCCGGTCACCCGCGAGCCGTACCACAAGGATCCGCGGCGGCTCGCCCGCCGCGCCGAGGAGTACCTGCGCTCGACCGGGGTCGCCGACACGTCCTACATCGGCCCCGAGAGCGAGTTCTTCGTCTTCGACGCGGTCGCCTACGACATGAACGTCAACCGTGCCTACTACGAGGTCGACTCCGAGGAGGGCCACTGGAACTCGGGCGCGCTCGGGCTCGGGTACACGGTGCGCCCGAAGGAGGGCTACTTCCCGCCGGCGCCCCACGACACGCTGCACGACATGCGCAGCGAGATGGTGCTCACGCTCGAGCGCCTCGGGATCGCCTGCGAGTTCCACCACCACGAGGTGGCGACCGGCGGCCAGTGCGAGATCGACATGCGCTTCGGGACGCTGACCCGCATGGCCGACCAGGTCATGACCTACAAGTACGTGGTCAAGAACGTCGCCCGCAAGCACGGCAAGACCGTGACGTTCATGCCGAAGCCGCTCTTCGGCGACAACGGCTCGGGCATGCACTGCCACCAGTCGCTCTGGAAGGAAGGCCAGACCCTGATGGCCGACCCCTCCGGGTACGCCGGCCTGTCGAAGCTCGCCCGCAACTACGTCGGCGGGCTGCTCGCGCACGCCCCGGCGCTGCTGGCGTTCTGCGCGCCGACGACGAACTCGTACCGCCGGCTCGTGCCGGGCTACGAGGCACCGGTCAACCTCGTCTACTCGCAGCGGAACCGCTCCGCGTGCATCCGCATCCCGATGTACTCGGAGTCGCCGAAGGCGAAGCGCATCGAGTTCCGCTGCCCCGACCCGACCGCGAACCCGTACCTCGCGTTCTCGGCGATGCTGATGGCGGGGCTCGACGGGATCGAGCGCGAGCTCGACCCGGGCGCGCCGGCCGACTACGACCTGTTCGAGGAGTCGCGCGGCGAGGTCGCCCAGGTCCCCGGCTCGCTCGAGGCGTCGATCGCGGCGCTCGAGGCCGACCACGCCTTCCTGACCAAGGGGAACGTGTTCAGCGAGGACCTGATCGAGACCTGGATCGACTGGAAGCGGGTCAACGAGATCGATCTCGTCCGGCTCCGCCCGCACCCGGCCGAGTTCTTCCTCTACTACGACGCGTAGGCCGGGCTAGCACGCCAAGCCGGCAGCGGCTCTCCCGCGCGCTGCCTGCGCTTCCGGCCGGCTTCCGGCCGGCCGGAAGCGCTAGTTGTCGGGCTACGGCGCGAATTGTGTGACGAGCTCTTCGCGTAACCCTGCCTGCGACGAGGGCTTCTCGAAGATGAGGCTGCCGAGCTTGAGGACGGCAACGTCGTCTGCGACCTCGAGGCTGAGATCGAGGTTCTGCTCGACCATGAGGACCGTGCAGCCGTGCTTCTCGCGCAGGTCGCGCAGCGCGATCCCGACCTGGGTGATCACCGCCGGGCCGAGGCCGTCGCTGATCTCGTCGAGCACGAGGAGCTCGGGCACGGCGACGAGCGCCTTCGCCAGCGTCAGCATCTTCTGCTCGCCGCCGCTCAGCGTCCCCGCCTTCTGCCGGAGGCGCTGGCCGAGCACCGGGAAGTAGCCGATCACCTCGTCGCGGATCGCCGCGGGGCAGCGACGGCCCTTGCCGACCGTGAGGTTCTCGTCGACCGAGAGCTCGCCGAACAGCGAGCGCTCCTGGGCAGCGTAGGAGACGCCCATCCGCGTGATGCGGTGGGTAGGCCAGCCCGTGACCTCGCCGGCCCGCGACCGCGACCGTTCCCGCCGACGGCTTGAGGTAGCCCATCACCGCCTTGAGGAGCGTCGACTTGCCCATGCCGTTTCGGCCGACGATCGCAAGCGCGCCGTGGTCCGGAACGCCGAAGCCCACGCCCTCGAGGATCGTCGCCGAGCCGTACCCGGCGCGCAGACCTGAAACGTCGATCCTCACGTCACGGCCACCGTCCCACGTAGGCCTCGCGGACGACGGCCGACTCCGAGACCTCGGCCGGAGTCCCCGACTCGACGACCCTGCCGCCGTGGAGCACGACGACGCGGTCGGCGACGCGCGCGACGAAGTCGAGGTCGTGCTCGATCAGCACGATCGTCATCCCTGCCTCGACGAGCCTGCGGAACACGTCGCCGATGACCTGCCGCTCGTTGCTCGTGAGGCCTGCGGTCGGCTCGTCGAGGAGGAGCACCTCGGGACGGACGGAGGTCGCCGCGGCGAGCTCGAGCCCCTGCTTGAGGCCGTGGGCGAGCGCGGGCGAGGGTGTGTCCTCGCGGCCTTCGAGCCCGGTCGCATCGACGATGTCGAGCACCGAGCGGGCAACCGGGATCTCCTTCGTGCGACGCCAGAGCGATGGAATCCGCCCCTTCCGCTGGGCGAGCAGGATCGTCTCGGCGACGGTGAGGCTGTCGAAGAGATGCGGGATCTGGAACTTCCGGGCGATGCCTGCGCGCGCGAGCTGGTGGATCGGCCGCCCTCTCCGGTCGAGCTCGCCGCCGTGCAGGTGGTACTCGATCGAGCCGCGCGCGGGGAGCTTCCCGTCGGTGAGGACGTTCAGCATCGTCGACTTGCCGGCGCCGTTCGGGCCGACGATGCACAGGAGCTCGCCGGCCTTCATCTCGAAGTCGACGCCCCGGAGCACCTCGAGCGCGCCGTAGGCGAACTCGACGTTCGCTACCGAGCATACGACCTCGCCCCGCGGACGGAGCTCCGGGCGTGAAGCCGGCGCCGCCACGAGCTGCCGTGAGAGCCGCCTCGGGCGCCGACGGTGCAGGAGCCGCTGCCCCTGGCGGACGAGCGGCGGGAACACGCCGTCGGGCACGAACACGACCACGGCGACGAAGAGGAGGCCCAGGAAGAGCGCCCACTCGGTCGGGTAGGACGCGTTCAGCTCGGAGGTGACGAAGCTGAGCCCGATCGCGCCGATGATCGGGCCGATGATCGTTCCCCGCCCTCCGACGGCAACCCAGATCACCATCTGGGTGGAGAAGAGGAAGCCGAAGAGCGGCGCCGACACGAAGCCGACGATCGTGGCGTAGACGCCTCCCGCCAGGGCCGAGAGCACGGCGCCGAGGACGAAGACGCCGATCTTCACGTACTCGACGTTCGTGCCGAAGAAGCGGATCCGCCGCTCGTTGTCGCGAATCGCGCGCATGACGAGCCCGAAGTCGCTCCGCACGAGCACGACCGCGCCGCCGGCGATGACCACGAGGAGCGCGGAGGCGATGTAGTACCAGGTGTCGCCCGAGAAGCCGTGGTAGGCGAACCCGAAGAGGCCGTTGTCGCCGCCTGTCCACTTCGTCTCCTGCGTGTAGACGGTCCCGGCGATGAGCGTCAGCGCAAGAGTGACGATCGCGATGTAGAAGGGGTCGGACTCCCCCTGCGAGAACGACACGAGCCCGACCACCAGGGCGATCGCCCCGGCCACCGCCATGCCGATCGCGATTCCCGCGACGTGAGCGCCGAGCCCCCCATGCGTGCCGAGCACGAGCCCGGTCGGATCGACATCGGTCGTCATCATCCCCACGGCCAGCGCCCCGGTGCCGAACCAGAGCGCGTGACCGAGATCCGGGATGCCGGTGTAGCCCCAGACGAGATCGAGGCTCAACGCCGCGATCGCAAAGAGGATCGACTCCGTGAGCAGGCTGAGGTAGTAGCTCCCGAGGAGCTGCGGCATCAGGAGGACGACGCCGAGGAAGGCGAGCCCGCCCACCAGGATGAGGGCTCGTTGCCGCGTCATGAGCGCCGCAGCGCGAGCCCCTGCGGCCGGAAGCGCAGGATGACGACCGCGACGCCGATCACGACCGCGTTCGCCCAGACGGCGTTCTCGTATCGGGCGTACACCGTGGCGATCGTCCCGAGCAGGGCGCAGGAGAGAACGAGCCCGAGCAGCGTCCTGCCGGAGAGCAGGACGGCGAGGAAGCCGGTGCCGACGAGGGTGGCGCCGAAGTTCGGCTCGACCCCCTGGATCGGTGCCAGCACCGCGCCCGCGAAACCGGCAAGGGCCGCGCCGGTGACGAACGTGATCTGCCTCACGCGCACGGTGTTGATCCCGTGACTGCGGGCGAGCGGCTCGTTCGTCATGACGGCCCTGATCGTGAGCCCGATCGTCGTGAAGCGGACGATGACCGCCAGCGAGGCGAGGATCGCACACGCGATGACGATGATGAGCAGCCGGTAGTTCGAGTACTCCGTCCCGACGACATCCGTGGCGCCGACGGTCGGGAGGTCGAGGAAGCGCTGGTTGGCTCCGTAGATCTCGGTGATGCCCTGGACGAGCACGAGGGAGATCCCCCAGGTCGCGAGGATGGTGTCGAGCGGGCGGGCGTACAGGCGCCGGATGACGACGACCTCGATCACGGCGCCGGCGACGCCGGTCACGAGCGCGGCGAGCACCAGGCTCGGCCAGAACGGGATCCCGTGGCCGCGGAAGCTCACCTCGGCGTAGACGCCGACGGCCATGAGGCCCGTGTGGGCGAGGTTGATCACGTTCAGCAGGCCGAAGATCAGGAAGAGGCCCGTGACGACGATGAGCAGCGTCGCGATCGCGACGAGCGTGTCCAGGGTCAGGCTCACCGGATCGCCAGGCGCTTCCCTGAGGCGTGCTCGAGTGGCGGCGCCGACGAGGCCGGCGCCGCCACTCCCGAGCTTTCAAGCCAACGGCTCACGAGCCCTGACTCTATGACCTCTTCCGCTGCGGCAGCCCGGCTAGCAGGTCGGGTTGACCGGAAGCGGGGTGATGCGCGACTGCTTGCCGACGAGCTTCGCCGAGCCGTCCTTCTGCTCCTGCGCGAGGTAGGTCGTCATCGCGACGTAGTGCCGGTTCCTGAAGGCGAGGTCGCCGCGCGGCCCCGACGTCCTGGCGTTCATGAGCGCCGCGATCACGTCGGGCCCCGAGGTCGACTTCGCGTTCTTCAGCGCGTGCGCGAGGATGAAGGCCCCATCCCACGCCGCCGCCGCGGCACCGGAGATCTGAGCCTTGTCGCCGTACTTCTTGGTCATCGCGTTGATGAACTGCTGGTTCCCCTTGCTCGGGTTGTCCTTGAAGTACCCGGTCGAGATGACCGTCCCTTGGAGCAGTTGACCGCCGATCGCAGCGGCGATGCCGTCATCCATCAGGAAGCTCGCAGTCTGGATGCCCTTCGAGCGTGGATCCGTCTTGAACTGCTTGTAGAACGCGGTCTCGTCGCTGCCGACGAGGATGTCGATCACGGTGTCGGGCTGCGCCGAGGCGATCTTGCCTATGTCGCTCGAGAAGTCGGTCGTCCCGAGCGGCTCGTACGACGTGCCGACAACCTGCGCGCTGTCGCTCGCAGCCCTCGCGGTCACCTGGCCCGCGCCGATGTGTCCCGAGGAGAAGTCGCTCGCGACGATGTAGATCTTCTTCGTCCCCAGCTTGTGGGTGAGATAGTCGACGAGCGGGTTGACCTGCTGGTTGCCGACGTTCGCCAGCGAGAAGTAGTTGGCCAGGCAGATCGAGCCGGACGTCGAGGTCTGCGCCAGGACGTACGGCAGGTTGTTGTTCGTCAGGTAGGTGTTGCACGCGGCTTGCGAAGGCGTCGACTCGAAGCCGAGGATCGCGTTCACGTGCGTCTGGTTGACGAGCCGGTTGCACACGTTGCCGGCGGTGACCGGGTCTGCCGCGTCGTCGGCGTAGAAGACCTTGATCGTCCTGCCGGCGAGATTGTTCTTGTTGACGTTGGCGAGGGCGGCCTGCAGCCCCTGCGTCGCCGATGCGGAGTTCGTTGCCTGGCTGCCCGTGAGGCCGGAGACCCAGCCGATCGAGTACGGAGCGGGGGTCGCCTTCCTTGCGGACACGGCCGTCGCCGCGAGAGCGCCGGCGAGCACCGCCAGCGCAAGGACCGCCGTTATCGTCCGGCGGCCCGGGAGTTTGGATCTGAGAGCCGACATGTTGCGCGCCTCCTCGAAGAACGTTCGCTGGGTCCGCGGTCCGCCCGGAAGCGGGAATGACCGGGTGGTGACAGCGGCTTTTAACCCAGCCGGGGGTTGTTTGTCAAGTAACCTGATACTCGTTCGGGCTCGCTGCTCCTTTCGGATCGAAGCCGCCCTTCCCGTTTCCGGGATCCCGCTGCGATCGTGTTTTAAGACGCCGCGGCGGAGTCTCAGATAGCGCCGGCGGCACGAAGCGCGTCGATCCGGTCGGGCGAATAGCCCAGGAGCCCGCCGAGCACGACGTCGTTGTGCTCGCCGAGACGCGGTGCCGGCGCGTCGTATCCCGCGCGGGCGTCGGAGAACCGGACGGGGAAACCGCTCCCGTACAGCTCCTCGACCGGCCCGAGCTCCGGGTGGACGAGCTGGACGGTCTCGCTGCGGCGAAGCGAGCGGGGGTCCCGCACGGCGCTCGCCGTGTCTCGGACGATCGCGGCGGGGACGCCGCGGGCATCGAGCGCGGCCACCGCCTGCGCGGAGGTAAGCGACGCGGCCCATCCGGCGATGAGGCCGTGCAGCTCTGCCGAGTTGGCGACACGCCGGTCGCGGGTCGAGAACCGGTCGTCGTCGACGAGCGCCGCCTCGCCGATCGCCTCGAACACGCCGCGTGCGAACGCATCGGTCGGCGCGCACAGCGCGACGTTCCCGTCGCTCGTCGCGAAGATCCCGAACGGCGCGAGCCGGGGGACGACGTTCCCGGTGCGCGTCTCGATCCCGGCACGCTCCATCGTGTCCCATGGCTCGGTGGCGACCAGCGAGGTGAGCGCTCCGAGCAGCGCCACGTCGACGTGCTGCCCGCGGCCCGTCCGCTCGCGCATGAAGAGGGCCGACACGGTCCCGATCACCCCGAAGAGCGGGCCGACGAGGTCCCCGAACGGGAGGGCGTTCCTGACAGGCGGGTCGCCGTGGCTCCCCGGAGTCATCATCAGGCCCGACAGCGCCTGGAAGATCGAGTCCATGCCCTTCCCGGGCTCGCCGGAGCCGAAGCCGCTGATCGAGAGGTAGACGAGGCGAGGATTGAGCCCGGAGAGTCGGGCGTACCCGACTCCGAGCCGGTCGGCGGTGCCGGGACTGAAGTTCTCCACCACGACGTCGGCCGCGCGGGCGAGGTCGTCGAAGACCTCGCGCGCCTCCGGGCGCTTGAGGTCGAGCGTCACGCTCAGCTTGTTCCGCCCTCGCTCGAGCATCGAGACCGACAGGTCGTCCGCATCCTCGCGTGCGCGCTGCAGGCCGCTCGCCCCGACGTACGGCGCATTGTTGCG
Organism: uncultured Actinomycetota bacterium; assembly: GCA_963723405.1. Taxonomy (GTDB): domain Bacteria; phylum Actinomycetota; class Thermoleophilia; order Gaiellales; family Gaiellaceae; genus PALSA-600. The sequence goes on along the minus strand of CAVRQF010000003.1, from coordinate 507,878 downwards.
GGAGGGGTCCCCGCCTGCGGGATTCTCGACCTTGATCACGGTCGCCCCGAGCGCGGCAAGGAGCTGTGTGGCGTACGGGCCGGCGAGCGCGATCGTCATGTCGACGACGGTGATCCCGTCGAGCGGCTTTGCAGGCGGCCCGGGCACGCCCGGCACTATCTCAGGTTTCCGGATGCGCCCCGCAGTAGGGTTCCGGCCGTGGCCGAGCACACCGAGCGCGTCCGCGTCGCGTGGATCGACACCGACGTCGGCGGACGGATCCACTTCGCCGCCGTCTTCCGCTGGGCGGAGGCAGCCGAGACCAGCCTCTACCGCAAGCTCGGACTGCTTCAGGAGGGTCGCGGGGACTACCCCCGGCGCAGGGTCGAGGCCGACTACCTCCGAGTCCTCGTCTTCGAGGACGAGGTCGACGTGCGGATCCGGGTGGAGTCCGTCGGGCGGACCTCGGTCCGCCTCGTGTGGGAGGGCATCCACGAGGGCGAGGTGGCGTTCAGCGGCGCCTCCACGATCGTCCACGTCGACGGCGACGGCCGGCCCTCCGCGATCGACGAGCGGACGCGCGCGCTGCTCGCCTCCTGACGAGTATCAAGGAACCTGATACTCTCGGCGCCGCGGAGGACGAGACGGGAGACTGGGATCCCAACAGCGCCTGGCAGCCGGTCGTGGCAGACCAGGTTCCCGACGCGAGCGTCGCGTACGCCGAGGCGCGGACCGCCTGCCCGGTCGCCCGGGTAGACGGTGTCCTCGGCGGATTCTGGGCAGTCCTCGGCCACGACCTCGTCGTCGAGACGGCGCTCGACACGGCGACGTTCAGCAACGTCGTGCCGTTCTTCAACACGCAGGCGCCCACCGCTCGAGTGCGACCCGCCCGAGCACCGCGTCTACCGCCGCCTGCTCAACCCGTACTTCTCGCGCGAGCGCCTCGCCGTGCTCGAGGAGCCGCTTCGACGGTACGCCGGCGAGATGCTCGACCCGCTCGTCGAAGCAGGCAGCGGCGACTTCGCCGTCGACTTCAGCCATCCGTTCCCGACCCGGGCGCTCTGCCTGCTGCTCGAGCTCGCCGACGACGACTGGCGGACGATCAACGACTGGTCGCGCCGGGTCGACGAGATCGGGGGACAGACCCCGCCAGGGAGCCCGGAGCGGATCGCCGTCGGCGAGGAGCTGCGCCCCTGGATGACGGCGCTGATCGAGGAGCGCCGGCGCAACCCCGGCGACGACGTCGTGAGCGCGCTCGTGCAGGGCGATCCCGGGCTCCCACCGCTCGACGACGAGATGGTGGTGGGGATCGTGATGATGTTCATCTCCGCCGGCCACAACACGACGACGAGCGCGATCGGCAACGCCGTGCTGCGGCTCGCGCGGGACGGCGACCTCCAGGCGCGCTTACGCGCGACGCCCGACGCGATCGCCGCGTTCGCCGAGGAGGTCGTGCGCGTCGATGCGCCGCAGCAGGCGATGCGGCGGATCGCGACGACCGACACGGAGCTCGGCGGGCGGCCCGTCGCGGCGGGCGACTTCGTCTGGCTCGTGTTCGGCTCGGCGAACCTCGACCCGGCGCGCGTTCGACCGTGCGGCGGACCTCGACCCGGAGCGCACGCCGAACCGCCACGTCGGGTTCGGGCGAGGGATCCACCAGTGCATCGGCGCGCCGCTCGCGCGGCTCGAGCTTCGGGTCGCGCTCGAGGAGCTGCTCGCCCGCACACGTTCGTTCGCGGTGGACGGCGAGGTCGTCCGGCCGGCGTGGCCGCGGCTCGGAGTCGACCAGCTCCCGTTGAGCCTCTCGTGACCCGCGGATCGTTCACGCTGAGCGGCGGGCTCGCGCTTTCCCATCTCCGCTGGGGAGAGGATGGCGCACCGGACGTCGTCCTCCTCCACGGCGGGGGCCTCGACGCGACCGACTGGCAGGAGATCGCGCCCGGGCTGGCCGCGGCAGGCCGACGCGTGACGGCGCCCGACCTGCGCGGATGCGGCGAGAGCGACTGGGACCCCGAAGCCCGCTACGGCGTCGAGCAGACGCTCGCCGACCTCGACGAGCTCATCGACGGCCTCGAGCTCACGACCTTCGATCTGGTCGGCCACTCCCTCGGTGCGGTCACTGCGTGCGTCTATGCGGCGCGCAACCCGGAGCGAGTGCGCCGCTGTGTGATGGAGGACGGGGGGCCCGCCGACCACACGCGTCCCTCCTCGCTCGAGAGCCCGACGATCGTGTTCGACTCGCGCGAGCATGCGCTTGCCGCGCTCGCGAAATCGCTGCCGCGTGGCGTCCCCGACTGGGTTCCCGCGTCGCGATTCCGGGAGCTCGACGACGGCCGGCTGACGTGGCGCAGCGACATCGAGGGCCGGGTCCGCTGGTCCGCCGCGGGCGGCGAGCCGCTCATCATGGGGCTCTGGCCGTCGGTCGAGGCGATGCGCTGCCCGACGCTCGTCGTCCGCGGCGCGGAGTCGCCGCTCTTCAAGGTCGAGTACGCCGAGCGGATGGCCGCCGTGAACCCGATGATCCACCTCGTGACCATTCCCGACGCCGGTCATCTCGTCCACTGCGAGCAGCCCGCCGCGTTCCTCGACGCCGTGATCCCCTTCCTCACGTGAGCGCGCTCGAGCAGCTGGTCGCCGCGTTCGAGAGCCCGCCCGTTCCGGACAGGGGCGTCGTGGGCTACCTCGGCAACGACGTGCCGCGCGAGCTGATCGCCGCCGCCGGGCTCAACCCGCTGCGTCTGACGGGGTCTGTCCCCATCACGGAGCGCGCCAGAGGTCTGTCCCCGTCAATTCCCCGCAGAGCGCGCCGACGCGATCCTCGGGCCGGGGTCGACGCTCCGGTGCGTGCCGTTCTCGCGGGCTTGCTCGAGGGGCGGCCGCGCGCTCGACTTCCTGCTTCTCTCGCACGACTCCGACAGCACCGTCCGCCTGTTCACGGCGCTGCGGGTGCTCGCCCGGACCGAGCCGCTGCCCGAGCTCTGGTTCCTCGACCTCCTCCATCTCCCGACCGAGACGACCGCTCGGTACAACCGCGACCGGATCGCCGAGCTCATGGGTGTGCTCGAACGATGGTCGGGACGGGAGGTGACCGACGAGGACATTCGAGCGTCCGCCGGGGACGCGCAGGAGACGAAGCGCCTGCTCGACCGCCTCGCGGAGCTCCGCCGCGGAGGCGGGATCGCCGGGAGCGACGCGCTCGCCGCCGCCGGAGGCGCCGCGAACCTCCCGGCCGCGGAGGCGAACCGTCTCCTCGAGGAGCTCCTCGTCGAGCGGGGCGGTGCACCCCCGGCCCCCGGGCGTCGGCTGTTCGTCACCGGCAGCGAGGCGAGCCCCCAGCCTCTTCCGGTCGCTCGAGACCCACGGGCTCCACGTCGCAGGCGAGAGCTTCGACCGGCACGAAGCCGCCGCCGCGGTCGCCCGGGAGGCCGAGACGGCGGGCGCCGACGTCGTGCTGGCCTGGATCCGCTCCGGCGACGACGCGCGTGCCTGGGGGATCCCGGCCCTCCGCGACGCGCTCGACGCCCCGCTCGTCGTGCTCGACCGCCGCACCGACGAGGCCCTCACCGCTGCAGACCTGGCGCTCCTGGCATGAGCCGCAGGCCCGGCGGAGGCCGATGAGCGAGACGTTCCGGGGAGCCCGCGGCACCCGCCGGCTCGCGAGCTCGGCCGCAGCTCTCGCCCACCAGCGCTCGTGGTTCGCGGAGCTGCACGAGCAGGTCGCCGCCGGCGAGCCGCTCGTCCTGGCCGACGCGGACGTTCCCCACGAGCTCCTGCGGGCGATGGGGATCCCGTACGTCGTGAACCAGTGGTGGGCCTCGATCTGCTCGGCGAAGCAGCGCGCGCCGCACTACCTCGCGAAGCTCCGCGAGCGTGGTTACCCGGACTGGATCGAGCAGTACAGCGCGATCTCACTCGGCTCGACGCTCGAGGACGATCCCGGGGAAGCGCCCTGGGGCGGGCTGCCGCCCGTCTCGGCCTTCGTCACGCAGGCCTGGACGGACGCGCACCTCGGGATCGCCGAGGCGTGGAGGCGCGAACGGGACGTCCCCTACTTCGCGCTCGAGAAGGCCGTCGATCCGAGGCTGACCGACCGCTGGTGGGAGGGCATCGCCCACGACTGGGAGACCGTCGTCGGCACGGCGCGGCTCGACCTGATGAGCGCCGAGCTCGAGCGCCTCGTCGAGTTCCTCGAGCAGCTGACCGGGAAGCGGCTCGACGAGGCGCGGCTCGGGCGGATCCTCGAGCTCGCGAACGAGCAGCAGGAGTGGAGCCGCCGCACCCGCGACCTGCTCGCGGCCACGGCCCCGGCGCCGGTCGACATCGTCGACAGCATCCCCGCGGTGATGCTCCCCCAGTGGCATCGCGGGACCGAGTGGGCCCGCGATGCGGCCCGCGCGTTCCACGAGGAGGTCGAGAGCCTCGTCGCCGAGGGCGCCGCCGTCTGCGACGACGAGCGGATCCGGCTGATGTGGATCGGCCGCGGCCTCTGGTTCAACCTCGGCTTCTACCAGCGCCTCGCCGAGCGCGCATGGCGCCGTGTTCGTCTGGTCGATGTACCTCGCGATCGCCGCCGACGGGTATGCCCGGTACGGCGGGCCGCCGCTGCGGCAGCTCGCGGCGCGGTTCGCCGCGTTCACGGACTTCCTCGGCATGCCCGGCTGGGCCGACCCCTGGTACCTGAAGGAAGCGCAGGCCCACGGCGTCGGTGCCGTCGTCCACCTCGTGACCGCCGAGTCTCGGAGCCCCTACTTCGTCACGCGGGCGCTCGAGGACGCCGGGATCCCCGTCCTCGAGATCGACGCGGACAACGCCGATGCCCGCGGCTGGGACGAGCAGGCGTTCACGTCGGCCCTCGAGCAGTTCGTCGAGGGGATCCCCCGATGAGGCTGCTCCTGCTCGGCGACCTGATCCTCGACGAGCCCGACCCCGACTCGTTCTTCGAGCCGAGCGTCGAGCTCCTGCGCTCCGCCGACCTGGTCGTCGGGCAGGTCGAGGTCCCGCACACCTCCCGCGGCGTGCCGAGCAGCGTCGACATCCCGGCACCGCCGGCCGACCCGGCGCGCCTCGAGGCGCTCGGCCGGGCCGGTCTCGGCATCGCGACGCTCGCCGGGAACCACATCTTCGACTCGGGCCCCAACGGGATCGAGGACACGATCGCCACGCTGCACGGGCTCGGCATCGAGACCGCAGGCGCAGGAATGACCCTCGAGGAGGCGCGGCGTCCCGCCGTGGTCGAACGGCGTCGGCGTCCTGTCGTACAACTGCGTCGGCCCGCGCGAGAGCCGCGCGACCTCACGCAAGGCGGGCGCCGCCGCGCTCGACGTGCTGACGCACTACGAGCTCGACTACGCCGGGCCCGGCGGGCCTCCGCGCGTCTACACGTTCGTCGCGCCCGAGAGCCTCGACCTGCTCCGTGCGGACGTCCTCGCGCTGCGGGAGACGGCCGAGGTGGTCGTCGTCGCCTTCCACAAGGGCATCGGGCACGTCCCGGTCGTGGTGCACGACTACGAGCGGGAGCTCGGCCGCACCGCGATCGACTGCGGCGCCGACGTCGTCGTCGGCCACCACGCCGCACATCCTCCGCGGGATCGAGATCTACCGCGGCAAGCCCGTCTTCCACGGCCTCGGCAACTTCGTCGCCGTGACCCACGCGCTGACGCCGTCGGGAGCGAGCGCAGCGGAGCTCGCCGCCTGGTCGAGGCGACGCCGCGAGCTCTTCGGCTTCGAGCCCGACCCGGCAATGCCCTTCTACCCCTTCCACCCGGAGAGCCGGAACACGATGGTCGCCGACTGCCGGATCGAGGGCGGCGCCGTCGATGCGGGCTTCGTGCCCTGCTGGATCGACGACCGCGGGCGGCCCGTGCCGCTCGAGCGGCGCGACGAGGTGACGGGCTACATCGAGAGGATCACGGCCGAGGCCGGCTTCGACACCCGCTTCGCGACGGACGGCGAGCGCGTGCGCGTTCAGGCCGGGACGCAGGAGAGCGGCAGCGCCTCGGGCCCGTAGACCGGCCAGCCGAGCATCTCCGGCTCGCCGGCCCGCTCGAACGACGAGGTCAGCGAGAGAAGCTCCTCGAGCGCGATCCGGAGCTCGGCCCGCGCCACCGCCGCGCCGGCGCACTTGTGCGGGCCGTGGCCGAAGGCGAGATGAGGGTTGGGCGAGCGCCCGAGCACGGAACTCCTCCGGCGACTCGAACACCTCGGGGTCGCGGTTGGCCGAGGGCAGCACGAGCGCGGCCATCTCGCCCTCGTGGATCGTCCGGCCCCGCACGTCGAGGTCCCGGGTCGCCGTCCGGGCGAAGCCCTGGTTCGGCGCGTAGAGCCGGAGCAGCTCCTCGAGCGCCCCGGGGATGAGCGCCGGGTCGGAGCGCAGGAGCTGCTGCAGCCCGGGATCGCGGGCCAGGTGGTCGACGGCGCTCGCGAGCAGCGCGGTCGGCGCGACGTGCGCGGCGATCAGGAGCTGCCGGAGGCTCCCGGCCACGAGCTCGTCGTCGAGCGGCTCGCCGTCGACGCGAGTGTCGAGCAGCGCGCTGACGATGTCCTCGGCAGGATCGAGCGGCTCGGCCTTCCGGGCGGCGACGATCCTGCGGCACTCCGCGTAGAGATGCTGGTTCTCGCGCTCGGCGGTCTCGACGTCGAAGTGCGCCTGGGCGTGCTCGAAGCGCTCCCCGCTCGCGTTCAAGGCACGGGCGAGCTCCCGCGGGAGCCGCAGGATGTCCGTGAAGACGAGCCCGGCGTACGGCGAGCTCACCTCCGCCACGAACTCGCCGCCGCCGGACGCGACGAAAGACCCGATCAGCTCGGCTGCGAGGTCGCGCATCGCCGGCTCGAGCTCGGGAAGACGATCCTCGTCGAGCACGCGGTTCAGCGGCCGCCGGTAGCGCGGGTGCTCGGGCGGGTCGAAGTGGAGCGGCGCGCGACGACCCGAGACGGGGTTGCGCGGCACCACGATCCCGAGCGAGCTCGTGAAGTCGCCGGGCCGCGAGCTCGCCGCGACCACGTCGTCGTAGCGCGTGAGCGCCCAGAAGTCCCAGCGGGCGCCCCGTGCAACGGGACATTCAGAGCGGAGCCGGGCCCACACGGCGTGCGGGTCGCGCACGAACTCCTCGGCGAGCGGATCGAAGTCGGCCTCCGTCATGCAAGCCGTGTCGGCACGCGTGAGGGTTCCCCACTCGGGCCAGCCGGTCATCGTCACCTCGCCGACGACCTCGATCGAGCGCGTGCGCGCGAGCAGCTCCTCCAGGGTCACGCGAAGCATCAGCACGGCGAGCGGCGCGCCGGCGCAACGGTGCGGCCCGGCCCCGAATGCCAGATGCCTGCCGATCGCCGGGCGGTTCAGCACGAAGCGCTCGGGCTCGGGGAACACCGACTCGTCGCGGTTCGCCGACGCGTACACGAGCGCGACCGGCTCGTCCTTGCGAATCAGGCGCCCGCCGACCTCGACGTCCCGGGTCGGCGTGCGCGCGAAGCCGCGGTAGGGCGTGAGGAGCCGCAGGTACTCCTCGACCGCCGCGGGCACGAGCGACGGATCGCTGCGCAGCTCGGCCTGCAACTCGGGGTGCTCGGCGAGGTGGACGACCATGCTCCCGATGAACACACACGGAGCGACCATGCCGACGACGATGAACTGGCGGATCGTCCCGAGCAGCATGTCCTCCGGGCAGCGGCTCCCCGTCGACGCGCGCCGCGAGCAGGCCGGTGACCGGATCCTCGGCCTCGTCGAGCGGCTCGGCGCGCCGCATGTCGATCAGCGCCTGCGCGATCTCGTAGAGCGCGAGGCTCGTGCGCTTCACGTCCTCGGCGCGGAACCGCTGCACGGCGTCGACGAACTCGCGCGTCGCGTCGCGGATCGCCATCCCGAGCTCGGGCGTGAGGTTGAAGAACTCGGCGAGGACGTAGCCGGGAAGGCGGTGCGTGAACCCGGCGCAGATGTCGCCTCCGCCCGCGGCGACGAGCGGGTCGAGCAGGTCGGCCACCACGTTCCGCACCGCCGGCTCGATCGCCGCCATCCTCGCCGGAGTGAAGTACGGATTGAGCGCACGGCGGTACGGGGTGTGGTCGGGCGGATCGAGATGGAGCGGGGGCCGGCGGCCGGTGAAAGCCAGCCTTGGCACGACGTTCTGGACGGTGGTGGTGAAGAGCGCCGGGTCGCCGGCGGCCGCCAGGACGTCGTCGTACCGGGTCAGCGCCCAGAAGCCGTTCCACGCGTCGCTCCGTGGCGACCGGGCACTCCGCGCGCAGCCCGGTGAACTCGCGGTGGAAGCTCTCGAAGCTCTCCGGCGCGAGCGGGTCGAAGTCGGCGGCGACCGTCATTCCTCGACGATCTCGATCGCGAGGGTGGGGCAGGCGTCGACGGCCTCGCGAACGGCGGCCTCCTGCTCCGGTGTCGGCTCGGAGTCGTAGACGAGCTCGCCGTCCTCGATCCGGAACACGTCCGGTGCCGTGTAGGTGCACTCCGCGTTGAGCGAGCAGACCTCGCGGTCGACGGCGATCTTCACGCGAACCTGACCGGAAGGTAGGCGACGCCCTGGCGGATGAATGTCGTCCGTACCGGCTCGCCCGCGAGCTCGATCCAGCCGGTGCGAGCGAGGAGCTCCTCGACCGCGACGCGGATCTCGAGCCGGGCGAGGTCGATCCCGATGCAGCGGTGGATGCCACGGCCGAAGGTGACGTGGTCGTTCGGCGAGCGGTCGAGGACGCACCGGTCGGGGTCCGGGAAGTGCTCGGGATCTCGGTTCGCGGCCGCCCAGACGAGCATCACCATCTCGCCCTCGGCGAGGCGGCGCCCGTGCAGCTCGACGTCCTCGTTCGACCACCGCGGCATCGCCTGCACCGGGCGTCTCGAGGCGGAGGAGCTCCTCGACCGCCGCCGGGATCAGCTCCGGCTCGGCGCGAAGCCGCCGCTGGAGCTCGGGCTCCCGCGCGATCCGGAGGATGGAGTTGCCGATCCCGCCGGTCGTGGAGTTGTGGCCGGCCGTCAGCAGCAGCCGCACGAGCTCGACGCAGCTCTCCTCGGTGACCGCATGGACGCCGTCGCTCTCGCCGAGGATGCCGCTGATCAGGTCCGTCGCCGGGTCGCGGGGTCGCTCGACCCGCTCGCGTACGAGCCGGCGCGAGTACGCGTAGAGCTCCTCGTTGCACGCCGCGCGTGTCGCCGGGTCGTCGCCGCGCCCCTCCTCGGCCGCGAACAGGCGCTCCGAGACGCCCTTCAGCACCGACCACTCCTCGTCGGGAAGGCCGAGCCAGAGACACAGCGTGCGCGCGGGCAGTGGATAGCTCAGCGCCTCGGCGAGGTCGCCCTCGCCGGCCTCGAGCGCAGGCTCGAGCATCTCGGCGACGAAGCCGCGCACCGCCGGCTCGAGCAGAGCGATCCGTTCCTTCGCGAAGTGCGGCTGGAGCAGACGGCGGAAGAACGTGTGCTCCGGCCGGTCGACCTCGAGCGGCGGGCGGCTCGTCCCGAACTGCGGCCCTCCCGAGTTGTTGAAGCGCTCCGAGGCCCGGGCGATCGCGACGACGTCGTCGTACCGCGACACCGCCCAGAACCCCGACATCCGCTCGCTCCAGGCGACCGGGCAGCGGTCCCGCAGCTCCGCCCAGGACGCATGCGGATCGGCAACCGCGTCGGGCGCATATGGATCCCACTCGGCCTGCCGGGTGCTCATTTCGGCAGGAACGTCTCCCCGGCCTGCTGATGCTCGGGAAGCTCCTCGCGCCTGAAGAGGCGAAACGCCTCGAGCACGGGCCGGTCGCTGAGGACGAAGTGGTCCGCCTGCTCGGTCGCCTCGTGGTCGGCGGCCGCCCAGGACGGGACGACGAAGATGTCGCCCGGCCCCCACTCGAACACGCTGCCGTCGATCACGGAGCGCCCCGCGCCCTGGAACACGACGTGCACCTGGCTTCCGGTCTGGCGGCGGGTCGGGGTGCGGGCTCCGGGGAGCAGGCGGGTCATCTCGGACGCGAACGTCCGGATCGCCGGCCCGCCCGTCGCCGGGTTCAGGTACTCGACCTTCGCCTCGCTCCCTCCGCTCGAGGCGAGCTGATGGTCGAGCAGCCGCTCGGTCTCGGCCCACGAGTAGCGGAGGAGCGGCGAGTTGAGCGGATCGCGGTCCTCGCCCGCGGGCGCAAGCCCGCCGGCCGTGTGCAGCTGCTCGGAGAGCCCGTGCCCCCGCACCGGCTGTCTCGCGTCCGGGTGGTTCTCGAAGAAGATCGACTCGAGCGTGACCATGAGCGGCAGGTCGAGCCCGTCGAACCAGACCATCGGCTCGTCGCCGTAGTTGTTGTGGTCGTGCCACATCCAGTTCGGCGTCAGGATCAGGTCGCCGGGCTGCATCTCGCACGCGTCGCCGTCGACCGTCGTGTACACGCCGGAGCCCGTCATCACGAAGCGGATCGCCGAGGGCGTGTGCCGGTGGGCGGGCGCGTTCTCGCCGGGCCCGAGGTACTGGATCGCGCCCCAGAGCGTCGTGCTCGTGAATGGGAGCCCGCCAAGGCCGGGATTCGCGAGCGCGAGCACGCGCCGGTCGCCGCCGCGCTCGATCGTGATGATCTCGCCGGCGCGCTTGGCGAGCGGGAAGATCGTGTCCCACTTCCAGAGCCACGGGATCGTGGCCGGGATCGGCACGTCCGGCATCAGCTTGCGCTGGAGGCTCCACAGCGCCTGCAGGTCGTGGGATGCGAGCGCGCCGCAGAACTCGTCGTAGCCGACCTCGACGGTGTTCGCTCTCGTGACGTCGATGGTGCTCATTCGCTCCTCCTGGGATGTTGACTCAAGAATGCACTGCCGTCGAGCTCGGAGAAATGATCCTGTGCGGCCTCCCGCCAGGCGGCGTTGCGGCGCTGGAAGAGGCCGGTGGGCGCTCGGCCTCGGCCAGTCGCGGGGCAGGAGCTCTCCGGGCAGGTCCGGATCGAGGAACGCGAGCCGCCGCCAGGCGTGCACGAGCTCCGTCTGCGCCCGAAAGAGCGACCCTGCGTCCGTCGCCGCGAACCGGTCGAGGAACGCGTGGTACTCGGCGCCGAGCTCCTGGAAGTTCCAGGCCCCGGCGAGATCGTCGTGCCGCCCGAGCGAGCCGGGCTCCGCGAGGAACGAGAGGGCCTCCCCTGTCGCTCCCTCCGCGCGGAGAGCCGCGGCGACGAGAGGCTCGCGATCGGCGTGGGGAGCAATCCAGACCCCGCCGCCGAGCGAGCCCATCCCCGCCCGGGCGAGACGGGTGCGGACCCGCGTCCGGACCGCACGGCGGTCCTCCGGGATGCGCAGGACGACCACCAGCCAGCGCCCGTCCCAGTCGTGCTCGGGACCGAACCCGAAGATGCGCTCTCCTCCCTGCTCGAGCATCCGGACGGTCGGCGGCGTCACCGACATGCGCGTACGCCGCCCGACGCGCTCCCCCGAGAGCCAGCCGTCGCGAGCGCTCCGCGCCACAGCCTGCCGCGCCGTCTGCTCGGTGTGCCCGAGCGCGGCGAGCGCCGCGACGAGCGACTCCTGCCACACGACGCCGCCTCGAGGTAGTGCGTACTCCCCGAGCACCGTCAGCAGGACGGAGCGCGCCGCGGGCGGCCCGACGCTGCGGCGCCGAAGCGCGCTCTCCGAGGGCGCGATCGCCGTCATACCTCGAGCACGAGCGCAGCGCCCGTGTCCCCCGCCGCGCAGCCGGTGAAGAGACCGATGCCGCCGCCGCGCCGGACGAGCGCGTGCATGAGCTCGACGACGCCGCGCGCGCCGGTCGCCGCCTGCGGGTGCCCGTAGACGAGGCTGCAGCCGAAGGGGTTGACCTCGTTCGCGTCCACACCGAGCTCGCGGGCGAGCCACACGTCGTTGACCGCGAACGGATTGTGGGTCTTGATCACGGCGAGGTCCTCGATCGCGACCCCCGCGTCGGCGAGGGCGGCCCTGGCTGCAGGCACCGGCGCCTTGGGCATCGCGCCCCGCTCGACCCGGGCGAACCCCGTCGCACGGATCCGCGCCACCGGGCCGTCATAGCCCGCCTGCTCGATCGCCGGCCGGGTCGCCACGACCATGCCCGCGCAGCCGTCCGCGGGATGGGTCTGCGTGCCGAAGCTGACGACACCGCCCTCCTGCACCGGCCGGAGGGCCTCGAGCGCATCCCGCTCGATCGGACGCACGCCCCAGTCCTCGCCGATCTCGACCGGCTTGCGGGCGCTGCCGGCGACGATCGGCACCATCCACGGTCGCTGAAAGGCGCGGTCGTCGGCGAGCGCGTCGAGGTACTGCTCGTAGCGGCGCACCGCCAGCTCGTCGAGCTCGGCCTTCTCGATCTTCCCCTCGGCCGCCACCTGCTCGGCGGTCGAGAGCATCCCGCGCCCCGTCGCCGGGTCGCGGCCGAAGCTGTCGAACACCCAGTTCTCCGAGTCGGGCGAGGCGCCGGGAGCGGTCGTGCTCGGGTAGACGACGTGCGGGCCGTTGCTCGTGCGGTCGGCCGCGACCACGAGCCGCGCGCCGTCGCCGTCGAGCTGCTGGGTCGCGGAGGCCCAGTGGATGCAGGCCACCGAGGTCGCGCACGCCTGCGCGAGCATCGGCCCGCTCGTATGGCCGAGGCCGAGCCGGGCTGCGAGCGTCGGCCCACCGTAGAACGCCTCCTTCTGCGGAACGGTGATCCCGAACACGACGTCCGAGAGTCGCCAGTCCGCCTCGCTCCGCTTCAGGGCGTCGCCCGCCACCTGGGCCGCGAGATCGACGGCGTTCACGTCGGCGGCCGGCCCCTGCCAGCGCACGAACGGGCTCGACCACGCTGCCTCCACGGGGATGAACACATCTTCGAACCGCACATGAACCTCCTTCGCTCGCCCGTCATTATTGACACTTTCGTCGCCTACCGTCTAGGGTCTGTCACATGACGAGGCTCGTGACCCTCGCTCTCGCCGACGGCTCGACCGTCGCCGCGCGGCGCGACGGCGAGGCGTTTCGCGCCTACAGGGACCTCACCGGGGAGCGGTACGACGACATCGGCGCCCTGCTCCGCGGCGGTCTCTCGACCGCGACGACGGAGACGGGAACGGTCGAGGGGCGCCTTGTCCGCCCGGTGCTCGAGCCGGGAGCAGTGGCCTGCGTCGGGATCAACTACGGCGCGCACATCGCCGAGATGGGGCGCGAGGCTCCCACGAGCCCGACGTTCTTCCTCAAGCTCGCGCGCGCGCTCACCGATCCCGGCGAGCCCGTCGTGCTTCCCCCCGAATCGCCGAAGGTCGACTACGAGGGCGAGGTGGCGGCCGTGATCGGACGCGGCGGCCGGCGCATCGCGCGGGACGACGCGCTCGACCACGTCGCGGGCCTGACCCTCGTGAACGACGTGTCGATGCGCGACTTCCAGAACCGGTCGCTGCAGTGGTTCGCCGGCAAGTCGTGGCAGCGCTGCACGCCGGTCGGGCCCGAGGTCGTCACGCTCGACGAGCTCGGCGACCTCGCCGCGCTCGAGCTGACGACCACCGTGAACGGCGAGGTGCGCCAGCGCGCGAGCCTCGGCGACCTCGTGTTCGACCTCCCGGCGCTCATCGCCGACCTCTCGCAGATCGTCGAGCTCGAGCCCGGCGACCTGATCGTCACGGGCACGCCCGGCGGCGTCGGGCATGCGATGGACCCGCCGCGTTATCTCGCCCCGGGCGACGTCGTCGACGTCTCCGTCACAGCCATCGGGACGCTCCGGACAGTCTTCGCCGCCGGCTCGTGATCCCTCGCGGATCGAGTGTCGTGACGGGTCGTGCGCTCGAGCGGCTCTTCGACGCCCGCTCGGTGGCGGTGATCGGCGCGTCGGCCACGCCGGGCAAGGCCGGGAACGCGCTCGTCGGCAGCCTCGCGGGCTTCCCGGGCCCGGTGTACGCCGTGAACCCCCGTGGGGAGCCCGTCGGGGGGCGACCCGGCTTCGAGCGCGTCTCGGAGCTCCCGGCGCCCGTCGACCTGGCGCTGCTCGCGGTCCCGGTCCCGGTCGTGCTCGGCGCGCTCGCCGAGTGCGCCGAGGCAGGCGTCGGGGCTGCCGTCGTGCATTCGGGCGGCTGGGCGGAAGCGGGCGAGGAAGACCTCCAGGCGGCGCTCGCCTCGCTCGGGCGGGAAACCGGGCTGAGGATCCTCGGCCCGAACACCTCCGGCTTCTTCGACCCTCGCTCGGGACTGTGCGCCAGCTTCGTCCGGACGGCCGCGGAGCTGCCGCCGGGCGGTCTCGCGATCGTCGCGCAGAGCGGCGGCGTCAACCACGCGCTCGCCTTCCAGGCCGCCGGGGAGGGGCTCGGCATCCGGCTCGGGGTCGGCCTCGGGAACGCGGTGGACGTCGGCTTCGCGGAGGTGCTCGCTCATCTCGCCGCCGACGAGTCGGTCGAGGTCGTGGCCCTCGCCGTCGAGGGGGTCGCCGACGGACGGCGCCTCGTCGAGGCGATCGAGGCGGTCGCCGCCCGCGTTCCGGTCGTCGCGCTGAAGGCCGGCCGCACGGACATCGACGCCTTCTCGCGCTCGCACACCGGCGCGCTCACGGGCAGCTGGCGGGTGACGCGCGTCGCCCTCGCGCAGGCGGGCGCTGTGGTCGTCGACGACCTCACGCAGCTCCTCGACGCGGCCCAGGCTCTCCGGCTCGTACGGCTTCCGGCGTCGCTCTCCCCGGGGATCGGCGTGGTCACCGGGCAGGCAGGCCCCGGGCTTCTGCTCGCCGACGAGCTGGCGTTCCGCGGCGTGCGACTGCCCGAGCTCCACGCCGAGACCGCGGAGCGGCTCTCCGAGCTCCTTCCCCCGATCACCTTCCAGCGCAACCCGGTCGACACCGGCCGGCCTGCCGAGAGCTTCGGCGCCGTCCTCGACACCGTCGCCGCCGCTTCCGGGATCGACCTGCTCGCCGTCTACCTGCTCGACGAGCCCGACGCCGCGGATCCTGCGGCGCTCCTGGCGGAGGTCCGCGGGCCGGCAGTGCTCGGGCTGACGGCGACCCCGGGGCGGCTCGCGGAGGTCCGCGAGGTGCTCGGGCCCGCCGGCGTGCCCGTCCTGCCAACGCCCGAGCGAGCGGCCCGCGCGGTCGCGGCGATCGCAGCGGATGCGCGTGCAACGTGCCAGGCGCACTCCCGACCCGGCGCAGCAAACGGTGCCCGGGTATCGGCCGGCGACCGACTGGGACGAGGGCTCGGCGAAGGACCTCGTGGCGGCGCTCGGCATCCGGACGCCGGAGCGGTTCGTCTGCACGACGCGCGAGGAGGCACGCGGAGCGCTCGAGCGACTCGGGCCGCCCGTCGTCGCGAAGGCCCTCGCGGCCGGGCTCGATCACAAGACGGAAGCGGGCGGCGTCCACCTGGGGATCCGCGACGAGGATGCGCTCGGCCGGGCGCTCGACGCGATCGACGCGATCCCGGGCTCCCGCTACCTGATCGAAGCGACTGCGCCCGCCGGGCCCGAGCTGATCCTCGGTGCGCGACGTGACGCGGTGTTCGGCCCGCTCGTCGTGCTCGGCGTGGGCGGAACGGGGGCCGAGGGGACCGACGACGCCACGGCGAGGCTCGCACCTGTGCCTCCGCTCGAGGCGGCCGCGATGCTCGGCGAGCTGGTGGCGGCGGTGGCGTTTCGGGGCGCCAGGGGCGCGCCCGCGGTCGACGACGACGAGCTCGCCCGCGCGATCGTCGCCTTCGGCGCGTTGATCTCCGGCCGTGACGACATCGCCGAGGTGGAGATCAACCCGCTCCGCGTCACGCGAGACGGCCTGGTGGCCCTCGACGCGCTCGTGGTCGCGCGATGAACGACCGGACGATCGTCGTCGGCGCGGGCCCCGTCGGCCTGACGGCTGGGCTCGCCCTCCGCGCCGCCGGCCTGCCGGTGACGGTAGTCGAGGCGGGCGCCGCCGACCGCGTGCGCCCGGGGAGCCGGGCGATCTTCATCCATGGCGCGTCGATGAAGCTGCTCGAGGCAGCTCCGGCCCGGGCTCGGGCACGAGCTCGCCGACCACGGCCTGATCTGGCTGACCAAGCGGACCTTCTACCGCGGGCGGGAGCTGTACGCGAAGACCTACCCGCCGCCCCCGGACGGCGTGATCCCGGCCGCGACGAGCCTGCCCCAGGTCGTGACCGAGCAGGTTCTGCTCGCCGCGGCGATCGAGGCGGGCGTCGAGTTCGTCTGGGAGTCGCCGGTGAAGGGGGTGGAGGCGACCGGCGCGGGGGTCACCGTCGTGACCGAGGGCGGCCGGCGCCTCGAGGCCGGCTTCGTGATCGGCGCCGACGGCGCCCGCTCGGATGTGCGCTCGTCGCTCGAGATCCCGCTCGAGGGGCCGCGAACCGAGAACGCGTTCGTCATCGTCGACGCCTCGGAGCTACCGGACTCGACACGCCCGGCCGAGCGCGTCTTCCACTACGAGCACCCTGCGGTCGGCGGTCGGAACGTCCTGTTCGTCCCCTTCGCGGGTCACTGGCGGGTCGATCTGCAGTGCTTTCCCGACGACGATCCCGACCGAATTCGGGGGGACAGACCCCGTGAAGAACTGGCTGCCGCGCGTGATGGACCCGGTCTACGCCGACCGCGTGACCTGGGTCTCGACCTACGTCTTCCTGCAGGTGCTCGCCCGCGAGTTCGCCGACCCGACCGGGCGGGTGCTGCTCGTCGGGGAGGCCGCGCACCTGTTCGCCCCGTTCGGCGCCCGCGGTCTCAACTCGGGCATACCGGACGCGATCGTGGCGGCCCGCGCGATCAGGGCTGCGACCGACGCCTCGACGGAAGGCGAAGCGCGGGCGGCAGTCGCCCACTTCGCCCGGTCGCGGCGCGCGGCGGCCGAGCGGAACCGCGCCGCCTCCAGCGCCGCCCTTGCCCATCTGGCCCCGACGAGCATGGCGAAGAGACTCGAGCGGCGAGGCGCCGCGCTCGTCGCGCCGCACGTCCGCTCGACCGCGAGATGGCTCGACTCGGCTCCGTACGGGCCGCGCCTCGACCCGCCGGACAGCGACGGGATGCAGTACTAGACCGAGGCTAGAGACCGAGCTGTCGTGCGAGCGCGGCTCGGTCGATCTCGCGCTTGACGATCTTCCCGGTCGGCCCTGTCGGCAGCACCTCGACGAGAAGGACATGCCGCGGGTACTTGTAGGCGGCGACGCGCTCACGCACCCAGTCGTGCACCTCGGCGGGATCGCAGCTCGATCCAGGCCTCGGTTGAACGAGCGCGACGACCTCCTCGCCGATCCGCGCGTCGGGCACGCCGACCACGGCCGCCTCGAGCACGTCCGGATGGGCGTAGAGCACCTCCTCGACCTCGCGCGGATAGACGTTGTAGCCGTTGCGGATGATCATGTCCTTGAGGCGGTCGACGAGGAAGAGGTAGCCCTCCTCGTCGCAGAAGCCGAGGTCGCCCGTGGCGAGCCAGCCGTCCTCCGAGACCGGCACGAGCCCCGCGTTCTCTCCCGCCCAGTACCCCGGGATCACGCTCGATCCGCGGAAGCGGACCTCGCCGACCTCGCCGGGCCGGGCGTCCGCTCCCTCGGGTGAGACGACGCGAAGCTGCGTGTCGCCGAGCGGGCGGCCGACGGAGCCCGGCTTGCGCGGCTGCCCCTGCCGGTAGGTGGTTGCGATGCCCGAGATCTCGGTGAGCCCGTAGCCCTCGAAGACCTCCGCGCCGAACAGCCCCTCGAACTCGCTCGTCACCTCGACCGGAAGCGGCGCGCCGCCGATGTGGGCGAGCCGAAGCGACGGCCGCGGCCCGCCCGACCGGAAGGCCTCGCAGAGCGCGGTGCACATCGTGGGCACGCCGAGCATGACCGTGACGCCCGTCTCGGCCATGGTCGCGAGGGTCGCGGCCGGCTCGAAGCGCGGGACGAGCGCGAGAGCCCCGCCCGTCGCAAGTGTCGCGACGAGGCCCGTCGAGGAGCCGAGCACGTGCGACAACGGCGCAGCGCCGAGCATGACGTCGGCCGGCCCGAGAGCCAAGAGCCTCGGCGGCATTCGCTGCCGCCGCGGCGATGCTCCCGTGGGTGAGCACGGCACCCTTCGAGACCCCCGAGGTGCCCGAGGTGAAGAGGATGACCGCCGGGTCGGAGGCGCTGCGCTCGACGGGCGGGCCGGCCGCGTCGCCGCGGTCGAGCTCCTCGACCGGGACCACGACGATCCCCAGGCCGTCCGCCGCCCCGGCGGCGAGCGCCGTCTGCTCCGCGTCGGTCACGATCGCGCGAGGCGAGACGGCCGCGAGGCGCTCGCTCGATCTCGCCGGACCTGAGGAGGAGGTTGAGCGGCACCACGACGGCGCCGGCCCAGAGGGCGCCGAAGTACGCCGCGACGAAGGAGGGTGCGTTCGGGAAGGACGATCGCGACGCGGTCCCCGGGACCGATGCCGCGGGCCGCGAGTCCCGCTGCCACCGCGCGCACCTGAGCTGCGAGCTCGCGATAGGAGATCGACCCGCCACCGGCGATCAGTGCCGTCGAGTCGTCGACGGCGCGCGGCCTGGCGAGGATGCCCGGCGAGACTTGCGCTCACCGCCGAAACAATGTCAGGTTATCTGACACTATGCGCTGGTTGCCTTCTCAACTTCCCACTCCCGAACGCGTGCGGGAGCCCCGCAGATGAGCGAGCCGGCCGCTCGCCGCCGAGCGCGCCGAGACCGGGACGGCCCGCGTCAGCTACGTGATCGCGCGCCTCGAGCGGGCCGTCCGTGCCGCGATCAACGAGAGGGTTCGCCCCTACGGGCTCACCACGCTCCAGTACACGACCCTCAGCGTCCTCGGTCGCCGCGGCGCGCTGTCGAACGCGCAGCTCGCCCGCCGCTCCTACATGACGCCGCAGTCGATGAGCGAGGTGATCGAGGCCCTCGAGAGCAAGGGCCTGATCGAGCGGACGCAGCATCCGAACCACCGCCGCGTGCTGCCGGCGCAGCTGACCGCGACCGGACGGAAGGTGCTCGAGGCCTGCGAGGAGGCGGTCGCGGCGATGGAGGAGGAGATGCTCCGCGGCCTCGGCCCCGAGGAGCGCGAGACGTTCTACCACGGTCTCGTCTCGTCGGTTCGCGCGCTGCACGCCGGGTTTCCCCGAGAGCTGATTGTCAGGTAGCCTGACGCACCGTGACCGGGGTGCTGGAGGGCAAGGCTGCGCTCGTGACGGGGTCGGCGCGAGGTATCGGCCGCGCAGCTGCGTCGCTCCTCGCCGAGCACGGCGCGAGCGTGATGATCTCCGACCTGGACGAGGAGGCCGCACGCGAGAGCGCGGCGGCGATCCCCGGCGCGACCGAGGTGTTCGCGGGGAACCTGACGGACGACGGGGTGCCCGAGGCGCTCGTCGCGAAGACCGTCGAGGCCTTCGGGAAGCTCGACATCGTCGTGAACAACGCCGGGTACAGCTGGGACGGGATCGCGCACAAGATGAGCGACGACCAGTTCCGCGCGATGCTCGAGATCCACACGGTCGTCCCGTTCAAGATCCTCCGCGCCGCGGCGCCGCACTTCCGCGAGCCGGCCAAGCAGGAGGCGGCGGAGGGCAAGGAGGTCTTCCGAAAGGTCGTCAACGTGACCTCGATCTCGGGGACGCAGGGCAACGTCGGGCAGGCGAACTACTCGGCCGCGAAGGCCGGCCTCGTCGGGCTCACGAAGACGCTGGCGCGCGAGTGGGGCCCCTCCAAGGTCAACGTGAATGCGGTCGCCTTCGGGTTCGTCGAGACGCGCCTGACCGCGCCGACGGGAAGCGAGGCGTTCACCGCGGGAGGCGTCGAGATCCCGCTCGGGATCCCCGAGCAGATGCGGGAGATGGCGGCGAAGATCATCCCGCTCGGGCGGCCCGCGACCCCGGAGGAGGCGGCCGGCCCGATCTTCTTCCTCTGCTCGCCGTGGTCGAACTTCGTGCAGGGCCAGGTCATCACCGCGAGCGGCGGCCAGCTGACCGGGATGACGGTATGAGCACGCAGCTCGACGGGCTGCGGCTCGAGGGGATCGGCACTCCGGGCGCCGAGGTCGCCTACGAGGTGACCGCCGAGGCGATCCGGGCCTATGCCGCAGCGACCGAGGACCCCTCGCCCGCAGCGCTCGAGGGTCGGATCGCGACGCCGGTGTTCGCGATCCTGCCGGTCTGGGAGGCGATCGCGCCGGCGTCGAAGTCGATCGCGAGCGAGGAGGCGCGCAAGCGCGTCGTCCACTTCAGCCAGGACATGGTGCTCCACCGGCCGATCGAGGCGGGGACGACGCTCGTCTCGATCGCGACGCCCGTCGCGCTCCTGAAGCGGAGCAGCGGCTCGGCGCTCGTGATCCACACGGAGACGCGCACCTCCGGCGGGGAGCTCGCCAACGAGCAGTGGGTGACCGAGTTCTTCCGCGGAGTCGAGGCGCCCGACAGTCGCGGCGAGCAGCCGGCGGACCACCGGCTTCCGGCCGAGGTGGCCGGGGCTGAGCCGGTAGCGGAGGTCGTCCAGGCGGTCGCCGCCGACCAGCCCGACCGCTACGCGGCCGCATCGGGCGACCGCTTCGCCATCCACCTCGACGACGACGCGGCTCGCGCCGTCGGGCTGCCCGGCCGGATCCTCCATGGCTTCTGCACGCTCGCGCTCACCGCCCGCGCCGTGACGGACGCCGCCGGCGGCGGTGACCCCGCACGGATCGCGGCGCGCTTCTCCGCGCCCGTCTTCCCGGGCGACGTGCTCACGACGCGGGTCTGGGAGCTCGGCGAGGGCGCTTACGGCTTCGAGGCGTCCTGCGCCCCCGACCGTGTGGTGATCAAGGACGGGCTCGTCCGGCTTCGCTGAGTCGCGCCGCCGGGCCGAGAGAAGTGCACTACCTCTTCGCCGACTGCCGGTGGGCGCTCGACGACCCGGAGCTCGGGATGGGCCCGGTACCTGGCCGGGCACATCCCCGGGCGCGGTGTTCCTCGACGTCGAGCGCGACCTCTCCTCGCCGCCGGGCGCGGCCGGCCGTCATCCGCTCCCCGACGCAGAGACCTTCGCCCGCACCGCCGGCCTCGCCGGGATCGGCCCGGACACGTTCGTCGTCGCCTACGGCTCGATGGGCGGCGCCGAGCGGCTCTGGTGGCTCCTCCGCCACTTC
Source organism: uncultured Actinomycetota bacterium (assembly GCA_963723405.1). Lineage (GTDB taxonomy): Bacteria > Actinomycetota > Thermoleophilia > Gaiellales > Gaiellaceae > PALSA-600. The sequence continues at coordinate 486,922 of CAVRQF010000003.1, read as the reverse complement.
GGCCACGACCGCTGCGCCGTCATCGACCTCGACGCCTGGCGCGGCCCGCTGACCCCGGGCGAGGAGACTCGCCGAGCCCGCGGCCTTCGAGCCGGGCGAGCGTCATGACGACGAGATCTCGCTCGACGAGCTGGCGGCCCGCTACGAGGAGCTCGTCGTCGTCGACGCCCGCCTCGCTCCCCGCTGGCGCGGCGAGCCGAACCCGTCGACCGCGTCCCCGGCCGCATCCCCGGCGCCCTGAACGCCCCCTGGACGGATCCGGTGCCGGAGCTGCCGCCGGGGGAGCTCGTCGCCTACTGCGGCTCGGGGTCACCGCGTGCGTCACCCTCCACCGCCTCCACCTCGCCGGGCGCGACGGCGCCTCTACCCCGGCTCCTGGTCGGAGTGGGAGCAGCAGGCCCGGGGCTGCCCGCGCAAGTGCAAGCGCTGGCTTGCCAGCCTAGGCGGCCGCGGCGCCGAACGCCGCGAGGTACCGCTCCCAGCGCGCCGGGATCTTCGGGGCGGCGAGCCGGATGAAGAGCACCGGCGCGGGCGGGCGCGGCGGATGCGGAAGCTCCATCGGCACTTCGTGCAGCAGCCGGTTGCCCTTGCGCAGGTTGCAGGGCGCGCACGAGGTGACGACGTTCTCCCAGACCGAGCCGCCGCCCCGCGAGCGCGGGATGACGTGGTCGAGCGTCAGCCGGCCGCTCGAGGTGCCGCAGTAGACGCAGCGCCAGCCGTCACGCGCGAAGAGCGCGCGCCGGGAGATCTTGCGCTGGACGATGCGCGGAACACGGACGTAGGAGAGAAGCCGGATGACGTGTGGCCACGGGAACCTCGCCGTGGCCGAGCAAAGTGGTCGGTCGAGCTCTTCGACCACCTCCGCCTTTCCCTTGAAGACGAGCACGTGCGCACGGCGCAGCGAGCACACGTTCAGCGGCTCGAAGCTCGCGTTCAGGACCAGTACCTGATTCACGTGACCCAAGCGTACCCGCCCCGCCTGGCTACCGCCCCATCGCCTTCTCGACGGCCTGCTGCTCCTCGGGCGACAGCGCGACCGTCGGGGAGCCGCGGTCGATCTCCTTCATGTAGATCCGGGCGTAGTCGCGGCCCTGGATGGCGGTGACGACGACGCCGGTGCGCGCCGCGTCGAGCAGCGCGAGCGAGGCCGACTGGTGGCCGCCCGTGTCCTCGTAGGCGTCGTAGCGGACGATCGCGGTGTTCGCGACCGTCTCGTCGACCCTGCGGTCGACTCGCGCGAGACCGGCGGCGACCTCGTCGACCGCGCGATGCAGGTCGTCGATCCGGGCCTGGAGCGAGATCGCGAACTCGACGAGATCCTTGCGCCCGCCGCCGACGAGCGTGCGCTGCGCGTCCCGGAGCCGCCGCACCCGCGACCCACGCGACCCAGGCGAGGACGATGGCCGCCACGGCCAGGACGACCCCGGCGGCGGCGATGAGAGCGGCAGCGTTCCCCGAGAGGTGCATCCCTACGACGGGAGCGAGAAGATCACCTGGTAGGAGGCGTGGTTGTTCGCCACGTTCACCTCGCCGGGCACCTTCCCCACGTCGACCGTCACCTGCGTCGGTGAGGCGAACGGCACCGAGCCGAGATCGGCGAACGTGACCGACTGGTCGGTGCCCGGGTCGATCAGCTGGATCTTCTCGGTCTTCGTGATCGGGCCGCCCTGCGACGAGGGCCGGCTGATCGTGAGCGTGACCGGGATCTGGACCTCCTGCGAGATGCCGCCGTTGTGGACGGTCACCTGGAAGACGAGGCTCGAGCTCGTCGTCACCGTGTTCAGCTGGCCGGCGACGAGCGGCCTCGCCGTCCCGCCCGTGCCGTTCGGGAGCGCCGAGACGGACTGGATGTTCGTCCCGTGGAGGCCCGTCGGCGTGGTCGACGTCGAGGAGCGTTCGAGATGCGGTCGAGGATCTGCGACATCGCGTGGGCAGTGATCACCAGGTCGGGATCGGCGAGGAAGTGCGACGCCGGGACGGTGACGCCACGGACGCCCTGGTCGTCGAGCACGGTCGTCGGACGGCGCCTTGAAGAGGTCGTCCCAGACGACGTCGCTTGCGAGCAGCCGGTAGGCCTGCTGCGAGAGCTCGAGCGCCTGAACGGCTCGCTTGCGTCTTCGACCCGATCGTGTTCTGGAAGCCGCTCGCGAGCCCCTTGACGCCGCTCTCGCGGAGCGCGAGCGCCTCGATCAGGTTCATGTGCTCGCCGCGCAGCTTCCCGGGCGGGGAGATCCCCTGCGCCGAGGCGACGTTCTGCGCCTCCTGGGCCGCGATCGCGTTCAGCTTCTTGACGATCGCCGCCGCGCCGAGCCCCGGAGTCGTGAGCGCCTTGACCGTGTTCGCGCCGTCGGTCGACGACTGGCTCGCGATCGTCGAGACCTTGTCCATGTAGTTCGCCGTACGGGCTCTTCTTCGACTCGCCGGCGCACGAGGAGATGAGCAGCGCGAACACGAGCAGCAGGAAGACGAAGCAGAGGACGAGCGCGAGCAGCCGCCCGAGCGGCTTCAGCTGAGGAGGCGTCGTCGACGGGCCGCGCGGCTTGCGCCCGACGCGCGGGCGCCCGGAGTGCGCTGGCGCTGAGCGTCTCGGCGGTGACCGGCTCGTCGTCGAAGAAGTCGAACTGGATGTCGTCGTCGGGCGGGTCCATGCCTAAGCCGAATCTATCGCGTGCTTCGGCGGCGAAAGGACTTCTCCTCGGCACGAAGTAGAACCGGACGTGGCCTCTGCGCTTGGAACCAACCGTCGCACAGGAGCTGATCCTCAGACGGTACAGACCGCTACGCCCTCTGGGCTCGGGTGGGATGGGTCATGTCTGGCTCGCCCGGGACGAGCGCAACGGCCTCGACGTCGCGCTCAAGATGGTGGTCAGGGAGGGCCGGGTCGCCGAGCGGGCCGAGCGCGAGGCGCGCGCCGCCGCCGCGCTGCGCCACCCCCGCTGCCAGCGCATCTATGCGCTTGCGCGCGACTCCGGCCACGTCTACATCGCCTACGAGTACGTGCCCGGCCGCACCCTCCGCCAGGCGCTCGCCGCCGGCGAGCTCGGCGACCGCGAGGCGGTCGAGGCCGCCGCGCAGCTGCTCGACGCGCTCGCGCACGCCCACGGCCGCGGCATCGTCCACCGCGACGTGAAGCCGTCGAACGTCCTGCTCGGCGAGTCGGACGAGATCGACGTCCGCCTGCTCGACTTCGGCCTCGCGCAGATGGCCGAGTTCGACACGCTGACCGCGGTCGGAGACGTGCCCGGCACGCTCACCTACGTCTCCCCCGAGCGCCTCGACGGGCACCAGGCGACCGCCGCCGCCGACATCTGGGCCGTCGGCGTGATCCTCTGGGAGGCTCTCGCCGGCCGGCACCCGTTCCGCTCGAGCAACGCCGCCGGCACGACTCGCCGGATCCGGGCGGGCGCGCCGCTCCTCGAGACGGTCCGGCCCGACCTGCCGCCGGCTCTGCTCGAGGCCGTCGACGCCGCGCTTCATCCCGATCCGAACGCGCGCCCGTCGGCCGCGCGACTCGCAACCGACCTGCGCGGCCAGAGCTCCCGCAAGCGGCGCCGCCGCCCGGGCCAGGCCGAGCACCGCGAGCCGGCCGAGCCACGCGGCAGCTCGCGTCCTCGACGCCGCCGCGAGCGCGTGCTCGCGCCGGCCGCTCGCCGCCGCGCTGTGGACGGCGTGGGTCGCCTGGGCCCTGCCTTTCTATCCCGGCCGGGTGGCCGCTCGGGCTCACGATCGCCGCTGCCGCGACCGGGCTCGCGCTTCCCGCGCGCGGCGCTCGCGTTCGCCTTCGCGGTCAGCTTCTTCCCGCTCTGGAACATCTCGCTCGGGCTCGCGCTCCTCTTCGGCGTGCTCGGCGCGGCCTGGGTCGCGCTGACCTGGCGCGACCCGCGCGGCAACCTCGCTCTCGTCGCCGGCCCGCTCCTCGGGCCGATCGGCGCGCTCGCGCTCCTGCCGCTCGCCGCCCAGCTCGCCCGCGGGCCGGCACGCCGCGCCGTCCAGGCAGCGGCGGGCGTGCTGCTCGCCGTCCTCGTCGCCGGGCTACGGGGACAGACCCTCCCGTTCGACGGCGCCGTCCCGCCGCTCGGCCTCGGGATCGCGGGCAGCGACAGCCCCAGCGCCGTCGCGTGGGCGCTCGCGCGCGGCAGCTCGGGCGCACCCGGTCGCGCTCGGCCAGGCGGCCGTGCTCGCCGCTGCTCGCGGTCGCGATCCCCTACCTGCGCGGCCGCGGGCCCGTGGCCTGCGGCCGCCGGCGGCTGCGCGCTCATCGCCGCCACCGGGCTCGGCGCGCCCGCGTGCGCCGTTCCTGCCGCTCGTCGCGGCGGGCTTCGTCACCGCCGTCGTCCTCGCCGCGAGCCGCTGTCGCTCAGGAAGGCGAGCCCGGCGCCGACCGCGGCCTCGACGACCGCGCGGTCGCGGCCCGACGAGGAAGAGAGACTCGCGGTTCCGCAGGCGCGAGATCGTGCCGACCTTCTCGCCGGAGGGGTTGTAGATCCCGATCTGCGCGCCGACGTAACGCTTCGAGTCGACGTCGATCCGCCCCACGTGGCCGAGCCCCGCGAGCAGCTCGCCCGAGCTCGTCGGCGTCGTGGAAGCCCTCGTCGGAGACCGATACGAGCAGCCAGCGCGCCGGGATCGCGGCGAGCAGCTCCGCGAACGCCGCCGGCGCCTGCCGCTTCGAGTTGTAGGCGCTCCGGTTCTCGCGGCAGTCGACCCGCTTGCAGGCGATCCCGTAGGTCTCGGGATCGTCCCAGCGCACGAGGGTCTCCCAGACGTGGTAGTTGGAGAAGAACGAGTGCTGGTTGTAGGGAGGGTCGACGTAGACGAGGTCGACGTCGAGCATCGGCGCGAGCTCGTTCGCATCGAGGCGGGAGACGGTGCCCGCCGGCCCCGGCACGGCCTCGGGCAGCCGCAGGTCGAGGTCGTTGAAGGAGCGGGGCGCCCAGGACTTGAGGTACGCCATCTGCAGGCCCGTCGTGCTGTCGACCCGGTCGGCGGCGAGCAGGAGCGACGTCAGGAGGAGCGCGCGCTCGACCGGTGGGAGCTCGTAGCCCTCGATCGCCTCGCGGATCGCCTCGATCCGTGCGCCGTTCTGCGGCTGGAGGTACCGCGACCGGCGGCAGAACGCCTCGGTGAACCACCCGTCGCGGCCCTCGAGCGCCGCAGCTCGACGAGGATCGCCTCGAGGCGGGCGCGGTCGACCTCGGGGCCCGCCTCGATGTAGGCCTGTCCGAGCAGCCTCGGAGTACGTCGCGAGGTCGTTCGAGTGCACGGTCGAGGCCGAGGCGCCGCAGCGCCTGCCCGACCCTCGTCGTGCCGGCGAAGAGGTCGCAGGCCGATCGCACGGGCAGCTGGGCGGCGACGCTCGCGATCAGCGGCACGAGCGTCCGCTTCGACCCGATGTACTTGATCAAGCTCCGAGCACGGTAGCCGGGGCCGCAGATGGTGTCTTTACACTGGTCGGGCAACCTTTCGGCTGCAGCTATGAGCGTGCTCAGAAGCATCGAATCGAAGCTCGAATCCCTCTTCGAGGGCGTGTTCGGCCGTGCCTTCAGGTCGAACGTCCAGCCCGTCGAGCTCGCGCGGAAGCTCGTCAAGGAGATGGACGACCACCGCAGCGTCTCGGTCTCGCGCGTCTACGTCCCGAACGAGTACACGGTCTACCTCTCGCGCGCCGACCGCGACCAGTTCGCGGGGTACGAGGACTCGCTCTGCGAGGAGCTCGCCGACTACCTCACCGAGCACGCGCGCCGCGAGCGCTACGTGCTGCTGACGACGCCGGTCGTGAAGCTCGAGACCGACGACGACCTCGCCGTCGGCGAGTTCGGGATCGCGACGCGGCTCGTGCGCGGGCCCGAAGCCGCCTGCCGGAGCGCCCGCCGACGGCGGCCGCCAGCAGGCGCGCACGATGGTCTACAAGGCCCCGCCGCCCGAGCCCGAGGACGACCAGGAAGCGGAGGACACCGGGCGCGGTTCTCACGGTCGAGGGCGAGGAGCACCCGCTGCGCGGCCACCCGGTCGTTCTCGGCCGCTCGAAGGACTGCGACATCCGCCTCTCCGATCCCGAACGTCTCGCGGCGGCACGCCGAGGTCCGCCCCGACGGCCTCGACGGCTGGACGGTCGTCGACCTCGACTCGACGAACGGCATCGAGGTCGACGGCAAGCGCGTGAAGGAGCTCGCGCTCACCGACGGCACGCGCTTCACGATCGGTACGACCGAGGTGTCATTCTCCCAGAGGACCGATTAGTTGCCGACCGGGTCGGTAGGAGTCGAGACAACCCTTCTTGTTCTCAAAATCGCCTTCCTCGTCCTGCTCTACCTCTTCATCTGGCGGATCGTCCGCTCCGCCTCCCGCGACCTGCGCCTGCACCAGGAGTCGATGATCCTCTCACCCCAGCAGGCCTCCGTCCTGCTCGCGCAGCCCGCGGCGCGCGAGCTCGGCCGGCTCGTCGTCGTCGACAGCGCGGCGCTCGAGGAGGGCGACGTGTACGCGATCGACTCGACCGCGCTCACGGTCGGCCGCGGCGGCGACAACGACCTTCCGGTCCCCGGCGACGAGTTCGCCTCTGCGCGCCACGCGCGGTTCGAGCCGCGGCGCGACGGCGTCTACGTCGAGGACATCGGCTCGACCAACGGCACGTTCGTGAACGGCATCCGGCTGACGACCGACCGGCGGCTCGTCCCCGGCGACGTCGTGCGGATCGGCGAGACCGACCTGAGGTTCGAGCGGTGAGGATCGCCGCCTCCGCGGCGGAGTCGAACGTCGGGCGCAAGCGGCGCCACAACGAGGACTCCTACGTCTCGGCCCCGCCGGTCTTCGCCGTCGCCGACGGCATGGGCGGCGCGCAGGCCGGCGAGGTCGCCTCGGCGCTCGCGGCCGGCGCGGTCACCGAGGCCCAGGCCGACCCGGGCGCCACGCCCGAGCAGCGCGTCGTCTCGCTGATCAAGGCGGCGAACCTGCGCGTGCACGAGCGCGCCGTCGTCCGACGCGTCGGTCTCCGGGATGGGGACGACGATGACCGTCGCGATGCTCTCCGACGACGGCAAGGTGACGATCGGCCACGTCGGGGACTCGCGCGCCTACCGCCTGCGCCACGACACCGCTCGAGCAGCTCACCGACGACCACTCGCTCGTCGCCGAGCTCGTCCGCCGCGGCGAGCTGACGCCCGAGGAGGCGGCCGTGCACCCGCAGCGCTCGGTGATCACGCGCGCGCTCGGAACCGACGCCGACGTCGACGTCGACGTGTTCACCTTCGAGGCCGAGGACGGCGACGTCTACCTCCTCTGCTCCGACGGCCTCTCGACGATGGTCGACGCCGGCACGATCGAGCAGATCCTCCGCAGCAACCGGCGCAGCCTCGACGCGGCCACCCACGCGCTGATCAAGGCGGCGAACGACCGCGGCGGCGACGACAACATCACCGCGATCCTGTTCGCGGTCGCCGACGGCGACGCCGGCGAGGCCGAGACGCTCCTCGTGCCGGTCGTCGCGGCGCGCCGCCGACCCCGACGACGAGGACACCCTCCACCCCGAGGACGACGTGCGCCTGCCCGAGGAGGCCCTCGCCGCGCCGGCGGCCGAGGTGACGATGGTCGTCTCGGCCGCCGACCTCGAACGGCATCTCGAGCAGTCGCAGCAAGCCGCCGCCGCCGGAGGAGCCTGCGCCCGACCTCACGGTTCAACACGCGGCCGTGGTCGCACCTCCAGCCGGACGGCGGAGGCCCGAGACCGTCGGGTGACGAGGCCCGACGACGAGGCCGGAGGAGGAGAAGGCCTCGCCGCTGCGCGTCGCCATCGCGCTGCTCGTGATCGCGCTCCTCGTGGCCGCGATCATCCTGCTCGTGCTGAACGCCCTACCTCGATGACCGAGAGAAACCGGGAGCTGGGATACCTGGCCGCGGTCGGGGCCCTGACGGGCCTCGGCTTCGCGAGCGTCTACATCGCGCGGCAGTCGGTGATCGGCTGGGGCTCGCTCACCTACGCCGCGTTCTTCATCGCGCTCTACCTGGCCGCGCACATCGTCGCCCGTATCACCGTTCCGAACGCCGACCCGTACCTGCTGCCGATGACCGGCCTCCTGACCGCGGTCGGCCTCACCGAGATCTACCGGCTCGGGCCCGACGACGCGTTCAAGCAGGGCCTCTGGGTCGTGATCGGCGTCGCCGCCTTCGCGATCACGCTGATCGCGCTGCGGCGCGACTACCGGGTGCTCGAGTCCTACAAGTACCTCTTCGGCGTCGGCGCGATCGCACTGCTGTTCCTGCCGCGGCTGCCCGGGCATCGGCGAGACGGTCAACGGCGCGCGGCTGTGGATCCACGTGGGCGGGCTCCAGCTCCAGCCGGGCGAGCTCTCGAAGATCTTCCTGATCGTCTTCCTCGCCGGCTACCTGCGCGAGAAGCGCGAGGTGCTGGCCCAGGGGCGGCTGAAGGACCTCGGCCCGCTGCTCGCGATCTGGGCCGCGACGATGCTCGTCCTCGTCGCCACGAACGACCTCGGCTCGGCACTCCTCTATTTCGGGATCTTCATCGCGATGCTCTACATCGCGACCGGCCGGCTCTGGTACGTCCTCGTCGGGCTCGGGCTGTTCGCCGCCGGCGGGATCGTCGCCGACCGGACGATCCCGCACGTCACCGAGCGGATCACGAACTGGCTGCATCCGTTCACGACCGGCAAGGTGTACTGCCCGATCAACGGCAAGATGGAGCTGCGGCAGGACTGCCAGAGCTACCAGCTCGTGAAGTCGCTCTACTCGATCGCGAACGGCGGGTTCGGCGGCACGGGGCTCGGCAAGGGCACGTTCACGACGACCGGCGGGCACGCCGCTGATCCCCGACGTGAAGACCGACTTCATCTACTCGGCGCTCGCCCAGGAGCTCGGCCTCGTCGGCGTCTCCGCGCTGCTGCTCGTCTTCATGGTGTTCGTCGCGCGCGGCATGAAGGTCGCGCTCCGGGTCGACGACGGCTTCTCGAAGCTGCTCGCCGCGGGGCTCACGTTCGGCTTCGCGCTGCAGACGTTCACGATCGTCGGCGGGATCCTCCGGATCATCCCGCTGACCGGGATCACGCTCCCGTTCGTCTCGTACGGCGGCTCGTCGATCGTGGCGAACTTCATCCTGCTCGCCGGCCTGCTCCTCGTCTCCCACCGCGCGAACTCCGTCTCGTGAACAAGCGCATCTCCCAGGTCGCGATCGTCTCGCTGGTCCTGCTCGCCTCGCTGATCCTGGCGACGACGTACTGGCAGACGTGGGCGTCGGCCGGCCTCGCGGCGCGGCAGGACAACGAGATCCAGCGCGTGGCCCAGTTCACGATCGACCGCGGGCTGATCGTCGCCTCGAACGGCAAGACGGTGCTCGCGACGAACGTCAAGAAGAAGGTCAACGGGCAGACGCTCTACTTCCGCACCTACCCGAGCACGGCCTCGCCTCGCAGGTCGTCGGCTACTCCACGCAGAGCCGCGCCCGCTCCGGCCTCGAGCAGTCCGAGAACAGCTACCTGACCGGCCTCGAACGCCGATCTCTCGACGATCTTCGACACGGTCGGCGACCGGCTCAAGGGGACGACCGTGAAGGGGAACAGCCTCGAGCTGACGATCCGCCCGGGCGCCCAGTGGCTCGCCCAGCACCTGCTCGAGGGCAAGTGCGGCGCGGCCGTCGTGATGAACCCGCAGACCGGCGCGGTCTACGTGATGGCGTCCTCGCCGGGCTTCGACCCGAACCTGATCGAGAAGGAGAACGGCTACGCGCAGGTGCAGGCGACGAAGAGCCCGTGCGCGCCCGAGCCGGCGTCGCCGCTCCTGAACCGCGCCACCCAGGGCCTCTATCCCGCCGGGCTCGACCTTCAAGACGATCACCGCGGCGGCGGCGCTCGACGACGGCGTCTACAAGCCGGACTCGACGTTCTACGACCCCGGCTACTGCACCGAGTACGGCAAGCAGGTCAAGAACGCGCTCGACCAGTCCGGGCCCGAGTCGTTCGGCACGGTGAACCTCGTCGAGGCCTACCAGCACTCGATCAACGCCGTGTTCTGCAACATCGGGAAGACACTCGGGGCGAAACGGATCCTCGAGGAGGCGAAGAAGTTCGGGTTCTACTCGCTCCGCCGCTCGAGACGCCCGCGAACGCGCGCTCGGCCTCGGGCCTCTACGCAAGGGCAAGCTCTTCGACCCGACCACGAGCTCGGGCTTCTCGCGCGTCGATCCGGGCCGGCTCGCCTTCGGCCAGGAGAAGATGCTGACGACGCCGCTGCAGATGGCGATGGTCGCCTCGGCGATCGCCAACAAGGGCGTCGAGATGCGGCCGACGCTGATCAAGGCGGTGATCTCCCCGGGCGGCTCGGTGGTCAAGCGGCTGCATCCGCACGTCTACAGGGTGGCGACGAAGCCCTCGACGGCGGGGGCGCTCAAGAACATGATGGTCGAGGTGGTCCAGGCAGGCACCGGGACCGCAGCGCAGATCCCGGGCGTCGTCGTCGCCGGCAAGACCGGCACCGCCGAGACGTGCGCGTGCAATACCGTGTACGACGCCTGGTTCATCTTCTTCGCCCCGGCGGACAACCCGACGCTGGCGGGTGCCGTCGTCGTCCAGCATCAGGACGATGGCTTCGGCGGCGCGGTCGCGGCGCCGATCGCGAAGCAGCTGATGCAGGCACTCCTTCCGACCGCGTCGAACGGATAACGAGCGCGTTATGGCCACGAACACCGAAGACCGCCTGATCGGCACCCTCTTCCACGGGCGATACCGGATCGAGAGAAAGCTCGGGTCGGGCGGGATGGCCGACGTGTACCTGGCCGAGGACGAGGAGCTCGGGCGCAAGGTCGCGCTGAAGATGCTGAACGAGCGCCACGCGCGCGACGACCAGTTCGTCGAGCGGTTCAAGCGAGAGGCGCGGAACGCCGCCGGCCTGAACCACCCGCACATCGTTCGTGTGTACGACCGGGGCGAGGTCGACGGCACCTATTACATCGCGATGGAGTACCTCGACGGGCCGACGCTGAAGGAGCTCCTGATCCGGAAGGGGCCGACCCCGCCCCTGACGGCGATCAAGTTCGCGCGGGAGATCCTGAGCGCGCTCGGCGAGGCGCACCGCCACGAGATCGTCCATCGAGACATCAAGCCGCACAACGTGATCGTGAGCCCCGACTGGAACGTGAAGGTCGCGGACTTCGGGATCGCCCGCAGCGGCGCCTCGCAGATGACCGAGGCGGGCTCCATCGTCGGCACCGCCCAGTACCTCTCGCCGGAGCAGGCGCGGGGGAAGCCGGTCGACCAGCGCTCCGATCTCTACTCGCTCGGGATCGTCCTCTACGAGATGCTGACGGGAAAGGTGCCGTTCACCGGCGACGCCGCGGTCGAGATCGCGATGAAGCACCTGTCGGTCGTCCCGGACCCGCCGTCGAAGCTTCGGCCCGAGGTCTCGCACGATCTCGATGCGGTCGTGATGCGCGCCCTCGCGAAGGACCCCGACGACCGCTACTCCTCGGCGGAGGAGATGGACGCCGACCTCGCGCGCGTCGCGCGGGGCGCCTCCGTCTCGAGAGACACCGAGGAGGCGATGACGCGCGTCATGGCGGCCGACACCGCCGCGGCGACGGCGATCGTGCCGCGCTCGGCCGTGACGCCCGTGCCGGCGCCGCCCGCGTACCGGCCGCCGTCCTACTACGAGGACGGTGGGCGCCGCCGCTCGCCGTGGCCGATGATCCTCGGGATCGTCGCCGTCGCGATCGCCGCGGTCGGCGGGTATCTCGTCTACCAGAAGGTCAACACGGCGATCGACAAGAACGCTCCCGTGGCAGTGCAGAACGTCGAGTTGACGCCGGTGAAGAACGCCGAGCTGATCCTCCACCAGCAGGGGCTGCAGACCCACGTCGTCGAAGAGGCGAGCGCGAAGGTCGCAGAGGGGCTCGTGATCAGCCAGAACCCGGCCCCGGGCGACCGCGTCGCCAAGGAGACGATCGTCACGCTTGACCGCGTCGACCGGCGCGCCGAAGACGACGGTGCCGGCGCTCGCGAACCTGCCTGCAGCGCAGGCGCAGACCGTGCTCGAGAACGCGGGGCTGAAGATGGAGGTGCACTACGTCCCGTCGACGACGGTGCCGGAGGGCTCCGTCACTGCCTCCAACCCGGGCAAGGGCACGACGGTGCTCGTCGACTCGACCGTCGACGTCAACGTCTCGACCGGGCCGAAGCAGGTCGGCGTGCCGGGTGTCGTCGGTCAGCCGTACGAGAACGCGGCGGGCCAGCTGAAGGGCGCCGGCTTCGACGTCAGCCGGACGACGTCGCCAACGCCGCGCCCGTCGACCAGGTCGTCTCGCAGAGCCCGAGCGCGGGCGCGACGGCGGCCAAGGGCACGACGGTCACGCTCACGGTCTCGAAGGGCCCGGAGATGGTCACGGTGCCGTCGGTGGCCGGGAACGACGTCGACACGGCCACGCAGAGGCTCACGCAGGCCGGGCTGACGGTGTCCGTGCTCCAGCAGGACGTGACCGACCCGGCCCAGGACGGGCTCGTGCTCGCACAGTCCCCGACCCACGGGAAGCTCCAGCAGGGCTCGACGGTGACGATCACGGTCGGCCACCTGGTCACCGCCCCGCCGCAGACGACGACCACGGAGACGACGACCACGTCCGCCACCACGACGACGCCGGTCACGACGCCGTCACGACGCCGACGACTTCCGCGACGACCACGACTCCCGCGACACGACGACTCCGACCCAGACCACAACGACACCGCCCGCGACGCCACGCGCCCGCGACGACAGCGCCCCGACACCGACGACACGCCCGCGACGACACCGCCCGCGACGACGACGACGACCCCGCCCATTCCTTGACGCGGCGGATCGCGGTGCTCTCGGGAGGGCGCTCGAGCGAGCACGAGATCTCGCTCGCCTCGGCCCGGAGCGTCGCAGCGGCGCTCGCCGAGCGTGGCGCCGAGGTGGTGACGGTCGAGATCGCCCGGAGCGGGCAGTGGCAGCTCGCCGGTGACTCGGGGGCAGGGGCATCGCGGCCGGGGGCGGCAGCCGGGTCGGAGCTCGAGCCGCGGCTGCCGGGACGCGCGGTCGCCGCGACCCTCGCCGACGTCGACGTGGTGTTCCCCGTGCTCCACGGGCCCTTCGGCGAGGACGGGACGGTGCAGGGACTGCTCGAGCTCGCCGGCGTCCCGTACGTCGGGGCAGGCGTGACCGCCTCGGCGCTCGCGATGGACAAGGACCTGTTCAAGTCGGTGCTTCGCGACAACGGCATCCCGGTGACGCGGAACATCACCTTGCGAACGGGTGAGCCCGCGCAGTCGCCGTTCGACTACCCGGTCTTCGTGAAGCCGGCCCGCCTCGGCTCGTCGGTGGGGATCTCGAAGGCCCACGACGCGGACGAGCTCGCAGCAGCCGTCGAGCTCGCGTTCCAGCACGACGAGAAGGTCCTGGTCGAGGAGTTCGTGGACGGGATCGAGGTCGAGGTCGGCGTCCTCGGCAACCTCGACCCGATCGCCTCCGTGCCGGGCGAGATCGTGGTGACGGCGAACGAGTGGTACGACTACGAGGCGAAGTACGCCGAGGGCGAGATGGAGCTCGTCGTCCCCGCGCGAGTCTCGCCCGAGCAGCTCGACCGCTGCCGCGACCTGGCGGTGCAGGCGTTCGTCGCCACCGACTGCGAGGGCATGGCCCGGGTCGACATGTTCGTCCGGCATGACGGCGAGGTGCTCGTGAACGAGCTGAACACGATTCCCGGGTTCACGGAGACGAGCGTCTACGCGAAGCTCTTCGCCGCGTCCGGCCTCGGCTACGGCGAGCTGCTCGAGCGGCTCGTCGACCTGGCGCTCGAGCGCCACGAGCGCCGCTCCCGCTTGCGGTTCTAGAGAAAGAGAGGGTGTCGGACACCGCGCCGGTCCCTGGAACAGGTAGGTCCCGGGAACGGTGTCCGACACCGCCTCGAACGCCCTACGCCGAGACCGTGAAGCGGATCCGGTTCTTCCCTGCCTTGACGGGCTCTGCCTTGCCGGCCGTCGTGACGGCGAGGGCCTCGACGACGTAGGTGCCGCGGGGGAGGGACGAGCCCAGATAGGCCGTCCACTTGCCGCCCGTGTAGGTACTGTCAGGCTCTCGTCAGAGCGTCAGCGGGCGGTGACCTCGTTGATGTGCACCGAGGCGTTGTCGCCTCGGTTCGTGATCCAGATCAGGTAGTAGCGCGTCGCGGCGCCCGTGAGCCGGAAGGTCGTGCGCGCGGCGGCCTGCTGAGAACCGGAGGCAGCCGTGAACGGCCCGACGGCGCTGCCGCCGGCCTCGATCTCGGCCGTATACCCGGGAGTGTCCGACACCACCGTGATCGTGTGGACGGTCCGCGCCGCGCCCGCGTCGAGGACGATCCCCACGCCTTCCTTCGCGAGGCTCCCGTCGGGATAGCGGTACGACTCGGTCGGCCAGGCGGTCGTCGGGTTCCCGTCGGTGGCGTTGCCGACGAGCCCGTCGTTCTCGTGCCCGTCGCCTCCCGGGTCGTACGCGGCGACCGCCCTGAGCGCGATCGGTGCGAAGCCGCCGTCGCCGGCGGCGCCCGGGGTCGAGCCGCCGTCATGCAGGAGGACGGCGGCGACGGCGGCGAACACCAGGACGAGGACGACGACGAGCGCCGCGATCCAGACGCGCCTCCGCCGGCCGCCCCGCTTCGGGGGTCGCGGCCGCTTGACGACGGGAAGAACGCCGGTGGCGCCCGAATCATCGCCGTCGCGGAGGTCCGCGAGGCAGCCCTCGAGCTCGGCCTCGAACGCGGCCATCGTCTGGAAGCGCGCGGCCGGGTCCTTCGCCAGCGCCCGCTCGACGGCCGCCTCGACCCGGCGAGGCACCTCGGGCCGCTTGAGGCTGACCGGGGGCGGAGGCGCGTTGATGTGCTGCATCGCGATCGCGACGAAGTTCTCGCCGCTGAAGGGCACCTCGCCGGTGAGCAGCTCGAAGAGGACGACTCCGAGCGAGTAGACGTCGGTGAGCTCGTCGACGTGCTGGCCCTGCGCCTGCTCGGGCGAGATGTAGTCGCAGGTCCCGAGGACGGTTCCGGTCTGGGTCTCGCCCTCGCGTGCCTCGATCGGGCGGGCGATCCCGAAGTCGGTGACCTTCGCCTCGCCCTTCCCGTCGAGGAGGACGTTCTGCGGCTTGACGTCGCGGTGGACGAACCCTTTGTCGTGGGCGAACGCGAGGGCGCGGGTGATCTCGATGCCGAGCTCGAGCACGCGAGCCACCGGGAGCGGGCCGTCCCGCCCGACGAGCTGCTTCAGGTTCTCCCCGGCGACGTACTCGAAGACGATGAAGGGGCTGCCGCCGTCGTCGCCGCGGTCGATGACGGCCACGATGTTGTGGTGAGACAGGCCCGCCACGAGCTTGGCCTCGCGGCTGAAGCGGTCGACGACGTCCTGATGGGTCGTCAGCCGCTCGTGGAGCATCTTGAGCGCGACCGTCCGCTCGAGCACACGGTCATGGGCCCGGAAGACGCTCGACATGCCGCCGGAGCCGACGAGCTGCTCGAGCTCGTAGCGCTTCGCGACCACGTCGCCGGCGATCAATGTCAGCTACCTCCCGGGTCTGAGCCTCAGCGTAGAGCCGCGTCGAGCGCCTCTTCCCACGCGCCCAGCGCCTCCTCGAGCTCCGCGTCGCCGATCACGAGCGGCACCAGGACGCGAATGCCGTTCCCCTGCACACCACAGGTGATGAGCAGGAGGCCTCGCTGGAGCGCCTCGGCGGTGACGCGTTGCGCAAGCTCCTTGTCCGGCTTCCTCGTCGCTCGGGTCGGCGACGAGCTCGATCGCGAGCATGGCGCCCAGGCCTCGCACCTCGCCGATCGCCGGCCAGCGCTCCTGCCAGGAGAGCATGCGCGCGCGGATCACCTCGCCGATCGCGTCCGCGCGCTCGAGCAGTCCCTCGTCGTCGATGACATCGAGGACGGCGAGCGCGGCTGCCTGGGCGACCGGGTTGCCGACATAGGTTCCTCCGACCCCGCCGGGGGCGGGGGCGTCCATGATCTCGGCCCGGCCGAGCACACCGGAGAGCGGGAGGCCGTTCGCGATGGACTTCGCCACGCAGACGAGATCGGGCTCGACGCCCGAGTGCTCGATCGCGAAGAACCGTCCCGTGCGTCCGAACCCGGTCTGCACCTCGTCGGCGACGAGCACGATCCCGTAGCGGTCGCAGACACGGCGCAGCCCTTTCAGGAACTCGGGCGGCGCGACGACGAAGCCGCCCTCGCCGAGCACCGGCTCGACGACGATCGCCGCCACCGTCTCGGCTGCCACGGTCGTCGTGAAGGCGCGCTCGAGCGCCGCGAGCGCCTCCTCGGTCGTGATCCCTCGATACTCGTGGGGGAACGGCACCCGGTACACCTCGGGAGCGAACGGCCCGAGGCCGGCCTTGTACGGATGGACCTTCGAGGTCATCGTGAGCGCAAGCAGGGTGCGGCCGTGGAACGCGCCGTCGAAGACGATCACCGCCGGCCGGCCGGTGTAGGCGCGGGCGAACTTGACGGCGTTCTCGACCGCCTCGGTGCCCGCGTTGAAGAATGCGGCCTTGACGGGGCCGGAGATCGGCACCCGCTCGGCCAGGCGCTCGGCGAGAGCGACATACGGCTCGTAGGGGACGATCGTGAAGTCGGTGTGGGCAAACCGGTCGAGCTGCTCGTGCGCGGCCGCGACGACCTCGGGATGGTTGTGCCCGGCATTCAGCGCTCCGACCCCGCCGGTGAAGTCGATGAACGTGTTGCCGTCGACGTCGGTCAAGGTGGCGCCGCGCCCCGACGCCGCCACGATCGGGAACGTGATCTGCAGCGGGCCCGCGACCGCCCGCTCGATCCGCTCCCCGATCTCCCGCGAGCGGGGCCCGGGAATCTCGGTGAGGAGCTCGATCGCCTTGGTGGCCGCCATTTTGCCAGCGTACCGGACGCACATGAGGCCTCTGGCGGGCGAGGACAGGGAACCGCGCGCGTCGGCCCGCCGGTGTCGGACACCGCAAAGGACGCCTAGCCTCGATCACGCGGCTCGAAGGTGTCCGACACCGCTCTGGACGGATCGCCGGACGAGGCGCTTCGTGCGGTGTCGGACACGATCGAGGGCACGGACCTGACGTAAGGGCCCGTGTTGTGTCCGACACCTGACCAACGAGAAAGGCCGCCCTCTCGGGCGGCCTGTTCTCGTCGGTAACTAGCTTTGGATTTCGTAGGGGCGCTTCCGGCCGACCATCAACTCGGCGGCGCGCTTGCGCGATATCCCCCACGCTGGCTAGGCGATTCCCCGTCAGGTCTCGGGGACACACCCCTACGAGCTAGTACCTCCACTGCCCGTACTGGAAATCTCCATCTACCGGACCACCTCCTTTCCGCGGTTAATCCGATAGTAGCCAGCCGGTCAAGACGGTGGTCACCTCGAGGCCGTTGTCGAGCGGCACCGTGACGCTCACGAGGGTGGGATCCGCCTGCCGCGCAGCCGAGTAGGCGGCGAGGTCGGAGTGGGAGACGACGTTGTCTGCGACCACGATCGCCCCGGCCTCGACGCGGCGCCGCACGAGCTGGAAGAGCGGCTCGTAGTCGTGCTTCCAGGCGTCGAGGAAGACGAGGTCGTACGGGCCGTCGAGGCCCTCGAGCGAGACGAACGCGTCGCCGGGGATCACGTCGATCCACTCGTCGAGCCCGGCGTCGGCGATGTTGCGGGCCGACGCCTCGAGCTTCGCCGGGCTTGCCTCGAGCGAGGTGACGTGGCCGCCGTGCCTCCGAACTGCCGCCCCGAGCCAGATCGTCGAGTAGCCCCGCGAGCCGCCGATCTCGAGCACCTCGCAGCCGGGGCGGCCTGAGGCGAGCGCGAACAGGAGCGCCCCGCTCGAGGGCGGGACCTGGAGCGAGCGCTCGTCCGGCGGCCCGTCGGGATCGTCCTGGTCGGTCTCCGCCTCGAGGCGCCGGAGGACGGCTCTGACCTGGTCGTCGACCATCAAGAGGCTCGCTCTCGCTCGACGTCGTCTCGCACCCAACAGTCTCGAATGTGATCGTTCACCACGCCACATGCTTGCATGGCCGCGTACACGGTGGTCGGGCCGACGAACCGGAAGCCCGCGCCGCGCAGCCGTTTCGCGAGCGCAGCCGACTCCGGCGTCGTCGAGGGCAGGTCGCCGAGCGAGGCCGGCGCGGGCCGCGGACCGGGGGCGTGGCTCCAGAAGAGCTCGTGCAGCGGCTCTCCGGCTCGGAGGTCGACCGTGGCACGCGCGTTCGCGATCGCAGCCTCGATCTTCCCGCGGTGGCGGACGATGCCCGCGTCGCCGAGCAGCCGCTCGACGTCGCGCGTCGCCGAACGCCGCCACAAGGTCGGGGTCGAACCCGGCGAACGCCTCCCGGAACGCCGGCCGCTTGCGCAGGATCGTCAGCCAGGAGAGCCCCGACTGGAAGCCCTCGAGGCAGAGCCGCTCGTAGACGCCGCGCTCGTCGCGCACCGGCCGGCCCCACTCCTCGTCGTGATAGCGGTTGTAGCCCTCGTCCGTCGTCTGCCAGCAGCGGACGGGCTCCACTTCAGTCGATCTCGACGACGACCACGCCGTCCTCGACGCGAACCGGGAACGTCCTCACCGGGAGGTACGCCGGCAGCGTCAGCGCTCGCCCGGACTCGAGGTCGAAGCTCGCGCCGTGGCGAGGGCAGACGACGCTGCACGCTTCGGCGTCCCAGTTGCCGAGGCACAGCGGCCCGTCGTCGTGGGAGCAGCGGTCCTCGATCGCGTGGAGCTCGCCGTCGCAGTTGTAGACGCCGACGTTGAAGGGCTGGTGCTCGATCAGCTTCATCTCGCCGGGCGGCAGCTCCTCGAGCGGCCCGACGACCAGCTCACCCAATTTCCAGGCCCTGCCATTCCTCGGGCAGCGGGGTCCCCTTCGCGCGGTTCAACGCCACCTTCACGACGCCGAGGCCGAGGATCGCGCACTTCATCCGCACCGGTGTCAGGGGAATGCCGACCTCGTCGAGGATCTCCTCCTTCTGGAGCGTCGCGACGTCCGAGGCCTTCCGGCCCCTGACGAGATCGGTGAGCATCGAGGTGGCCGCCTGCGAGACCGCGCAGCCGCGCCCCTCGAAGCCGATCTCCTCGATCGTCTCGCCGTCCTCGGCGAACCGGATCGAGACCGTGACCTCGTCGCCGCAGAGCGGGTTCTGGCCCTCGGCCCGCGCGTCGCTCGGCTCCAGGAGCCCGTAGTTCCTCGGGTGCTTGTAGTGGTCGAGGATGTTCTCGCGGTAGAAGTCTTCGAACGAGTCGCTCATCAGGTCATGAGCTCTCGAGCGCGCCTGACTCCGGCAGCGAGCCGATCGATCTCGTCGGGGAGCGGTGTAGAGGTAGAAGCTCGCGCGGTTCGTCGCCGGCACGCCGAGCTTGCGCATCAGCGGCTGGCAGCAGTGGTGGCCCGCGCGGATCGCGATCCCGTCGAGGTCGAGGATCTGCGCCATGTCGTGCGGGTGGACGCCCTCGACGTCGAACATGACGATCCCGGCGCGCCGGTCGGCCGGCGGGCCGTAGAGCGTCATGCCCGGGATCTCGCCGAGGGCGTCGAGCGCGTAGGCCGCGAGCCGGTGCTCGTGCGCCTCGATCGCCTCCAGGCCGACCGCCTCCAGGTAGTCGACCGCGGCGCCGAGGCCGACCGCCTCCGCGACCGGCGAGGTGCCCGCCTCGAACTTCGCGGGCAGCTCGGCCCAGCTCGTCCTCTCGTCGCCGACCGACCGGATCATGTGGCCGCCGAGCAGGAACGGCTCCATGTCGAGCAGGAGCTCGGTGCGGCCCCAGAGGAAGCCGACGCCGCTCGGGCCGAGCATCTTGTGTCCCGACACGGCGATGAAGTCGGCGCCGAGCGCCTGGACGTCGAGCCGGACGTGAGGGGCGGCCTGGGCGGCGTCGCAGGTGAGGATCGCGCCTCGCTCGTGCGCCCAGTCGGCCAGCCTGCGAGTGTCCGCGATCGTGCCGAGCGAGTTCGAGACGACGTTCGCCGCGACGACCTTCACGTTCTCGAGGTCCGCGACCGCATCGAGCTGCGGGTCGCCGTTGTCGTCGATCGGGATGATCCGGAACTCGGCGCCCGTGCGGCCGGCGACGTACTGCCAGGGCACGAAGTTGGAGTGGTGCTCGAGCTCGGTCGCGAGGACGACGTCGCCCGGCTTCAGCCGCGCGAGCCCGTAGGCGTAGGCGACGAGGTTCAGCCCCTCGGTCGCGTTCCGGACGAAGATGATCTCGCGCTCGGTCGGCGCGTTCACGAAGGCGCGGATCTTCTCGCGCGCGCCCTCGAGGCCGGCGGTCGCGCGCTCGCCGAGGGTGTAGACGCCTCGATGGACGTTCGAGTACGACGTCTCGTAGAACTCGGTCATCGCGTCGAGCACGGCTCTCGGCTTCTGCGAGGTCGCCGCCGAGTTCAGGTAGGCGAGCGGCTTGCCGTTGATCATCTGCTCGAAGATCGGAAAATCGGCGCGCAGCCGCGCAGCATCCAGCACCGGCTCCTGCACCCTCACGACCATGGAACCACTGTACCGGCGGTCGGGTGTCGGGCACCTGGCCCGACACCCACCGCGTAACCTGCGATCCGCGTGTCCGAGTTCGTTTACTCCATGTACCAGGCCGACAAGTTCTACGGGTCGGACAGGCAGGTGCTCGCGAACATCTCGCTGTCGTTCTTCCACGGTGCGAAGATCGGGGTGCTCGGGCCCAACGGCGCCGGTAAGTCGACTCTCCTCCGGATCATGGCGGGGAAGGAGGAGACCTCGAGCGGCACAGCGCAGCTCGCCCCCGGCGCGACGGTCGGGCTGCTCGAGCAGGAGCCCGACCTCGATCCGGCCAAGGACGTGCGGGGCAACGTCGAGGACGGGGTCCGCGAGCTCCGCGACCTGCTCGACCGGTTCAACTCGATCTCGACCGCGTTCGCCGAGCCGGACGCCGATTTCGACGCCCTCCTCGCGGACCAGGCGAAGGTGCAGGACGAGATCGACCGCCGCGACGCCTGGTCGCTCGACGCCACGCTCGACCGGGCGATGGACGCGCTCCGGCTGCCCGAGGGCGACCGCGACGTCACGACCCTCTCCGGCGGCGAGCGCCGGCGGGTCGCGCTCTGCCGCCTGCTCCTCTCCGCGCCGGACCTGCTGCTCCTGGACGAGCCCACCAACCACCTCGACGCCGAGAGCGTCTTCTGGCTCGAGCGCTTCCTCGCCGAGTCCAAGAGCGCCGTGATCGCCGTCACCCACGACCGGTACTTCCTCGACAACGTCGCCGGCTGGATCCTCGAGCTCGACCGCGGCCGCGGCATCCCGTTCCAGGGCAACTACTCGTCGTGGCTCGAGCAGAAGCAGGCACGGCTGGCCGTGGAGGAGAAGCAGGAGTCGGCGCGGCGGCGGACGCTCGCGCGGGAGCTCGAGTGGGTTCGGATGAGCCCACGCGCGCGGCAGGCCAAGTCGAAGGCGCGCCTCTCCGCCTACGAGAAGCTCTACGCGGAGGAGGACGCCGTCAAGCTCGACCGGGTCGAGATCCACATCCCGCCCGGCCCGAGGCTCGGCGACCTCGTGATCGAGGCCGACGGGCTCTCGAAGGGGTTCGGCGACCGCCTGCTCTTCGAGGGCCTGAGCTTCTCGCTGCCACCGGCGGGGATCGTCGGCGTGATCGGGCCGAACGGCGCAGGCAAGACGACGCTCTTCCGCATGATCGCGGGCGAGGAGCAGCCGGATGCCGGCGCCCTGCGGCTCGGCGACACCGTGCAGCTCGCCTACGTCGACCAGTCGCGCGGCGACCTCGACCCGAAGAGCACGGTCTGGAAGGAGATCTCGGGCGGCCACGACGTGATCGAGCTCGGGAGGCGCGAGGTGAACTCGCGCCAGTACACGAGCTGGTTCAACTTCCGCGGCGGCGACCAGCAGAAGCCCGTCGGGCAGCTCTCGGGCGGCGAGCGCAACCGCGTCCACCTCGCGAAGCTCCTGCGCAGCGGCGGCAACGTCCTGCTCCTCGACGAGCCCACGAACGACCTCGACGTCGACACGCTCCGCGCGCTCGAGGAGGCGCTGCTCGACTTCGCCGGCTGCGCCGTCGTCATCACCCACGACCGCTGGTTCCTGGACCGCGTCGCCACCCACATCCTCGCCTTCGAAGGCGATTCGCAGGTCACGTGGTTCGAGGGCACCTGGGGCGAGTACGCCGACTGGGTCACCGAGACCCGCGGTGCGGAGGCCCTCGAGCCGCACCGCATCAAGTACAAGCCGCTCGTTCGCACGTGACCCGCCGCCTCGGCGGGCACGCCCTCGTCCTGGGAGGCTACGCCGCCGTCGCGTTCGCCTACTTCGGCGCGCGCCTCGCCTCGCACCCCGGCCGGGATCTCCTCGGCCACGGGCGCGACCCGCAGATCTTCGTCTGGTCGTTCGCCTGGTGGCTCCACGCGCTCGAGACCGGGCAGAACCCGTTCTACAGCCACGCGATCTACGCGCCTGACGGCGTCAACCTCGCCTGGACGACGTCTGTCCCGGGGCTCGCGCTTCTGTTCACGCCGCTGACGGCGCTCGCCGGCCCGGCGGCCTCGTTCAACGTCGCGGAGATGCTGGTGCCGGCCGTCTCGGCGTTCACGGCCTACCTCCTCTGCCTGCACCTCACGCGCTCGCTCGTGGGCCGCGCCTCGTCGGGGGCTACCTCTTCGGCTTCTCGAGCTACATGCTCGGCCAGGAGCAGGGCCACATGCACATGACGGCGGTGTTCCTCCTGCCGTTGATCGCGCTCGCGGTCGTCCGCTACCTGCAGGGCGAGATCGACGGCCGCGGCGTCGCGTGGCGGCTCGGCGTGCTCTTCGGCCTCCAGTTCTGGCTGTCCACCGAGATCCTGCTCACCGCCGCCCTCGCCCTCGCGGTGAGCCTCGTGCTCGCCTATCTCCTCGTCCCGACGGCGCGGCCTCGCCTCCGCGCGGGGGCGAGGCCGCTCCTCGCGGCGGTCGGGATCGCGCTCGTCGTCGCCGCGCCGCTTGTCTGGTACACCGTGACCGGCTTCCAGTCGGCCGCGATCAACGAGCCGGCGTTCTACAACGGCGACCTCTTCAACTTCCTGCTGCCCACGCACTTCGTCTGGGCCGGCGGGGCGGCCTTCGCTCACATCTCGAGCCTCTTCGCCGGGAACGACTCCGAGCAGGGTGCGTACCTCGGCATCCCGACGCTCGTGATCATCGCCTGGTTCGCGCTCAGGGCCCGCCGGTCGGCAGTCGTCCGTTTCCTGCTCGCCGCGCTCGCCGTCGCGTTCGTCGCCACCCTCGGGACCGGGCTCGCGATCAAGGGCACGATCGTCGTCGGGCTGCCCTGGAAGTACCTGTCGCGCCTCCCGCTCCTGAACAACGTCCTGCCGTCCCGGATCAGCCTCTACGTCACGCTCCTCGCCGCGGTGGTGGTCGCGCTCTGGACGGCCGGCCGGCACGGCTGGACGAGATGGCTCCTGCCGGCGCTGGCCGTCGCTGCCCTCGTCCCGGACGTCGGGAAGGCCTACTGGACGGTGCACCCGGAACGCTGGGCGTTCTTCACCTCGAAGATGTACAAGGTCTGCTTCGCGAAGAACGAGAACGTCGCGATCTTCCCGTTCGGCTACCTCGACAGCTCCACCCTTTGGCAGGCAGAGTCCGGGTTCTACTTCCGCATCCCGGAGGGTTATCTCGCCCCCACGCCTCCCGCGAAGAACCTCGCAAGCGACCCGCTCATCCGCATGGCCACCTACTCGCTCGAGAACCCGACCCCTGCCGAGATCCTCGCGTTCGCGAAGAACAAGAAGGTCGACCGGATCGTCTCGGTCCAGATCTACGTGCACCCGAACGGCCACGAGATGCGCCGGTTCGGTGAGGTGCAGGCCCTCGGGGGGGTGCTGGTCTCACCGGCCTGCGGCTACCCGTCGCTGCAGAAGGTGGTCCACCCGTCGCACCTCCACGGAGGCTGACCCGGCCGGCTGGACGCGCCCTGGGCTAAGCCTGGGGGATGCGCGCCTCGAGGGCGGCGCCGAGAGCCTCGCGGACCGGCTCGAGGTCGATGCGGTCCAGGATGTCCTGGAAGAACCCGCGGACGATCAGCCGCTCGGCCTCGGGGCGGGAGAGCCCACGGGCCATGAGGTAGAAGAGCTCGTTGCGGTCGACGCGCCCGATCGTCGCGCCGTGGGTGCAGCGGACGTCGTTGGCCATGATCTCGAGGCCCGGGATCGAGTCGGCGTGCGCGTTGTCCGAGAGGAGAAGGTTGCGGTTCTCCTGGTAGGCGTTCGTCTTCTGGGCGTCCTCCTCGACCCGGATCATCCCCCGCCAGACCGCGTGGGCGTGCCCGCGCAGGGCGCCCTTGAAGGCGAAGTCCGACTCGGTCGAGGGGGCCATGTGCTCCTGGAAGGTGTCGTAGTCGAGGTGCTGGTCGCCGTCGGCGAAGTAGGCACCGGTCACGCGCGAGGTCGCGCCCGGCCCGCTCAGGTCGTTCTGGATCCGGATCTTCCCCTTCTTCGACCCGAACCCGCCCGCGACCCAGTCGAGCTGCGCGTCACGGTGGACCCGGGCATGGTGGGTCGCGAAATGCCAGGTCTCGCGTGAGAGGTTCTGGAGCGAGACGTACTCGAGCTTGGCGGCCTGATTGACGAAGAGCTCGGCGACGGCGTTCGAGTAGCCGCGGAGGTCCGGCGAGGCCGATGCATACTCCTCGATCAGGGTGCAGCGCGACCCCTCCTCGGCGACGACGAGGAGGCGCCAGAAGAGGCTGCCGCCGTCGATCGTGTTCTGGAGGCGGATGTAGATCGGTCGCTCGACCTCGACTCCACGCGGGATGTGCACGAGAACGCCGTTCTGCCACAGCGCCGCGTTGTGGGCGGCGAACTTCTCGTTCCAGCCGACGAGCGTCCCGAACAGCGGGTGGCTCTCGTCGAGCCGCTCGACGGTGACGCCTTCCGGCACGCGCTCGAACCGCATTCCCTGCTCGTCGACCACGATCGAGCCCGAGACATCGAGCTCGATCAGCGACGCCGTCTCCCCGGCGGCCGGACCGGTCGCGCCGAAGGAGTCCGGGTCGAACCCGCGCAGATCGGTGAACCGCCAGGATTCCTCGGTCGTCGAGGGAACCGGCAGCGCCCGATAGCGCTCGAGCGCCTCGGCCCTGGCCACGTCGCGCTTCGTCCTAGGCTCCGCCGGCGTCAGCCGACGGAGCCCTCCATCTGGAGCTCGATCAGGCGGTTCATCTCGATCGCGTACTCGAGCGGGAGCTCCTTGGTGATCGGCTCGACGAACCCGGAGACGACCATCGCGCTCGCCTCGGCCTCGGACAGCCCGCGCGACATCAGATAGAAGAGCTGCTCCTCGCCGATCTTCGACACGGTCGCCTCGTGGCCGATGTCGACCTTGTCCTCGTCGATCTGGATGTAGGGATACGTGTCCGACCGCGACTCGTCGTCGAGGATCAACGCATCGCAGACGACCTTCGACCGCGAGTTCTCGGCGCCCTTCGCAACCTGGAGCAGGCCCCGGTAGCCGGCACGGCCGCCGTTCTTCGAGATCGACTTCGACGTGATCACCGAGGTCGTGTCCGGCGCGACGTGAACACACTTGCCGCCTGCGTCCTGGTGCTGGCCGGCGCCTGCGAACGCGATCGAGAGCACCTCGCCGTGCGCGCGCGGCCCCATCAACCAGATGGCGGGATACTTCATCGTGAGCTTCGAGCCGAGGTTCCCGTCGACCCACTCCATCGTCGCGTCCTCGTGGGCGACAGCGCGCTTGGTGACGAGGTTGTAGACGTTGTTCGACCAGTTCTGGATCGTCGTGTAGCGGCAGCGGCCGCGCTTGTGGACGACGATCTCGACCACCGCGGAGTGCAGCGAGTCGGAGGAGTAGATCGGCGCGGTGCAGCCCTCGACGTAGTGCACGTACGCGTCCTCGTCGACGATGATCAGCGTGCGCTCGAACTGGCCCATGTTCTCCGCGTTGATGCGGAAGTAGGCCTGGAGCGGCAGCTCGATCTTCACGCCCTTCGGCACGTAGATGAACGACCCGCCCGACCAGACGGCGCTGTTCAGCGCGGCGAACTTGTTGTCGTTCTGCGGGATGATCGTCCCGAAGTACTGCTTGACGAGCTCCTCGTGCTCGCGAAGGCCCGAGTCCATGTCGAGGAAGATCACGCCCTGCTCGGTGAGGTGCTCCTGGATCTTGTGGTAGACGACCTCGGACTCGTACTGGGCGCCGACGCCGGCGACGAGTACTCCTTCTCCGCCTCGGGGATGCCGAGCTTGTCCCACGTGTCCTTGATGTCGTCCGGGCAGGTCCTCCCAGGAGTCGACCTGGTTCTCGGTCGGCTTGATGTAGTAGTACATGTTCTCGAAGTCGATCTCCGAGACGTCGCCGCCCCAGGTCGGAAGCGGGCCGCGTTGAAGTAGTCGAGCGAGGAGTGGCGGAACTTCCGCATCCAGTCCGGCTCGTTCTTGTGCTCGGAGATCATCTCGACCAGCTCGTGGGAGAGCCCGCGGCCCGACTTGAAGAAGTAGTCCTCGGCCGCGTCGGGCGAGTGGAAGCCGTACTTGGTCGCGTAGTCGGTCCCGATCTCACTGACGATCTCGTTCTCAGTCTGCGCCATCGTTTCCTCCCGTTCCGTTGCCGTTCGCGCCTTCCCAGCGCTCGTACCCGGACTCCTCCAGGATATCGGCCAGCTCCGGGCCTCCGGACTCGACGATTCGCCCGTCGACGAACACGTGGACCTTGTCGGGCTCGATGTAGTTCAGGATCCGCTTGTAGTGGGTGATGACGAGCGCGCCCATCTCGGGGCTCGACGAGCTCCTTCACCCCGCCGGCGACGACCTTGAGCGCGTCGATGTCGAGACCCGAGTCGGTCTCGTCGAGGACCGCCATCCGCGGCTTCAGCATCGCCATCTGCAGGATCTCGACGCGCTTCTTCTCGCCGCCCGAGAACCCGTCGTTCAGGTAGCGGGACGCGAGCTCGCGCGAGACCTTCAGCCGGTCCATCTGCACGAAGAGCTCGTCGCGGAACTCCCGGACGGGGATCGGGTCGTCCGTACCCGCCTTGGCCTTGCGGATCGCGTTGATCGCGGTGCGCAGGAAGTCGGTGACCCGGACGCCCGGGATCGCCTGCGGGTACTGGAAGGCGAGGAACAGCCCGGCGCGGGCCCGCTCGTCGGCGCCGGCGGTGGTGATGTCCTTACCGTCGAGGACCACCTGCCCCTGGGTGATCTCGTAGGCGGGATGGCCGGCGATCGCATACGAGAGCGTCGACTTTCCCGACCCGTTCGGCCCCATGATCGCGTGGACCTCGTTCGAGTCCACGACGAGGTCGACACCCTTGACGATCTCGGTGCCGTCCTCGAGTGCGACGTGCAGATTCCTCAGCTCCAGCAGTGGCAAGGCTCTCACTCTCCAAGCATTCCGAAGGTCACGGCGGACACGCCTGCCCTCCGCCGGCGCAGTCCACCCGCGTCCATGGTAGCCCTCTCCAGAAGCGGTGCGGGCGCAGGCGGACCTGACAGGAGCGCGGCACGGCCGGGCAAAAGGACTGTGGTACCATCGCTTGCATGGGAACAGGACTACTTCAACCGACTCACCTGATCTTTCTGCTCATTCTCGCCCTGCTTCTCTTCGGCGCGAAGCGACTGCCCGAAATCGGTCGTTCGCTCGGAGTCGGCATGAGGGAGTTCAAGGACTCCGTCACGGGGGTCCAGGAGGCGACGCAGATCGATACCTCCCGCTCGGAGCTTCCGCCGCCCCAACCGGCCGTTCAGGCGGTCCCGGTCGAGGCTGTGGCTGCTGTCCCGGTCGTTGCTCCGGTAGCCGCTCCGGCTCCGGTTGCCGCTCCGGTTCCGGCAGAGGCCGCCGCCCCGGCTGCCGCTCCCGAGCAGGAAACCGAGCCCGTCTCCTAACACGGCGATCGGAGGGTTAGGGTGCCGCGGATCAGGCTGCCGCGTCGCCTCGATCATGGCGAGGAGGCCTCTCTCGTCGAGCATCTCGACGAGCTGCGGTCGCGCCTCTTCATCATCATCGGCGCGGTCACGATCGGGACGGTCGTCGGCTTCGTCATCCACAGCCGGCTGATTCACTGGCTGATGCTGCTCCTGCCGAAGGACCGGCAGGACGAGAAGCTCACGACGCTGAGCCCGCTCGAGAACTTCACGACCGTCCTCTGGATCTCGATCTACTTCGGCGTCGCGCTGGCGCTGCCGGTCGTGCTGTGGCAGATCTGGGCGTACTTCATCCCGGCGGTCAACAAGGGCAAGACGAAGCTGATCAAGTGGCTCGTGCTGCTCGCCACCTGCCTTGCGGTCAGCGGCGTCGCGTTCGGCTACTTCATCGTCCTGCCGCACGCGCTCAAGTTCCTGACGGACTTCGACTCGAATCAGTTCAACAACATCCTGCAGGCCAAGCCGTACCTCGGCTTCTGCGTGCACGTCCTCCTGGCCATGCTCATCGTCTTCGAGCTGCCCGTGTTCCTGGTCGCCTTGACGCGGCTCGGGATCATGACGACGTCCACCCTCCGCAAGAACCGCCGGATGGGCTACTTCGCCTGCGGCGTCGTCGGGATGGCGGTCGCGCCGAGCGTCGACCCCGTCACGACCACCCTCCAGGCGGTCCCGCTCTTCGTCCTCTTCGAGCTCTCGATCATCCTCTGCGCTCTCCTCGACCGCAGGGCGACCCGCCTGAATCCCGCCTTCGACACGTGACTCAGGCCGTCTCGGGCGCCTGGGTGGTCCCGGTCGACGCCCCACCGCTCGAAGACGCCTATGTCGCCTGGGAGGACGGCCGGATCGTCGAGATCGGCCGCGGCCGCGGCGACCGCCACCACGACGGCGCCGTGATCCTGCCGGGGCTCGTCAACGCCCATTCCCACCTCGAGTACGCCGTCTATGCCGGCTTCGGCGACGGCCGTCCGTTCGGGGAGTGGCTCGCGACGCACATCAGCCGCAAGCGCAAGCTCGACGCCGGGGGAATGCTCGCGATCGCCCGGCTCGGCGCCGCCGAGTCGCTTGCCGCCGGCATCACCACGACCGCCGACTACAGCTTCTCCGGGGCGGCCGCCGCGGCGGCCGAGGAGCTCGGGCTGCGCGCGATCGTCTACCTCGAGGTGTTCGGCGAGCCCGGCGCCGCCGAGGCGCGGTTCGCCGAGCTTCGAGGCCCCCTGCGCGAGACGGAGCTCGTGCGGCTCGGCGTCTCGCCGCATGCCCCGTACACGTGCACCGTCGAGACATACCGCTGGTGCCTCTCGCTCGGGGTGCCGGTCGGGACGCACCTCGCCGAGAGCGACGGCGAGGACGAGTGGCTCGAGCACGGCTCGGGGCCGCTCGCGGCTGCCCGCGACGTGCTGGTCGAGCCGACCGGCAAACGCGCGGTCGCGACTCTCGGGCCCGTGCTCGGCCCGGATCTCCTCTCTGCCCACTGCGTCACCGTCGAGGCCGGCGACATCGCCGCGCTGGCACGCGCCGACGTCCCCGTCGTCCACTGCCCGCGCTCGAACGCCCTCCTCGGCTGCGGCACCGCGCCGCTCACGGCAATGCGCGAGGCCGGGATCCGCGTCGGGCTCGGGACGGACTCGCCGGCATCCACCCCGTCGTTCGACCCCTGGTCCGAGATGCGAGCCGCAGTCGGCGCCGCCAGGGCCCGCGAGCGGCGCCCGGATGCGCTGGACGCCGCATCGGCGCTGCACCTAGCTACGCTGGGAGGGTCGTTCGCTCTCGGTCTCCAAGGCGAGATCGGCAGTCTCACCCCAGGCAAACGTGCCGACATCACCGTCGTCTCACTTGCAGGAAGCGCTTACCATCCCATTGAAGATCCAGCAGTCGCCGCCGTCTTCGCAGGATCGCCCAGCCGTGTCCTGGAGACGATCGTCGACGGACAGACCCGCTACCGCCGAGGAGTGACCGAGTGGCCAGAGGTACGCAGCACCGCAAGCGCCGCCCGCAGGCGAATGCTCGCGTAACGCAGCCGAGTCATACGGTTGCCCCGCCGAAGCCGAAGCGGGTCCAGCACCAGAAATGGGAGGACCAGCTCTTCTTCGCCCGGCTGCGAAACCATGGCAGGTTCCTCTGGTACCTCCTCGCCGTGGCCCTCATTGCCGCGTTCGTGCTCCTCGGAGTCGGCTCGGGCTCGACCGGCATCAGCACGATCGTCTCGAACTTCTTCAGCGGCACCTCGGCGTCGGGCAAGTCGCTGTCGGCGCTCCAGAAGCAGACCGTGGACCACCCGAAGAGCGCCGCCGCCTGGCTCGCCTACGCGAACAAGCTCCAGCAGGAGAACCAGCTCGACGAGGCGGCGGCCGCGCTCACGACCTACACCACGCTCAAGCCGAAAGACCAGGACTCGCTGCGCCAGCTGGCCGCGATCTACCTCCGCCGCGCCGCCGACTGGCAGACCGTCTACCAGGAGCAGCAGACCCGCAACGAGGCGATCGCCCCGATCTCGACGCTGACCCCGAAGTCGGGAAGCCCGCTCGCAAAGGCGATCGGGTCGCTCTCGAACCCGCTCGCGAGCGCCGTCTCGGCCGACACGACGACCGTCGTGAGCAACGCCTACCAGCAGTTCGTGTCCGCCCTCAGCGAGCGTGAGGACACGTGGAAGAAGATCGCGGCCCTGAGCCCGAAGGACGCCTCGACCCAGCTCTCGCTCGCCCAGGCAGCACAGGACGCCAGCGACGCGAAGACGGCGGTCGCCGCCTACAAGGCCTATATCGCGCTCGCGCCGGCCGACTCCGGCGTGCCGACGGCGAGGAAGCAGCTGAAGCAGCTCGAGGCGAGCCTTGCGTCGACCGCCGCGAGCGCTGGTACGACGACGACCGGCAAGTAGACTTCCGGGCGGGCATGAAGAACCCGTTCCGCACCGAGGCGGCAGCGTTCCATTTCCTCTGGGGCACGATCGGCTACTTCGGGCTGATCGCGATCGCCTCGCTGATCAACACCTGGGCCGGCGTCGTCGTCTTCGTGCTCGAGACCGCGATCCTCGTCGGCTGGCTGCTCACCTCGCACGGCGACGCCGACGTCCCGGAGAAGCAGGCCGCGCCTCCGCATCCGCCGGGCGAGAAGCGGCTGCTCGTGATCGCGAACGAGACTGTCGGCGGGCCCGAGCTCCTCGCCGAGCTCGAGCGCCGCGCCCGTGGGCGCGAGACCGAGGTACTGGTCGTCACGCCGGCGCTGAACACCCCGCTCCGCCACTGGGTCTCGGACGAGGACGGGGCGCGCCAGGCTGCGGGCGAGCGGCTCGAGGCCTCGCTCGAGGCCATGCGTGCGGCCGGGATGACGGCCCGCGGCGAGATCGGCGACTCGGACCCCGTCCAGGCGATCGAAGATGCGCTCCGCACGTTCGGTCCCGACGAGATCGTGATCTCGACCCACCCCGAGGGTCGCTCGAACTGGCTCGAGCGCGGCGTCGTCGAGCACGCGAAGGAGCGCTTCGACGTGCCGGTGACGCACGTCGTCGTCGATCTCGAGGCAGCCGTCGCCGAGGCGGGTTAGCTGGGATCTGCTAGCTCGGAATCTTGACGGTCTCGTTCTCGACCTTGCAGCTCGGGTCTGCAGAGCAGAGCCCGACGTAGACCGAGACGTCGCGGGCGTCCTGGCCGTGAACGAGGTTCGCGGTCATGCCCTGCGTCGAGGTGCAGCTGAGTCCCTTGCCGGCCTTCGTCTTGGCACGTCTTCGTGCAGAAGGTGCCCGGCCGCTCGTCGGGGTAGGCGATCTGGCCGCGCACGACGTTCGACGATCGTCGACACGTGGAAGCCCTGCTGCTTCACCGAGTTGAAGGCGTCGTCGAGGTTCGGCCCGATCGTGCCCTGGGTCTTGGCGTTCGCAAGCGTGTGACAGGAGCCGCACTTGGCGACGAACAGGGTCTTGCCGGTCGCCGGGTTCCCCGAGGTGACGCGGGCGACGGCACCGCAGCCGGCCGCCAGGAGCACCACGGCCCCGAGGGCGCCGAGCGCGAGGACGGTGCGCCCGGCCGCCCGCTCCGGCGCCGGCCGAGCCGGCGCCTCCGTCCAACATGTCTGCTGCGCCAAGAGCCGCGGCCACATTGGAGCCTCCGTCAAGCCTACGGCTCACAGGATGTACACCGTGACGTAGACGACGATCCACATGACGTCGACGAAATGCCAGTAGATCCCGCCCACCTCGATCCCGTGATGCTCCTCGGGGCTGAAGTGGCCGCGGAACGACCTGACCGTCATCGCGAGCAGGATCAGGAGCCCGATGAAGACGTGGCAGGCGTGCAGGCCGGTCAGCCCGAAGAACGTGGCGGCGAAGGCGGTATCACCCGTGTTGAAGCCGATCCGGTGGTACTCGATCACCTGGGTCAGCAGGAACGTGCTGCCGAGGAGCAGCGTCAGCACCATCCCGGCGCACAGGCCGGCGCGGTTCCCGCGCTTGATCGCCGTCGTCGCCCAGTGCATGGTGAAGCTCGAGGTGACGAGGATGAAGGTGTTGACGAGCGCGAGGAACCACGGCCGCTCGAACTGGATGTGTGTCCCCGGCATGTAGGGCGGCCACGGGCCCGGGTGGGATTGCGCGTTGACGACGCGGCAGAAGAAGTAGACGGTGAAGAACGAGCCGAAGAGCATGATCTCCGACCCGATGAACAGGAAGATCCCGACGACCGGCGGGAAGATCCGCGAGCTGTAGTGGATCGGCGGCGGATGCTCGTTCGCGTTCCCGTGAGGCGGATGCGCGTGGCCGATCGGCTCGGCATGGGCGCTCACTGACGCGGCTCCTTCCTCCGAAACAACGTGGTCAACAGGGACGCCGGTCTCCGCCTTCAGGCGGTCGATCAGGTCGCGACGAAGCCAGCCCGAGCGGGCGGAGGGGAAGGTCGAGACGATGATCTCGTCGACGCGCTCGTCGTTCGTGACCTGCATCGCGGCCGTGAACGCGTCGGGATGGACGACCTGGCCATGGGCGTCGATCCCCTCCGAGCGAAGGGCCGAGAGAGCCGCGCCGCACACGCCGGTCGGCCTCGGGGCGGGGGTCGTCGCTCTCCTGCGGGGAGACGATGAGGAAGCTCGCCGGGCCCTTCGCGGCGCGCGCGCGGATCCGTGTCGAGAAGCTCCTTCGAGATCACCGTCTCGTTGGCGATCACGAGCACGTTGCGCTCGAGCTCGAGGGGGTCGTCGTCGCCGGTGACGACATGCCTCACCGGAACACCCCCGGCGGCCTTCGTGATGTCGTCGATGACGTCGCGCCGAAGCCAGCCGGAGTGGGCGGCGGGGTGCGTCGAGACGACGATCTTGTGCGGTTGGGGCTCGAGCTGGGCCATCGCGTCCTTCGCCGCCTGCACGGGGCTCGTATCGACCACGAAGCCCTGGGCGAGGATGCCCGAGCCGCGCAGGATGCCGAGCGTCTTCTCGAGGCGACGCCCGGCCGAGGCACGGCGGGTGTCGTCGAACACGACGTAGCCGTGCCGGGGCTCGCTCACGGGGGCGATCACCGTCACGTGGAGAGCCGAGTCGCCGGCCGCCTCCTCGCGCAGGGCGCCGAGCAGGGCCGAGGAAGCTACGGTCTCGTTCGCGATCACGAGCACGTGCGTCAAGCCGTCAGTGGCCGCCCGAGGGGACGGGCTCGGGAGCGGGGGTGCCGCTCAGGATGGCGTGGCGGGCACCCGGGACGCCGTACTCGTACGGGCCGCCGACCACCTGGGGGATCTCGTCGAAGTTGAAGATCGGCGGAGGCGAGGAGACCTGCCACTCGAGCGTCATCGAGTGCCACGGGTTCGCCTCTGCCTTCTCGCCGTACTTCCACGAGTGGATCATGTTGTAGAGGAAGATCACCGTCGAGGCGCCGAGGCCGAACGAGGCGATCGAGATGAAGAGGTTGAAGTCGGCGAAGCGGCTCGCATAGTCGGCGACGCGGCGCGGCATCCCCTGCAGCCCGATGTAGTGCATCGGGAAGAACGTCAGGTTGAACGCGATGAACGTGAGCCAGAAGTGCAGCTTGCCGAGCTTCTCGTTGTACATCCGGCCGGTCATCTTCGGGAACCAGAAGTAGATGCCCGCGAAGACGGTGAACATCGATCCGCCGAAAAGAACGTAGTGGATGTGGGCGACGATGAAGTACGTGTCGCTCGCCTGGACGTCGATCGGGACGGAGCCGAGGTAGATGCCGGAGAGCCCGCCGATCGTGAAGACGGCGATGAACCCGATCGCCCACAGCATCGGGGTCGTGAAGTGGATCTTCCCGCCCCAGATCGTCGCGACCCACGAGAAGATCTTGATCCCGGTCGGGACGGCGATCAGGAGCGTCGTCACCATCATCGGCACCCGCAGCCACGAGGCCATGCCGGCGACGTACATGTGGTGCGCCCACACCGAGAACCCGAGCACCAGGATCGCGAGGAGCGACAGAGCCATCAGCCGGTAACCGAAGATCGGCTTTCGAGCCATGACCGAGACGACCTCCGAGATGATCCCGAAGCCTGGCAGCATCATGATGTAGACGGCCGGGTGCGAGTAGAACCAGAAGATGTGCTGGTAGCCGAGGACGTAGCCGCCTTCGGACGTCTCGAAGAAGTTCATGTGCATCACGCGGTCGAACATCACGAAGAACTGCGAGCCGGCGATGAACGGCGTCGCGAGGACGACGAGGGTCGAGGTCGCGAAGTTCGCCCAGACGAGCAGCGGCATGCGCCAGAACGTCATCCCCGGCGCGCGCATGGTGATGATCGTCACGAGGAAGTTGAGGGCCGTGACGATCGAGCTCGCCCCGGCCCACTGCACGCCCATGTTGAAGAACACCTGGCCGAGCGGCTGGTGGGAGCAGAGCGGCGCGTAGCACGTCCAGCCGGCCGACGGGCCGCCGCCGGGCGTCACCATCCCGGCCAGCATGACGACGCCGCCGATCGGGAGAAGCCAGAACGAGAGCGCGTTCAGCCGCGGGAACGCCATGTCGGCGGAGCCGATCATCAGCGGGATCACGAAGTTGCCGAGGCCCGCGAAGACCGGGACGACGACGGTGAAGATCATCAGCGCCGCGTGCTCGGAGATGAGCACGTTGAAGGTCTGCGGGTTGAAGTACTGCGACCCGGGCTGGGCCAGCTCGGCCCGGAAGAGCATCGCCAGGAAGCCGCCGATGACGAAGAACGTCATCGTCGTGACGAGGTACTGGACCCCGATGACCTTGTGGTCCGTGTTCGGGCGGAAGTAGTCCTGCCACCTGCGGGCGCCGTGCCCGGAATGGTCCTCCGGCCTCGTCGGCCGCCCGGAGACGTAGTAGGCCCAGTAGTCGAACGCGCCGATCCCGATCAGGAACCCGATCGGGAAGGTGACCGTGGCGACGGTGACGAGCGGCACGCTGTACCAGATCGGGTCCCAGTGGGCCGCCCAGCGGATCAGGCAGGTCAGCCCGAGGCCGGCGAGCCCGACGAGCGGTGTCGTCCACAGGGCGCGCCACCAGCCCGGCGCGGTGAACCGGTGGATGCCGGTCGGCCGCGGCGGCGGCGCGTGATGGCCGTGGCCGTTCGAGGTCTCGATCGTGAGGTTCGACTGCGGTGTCCGTCATGGCTCTGCTTCCTAACTTACGTGGTGTTGGCGGCGATGAAGGCGACCAGGGTGTTCAGCTGCGTCGCCGGGATCGTCGTGCCGAACGACGGCGGCATCACGCCCGGCTGGTAGCCGGGCGGCGATGTACTTGTTCGGGTCGACGATCGACTCCTTGATGAAGGGCACGAGCGCCTCGCCGGCTGCTTTCGCGCTCTTGGACAGGCTGTCGAGATCGGGCCCGACCTTACCGTTGGCGTCGGGCACGGCCTTGAGGGTATGGCAGGCGCCGCAGCCGTTCTTGGTGAAGATCACCGCGCCGGCCGTGCCGCCCCCGCCGCCGGGCGCAGGTGCCGTCCCTGTCCCGGCGTACCACTTGTCGAAGTCCGCCTGGCTCATCACCGTCGTGGAGCTGCGCATCAGCGCGTGGCCGAGGCCGCAGAGCTCGGTGCAGATCACGGGGTAGGTCCCCTCCCTCGTGGGCGTGATCACCAGGTCGTTCACCTGCCCCGGGACGGCGTCCTGCTTCTGTGCGAACTCGGGAACCCAGAAGGAGTGGATCACGTCGCTCGCGGTGATCTCGAGCTTCACGGTCCGGGAGATGGGAAGGTTCAGCGTCGGTGTCATCGTCCCGTTCGGGTACTGGAACTTCCAGGCGAACTGCTGGGCGAAGACCCTGACCACGAGCGGGTTCGAGCCCGCGTTGCCGTTCTGGGTCAGGACGATCCCGCTCGCGATCGCGATCGTGGTGACGAGCACGGCAGGGATCACGGTCCACACGATCTCGATCGTGGTGTTCCCGTGCACCGGCGGCCCGTCGGACCAGTCGCCCGGCTCGGCCCGGAAGTTGATGATCGCGTACACGAGGATCGCCGCCACGACCGAGAAGAGCGCGAGGCAGATCACGTTCGTGAACCAGAAGGTGAAGTAGATCCGGTCGGCCTGCTTCGAGGCCGAATGGGGCAGCCAGGGGACGAGAATCGCCACTGCTGTTGCGATTGCCCCGGCCACGAGACCGATTCCGACGAGCTGGAAGTAAGAGCCCCGGCGCACCGCTCGGAACCCTACTCGATTGTTACAAGCACCTTCCGACGAACCGCCTGGCAGCGCCCTTTGGTTGTCTCAATCGTCACGCAGTCACGATTCTGAGCGTCTACTTCTCGACCGAAACCGCTGGAGCCGTCCGGTCCAGGCGCGATGATCCGGCAGTTGGAGGTGACACCGGCCACCACGCTTCCAGGCTCCACCGAGCGCATCGCCGAGGAGGCGCTCGCGGGAGCCGTTCGCCGTCTCTGCCGGGGGGGAAGCTGGCAGGGACTCGCACGCGAGCTGGCGTGGCGGGCGGTCACCGACGGCTATCGCGACGCCCGCATGGTCGACGGCCTCGCGGGCTCTGCCGAAGCGATGCTGGCGACGGAGATCGACGAGGCGCTGTGGCAGGTCGAGCACGCCGCGATCCGGGGGCGCGACGAGCTCCTCGCCGAGCGGCCGGGAGATCTCGCCGCCGGCCTCACCGCGGCAAGGGTCGACGCCGGAGAGGAAGCCGAGCGCCTCATCGCGGCAGCCTACGAACGCGTCCTCGAGACGCTGCTCGCCGGCTCACGCCGGGCCGCCTGACCGGCCCATAGCTTTTCGGCCCACAGAGTTGTATATATCGCCGAACCGGGTCAACCGACGAGGGAGGCGAGCATGAGCGAGCAAGCACCGACGGCAGACGGCGGTGCCGGCCACATCACCGAGGACGAGCAGATCCTCCACAAGCTCGGCTATGCCCAGGAGCTGTTCAGGGCCATGGGCGGATTCCAGAACTTCGCCATCTCGTTCACGATCATCTCGATCCTGGCGGGCTGCCTGACCTCGTACTACATCGCGTTCGAGAGCGGCGGCCCGATCGCAGTGACGTGGGGGTGGCTGCTGATCGGGCTCTTCTCCACGATCATCTCGCTTGCGATGGCGGAGATCGCCTCGTCGTTCCCGACTGCCGGCGGCCTGTACTACTGGGCCTCGAAGCTCGGCGGCCCCGGCTGGGGCTGGGCGACCGGCTGGTTCAACCTGATCGGCCAGATCGCCGTCACCGCCGCGATCGGCTACGGGCTCTCCACCTTCGCGACGGTGCTCTTCGACGACCTCTTCTCGCTCGAGAAGCACACCAACGACTGGTTCGGGTGGAACTACAACGAGACCGTCTATGTGCTCTACGCGCTGTTCCTGCTCGCGGCGTGCCTGATCAACATCTTCGACGTCCGGATCACGTCGTTCCTCAACACGATCTCGGCGTACTGGCACATGCTCGGCGTCGCGATCATCGTGATCGTCCTGATCGTCGTGCCGAAGCACCACCAGTCGTTCTCCTACGTCTTCGGCTCGCAGGTGAACGCCACCGGCTACGGGCACAACGCCACCGGGTTCCACCATGCGGCGTTCTGGCTCGTGTTCGGCCTCGGGCTGCTGATGGCGCAGTACACGATCACCGGCTTCGACGCCTCCGCCCACATGGCCGAGGAGACCCATCAGGCCTCACGCATGGCGGCGGTCGGGATGTACATGTCCGTCGTCGTCTCGGTGATCTTCGGCTTCGTCCTGCTCGTCGCCGTGACGTTCGCGATTCCGAGCACGCAGGGGGCGCTCGACAACATCGGGGCGGTCGTGCCCTGGATCTGGGCCACGTCGATGAGCCAGAACTGGTCGGACGTGCTGCTCTTCATCTGCATCGTCGCGCAGTTCTTCTGCGTGACCGCGTCCACCACCTCGGCTTCCCGGATGATGTTCGCCTTCTCGCGCGACGGTGCCGTGCCCGGCCACCAGCTCTGGCGCCGCGTCTCGAAGCGCCGCGTCCCCGTGTACGCCGTCTTCGGGATCGGGGTCCTCTCGGGCCTGCTGATGGTGCCGGCGATCTGGAACTACCTCGTCGGCTACGCCGCCGGCACCGCGATCGCGGTGATCGGCCTCTACATCGCCTTCGTGCTGCCGGTGTTCCTGCGGCTCCGACTCGGCGACCGGTTCGAGCGCGGCGCGTGGAGCCTCGGGAGGCACTACAAGTGGATCGACGCGATCGCCCTGCTGTGGGTGGCTGTGATTGCCGTCCTCTTCAGTCTCCCGCTCTTCTACGACGGGCTGCCGTGGTCGCCGAACTTCTCCTGGTCGCTGACGAACTACACGATCCTCTGGTTCATCGGGATCGGCGTCTGCTTCGGCGGCTGGTGGGTCGTGTCGGCGCGCCACTGGTTCAAGGGCCCGGTGCGGATGGGAACCGAGGAGGAGCTCGCGCAGCTCGAGGCGCGGCAGGAAGGGGAGTTCGCGCTGCCGGCCGATACGGAGTTCGGTACCTCGTAGCGACAGACCGGCATAGACTCGCCGCATGCTCACGCTCGACGAGCTGAGGGACGAGGTGGAGGCGCAGACGATCGACACGGTCGTCTGCGCCTTCACCGACATGCAGGGACGCCTCATGGGCAAGCGCGAGGAGGCGCACTTCTTCCTGTCGGAGACGGCCGAGCACGGGCTCGAGGGCTGCAACTACCTGCTCGCGCTCGACATGGAGATGGACCCCCAGCCCGGCTACGCGATGGCGAGCTGGGAGCGCGGCTACGGCGACTTCCACCTGCTGCCCGGACCTCGCGACGCTGCGGAAGATCCCGTGGCTCGAGGGCACGGCGCTCGTCCTCTGCGACGTCGCCTGGGAGGACGGGTCGCCCGTCGTCGCCTCGCCGCGGCAGGTCCTGCGCGGCCCAGGTCGCGCGGGCGCGGGCGGCCGGGTTCGAGCCGATGCTCGGCTCGGAGCTCGAGTTCTACCTCCTCAAGGAGACCTACGCCGAGGCCCACGAGAAGCACTACCGCGACCTCACCCCGTCGGTGCCCTACATCCTCGACTACCACGTGCTCGCGACGACCTACGACGAGGGGCTTCATCCGGCAGATCCGGAACGGCATGCAGGGCGCCGGGATCCCGGTCGAGAGCTCGAAGGGCGAGGCGTGGCCCGGCCAGCACGAGATCAACTTCCGCTTCGCCGACGCGCTGACGATGGCCGACAACCACGTGATCTACAAGAACGGCGCCAAGGAGATCGCTCACCGGAACGGGTGCTCGATCACGTTCATGGCGAAGCCCGACCACACCTGGATCGGCAACTCGTGCCACATCCACGCGAGCCTCTGGCGCGACGGCCACAACGCCTTCGCCGCCGACAGCGCGGTGTTCGACGCGGTTCCTCGCCGGCTGGATCGCGTGTGCCCGCGAGCTCGCGCTCTTCCTCGCGCCGAACATCAACTCCTACAAGCGCTACGCCGCCGGGAGCTGGGCGCCGACGACGCTCGCCTGGGGCCACGACAACCGCACCTGCGGGTTCCGGATCGTCGGCCACGGCGAGCGCGAAGCGCGTCGAGACGCGGATCCCCGGCGGCGACGTCAACCCGTACCTCGCGTTCGCGGCGCTGATCGCCGCCGGCCTGCACGGGATCGAGGAGGGCCTCGAGCTGCCGCCGCCGCTCGAGGGGAACGCCTACGAGTCCGACGCCGAGCGGTTCCCGTCGACGCTGCGCGAGGCGATCGCGGCGCTCGAGGACGGGAACGGTCGCGCGCGCGGCCTTCGGCGACGAGGTCGTCGACCACTACCTGAACTACGGGCGCACCGAGCAGCGGCTGTTCGACGAGGTCGTCACCTGCTGGGAGCGCGAGCGGCTCTTCGAGCGCGGATGACGCTCACCGTCCTCAACCCGGCGACGGAGGAGCCGCATCGCCGAGCTCGAGGCAGGCGGGCGTCGAGGAGACCGACGCCGCGGTCGCGCGGGCGAAGGCGGCCTTCCCCGCCTGGCGGACCGTCGCCCCGGCCGACCGGGCGCGGCTGCTGCGCCGGCTCGCCACGCTCGTCGAGGAGCACGCCGAGGAGCTCGCGCGGATCGAGTCGCGAGAACGTCGGCAAGCCGATCTCGGGCGCCCGCGGCGAGGTCGGGATGGTCGCACAGGTGTTCCACTTCTACGCGGGCGCCGTCGACAAGCACTACGGCGAGACGATCCCGGTCGCGGGCGGGATGGCGGCGACGTTCCGCGAGCCGCTCGGCGTGGTCGGGTCTGATCGTGCCCTGGAACTTCCCGCTCAACATCGCGTCCTGGAAGCTCGGCCCCGCGCTCGCCTGCGGCAACACCGTCGTCCTGAAGCCCGCGGCGCTCACGCCGCTCTCGGCGCTTCGGCTCGCCGAGCTCGTGCTCGAGGCCGGGATCCCGGAGGGAGTCGTCAACGTTCTCGTCGGGCCCGGCTCGGTGGTCGGGAACCGGCTCGTCGAGCACCCCGACGTGGCCAAGATCGGCTTCACCG
Source organism: uncultured Actinomycetota bacterium (assembly GCA_963723405.1). Lineage (GTDB taxonomy): Bacteria > Actinomycetota > Thermoleophilia > Gaiellales > Gaiellaceae > PALSA-600. Next base: position 446,165 of record CAVRQF010000003.1, on the reverse strand, counting down.
GCTCGACCGAGGTCGGCCGCGACGTGATGACGCGCGCGTCGGGGACGATCAAGCGCGTCACCCTCGAGCTCGGCGGCAAGTCGGCCAACGTCGTCTTCGCCGACGCCGACCTCGAGCGCGCCGCGGCCGCGGCGCCGTATGCGGTGTTCGACAACGCCGGCCAGGACTGCTGCGCGCGCTCGCGCATCCTCGTCCAGAAATCGGCCTACGACCGATTTCTGGACTTGCTCGTGGACTGCGACGCGCCAAGGTGAAGGTCGGCGACCCGTCGCTCGACGAGACGGAGATGGGCCCGCTGATCTCGGCAGCACACCGAGCGAGTCGGTCGCCTCGTTCGTGGAGGGCGTAACCAGCTTTTCCGCGGCGACAGCCCCGGAACGGGCCGGGCTTCTGGTACCCGTGCACGCTCGTCGAGGCCTCGAACGACGACCGGATCGCGCGCGAGGAGGTGTTCGGCCCGGTCGCGGCGGTGATCCCGTTCGACGACGAGGCCGACGCGATCCGGATCGCCAACGACACGCCCTACGGGCTCTCCGGGTCGATCTGGACGCGGGACGGCGCCCGCGCGATCCGCGTCGCCCGCGCACTCGAGACGGGCGTGCTCTCGGTCAACTCGAACAGCTCGGTGCGGCCGTCGACGCCGTTCGGCGGCTTCAAGCAGTCCGGCTTCGGCCGCGAGCTCGGCATGGCGGCGCATGGACGGCTACTCGGAGATCAAGAGCGTCTTCTTCTCGACGGAGGTCTGAACATGGGAGGCTCGACGGCAAGGTGTGCGTGATCACGGGCGCCGGCGGCGGGATGGGCCGCGAGGCGGCGATGCTCTTCACCTCGGAGGGCGCGAAGGTCTGCGCCGCCGACGTCGGCGGTTGCCGTCGGCGGAGGAGACGGTGACGCTGTGCGAGGGCGAGGCGTTCGCCTTCCCGGTCGACGTCGCCGACGAGGGTCAGGTCGCGGCGATGATGGCCGCCACGGCCGAGCGGTTCGGCGGGATCGACGTCCTCTACAACAACGCCGGCATCTCGCCCGACGACGACGCGTCGATCCTCGACACCTCGGTCGAGGCCTGGCAGCGGGTGCAGGACGTGAACACCAAGGGCGTCTTCCTCTGCTGCAAGCACGGCATCCCGTACCTGCAGCGGCGCGGCGGCGGCTCGGTGATCAACGTCGCGTCGTTCGTGGCGATCCTCGGCGCCGCGACCTCGCAGATCTCCTACACGGCCTCGAAGGGCGCAGTGCTCTCGATGAGCCGGGAGCTCGCCGTGCAGTTCGCCCGCGAGGGGATCCGCGTGAATGCGCTCTGCCCGGGCCCGGTCGAGACACCGCTGCTGCTGAACATCTTCGGCGACGACCCCGCCGCGCTCGAGCGCCGGCGGATCCACTGGCCGACCGGGCGGCTCGGCAAGCCGCGCGAGATCGTGAACGGCGCGCTCTTCCTCGCGAGCGACGAGTCCTCGTACGTCACCGGCTCGACCTTCCTCGTCGACGGCGGCCTCACCGCCGCCTACGTCACGCCCCAGTGAAAGCGGCAGTGACGCGGCCGTGAGGACGCGCGCGCGCGTCGTCGTCGTGGGCGGCGGAGTCGGCGGCTGCTCGATCCTGTACTGGCTGACGAAGCTCGGCTGGAGCGACGTCGTCCTCGTCGAGCGGGCCGAGCTCACGAGCGGGTCGACGTTCCATTCCGCCGGGCTCGTCGGGCAGCTGCGGGGCTCGCTCAGCCTCACGAAGATGATGATGAGCTCGGTCGAGCTGTACCGGACGCTCGGCGCGGAGGTCGGTCTCGAGACCGGCTGGCGCGAGGTCGGCTCGCTGCGCCTCGCCTCGACGCAGGAGCGGATGGAGGAGCTGTCCCGGCAGTCGGGGTGGGCGAGGACGTTCGGGCTCCCCCTCGAGCTGATCTCGGCGGCGGAGGCGCAGAGCCTGTTTCCGCCGATGACCGTGGACGGCGTCCTCGGCGCGGCCTACCTTCCCACCGACGGCTACATCGACCCCTCGCAGCTCACCTTCGCGCTCGCCGAGGGCGCGCGTCGCGGCGGCGCCGAGATCCACCAGCAGACCCGCGTCACCGCGATCCCGGTCGAGCGGGGCCGCGTCAAGGGCGTCGTCACCGACAAGGGCGAGATCGAAGCCGACGTCGTCGTCAACGCCGGCGGCATGTTCGCGCAGGAGATCGGCGCCCTCGCCGGCGTGAACGTCCCGATCGTCCCCATGGCGCACGAGTACCTGATCCTCGAGCCGTCGGGGCTCCCGCTGGACATGCCCACGATGCGCGACCCGTCGCTCCTCGTCTACTTCCGGCCGGAGTCGGGCGGGCTGATCATGGGCGGGTACGAGCGGAGCCCCGCGCCGTGGTCGCTCGACGGGATCCCGGCCGACTTCAACGGGAAGCTGCTCGCCGAGGACTGGCCTCGATTCGAGGAGCTGATGACGAACGCAATCGTCCGCGTGCCCTCGCTCGGGGAGATGGGGGTCGTGAAGCTGATCAACGGCCCGGAGGCGTTCACGCCGGACGGCGAGTTCATCCTCGGCCCGACCGAGGTGCGCGGGCTCTGGACGGCCGCCGGCTTCTGCGCGCACGGCCTCGCCGGAGCCGGCGGCCTCGGACAGCTCGTCGCCGAGTGGATCGTCGAGGGAGTCCCGTCGCTGGACGTCTGGCACATGGACTCGCGGCGCTTCGGCCGCACCTACCGCTCGCCCGCCTACACGCTCGCACGAACGCTCGAGGTGTACGAGACCTACTACGACGTCAAGTACCCCGGCCACGAGCGAACCGCCGGCCGGCCGCTGCGGGTCTCCCCGGCCTACGGGCGGCTCTCCGGGCTCGGCGCGGTCTTCGGCGAGAAGTCGGGGTGGGAGCGCGCGAACTGGTTCGAGCCGAACGCGGCCCGCGGCGAGGAATCGCTCCGTCCCCGCGGCTGGGCCGGCCGGCTCTGGTCGCCCGCGATCGGAGCCGAGCACCTCGCCTGCCGCGAGACGGCGGCCCTCTTCGACGAGACGTCGTTCGCCAAGATCGAGGTCTCGGGCGAGGGCGCGGCGGCGCTCCTCGAGCACCTGTGCGCAAACCACGTCGCCCGGGAGGTGGGGGCGATCACGTACACCTCGATGCTGAACTCCCACGGCGGGATCGAGTGCGACTTCACCGTGACGCGGCTTGCCGAGGAGCGGTTCAGGATCGTGACCGGGACGGCGTTCGGCCAGCACGACCTCGCCTGGATCCGCGAGCACGCGACGGTCGGCGTGGCGGTCGAGGACGTGACGTCGGCCTACGCCTGCCTGGGGCTCTGGGGGCCGCGGGCCCGGGAGATCCTGCAGCCGCTCACGACGACTCCGCTCGACTTCCCCTACATGCGCGCCAGGGAGCTCGCGGTCGGCAACGTGCCCTGCCTCGCACTGCGCGTCACCTACGTCGGCGAGCTCGGCTGGGAGCTCTACTGCCCGTCCGAGCTCGGCCTGGCTCTCTGGGATGCAATCTGGGAGCCAGGCGGCGATCTCGGCCTCGTGGCGGGTGGCTACCGCGCGATCGACTCGATGCGGCTCGAGAAGGGCTACCGGGTCTGGGGCGCCGACATCACGCCGGACGACAACCCCTTCGAGGCCGGGCTCGGCTTTGCGGTCAAGCTCGACAAGCAGGGCTTCAACGGGCGCGAGGCGCTGCTCGCCGCGGGGGAGCCCGACCGGAGGCTCTGCTGCCTGGTCCTGGCCGACCCGCGGGCCGTGGCCCTCGGCTCGGAGCCGGTACGCGTCGAGGGCGCCGCGGTCGGGAGGGTCACGAGCGGCGGCTACGGCTACTCGGTCGAGCGGTCGATCGCCTACGCCTACCTGCCCACCGGTCGCGCCGAGCCCGGGCAGCCCGTCGAGGTCGAGATCTTCGGCGAGCCCGTCCCCGGCGAGGTCGCCGCGGAGCCGTTGTTCGACCCGGCCGGGGAGCGCGTTCGGGCGTGATCGCCAGGGTCGTCGAGCGCGTCTGGCCGGACGGCGTGGACTCGGTCGAGCCGCTCGGCGGCGGGATCACGAACCACAACTTCAAGATCGTGACCGGCGGGGAGGCGTTCGTGCTCAGGATCGGCGGGAAGGACACGGCGCTCCTCGGGATCGACCGATCGGTCGAGCACGAGGCGACGCTCGCGGCGGCCCGGCTCGGGATCGGCCCGGAGGTCGTCGCCTTCGTCGAGCCCGAGGGCTACCTGGTCACGCGGTTCGTCGACGGCGAGCCGGGGAAGGTGACGGTGGCCGGAGCGGCGGAGCTCCTCCGGCGTCTGCACGGCGCGGCGGCGATCCGGGGGCGGTTCGACGCGTTCCGGGTCGTCGAGTCCTACGCCGCGACGGCGGGGTCGCGCGGTGTGCGTCGGACCGCGTCCTACACGATGGCGAAGTCGGTCGCCGACCGGATCGAGCGCCGTCGCGGCGCCTATGAGCTCGTCCCGTGCCACAACGACCTCCTGGCGGCGAACTTCGTGGCGGGCCCCGAACGCACGTGGATCGTCGACTGGGAGTACGCGGGGATGGGCGATCGCGCGTTCGATCTCGCCAACTTCGCGGTCTCGAACGGTCTCGACGAGGCGGGCGACGCGCGAGCTGCTCGAGGGCTACGGCGGCGCCGACCCCGACGTCCACGTGCTGATGCGGTTCATGTCGGACTTCCGCGAGGCGATGTGGGGCGTCGTCCAGCAGGCGATCGCCGAGCTCGACTTCGACTTCGAGGCGTATGCCGCCGACCACTTCGACCGGCTCGAGGCGACGGCCGGCGAGGCTCGGTTCGCCCGTGCTCTCGGTGGAGCTGGTGTTGCGGACCGGTGACGGTCGAAGTCGTGACGGCCTCGTCCGGCCCGGCTCGCTCCGCTCGGGGCTCGCGACGGTCTGAGACTCAGCCGATCGGCGGGCGGACGTAGATGACGCCCTGGTGCTTGATCGGGACGAACGGGTCACCGATCGCCATCACCGCATCCTCGACCTCGGAGTAGATCCGCGGCTCGGCGCCGTTCGCTGGGCAGTGGACGTCGATCTCGACACCGTCGACAGGCCGTGCGTCGTGGCCGTTCTCGGAGAGAAGCGCGAGCAGGCGGTTCCGGTCGGGGATCCGGGCTGCCACAACGCGAACGATCTCGTCCATCCTGCACCTCCTACGCCGCGTTTCGTTCTGCGGTTTCGTCTGACCGATCCTGGTTCCGCGCGGATCCATACCGGATCCGAGAACCGAGGCTGACGGCCGCACTCTAGCAGATCGAACGGCAAATTGGATCCAGATGCGAGGTCTTCTGGATCCAATCAGGCGGCGACGGTGCTGGGAGCCGCGTCAGCGACACCCTGGAGGCAGCCTAGCTTGACGATTTCGCTCCGGGTGGCGCCGGCTGACAGCTCGTCAGGGCTTCAGGCACCGGCGCGTAGGAGCGCGGCGCGGGCGGCGCGACAATGCGAGCGAGGTGGCGAGACCGACGACAGCGGCAGCGGCGGCCGTGGTGCAGAGCAGAAGACCGGAGGCGAGACCGAAGTTGATTGCCTCCTCGCGCTGAACGCCGAGCGCCAGGAGCACGGCCGCGGTGGCGCCCACGTTGGCGATCGCCCCTCCCGAGGTGACAGGTATCAACGAGGCGGCCGCCGCGAGGCAGAGAACGACGAGGGCGAGGACGGGCGAGAACCCGGCGCCGAGGGCGGCCAGCAGCAGCATGCTCCCGGACGCACGTGTCGTCCAGCAACCGAGCAGGAAGAGCCAGGCCATGGCCGCGTCCCTTCTCGTCCCCCCGGGATGATCGGCCACACGACGAGCCAACCGCAAGAGGCGCGGCCGCCGGGCGATGAACGGCACCGCCGCCAGCTGCCGGCCGGCGACCAGGATGCCGCAGGCGCCCACCCCGAAGAGCACGACGAGGATCAGGGGCACCCGGAAGCCCGAGGAGCTGGTGGCCGTCGCGGAGATCGAGAGCGGCAGGAAGGCGACGGCGTCGACGAGCCCCAGCGAGATGATCGAGAAGACGATCGCCTCGAGCCCGAGCTTGACGCCGGGCATCCGCCGCAGCGTGGAGACCTTGACGATGTAGTCCAACCTGAACGGGAGGATCACCCCGCTGGCCGCGGCAGCGCCGCAAGCAGTCAGGCAGCGGACCCGGCCCGGACGGCCGGCTGCAGGAAAGAGCTTCTGCCACCCGAGCGCCCGGAGCACGTAGCTCATGAAGTAGAGGACCACGGCTCCGCCAACGAGGCCCATATGCGCGCGCTCGAGCGGCCAGCTCGTGTGGGTGAGCCGGCGCGCGAGAAGGACGCTGACACCGAGAGTCAATGCTGCGAAGGCGGCCGAGGCGATCAGGCGCCGACGGCTCGTGCGGGGCTCGGTCGACGCGGGCGGCGGCGACGCGACGGTGGAATCGCTCTTCACGGTCATCCCTCGACAGCGAGGCCCGCCCACGCGAGCGCCGACCGCATCAGGCCCTCGTTCGAGCGACGGCGGGTAGGCCGGCGGCGTCCAGGACGAGCGCCGCTCGGTGCATGGCGAGCGTCGATTCGGCACCTTCGTTCTCGTTGGCGCCCTCGTCCCCGAGGCCGTCGCAGCAACCGCCGGTCGCGAAGTCGTAGAGTGGCCGCTGGAGCCGGTTGCGGCCGAGGAACCAGTCGAACGCGCGCTGGGCGCGCAGGCGGTGCTCGAGGTCGCCGGTGACCGAGAACGCCGCCAGCTCGGCCTCGACGAAGGCTGCGGCGTCGAGCGGCTGCTCGTCGCCGAGGCCGGGAGCAGGCTCGTCGCGGCGGCGCCCGCGATGGCCGGTCAGCCGTAACGTGCCCTCCGCCAGGCCCGACTCGTTCCCGAGCCAGCGGAGCGCACGGAGCCCCGTCTCGGTGAGATCCTCGCGACCGAGGGCCGTGCCGCCGGTGATCAGGGCATGGGGGAGACGCGCGTTGTCGTAGGTGAGCTCGTCCTCGAACCACTCCCAGCCCTCCGTTGCGCAGGACCTGTGGGCGTCGGCGAGCCGGCCAACCGAGCGCTCGAGGAGCAGCCTGGCATGAGGCTCCAGCCGGTCGGGGTCGAGACGGGCGAGCCCGAGCGCCGCGTACGCGCCCGTTCGGAGAGACGCGCCGGCGAGCAGCGTCCCCGTGACCGCCCCGAGCAGCCGCGCGGTCGGGCCGACGACAGCCGGCACCCACGCGGTGGAGAGAATCTCGCCGAGCGCCCAGACGGTCCGGCCGACGTGGTCGCCGACGTGAGGCTCGTCGAGCCAACGCCGGTCGTAACCCATGAAGTTGCGCATCCCGGCCGCCGGGTCGGTCGCATCCTGCAAGAACGAGAGGGAACGGTGGACGATCGAGGTCCAGATCTGCTCGTCGCCGCGACGTGCCAGCTCGAGTGCGACAACGGAGAGTCGGGCGACGTCGTCGACGCAGTATCCGGTCGCACGGTTCGGGATCACTCCGTTCGCGTGCTGCACGATGCCGGCGTCGTCGATGAGCGTGCGCAGGTGATCGGTCCGGATGTTGACGAGCTGAGGGTCGACGGCCGGAACGACCCGGCGACCCGGCACGCGCTCGATCGCCTCGCGCAACACCGCCGCCGTCGCCTCGGCAACGGAGGGCCACGCGAGCTCGTCGCCGATCCTCCGCGCCTCGGCCCGCGAGGCTGCCAACCGCTTCGGCTCCTCGATGTACTGGCAGACCGCCGCTGCGAGCGCGTCGGAATCGGCGAACGGCACGATCTCGCCCGCGCCCGAAGCGAGGAGGTCCTGCGCGTACCAGTACGGGGTCGAGACGACGGCACAGCCGGCGGCGATGCCGAAGCTGAGCGCGCCCGACGAGATCTGCTCGAGCTGGTGGTAGGGCGTCACGAAGAGGTCGGTCTCCGCGAGGAGGTCGGCGATGTCGTCGACCGGGAGGTAGCGGTCGTCGAACTCGACGTGGTCGACGAGATCGAGGTCGACCACCGCCCGCTCGAGCGTCAGTCGGTATCGCTCTCCCTCACGTCTCGCCACGTCCGGATGCGTCCGGCCCGCGACGACGTAGACCGCGCCCGGGTGGCGCTCGACGATTGCCGGCATCGCGGCGATCGCCGTCTCGATTCCCTTCCCGGGAGAGAGCAGACCGAAGGTGGAGAGCTGGAACTTGCCGGCCGCATTCCTGCCCTCGCGTCTCCCGTTACGGCCCGCCAGCGCCGCATGCTCGGCGGCGCGCCGAGCGAGCACTGTCGGGGCGCCGTGAGGAACGACCCGGATCTTCTCCTCGCCGCAGCATCCACCCTCGACCAACAGGCGCCTCGCCGTCTCCGTCATCACGACCACGAGCTCCGCGCTGCGGCAGAGCGCGGTCAGCACGGCCGCCTGGTGCCGCGAGGGCCGAGACAGCACCGTGTGCAGCGTCAGGACGATCGGCTGCGCCAGGTCTTCGGCCAGGGAGAGCACGTAGTCGCCGTCCCTGCCGCCGAAGATCCCGTACTCGTGCTGCAGCAGGACGACGTCGACGTCCAGCCGGGCGAGGATCCTCGCCGCTCTCACGTAGTCGCCGCGGACACCCTGGGCCACCGTCGCGACGAGCCCCGGACGCTGCGGCCGCGACGGCTCGTTGACGATCACCACGCGCTCGACTCGCTCGACACCATCGGTGCCGAGCAGCGCCGTACGAACGTCGGCGGCAAAGGCGCCGATGCCACAGGCCCGAGGCGGATAGGTCGAGACGATCGCGGCACGCACGGCCTTCTGCGCACGTTTCCCGCCGGTCGCTGCGGGCCGCGCTCGACGCGGCTGACGACCTCAAAGAGTCGGCACCGGCATCACGGCGGCAACGGGTGCCGCGAGACCTTCTTCGGCGGTCGGCCCTTCGGGCTCGACATCACCGTCTTCCTCGCTCGGGATGAACGTGGGCAAGTACGTCACGGATCGCGATGCCGCGCCCGCTCCTCGTCGATCGGCTCGGCGGAGTCATCGGCTTCGCCGCCGACCACGACGAGCTCCGGAACAAGGCGCAGATGCCTCCGTTTCGAGACGTCGATCGTCGCAGTTGTCACGGTCTCCGAACGCGCCGGATCAGTGCTACTCGCACGGGGGAATGCTCAGATCCATTCGATCGTCCTCTCCTCGACTTCGATGACGGCGCCGATGGCCCGCCCGGTGAACTCACGGTTCGAGTAAGTCGGAGAGGACGAGTCCGAGCCTCAGCGGCTTTCGCGTAACCTCCGCGCGCTCTGCGAGTGTAGCTGCCACCCGCTGCGAGCCGGTTTCCGGCTCGTCTAAATTCGGTTGGTTACCGCCTCCGTTCTCGATCAGGCTGCGCCGAGCACCAGCCCGAGTGCCGCTCGAGCGTGTTCGCGTATGGACACCAGCGCGTTGTCCACAGATTCGTTGACAGAGTTTGTTCGTTGGCTACGATCCCATCAACGCGTGCTCGTAGCGGAGGGGTTAGATGGGAGTACCTCTATGACAGTGCACGTCTGCGGTTTGGCCCGGGTGGAACTCGCCCGGTGATCTGGAGACCACTGCGGCGGCCAGCCACGAACTTAGAGGGGGTAAGGGAATGAAAGAACCTTCGTCGAGCGGCGCATGGAGCTTCTCGAGCACCGCGAGCAGCACGAGGACTCGGTCATGAACAGACATGATCTTCTCCTGAGAACGGCGGCTTTGGCGGGCGCCCCTGGTTTCCCGTCGTCGTCTTCGTCCTCTCCTCTTTCTCCTGCAGCGCTCGCCAAGATCAACCCTTTGTCACTCCTCGGGAGCGGAGGGTTGAATCTCGCCACGTTCTACGGCGTATCGCCGAGCCGGTCGGCGAGTCAGAATGCGGCAGGCATCCAGAAGGCGTTCGCCGACTCGGGCGGGTTGACTGCGCTGTACCTGCCGGCGGGTCGTTACCCCTGCGATCCGATCCTGCTCCCGAATACGCCTATCACCTGGACGGGGGACGGCAAGGACCTCAGCGTGCTGGTGTTCCCCCCGTCGGTCCCTTACGGGCTCAGCTACGACAACAGCAGCTCGGGTCGCATTCCGTCGAGCAGTCCCTGGTTCCCATCGGTGGGGAAGGGCGGCGCGAACTCGAACCACGCGTGGACGCTTCGCGGTCTTGGTTTCGAGGGCGGCGACTGGACCGGAGACGAGGTCAATGCGGGGTTGTATTTTCCCAACTGGGACCCGGCTGGTGGGCACGATGCGATGTGCCTTCGCATGTTCTACGTCGGCGTTTACCTCTTCAAGGGGCCAGGCATCGTGTACGAGATCAACGGTCTTGTCGGGGACTCCGAGTTCGTCGACGTCGACGTGGCGTCATGCTTCGGCACCGGGCTCGTTCCCGGCAGCGATCAGCGCTGGGTCAACATGCTCGTTCACGACTGTGGTGGCTGGGGGGTGAGGCCGGTGACTCACCGCAACACGCAGCTTCTCGGTGGCAAGGCATACGGCAACGGCCAGGTCGACGATACGGCAGGCGGCTACTTCATCACCGGGAACCAGACCCTGTTGAGCAACCTGTATGCGCAGGACAACTCCGGGCCCGGCTTCCGCATCGACGGCGCGACGCTCGTGCAGGGAGGCCAGCTCGTCGCCGATCGGAACTGCATCAACGGCGTCGATAAATCCGGGATGGTCATCAACAACTGCGACGGCGTCATCATCGACGGTTACGGTGCGACAGACACGGCGCGGGATCTCCAGCAGCACGCCCTGAAGGTCACCGGCTCCAACAGCCAGGGGGTCGTGCGTCTCAACCAGGTCCAGACGAACGCCCCTCTCGGTTCCGCCGTAGAGAGCAACTCCGGCGGCGTCACCGTCTACGACCCCACCTGAGAAGCCCCCGCCGAGGAGCCATTGTGCCCATCGGCCCCACCACGGGCCGGTGGGCACCGCGGTCGCGGGGTGCCGACGTCTCGCTCTTTCCCATTGCGTCGCCGGCCGGCCTGGAGGCGGTCATCAGCACTCTGGGCGCAAGTGTCGTCCGTGTCCGCGCGAGGGACGGCAACGGAGAAGCCAGGGACGTCGCGCTCGACTTCGAGTCGCCAGCCGATCAACTGGCGCATGCGCGCCACTACCTTGGCTCAACGGTCGGGCGAGTCGCAAACCGCATCGGCCGAGCACGTTTCGTCCTCGACGGCACCCTTCATCGCCTCTCGGCGAATGACGGCCGACTGCCTGCACGGGGGGAGCGACGGCTTCAGCTCCCGTAACTGGTCTCTCAAGGAACTGCTCGCCGAGCAAGGTGACGCTCGAGCTCCGAAGCCCGAGCGGGGACATGGGATTTCCGGGAGCTCTCCACGCCGTGGCCAGCTGCGCGCTGAAGGACAACGACCTTCGAATCCGATACACAGCGGCGACCACGGCTCCCACAGTCGTCAATCTCGCCAACCACGTGTACTGGAATCTCAGCGGCGGACGTACCTCGATCGACGAGCATCACTTGCGTGTCCATGCAGACGCATTCGTCCCGGTCGACGGTGACCTGCTGCCCACGGGCGAGACAGCCGGTGTTGCCGGAACGCCGTTCGACTTCCGGATCGCCCGAAGGATCGGTGATCCGCTCGTCACGGCCGATGAGCAGCTTCGAAACGCTCGCGGATACGACCATAGCTTCGTCCTGAGCCCGATCGGCGCCGGCCGCCTTCGCCTCGCGGCCGAACTTCGCTCTCCGGCCGGGTAGCTTCGAGTTGGCGCTACATACGACCCAACCGGCCCTTCATGTCTACACCGGCAACGATCTCGGCGGCAGCGGCGAGCCGTACGATCGTCTCGTCGACGCCGCTAGCCTTCCGGTCCGGATGCAGACGCCCGCCGCGCACGGGACGGAGCCGATGTCCGTGATCTGGGCGCCGGGGCGGGTGAACTTGATCGGCGAGCACACGGACTACAGCGGTGGCCTCGTCCTCCCCGCGGCGATCCAGCTCGGAATCACTCTGACGGTGACCGCAGTTGCCGACGAGGTGACGCTGACCTCGAAGCACTTCGGACCGGCTGAGCCGTTCAGAGCCGATGGTGGGGGACCGGCGGCAACCGGTTGGGCGCGTTACGGCCAGGCCGTTGCGGCCGAGCTCGCGGCGCTCGGCCGACCGGCCGTCGGGCTGGCGGGCACGGTCGATTCGGACTTGGCTCCCGGGGTTGGACTGTCATCCTCCGCCGCCCTCGAGGTGGCGCTCGCCCTCTCGCTCTGTGCCGTGGCGGACTTCGAGCTCGAACCGCTCGAGGTCGCCCTCGCCTGCCAGCGCGCCGAGTTGCGCGCAGTCGGGGTGCCGTGCGGGATCCTCGACCAGGCGGCGTGCCTGCTCGGGCGCGCGGGTGCCGCGATCCTGCTCGATTGCTGGACGCTCGAGCATCGCCTCGTGCAACTTCCCCGGCGTGCTGCGCTCCTGATCGTCGACTCGGGCGTCGAACGGAGCCTCGAGCTGACCGCATACGCGGAGCGGCGGGCCGAGCTCGAGCGGGGGATGGGGCTCGTCGGGGCCGCCCGTTCAAGCGACGTCGTTCTCGGCGACCTCGAAGGGCTCGATCCCGTTTCACTGCGCCGTCTGCGGCACGTGGTGACCGAGAACGAACGCGTTCGCAGCTTCGCCCGCGCGCTCGAAGCCGCCGACCTCGAGACGGCCGGGGTTCTGCTGCGCGAGAGCCACGCCAGCCTTCGCGACGACTACGAGGTCTCGATCGCCGAGCTCGACCTGCTCGTCGAGCTCGCGGTCTCCGCGGGGGCCTACGGCGCGCGGCTGCTCGGCGGAGGCTTCGGCGGTGCAATCCTCGCCCTCGTCGACGCGTCACAGGCAGAGCAGATCGGGACTCTCGTCGCGGACGGCTACCACGCGCGGACCGGGCGGGCCGGACGCGCCCTGACCGTCCAGCCGTCTGCTGGGGCCTGCGCCTCACATCCAGAGAAGCCGCGCCGAGGCACCCGATGATCCTCACCTGACGGGCCGGAGCAGGTAGTCGAACCGGTAGACGCGATCCATGAGGCGGTGGCGGAGTGCCGTGTCGGGGCCGCAGCTCGCGGTGCCGAGGCCGCGCTGGCCATGGTCGAGGCTGAGCACGATCTCGGCGCGAGCCTCGAGGTCGCAGGTGTGACGCGCGGCGTAGAGATCCGCGGCGGTGAAGTGGCTGGCCCCGAAGCCGAGCGTGGGACGGCCCTGCACGGCGAGGCCGAAGCCGTCCTCGCCGGTGAGCGTCAGCCGCCGCACGTTGCTTCGATGACCGTGCTCCTGCGGAAGGATGTACGGCACATACTGGTCGGTCACCGTGCTGCAGAAGCGGCCGACGATGGTCGATGCGACTCGATCCGGATAGCTCTCCCACGGGCCGGCGCCGAACCACTCGAGCTGCTCGAGCCCGGGCTGAAGCGTGAGAACGACACCGACGCGCGGGAGGTCGAGCAGCTCCTTCCCGACCCGGACCTCGTTCTCGACCAGCAGGTCGCCCGTTGTGAGCAGTCGATAGGAATGCGTGTGGATCGCATCGCCCCAGTTGCCGCGGCCGGACGCGCAGTGCACCACCTCGATCCCGTTCTTCGCGACGCGGTGGGATTGCAGGCGTTGCTCGATCCGGTCGAGCCCCAGCTCGAGCCAGCGGGAGAGCATCCCCGAGCGCTTTCCCGGCAGCAGGCGCAGCCCGTCGTTGTCGGTCGGCGCGCGCCAGAGCTGAAGGCGCGGGCCAGCGATGAGAACGTCTCGGCCGTCGACGCTCAACTCCGACAGGACCCCGGTCTTCGGCTCGACAACGGCCCGGGTCCCGGCCGCCTCGAGTAGTCCCGACCCGCTCGGTGCGACCGTCCGCGGGATGGCGCGGCGCCGGGCGCGCGCCGGGAGCGCGAGTTGCTGCCAGGCGACCTCGTGGCCCTCGGGCGCCCACTCGGTGGCGCGTGCGAGCACGAAACGGAACGTCAGGAACCGCTCACCCGTTCCCGGCGGGAGGTCGAGCTCGACCTCGAGGGTCTCTCCGGGCGCGACGCGAAGTCGCGGGAGCGTCCCCTGTCTCACCACCTCCCCGTCGACGGTGAGCTCCCACGTCCCGCGGAGACGGTCGAGGCTCACGAAGTCGTGGAGGTTGCGGATCAGGAACCGCTGCGCGCCCAGCGGCTCGACGCGAACCGGGCGGGCGAGGAACTTCAGCTCGGCGAGGGCGGGATGGGGTACCCGGTCGGGCCACACGATCCCGTCCGCGCAGAAGTTGGCGTCGTTCGGCTCCTCGCCGAAGTCCCCACCGTAGGCCCAGTACTCGCCGGCCTCGCTCATCGGTCTGCCGGATCCCGTGATCCACCCACTCCCAGACGAACCCGCCCTGCAGCGCGTCGTGTCGCTCGAAGGCCGCGAAGTAGTCGGCGAGCCCACCGTTCGAGTTCCCCATGGCGTGCGAGTACTCGCAGAGGATCATCGGCCGGGAATCGTCGCCGCCGCTCTGCCCACGCTACGATCGCGTCGAGCTCTGGGTACATCGGGCAGACGATGTCGGTCGCGCGCTTTCCGCCCGCCCAGTCGTACCTGATCGCGCCCTCGTAGTGCAGCGGCCGCGAGGCGTCACGGGAGCGGATCCAGCCGGCGGCCGCGTCGTGATTCGGGCCGTACCCGCTCTCGTTACCCAGCGACCAGCTGATCACGCACGGGTGATTCTTGTCGCGCTCGACCATGTTGCGAGTTCGCTCGACGAAGGCGGCGAGGTACCGAGAGTCGTGGCAGATCTGGTCGTAGTAGGCGTGGGACTCGATGTTCGCCTCGTCGACGACATAGAGCCCGTAGCGGTCGCAGAGGTCGAGCCAGTAGGGGTCGTTCGGGTAATGCGAGGTACGGACGGCGTTGATGTTCGACTGCTTCATGAGGCGCGCGTCGGCCTCCATCAGCTCACGCGAGACGACGCGGCCGCGGCGGTCGTCGTGATCGTGGCGGTTGACACCCCGGATCAGGAGCGGCTTGTCGTTCAGGAGCAGGCGGCCGTCGCGAATCTCCGCCGTGCGAAAGCCCACGCGGCAGGACACGCTCTCGCTCCCGTCGCTGATAACGAGCTTGTAGAGCCACGGCTCCTCGGCCGACCAGAGTCGCGGCGAGCGAACGCGTGCTTCGAGCCGATCGGAGAAGGACTCGTCGAGAACGACATGGTCGAACGGGTCGAGCAGCGTCGCGTCGAGGCGTTCGCCCTCCGCGTCGACCGTCAGCACCCCGTCGGCATTGCCGCGGGCAAACACGTCTCGGATCGGCGAGGCCGCGGAGATCGCCACGCGCCGCGACATGCCCGCGTGCCACCACTGGTCTTGATCCTCGACGAAGCTGGCGTCGGACCAGCGTACGACGACGGCAATGAGCTCATTGCTGCCGCGGCGGCGGACGACGTCCGTGATGTCGAACTCCGCGGGCGTCCGCGAATCCTTTGCGATCCCGACGGGCCGGCCGTTCAGCACCACGTGCAGCACCCCTTCGACCCCTCCAAAGCTCAGCACGATCCGCCGCCCAGCCCAGTCGCGGGGGACCGTGAAAGCGCGACGGTAGATGCCGGTGGGATTCTCCTCGGGGACGAAGGGAGGTGCCTGCTCGAACGGCATCGCCACATTCGTGTACATCGGTATGTCGTAGCCGAGCATCGTCCAGAGGCTCGGAACCTGAACGGTGTCCCACCCGCGCGCTCGACCGAGTACTCGGGGCGCGTCGTCGGGGCACCCGACGAGCCGGAACTCCCAGTCGCCGTCCAGCGCCCGCTCGAGGGAGGCGTCGCGCTCGAGGGTGGCGCGAGGCGGGAGCCGGTTCAGGCTGGTCAGCTCGGGGCTCTCCCAGCTCCTGCTTCCGCCCGGATGGAGGAGAGTCTCGAGCGCCTCGGCGCTCACGTGAGTGCTTCGCGAAACGACTGCGCGGCGGCCTCGGGCGCGATCGGATTGAAGAAGACGCCGGACCCGAGCTCACCGGCAGCTACGAACCGGGGAACGCCGGGGGCACGCCACGGCGTGACGATCTCGATGTGCAGCCGCGCCCCCGGCCACTCGGCTCCGTCGAAGGGCCGCTGATGGACCCACAGCATGTAGGGCGTCGGCGCGTCGAAGAGACGATCGAGGGCCCCGAGCACGTCGACGAGCAGCGTCGCGAGGCCGTCACGGCCGACGTGGTCGAGCGACGGCAGGTCGGGGACCGGCGCGTCCGGCACGAGCTTGAGGGCGTACGGGAAGATCGGTGCCTCCGGGACCCAGGCGCGCCACCCCGTCGAGCTTGCGACGAGCCTCTCACCGGGCTCGTCGAAGTGACGGCCGTGCTCCAGCTCCCGCAGGGGCAGCTCCGGAACGAAGTCGAAGGCATAGATCTGGCCGTGCGGGTGCGTGATCGTGGCCCCCACCTCGGCGCCGCGATTCTCGAAGACGAGCACGTAGTCGATCTCGGGACGGCTCCCGAGCGCCGCGGTGCGCTCGGCCCAGAGGTCGACGACCTTCCGGGCCCCGGACTGTCCGAGCGACCAGAACGTGGCGTCGTGATCCGGCGTGTACAGGACGACCTCACACCGTTCGCCCGGCATCGAAGGCCACCGGTTCGGGAACCAGCGCACGTCGTAGAGCTCGGGAGCCTCGAGCCCGCCCGGGCAGAACGGGCAGCCGGCCGACGGAAGGTTGGGTCGCTGCTGGCGTGAGCCGACGACGTACGTGCGGATCCCCGTATGCACGTCCTCGAGCAGTCGGGGCTGACCGTCGACGACGACTGCCTGTGCCTGCGTGGGGGCCGCCGGCTTCACCGGCTCGACAGCTCTGACACGCTGGAACGACGGCCGCCGACGGGCGCGATCACGACCTCGCCGACCGACTCGGAGAGGATCGATCGGGCCTCGGGCGAGAGGCCGCCGTCGGAGATCACGACGTCTGCGTCGTCGAGGCGCGCAATGCTGACGAGGCCGCGGACTCCCCACTTGGTGTGGTCGGCGAGGACGACGAGCCGTTCCGCGGAGGCGATCAGCGCCTCGTCGGTCTCGGCCTCGAGCAGGTTCGGGGTCGTAAAGCCCGCGTCCTCGCTCATCCCGTGCACGCCCATGAAGAGCACGTCGACGTGGAGCGAATGGAGCGTCGCCGCCGCGATCGGCCCGACGAGCGCGTCGGAGGGGGTGCGGACGCCGCCCGTGAGCACGACGGTCAGGTCGGGCCTCTGCTCGGCGTGAAGGACGTCGGCGACCGGCAGCGAGTTCGTAACGACCGTCAGGTTCGGCGTCTGCCGCAGGCGCCTGGCGAGCCGCCAGGTCGTCGTGCCGGCGGAGAGCGCAACCGCCTGACCGGGCCCGACGAGCTCGCTCGCGGCCCGGGCGATCGCCTCCTTCTCCGCGACCTGCTGGTAGGACTTCGCTTCGAACCCCGGCTCGTCGGCGCTCCGGCGCGACCGCATCGTCGCCCCGCCGTGCACCTTCTCGATCAGGCCCTCCCGTGCGAGCAGGTCGAGGTCGCGCCGAATGGTCATCTCGGACACCCCGAGCTGCTCCGTGAGCTCGCTCACCCGGACGGAGCCGTGCAGGCGAACTTCCTCGACGATCGTCAGCTGTCGTTGTCCGGCGAGCATTTGGGGGGCCTCACGAGCTTGTTGATGGGTGCCAGCGCGAATGTATCGCTTTCCGATCCGCACACTAACTAACATCCTCGCACAAAGCGAGTCATGGGTGATTGGGGAAACCCAGCTGACGATTCCTGCTTGACAGCAGGCGCAAGTGCGTGAGAGTGTTGCTGAAAATAGATAACCGAAACAACGAACAGGATCGAACTCGGCGATCGACTCGAGTTCGATCTTGGTCGAATATGAGCGTTTTTCGAGATACCCGGGAGGTATACATGTCCGACGACTCAACGTCCGCGCCGGATCCGGCAGAGGACGTCAATCTGCGGCTGACACGCCGTAGGCTCTTGATCGGCGGTGCCGCCGGCGCCGCCGCCTTGTACGGTGTCGGAAGCGCGAGTGCCAACCGTGCCGCGTTCAAAGGGCTCAGGACCGCGGGCGCGGACACGGTCACCCTCGGATCGTACGAGACGGGCCCCGGGATCAAGGCACTCGCCGCGGTCACGAAGAACTTCACGACGGCGACGGGAATCGGCGTCAAGACCAACACCGTCGACCACAACACGTTCCAGAATCAGATCAACAGCTACCTCCAGGGCGACCCGGACGACGTCTTCACGTGGTTCGCCGGCTACCGGATGCAGTTCTTCGCCGCCAAGGGCCTGTCCACTCCGATCGACGACGTGTGGAAGGCCCTGACGCCGTTGATGCCGCCGGCCGTGAAGGCAGCCTCGACCGGCGCAGACGGCCACCAGTACCTGATCCCCAACAAGAACTATCCGTGGGCGGTCTACTACCGGAAGAGCCTCTGGAAGGAGAAGGGCTACCAGGTACCCAAGACGTGGGCCCAGTTCATCGCACTCGCCAAGAAGATGCAAACGGACGGCCTGACGCCGATCGCGTTCACCGACAAGGACGGCTGGCCCGCGATGGGCACGTTCGACATCCTGAACATGCGGCTCAACGGCTACCAGTTCCACGTCTCCCTGATGGCCGGCCAGCAGAGATGGGACGGCCCGCAGGTGAAGGCGGTCTTCAACACGTGGCGCCAGCTCCTGCCGTTCTACTCGCCGGGTGCGCTCGGCCTGACGTGGCAGGACGGCGCGACGCAGCTCGAGAACAAGCAGGCCGGCATGTTCCTGCTCGGCGGATTCGTCGTCAGCAACTTCCAGCCCGCGAACGCGCCCGACGTCGACTTCTTCCCGTTCCCCATGCTCAACGCGAAGTGGGGGCAGGACGCGATCGACGCCCCGATCGACGGCTACATGCTCTCGAAGTCGCCGAAGGACCTCGCCGACGCAAAGAAGCTGATCGGCTACTTCGGCACCGCCCAGGCGATCAACACCTACCTTCCGTTGAACCCGGGCAACCTCGGGGTGAACAAGCACACGAACACGTCCAAGTACACCCCGCTCCAGAAGAAGGAGGCGGCGCTGATCGCGGCGACGCCGCACATCGCGCAGTACATGGATCGCGACACACGACCCGACTTCGCCTCCACGGTGATGATCCCGTCGCTCCAGACGTTCCTCAACAAGCCGGGCGACGTCAACGGGCTCGTGCAGAGCATCCAGAAGCAGAAGACGGCGATCTTCGGATCGTGAGGCTCTAACCAGCGGCGCCGATGGCGACCGACCCCGCAATGAGCTCGACGCCGGACGGCGCGCGCAAGAGGAAGCGCGCCGTCCGGCTTTCCACCGGTGATCGCATCGCGATCGCCGTCATGATCACGATTCCGGTCCTCGTCACCGGCAGTCTGGTCTGGTTCCCGACGATCTCGTCGATCCTTCTCTCGTTCACGAACTGGGACGGGATCGGCGGCGTGCGAACGATCCACTGGATCGGGACGACCAACTATCGCCAGATCGCAACCATCTACCCCCCGTTCTGGCCTGCGTTCGAGCACAACCTCTACTGGCTCGCGGCGCTCGCGTTCGTCGGAGTGCCGTTCGGGATGTTTCTCGCCTATCAACTCGACAAGCAGTTGCGTGGATCGCGGATCTACCAGAGCATCTTCTACATCCCCGTCGTGATCGCGCCTGCGGTCATCGGCCTCATCTCCGAGCTGTTTCTCTCGCCGACCGAGGGCCTGCTCAACAATCTCTTCGAGGACCCGCAGCACGGGAAGCTGATCGACTGGCTCGGGAACCCGCAGATCAACCTCTGGGCCGTGCTCGTCTTCGCCTGCTGGCGGCATGCGAGCTACGTGATGATCATCTACCTCGCAGGGCTCAAGGCGCTCGACCCGTCGCTTCGCGAGGCTGCCGCGATCGACGGTGCAAGCGACACCCGGGCGTTCTTCACGGTCGTCCTGCCGGCCCTGAAGCCGATCAACATCGTGCTCATCGTGATCACCGTCATCGAGGCTCTGCGCGCGTTCGACATCGTGTACATCATCAACAACGGGCGCAACGGCCTCGAGCTCCTGTCCGTCCTCATCACCGACAACATCGTCGGTGAGGCCAGCAGGATCGGATACGGCTCGGCGATCGCGGTCGTGCTGCTCACGATCGCGCTCGTGCCGATCGTGACCTTCGTCTGGAACAGCTTCAGCGAGGTGGAAGCATGACGAGCGCTACCGTCGAGGCGCCGCTGCCATCGCGGCGGCGCAAGAAGAAGCTCGGGCCGAAGCGGATCGTGCTGCACGGCTTTCTGATCGTGGCGGCGTTGCTCTGGATCTCGCCCATCGTCTGGGCGATCTTCACTGCTCTCCGGCCGTACGGCGACACGTCGCTCCACGGCTATGTCTCGTGGCCGAGAGAGCTCAACTTCAACAACTTCAGGACGGCATACACCGAGACCGACATGCCGCACTACTTCTGGAATTCGATCATCGTGGCGCTCCCGGCGATCGCGCTGATCCTCCTCTTCTCCTCCGCGCTCGCGTTCGTGATCTCGCGGTACAGCTTCCGCTTCAACGTCGCCCTCCTGATCTTCTTCCTGGCGGCCAACCTGCTTCCGCAGCAGGTCATACTCCAGCCCCTCTACCGCCTCTACCTGCAGATCCCGCTGCCGATGTGGCTCTCCGACAGCGGCCACCTCTATGACTCCTACGTCGGGCTGATCGCGATCAACGTCGCCTTTCAGACCGGGTTCTGCACCTTCGTGCTCTCGAACTACATGAAGACGATCCCGAAGTCGTTGACCGAGGCCGCACGAGTCGACGGCGCCGGAGTCGTGCGCCAGTACCTCCAGATCATGCTCCCGCTTTGCAAACCGGCGCTCGCCGCCCTGGCCACGCTCGAGTTCACCTTCATCTACAACGACTTCCTGTGGGCGCTGATCCTGATCCAGAATGGCAGCAAGCGCCCGATCACGGCGGCGCTGAACAACCTCCAGGGCGAGTTCTTCACCGACAACAACCTGCTCGCGGCGGGAGCGCTCATGAGCGCGGTCCCGGCGCTCCTCGTCTTCGTCGTGCTCCAGAAGCACTTCGTCAACGGGCTCACGCTGGGGGCGAACAAGGGATGACGAGGATCGCGTTCGTCGGAGCCGGCAGCGTCGTCTTCACGAAGAACCTGCTCGGCGACATCCTCGACCTGCCCGCGCTGCGCGGAGTGGAGATCGCGCTTCACGACATCGACGCCGATCGGCTCGAGACTGCCGAGGCGATGGCACACTTGGTCGCGCGGGAGCGGCGGGCGTTGCCGCGTGTCACGGCACACCTCGAGCGGAAGGCTGCTCTCGACGGGGCCGACTTCGTCCTCAACATGGTCCAGATCGGGGGCCACGAAGCAACGCTGCGGGACTTCGAGCTCCCCGCCCGCTACGGCCTCCGCCAGACGATTGGCGACACCCTCGGGATCGGCGGCATCTTCCGCACCCTTCGTACCGCCGAGCACATGCTCGCCCTCGGGCGCGAGCTGGCCGACCTCTGCCCACGTGACGCCTGGCTGCTCAACTACACGAACCCGATGGCGGCGCTCTGCGAGCTCGTCTACCAGGGAACGCCGACGACCAATGTGGTCGGGCTCTGCCACTCCGTCCAGTTCACGATCGCGGAGCTGTGCCGGATCGTCGGCGTGCCTGAAGAAGAGGTGACGTTCCTGTCCGCGGGAGTCAACCACCAGGCCTTCATCCTTCGCCTCGAGCACGACGGCGAGAGCCTCTACCCGCGACTCGACGAGTGCATTGCCGCTGACGGCGAGCTCCGGCGAAAGGTGCGCGTGGCGCTCTACGAGCGGCTCGGCTTCTACCCGACGGAGTCGAGCGAGCACGCGGCCGAGTACGTGCCGTGGTTCATGGGACACGACTCCGAGATCGAGCGGTACCGAATCCCGGTCGGCGAGTACCTTCGGCGCAGCGAAGGCAACCTCGTGGAGTATGAGCGCGTGAAGGCTGCGCTGTCGCAGGGCCATGCGATGCCGCTCGAGCGCTCGAACGAGTACGCCGCTTCGATCGTGAACTCGGTGGTGACCGGCGAGCCGAGCGTCGTCTACGGCAACGTCGCGAACAGGGGCCTGATCCCCGGCTTGCCCGACGAAACCTGCGTCGAGGTTCCATGCGTCGTCGATCGCACCGGCGTTCGACCGACCCCTGTGCCCGGCTACCCGGCGCACCTTGCTGCGTTGAACCGGACCTACGTGAACGTCGTCGAGATGTCCGTCAGGGCGGTGCTGGAGTGCCGCCCCGACCACATCCGCCATGCCGCGATGCTCGATCCGAGCACCTCGGCGGTGCTCACGCTCGACGAGATCGACGAGCTCTGCGACGATCTCGTCCGCGCGCACGGCGAGCTGATCCCGGCCGGGCTGCGATCGCTGAACCCGAGTCCCCCGGCAGCGATGCCGGCCGAGTCGGCGAGATACCCGGCATGAGCGTAGGTTTGACGGAGCTCAAAGCGGAGGTACCGGCTTTGCCGGTGCCGGAGCAGAAACTCATAGGGCCACCGAAGGTCGCCCTATGAGCGGGATCCAGCTCGACCAGGTCACCAAGATCTACCCGAACGGTGTGCGCGCGGTCAACAGTCTCTCGCTGGACATCGCCGAGGGCGAGTTCTGCGTCCTCGTCGGCCCGTCCGGATGCGGCAAGTCCACGCTCCTGCGGATGATCGCCGGCCTCGAGGACGTCACCGGCGGCGAGGTGATGATCGGGGGCGTTCAGGTAACCGACATGCCACCGCAAAAGCGGGACATCGCCATGATCTTCCAGAATTACGCGCTCTACCCGCACATGTCGGTGAAGCAGAACCTCGCCTACGGGCTCAAGCTCCAGAAGCTCAAGAAGCAGGAGTGGCAGAGACGCGTTCACGAGGTCGCGACGACGCTCGGCCTCGAGGAGCTGCTCGACCGGAGGCCCGCTGCGCTCTCCGGCGGGCAGCGCCAGCGGGTAGCGATGGGACGCGCGATCGTGCGGGAGCCGAAGGCGTTTCTGATGGACGAGCCGCTCTCGAACCTCGATGCGAAGCTGCGTGTCTCGATGCGCGCCGAGCTGGCAAAGCTCCACGAGCGGCTGGGCGTCACGACGGTCTACGTCACGCACGACCAGGTGGAGGCAATGACCCTCGGCCAGCGCGTCGCCGTGCTGCTCGACGGCACGCTGCAGCAGGTGGACACTCCGCACAACCTCTTCCACCGTCCCGCGAACCTGTTCGTAGCCGCGTTCATCGGCTCCCCCTCGATGAACCTGGTCGATGCGCGCCTCGGCGGCGGCTCGGTCAGGTTCGCGGATATCTCCCTCGCCCTCCCGGAGTCGTCGCCGCTCGCCGGCCTCGACCGGGACGTGATCCTGGGCATGCGCCCGACCTGCTTCGAGCACTCGACGACGTCGAATCTCGACCTCCCGCGAATTCGGGTGAGGCCCGACGTCGTCGAGGACCTCGGCCCGGAGTACCACGTGATCTTCACCGTCGACGCACCACGTGTGAGCGCCGAGGCGGTGCGTGCGGCGGCCGAATCCGACGAAGGCGACGAAGGGAAGCTGTTCGCGGAGGACCGGGCGACCTTCACCGTCGTCCTCGATGCGCGGCAGTCGGTTTCCACGGAGACGGAGGTCGAGCTCGCAGTCGACCACAGGCGCCTCCACTTCTTCGACCCGGAGACCGGCCTCGCGCTCGACGAGCCGGGGCGCTCGGTTGTCGCCGCCTGACGCCGCGAGGCCTTGAGGGGTGTGCACGGCGGTGAGCATTGCCGTTGCTGATCCTGGCGATCGACCAGGGAACCACGGGCACGACGTGCCTGGTCGTCGACGAGGCGCTCCGCCCGATCGGTCGAGGCTACCGCGAGATCGCCCAGCATTTCCCACGGCCGGGGTGGGTCGAGCACGATCCCGACGAGATCTGGGCGAGCGTGGAGAGCGCCGCCGCGGCTGCCGTCGAGGATGCGGGCATCGCCGCCCGTGAGCTCTCCGCGATCGGCATCACCAACCAACGGGAGACGACGCTCGTCTGGGAGCGACGCTCCGGGCGCCCGGTTCAGCGGGCGATCGTGTGGCAAGACCGCCGTACCGCCGAGCGTTGCAGGGAGCTACCGGCCGAGTTGATTCGAGAGCGAACCGGGCTCCTCCCGGACCCCTACTTCTCGGCGACGAAGCTCGAATGGATCCTCGAGCGCACCGAGCTGCCGCAGAGCCGGCTGGCGTTCGGGACGGTCGAGACGTGGCTGATCTGGAAGCTGACGGGCGGTGACGCCCACGTCACCGACGTGACCAACGCGTCGCGGACAATGCTCCTCGACCTCGCCACCGGGCAATGGGACGAGGAGCTTCTGTCCGTGTTCTCCCTCGAGCCCTCCATCCTTCCCTCGGTCGTGGGCTCGTCGGGCGTCGTCGCCGAGGCATCGCTCCTTGGCGCAAGAGTTCCGGTGGCCGGGATTGCCGGTGACCAGCAGGCTGCGCTGTTCGGTCAGGCCTGTTTCCGGGGAGGGGACGCAAAGGCGACGTACGGGACAGGCACGTTCGTGCTCGTCAACCTCGGCGAGCACCTCGGCGGCGCCGGGTCCGGTGTCCTGCAGACGGCGGTAGCGGTCCCGGCTGGGATGCCGGCCCAGTTCGCAGCCGAGGGTGCCGTGTTCGCAGGCGGCGCCGCGCTGCAATGGCTGCGCGACGGCCTCGGCGTGATCGACACGGCGGCGGAGTCCGAGGTGCTCGCCGGCCAGGTCTCGTCGACGGAGGGCGTCTTCTTCGTCCCGGCGCTGACGGGCCTCGGCTCGCCGCAGTGGGATCCCGACGCCCGCGGGTTGATCTGCGGTCTCACCAGGGGCTCGACCCGGGCGCACCTCGCGCGCGCCGCCCTCGAGGCAATCGCCCACCAGGTTGCCGACGTGCTCGACGTCCTTCCGCTCGAGGTCGGTGTGCTCCGTGCTGACGGTGGCGCCAGCACCAATCGCTTCCTGATGCAGTTCCAGGCCGACCTGATCGGTACCCCCGTCGAGGTCGCCGAAGAAGCGGAGACGACGGCGCTCGGCGCCGCCGCGCTCGCGGGCCTCGGTATCCAGGCGTGGAAGTCTCTCGCAGACGTAGCGGGCCTGGTGCGACGCGGCGCGACGTTCGAGCCGAGCATGGCCCGCGATGCCGCCCGCGCCCACCGCGAAGACTGGCGCCGCGCGCTGAGCAGAGCGCTGGTCTGACGGCATTCACGCTGTCAGTACTCGTCGGCGAAGTCCCACGCACGCACCGTGCCGGGCTCGAGCCGGATCACGATGTCGTCGGCCAAGCCTGCGGCCGTGTAAGCCTCGCCCGCCGCCGGGCCGAGGTAGCGGACGGCAATCTCCCGCGCGGCCTCCCCCGCACCCTCGTCCGAGAAGTGTCGGCTGCGTGCGCAACTCGACTCCGCGATAGGGAGGCGCATGCTCGTAGACGAGGATGGCGGCGCGCGGGTCCCTCCGCAGGTGCCTCACCTTGATGTCACGGCGACTCGTCGCGACATCGAAGCCGCCGTCTCGCCACCGGTGCCAAACGGGGGAGAGGAGCACTTCTCCGTCACTCCGGTAGGTCGCGAGCACAGCGACCAGTTGAAGCTCGAGCAAATCGCCCAAGTCCGCGAGCTGCAGCCCCCGTCGCACGGCGGCGATCCTACGCTAGGACGCGTCACCCGCCGTGCCCCTGCTCGACCTCACGGCTGGGACAGGTGCGCCCAGACGTTTCCGACATCTGACCGACAGCCGGCTCTGAGAGGACCTGGCCCGCGAGCGTGAAGGCCCCGGCCGCGAACACCTTCGCGCCCCCGGGTGTCTCGTAGTAGGTCATCTGCGCGGTGAGCCCGGGACCGAGGAGGTCGGGGATCTCGGCGAGAACGTGCACGTTCACCGGCGAGGCCGGCGAGGTCTCGTCGATCTCGGTCCCGCCGTTGCCGAAGGGAACGCCGAGCTGGACTCACGCTTCTCACAACCGTGATGTATCAGGCGGGGCCCGACGCGCTCTCTTCTTCATCGCGATCGCAAAGGGCGATCCCGGAGAAGGGGGAACTGATGAACGCTCGGCATCACGGAGTCCTCGCACTCGCAGTAGGCGTCACCCTGGCACTGGGCGCATCGAGCGCGAACGCCAGAATGGTCGCGGTCGACGGCGCATCGGACGGCCTCGGGCTCTCCACGTCCAGCCACATGTCGGTGGCGGCGCTCAAGGCGCTCGACCTCCGCTGGGAGGCCATCGCGAAGTCCTACCGTCAGAGCCAGTCCAGCGGTACCACAACGCGGCCGGACGATCGTTCGGGCATCCACGGCGTCTAGCGCGCAGCAAGACGTCTTCGTGCTCCGGATCTCCAGTCAGTGTCGAACCCCGGGGACGTGCCGCCAAGCGGGCGCATGTCCCCGGGGCGGCGCACAGGCGGCGGATCGGCCAGCGTATGGGCTCAGCCACGTGCGGCCGGCAGGCCCGCTCGGCGAGCCACGGCGATCCGGTCGCGAACTACGGTGACGCCGCGCCTTACCTCGATCGTGCCGTGCGCCCGCTCGGCTGCGAGGACTGACGCCACCGTCGCCCGCGATGCGCCCGCGAGCGCGCCGAGCTGCTCCTGGGTGATTCGAATCTCTTCCTCGCCGCCGCCACCATCGACGTTTCCGAGCTCGAGAAGGCGTCGCAGGATGCGATGCCGCGCACTCTCGTAGAACGCCTCGCTCAGAAGCTCGGTCACCCGCTGCAGCCGCCACGCGAGCAGGCTCACTAGCACCCGGTCGACGCTCGAGTGTCGGGCGCGGAGCTCGTCGAAATCGGTTCGTTGCACACAGAGCGTCTCACCCCGCTCGAGGGCCGACACCGTCGCCGACCTTTCTCGACCGGAGACGAGGGCGAGCTCCCCGAAGGCCTCCCCGGGGCCGCAGATCGCGAGCAGCGTGTTCTCGCCGGCAGCGGTCCGCCGACCGATCTCGAAGCGTCCCTCGACGACAAGGTGGAGCGAATCCACCGGATCGTGCTGATGGAACACGACCTCGCCCGGCCTGAACGTTCGGTGGCGCGCGATCTCGAGGACACGGCGTAGGTCCTCTTCCGGGACTCCGTCGAACAGCTCCCACCGCACGCCGTGATGGTAGCGAGCAACGTCTGAAATTAGACATTCGGACGATCGGCGCCGCGAACGACGCGGGCAGGCATCCCTCCTACCGTGGGGCTATCGCTTCGAGCCCGGTCAAGAGATAGGAGAGAGCCATGACCCTTCATCCCTCCATCCACTCAGACCTGATCCACCAACGCGAGCTGGAGCTTCGTCGACGGCTCGCCCTTCCCCGCCGCGGCGAGGCCAAGCCCAGCGACGAGGCGTCCCGGAGGCTCGGCAAGCTCGTTCGTGCGTCGCGATCGAATGATCCGTACGCGTGGAAGTCGCTGGTCGAGTCCTTCACCCCGATGCTTCGCGCCGTAGCCCACGACTATCGGCTCTCGGCCGCCGACGCCGACGACGTCGTGCAGGCAACCTGGGCGGCCGCGTTCACGCACATCGCCGAGCTTCGCGAGCCTGAGGCATTCGGCGGCTGGCTCTGCGTAACCGCCAGGCGCCAGGCGCTGCGCACCATCAGGTCTCGTCAGCGTGAGATCGCCGTCGAAGAACCTCGTCATCCCGGCGAGAGTGACGACGCGGCCTTCGAGAGCTCCCTGGTGCAAGAGGAGCAGCGCGCGGCTGTCGACGCGGCCGTCGAGCGGCTTCCCCAGCGGCAACGCTCGTTGATCGTCGCCCTGTTCTACGGCACCTCCAGCTACCAGACGTTGTCGTCGAAACTGAGAATGCCGCCCGGCTCGATCGGCCCGACACGGGAGCGCGCCCTCGCAAGGCTCCGCCGCGACCGCCGGCTCGCCGCGGCGCTCCAACCGACATACGACGGACGACGCTGACGCAACTCGGGCGCGTTTGGGCGATTCGGACTCGGGCAACTACCAAGGCGTCAGGTTCGTAACCGATCCCACAAGGAGGCCCCTACGGTGCGCACGCTTCTCGTCGTACTCACCGGGCTCGCGTTGGCTCCCTCCACGCTCGCCGCGTCCACGCGCCCCCAGACATCACTCTCCCTGAACGTCTCCTCGTACCGCGTGCTCTACGCGCACGCGATGACCGTCTCCGGGAAGTTGAGCGGCGCCCACGCCGCCGGCCGAGCGGTTTCCCTCTATGCCTGGCCCTACGGCCGTTCGGCACCGACCCGCCTCGCCGTCGTCCGGACCTCGTCCGGCGGGCACTGGAGCTACGAGGCCTCGCCTCGGATCCGGACCACATACTGGGCTAGCGCCGGGGCAACGGACAGTCGCAAGCTGATCGTCGGCGTCTCGCCGGGCCTCTCGGCCAAGGTGTTGCCGAACGGCCACGTCCGCGCACACGTGAGCGCCGCGCGCTCGTTCTACGGGCGGACGGTCGAGCTCCAGCTCCGAAACACCAACGGCAGCTGGACAACGCTCGTTCGCAAGCCGGTCGGGCTCCACTCCACCGCGGTCATCGCACGGCCGCTCCCCACCGGGACGATCCGGATCGCGATGAGCGTGAACCAGGCCGGCGCCGGCTACCTGGGCGCCGCGACTCACGCACTTCGCTATCGGCCCCTCTCGCTCACCGTTCATCCGGTCGCGTTCAAGGTCATCTACGGGCATCGCGTCATGCTCACGGGCCGCCTCGTGCGCGGCGGCGCCGGTCGGCACGTCGCGATCGTCGCCCGTCCCTACGGGCACAAGGCGGTGCGGGTCGGGACCGCCGTGACAGGCCGCGACGGCCGCTTCAGCCTCGAGGTGACGCCGCGGATCATGACCACCTACCAGGCGCGTCTCGGCATCATCCGACCGAGCGCAGCGGTCACGGTCGGCGTCCGCCCGGCGATGTCCATCTCCGAGCGCTCGAACGGTTCCCTGCGCGCGCATGTGACGGCGGCGAAGTCGTTCCGCGGCCGTATGGTCCAGCTGCAGCGGCGTGTCGGGAAGGGCTGGCAGACCGTTGCGAAGCAACCGCTCCGCGCAGGATCGAACGCGACGTTCGCCGTATCGATGCCGCTGACGGTCATCCGGGTTGCGATGAGCGTCAACCAGGCGGGCGCCGGCTACCTCGGCACCGCCAGCCATCCTCTCGTCTATCGCGCGGTCTGAGTCCGCGCCTCCCCGGCCGGCCGGGTGCCGCCGGCCGGATGTGACGGTCAGCCGCTCGATGCGGCTGACCGTCCACGCTTTGTCACGTGCATGCATGGGCCGTGAAGGATTCGAACCTTCGACCTTGGGATTAAGAGTCCCCTGCTCTACCAACTGAGCTAACGGCCCGCGAGCAGCGTCTAGCGTAGCTCCGTGCGTGTCGTCACCGTCGTGGGCAACCGGCCCCAGTTCATCAAGTCGGCGCCGCTCTCGGCGGCGCTCCGGGCTGCCGGGATCGAGGAGGTCCTCGTCCACACGGGGCAGCACTACGACCGTGAGCTCTCGGAGGTCTTCTTCGAGGAGCTCGGCCTCGGGGAGCCGCGGTACCGGCTCGGGCTCGAGACGGCCGACCCGGACGCGATGCGGCCCGCGATCCGCGGCGCGGTCGAGGCCGAGCGGCCCGACTGGGTGCTCGTCTTCGGCGACACGAACTCGACCCTCGCCGGCGCCCAGGCGGCGGAGGAGACGCCGCTCGCCCACGTCGAGGCGGGCCTGCGCAGCTTCGACCTCACGATGCCGGAGGAGCGCAACCGGATCGAGGTCGACCGGCGCTCGGCGCTCCTCTTCTGCCCGGACGAGCGCTCGGCGCAGCAGCTCGAGCTCGAGGGCGTCGCCGGCGAGGCGCCTCGTGGTCGGCGACGTCATGGCCGACGCGAACCGCCTCTTCGGGCCGATCGCCCGCGAGCGCTCCGGCGTGCTCGACCGGCTCGGCGTCGAGCCCGGCGCCTACGTCGTCGCCACCGTCCACCGGGAGGCGAACGTGCAGCCGCGAGCGGCTCGCGCGGATCGTCGAGGGCCTGAACCGGATCGACGAGCCCGTCGTCTTCCCCGCCCACCCGCGGACGCGCGCCGCACTCGAGGGCCTTGGCCGCTTCCGTCGAGCTCGTCGACCCGCTCGGCTACCTCGACTTCACCGCCCTCACCTCGCAGGCGCGCGTGATCGCGACCGACTCGGGCGGCGTGCAGAAGGAGGCCTACTGGCATCGCGTCCCGTGCGTGACGCTCCGTGCCAACACCGAATGGGCGGACACGGTCGAGGCGGGCGCGAACGTCCTCGTCGACGACGACCCCGACGCGATCGTGCGCGCCGTCGCCGAGGCACGCTTCCCCGAGGATGCGCCGGCCCTGTACGGCGACGGGGAGGCGAGCGGCCGGATAGCGGCCGCTCTGTACCCTTCGACGCCGTGAGCCGGACCTGGGACGTTGCCATCGTCGGCGCCGGCTATGTCGGACTGCCGCTCGCACAGACCTTCGCCGACGCGGGGTGCAGCGTCCTGCTCGTCGACGCTCTCCCCGAGGTGGTCGACGGGATCAACGCCGGTCGCAGCCACATCGAGGACGTCTCCTCCGAGGCGCTCGAGGCGCTGGTCGCGACAGGCCGGCTCGCCGCGACCCTCGACTACGAGGAGATCCGGCAGGCCGACGCGATCCTGATCGCGCTCCCGACGCCGCTCACGAAGCAGCGCGAGCCCGACCTCGGCTACGTCGAGCGCGCCTCGCACTCGATCGCCGCGAACCTCCAGCCGGGCCAGCTCGTCGTGCTCGAGTCGACGACCTACCCGGGCACGACCCGCGACATCGTGAAGCCGATCCTCGAGCAGGGAAGCGGCCTCGTGGCCGGCAAGGACTTCCACCTCGCGATGTCGCCCGAGCGCGTCGACCCCGGCCGCACCGACTGGACGACGAAGACCACTCCCAAGATCGTCGGCGGCCTCACTCCCGCCTGCACCGCCGCAGCCGCAGCTCTCTACCGGCGCGCGGTCGACACGGTCCACGAGGTCTCGGCGCCCGAGTCGGCCGAGCTGACGAAGCTCCTCGAGAACATCTACCGCTCGGTCAACATCGCCCTCGTCAACGAGCTCGCGCAGCTCTGCGACCGGATGGGGATCGACGTCTGGGAGGTCGTCGAGGCCGCCGCGACGAAGCCGTTCGGCTTCCAGTCCTTTCATCCCGGCCCCGGCCTCGGCGGGCACTGCATCCCGCTCGACCCCTACTACCTCTCCTGGAAGGCCCGCGAGTACGACTTCTCGGCGCGATTCATCGAGCTCGCCGGCGAGGTCAACAACAACATGCCGTACTTCTGCCGGTCGGTCATCTCGCAGGCGCTCAACCACGGGCTCAAGAGGTCGGTGTCGGGCTCGAAGATCCTCATCTCCGGGGTCGCGTACAAGGCCGACATCGGCGATGTCCGGGAGACGCCCGCAGAGAAGCTCGTGCAGCTCCTGCGCACGGCCGGAGCCGAGGTCGCCTACCACGACCCGCACGTCCCCGAGTTCGACGGCATGACCTCCTCGCCGTTCGAGCCCGAGGCCTACGACTGCGTCGCGATCGTCACCGCCCACGCGGCGATCGACTACGCCGACCTCGTCCGCCGCGCCAACGTCGTCGTCGACTTCCGCAACGCGACCCGTGGCCACGAGATCGACGGGAAGGTCTGGAAGCTATGAGCTCAGACCCGGTCCGCGTGGCGCAGGTCGGGCTCGGCGCTGGGGGCAGAACCTCGTGCGCAACCTCGACGTGCTCGGCGAGCTCACCTGGATCTGCGACGCCTCCGAGGAGCGGCGCGACACCTTCGCCCGCCGGTTCCCGAACGCGATGGCGACGAGCTCCTACGACGAGCTCCTCGCCGACACCGACCTCGAGGCGGTCGTCCTCGCGACGCCGGTGCCGACCCACTACGCGCTCGCCAAGCAGGCGCTCGAGGCCGGCAAGCACGTGTTCGTCGAGAAGCCGCCGGCGATGCGCGCCGCCGAGATGGAGGAGCTCGTCGCGCTCTCCGAGGCGCGCGGCAAGGTGCTCATGCCCGGCCACCTCCTCCTCTACCACCCCGGCGTCCGCAAGCTCAAGGAGCTGGTCGACACGGGCGACCTCGGCGAGGTGCTCTGCATCTACGGCAACCGCCAGAACCTGGGCACGATCCGCAAGGACGAGAACGCGCTCTGGTCGCTCGGCGTCCACGACGTCTCGGTGATCCTCCACCTCGCCGACGAGGAGCCGTCCGAGGTCTGGGCGCGCGGGAATGCCTTCCTGAACCCGGGCGTCGAGGACGTCGTCTTCTGCTTCCTCCGCTTCCCGAGCGGCAAGATCGCCCACCTCCACCTCTCCTGGCTCGACCCGCACAAGATGCGGAAGCTCACCGTCGTCGGCCGCGACAAGATGGCCGTCTTCGACGACATGGAGCTCGAGCGCAAGGTGACGATCTACGAGAAGTGGCCCGAGCAGCCGGCGCAGAAGTTCGGCGAGTGGCAGACGCGCACCGGTGACATCCTCAGCCCGAAGATCCCGACCGACGAGCCGCTCCGCCTCGAGCTCTCGCACTTCATGCGGCTCGTGCGCGAGGGCGGGACGGGCCAGGAGGCGCGCGACGGCCTCGCCGTCGTGCGCGTGCTCGAGCGGCTGCAGGACTCGCTCGCGTCGTGACCGCCGAGGTCCACGAGACCGCGATCGTCTACCCGGGCACCGTGCTCGGGCGAGGGCGTGAAGGTCCTCGAGTACGCCGTCGTCGGGAAGCAGCCGGCCCTCTCGCCGCGCTCGACGGCGAAGCGCGAGCCGCTGCCGCCCACCGAGATCGGCGACGGGACGATCGTCTCCACCGGCGCCATCGTCTTCGCCGGGACGAGCGTCGGCGCCCGCGTGATCCTCGGCGACCAGTCGTGCGTCCGCGAGCGCGTGACGATCGGGGACGACGTCGTCCTCGGCCGCGGCTCGGTCATCGAGAACGACACCACGGTCGGCGCGATGACGAAGATCCAGGCCGGCGCATACATCACCGCCTACTCGACGCTCGAGGAGCACGTGTTCATCGCGCCGTGCGTCGTCACGTCGAACGACAACTTCATGGGCCGCACCGAACGGCGCCACGAGCTCATCGCGGGCCCGACGATCCGCCGCGGCGCGCGGATCGGGGCAGGCGCGATGCTCTGCCCGGCCGTCGAGATCGGCGAGGAGGCGTTCGTCGGCGCCGGGCGCCGTCGTCACGAAGGATGTCCCGCGCGCGGACGCTCGTGGTCGGCAACCCCGCGCGGAAGCTCCGCGACGTTCCCGGACGAAGAGCTCCTACGAGACGGCTGAGCCGGCCTTGCGCCGGGCGACCGAGAGCGCGTAGCGGTCGGCGGCGCGCGACGGGCGCGCCGATCCTCACCTCGAGGTAGTACACGCCCCGCCGCCGGCGCGACGTAGGCGAGGCGCTGCTGCCCGTTCGACCGCGGCCGAGGTCGACCGCCCGATCGGAGCGCACCTCGGCCGGCGTGGCGTTCACCGACTGCGTCCCCGGCCTCCAGAGCGCGAGCGAGTTGTCGACCGGGCTCCCGAGGCCGAGCCGGGCGAAGAGCTCCTCGCCCTTGGTCGAACCGGATCGAGTACACGTCGACGGGGTCGTCCCAGTAGTCCAGCGTCGCGACGAGCGTCCGCGGCACCGCCCCGAACGGCCGCGACGCCTTGCCGGCGTCGTTGTTCGTCTCGAGCGCGTCCGGCGGCGGGAGCCTGTCGGGGTGCGAGAGCATCGCGAGCGCGGCCGCGACGTCGAGCGCGCCCCACCCCGTGAGCGAGTCGCGCCCGACCGGGCACGCGGGGCAGCCGGTCGCCGCGGTCGCGTCGGTGGCGCTCCGCTCGAGGATCCACTCGAGCTGTGAGTTCGTCAGGTTCGGGTCGGTTCCGAGCAGGAGCGCGGCGGCGGCCGCGACCTGCGGCGCGGCGAACGACGTCCCGATCCCGTTCTTGAACTCCGACGGCCCGCAGTCGGAGTACGCCGTCCCCGGCCCGCTGCACCCCGGCGCCGACGCGTCCACGAGGTTCCGCGGGATCGTCGAGAAGATCGGGCCGCCCGGGGCGGCGATGTCGACGAACTGCCGGTCACGGTTCGAGTAGGCCGGCACGTTCCCGGACTGGGTCACGGCCGCGACACCGACCACGTGGGGCAGCGCCGCCGGGTAGTCCGCGTACGGCCAGGGTGTCCTCGGCGCCTGCGGCCCGTTCCCGACGGCGGCGACGACCAGCACGCCCTTCGACCACGCGTACTCGACCGCGGCCTCCTCGGCGGGCGAGTACGAGTCGATCTGCGAGTCCTCCGGATCGCGGTTGCCGCCGATCGACAGGTTGATCACGCGCGCGCCGTGGTTCACCGCCCAGGTGATCGCGCGCACCTCGCCCGTAGGTCGAGACGTTGCAGTCGGACTGGACGACCTTGGCGACGAGCAGCTCCGCGTTGAAGGCGATCCCCGCGATCCCGATGTTGTTCACCGGGTTCGCGGCGATCTCGCCGGAGACGAACGTGCCGTGGCCGCAGGCGTCGGTACGCCAGCTGCTGTCGACGAACGACACGCCGGCGAGGATGCGTCCCGCGAACTCCGGGATGGCCGGCGTCGATCCCGGAGTCGATCACCGCGACCTTCACGGGCGTGAGGCTCGTCGGCTGTGTCGCCCAGTGGTTCCAGGCCTTGTCGGCGGGGAGGTACCACTGCTGGGCGGCGTCCGGCTCGGTGTTGTCGAACTGCAGGGTGCGCGTCTCCTTGCCGAGGTCGACGACGTACGCGGCGCCGCGGACGTGCGGCCGAGCGCCGTGGACGAGCAGGGCCCGGCCGGGCACGAGCGTCTTCGCGTGCGGAAGCTGCGCGCGCAGGGCCGCGATCCCGCCGGGATGCGCGCCGACGGCCCAGTTCGCTCCGAGCGCCCCCGACGGCACGCAGAAGCGCCGCGGCGAAAGCGGCAATCACGAGCTTGGTCACTGGGTGATGGTCAGCACGGACGTGGTGCCCGTAGGCAGTCCGTGCCCGGGCGTGTACCTCACACGGTACGTGCCCGGAGCAGGCAACGGTCGAAACGCGAACGTGCCGTCCTCGACTGCGCCGCGTCGTCGCGACCGTGATCCACCCCTTCCCCTCTCTTCGGTCGAGGAAGAGCGGGGCACCCGCCGCCCTGGCGGAGACCGCGCCGGTGATCGCGTCCGGCGCGATGCTCGCCGTCACGGCGCCGCCCGTCTCGACCCGGATCAACGCCCCGCGCACCTTCCCGCTCGCGAGGCGGTACCACGTCTCGACCCGGGGCGAGACCTCGACCGTGAACGCACCGCTCGCGTCGGGGCTCACCGCGCCGACCACCTGCCACGTCCCCCCCGCGACCCTCGACTCGAGCGTGACCGCGCTCAGGCCGCGCGCCGTGCCGGAGAGGGGCACCGTCCCGGCCGTGGGGACCGGCCCCACGGGGGGCGTGAGCGAGAGCCAGCCGAGCTGGAACCAGGTCGAGCGGAGCCCGAGGTCGCTCTGCACCTGGGCTCCCGAGAGGGTCACGCTGCCGGCGGGGCCGACCGCCGTCGCCTTCGTGACATGGCCCGACCTCGTCGCGGGCTGGAGATCCATCAGCGGGGCGTTCAGGCCGAGGGCCTTCCCGGCCACGCTCGCGCTGACGAGGACAGGGCCCCAGTCGTGGTAGGGCGAGAGCTTGTCGTAGGGGTCCGACACCGGCGCGAGGTACGGGAGCGGCCGGCCCTTGCGGTCGACGCCGAGGGCGGTCTCACCGCCGCTCGAGGAGGAGAAGTACGTCGTCGCGACCTTCCCGTGATAGAGGACGACCTTCCCGGCCGTCGCCTGCACGGCCTTCGAGGTCGCCGGGGTCTCGGCTGCGATCCCGCCGTAGATCTGGCTGCGGGTGTCGGAGTACAGGCTGAACGGGCTCGACGTGACGACGGTCTGCAACCTCGCGAGCGCATACGAGCGGGCCGCGACCGCCTGTGCCTCGAGCGCCGCGGCGGGCCAGGTCGACGGCACCTCGGCACCGACGACGCCGTGGAGGTACGACTCGAGATCGACCACGTTCACCACCTGGATCCTCTTCCCGTTCGAGACGACGAGCAGGCCCCCGTGATACGGCGCTCCTCCCCACCTCGACGGGCGAGGTGCCCGGCGAGAACATGACCGGCGAGACCAGCGTCCGTCCCTTCACCTGGAGCGAAGCCGGGAGATCGAGCGCGGCCGGCGGGGAGGTTCAGCTCCTGGCCGACGCCGTCCACGAGGCTCCAGGGCGCGGCCGAGCCGAGCGAGACGGAGCCGTTCGCCTCCTCGAGGAGCACCCGGACGATCTGCGTGGGGGCTGCGCCCACCGTCGTACCGGAGTAGTAGTGCTCGAGGATCCTCTGGTAGCTCCAGCCGTGGAGCGCATAGCCGTACGCTCCCCATTGCCCCATCCCGACGCCGTGGCCGAAGCCGTGCCCGGTGATGACGACGGTGCTCGACGCGGTGGACCCGATCGCCGAGCTCGACGGCGACCCGGACGCGGAGGCGGCGAGGGCGAGCGCGGCGAGCAGGGCTGCAGCAGACGAGCGCATTGCACGGTACTTCGTCCGCGAGCGGCCGCTCCCTTTCTTAACGGTCGCCGTACTGCTGCTTGTAGTAGGCGAGGTACTCGCCCGACTTGATCGGCTCCCACCAGTCGCGGTTGTCGCGGTACCAGGTGACCGTGTCTGCGAGGCCGCCGCTGCCGAACGAGTGCGCCGGCGTCCAGCCGAGAGCCCTGACCTTCGAGGAGTCGACCGAGTAGCGGCGGTCGTGGCCGGCGCGGTCCTTCACGTGCTGCACGAGGTCGGGCGAGGCTCCGGTCAGGTCCAGGATCCGCCTGACGACCTCCATGTTCTCGTGCTCCTGGCCGCCGACGTTGTAGACCTCGCCGGCGGGGGCGTTCCGCATGACGGCCTCGATGGCCGAGCAGTGGTCCTCGACGTGCAGCCACTCCCGGCGCTGGCGCCCGTCGCCGTAGACGGGGAGCTCCTTCCGCCTCGAACGCGTTCGTCACGAACAGGGGCAGGAACTTCTCTGGGTACTGGCGCGATCCGTAGTTGTTGGCGCCCCGGGTGATGCACGCGTCCACACCGAACGTGCGCACGTAGGCGAGCACCTGCAGGTCGCCGCCGGCCTTGGAGGCCGAATAGGGGCTCGACGGGCGCAGGGGAGCCTCCTCGGTGCACGGCAGCGCGTCGAACGGGATGTCGCCGTAGACCTCGTCGGTGGAGACCTGGACGTGGCGGATGCCTGCATGCCGGGCGTGGTCGAGCAGCACCTGGGTCCCGAGCACGTCGGTGAGGATGAACTCGGCGGGCCCCAGGATCGAGCGATCGACGTGCGACTCCGCGGCGAAGTTCACGATCGCCTCGCACCCGCTCGCCGCCGCGGCGACCGCATCCGGGTCGCAGATGTCGCCGTGGTGGAACTCGTGCGGGGCGCCGTCGAGGTTCGACCGGTTGCCGGCATAGGTGAGCTTGTCGAGGACCACGACCTCGTCGCCGGCCGCCGCGAGGCGGTGGACGAAGTGGGAGCCGATGAACCCGGCCCCGCCGGTCACGAGCACGCGCACGGCCGCAGGCTACTCGTCGAGCCCGGCCCGGATGGAGGCCAGGCACTCCCGCAGACCCTCGCGCCAGTGCGGCAGCTCGGGCACCCCCTTCTCCGACCGGAGCACGGAGTAGGCCGGGCGCGGCGCCCTGGCGCCGAACTCCGCCGTCGTGATCCGCCTCACGCGCGCATCGAGGCCCGCCTCCTCGAAGATCGCCTCTGCGAGGTCGGCCCACGTGCAGTCGCCCGCCGCGGCAAGGTGATAGAGGCCGAAGGGCAGCTCGACGACCTGCTCCGTTGCGGCCGCGAGATGCCCCACGTAGGTCGGCGAGCCACGCTGGTCGTCGACCACCGCAACCTCGGGAAGCTCGGCGCCGAGCCGCAGCATCGTCCGCACGAAGTTGTGGCCCGTCGACCCGAAGAGCCAGGACGACCGGACGATCCAGGCCTCGGAGCCGGCCGCAGCCTCTCCGTGCAGCTTCGTGCGGCCGTAGGCACCGAGCGGCGCCGGGGCGTCCGACTCGAGATACGGCTCGCGCTTGCGCCCGTCGAACACGTAGTCGGTCGAGTAGTAGACGACCGGGGCGCCGAGCTCGGCGGCATGTCGTGCGCCGCCGACGTTCACGGCCGCGGCCTCCTGCGGGTCGTCCTCGGCGGCATCGACCGCCGTCCACGCGGCTGCGTGAAGGACGACCTCGAGCCCCTCGGGCACGGCCGAGAGCGGAAAGCGCACGTCCCACGCCCCCCGCGGGAGCGCGACGGCCTCCGGGAACGTCGTGGCGAGCGCGGCCCCGAGCTGGCCGCCTGCGCCCGTGATCAGAGCGCCGCGGCCCTGTCCCGATCGGAGAGAAGCGGCGATCGCGTGCTCCAGAGGTCGACGACGCGCGGGTCGTTCCAGGGGATCCCCTGCTCGTCGGGGTCGGCCGGGTCGAACTCCTCGGTGACGAGGTAACAGAAGAGGCAGTCCGTGAGCGCCTCGTAGCCGTGCGCGTGCCGGCCGGGCACGTAGATCGCGGCGCGGTTCTCGTCCCCGATGTCCTCGCAGAAGGTCTCGCCGGTGTCGCGGTCGAGCACGACCACGCGCACCATCCCCTGCAGGCAGAGGAACAGGTCGTCCTGGCCCCGCTCGTGGTAGTGGAGGCCGCGGATCACACCCTGACGGGAGTAGGCGAGGTTCCCCTGGCGGATCGGCTTCGGGAGCGAGCTTGCGCGCGCGAGCTCGGAGAACCACCCACGCTCGTCCTCGTGGCGGGCGAGCTCGAAGCGGGTGACGATCACTTGTTCACGCCCGTCTGCTCGATCAGCCGCCCGACCTCGGCGAGGTCGCCCCAGTGCTTGCCGCCGTCATGCCACCAGCCCTCGACCCTGCAGACGCTGAGGTCGCCGCGCTTCGCGTACTCGCGGTTCACATCCGTGATCTCGAGCTCGCCCCGGCCCGACGGCTCGAGCGCGTCGATGATCTCGTAGACATCGGGCGGATAGCAGTAGAGCCCGACGACCGCGTCGCGAGAGGGCGGCTCCGGGTAGCGCATGTCGACGACGCCGGCCTTCTCGACGATGTCCGCGACCCCGCCCGAGTCGTCGTAGGCGACGACGCCGAAGCTGACCGGGTCGTCGACCTCGCGCACGAACACCATCGCGCCGTCTCCCCAGCCGGCGATCGAGTCTGCCTGCGCGTTCTCGAAGATGTTGTCACCGAGGCACACGACGAGCTTCTCCCCGCGCGCGAAGTCGCGCGCCATCCCGACCACCTGCGCGATCCCTCCCGGCTCGACCTGCACCTTGTACGAGAGATCGAGGTCGATGAGCGCCTCGTCCGTCGAGCGCGCGACGACCCGGCCGTCGCCGAGCAGATCGATGAAGTCGCCCGCATGTTGCTTCCCGGTGACGAGCAACACGTCGCGCACCCCGACGCGCTGGAGCAGCTGGAGGGGGTAGTAGACCATCGGCCAGCGGCCGACGGGCAGAAGGTGCTTGTTCGTGACTCGCGTCAGCTCCTCGAGCCGCGTCGCGGTCCCGCCTGCGCAGATGAGGCCCTTCATGGCCGAGGCGATGCTACAGCCGCAGGCGCGGACGGCCGGACGCGCACGATCCGGGCGAACGACGGCGGCAGCCACCAGTTCCAGCGGCCGAGGATCGCCATGAGGCTCGGGACGAGGATGCTCCGGACGATCGTCGCGTCGACGAAGATGGCGACCGCGAGGCCGAGCCCGAACTCCTGCAGCCCGACGATGTTCCCCGCCAGGAAGCCGGAGAACGCCGCGCACATGATGATCGCGGCCGCTGTGATGATCCGGCCGGTGCGCTCGAGCCCGTGCGAGACGGCGGTCTCGTTGTCATCGCCCGCGTCCCAGGCCTCGCGCATGCGGGTGACGAGAAACACCTCGTAGTCCATCGACAGGCCGAACAGCATCGCGAAGAGGAAGATCGGGATCCACGCCTCGATCTGGTCGAACTGGTAGAGGCCGAGCAGGCTCTCCCCGACGCCGAAGCGGAAGAACAGGACGAGCATCCCGTAGGCGGCGGCGACCGAGAGCAGGTTGAGCAGGACGGCCTTGAGCGGCAGGAGGAGCGAGCGGAACGCGCGCATCAGCAGGAAATAGGTGAGGACGAGGACGGCGGCGATCAGCGGGACGAAGTACTCGTAGGCGAGATGCAGGAAGTCGACGCCCTGGGCGGGGCCGCCGCCGACCAGGACGCGGGTGGCGGCGGGGAAGCGGGCTGCGGGGATGATCGCCCCGCGGAGACGCTTCACGAACGCCTGCGACTGCGGGAAGCCGTAGTCGTGGCGCCCGGCGACGATGACCTGCCGGAACGTCCGGGTCGAGTCGACGAACGGGGGCCCGGTGCCGGTGTAGACCTTCGCGACCTCCGGGTCGCGCTCGAGGCGGGCGACGAGCCGCCCCACGGCGGCCCGCGTCGCGGGCGCGCCGATGTCGCCCGCGGAGGCGCGGACGAGGATCTGCGACGGGGCGACCGCGCCGGACCCGACGGCCCGGCGCAGCACGTCGAAGCCCCTGACCGACTGCGAGCTGCGCGGGATGCCGAACGTCGAGCCCGGGGTGACCTGGATCCAGAACGCCGGCAGTGCCATCAGGACGAGGACGGCGGTGCCGGCGACGAGGAACGTGACCGGCCGCGCCATGATCAGGCGGGAGAGCCGCACCCAGAACCCACGGTCGGGCGCTCGGCGACGACGCTCGAGGACGCGGTGCCGCACGGTCCCGCGGCGGCCGTAGTAGCTGAGCAGCACCGGCTGGAGCGTGACCGCGCCCACGATCGAGACGATCGGGATCAGGAACCCTGCGACGCCGAGCATGCGGATGAACGGGAGCGGCATCGCCACGAGCAGCGCGAGGCCGAGCGCGACCGCGATCCCGGAGAACACGACCGCTCTGCCGGCGGTCTGCATCGTGCGTACGACGGCGTCGTCGATCTCGTTCCCGGCGGCGAGCTCCTCGCGGAAGCGGTAGACGATGAGGAGCGAGTAGTCGACCGCGATCCCGAGGCCGATCAGCTGCACGAGGTTCGTCGCGTAGGTCGGGGTGGCCCAGATGCCGGCGACGCCGTAGACGATCCCGAGGGTCCCGGAGATCGTGCAGGCGGCGAAGATCAGCGGGATCGTGACGGCCCACGAGAGCCCGAAGACGGCGAGCAGCACGAGCAGGGCGATCGGGACGGCGATCATCAGCTCGCCGTGCTTCAGGTCGTTCTGGAAGACGGGATCGAGGTCGTGCTGGATCGCGGCGGCGCCCGTGACGTAGACGCGGTCGACGCCCGGGGGGTGCCCGAGCGCCGCTCTCACCGCACCGGTGTAGCCCTTTGCCCGGGAGAGGGTGAGCGCCGACTGGACATCGCCGTAGACGATCGTGGTGCCGCCCGGCGTGCGCGCGACGTTGAACTGGCCGACGCTTCCGTGCGGGACGGCGGCAACGGCGCGCCTCACCGCCGGGACGAGGGCGGCACGGGCCTCGGCCGGCGAGGCGTCGCCCGCGAGTGCGAAGACCACGGTGAACGACCCGTCCGAGCGATCGCCGAAATGCGCCTGGAGATCGTGGCGCACCTGCTCGGAGGCCGTGCCCGGGACGGAGAACGTGTTCGAGAGAACCGCGGAGAGCCTGGAGCTCGCGTACCCGCCGGCCAGGAGGACGACGACCCAGGCGGCGAGCACGATCCGCCGGTGCCGAATCACCAGGCGCGTCCAGCCGGCCACGAGGGCCAACGCTAGCGATAGCGTTAGGGTCGATGACCCGGCGCGAGCGGACCACGCCGCAGAGCCTGCACGCGGAGATCGACGAGCTCTTCTCCGAGCTCTGGCACGTCCCGAGGTTCGCCGGGCTGCGAAGCGGCTTCCGGCCGATGGTCGACAGCTACCGCACGGATGACCCGCCCGAGCTGACCGTGGTCGTGGAGGTTCCGGGGATCGACCCGAAGAGCCTCGCGATCGCCGTCAGCGAGCGGACGCTCGCGATCTCGGGCGAACGCGTCCGCGACCGGTCCGACGGGCGCGTCTACGAGCAGATGGAGATCGAGTACGGGACGTTCGCGCGGCAGATCCGCCTCGGGGAGGACGTCGACCCCGACGGCGCGACCGCACGGTACGAGCAGGGCATCGTGACGATCACGCTGCCGATCGCGGCGAAGCCGGCACCTGCGCTGCGGTACGCGATCGTCGTGGAGCGGCGATGACCGACATGGACTTCGAGTTTCCCGAGGACGTCGGGGAGACCGAGATCGACCTGCCGGCGACGCTTCCCGTCCTGGCGCTGAAGGACACCGTTGTCTTCCCGCAGTCGATGGTGCCCCTCGCGATCGGGCAGGAGCGCTCCATCCGGCTGATCGACGACGTCGTCGCCGGCGACCGGCTCCTGGCGCTCGTGACCGCGAAGGACGCGTCGATCGACGCGCCGGGGTTCGACGACATCTACAGCGTCGGGACGGTCGCGGTCGTCCACAAGATGCTCAAGATCCCCGACGGGACGCTGAGGATCCTCGTCGGCGGGCTCCATCGCGTGACCCTCGTCACACCCGTGGCGAGCGACCCGTACCTCCTCGCCGAGTTCGAGGCGCTGCCCGACACGAACGACGACACGCCCGAGGTCGAGGCGCTGACGCGGAACGTCCAGGGGCTGTTCGCGAAGATCATCGGGCTCGCGCCCTACCTCCCCGCCGAGCTGCAGCTGGCGGCCACGAACGTCGACGATCCGAGCGCGCTCGCGCACCTGGTCGGCTCGACGCTGCGGACGATCCCGACCGGGGAGCGCCAGGAGCTGCTCGAGGAGCCCGACGTCGAGAAGCGGCTGCGGCGGGTCTCGGCGATCCTCTCCCGCGAGGCCGAGGTGCTCGAGCTCGGCTCGAAGATCCAGTCGCAGGTCCAGTCCGAGATGGAGAAGGGCCAGCGCGAGTACTTCCTGCGCCAGCAGCTGAAGGCGATCCAGGCCGAGCTCGGCGAGGGCGATCCCGAGCAGGCGGAGATGAACGAGCTGCGCGAGCGCCTGCAGGCGATCAAGCTCCCCGAGGAGGCGCGGAAGGCCGCCGACCGCGAGCTCGGCCGCCTCGAGCGGCTACCGACCGCGGCGGCGGAGTACGGGGTGATCCGGAACTACCTCGAGTGGATCATCTCGCTGCCGTGGGACACCGAGACGGAGGACAACCTCGACCTCGACAACGCGCGGCAGGTGCTCGACCACGACCACTTCGACCTGGACAAGGTCAAGGAGCGGATCGTCGAGCACCTTGCGGTCGCCAAGCTCCGCAACGAGATCTCCGGCCAGATCCTCTGCTTCGTCGGCCCGCCCGGCGTCGGCAAGACCTCGCTCGGGCATTCGATCGCGAAGGCGCTCGGCCGGAAGTTCGTGCGGATGTCCGTCGGCGGCGTGCGCGACGAGGCCGAGATCCGCGGGCACCGGCGCACCTACATCGGGGCGCTGCCCGGCACCATCCTCCGGTCGCTGCGCGACGCCGAGTCGCGAAACCCCGTGCTGCTGATCGACGAGATCGACAAGATGGGCTCGGACTACCGCGGCGACCCGGCGAGCGCGATGCTCGAGGTGCTCGACCCCGAGCAGAACAGGACGTTCCGCGACCACTACCTCGATCTGCCCTTCGACCTCTCGAAGACGCTCTTCATCTGCACCGCGAACGCACTCGACACGATCCCGGGGCCGCTGCTCGACCGGATGGACACGATCGAGCTGTCCGGCTACACCGAGGCCGAGAAGCTCGCGATCGCGAAGCGCTATCTCCTGCCGAGGCAGCTCGCCTCGGCCGGGTTGAAGCGCTCGCAGCTGTCCATCTCGGACACGGTGCTGCGGACGATCATCCGCGAGTACACGCGGGAGGCCGGGGTGCGGAGCCTCGAGCGGCGGCTGGCGGACGTCTGCCGCAAGGCGGCGACCCAGGTGGCGCGCGGAAAGACGCAAAAGACGCGCGTCGACGAGAAGCGGCTGCGGGAGTGGCTCGGGCCGCGGCGGTTCTCGGGCGAGGCGCGGAAGCGCACCTCGCAGGCCGGGGTGGCAACGGGGCTCGCCTA
The DNA here is from genome assembly GCA_963723405.1 of uncultured Actinomycetota bacterium. GTDB lineage: Bacteria > Actinomycetota > Thermoleophilia > Gaiellales > Gaiellaceae > PALSA-600. The sequence continues at coordinate 402,364 of CAVRQF010000003.1, read as the reverse complement.
CACCCCTGCAGGCGGCGACGTCCTCTTCATCGAGGCGGCGGCCTACCCGGGCAAGGGCGAGCTGATCGTGACCGGCCAGCTCGGCGACGTGATGAAGGAGTCCGCGAAGGCTGCGCTCTCGTGGGTCCGGTCGCACACCGAGGATCTGGGCGTCCCGGAGAAGTGGTTCGAGGAGCACGACCTCCACATCCACGTCCCGGCCGGCGCGGTGCCGAAGGACGGGCCGTCGGCGGGCGTGACGATCGCGACGGCGATCGCGTCCCTGGTGCGCGGCGAGCGGGTCGCCGACGACGTCGGGATGACCGGGGAGATCACGCTGACCGGGCAGGTGCTGCCGATCGGCGGCATCCGCGAGAAGTCGCTGGCGGCGCAGCGGGCGGGCCTCAAGCGCGTGATCCTTCCGCGCGAGAACGAGAAGGACCTTGCCGATCTGCCGCCCGAGGTGCGCGACGGGCTCGAGTTCATCCCGGCCGACACCGTCGAGGACGTGTTCGCAGCGGCGTTCGACGGCGCCAGGCAGGGGCGCGGCCGTCGCGGCTTGAGCGCGGTCGACCGGCAGGCAGCGCGCGGCGGCTGACGACCCCGGGCAGAACGAGCTCCGAGGGCCACCCTCCCATGGCGGCCCGGTATCCGGACCAGGCGCCGAGTGTGATCGCGACGCGCTTCCGTGACGCCTCCGTAACGGTGCCTGGCACCGGTCCTGCTGCCGAGGCTGACGCTCCGTGCAGGGCTTTCTGCCCGTCGGCGGCGCGGGAGGACACACTCTCGCTTCGTTGGCCCGGCTATCAGCCGAGGGCGAAGCTCGAGAAGAGCTGGGCGCACGTGTCGTTCGAGGCCGAGGAGGGCCGGCGGCAGAGGAGCTGGAACTCGCTGCGGCCGTCGAGGACGAACGCGATCTCCTGCGTCTTGCCGTGGCCGTAGTCGATCGTGTACGAGCGCGCCTTGCGGCCGGCGAGATCTGCGGTCGCACGGGACGAGACCTTCCCCGAGAGCTGGCCGGCGAGTCGCTCGACGACACCGTCGAGCTCCTTCGACGCCGCGGCGAAGAGCTCCGGGCGGTACTGCTTCTCGAGCGTGAAGCGGAGGACCTCGATGCGGTCGACGTCGCCGTCGACGGCAGCGACCGACGGGCCCTTGCGCACGACCGCCCACGCCGCCGGCGCCTCGAACCGAAACCCGTCCCCCTTCACGGTTTGCGTCTTCGCCGACGTGGAACCACCACAGCCTGCAAGGATGAGCACCGCCAGAACGCCGAGAATGCGAAAGGAGCGACAGCTCATGGGACGACAGAAGGACACTCTGCTCACGAAGGCCGACACGGTGCGGCCGTACGTCGAACGCGCAATGACCGACGAGAACCTCCGCCGGGACCTGGTCAGCGCATTCGCGATCGCGCGCGGCCTGTACAGCGAGCTTGCCCGCGACCGCGACCGGCCGATCACGATCGCAAGCCGCGTCGCCACCGACGACGACATCCGCGACAAGCTCCGCGACGCGATCGACGACCTCCGCAGCGCCAGCGGCCGGCTCCAGGGGAAGAAGGAGCACTCGAGCATGCAAGGCTCGACTCTCCTCATCACCGGGATCGCGCTGGGGATCCTCTTCAACCCCGTGACGGGGCCGGAGACACGGCGCTTCATCAAGGACATGTTCTCGGGTGGCGGGCATCACGACCACCACGAGCACTCAGCACGACGTGAACGGCCGCTAGCGATCATCGGCGCGCCTTCGGGCGGACGGCCCGGCGCAGCGACGCCGGGTCGAGCCCGTCGGCCGTCGAGATGTCCGAGACCCCGATCAGCACCGCCCCGGGAGCCGGGGCGCTGATCGTGCCGGGCACCTTGGGCGCCCAACCGGCAGCCACGGGGAACGCGAGGCTCGCGAGGTGCCGCCATGAGGCCAGATAGGGGCCCGGGTCGACGGCGCCGTCCTTGCCGAGGAAGAGCATCGAGACCGGGTAGACCTCGAAGTGGAGACGCACGTGCGCGCCCCCCGAGGTACCGGTCGAGCCCATGAAGCCGATCACCTGGCCGGGGCGAACGTGCGCCCCGTTCGCGGCGAGCTTCGTGAACGCCGCCAGGTGCGTGTAGAGGAACTCGTTGCCCTGCGTGTCCCGGAGCCAGAGCTTGTTGCCCGAGGCGCGGTTCCACCCGACGCCGTAGAGCGTCCCGGCCGCGACGGCGACGAGCGGCTGCCCCAGGCGACCGTAGACGTCGGCTCCGCGTTCCCAGCCGCCGGTCGCGTTCGGGCTCCCGTATGCGTCGCCGACGGTCGAGTCGCCGAACGCCGGGTAGACGTACGGACTGGCGGTGAGGTCAGGCGTCGTCACCTGCGGCACGCCGATCAGCGGCCCGCTCGCCGGCGGCAGGAGCTGGGGGCGGTCGCCAACGGCAGGCCCGCTCTCCGGAACGACGGGCGGCGCCGTCTCGACGCCGGCCGAGGCATAGCCGATCTGGATCTCGGTCCCCGCCGGCAGGCCGCCGTGCGGGCCGACAGGATGACGGCGACGGCGACCGACGTCCCCGCGTAGCCCTTCGTGCCCGTCGGCGCGGTGCGGTCGACGGAGTGGCGGGAGATCGACGAGCGTGCCCCAGTCGCCGAGCGCCGCGCGGCCGGCCGCATGCGGGCGCCCGAGCGCCTGGAGGTTCGCCGACGCCTGTCCGCTTGAACGCCCCGCCCGCGTGCGACCGCTGGCCACGGCCGAGCTTCCCGACGAGACCGAGTCCGCCGTGATCTCGCCTTCGAAGATCGACACGTTCGACGCGGTGCTCGACGCAGTGGCGTGCGCGGTCTTCCCGGCGCTCGTGTTCGCCGAGGCCCCGACCGCCCCGGTCACGACGACCGAGCCGGACGCCGGGTAGGCGTAGCTCGGCGCGGTCACCGACCCCGAGCCGTCCGAGCCGCCGGCGGCCGGTGACCCGACGACGCGCCCGTCGGGGTACACGATCCGCACTGCGAGTCGCCCGCGCGGCCGCGGATCGCCCCGGGGGCCGGAGCAGTCGCACCCGCGGCGCCGATAGTCAGCACGGACGCGAGCACGAGGCCCGAGGCGATTCGAACCCACACGACGCGATCCATTATGGCCTGGGACGGGTCATTCGGACCGGACATCGAGGCCGTCAGAGCTTCTTCACGCGCACCGCCGTCCCGTAGGCGCAGATCTCGGTCCACGTGTTGCCCATCTCGGAGGTGTCGAAGCGCATCGCCACGACCGCGTTCGCCCCCTTCGCCTCGGCCTCCTCCACCATCCGCTCGATCACGTCGGCGCGGCTCTGCTGGAGCGCCTTGGTCATCCCCTTCAGCTCGCCGCCGAGGATCGACTTGAAGCCGGCGCCCATCTGCGACCCGATGTTGCGCGACCGCACGGTCAGGCCGAACACCTCGCCGTAGACCTCGTCGATCGCGTAGCCCGGGACGTCGTTCATCGTCGTGATCAACACAGCTCCAGCACCTCCTCCATCGATCGGACACGCAACCCCTGCCACCCCCGCACCTCGGCCCACGGCGACGATTCGCCGGCGGGCAGGAAGAGCACGGGGGTCATCCCGACGCGCCGCGCGCCGTCGAGCTCGTCGTTCGCGCCGTCGCCGACGAAGAGGCAGTCGGCCGGCTCCACGCCGAGCGCGCGCGCCGTGCGCAGGTAGATCTCGGGCTCGGGCTTCATCAGGCCGCAGTCGACGGAGAAGGTCTCGGCGTCGAAGAGACCTGCGAGCTCTGTCTCGCGGCCATCTCGCGGCACCTCCTCCGAGCAGACCGACAGCACCGCGAGCTTCACGCCGCGGCTCCGCGAGCGTCGCGAGGACGCCGGTCGCGCCGGGCCTCGGCCGCAGAACCCGGCGTGCGAACTCGTGCCGCTCGGCGACCTCGGCCTCGACATGGTCGCTCGGAACCCCGAGCGCGCGATAGGCGTCGGCGAGCGGCCCCGTCTGGGACGGGCGGTACATCGCGACCCAGCGGCGGCCGAACTCCTCCTCGGCGACCCCGACGAGCGCCGACATCCGCTCGCGCAGCCGCGGCGGCCTCGCCGGCCGGCCACTCGACGAGCGTGTCCCAGAGGTCGAAGATCACCGCGCGCACTCGCGCAGCACCTCCCACGCGATCCGGACGTCCTCCTCCGTCGTGCAGCCCGTTGCCGATCGCGAGCCGGATCACGCTCCGGCCGCGCAGCTTCGTCGTCGCGACGAAGATCCGGCCCGACCCGGTCGCGCGGCGAGCGATCTCGTCGTTGTCGGCGCTCTCGTGCCGGAAGCAGACCGTGGAGAAGTGCCGCGGCGCCGAGATCTCCCAGCCCGGCTCCGCGCGCACCCACTCCTCGAACAGCGCGGCGAGGCGCACGTGCTCGCGGATCAGCGCCCGCAGCCCCTCGGCGCCGTAGCAGCGGAGCACGGCCCAGAGCTTGAGCGCGCGGAACCGCCGCCCGAGCGCCGGCCCGTAGTCGCGGATGTCGATCGCGCCCTCGCTGGGGGCCATGTACTCGGCGCTCGGCGCCGAACGCCTTGCGGAACGACTCCGGGCCGCCGCGTCCAGAGCGTCGAGCAGTCGACCGGCGTGAACAGCCACTTGTGCGGGTTGACGACGACCGAGTCGGCGCGATCGACGCCCGTCGAGGCACCAGCGGAGCTCGGGGCAGACCGCCGCCGAGCCGGCGTACGCCGCGTCGACGTGGAGCCAGACGCCCGCCTCCTCGCACCGGTCGGCGAGCTCGGCGACCGGGTCGACCGAGGTGGTCGAGGTCGTCCCGACCGTCGCGACGACCGCGGTCGCGTCCTCGAGCGGGAAGTCGGCCAGCATCCGGAACTCGTCGTCGACCGGCACCGTGCGCAGCTCGAGGCCGAGGATCCGCGCCGCCTTCTCGACGGAGAAGTGCGCCTGCTCGGACGCGATCACGACGCCGCCCGGGCGCTCCGCGCGGGCGGCGGCGAGCGCCGCGAGCGTCGAGGTCGACGCCGTGTCCTCGATGTGGCCGTGCAGCCCCGCCGGCAGGCCGAGCAGCTCGGCGAGCCAGTCGAGGACGACCTGCTCGAGCTCGGTCGCCGGCGGGCGAGGTGGCCCAGGTCATCGCGTTCACGTTCAGCGCCGCCGTCAGGAGCTCCGCGAGGATCCCCGGCTCCGAGCCGGTGTTCGCGAAGTACGCGAAGAAACCGCGGATGGTTCCAGAGCGTGAGCCCCGGCATGATCACCTCGTCGAGGTCGCGCAGCACGGCGGAGAACGGCTCGCCGACCTCCGGCGCCGAGCGCGGCAGCCTCGCGCCGGATCTCGCCCGGCTCGACGTCCGGGAAGACCGGGCCGCTCGCCGGCCGTCTCGAGGTACGCCGCGACCCACTCCGACGTCGCCGCGAGATCGTCCCTGAACGTCAACGCCTGCGCTTCCGCAGCTTCTCGATCTGCTTCCAGGTGCGCGTGTTCAGCGACGTCTGCCGCCGTCAGCCACGCGCGGCGGGCCTGGCCGACGCCGAGCTCGACGTAGCCGAGCGCCGCGATCTGGTGGCCGTCGGAGTCGATCACGAGCTTGAGCCCCGCCTCGCGCGCCGCGCGCGCGTGGACGTCGGTCAGGTCGAGCCGGTCGGGCTGCGAGTTGATCTCGAGGAACGTCCCCGTCTCGAGCGCCTTCTCGATCACGCGCTCGACGTCGATCGGCGGACGGCTCGCGGCGGCCGATCTTGCGGCCGGTGAGATGGCCGATGCAGTCGACGTACGGGTTCTCCATCGCCGCGAGGACGCGGCCGGTCGGGTCGGTGTCGAACGAGTTGTGCACCGAGGCGACGACCCAGTCGAGCGCCGCGAGCTCCTCCGTCGGCGACGTCGACCTCGCCGTTCACGCGGATGTTCACCTCGACCCCTTTCAGCAGCTGCACCGGCACGAGCGCGTTCGAGCGCGTCGATCGCCTCGGCCTGCTGCTGCGAGCCGCCCGTCGCGGAGGCGGTGCGAGTGGTCGCAGATCGCGTAGTACGCGTAGCCGCGGCGCACGGCCTCGGCGACCATCGCCTCGAGCGTGTCCTTCCCGTCCGACCACGTCGTGTGGGTGTGCAGGTCGCCCCTGAGGTCGGCGAGCGGTCGACGAGGTCGGGCAGCGAGCCCGCGCGGGCGGCCTCGAGCTCGCCGCGGTTCTCGCGCAGCTCCGGCGGGATCCACTCGTAGCCGAGGAACCCGTAGACCTCCTCCTCGGTCGCGAACGCATGCACGATCCCGGTCTCGACCTCCGCGATCCCGTACTCGGAGACCGAGAGCCCCTGCCGGACCGCGGCCTCGCGCATCGCGACGTTGTGGTCCTTCGAGCCGGTGAAGTGCTGGAGCAGGTTCCCGTACGACTCGGGCGGGACGACGCGGAGGTCGAACCGCAGGCCGTCCTGCCCGACCACGGTCGCCTTCGTGTCGCCGCGTGCCGCCACCTCCACGACCCACGGCGCCTCGCAGAACGCGGCGATCAGCGCCGGCGCGTCGGTCGCCGTCGCGATGAGGTCGAGGTCCCGGACGGTCTCGCGGAACCGGCGGGCCGAGCCGGCGATCGAGACCTGGACGCGCCGCCGGATGGGCCGCGACCTCCGCTTCGACGCGCGCGAGCCGCGGGCAGCACGTTACCGAGCAGCGTGCGCCTCGGCCCCTCGGCGGCGCGCGGCTTTGCCAGTGCGGCCAGGATCTTCTCCTCGGATCTTCGCGCCGAGCCCGGCAGATCGCGCAGCCGGTGGGCCTCGGCGGCGGCCCGGAGCTCCTCGACGGTGGTGATCCCGAGCTCCTTCCAGATCCTCCGCGCCGTCTTCGGCCCGAGCCCGGGCAGCCGCATGAACGAGACGACCTCCACCGGCACCTCCGCCTTCCGCTTGGTCAGCGCGTGGATCTCGCCGTCGTCGAACGACCTCGACGATCTTCTCCTCGATCGTCTTGCCGATTCCCTGGAGCTCCTTCGCCCTGCCCTCGAGGGCGAGCGGGCGACCGAGTGCCGGTCTCCCGGACCCGCGCGGCGGCGCGGCGGTAGGCGAGCACGCGGAACCCGTCCTCACCCTCGACCTCCATGAGGTCGGCGAGCAGCTCGAACTGCGCCGGCGAGCTCCGCGTTTCGCGGCAGCTCGGCATCCCTCGGCAGCGTCCCGCTCACCTCGCCGATCATACGCACGCCCTTTCCGCGAGACTTCCGCTCTCCGAACGCGATGCGCGCCACCGTCTGCCTCCCGACCTACAACGAGCTCGAGAACCTGGAGCCCATGGTTCGCGCCCTCGGCAACGTCCTTCGCGACGGCGACCGCGTGCTCGTGATCGACGACAGCTCGCCCGACGGTACCGGGGAGCTGGCCGACCGGCTCGCCGGCGAGCTGCCCTACGTCGAGGTGCTGCACCGGGCGACGAAGGAGGGGCTGGGCCCGGCCTATATCGCGGGCTTCCGCCGCGCGCTCGCCGACGGCGCCGAGCTCGTCCTCGAGATGGACTGCGACTTCTCGCACGACCCGGCGGCGGTGCCGTCGCTGATCGCGGCGGCCGAGGCGGGCGCCGACCTCGTGCTCGGCTCCCGCTATATCCCGGGCGGGGCGATCCCGCACTGGGGCGCGGGACGCCGCTTCATCTCGCGGGGAGGGAACGTCTACGCGCAGCTGTGGCTCGGAAGCCGGCTCGGCGACCTGACGGGCGGGTTCAAGTGCTTCCGCGCGAACGTGCTCGAGACGATCGATCTCGACGCGATCGGCGCCCGCGGCTACGCGTTCCAGATCGAGACGACCTACCGCGTCATTCGCGCCGGGTTCGAGGTGGTCGAGGTCCCGATCTCGTTCTCCGACCGCGAGCTCGGCCACTCGAAGATGAGCCGCTCGATCGTGCTCGAGGCGATCTGGAAGGTGCCGCTCCTGCGGCTCCGGGCGCTCGCGGGCCGTCTGTAGCCTGGGCTCGTGCGCTCCGTCACCGACGCGAGCTTCGAGCAGGACGTGCTGGGAGCGGGCAAGCCGGTCGTGGTCGACTTCTGGGCGCCCTGGTGCGGGCCCTGCAAGGCCGTCACCCGCGCGCTCGAGGAGCTCGCCGGGGAGACCGACCAGCTCGACTTCGTCATGGTCGACATCGACGACAACCCTGTCGTCGCTTCACGCTACGACGTGCTGTCGATCCCGACGGTGATCCTCTTTGCCGAGGGGGCGCCGGCCGAGACCGTGATCGGAGCCCGGCCGGCCGCCCACTTCCGGCGCACGTTCGAGCGATTTCTCGCCTGATCGCTGCTAGTTCCGGCGCGGGAGACGGATCCGGGTCGGCCGGAACCGGCTGCCGCGCAGCTGCTCGATGCGGGAGTCGATCAGAAGGTTGATGGCTCCCGGCTCTGTCATCATGCTGGTCATATCCCCTCCATCGCGAGAATCTTGATGTCGAGAGACTACACACACGCTATCTTGATGTCAAGATAACTATGATGGAGATTGTGAACGTGAAAACAGACGCGGCCGTGAAGACAGACGCTGCGACGAACGGGAGGACACAGCCTCGCGACCACGTCGACAAGCGGCTCGAGGAGCTCTGCGACGACCTCCCCGACCTCGACCTCGACGTCGAGGGGATCGTCGAGCGGATCCAGGGGCTGGAGAAGCGGCTCAAGCAGGCGATGGAGGAGACACTCGAGGAGCACGGCCTGAGCTACGGGGAATGGCGTGTCCTCTGCAACCTGCACAGCTCCCACGACCGCACCTCGACCCCGGGCGAGCTCTCGGCGAAGCTCGAGCTCTCGAGCGGAGCGATGACCAACCGGATCGACCGGCTCGAGGAGGACGGCCTCGTCGTGCGCCGGCGCGATCCCGACGACCGCCGCGGCGTTCGCGTCGCGCTCACCGACGACGGGGCGAAGGCCTGGGTCGTCTCGACGAACACGCAGGCGATCAAGGAGAAGCTGATCGCCGGAGCGCTCTCGAAGACCGAGCAGCATCAGCTGAACACGCTTCTGCGCAAGCTGATGCTCTCATTCGACGAAGCCGCCGCCCAGCCCGGTGACTCGAACCGGCTGAGTCGAGCCCGCCTGCGTCTACGGCGCCTCGGGCCCGAAGTGCTCCCAGCCGCCGAGCGGATGCGGGCCCCCGTCCAGCTCCAGCCCGACGCCCTCCCCTGCCTCCACGCGCCCGATCACGGCGAGGCCGTCGGCGTCCTCGACCGCGGCGAGGAGCTCGTAGTCCTCGCCGAAGCCGACGTCGTCGAGCTCGGCCCCCGGGGCGAGCGGCACGGCGCCGAGATCGATCAGGCAGCGCACGCCCGAGCGGCGCGCCAGGTGCCCGGCGTCGACCGCGAGGCCGTCGGAGAGGTCGAGCATCGCGTGCGCCCGCGCGGCGAGGCGCTTCCCTTCGAGGAGCCTGATCGGGGGCCGGACGTAGCCGCCGGCGCGAAAGGCCGCGCCCGCAGCGCCGAGCGGGCCCGTGACGACGAGGAGGTCGCCGGGCAGCGCACCCGCCCGCCCGGGTATCCGCGGCGAGCGGCCGACCGCCGTCACGGCGATCACGACGGACGGGGAAGCGGTCGTGTCGCCCCCGGCGACGCGAACACCGGCCTCGGCGATCCCCTCGTACAGCTCGATCACGTCGTCCGAGCCCACTGCCGACGGGAGGGAGAGGCCCACGACGAGAGCGTCCGGGATCCGCCCCGGAGGCAGCGAGGTCGCTGATGTTGACGGCCGCGGCGCGGAAGCCGAGCTCGCGCCACGAGAGCCGGTCGAGGCGGAAATGCACGCCTTCGACGAGGGTGTCCTGGGTGACGACGAGCCCGCCGCCGAGATCCGCCGCGTCGTTCTCGACGCCGGCGATCAGCCCGCGGCGCTCGAGCTCCGCGAGGAGGCCGAGCTCACCGAGCTCCGAGAGCCTCATCCACAGCCTCCCGGAGCGCCGGATCCGTCGCGGCGCGGATGACCGCAACCCCGGCGGCACCGGCGCGGATGCAGTCACCGGCGTTCGCCGCGTCGATCCCGCCGATCGCGACGACCGGGACCCGGACGGCTGCACAGATCCGTGCCAGCTCGTCGAGGCCGATCGGCTCAGCCGCGTCAGCCTTGGACGGCGTCGGCCAGACCGGGCCCACGCCGAGGTAGTCGACGCGCAGGTCGTCGGCCTCCGCCCGGGCGGCCTCGGCGTAGGTCGTCGCCGACCGGCCGACGAGCAGGCCGCGATCCCGCGCGACCTCGGCGCCTCCGTCCTCCCGCCCGAGGTGCACCCCGTCCGCGCCGAGCTCGAGTGCCGCCGCGACGTCGTCGTTGACGACGAAGGGCGTGCCGAGGCCGCGAAAGCCCTGGCCCCGCCGCACGATCTCGGCCGTCGAGCCCTTCAGCCGAAGCTGCACGACCGTGGCGCCGGCCTCGATCGCCCGCTTGGCGGTCACCAGATCCTCGACGAGCGCGTGGACTCTCACGAGACGAGCGCTCTCGAGTCGAGCGTTGCCGGATCGAGCGCGGCGAGAGCGTCGTAGAGGTTGACATGGAACGAGCCGGGGCCCTTCGCCTCGCGCGCCGCATCCTCCCCGGCGACCCCGAAGGCGACGAGCGCCTCCACGGCGGCGTCGAAGGGCGACCGGGTGACGGCGAGGAAACAGCCCGTGATCGCGGTCGACATGCAGCCGGTGCCGGTGATGGTCGCCAGCATGGGATCGCCGTTTGCGACCGCGGCCGTCCGCTCGCCGTCGGAGACGTGGTCCACCGGCCCGGTCACCGACGCGACCACCCCGAGCGTCCGCGCGGCCTCCCGCGCGAGCTCGGCGGGGCGGGCGCGACGACCGATTCGACGCCGCGCACCTCAGCCGCGACGCCGACGAGGGTCGCCACCTCGCCCGCGTTCCCGCGCAGGACGGCGACGTCGACCTCGCTCGAGGATCCGCTTCGCCGTGTCGGTTCGGAACGCGGTTGCCCCTGCGCCGACCGGGTCGAGGACGACCGGGATGCCGCGTGCGTTCGCCGCCTGCCCGGCGGCCAGCATCGCCTCGATCCAGGGGGACGAGAGCGTGCCGATGTTGAGCACGAGCGCGCCGGCGAGGGCGACCATCTCCTCGACCTCCTCGAGGGCGTGGGCCATCACGGGCAGGGCGCCCAGGGCGAGCGTCGCGTTGGCGGTCTCGTTCATGACGACGTAGTTCGTGAGCTGGTGGACGAGCGGCCTGCGCTCGCGGATGGCGGCGAGGGCGCTTCCGGCGCTCATCCGCGTCCTCCCGAGGGCGAGGACGTCGACCGGCCCGTCGCCGGCGCCGATCTCGACGAGCCCGTTGGCCACGGCCGCCGAGGCAGCGGCAGCAGCCCCCGCGCGGCCGACTCGAGCGGCTCGCCGCGTGCGAGCAGCGCGGCGAGGGTCGCCGAATGTGTGCAGCCCGCACCGTGGGTGGCGGCGACGGCGTGGCGCGGGACGGGGATCTCCAGATGGCGGTCTCCGTCGAAGAGGTGGTCGGCTCCGCTCGGCCCGTGCCCGCCGGTGACGATCACCGCCGCGGCGCCGAGCTCGTGCAGCCGCTCCGCGAGCTCGGCCCGGGAGCCGGCGAAGCCGGCGAGGGCGACCGCCTCCGGGACGTTGGGCGTCACCACGGTCGCGAGCGGGAAGAGCCGTCCCACGAGGACATCGACGGCGTCGTCCTCGAGGAGCTGCGCACCGGAGCTCGCGACCATGACAGGGTCGACGACGAGCGGGACGGGATGCTCCTCGAGGAAGCCGGCGACCGTCTCGATCAGCGAGGCGGAGAACAGCATCCCGGTCTTGGCCGCGTCGACGCCGACGTCGTCGAACACTGCCTCGAGCTGGGCGAGCACGAACGCCGGCGGAAGCTCGTGGATCGCCGTCACCTCACGGGTGTTCTGCGCGGTGAGCGCGACGAGCGCCGAGGCGCCGTACACCCCCGCGGCGGCGAATGCCTTCAGGTCGGCCTGGATCCCGGCGCCGCCGCCGCTAGTCGGAGGTCGCAATCGTCAGTGCCCGCGGAACTCGCACCACCACTCCCTTCGCCGGCATGACCCGGATCAGGTTCGACGGGTGTGATCTCAGCCCCGATCGGGGCACCCCGGTCCGCCGAAGCGTATCCTCGAAGGCCTGACCTCTGCGCCCTGCCATCGCCGATCCCCTGCTTCAGGGCGAGGAGCTCGCGCACCGGGCCGAGGAGGCGCGCCGCGAGGCGCGCACCGCGCCCGTTCCCGCCGAGCTCGACCCGCGCGTGCGCGCGGCGATCGGCGTCGACTCCCTGCTACCTGCACCAGCTCGCCGCGTGGGAGGCCGCCGCCCGCGGCGAGGACCTCGTGGTCACGACCGGCACGGCCTCGGGGAAGACGCTCGCGTTCAACCTGCCCGTGCTCGACGCCCTCGCCCGCACCCCGAAGAGCCGCGTTCTCTACCTCTACCCGACCAAGGCGCTCGCGCAGGACCAGTTCCGGGCACTGAACGCGCTGCGGATCCCCCGGTTGCGGCCTGCGATCTACGACGGCGACACGCCGACCGAGCACCGCCGGCGGATTCGCGCGTGGTCGAACGCGATCCTGACCAACCCGGACATGGTCCACATCGGCGCTGCTTCCGAATCACGAGCGGTGGGCCGACGTGCTCTCGAACCTCCGTTACGTCGTCGTCGACGAGGCGCACGTCTATCGCGGCGTCTTCGGCTCGCACGTCGCGAACGTCCTCCGCCGGCTGCGGCGGCTGGCCCGGATCTACGGCTCCGAACCCGCAGTTCCTGCTCGCGACGGCGACGATCGCGAACCCGGGCGAGCTGGCGCTCGAGCTGCTCGGAAGGCGCGCGACCGTGGTGGGCGACGACGCGGCGCCGCGGGCCGAGCGCACCGTGATCCTCTGGAACCCGCCGCTCCTCGACGCGGAGCTGGGGCTTCGCGGATCGGCGCTCGCGGAGGCCGCGAAGCTGCAGGCGGGCTTCGTCGAGCGCGGCCTGCGAACGCTGACGTTCGCGAAGAGCCGCAAGGCGGCCGAGCTCGTGCATCGCTTCACCGCCGAGCGGCTCGGCGACGACTCGCGCCTCTCTCCCTACCGGGCCGGCTACACCGCCGAGCAGCGGCGCGAGATCGAGCGGCGGCTCGCCGGCGGAGACCTGCTCGGCGTGTCGTCGACCGACGCGCTCGAGCTCGGCATCGACATCGGGCTCCTCGACGCCGTGATCTCGGTGGGCTTTCCGGGCACGATCGCCTCGCTCCGCCAGCAGTGGGGCCGCGCCGGCCGGCGCGGCCACGGCCTCGCCGTTCTCGTCGCGACCGAGGACGCGCTCGACCAGTACTTCATGCGGGAGCCGGACAAGCTGCTCGGACGCCGGGTCGAGTCAGCCATCCTCGACCACTCGAACCCCCGCGTCCTCGCCGGCGCACGTTCGCGCGGCCGCCTACGAGGCGCCGATCGACGACGCGGACGCCGAGATCCTCGGCGTCGACGCGCTCGCCGCGGCGGCGGCGGACCCGCAGCTTCGCCGGACGCCGCGCGGGTTCGTCTGGGCGGGGACGACCACGCCCGCAGCCGCCGTTGCGCTCCGTTCGGCCGATCCCGACTCGTTCACCGTGATCGACGCCTCGACCGGGCTCGCTGCTCGGCCACGTCGAGCGCTCGCGCGCCTACTCGACGGTGCACGAGGGGGCCGTCTACCTCCACCGTGGCGAGTCGTTCCTCGTCCGCGAGCTCGACGAGACGGCGCTGCACGCCGTGGTCGAGCCGTTTCGGGGCGAGTGGTACACGCAGCCCAGGCGCGAGACCGAGACGACCGTGCTCGGGCCGCTCCGGCAGGAGCGGCGGGCGGGGCTCGACCTCGTGCTCGGCGAGGTCGAGGTCACAGACCGCGTCGTCGGCTACGAGCGCAAGACGATCTCCTCCCAGGAACGGATCGAGCTCGTGCCTCTCGACTGCCCGTCCCAGACCTTCGCGACCGAGGCGATCTGGTTCTGCCCCGAGCCCGCACAGCTCGAGGGCCTCGAGGAGATGCCGAGGCTCCTCTCGACCCTGCACGCGGCCGAGCACGCGTTGATCGCGATGCTGCCGCTCTGGGCGATGTGCGACCGCTGGGACATCGGCGGCCTCTCGACGAATCTCCACCCGGACACGGGCAGGCCGACGATCTTCGTCTACGACGGCCACCCCGGCGGGGTCGGGATCTCGGAGCGCGGCTTCGAGCAGTTCGAGGGCTGGGTCGACCGATACCGCGCGGATGCTGGCCTCGTGCCCGTGCACCGACGGCTGCCCGTCGTGCGTTCAGAGCCCGAAGTGCGGCAACCTCAACGAGATGCTCGACAAGGCCGGGGCCCGGCTCCTCCTCGAGCGGCTCAGCAGCTGGTCGTGAGCTTCAACCCGAGCTGCTTCGCGAGCAGCTGGGCCGCCTCGACCGTCATCGTGCCGCCGCGCTGCTCCGTCGGGCCGTGCGGGTCGCCCGTCTCGATCAGGAACGGCCCGATCCGCTCCTGGTCGGCATTGAAGGTCTTGCAGACCCAGACGGCGTGCTTTGGTGCCGCCTTCTGCGCCTTCGTCACGAAGACAGAGGCACCGGCCGGTGGGCTCACGAGCTGGCACATCCACGGGCGCGTCCCGGCCTTGTCCGGGAAGCAGTCGAACCACACCTTCGTCGGGGCGAGCGGGGAGGCGCACGGCCCCGTCGTCTTCGCGGTGCAGGGGCCGAGGATCGGGCGGGCGCTGCAGGTGAAGTTGCCCGCGATCGTCGCCGGGGTGCATGCCGGCGCGATCACGCCGTTCAGGCCGGCGGTGAACAGGCCGGCGACCTGCTTGACGCCGAGAGCCGACTCGAGGGCCGAGGGCTCGAGCTCTTGCCGCCGCCGCAGCCCGCCAGCGCGGCGCAGCAGACGGCAAGCAGCGCCAGGGTCACGAAACGGCGGCTGCTCATTGCGCCGCCAGGGTACCGTCGGAGGATCGCCTCGTGACTCGGCGGGCGCTCAGCCGAGCGCGCGCAAGGCTCTCGTGAGCGACTGCCGCGTCTCGAGCACTCCGGCGTGGACATCGCCGAGGCGCGCCACGCGGTCGAGGACGGCGCCCATCGTGAACGCGGCGGGATCGAGCGTCTCGTCGACCTCGTCCCAGTCGAAGCGGCGTCGAGACGGGCGCGCCCGGATGCGGCCGCACCGAGTAGACCGACGCGATCGTCTTGCCCATGCCGTTCTGGTTCGCGTCGATCAGTACCCCGCGCCGCCGGGACTTCGCCCACTGGGTCGTGGCGAGCTTGGGTAGGCGCGCGCGATCGTGCCCGCGACGAGCTCGGCGAACGAGCGCGAGTCGTCGTAGCTCGAGCGGCGATCGAGCGGGACGAGGAGATGGAAGCCCTTGCCGCCCGAGGTCTTCGGGAACGAGACGAGGCCGAGACCGTCGAGGACGGTCTTGACGTGAAGCGCGACCTCGACCGTCTGGGCGTAGGGAACCTCCGGCGTCGGGTCGAGGTCGAAGAGGACGAAGTCGGGGCGGTCGGGGCGGTCTGCGCGCGAGTACCACGGGTTCATGTCGATGCAGCCCATGTTCACCATCCAGAGAAGCGCGAGCTCGTCGTCGACGATCGGGAAGTCGACCTCGCGCTTGGAGCCGCCTCGCGTCGTCACGGGCGCGTGGAACGTCTGGATCCAGCCCGGCATGTGCGAGGGCGCGTCCTTCTGGAAGAACGCCTTGCCGAACGCGCCGTCGGGATAACGGCGCATCGTGAACGGCCGCCCTCGGAGGTGAGGGACGAGCGCCGGCGCGACTTGCCGGTAGTAGTCGACGAGGTCGCCCTTGGTGATCCCCTCGTCGGGCCAGAAGAGCTTGTCGAGGTTCGAGAGCCGCAGCTCGCGCTTCCCGTCCCGCACGACGTCCGGCCGCCGGTCGCTCGTGCCGTACCTCGGCGGCGGGCTTGTCGTCGCGGAGCCCCTTGTAGGACGGCTGGCGGACGTGGCCGTCGTGCGTCCACTCGCTGAACTCGACCTCCGCCACGAGCCGCGGCTCGACCCAGACGACGTCGCCCCGCTTCACCCGGGGCATCTTCGGGACGGAGGGAAACGGCGAGTCGGGCCGCTCGAGCGGCCGCAGCTTCTCGAGCAGCATGCGGATCTCGCGGTCGTCGAACCCCGTCCCGACGTTGCCGGCATAGCGCAGCTCTCCGTCCTCGTTGACCGCAAGGACGAGCGCCCCGAACGTCGAGGCCCTGCTTCCCGCTCCACGGGTGTACCCGGCGATCACGAGCTCCTGGCGCGCGTGAGCCTTGAGCTTCAGCCAGTCGCGCGTGCGGCGACCCTCGGCATAGAGCGAGCCGCGCCGCTTGGCGACGACCCCCTCGAGCCCTTGCTCGGTGACGGCGCGGAGCAGCGGCTTCCCCTCGTCGAACGCGTCCGAGAGCCGAACGGTCGCATCGGGTCGCACGAGCTCGGCGAGCCGGTCGCGGCGCTCCTCGATCGGGCGGGAGACGAGCGGCTCCCCGTCTGCCTCGAGGCAGTCGAAGGCGTAGTAGACGAGCGTTCCCGTGCCTCTCTGCATCGCCGAGAAGCTCGGGCGGCCGAGGTCGTCCAGGGCACAGACCTCGCCGTCGAGCACGGCGTCGCCGCGCGTCGCGCGATCGATCGCAGTCGCGACCGTCGGCGAAGCGCCCCGTCAGGTCGTTGTCGGTTCGCGAGCGCAGCTCGCAACGCCCGCCACGCACGTACGCGACGGCGCGATAGCCGTCGAACTTCACCTCGTAGAGCCACTCGCCGGCCGCGCGGGAGCTCGTCGACGAGCGTCGCGAGCATCGGCCGGTAGCGCGCTCCTGCGCCGGCGCCGTCGCCGCGCTCATCGCGCTTGCGCAGGATCAGCCAGTTGCGCTCCTTGCCGTCGAGATGGGCCGGGACGAGCGTCCAGAGCGCCCTGCAGCCGCTCGCCGGCGAGCCGCACCGTCAGGCCGCCGTCGGGCTTCTCCTCGAGGAGCTCGTAGGTGCCGTGATCCCAGATCTCGACCGTCCCGGCGCCGTACTGGACCCGGCCGGGATCTCGCCCGCGAAGCTCGCGTAGTCGAGCGGGTGATCCTCGACGTGGACCGCGAGTGCCTTCTGGCCGGCCTCGAGCGGGATCCCCTTCGGCACCGCCCAGGATGCGAGCACGCCGTCGCGCTCGAGCCGGAAGTCGTAGTGGAGGCTCCGCGCAGCGTGCTTCTGCACGACGAAGATCGGAGCGCCGCCGGAAGAGCCGCCGCCCCCGAACGGCTCAGGCGTCTTCGCGGGATCGCGCTTGCCTCTGTACGCGCCGAGCTTCGGCATCGCCCCATTCTCGCGTCTTCACATCTCGTTGATACCCGGTTGAAAACCCTGTGGATCGGTGTGGAGAACGGGCAGGAACCCGCATGAGCACACCGCTCAGGCGAAGACGCCCATGGCGCGAAACTTCGCGCGCCGGGCACGGCGCAGCTCGGTCGCCGACGTCCCGTCGAGCTCGTCGAGCGCCTGGGTGAGCGCCTGCTTGAGGCTCGCAGCGGCCGCGTCGGGGTCCTCCTGCGCTCCGCCCTTCGGCTCGGAGACGATCCCGTCGATCACGCCGAGCTCGTAGCAGTGGAACGCGTCGGGCTTGAACGCGGCCGCCGCTTTCTTCTTCTCCTCGCGGTCGCGCCAGAGGATCATCGCGCAGCCCTCGGGAGAGATCACCGAGTAGATCGCGTTCTCCTGCATCAGCACCCTGTCGGCCACTGCCAGCGCGAGCGCCCCGCCGGAGCCGCCCTCGCCGATCACGCAGGCGACCGTGGGCACGCGAAGCGTCGATCATCGCCGCCTGGGCGCGGGCGATCGCCCCGCCCTGGCCGTGCTGCTCGGCCGCCACCCCGGGGAAGGCGCCGGGCGTGTCGACGAGCGAGACGATCGGGAAGCCGAACCGCTCCGCGATCTCCATGACGCGCACCGCCTTGGCGTAGCCCTCGGGGCTCGGCATCCCGAACTGCCGCTCGACCCGCTCCTTGGCGTCACGGCCCTTCTGGTGGCCGACGAGCGCGATGGTGCGGCCGCCGAGCTTGCCGAGCCCGGCGACGACGGCGCCGTCGTCCATCCGGCCGCGGTCGCCGTGCAGCTCGACCCAGTCCTCGAGGATCCTCTTGACGTAGTCGAGGGTGTAGGGGCGGTCGGGATGCCGGGCGAGCTCGACGAACTCCCAGATCTCGTCCTCGGTCGCGTCGGCGCGCGACATCGAGTCGAGCTGCTTTCGCAGCCGCTCCTCCTCTCCCGAGACGCCGGTGCGATGGAGGAGCGGCAGGCTCCTGAGCCGTCCGAGCCGCTCGAGCAGCCCGCGCTCGGCCTCAGCGCTCAAAGAGCCTGAGGAGCCGCGCGAGATAGGCGCGCTGCTCGGGTCGGGGGACGATGGCGTCGATCTGGCCGAACCGGAGGTTCTGCTCGGAGCGGCCGAAGTCGTCGGAGAGCTTCTCCTTCACGATCTCCTGGACGACGCGGGGCCCGGTGAATGCGAGCAGGGCGCCCGGCTCGGCGACGACGACGTCCCCGAGCGTGGCGAAGCTCGCCATGGCACCTCCCGTGGTCGGGTCGGTGAGGAGGCAGAAGAGCGGCAGCCGCGTCTCGTGGAGCTCGTCGATCGAGGCGATCACCTTGGGGAGCTGCATGAGCGAGAGGATCCCCTCCTGCATCCGGGCGCCGCCCGAGCTCGTGACGAGCAGGAGCGGCGTCGAAGCGGCGATCGCAGCGTCGCAGGCGCGCACGAACTTCTCGCCGACGGCGCTCCCCATCGAGCCGCCCATGAACGAGAAGTCCATGACTGCGAGCTCGTACGGATGCCCTTCGAGCGTCCCGGCACCGACGACCATCGCGTCGGTGAGGCCGGTGTTCAGCTCCGCCTCTGCGAGCCGCTCTCGATACGGGCGCAGGTCGAAGAACGAGAGCGGGTCGGCGGACCGCACCTCCGCAGCCTCCTCGGCGAACGAGCCCGGGATCGGTGAGGAGGGCGACGCGGGCGTGGGCCGGCATCCGGAAGTGGTGGCCGCACTGCGCGCAGAGAAAGAGCGCTGCCTCGAGCTCGTCGTCGCGGTAGTGCGACCCACACGCCGGACAGGTGTTCGGGTGCTTCTCGTTCTTCGCTGTGCTCTCGACCTGCTCGACCTTGACGTCGATCCTGGTTTCACTCATTCGTGGATTGATGTTAGACCGGCCCCACCTCGACGCGGTTGCACGAGCGTCGGTGCGAGGCTCTGCCGAGAGGGCTAGGCCGGAATGATCTCGTCCAGGATGTCCGCCAGGTCGACCAGATCGTCCCTCTCCCTGGTCGGTGCGGTGAGCGCGGGCTCGCCGGTCCGGTTGATCCAGATGTTCGGGATCCGGAGCTTGCTGGCCGGGACGATGTCGTGGAAGCTGCTCTCGGCGACGTGGACGTGGCGGCGCCGGTCGGCGCGCGTCCGCGCCTGGAACTCGAGCCAGTGCATGAACGCGGGCTTGTAGGAGCCGATCTCCGACGCGACGATCACCTCGTCGAACGGCACCCCGATCTGCTCGATCGACGCCGAGATGAGGTCCGGGTCGGAGTTCGACAGGATCGCGAGCCGCCAGCCTCGCTTGCGTGTCTCCTCGAGCGCCTCCGGGACCTCCCAGAAGGGCTTCCAGGACGGAAGCGAGGCGGCGAGGCCGCCCTCCTCGCCGTCGGGCGCCCCGAGCCGCCGCATGGCCTCGGTCATCACCTCGCGGTAGGAGAGCTTCCCGTCGCGCTGGAGCTCCGGCTCGATCGCGTGGTACTCGCGGAGCCTGCGCCTCGACCTCCGCGTCGGGCTCAGGCTCAGCGGGCTCGTCGCCTCCGTCCTCCTCGGGCTCGTCTTCGTCCGGAGGCCAGAGCCGCTCGATCTCGGCCCGGATCCCGCCGTCCCAGTCGATCAGCGTCCCGTAGCAGTCGAACGTAGCCCAGCTATCAGCCATCAGCGGGCAGAAACATAGTAGGAAGCACCACCCTCCCGCAGCAGCGGGTCTAGCGACCCTTTGAGCGCCCAGGCAGTTCGCGAGTGCGGGCTGCAGCCCGTGCTCGCTCACAACGGCCCGGCTGTAGCAGGCGCGCGGAAATCTAGGATTTCCATGCGCGCGCTTAACAGCGCGCGACGCTAACCGTCAAAGCGGCGCAGGACGATGGTCGCGTTATGCCCGCCGAACCCGAACGAGTTCGAGACGGCGGTGTGGAGGCCCGGGACCTCGCGCGCGACATTCGGGACGTAGTCGAGGTCGCAGGCGGGATCGGGGCTCTCGAGGTTGATCGTCGGCGGGACCTTCCCGTCGCGGAGCGCGAGCGTCGTGAAGATCGCCTCGATCGCGCCGGCGGCGCCGAAGCAATGCCCGGTGGCGCCCTTGGTCGAGGAGACCGGGATCCGCCGTGCGTGCTCCTCGCCGAGCGCGACCTTGATCACGTTGGTCTCCGCGGCGTCTCCGAGCGGCGTCGAGGTGGCGTGCGCGTTGACGTAGCCCGACCTCGGTCGGATCGACCCCGGCGTCGGCGAGGGCCGCGCGCATGGCCCGCGCGGGGCTCTGGCCGGTGGGGTCGGGCTCGGTGATGTGCGACGCGTCGGCCGACATCCCGTAGCCGATCAGCTCGGCGTAGATCTTCGCGCCGCGGGCCTGCGCCCGGCCGAGCTCCTCGAGCACGACCGCGCCGGCGGCCTCTCCCATCACGAGCCCGTCGCGTCCCGCGTCGAAGGGCCGGGACGCCCGAGCGGGGTCGTCGTTCCGGCGGGAGAGGGCTCGCATGGCGTCGAAGCCGGCGACTCCGACGCGCGTGACCGGCGCCTCGCTGCCGCCGGCGATCATCGCGTCTGCACGGCCGAGGCGGATCGTGTCGACCGCGTCACCGATCGCCATGTTCGAGGCGGCACAGGCGGTGCACTGGCTCATCAGCGGGCCTTTGGGGCCGAGCTCGATCGAGACCCAACCTGCACCCATGTTCGGGATGATCGAGGGGATCGAGAACGGGCTCACGCGGTCCGGGCCGCGGTGAATGAGGAGGTCGTAGCAGCTCTGGAACGAGTGGAGCCCGCCGATGCCGGTCGCGACCGAGGCGCCGATGCGCTCGGCGTCCGCGGCGATGTCGATGCCGGAGTCCTGCTCGGCCTGGCGGGCAGCCGCGAGGATCATCTGCGCGAAGCGATCCATCCGGCGGGCCGACTTGTGGTCGACCCAGTCGGTCGGGTCGAAGTCCTTCAGCTCGCACGCGAAATGGACGGGGTAGTCCTCGGAGTCGAACTGGGTGATCGGGCCCGCACCCGACTCGCCGGCGAGCAGCCGCTCCCAGCTCGTCTCGGCGTCGTTCCCGAGCGACGAGACCATCCCGACCCCCGTGATGACGACCCTGCGCCTGCTTCCGTTCTCGCTCATTACATCCCCAGTCCGCCGTCGACGAGTAGCACCTGGCCGGTGACGAACGAGGCCTCGTCGGAGCACAGAAACCGTACCGCCCCGGCCACGTCCTCCGGATCCCCGAGGCGCCCGAGCGGCGTGTTCGCGAGCATCAGCGCCTTGCCCTCCTCGGGGATCACCTCGGTGAGCCGCGTCTTCACGTACCCCGGCGCCACGACGTTCGCCCGCACGCCGCGGGAGCCGAGCTCGCGCGCGAGCGACTTCGTGAAGCCGATGATCCCGGCCTTCGCGGCGCCGTAGTTGGTCTGCCCGAAGTTGCCGTGCAGGCCCACGATCGAGCTCAGGTTCACGATCGCGCCGGAGCGCTTCTTCATCATCGGCCGCGTCACCGCACGGCAGGTATAGAAGACCGAGCTCAGGTTGGTCTCGATCACCTCTCGCCAGTCCTCGTCGGGCATGCGGGCGAGCAGCCCGTCGCGGGTGACGCCGGCGTTGTTGACGAGGATGTCGAGGTCGCCGGCCTCCTCCACCAGACGGGCCGCGTCCGCGGCGCTCGAGACGTCTGCCTGAAGGGCCCTGCCGCCGATGTCTGCCGCGACGGCCTCGGCCTCCGGGCCTCCCGAGTTGTAGCCGACGACAACCTGGGCGCCGGCGCGTGCGAGCTCGATCGCGATCGCGCGGCCGATCCCGCGCGAGGCGCCGGTGACGAGTGCCGTCTTCCCCTCGAGAGAGCAGAAGCCGGAGCTCGCCCCGCTAGCCAAGCTGGTGCGCGGCCGCGTTCAGCGACTTCAGGTCGTTGACCGAGATCGCCTTCACGGAGCTGTCGATCCTCTTCAGTAAACCGCTCAGGACGTTCCCGGGCCCGACCTCCACGAACGTGGTGACGCCGTCCGCGACCATCTCGCGCGCCGACTGCGTGAACCTCACGGGTGCGGTGAGCTGCTCCACGAGGAGCGTCCGCAGGCGCGTCGCGTCCTCGAGCTTCGCGGTGACGGTCGAGACGAAGTGCGCCGACGGCGCCTTGAACTCGATCCGCTCGATCGCCGGCCGGAAGCGCTCCGCGGCCCGCCCGACGAGGGGCGAGTGGAACGCGCCCGAGACCTTGAGCCGAACCGCGCGGCGCGCACCCTCCCGCTGGGCCTCCTCGCAGCACTCGTCGACGGCGTCGGACTCGCCCGAGACCACGAGCTGGCCGGGGCAGTTGTAGTTCGCGGGCCACACGTTGTGAATCTTGTGGCAGAGCGACTCGACGACCTCGTCGGCGAGACCGAGGATCGCGGCCATCGCGCCTGGGGTCTCCTTCGCGGCGGCGGCCATCGCGATGCCGCGCTCGCGGACGAGCCGGATCGTGTCGCGCACCTCGATCGAGCGCGCAGAGCCGAGCGCCGAGAACTCACCGACCGAATGGCCGACGACGTAGTCGGGGACGATCCCGCGCGCCCGAAGCGCTGCGTCGATCGCAAGGCTCGTCGCGACGAGCGCGGGCTGCTGCAGGTCGGTGCGCGTGAGCTCCTCGGCGGTGCCCCGGAAGCAGAGCTCCTTGAGGTCGAGGCCGGCGGCCTCGCTTCCCTCCTCGTACACCGCCATCGCCTGGGGCTCCGCCTCTGCGATCTCGCGCCCCATGCCGAGCTCGAACGAGCCCTGGCCGGGGAACATGAACGCCAGCTTGCTCACAGCGCTTGCCCCTGTTCCTGCTCCCGCTCAGCTCCGAGCTCCGTCGAGCCTGCGCTCACTTCTCTCCCTTCGTCGGATGCGTCCAGCGAATGACTGCCGAGCCCCAGGTGAGGCCCGCTCCCATTCCGGTCATCAACACGATGCCCCCCGGCTGCAGCCTGCCGTCGCGCAAGGCGTCAGCGAGCGCGAGCGGTATCGACCCCGACGAGGTGTTTCCGTACCTGTCCACGTTAACGACCACCTTGTCCTCGGGCAAGCCCAACCTGCGCACAGCGTGGTCGATGATCCGGACGTTCGCCTGATGCGGGACATAGAGATCGACGTCGTCCACCGTGAGCCCGGCGGCCTCGAGCGCGTTCTCGCCCGAGCTGACGAGGACCCGGGTCGCGAACTTGAACACCTCGCGGCCGTTCATCTGCAGAAACCTCTTCTCGCCGGGCTGCAGCGGCCGCGTCCCGCTTCCGGGATAGTTGAGCTGCGGGCCGCCGGCGCCGTCGGCGCCGATGTCGAACGAGAGGAACCCCGACTCCTCGGCCGGCTCGAGGACGACTGCGCCGGCGCCGTCCCCGAACAGGACGAGCGTCGAGCGGTCGGTCCAGTCGAGGATCTTCGAGAGCACGTCGGCGCCGATCACGAGCGCGCGCCGCGAGAGGCCGGAGACGACGGCGCTGTGGCCCTGCGCGAGCGCGTACATGAACCCCGTGCAGCCGGCCGAGACGTCGTAGGCTGCCGCTTCGCCGCAGCCCAGTTGGTCGGCCACGAGAGCTGCGGTCGCGGGGAAGCCCATGTCAGGCGAGATCGTGCCGACGATGACGAGGTCGATGTCGGACGGGTCGACAGCCGCGTCCTCCAGCGCTTTCCGCGCAGCGGAAAGCGCTACGTCCGAGGTCAGCTCGTTCTCGGCGGAGATCCTGCGCTCCAGGATCCCGGTGCGCTCGCGGATCCACTCGTCGGAGGTCTCGACGAACTCCGAGAGATCGGCGTTCGAGAGAACCCGCTCCGGGACATAGGTGCCGAGCCCGGCAATCGTCACCGGGCGGCCGATCGCGGCGTGCGTCGTCACTCCGGAGCCACCGCGAAGGTCAGTGTCCCGCGAACGGCCAGCTCGCCGCCGACCGTCGCCCTCACCTTTCCCTTGCCGACGGGGCCGCGGACGGCCTCGACCTCGCACAGCAGGTCGAGCGTGTCCCCCGGGCGCACGATGCGCTTGAACCTGACGTCGTCGATGCCCGCGAAGAGGACGAGACGCCCCTCGTTCTCGGGCTGGGAGAGCACCGCTACCGCGCCGCACTGCGCGAGAGCCTCGACCATCTTCACCCCGGGCATGATCGGGTTCCCGGGGAAGTGCCCGGCGCAGTCCTCGTCGGTTACGAGCTTCTTCGCGGCGACGCGCTCGCCCGGTACCAGCTCGACCACCTGGTCGAGGAGGAGGAACGGGGGGCGGTGCGGGATGATCCTCTCGATCTCCGCTCTTCGCCAGGCTCGGTCATGCGAGAGCCGCTCCCGCAGCGACGCACGGCCGCGGTGGGCGTAGCACTTGGCGGTGCCGACGGGGAGGCCGGTCGCGTTCGAGATCTCGGCGAAGCCGAGGTCGAAGGCGTCCTTGAGCGCGACCACCGTCGCCTGGGCGGGCGGCAGCTCGGCGAGGCACCGCCCGAGCTCCCGGCGCGTCTCCGACGAGGTCAGCGCCTCGACCGGGTCGCCTTCGCGGGCCGGCCGTTCGTCGGCGGCGAGCGGCTCCGTCCGGCGGACGGCGCGCGCCTGGGCGTAGTCCTTGCACGTGTTGACGACGAGCCGGTGGAGCCAGGTCGAGAATTGCGACTCGCCGCGGAACTGGCGGATCCGCACGACGAGCTTCGCGAGCGCGTCCTGGGAGGCGTCGCGCGCGTCCTCCGGATCGCGGAGGAGGTGCAGCGCGAGCCGTTCGACCCGGGCGGCGTGCCGCTCGCAGAGCGCGGCGAGCGCGGCGCTGTCTCCGGCCTTCGCCCTGGTCACGAGGATGGGATCGGACAGCCGCTCGTAGACGAGAGGAGCGTCGAGTTGCTCACGGCGCGTTTGACGGCCCTGCGGCGAGAGGGGTTGCACGGCGCGCCTACTCTAGTCCCCGTGGCGCTCGTGCCAGAGCTCGTGCTGCCCCGGCTGCGCGGAACGTTCGGTCGGCCCTACCTGCATGCCGTCGAGGCTCCGACGACGATGGCGATGCCCGGGCCGGAGGCGGCTCACGGAACGGTGGCGCTCGCCGAGCACCAGACCGCAGGGCGGGGACGGCTCGGGCGGATCTGGGTCGACGAGCCGGGCTCGGGGCTCGCGCTGTCGGTCGTCCTGCGCCCGCCGCCGCCCGTCGCGCGCTGGCCCGAGCTGACCCTCGTCGCCGCCGACGCGGTCCGCGGCGCAATCGGGCCCGAGGCGGCGATCAAGGACCCGAACGACGTGCTGGTCGACGGCCGCAAGGTCGCAGGGATCCTCGCCGAGGCGACAGACCACGTCGTCGTCGGGATCGGGGTCAACATCGGCGAGGCACCCTGGCCCGGCGCCGGCGCCGTCGACCGCGATCGCCTCGAGCTCCTCGTCGAGATCCTCGACCGGCTGGAGCGCGGCTACGACGCGTGGCTCAGCGGCCCGTAGGCACGGATCCGAGCATCCGCAGCCCTACACTTCGGGCAATGAGGCGAGCGCTCGCCCTTCTGGCTCTCATCGCGGTGGTCGCGGTACCCGCCGCGGGCTCGGCGGCCGAGCCTTCGCCGCCGCGGGTGCTCGCGATCCACTTCGCGCAGGAGGTGAACCCGGTCACCCAGGGCTGGCTGAACCATCAGCTCGATCGCGCCCGGAAGGAAGACTACGACGCGGCCGTGATCCTGCTCGACACGCCGGGCGGGCTCGAGGACTCGATGCGGAAGATCGTGCAGAAGGAGCTCTCGGTGAGCGAGGCCGGAACGCCCGTGATCGTCTACGTCTCGCCCTCCGGGGCTCGCGCGGCCTCGGCGGGCGTGTGGATCTCGCAGGCCGCGGACCTGCTCGCGATGGCGCCGAACACGAACATCGGCTCCTCGACGCCGATCGACAGCAGCGGGTCGAACATCGGCAGCGACCTGCGGCGGAAGGTCGTCAACGACGCTGCCGCCTCTCTGCGCGGACTGGCCTCCACACACGGCCGGAATGCGGCCTGGGCCGACAAGGCCGTCCGTGTCGCGTCCAACCTCACGGCCGCGGAGGCCCTGAGGATGAACGTGATCGACACGATCGCCCCCACCCTGCCCGCGCTCCTGGACAAGGTCGACGGCTGGAAGACCGTGCCGGCCGGGCACGTCCTCCACACTGCGAACGCCGAGATCTCCGAGACGAGCCCCGGCTTCGTCACGCGGTTCCTCTCGACGATCCTCGACCCGAACCTGCTCTCGCTGCTCTTCCTCGCCGGGATCGTCGGGATCGGGTTCGAGATCTTCCACCCCGGCGTCGTCCTGCCCGGCGCGCTCGGCGCGGTCTCGCTGCTGCTGGCGCTCTTCGGGCTCGCGGTGCTGCCGACCTCGTGGACCGGGCTCGGGCTCGTGCTGCTCGGCGTCCTGCTCCTCGGGCTCGACACCTACCTCCCGTCGCACGGCGCTCTGACCGTCTCGGGGCTGATCGCCCTCGGGTTCGGCCTGGCCACCCTCTTCCACGACTCCTCGGGCCTCTACACGACCTCGGTCCCGCTCGTGGTCACGATCACGGTGGTGCTCGGCGGCCTCTGGGCGTGGGCGATCTCGAAGGCGATCGCGGTGCGGCGATCGCCGGTGCTGTCCGGGCCGGAGGACATCGTCGGGATGCGGGGCGTCGTCCGCGAAGGCGGGCTCGTCCAGGTCCACGGCGAGCTGTGGAAGGCGAGGGCCGACGAGCCGCTGCGTACCGGCCAGCGGGTCGAGGTGGACGAGCTCGAGGGCCTCACGCTTCGCGTTCACACCGTCGGAGTAGGATCGCCGTCGTGACCGCCGTCTGGATCTCGCTCGCCGTCGTCCTGCTCGTGATCGTGCTGTTCCTGGTCGGGGCGCTCAAGGTCGCCCGCGAGTACGAGCGCGCGATCGTGTTCCGGCTCGGCCGGCTGCTCCCGCAGCCGAAAGGCCCGGGCCTGTTCTTCCTGATCCCTGTCGTCGACCGGATGGTCAAGGTCGACCTGCGGACGATCACGCTGAACATCCCTCCGCAGGAGGTGATCACGAAGGACAACGTCCCCGTGCGGGTCAACGGCGTCGCGTACTTCCGGATCGTCGACCCGAAGGCCTCGATCGTGAACATCGAGAACTACATGGTCGCCACCTCGCAGATCGCGCAGACGACGCTGCGCTCCGTGCTCGGCCAGCACTCGCTCGACGAGCTCCTCTCCGAGCGCGAGAAGATCAACGCGATCCTGCAGGGGATCATCGACGAGCAGACGGCGCCGTGGGGGATCAAGGTCTCGATCGTCGAGCTGAAGGACGTCGAGATCCCTCAGGGCATGCAGCGGGCGATGGCCCGGCAGGCCGAGGCCGAGCGCGAGCGGCGCGCGAAGGTGATCGCCGCCGAGGGAGAGTTCCAGGCCTCCGAGCGGCTCAAGGATGCCGCGTTCGTGATCGAGGAGCACCCGATCGCGCTGCAGCTCCGCTACCTGCAGACGCTGATCGAGATCAGCAGCTCGCCGGCGACCACGATCGTCTTCCCGGCGCCGATCGACGTGATCTCGGCGTTCCTGCCCAAGAACCAGCCGGTCAGCTAGCTCCCGAGCTGGCAGCGACGCGCCGCGTCGATGGCCGAGGCCAGGCCGAGGCCCTTGTCGCGTCCCTGCTTGATCAGCATCACGAGCTCGATCGCGCGTCGGTCGTAGATCCGCTGCTTGCGGCCCTTCGTCTGGATCTGCGCCTTGTTCGTCCAGTAATCGAGCTGCATCTTCGAGATGTCTGCCAGGCGGCAGACCTGGCCCAGATACAGCTCGAGCTTGTCGAGGTGGGCTGCCATGTCGACCGGCTCCAGCTCGACGACCATGCGTTCGCGTGTCGCCATCGCCTGCGACCTTACTCCGCCGCGGGGCGAAAATGAACACTGCCGTGAAAATGAGAGCCGCGCCGAGCTGAAGCGGCCTACTCGGTGGAGGGCTCTTCGTCCTCGGGGTCGACGCTCACGTCACCCGGCTCCTCGAACGACTCCTCGTCCGGGTCGAAGAGGTCGCCGGCGTCCGGTGTCTCGCCGGCTTCGACAACAGCGTCGGCTGTCGCCTCGGCGTCGACCACCGGGGCGAGCGAGGAGACGATCTCGCTCTCGCGCAGGCGCATCACGATCACGCCCTGCGTCGAGCGGCCGAGGCGCTTGACGTCCTCGACGGGCATCTTGATCACGGTGCCGCCGGTGGAGATCAACATCACCTGGTAGCCGTCGCGCACGACGCGTGCTCCGGCCAGCCGGCCGCGGGCCTCGGTGAGCTGCACGGTCTTGACGCCCATGCCGCCGCGGCCCTTGCGCGGGTACTCGGAGACGCGCGTCCGCTTGCCGTAGCCGTTCTCGGTGACGACGAGCAGGTCGGAGTCGTCTCGTGCGATCTCGGCGGCGATGACCTGGTCGTCGCCGCGCAGCAGCATCCCACGGACCCCCTCGGTCGCGCGGCCCATCGGGCGCGCGTCGGCCTCGGAGAACCGGATCGCCTGCCCGTCCCGTGACACCAGCAAGATGTCGTCGCCTGTGGAGCAGTGGCGCACGGCCACGAGCTCGTCGCCCTCCCGCATCCTGATCGCGATGATGCCGTCGGCCTTGAGCGGGGTGTTGTACTCGGCGAGCCTCGTCTTCTTGACGACGCCGTTGCGCGTCGCGCAGAGCAGGTACTCCGCCTCCTCGAAGTCCCGCGTCTGGATGACGGCGCGGACCTGCTCGTCCTGGCGGAACGGCAGCAGGTTGATGATCGCGCGGCCCTTCGACTGGCGCGACCCGAGCGGGAGCTCGTGCACCTTGAGCCGGTAGACCTTGCCGACGGAGGTGAAGAAGAGGATGTAGTCGTGCGTCGAGGCGACGAACAGGTGCTCGATGTAGTCGTCGTCCTTCATGTCCATTCCCATCACGCCGATCCCGCCGCGGCGCTGCTCCTTGTACGAGGTGACCGGCAGGCGCTTGATGTAGCCGGAGCGGGTGATCGCGATGACCATGTCCTCCTCGGCGATCATGTCCTCGAGCTCGAGCCCTTCCTCGGCGGCGATGATCTCGGTGCGGCGGTCGTCGGTGCGGCCGTAGACCTGCTTGAGCTCGAGCAGCTCCTCCCTGATCAGCGCGTCGATCTTCGCCTCGTCGGCGAGAAGGTCACGCAGCTCGGCGATCCGCTCCTGGAGATCGGCGTACTCGTCCTCGACCTCCTTGCGGGCGAGGCCCGTGAGCCTGCGCAGCTGCATCTCGAGGATCGCCGAGGCCTGGAGCTCGCTGAGGCCGAACTGGCCCATCAGCCCCTGGCGCGCCGACTCGGTGTCGTTCGAGGCGCGAATCAGCGTGATCACGGCGTCGAGGTTGTCGAGCGCGATCAGGTAGCCGCGGAGGATGTGAGCTCGGCGTTCGGCCTGGCGGAGCTCGTGCTCGGAGCGCCGGGTGACGATCTCCCGCTGGAAGACCAGGTAGTGGGTGACCAGCTCGAGCAGCGAGAGCGTCCGCGGGACGCCGTCGACGAGCGCGACCGCGTTGTAGCCGAAGGTCGACTGCAGCCCGGTGTGCTTGAAGAGCTTGTTCAGCGCCACCTGCGGGATGGCGTCGCGCTTCAGCTCGATCTGGATCCGCATGCCGGTGCGGTCGCTGTGGTCGGCGAGGTCCGAGACCTCGGTGATCACCTTCTCGTGGACGAGGTCGGCGATCTTCTTGATCACGCCGTTGTCCCCGCCCTTCTTGATGCCGTAGGGGAGCTCGGTGATCACGATCGCGCTCTTCCCGCCACGAAGCTCCTCGATGTGGGCGCGAGCGCGCATGACGATGCGGCCGCGGCCGGTGCGGTAGGCATCGCGGATCCCCGAACGCCCGACGATGATCGCGCCGGTCGGGAAATCGGGGCCCTTGACGTGCGTCATCAGATCCTCGACGTTCGCGGCCGGGTCGTCGATCAGCGCGACCACGGCGTCGACCGTCTCCCCGAGGTGGTGGGGCGGCATGTTGGTCGCCATTCCGACCGCGATCCCGGCCGAGCCGTTCACGAGCAGGTTCGGGAACCGCGCCGGCAGGACGAGCGGCTCCTGCTTGGACTCGTCGTAGTTCGGCCCGAAGTCGACCGTGTTCGAGTCGAGCTCGGAGAGCATCTCCTCGGCGAGCTTGGCGAGGCGCGCTTCGGTGTTGTGGCTCACGAACCCGTCGGTCAGAAAGGAGTGATCCGCGGTGTCGACCCTTAGCGAGTAGACCGGCCGCATGCCCGCGTCCGTGACCGACTCGACCTCGGCGTAGTAGTACTGGCCGCCGGCGAGCGGTTCGACCACTCTCTTGACCTCCTCGGAGGCGATCCGTTCGAGGATCGCCGTCCCGCCCTGCTCCCACCGCTCGATCCGATCGACGTTGTGGCGCCGCAGCCAATCCCTGTCCGCCCCTGTCGACCCGCAGTCCGTCCTGATGTAGTCGGCCATGTATGGGACGTGGTCCCGGGAGAGAGCCCGGCTGCCGATCCGGGATCACGGCGAGATGTCGCTCGAGCTTGGCCTGCTTTGCGCCGAGGAAGCCGACGTTCGCCGCAAAGAGGCGGGCGTCGCGCCGATTCGTGATCACGATCTTCGTCTCTCCCTTGTCGTACCTGTAGAGACGGCTGATGACGCCGAACTCGAGCAGCAACCGCTGAACGTCACGGGCGAGCCGGTCGCTGTAGGTCGAGTACGAGACCTGGATCGTGTTTCTCGGGAGGAGCGACGACGAGCCGTCGCCCGTGAAGAGCGCCTGGAGAAAGGCGCGCTTGAAGGCGGCGGTCGCGCTCCAGACGTACTCGGGCACGACCTTCTCGGCACTCTCGAGCCCGACCAGCTCGGCCAGGGGGCTCGCGAGCAGGCTGTCCATGGTCTGGACGTCGAGCTCGAAGAGCCTGCTGCCCGAGGCGATGACCCGCTCGTAGACGTACCGGCGGCCGCCGACCACGGCGTCATAGGCGCCGAGAACGGCCGCGAAGAACTCGGGATCGATGTTGTTGAAGCCGGCGCGGGCCTGGGAGACAAAGCCCTCGGAGACAAACGCGCCGAGCAGGAGCGCCGTCTCTCGATCGTGGTCGCTGATGGGCCCGACCGGGCGCGGCGCTCGTGCGATCAACACGCGATCGCCAGGAGCGATCTCCTCGAGCAGCTTCCAGAGCAGCAGGGGCACCCCCGCCATGTCGACGAGGCAGAGCACCGGGTGGTTGTGCGTCCCGACGAGCTCGTAGCCCTCGCTGCGTCCGGAGGCGAAGCGTCGGGTGGGTTCCCGAGTGGAAGAGCTTCGAGGCCTTCACAGGGCGGCCGAGGCGGTCGAGGACCTCGAGGTCGAGGTCGCGCTCCGAGTCGGGCTCGAGGCCCGGGTAAAGCGAATCGATCGGGAACGAGCCCTCGGCGGTCGCGACCCTTGTTCGACCGCTCACGCAATAGCGCATCGCGGCTGCCGGGTCGTCGTCGATCGAGCCGAAGTTGCCCTGGCCGTCGACGAGCGGGTAGCGCAGCGAGAACGGCTGCGCGAGACGGACCAGCGTGTCGTAGATCGCCGAGTCGCCGTGCGGGTGATGGTTGCCCATCACGTAGCCGACGATGTTCGCCGACTTGACGTACGGCCGGCCGGGCCGGTTGCCGTTTGCCCACATCGAGTAGAGGACGCGCCGGTGGACCGGCTTGAGGCCGTCGCGGACGTCGGGGAGCGCGCGCGAGACGATGACCGACATCGCGTAGTCGAGGAAGCTCGAGCGCATCTCCTGCTCGAGCTCGCGCGACTCGATGCGGCCGCCGCCGAGCGCGCCGGTCTCGGTCTCAGACATCGAGGAACTTCACGTTCTTCGCGTTCTGCTCGATGAACAGGCGCCTCGGCTCGACCTGGTCGCCCATGAGCATCGAGAAGACCGAGTCGGCGGTGTGGATGTCCTCGACGTCGACGCGGATCAGCAGCCGGCGGGACGGATCCATCGTCGTGTCCCAGAGCTGCTCCGCGTTCATCTCGCCGAGACCCTTGAAGCGGGAGATCTGGATCCCCTGCTTGGCCGCGTCGAGCACCCGGTCGCGCAGCGCGTCGAACGTCTCCGCGAGGACGGTCTCCTTGCCCACCGTCACCGTGAAGGGAGGCAGCCCGACGAGCTCGACGAGCCGCGCGTAGACCTTCCTCAGGTGCGCGTAGATCGGCGAGCCGAGGAGGTCGAGCGGGACCGCGATCTTCCGGGAGGTGCTCGTCTCGGTCTCGACGAGCCGGATCAGGAAGCCGGCGTCGTCCTGCTCGAGCAGCGAGAGCTCGTACCCGTTCGGCTCGATCGAGGCGATCGCCGCCGCGACCCCGGCGGCGTCCTCGATCTCGTGCTCCACGAGGCGGTGCTTGACCATCAGCTCGGCCGCCGGGATGCCGAAGTCGCCGCGCAGCCGCGCCGAGTACCCGTCGTACTGGGCGAGCTCCTTCGTGAACCGCTGCCACTTGGCCTCGGTGAGCTTGACCTCGTTCCCGTCCCGGTCGGTCACGACGACCTGCGGGATCCGCTCGCGGGCGAGCAGGTCCTCGAGCTGCGACGTCCTTCTCGAAGTAGAACTCCTGGTTCCCGAGCTTGACCTTGTAGAGCGGCGCAGCCGCGATGTAGACGTGGCCCTGCTCGACGAGCTCCGGCATCTGCCGGTACAGGAACGTCAGGATCAGCGTGCGGATGTGCGAGCCGTCGACGTCGGCGTCGGTCATCACGATCACCTTGTGGTACCGGAGCTTCTCGAGGTCGAACTCGTCGCCGATGCCCGTGCCGATCGCGGTGATCATCGCCTGGATCTCGATGTTCGAGAGCACCTTGTTGATGCGGTTCTTCTCGCTGTTGATGATCTTCCCGCGGAGCGGCAGGATCGCCTGGAAGCCGCGGTCGCGGCCCTGCTTGGCCGAGCCGCCGGCCGAGTCGCCCTCGACGATGAAGAGCTCGGCCGACTCGGGATCGTTGATCGAGCAGTCGGCGAGCTTGCCCGGCAGAGACATCCCGTCGAGCGCCGACTTCCGCCGCGTCAGCTCGCGCGCCTTGCGGGCGGCGAGCCGGGCGCGTGACGCGGCGATCGCCTTGTTGACGATCTGGCGCGCGTCGGTCGGGTTCTCCTCGAGGAACTCCGCCAGCTTGGCGTTGACCGTCGACTCGACGAGGCCCTTGATCGCACGGGTTCCCGAGCTTCGACTTCGTCTGCCCCTCGAACTGCGGGTTCTGGAGCTTGACCGAGATCACGGCCGCGAGGCCCTCGCGGACGTCCTCGCCCTCGAGGTTGTCCTCCTTCTCCTTCAGGAGGCCCTTGTCGCGCGCGTACTTGTTCAGCGTCCGGGTGAGCGCGGCGCGGAATCCCTGCATGTGGGTGCCGCCCTCGACCGTGTGGATGTTGTTCGCGAACGAGAACACCGACTCCTGGTAGGAGGTGTTCCACTGCATCGCGACCTCGACCTGGCCCGCCTCGGTCTCGTTCTCGAAGTAGGCGATGTGCCGGTGGACGGCGTCCTTGGAGTCGTTGATGTACGCGACGAAGTCCTTGATGCCGCCGTCGTAGTGGAACTCGACGCTCTCGCCGCCGACGCGCTCGTCGACGATCGAGATCCGGAGCCCCCTCGTCAGGAACGCGGTCTCGCGGAGCCGCTGGACGAGGGTCTGCGCCGAGAACTCGAGCTCCTCGAAGATCTCCGCGTCCGGCAGGAACGAGATCGTGGTTCCCGTCTCCTTGCTGATGCCGACGGTCTTCATGCTCGCCCTGCGGGATCGCCGCGCGCGAACTCCTGCCTGTAGACCTTCCCGTCGCGCTCGACCGTGGCGACGAGCCATTCCGAGAGCGCGTTCACGACCGAGACGCCGACGCCGTGCAGGCCGCCGGAGACCTTGTAGCCCTCGCCGCCGAACTTGCCGCCGGCGTGGAGCTTCGTCAGCACGACCGTGAGCGCCGAGAGGCCCGTGCCCTCGCATCGTCGTCGACCGGGATGCCGCGGCCGTGGTCGACGACGGTGATCGAGTTGTCGGGGTGGATCGTGACCTCGATCGAGTCGTTGAAGCCCGCCATCGCCTCGTCGACGGCGTTGTCGACGACCTCGTAGACGAGGTGGTGCAGACCGCGCGAGACCGGTCGAGCCGATGTACATGCCGGGCCGCAGGCGGACCGGCTCGAGGCCCTCGAGGACGGTGATGTCCTTGGCAGAGTACGACGGGTCTGGCGCAGGCTGTGACATAAGCTCCTAAGGCAGTGGGCCGAAATGAAAAATGCCTGCAAAACACCTGTTTTGCGGGCTGTAAACAGTGTATCAGAGCGGACGGTCCGAGCGCCCGCTCGCGAGGCTCAAACCGGCCGCCTTTTCGATAGTTTTGCGCAGGTTTTCGTCGCTCGATCGGCGCGGCGATCGCGGCGGCCTCGCGCAGATCGTCCGGCGTCGGCGCAGAGCGGCTCCGGGACGGGCGCCGGCGCCGAGCGGCCCGGCGAGCGGGCCGGGGGCGAACCGCACGGCCGGGACGCCGAGCCGGACGGCGATCTCCTGCCCGCGGTGAGCGAGCTCGAAGGCCCACACCGAGTCGGCCGTGTTGACGTGGAGCGTGCCGTCGCGGGCGATCCGGGAGGGCCAGGCGTTCCGCGCGATCGCCTCGCCGACGGCGTCCGGCCAGCGCTCGGCGATCGTCGGCGAGGTCCTCCGAGGGCCCGAAGCGCGCAAGCTCGCCCTTGACCGCGTCAGACAGCCGTTCCACAGGCTCACCTCCACGATGGCGGCCGGGCTCGGCCGGGAGCAGGGACGCGTGCGTCGAGGTGATCACGGTCTGGCCGAGCCCCGCGATCGCGGCGGCGAGGGCCTCGCGGCGGCGCGAGGTCGAGCTCCGAGAGGACGTCGTCGAGGAGCAGGAGCGGCGGCGGCGAGAGCAGCTCGGCCTCGGCGAGCAGGAGCGCGAGCACGGCCAGCCGCTGCTCGCCCTGCGATCCGAAGCCGCGAAGCTCGCGGCCGGCGGAGATCGACGAGGTCGTCCAGGTGCGGCCCGAGGCCGGTCGTCCCCCGCATCGACGTCGGCGTCCAGGCGGCGCTCGAGCGCCTCGACCGACGGCGGGTCGCCTTCGTAGGAGAGCCGGCCGCCCGGAAGCCCGAACCTCGCCAGGTGCTCGCGGAACCCGGGCTCGAGCGCCGCCGCGGTCGCGCGGCGCGCCTCGACCAGCTCCGCCCCGAGCGCCGCGACGCGCTCCGTCCACGGCGTGACGGCGTCCCGCGGCGAGAGCGCCGAGCTGGACGCGCCGGAGCGCTGCGTTCCGCTGGGCGAGCGCCGCCGCGTAGTCCTGCGGGAGCCCGCCCTGCGCCGGGGACGAGCCGCGCCAGCGCGCGGTCGAGGTAGGCGCGCCGCACCGCGGGCCCGCCCTTCACGACCGCGAGCCGGTCGGGCGTGAACACCAGCGTCGGGAACTCCCGGCGCAGCGACTCTGCGGAGGGGAGCCGCGTCCCGTCGAGCTCTGCCGTCTTGCCCGTGCCCGCGACGAGCTTCACCCGCACGCGGTGGTCGACCCCGCCCCGCGACGACCGCGAGCTCGACCGACGCAGCGGGATCGCCCTCGTGGATCATCCGGCCGTCGCTGCGCGTCCGCGGCGAGAAGCCCTGGGTGCCCGACGTGGATCGCCTCGAGGAGGTTCGTCTTGCCGGCGCCGTTCTCGCCCGTCACGAGCACGACGCCCGGCGCCAGCGCGAGCTCGAGTGACGCGTAGCTGCGGAAGCTCCTGAGCGTGACGGCTTCGACGACCAGGGAAGCCGGTTCAGCCCGCCAGGCGGATCGGCATGATCAGGTACGTGTAGTCGGACGTCTCGCCCTGCAGCACGGCGGGGCGGAGCGGGCTGATGAGCTTCACCCGCACCGTGTCGGTGTCGATCGACTCGAGCCCGTCGCGGAGGAACTCTGCGTTGAAGCCGATCTCGAGGGCATCGGCCGCGAACCCGCGCAGGCATGCTCTCGCTCGCCTCGCCGACGTCCTGCGTCCGCGCAGAGACGGTGAGCTCACCCTCGGCGAACCGAAGGCGAAGCGGCGAGTTCCGCTGCGCGAGCAGGCCGATCCGGCGAACGACGTCGAGGAGCTCGTCGCGGGGAAGCTCGAGCTCGTGCTCGAACTGCTCGGGGAGGAGCTGCTTGTAGTTCGGGAACTGGCCGTCGATCCGCCGGCTCGTCAGCCACACGCCGCCGGCCCCGAACACGACGTGGTTCTCCTGCACGGCGAGCTCCACCGTCTCGGAGCCGCCACCGATCCGCGAGAGCTCCTGGAGCGCTCTCGCCGGGATGATCGCCTCGAGCTCGGGCAGCGGGCCGGGAAACGCGGTCTCCTTGACGGCCAGCCGGTAGGAGTCCGTCGCGGCCATGACGAGCTTGCCCGGCTCGAAGCTCACGAAGATGCCCGTGAGAACCGGGCGGCTCTCGTCGCGCGACGCAGAGCGACCGACCCGCGCGATGGTCTGGAGGAGCACCTCGGCGTCCACCTGCTGCAGCGGTACGGCGTCGAGGTTCGGGCAGGTTCGGGAAGTCCTCGGCGGCATAGGTGTGGATGCGGTACGTCGCGCGCGCCGCTCGTGATCACGAGCACCGACTCCTCCGGCAGATGCTCGAGCGTCACGTCGGGCTCGGGCAGCGCCCGCGCGATGTCGAGGAGCAGCCGGCCGGGAACGACGACCGTGCCTTCGCCGGCGACGTCCGCCTCGACCGAGGCGCGAAGCGAGAGCTCCATGTCGGTCGCCGCGAGCTCGAGCTTCCCGTTCGCGGTGCGGAGCTGCATCCCGCCGAGCACGAGCACGGACGCCCGGGTCGACAGAGCGCGCGAGACGACGCGCGACGCGCTCGGCGAACTGCTCGCGCGGAAGGGTGCCTTCAACAGATCCACAGTGACTGTTTCTGAGTCAATCATGAATTTTAAAACCCGTTGTAGTGATAAGGGTGGGGATCGCCGGGAAAACCCACGCCGTTTGGCTTGCGGAGGGCATTCTGGCTGTGGGATCGGACGGGGGCCTTCTCCCCCGGACCGACAGGCAGCCATGGTCAGCGCACCTGCTTCACTCGAGCTGTGAGCTCCTGGACGAGGTTGTACACAGATCTGTCCTCCTTGATCAGCCGCGCGATCTTCGAGGTCGCGTGGATGACCGTCGTGTGGTCGCGCCCGCCGAAGTGCTTGCCGATCTTCGGCAGCGACGAGTCGGTCATCTCGCGTGAGAGGTACATCGCGACCTGTCGCGGATAGACGATGCTCTGGGAACGCCGCTCGCTCTTGAGCTCGGTCAGCGTGACGCCGAAGCGGTCGCAGACGAGCTCCTGGATCCGCTCGATCGAGACGACCGCCGGCTCTCCCTGGGGGAAGACGTCTCGAAGGACGTCCTGGGCGAGCTCGACGTCCATCCGGCGGCCGGTCAGGGAGGCGAAGGCCACGACGCGCGTCAGCGCGCCCTCGAGCTCGCGGATGTTGGTCGTCACGCGGCCGGCGATATGGGTCAGCACCTCGGGGTCGGCGACGTCGATGCCGTCGTACTTGACCTTCCGGCGCAGGATCGCGATGCGCGTCTCGAGGTCGGGCGGCTGGATGTCGGTGATGAGGCCCCACTCGAACCGCGACCGCAGCCGGTCCTCGAGCGTCTCGATGTCGCGCGGGGGCCGGTCCGAGCGTCATCACGATCTGCCGGCCCGCCTCGTGGAGCGAGTTGAAGGTGTGGAAGAACTCCTCCTGGATCCGCTCCTTGTGCTCGAAGAACTGGACGTCGTCGATCAGCAGCACGTCGTAGGCGCGGTACCGCTGCTTGAAGCCCTCGATGCGCTTGTCGCGCAGCGAGTTGATGAACTCGTTCATGAACGTCTCGGAGGTGACGTAGCGCACGCCGAGGCTCGAGGAGTGCAGCCCGATGTAGTTCGCGATCGCGTGCAGCAGGTGCGTCTTGCCGAGGCCGGTGTGGCCGTAGATGAAGAGCGGGTTGTAGGCCTGCGCCGGCGCCTCGGCGATCGCGAGCGCGGCGGCGTGGGCGAACTGGTTCGACGAGCCGATCACGAACGAGTCGAACGTGTACTTCGGGTTGATCGGGACCCCGTCGGGCCGCGGCATCACGGGCGGCGTGCGACTCGGACGAGCCGGCGCCGACGGCGGAAGGGCGCACCACGAGCTCGAGAAGCCGTTCGCTCCCGACCACGTCGGTGACGCCTGCGCTCATCAGGTGGGCGAAGCGCCGCTCGATCTGCTCTCGCGTGAGATCGGTCGGGACTGCGAGCACGAACCGCTCCTCGTCGAGCGAGACCGCGCTGACCTCGCCGAACCAGTTCCTGAACGTCTTCTCGTTCAGGGTGCCCCGCAACCGGGCCGACACGTCGCTCCAAAGGGTTTCGGCAGTCAGCTCTTCTGGGTGCTCCACGCGGTTCGTTGACTCCTTGGTCGGGGCCGGGCGGCGGCGAGAATAGCACTGCCCCGCGCCTCGCTCAATGAGGATTTCTCGGCCGCGCGACGTCGCCAAAAGTGCCTGATTTGCAGGGAGAAATCTCTCTCCACACGACTCTCCACAGGTGTGGAAACCCCTCGGGCGCCTTCGGCTTCGGCCGCACTTTCCACGACTTTCCGCGCGCCTGCCTGTGGACAACCGGCGGGCGTGTCCCTCCGCGTATACTGGCCGCTTCGGCTAGGCCCCGGGGCAGTCTCGAGAGCCTGTCTTCGAGCGATGAAGCGCACCTATCAGCCAAACGTCCGCCGGCGCAAGCGCAAGCACGGTTTCCGGGCCAGGATGTCCACGCGGGCCGGGCGTGCCATTCTGAAGCGCCGCCGCGCGAAGGGCCGTAAGCGGCTCTCTGCGTCCGCGTGCAGCGCAAGAACCGTCTCTCCCGCTCCCGTGACTTCGACACCGTCTACCGGCATGGCCGGTCCGTCTCGACCCGGTTCCTCACGCTGTACTGGTTCGAGCGCGACGAGGAGCCCGGCGAGCCGAGGCTCGGCCTCGCCGTGCCCAAGGCGGCCGGCTCGAGCGTGACGCGCAACCGGATCAAGCGGCAGCTGCGCGAGATCTGGCGCGCCCGTCTCGACGAGGAGTCGCTCTCGACCCGCAACGACTACGTCCTCGTCGTGCGGCCCGGGCTGCCGGAGGCGGCCGAGGCTCGAGGCCACGACTGGCTCGTCGAACGTGTCGACGAGGTGCTCGGGAAGGTCGCGTGACGACGGCCCGGGTCAGGACGGCTCCGGCATCGCTCGGAGTCGGCCTCGTCTGGCTCTACCGCAGGACGTTCGGGCTCCTCGTGCCGGCAGGGACGTGCAAGTACCACCCGAGCTGCTCGGAGTACGCGATCCAGGCGCTTCGCAAGCACGGCCTCTTCAAGGGCGCCGTTCTCGCCGCCTGGCGCCTTGCTCGCTGCAACCCCTGGTCGCACGGCGGGGTGGACTACCCGTGATGGTCTTCAGCATCCTGCAGCCGCTCGAGGACGCGGTCAGGTGGCTGCTCGAGCGGTTCCACTACGACGTCGGCGTCCCGTGGGCCTGGGCGATCGTCGGGACGACGCTCGTCGTCCGGATCCTGCTCGTCCCGCTCACGGTCCGCCAGGTCCACTCGATGCAGTCGCTGCAGCGACACGCGCCGGAGATGAAGGAGATCCAGCGCAAGTACAAGGGCGACCGCCAGCGGATGAACGAAGAGATGATGAAGTTCTACAAGGAGAACAAGATCAATCCGGCCGCCTCCTGCCTGCCGCTTCTGGCGCAGGCGCCGGTCTTCATCTCCCTGTACCTCGTGCTGAAGAACTTCTCGAAGCACATCCCGCCGGGCTCCGACCTCTCCTGGCTCCACTTCATCCCGAACATCACCGACAAGGCCAACTCGTGCTGGTACGGCTACGTGCTGCTCGCGACCTACGCCGCGAGCCAGGTGTTCTCGACGTACTTCATGTCGCAGGCGATGGACAAGATGCAGCGGCGGTTGATGATGGTGCTTCCGCTCATCTTCATCACGGTCATCGCGCACTTCCCGATCGGCCTCGTCATCTACTGGGTGACCACGAACCTCTGGACGGTCGGGCAGGGTCTCGTGACGCGGCGCCTCGTCCCGAAGACGGCCCGCCGCCACATCCCCGAAGCGCTCGTCTCGAACACCATCGCCCGCCGTGGTCGAGGAGGAGGACGGCGGGAACGGGATGAGCATCGCAGAGCCCGAGCCGGAGGCCGTACCCAAGGCCGTCACTGGCCCGAAGCCCCGGCAACCCTCCACCCAGCCGCGCCGCGTGAAGCGAAACCGCGGCCACGGACGCAGGTGAGCGAGCGCACGGTCGAGGCGACGGGAGAGACCGTCGGCGAGGCCAAGTGGCGCGCGCTTCGCGAGCTCGAGCTCCTCGTCCCCTCGCTCGACAAGGCCGCCGTCCGCTTCCAGGTGCTTTCGGAGGGCGAGCGCGGCCTGCTCGGCGTCGGCTACACGCCTGCACGAGTCGTCGCGACGACCGGAGAGGGTGAGCCCGCCCCGCAGCCGGCTCCGCGCGACGAGAGCGAGGCCGCGGCCAAGCTGCGCGAGGTGCTCGAGCACGTCGCGGCCGCGATCGGCGTTCGCTGCCGGATCGAGATCGTCGAGGCCGAGGCTGCGCTCCAGGCGACCTGCGCCGGTGACGATCTCGGACTGCTGATCGGCCGTCACGGCCAGACGATCGACGCCGTGCAGGTTCTTGCCTCGGCCATCGTGGGGGGCTCGGGCGAGGAGCGCCTGGACGTCGTCGTCGATGCGGCCGGCTACCGCGATCGCCGCCGCCGGACCCTCGAGTCCCTCGCGACGCGGAGCGCGGAGGACGTGGTTCGAACGGGCTTGCGGGTCGAGCTCGAGCCCATGAGCGCCGCCGAGCGCAAGATCGTCCACACGGCCCTGCAGGACCGCCCGCACGTGACGACGACGAGCGAGGGCGATGAGCCCAACCGCCGCGTGGTCGTCGTGCCCGAGGCTGCAGCCCCGGTGGAGGCGAGCCCGGATCGGTGACCCACCTCGACGCGTGGCTCCGAGCGGTCGTGGAGACGCCGGGGCTGACCGCGCTCGATCTCGAAGGGGCCCGGGCGATGCTCGTCGGCGACGCACTCCGGGCGGTGCCCGCGCTCGCGCGCTGCGGGGGCCCGATCGTCGACGTCGGCTCCGGCAACGGCTCGCCCGGGATCCCGATCGCGCTCGAGCTTCCCGACCGGGAGGTCGTCCTGCTCGAGGCCGAAGCGCGCCGGTGCGAGTTCCTGCAGCGCTGGGCGCCCCCGAATGCACGTGTCGTGCGCGGCCGCGCCGAGGAGCAGGAGACCGACTGGGCCGGCGCCGCGCTCGCGAAGGCCCTGGCGCCGCCGCCAGTCGCGGCCGAGTGGTGCCTGCCCCTCGTGCGCCCCGGCGGCACCGTGGTGCTGTGGGTCGGCGAGAGCGCCGATCTCGGCGCCGTCGCCCGGGTGGCTGCGACGCTGGCCGCAGAGCCCGCCGAGTCGCCGGACGGGCTCGTCGTCCTCGTCAAGACGGGCCCGACACCCGCCGGGTTCCCGCGCCGCCCCGGAGTGGCCAGAAAGCGGCCGCTGGCGTAGTGGCGCCGTCCGCGTTCGCCTCTACGCTGGCGCCGTGACAGGCCGTGTCTATGCGTTCGCGAACCAGAAGGGCGGCGTCGGGAAGACAACGACCGCCGTCAATCTCGCGGCGTGCCTCGCAGAGGCGGGAGAGCGCGCGCTCGTCATCGATCTCGACCCGCAGGCCAACGCGACGTCGGGCCTCGGGATGAAGGCGAACGGCACCTCGAGCTACGACCTCCTCGACGGGGCGACCGTGGCCGACCTCGCGAAGCCGACCGCATTTCCGAACCTGTATTGCATCCCCTCGAAGCCGGACCTCGCAGGCGCGGCCGTCGAGCTGTCGCGCCGCACCGACGGCGAGGGATATCTCGCCGCGTCGCTCGCGGGAGCCGGCACGGCCGATTTCGAGTTCGTGCTGCTCGACTGCCCGCCGTCGCTCGGCCCGCTGACCGTGAACGCGCTCGTCGCGGCGGACCGCGTGATCGTCCCGGTGCAAGCCGAGTACTACGCCCTCGAGGGCCTCGCGCAGCTGATGCGGTCGATCAACCTCATCAAAGCACGCCTGAATGCCCGCCTGGCGATCGGCGGTGTCCTGATCACCATGAGCGACGGCCGGACGCGGCTCGCGGCCGACGTCGAGCGGGAGGTGCGGCGTCACTTCGGGAACCTCGTCTTCGAGACCGTCGTCCCGCGATCGATCCGCGTTGCCGAGGCGCCGAGCCACGGCCTACCGATCACCCACTACGACCGGCGCTCGCGCGGCGCCGACGCATACTGGAAGGTGGCGATGGAACTTGTCGAACGCAGCTGAAGCGCCGCGCCGCGGCCTGGGC
This sequence comes from uncultured Actinomycetota bacterium, assembly GCA_963723405.1. GTDB lineage: Bacteria > Actinomycetota > Thermoleophilia > Gaiellales > Gaiellaceae > PALSA-600. The sequence goes on along the minus strand of CAVRQF010000003.1, from coordinate 359,996 downwards.
CGCGGCTTCGAGGTCCTGATCGGTGGTGCCGACACGCTCGAGCTCGCCCACGTCCCGGTCGAGCAGATCCACGCGAATCCGCGACAGCCCCGAAAGCGCTTCGACCACGAGGCCACGGCCGGTCTCGCCGACTCGATCCGCCACCAGGGCATCGTGCAACCCGTCGTCCTGCGCCCCCGCCTCGAGGGCGGCTACGAGCTGATCGCGGGCGAGCGCCGGTGGCGCGCGGCGCGGGAGGCCGGCGTCCCGACGATCCCAGCCGTGATCCGTGAGGCGGACGACCGCGAGACGCTGCTGATCGGCCTGATCGAGAACGTTGCCCGCGAGAACCTCTCCCCCGTCGAGGAGGCACGCGGCTACTCGCTCCTGCTCGACGCCTTCGAGCTGACGCTCGGCGAGGTGTCCGAGCGGGTCGGCCGTTCCAAACCCGCGGTGTCGAACAAGCTGCGCCTGCTCGAGCTCTCCGACGACGTGCTCGCGATGGTCGAGCGCGGCGAGCTCTCAGAGGGGCACGCACGCGCGGTGCTCGCGGTGCCCGACCAGGGCGACCGCCGGCGTCTCGCGCGGCAGATCGTCACGCAGGGACTGTCCGTCCGGGCCGCCGAGCGAGCCGCGCGCTGGTCGGGAGCCCGCACCAAGCCGCGCACGAAGAGCCCCGTCGATCCGGCTCTTGCCGCGCGCGTCCGCGCGGGCCTCGGCCGTCTCACCGGCCTCGAGGTTCGGGTTGCGCCCGGGAAGGTCGAGATCGCGTGGGACGAGGAGCGCGACCTCGAGGCGCTCGCCGAGGCGCTCGAATCGCTTCCGGGCTGAGCTACCTCTCTTCGCTCGAGATCCCGTCGATGTCGATGGCCTCCGACGCGGTGTTGCAGAACGTCGGCATCCCGCTGAGCCCGCCGGGCCTCGGCGTTGCCGACGGCCTCAACTCGGGCACGCAGTACTCGCTGCCGGCCCGGCGCGTCGCTGCCGCTCTGGGACTCGTTCTTCAAGACGTCCGCGATGCGGGCCCCGCACTGCCCGCAGACCTGCTTCGCGACCGAGCAGCTCGTCGACGAGCTCGCCCACGCGGCCGGGATCGATCCCTGAGCTCCGGCTGCAGAACATCCAGACCGCGCAGGTGAACGGCCGCGTCGGCCAGTGGCGCAACGTGCTCTCGCGGTCGCCGCCCTTGCCGGCTGGGAGCCGCTGCCGGCGCCGCGCCCGATTTCACGTGAAACGATCGTGCGTGGCCGCGGGATCGCCATCGGGAGATCCGGCCGCTTCACCTCTACGGAGCCCAGGTCGCCGGGCTCGCGGTCTATCTCCCGGGATCGACAACCAGATCGAGGGGAACCTGATCAGGGTCGCGAGCCGTGCCCTCTGCGACGAGGTCCCCCCTTTACCCGGAGCCGCTCGCTCGCGCCCGGGCCGGGCTCGCGGGGTTCTCGCCGCCGCCGGCTGAGCCTCGCTTCCTCCGACGCGTCCCGGCTGTACCGGAAATGGGCGATCCTGGATTCGAACCAGGGGCCTCCGCCTTATCAGAGCGGCGCTCTAACCAGCTGAGCTAATCGCCCGCGGGGGGCAGTGTAGCGGCCGGTGTGGGGCGTCAGAGGGTGGGTAAGCTAGACGTGGATGGTCGAGATGTCGATCTACGGGGTCTCGTTCGACCTCGTCGGCAAGCAGCCGATCGTCCTCCTGAAGACGGCTGACGGGAACCGGTACCTGCCGATCTGGATCGGGCCTGCCGAGGCCGCGGCGATCCTGATGAAGCTCCAGGGCGGCGACCGCCCCGCGGCCCCTCACACACGACCTGCTCGTGAACATCCTCAACGAGCTCGAGGTCGAGGTTGTCCGCGTGACCGTGACCGAGCTCCGCGAGAACACGTTCCACGCGTCGATCACCGTGCAGCACAACGGCTCCGAGCTCGAGATCGACTCGCGCTCGTCCGACGCGATCGCAGTCGCCGTCCGGGCGCAGGTCCCGATCTTCGCGGCCGACGAGGTGATCGAGGAGTCGGCGATCGAGTTCGAGGGCGAGGACGTCAGCGAGGAGGACATCGTCGAGGAGTTCAAGCGCTTCCTCGACCGCGTCTCGGCCGAGGACTTCGCGGAGGCCGAGACCGAAGTCGAGGAGGACGAGGAAGACTAGGCGTTTCGCGTAGCGAAACACCTAGTGCCAGAATACGCTGGCGAGCGCAAAGCTGTTGAACGCGCAGTGGACGAGCATCCCCGGGAACACGCTCTCGACCCGCGACCGCAGCCACGCCAGGGCGAAGCCGAAGATCGCAAGCTCCGGCAGCGCCTCGATCAGCCCGTGGCTCGTGGCGAAGAGGATCCCCGTGCCGAAGATCGCCACCCAGAGCCCGAAGCGCTCGACGAAGAGCCCGTAGCCGAGCCCACGGTAGGTCGTCTCCTCGACGAAGGGAGCGACGCCGGCGATGACGATCCAGTTGGCGACGTACTCGGCGGTGTGGCCGTGGAGGAAGTGCTTCGGGACGACGCCCTGCTCGCGGCCGCCGTGGAGGAACGAGTCGATGACCGAGATCACGACGCCCGCGACGACGAGCGTGAGCAGCGCGAGCCCGAGCGCCCGCGGCCAGCTGCGGGGCGCCCGGAGTGCCAGGAGAGGGTTCCGGAAGGCCTGGAACGCCGCTTGCGGCTTCCCGGCGGTGATCCAGAGGACGAGGAAGAGGATGAACGCGTAGACGATCACGGCCCCGACCGCCGTCGAGTAGTGGAAGAGCGCGTTGTCGGTGCTCCCCTTGCTCGAGTGGCTCGCATAGTTCCCGGCGTAGTTGAGCGCCGAGACGACCCCCACCAGCACCAGGAACGCCGCGAGCTTGCCGGGCGTGCCCCTAAGATTGGAGGCGGGCGCCGTGGTCAGTTCGTTCACGTCCTTCGAGGCTAACGAATGACACACGAGCAATGACACACGAGTTTTGGGTCCGCCTGTCGGTCGCGCTCGCCGCGATCGTCCTCTCCTTCGTCGCCGCGAAGCTCATCGACCGGCGGCTCGCGAGGCGCGAGCTCGCGCCGGGGACGGCGACCCGGTACCGCATCCTGCGCCAGTCGATCCTCGGCACGATCGTGTTCGTCGGGGTCGCGTCGGCGCTCCTGGTCATCCCGGCGATCCGCGGGGTCGCCGTCGGGATCCTCGCGTCGTCGGCGGTCATCGGCCTGATCCTCGGCTTCGCCGCCCAGCGGACGATCGGGAACTTCATCGCCGGGCTCCTGATCGCGTTCACCCAGCCCGTGCGGCTCGGCGACGAGATCGAGTTCGAGGCCACGCGCGGCGTGGTCGAGGAGGTCGGCCTCATCTACACGTGGGTGCGCACCCCCGACAGCGACCGGCTCGTCATCCCCAACGAGAAGCTCGTCTCCGAGACGCTCAAGAACGCCACGATCAGGAACGAGCGGCCGGTAGCGGAGGTGATGGTCACCTTGCCGCCGGGCACCGACCTGAGGGCTGCGGTGGCGACCCTCGAGCCCGACGCCCACGAGGTGGTGGTCAAGGACATCGGCGACAGGGCGACGATCGCCGTCCGCCGCTTCGTCCACAGCCGCCAGTCGGTCGAGCAGGCGCAGAGCGAGCTGCGCATCGAGATCGCCGAGAGGCTCCGCGAAGCAGGGATCTTCGCAGGCGGCGAGTAAGATCCGGCATGGCCGACAGCCGCGATCTCGAGCGGTTCATGGCGTTCCACTTCGCCCGCAAGCGGATGCGGTTGAAGCGCCAGCGCCGTCGCCGTCGCACAGGGGTCGTGATCGCCGCCGCTGCGGTCCTGTTCGTGGTCGTCGTGGGCGGTGTCGGCTTCGGGGCAGGGGCGGCGTTCTCGGCCTCGTGCAGCCTCGACAGCCTGAAGCCGGTGAACATCGGCGCCAACACGTTCGTGTACGCGGCCGACGGCTCGCTGCTCGGCTCGATCCCGGCCGACCGCAACCGGGAGCCGGTCAACCTCCGGCAGATGAGCGGCTGGCTTCCGAAGGCGACCGTCGCGGTCGAGGACAAGCGCTTCTACGAGCACGGCGGCATCGACTACGTGGGGATCCTCCGCGCGCTCTGGACGGACGTCGGTGCCGGCCGCGTCGTCGAGGGCGGCTCGACGATCAGCCAGCAGCTCGTCAGGAACATGTACGTCGGCCGCGAGCAGACCTTCCAGCGGAAGATCAAGGAGGCGTGTCTGGCGATCAAGCTCAGCGACCGCTGGTCGAAGAGCAAGATCCTCCAGACCTACCTGAACACCGTCTACTACGGCAACCACGCCTACGGTGTCGAGGCTGCGGCCCAGACGTACTTCTCGCGCCGCGCGGCCAACCTGAACCTCGCGCAGGCGGCGCTGCTCGCCGGTCTTCCGCAGGCGCCGTCGATCTACGACCCGCTCCACAACCCGAAGGCGGCGCTCGTCCGCCGCGGCGAGGTGCTGCGGTCGATGCTCGCCGATGACGCGATCACGCCCCGCCAGTTCCGCTGGGCGATGCACCGTCCGCTGCACCTGAAGCCCGGCGAGATCTACACGCGGATCAAGCAGCCGTACTTCTTCAGCTACGTCATCGACGAGCTGGAGAGCGTCTACGGCGCGAATACCGTCCGTGAGGGCGGCCTGCGCGTCTACACCACGATCGAGCCGAAGCTCCAGGTCGCGGCGAACGGCGCGATCCGCCAGACGCTCGACCAGCCGAACGACCCGGCCGCGGCGATCGTCTCCGTCCAGCCGGGAACCGGGTTCATCCGCGCGATGACCGCTGTCATCCCCGGGAACGCGCACAACCAGTTCAACCTCACCTCGCAGTCGGCCAGGCAGGCCGGCTCGACGTTCAAGACCTTCGTGCTCGCCGCCGCGATCGAGAAGGGGATGGACCCCGACGCGACCTACTACACCTCGGCGCCGTTCACCTGCACCACCGGCCCCTGGTGCGAGGACGACTACCAGGCCGGAAAGCCGTGGACCGTCAGCACCTACGACCACACCTACGCCGGCACGATCTCGGTCACGAGCGCGACGCTCCGCTCCGACAACACCGTCTACGCCCAGCTGACACTCGATGTCGGCCCGGACGTGGTGTGGAGGATGGCCAAACGGCTCGGCGTCCACCTGACCCAGAAGCCGGTCGCCTCGATCGGCCTCGGCGCGCTCTCGGTCTCGCCCCTCGACATGGCCGCCGCCTACGCGACGTTCGCCGACGGCGGCATCTACGCACGCCCCACCGCGATCCGGAAGGTCATCCTCCCGAACGGGAAGATCGACAAGACCTGGAGCAAGCCTGTGACGAAACGGGTGCTGTCGCAGGGGGTCGCCTACGAGGTCACGCACGTACTCGGCCAGAACGCGCAGTACGGCACCGGATACGGGCTCGGGCGACGGCATCCACCCGAACGCCGGCAAGACGGGGACGACGACCGACCATGCCGACGCCTGGTTCGACGGGTACACGCGCGATTTCTCCACGGTGGTCTGGATGGGCTATCCGCGCGGCGAGATCCCGATGCTCGATGTCCACGGCCAGGCGGTCGCCGGCGCGACCTTCCCGGTTCCGATCTGGCATCTCTACATGGAGCAGGCCGAGAAGAAGCTTCCGGCGAGGCCGTTCCAGACGCCGAACGCCTACCCGGCCTACACCTACTTCCAGAAGGGCTACTGGGGCTATCTCGCCGTGCAGACGACACCGGCCACCACGACCAGCACCACGACGACGACGACCGCGAAGGCGGTTCCGTCGAAGGTCCCGGACGAGGGAAACCCGACCCGTGGCGCCGTCGCCTTCCGCGCCCGCGCCTGCGCCGTCCCCGGGCGGGGGCGCGAGGATCGTCCCGTGAGCGACGCGCTCCTCACGATCTCCGAGGCGCTCGAGCTCGTGCTCGAGCACGTGCGTGCCGCTCGACGGCGGAGGATGCTCCCTCTCGACGAGGCAGCGGGCCGCGTGCTCGCCGCCCCGGCGCCGGCAGTGGTCGACCTCCCCTCGTTTCCCGCCTCCGCGATGGACGGCTTCGCTCTTCGCGCCGCCGACGCCCCCGCCACGCTGCCGGTCGTCGCCCGCATCGCCGCCGGCCGTCCTGTTGTCCGAGGCGCCTCGAGCCGGGCCAGGCGATGGCGATCGCCACCGGCGGGGTCGTCCCGGACGGCGCCGACTCGGTCGTGCCGATCGAGGACGTCGAGGAACGCGACGGCGTCGTGGTCGTGCCGGGGCAGTCGAGACCGGAGCGAACGTGCGCCCTCGAGGCGGCGACCTCGTTGCCGCCGACCTCGTCGTCGCGGCAGGGACGCGCCTCGGCCCGGTTCACCTCGGCGCACTTGCGGCCGCCGGCGTCACGCACGTCAGCTGCGCGCGGCGGCCGAGGGTCGTCCTCGCCGTGACCGGGACCGAGCTCCGCTCACCCGGAGAGCCGCTCGCGAAGGGCGAGATCTACGACGCGAACGGCGTGATCCTCGCCACCCAGATCGCGAGCACCGGCGCCTCGGTCGACCGGCTCGCCCCGGTCGCCGACGACGCGGCCGCGACCCGCGCCGCGGTCGAGCGCGGCCTCGCGGCCGATGTCCTCGTGACGAGCGGCGGCGTCTCGGTCGGGCGTCTACGACCTCGTCCGCGCGGCCGAGGCCGAGCTCGGTGTCGAGGAGGTCTTCTGGCGGGTCGCCGTCCGGCCCGGGAAGCCCGTCGCGTTCGGGGTCCGCGGGCGGACCCTGGTCTTCGGCCTTCCCGGGAACCCGGTCTCCTCGCTCGTCGGCTTCGAGCTCTTCGTCCGGCCGGCGCTGCTCGCGCTCCAGGGGCTTGCCGAGCCGAGGCCGAGGTTCCGCCCGGGACGGCTCGGCCGGCCGGTCAGGCTCGTCGAGCCGCGACTCGCTGCTACGGGCGCGGACGCGGGTCGAAGAACGGATCGGTTGTGCTCGACCCGCTCACCGGGCAGGAGTCCCACATGATCGCTCGCGCCGCGACGGCCGACGCGCTCGTGCTCGTTCCCCGGGGCGACGGGGAGCTCGCCGCCGGCACCGCCGTCACCTACCTCGACCTGTAGCTCGCGCCGCGCCCGGACCGCGAGCACGCTGCGGCGCACAGCCTCGCGGAGCGGGCCTCTCGGGGCCGCGCTCGTCCGCGAGCCGGGTACGGCGCGTAGCGGCCCGCCGCCCCGGCGGCGAGCTGGGCCGCGGCGGCCGTTCCGGCAAGCACGATCACGACGCCGGTCGGCTTGATGTAGCCGATCCCGGCGAGCTCGAGCAGGTACCAGGGCGTGTCGAAGCCGAGCCCGTAGCGCCAGCCGATCGAGACGACGAGGATCGCGGGCCCGGCGAGGCCGAGCACGAACAGGCCGAGCCGCACGGGCGGCCGGGCGATCCGGATCTGCGGCAGCCAGAGCCAGGCGTGCAGCGCCGGCAGGGCGAACAGGAGCGCGAACGCGTTCGTCGCCGTGATCCCGAGCGCGACCACGAGCAGGGCGACGAGCGCGACCGCGTAGCCGGCGATCTCCTCCTCGGGGGTGATGGGCCGCCGCCTCGCCAGGCGCGGGCGCGAGAGCGCCCAGCCGATCCCGGCGACCACGAGCAGACCGACGAGTGCCCAGGCCGGCCAGTCCCCTGCGGTCGCCGTGGCCGGGTTGGGCGGGCGCGGCACGCCCGTCGGCCAGGCGCCGAGCAAGCGAAAGCACGTGAAAACGAGGCCGACGAAGAGCCAGAACAGGAGCCGGGTGCGCAGCGACCTCGAAGGCCGGCCGGAGCTGCGACGCCCTGGCGCCGGCAGAGGGCGTAGAGGTCGACGATCGCGACTGCGAACGGGACGAGCAACGCCACGAGGACGAGCTCGATCGCCCAGCCGCGGACGATCCGGCCGCCGACCCAGACGTAGCTCCCCGGGCTCGACTGCGAGCGAGAGGCTCTGGTCGAGCGACCCGACGAGCTGCTGGGCGGCGGCGCCGAGCTGGCCGAGCCGGGTCGGGTCCAGGGCGACGGCGCGGTCGCCGAACGCGGGCGGGGGCCGGTCGCCGCCGGTGGTGATCGTGATCGCCGGGATGCCGGCGGCGACGAACGGGCCCTGCTCGTAGAGCGTGTACGGGAAGGCGAGGTCGACCAGCTGGCCGAGCACGCTCACGTGGCGCGGCGCCGCTCCTGTCTGCTCGGCGATCCGCGCGATCGCCGTGGCGACGAGGCTTGCGTCGGGAGAGCGCGGGGAGTCGCCGGCGATCTCGATGCTCGGGCTGCCCCTTGCCCGCGATCGCGTCGAGGTCGACCACGGCGACGATCCTCTTGCGATACGGCGAGTACTTGACGAAATGGGCTGCGCCGAGGCCGCCGTAGGCGCCGCCGTCGGTCGAGAGGAACACGATCGTGCGCGGCGAGACGACGTGCGTCGGCCCTCGTCGAGCGGCTGGGCGTAGGCGCGGGCGAGCTCGATCAGGGCAGCGGTGCCGCTCGCGTTGTCGTTCGCGCCGGGCCCGGTCCCGATGTCGTCGCGGTGCGCCATGCACGACGATCACGTCCTGCGACTGCCCCGGCGCCACGGCGACGACGTTCCGGAGCTGCACGCGGCCGAGCCCGGGGATCCGCTCGTACCAGGACGAGGTGCGCGTCGCGAGCCCGTACGCCTGCGGGGGCAGCTGGTCGCCGAACCAGCTCCAGGCGCCGATCGCGCCGGCGCTGCCGGGCTGCCGGTCCGGGTACTGCGACGAGAGGTCGTTGGCGAGCGCGACGGCCGAGGCGGTGTCGAACGAGCCCGGGCAGCGACGGCTTCGCCAGCGGGACGGGGCGCGTCACCCCGAACGCGAGGACGACGAGCGCGAGCAGGACGACGAGAAACGAGGCCCGGTAGAGGCGGCCGTTGATCGGGCGGGCGAGCGAGCCGCGCCGCGGCCGCCTGCGCCGGCGCCGATCCGGAGCCTGGGGTGCACGCCATCAGAGGGCTATAGTAGGAAGCGGGGGCGAACCGAGAGCCCGGCAGGCGACCGCAGCGACCCCGATATGAGCGATTCCTCGACCATCCTTCTCGTCGACGACGACGAGGCCGTCCGGAAGTTGCTCAGCTTCCCGCTCGAGCGCGACGGCTACGAGGTGATCCAGGCCGCGGACGGCGAAGAGGCGCTCGAGCGCTTCGACGCGAACCCGATCGACCTCGTCGTCCTCGACCTGATGCTGCCGAAGCTCGACGGCCTCGAGGTGTGCAAGCAGCTCCGCGCCCGGAGCTCCGTGCCGATCATCATGCTCACGGCCCGCGACGACGAGCTCGACAAGGTGCTCGGGCTCGAGCTCGGCGCCGACGACTACGTCACCAAGCCGTTCTCGATCCGCGAGTTCCGCTCCCGGACGCGTGCGCTGCTGCGGCGCGCCGCGGGCGCCCCGCCACGAGCCGGGCGACCTCGGAAGGCCAGGTGATCGAGCAAGGCGGGCCTCGTGATCGACCTTCCGCGCCGGCGTCGTCGAGGTCGGCGGCCGGCCGGTGCAGCTCACCTACGTCGAGTTCGAGCTGCTCGCGCGGCTCGCGGCGCGCCCCGGCCGCGTGTTCAGCCGCCGGATGCTGCTCGAGGCGCTCTGGGGCAGCGCCGAGTTCCGCGACCCGCGGACGATCGACGTGCACGTCCGCCACCTGCGCGAGAAGCTCGAGCGGGACTCGCGGAACCCGGAGCTGATCCTCACCGTGCGCAGCGTCGGGTACCGCTTCCGCGACGGGTGAACCCCTTCCGCACGGTCGGCGGACGGCTCGCGCTCGCGCTGCTCGTCGTCGTCGGCGGGTCGCTCGCGATCGTCTACCTGATCGTCGTGCCGTCGTACCGCAGCTCGCTCGTCGACAGCCGGCTCAAGGACCTCCGCCACCGTGTCGAGCAGATCGCGGCCAAGCCGCGGGACGCTTCCGGGCGAGGTCTTCCCGAGCGCCACGCTGGATCGAGGACGAGGCGGCGCCCGTCCGGCGTCGGGTGCGCGGGTCGTCGTCTTCAGCGCCCCGCCGCTGCTCGAGCCGGTCGCCGACTCGAACGGCGGGACGTCGCGGGACGTCGAGCACGACCCGCTCGTCCGGCGCGCGGCCCGCTCGCAGCGGCGTCGTCAGCGCGGCGGTGACCCGCGACGGCTCGACCTACGCCGAGGCGGCCGTGTCCTTCAGGGGCCCGGTCCTGCTCGTCGCGACGCCCCTCCACGACGACCTCTCCTCGGTCGCCGTCGTCAGGTCGCGGGTGCTCCTCGCCGCGAGCCTCGCGACCGCGTTCGCGATCGCGCTCGGATACGTGCTCGCGACGCTGTTCGCCCGCCGCATCAAGCGCCTCGAGGCCGCCGCCGAGCGGATCGCGGGCGGCAGGTTCGACGAGCCGGTCGTCGACGACGCCCCCGACGAGCTCGGCCAGCTCGCCCGCGCGTTCGACCGGATGCGCCTGCGTCTCGCCTCGCTCGACCGGGCCCGGGGCGAGTTCATCGCCAACGCCTCGCACGAGCTGCGGACGCCGCTCTTCTCGCTCGCGGGCTTCCTCGAGCTGCTCGACGCCGACGATGTCGACGCGGCGACGCGGGAGGAGTTCCTCGCCGAGATGCGGGGCCAGGTCCAGCGGCTCACGAAGCTCGCCACCGATCTCCTCGACCTCTCGCGGATCGACGCCGGCAGGCTCGCCGTCGCCGACGACGGGTTCGACCTCGCGGTCGTCGGCGACGTCCTCGCGACCGAGCTCGGCCCGCGTGCGCTTGCGTCGGGGCCACGCGCTCGAGCTCGCCGGGGAGGGCCCGGTGCTTCGCACGCGGCGACGAGGTTCGCGTGCTCCAGATCGGCCGGATCCTCGCCGAGAACGCCATCGTCCACACGCCGCCCGGCACGACGGTGACGATCTCGACGGCCGGTCGTCGCGCGGCCGCGCGACCCTGTCGGTGTCCGACGACGGGCCCGGGATCCCCGACGAGGCGCGCGACGCGGTGTTCGACCGGTTCTTCCGGCTCGGAGGGAGCGGTCGCGTCGGGCAGCGGGCTCGGCCTTGCGATCGCGCGAGAGCTGGCCGGGCTGATGGGCGGGACGATCGAGCTCGCCTCGGGCCCCGGCTGAGACGCGGTTCACGCTCGTGCTCGGCCGCAGACGTGCCGGCGCTGCGAGCCGGCCGTCCCTGCACGAAGGGGATGAAATCTGCGCGCTGAAACGTGCTTTCATCCAGGGTGCGTGCGCCCGGCACTCGTAGTGGTCCTGTGCGCCCTGGCCGCGTCAGCGGGCGCGGGAGGGGTGCTGTTCGCCGTCGAGACCGGCGGCTGGGACAAGCCGAGCGCGCAGACCGTCCTCGTCCGCGAGCCGCTCGTCCGCTCCTCCGTGCCCTCCCTGGTCGTCGTCTCGAAGCCCGTGCTCGCGGAGGGCTTCGCGCCGAAGCGGATCTTCGCCCAGCGCGTTCGCCGGGTGTCGTCACGGTGTTCTCGTACCTCGGCGCGAACCCCGGCTCCGCCTCGCTCGAGGAGGGCTCGGGCTTCGTCGTCGACCGCTCGGGTGTGATCCTCACGGCCGCCCACGTGATCGTGTCGACGACCGGCGCCGGCCTGCTCACCCAGCCGGCGAACGCCGTCTACGTCCAGTTCGGCGACGGCGACCGGGTCAAGGCGGAGGTCGTCGGCTGGGATCCCGTACGACGACGTCGGAGTGCTGCGGGTGCCGCCCGGGCGCATCGCGCTCGTGCCGGTCCCGCTCGGGACGTCGTCCGGCCTGACGGTCGGACAGCCGGTCGCGACGATCGGCTCGCCGTTCGGCGCCGAGACCTCGCTCTCGATCGGGGTCGTCTCCGGCGTCGGCCGGACGATCCCGTCGCTCACGACCTCCTACGACCTCTTCGACGCGATCCAGACCGACGCGCCGATCAACCAGGGCAACTCCGGCGGCCCGCTTCTCGACGCCGCCGGCAGGGCGATCGGGATCAACGCCCAGATCCGCTCGAGCCTCGAGTCCGGGTTCGAGGGCGTCGCCTTCGCCGTCCCGATCGACTCGGTGAAGCGCTCGCTCGAGCAGCTGCTCAGCTCCGGTCACGTCGACTACGCCTACCTCGGCCTCCAGACCGAGGACCTGACGCCGTCGATCGCGAAGGCCTTCGGCTACCCCGCCCGCGCACGGCGCGATCATCGACTCCGTCGCGAGGGGCGGGCCCGCGGCCAGCGGCCGGGCCTCGAGCCGGGTCACAGGAGCGTCGTCTGGCAGAACCAGCGGGTGACGGTCGGCGGCGACGCGATCGTCGCGATCGACGGGATCGCGGTGACGAGCTCCAACGACGTCGCCCGGATCGTCGCCGAGCGGATGGTCCCGGGCGAGGCCGGCGTGGTTCACGGTCATGCGCGCGGGGCGCAAGCTCGTGATCCCGGTCACGCTCGGCGCCCGTCCCTGACGCCTCTAGACTCACCTCATGAGCGAGCTGTCGCATGTCGACGAGTCGTCCGGCTCGGTCCAGATGGTCGACGTCGGTCACAAGCCGGCGGTGCGGCGGCGGGCAGTCGCGCGCGGCGCCGTGCTGATGGCGCCGGAGACCTCGCGGCGGCTGCGCGACCTGCCGAAGGGCGATGCGCTGACGACGGCGAAGCTCGCGGGGATCATGGGCGCCAAGGAGACGAGCAGGCTGATCCCGCTCTGCCACCCGCTCCCGCTCGACCACGTCGACGTCGAGCTCGAGGTGGGCGAGGGCCGGGTCGACATCGTCGCCTCGGCCGAGGTGACCGCGAAGACCGGCGTCGAGATGGAGGCGCTGACCGCCGTCGCCGTCGCCGGCCTGACCGTCTACGACATGGCCAAGGCGATCGACAAGAACATGACGATCACCGAGATCACGCTCGTCTCGAAGGAGAAAGGGCCCGGCATGAGGGCCGCCGTCCTGACGATCTCCGACCGCGTGTCGCGCGGGGAGGCCGAAGACGGCAGCGGCGACACGCTCGAGGAGCTCCTCCTCGGCGGACGGGTTCGAGGTCGTGCGGCGGCTCGTGCCCGACGAGCGCGACGAGATCGCCCGCGCGATCGTCGACCTCGCCCACGACTCGGCCCTCGTGATCACGACCGGCGGCACCGGCCTCGCGGCCCGCGACGTGACGCCCGAGGCGACGCTGTCGGTGCTCGAGCGCGAGGCGCCGGGGATCGCCGAGGCGATCCGCGCCGACTCGATCGCGAAGACGCCGCACGGGCTTCTCTCCCGCGGCGCCGCCGGACACGATCGGCAGCGTCCTGGTCGTCAACCTCGCCGGCTCGCCCGGCGCCTGCCGCGACGGCTACGCGGTGCTGCGACCCGCCCTCCCACACGCGCTGAAGCTGTTGGCGGATCAGACAACGGCCACGGACCACGTACACACCTAGGTCTAGAGCGGTGTCTAGAGCGGTGTCGGACACGATCGAGGGCTCGAGCCGTGTCTCAGGACCCTTGCTGTGTCCGACACCCTCTCTGTCGGATTGCCGTGCGAAGGCCCGGCTCTTCGCTCGCCTGATCAAGCTCGAGCACACGATCTTCGCGCTGCCCTTCGCCTACGTCGGCGCGTTCCTCGCCGTCGACGGGGTGCCGTCGGCGCACGACCTGCTCTGGATCACCGTCGCGATGGTCGGCGCCCGCTCGCTCGCGATGGCGCTGAACCGGCTGATCGACGCGGGGATCGACGCCCGCAACCCGAGGACGGCCGGCCGGGAGATCCCGTCCGGGAAGCTGACGATCGGCGCCGTCTCGCCTTCTCGCTGGCGCTCGCTCGCCGTGTTCCTGATCGCGGTCTGGCAGCTGAACCCGGTCGTGCGCTGGCTCTGGCCGATCCCGGTCGTCGATGTTCGTCGTCTACCCCTACCTCAAGCGCTTCACGTGGCTCTGCCACCTCTGGCTCGGTGCGGTCGACGGGCTCGCCCCCATGGGCGCATGGGTCGCGATCACCGGGACGCTTCCGTGGCAGGCGTGGGCGCTCGGCGGAGCCGTCGCGACCTGGGTCGCCGGGTTCGACATCTTCTACTCGCTCTTCGACGTCGAGATCGACCGGGCGCAGGGGCTCCACTCCTGGGCGGTGCGCTTCGGCGAGCGTGGCGCGTTCCTCGGTGCGCGCTGGATGCACGTCGCGACCGTGGCGCTGCTCGTCGCCGCCGGGCTCGGCCTCGACGTCGACTGGTGGTACTGGGCCGGCGTCGTCGCGGTCGCCGGTCTCCTCGCCTACGAGCACTCGCTGGTCCGCCCGGGCGACCTGCGGCGCCTCGACGCGGCGTTCTTCACGATGAACGGCGTGATCAGCGTCGCCTTCTTCGGCTTCGTCCTCGCGGACGTCTCTGGTTTGATCCAAGCGGCGCGAAGCTCTCGCGGCGCGCTACGGGCTGAAGCGCGTGTTCGACAAGGTCGACGTCGACGCTCGACGCCGGGCGGGTTCCTGCTCGTCACCGGCCCGAACGGCTCGGGCAAGACGACGTTCCTGCGGATGCTCGCGGGCCTCGACGCGCCGACGAGCGGCGAGCTCGAGCTTCCCGACCGCGGCGTGATCGGCTACCTCGGCCACGAGCCGCTCGTCTACCGCGAGCTGACGCCGCTCGAGAACCTCCACATGTTCGGCCGCCTCTACCGGATCCCCGAGCGGGGCGAGCGGATCGGGATGCTGCTCGAGCGCTTCGGCCTCTGGGACGTGCGCGACGAGCGCGTCTCGACGTTCTCGCGCGGGATGCGCCAGCGGCTCGGCCTCTGCCGCGTGCTCCTGCACGAGCCGGAGCTCGTGATCCTCGACGAGCCGTTCAACGCGCTCGACGACGCCGGTTCGACGCTGCTCGACGCGACCCTCGACGAGCTCACGGCACCCGCGCCTTCGTCGTCGCGACCCACGACCCCGGCCGGGTCGAGCGCCTCGCGACCCAGAGGCTCGCGTTCGCATGACGTACTTCTCCGATGTCGGCGCGCTGCTGCGCAAGGACCTGCTGATCGAGCTCGGGCGAAGGAGACCGTCCCGGCGATGCTCCTGTTCGTCATCTCGGCGCTCACGATCTTCCACTTCGCCGTGCCGGCAAACGTCGAGCCCCCAGGTGTCCCTCGGCCTCCTCTGGACGGCGATCGTCTTCACCGCGCTGCTCGGCCTCACCCGTGCGTTCGTGCCCGAGCGCGAGCAGGGCGTCTTCGACGCGCTCGTGCTCGCTCCGTCCGACCGGAGCGCGATCTGGGCGGCGAAGAGCGTCTCGGTGCTCGCGTTCCTCGGCCTCGCCGAGCTCGTCGCGATCCCCGCGTTCGGCCTCTTCTTCCACGGCATCGACGGCCGGACGCTCGCGGCGATCGCCCTCGCCGACATCGGCATCTGCGCGGTCGGGACGCTGACCGGCGCGATGGCCGTCGCGGGCCGGGCCCGCGAGCTGCTCCTGCCGCTCCTCTTCCTGCCGCTCGCGATCCCGCTCGTCGCCGGCGGAGTCGCCGCGAGCGTCCGCGACGAGCCGAAGTACCTCGCCTTCCTCGGGCTCTACGACCTCGTGTTCGTGCTGCTGTCCTGGGGCGCGTTCGAGTACGTCGTGGCGGAGACCTGAGCCTCCGCCACCGGTCCCGGTCTACCATTCGACCGTGACGGGTCGTGTCTCCCTCCCGGCGCTCGCAGGCCTCACCACGGTCCTCTTCGCGGCCTCGATCGCCCTGATCTTCTTCTACGCGCCGGTGGACGGCGACCAGGGGCTGTCGCAGAAGATCTTCTACTTCCACGTCCCGATCGCGCTGACCTCGTATGTCTGCTTCGCCTGGGGCGCCTGGAAGGCGCTGCTGCACCTCTGGAAGCGAAGGCCGGGCGCCGACCTCGAGAGCTACGTCGCGATCCACCAGGGCGTGATCTTCGGCTCGCTGACCCTGATCACCGGCTCGATCTGGGCGCGGATCTCGTGGGGCGTCTGGTGGGTCTGGTCGGACGACCAGCTCGTCCTCTTCCTGATCCTCTTCCTCTTCTACTCCGCGTACTTCATGCTGCGCTACTCGGTCGAGCCCGGCCTGCAGCGCGAGAACATGTCCGCCGTCTACGCGCTGTTCGGCGTCGTGCTGATCCCGATCTCGTTCCTCGCGATCCGGATCTCGCGCAGCATCATCCATCCCGAGGTCTTCACCCGCCACGGCCCGCAGATGACGCACACGCAGTTCCTCACGTTCTGCGTGTCGTGGGCGGCGATGCTCTCCCTGTTCGCGACGCTCTACGGGATCGAGCTCGCCGGCAAGCGGCTCGACAGCCAGCTCCGCGAGCTCCGGGAGCTGCTCGGCGTGACGCCGTCGGAGAAGTACACGGCGGCCGCCTACCTCGTCGTCTTCGTCGGCGTGCTCGCCTACGTCCTGATCATCGCCTCGAAGCTCCAGCGGCTCCAGCGCCAGGTCGCCGACATCGTCGAGCAGCTGCGCGAGAAGGAGGGCGCGCCGGATGGCTGAGCTCCTGTTCTGGCCGGCGCTCCTCGGCTACGGCGAGGCGGCGATCGCCTACACCTCGCCGCGCCACACGCGGCTCGCGACCTGGGGCGTGCGGATCGGCTGGCTCGCCCAGACCGGGCCTCCTCGTCTACCAGGCGACCCGCCTCGACGGCTTCCCGTGGGCGTCCTGGGCCGGCTCGCTCAACCTCTTCGTCTGGTTCACCGTCGGCGCGTACCTGATCTGGGGCTGCCAGGCCCGCTACCGGCTCGTCGGGCTCACCGTCATGCCGCTCGCCGTCGGGCTCTTCATCGCCTCGCGGATCGGCGGCGGCACGACCGCGGGCGAGAAGTCGCACTACTCGAACCTCTTCCTGACGATCCATGTGGGCTGTGTCCTCGCCGCGTTCGCCGGCTTCACGCTCGCCGCGTCGCTCGCCACGCTCTACCTGATCGAGGAGCGCGGCCTGAACCGCCATTCGCCGGACATCCTGCGGCTGAAGCTGCCGTCCCTCGTCGTGCTCGAGAAGCTGACCGTGCGCACGATCGCGATCTCGCTGCCCCTCCTGACGGTCGGGCTCGTCGCCGGGTTCGTCAGGCTCCGCGAGGAGGGCAAGAGCGCCGACGCGCTCATGGCGGCGACGATCGTCGCCTGGGTCGTCTACGCCGGCCTCCTGGCCCTGCGGCCGAAGGGCCGACGCACCGCCTATCTCGCGCTGATCGGGTTCGCGATCGTCCTGCTCGCGCGCATCGTGCTCGCCGGGAGCCACTTTTGAGCCGTAGGCTCGGAGGAGATGACGCTGTCGCTCGTCGGCATCTCGCACCACGTCGCGCCGGTCGAGCTGCGCGAACGGGTCGCGCTCTCGCTCGAGCGCGCCGCGCTCGCTCGCCCGCGCTCTCGGCGACGCCGTCTGCCTCTCGACCTGCAACCGCACCGAGGTCTACCTCGCCGGTGACGACGGCACCCGCGCGCTCTCCTCGCTCGAGGAGATCGCCGGCGAGCCGCTGCGCTCGGTCGCCTACCGGATGCACGACGACGCGGCGGCGCTGCACCTCTTCCGCGTCTCGGCCGGCCTCGACTCGCTGATCCCCGGCGAGAGCGAGATCCTCGGCCAGGTTCGCGCCGCGTTCGACGTCGGCCTCGCCCGGGCCCGCTGCTCGACCGCGTCTTCCGGCAGGCGCTCTCTCTCGGCAAGCGCGTCCGCACCGAGACCGCGATCGGCGAGAGCCCGGCCTCGGTGCCGTCGGCCGCCGCCGCGCTCGCGGCGCAGGTGTTCGGCGACCTCAAGGGCCGCAAGGTGCTGCTCGTCGGCGCAGGCCGGATCGGCGAGCTCGCCGCCGCGAACCTCTCGGCGCGCGGCGCCTCGATCGCCTACGTCGCGAACCGCACCCCGGAGAGCGCCTCGGAGCTCGCGGCGCGCTTCGGCGGCGCCCCGATCGCGCTCGACGACGTCGCGCTGAAGCTCGGCGAGGTCGACGTCGTCCTCAGCTCGTCGGCGGCTCCGGGCCTCCTCATCGAGCCGCGGGACGTCCCCTCGCGCCGCCGCCACCCGCTCTTCTTCATCGACATCGCGGTCCCGCGGGACGTCGACCCCGCGGTGCACGAGCTCGACGGCTGCTTCCTCTACGACATCGACGACCTCGAGGCGGTCGTCTCCGAGACCCTCGACGGGCCGCCGCGCCGAGGCGGAGGTCGCCGAGCGGCTGGTGGTGGAGGAGACCGAGCGCTTCCGCGAGTGGCGGGCCTCGCTCGACGTCGTCCCGGCGATCTCGGCGCTCCGAGCGCGCGCCGAGGAGATCCGGACGGCCGAGCTCGACAAGCTGCCCGGCGCTCCCCGACGGGGAGCGCGAGCGCCTCGAGCCAGGTGACGGCGCAGATCGTCGCCAAGCTGCTCCACGAGCCGACCGTGCGGATGAAGGAGGCGGCGGTCGACGGAGGCGGCGAGGCCTACGCAGCCGCCATCCGCCGCCTGTTCGGGCTCGAGGAGCCCGGCTAGAGCTGGGGACGCCGGGTGGTCGTCAGGATCGGATCGCGCGGCTCCAGGCTCGCGCTGACCCAGGCCGAGCTCGCGGCGGCCGCGATCCGCACGCCGGATCGACAGCTGGCGTTCGTGCCGATCACGACCGCGGGCGACCGCGACCGCTCGAGCCCGTTCGGCCAGATCGGCGAGCGCGGCGTCTTCGTCAAGGAGATCGAGGAGGCGCTGCTCGCGGGCCGGATCGACGTCGCCGTACACTCGGCGAAGGACATGACCTCGACCGACACCGCCGGTCTCGTGGTGGGCGCCTACCTCGAGCGCGACGACCCG
The DNA here is from genome assembly GCA_963723405.1 of uncultured Actinomycetota bacterium. Classification (GTDB taxonomy): domain Bacteria; phylum Actinomycetota; class Thermoleophilia; order Gaiellales; family Gaiellaceae; genus PALSA-600. Next base: position 341,438 of record CAVRQF010000003.1, on the reverse strand, counting down.
CGCGACGCGCTCGTCGGTGCGGCCGCGATCGAGCCGGGGATGCGCATCGGGACGGCGTCGGTGCGCCGACGGGCCCAGCTGCTCGCGCTCGAGCCCGACGCTCTCGGTCGAGCCGCTGCGCGGCAACATCGACACGCGCCTCCGCAAGGCGTCCGAGCGCGGCCTCGACGCGCTCGTCCTCGCCGCCTGCGGCCTCGACCGCCTCGGTCTCGCCGACCGGATCGGCCTCCGGCTCGCGACCGAGGTGATGCTCCCGGAGGCCGCGCAGGGCGCGCTCGCGCTGCAGGTGCGCGCCGGGGAGGAGGAGCTCGTCGCCCTCGCCGACGATCCCGAGACGCGCCGGCGGGTCGAGGCCGAGCGCGCGGTCGTCGCCCGCATCGGCGCGGGCTGCCTCGCGCCGGTCGCGGCCCACCACGACGGCGAGGTGCTCTCGGCCCTCGTCGCGGCCGAGGACGGCAGCTGGGTCGAGCGCCGCAGCGCGACACGACCCGGACGCGCTCGCCGACGAGCTCATCGCGCTGACCGGAGGCCCGCGTTGAGGAACGTTCAGTGAAGGTCATCGTGACCCGCCCGCGAGCGCAGGCGCAGCCGCTCGTCGGCCGGATCGAGGAGCTCGGGCACGAGGTCGTCGAATGCCCGCTGATCGAGATCATCCGCACCTCCGACGAGCCGATCGACTGCGCGGGCTACGAATGGGCCGTCGTCACGAGCCCGAACGGCGCCGACGAGGTCGCCCGACGGGCGCGCAACCTCCCGAAGGTGGCCGCCGTCGGCCCGGGCACCGCCGAGACGCTTCGGGGCCACGGCATCGAGCCCGCGTTCGTCGCGTCGGTCTCGACCGCCGAGCACCTGGCCGGCGAGTTCCCCGAGCACGAGGGCAAGGTGATCTATCTCGCCGCCGAGAACTCCCGGCGCGGCCCGATCGACGCGCTCGAGGCCGACTTCGTCCCGCTCTACAGCACCGTCCTGCTCGAGCCAGAGCCGCCCGCCGGCGACGTCGTCGTGCTCGCCTCGGGATCGGCCGCGCGGGCGTACTCCTTCATCGGCGGCACGGCTCCCGCCGTCTCGATCGGGCCCGAGACGACGCGGGTCGCCGGATCCGTGGGGATCGCCGTCGTCGGCGAGGCGAAGACCCATGACCTCGACGGGCTCGTCGCCGCGATCGCGGAGTATGGATGTTCGACTACATCACCTTCCTGACCGACTTCGGGCTCCAGGACGACTTCGTCGGCGTCTGCCGGGGCGTGATGAAGCGGATCGCCCGCGACGCGCAGATCATCGACGTCACCCACGGGATCGCGCCGCAGGCGGTTGCGCAGGGCGCGCTCGTCCTCGCCCGCTCGGTGCCGTACCTGCCGCCTGCCGTGCACCTCGCGGTCGTCGACCCGGGCGTCGGCAGCGAGCGCCGCGCGGTCGCGATCAGCACCGCGTCGGGCCGCATCTTCGTCGGCCCTGACAACGGGCTCCTCGCGATCGCGGCGCGACCGCCGAGGGGATCGAGGGGGTGCGCAGCCTCACGAACCCCGACTACCACCTCGAGCACGTCTCGCGGACCTTCCACGCGCGGGACGTGTTCTCGCCCGTCGCCGCGCACCTCGCCGCCGGCGCGAGCTTCGAGAGCTCGGCGACGAGGTCGACCCGGCGACGCTCGTCCGCGTGGAGCTCCCCGTCGCGGAGCGTCGACGGCGCCGAGCTCCGCGCCACCGTGCTCGACGTCGACCGCTTCGGCAACCTCGGCCTCAATGTCTCGGCCGCGGAGATCCAGGCGCTCGGCCTCTCCGGTGGTGAGACCGTCGAGCTCTCGTTCGCGCTCACGCCCGTACTTCGCGGTCGTCGGCGCGACCTACGCCGATGCCGCCCGGGGTGAGCTCATCCTCTACGAGGACTCCTACGGCGGCTGGGCGATCGCGATCAACGGCGGCAACGCGGCGGCGCTGACCGAGGCAGGCCCGGGCGACGAAGTCCGCATCCGCGCGATCTGAGGAATGAATGGCGAGAGCCGGACTTGAACCGGCGACACCACGGTTTTCAGCCGTGTGCTCTACCAACTGAGCTACCTCGCCCCGGCCCCCAGTGTATCGGCGCCGCCGTTAGCCTTCGCCCGTGAGCGCGAAGCCCGTCGCGGTGATCGGCGCCGGCCTCGACCTCGGCCAGCAGCGGCGCGGGGTCGACATGGGCCCGTCTGCGATCCGGTACGCCGGGCTGCAGGAACGGATCACCGAGCTCGGCCGCGAGTGCGTCGACTGGGGGGACGTCGAGGAGCCCGTGCCCGAGGCGACCGAGATCGGCGACCCCGAGGCGCGCTACCTCGGCGCGATCCTGCGCTCCTGCGCGCAGATCGCCGGCCGGGTCGAGAAGGCGGTCGCCGAGGGCTACCTGCCGCTCGTGCTCGGCGGCGACCACTCCGTCGCGATGGGGACGCTCGGCGGGATGGCGCAGGCCCACGGCGCCGGCGGCGTCCTCTGGGTCGACGCGCACGCCGACATGAACAGGCCGTCGACGTCCCCGAGTGGGAACGTGCACGGGATGCCGCTCGCCGAGGCTCTCGGCGCAGCCGGCAAGGAGTTCGACGCCCAGACATGGCCTGTGCCGTCGGTCGACCGCGCCGCGATCGTCGGGGCGCGCTCGATCGATGCGGGCGAGCGTCTGCTGATCGCCGAGCTCGGCGTGCGGGTGTTCACGATGAGCGACATCGATCGGCACGGGATCGAGCGGGTGATGCGCGAGGCGCTCGAGTCGCTGCGCGGCGCCGCGTTCCTGCACGTGAGCGTCGACCTCGACGCGGTCGACCCGATGTTCGCGCCGGGCGTCGGCACCCGCGTCCAGGGCGGGCTCTCCTACCGCGAGGCGCACCTCGCGCTCGAGCTTCTCGCCGAGTCGGAGCTGATGGACTCCCTCGAGCTCGTCGAGGTGAACCCGATCCTCGACGAGGAGAACCGCACTGCCTCACTCGCCGTCGAGCTCGCCGCCTCGGCGCTGGGAGCGCGCATCCTCTAGTCCTCCGCCTCCTCGCCGCTGCCCGACGGCGCGTAGTACACGCGTCCCTTGAGCCCGTCCGGAAGGTAGTCGACGTCGAATCCGGCCGGATCCTCGTGCGGGTAGACGTAGCCCTTCCCACGGCCGAGCTTCGACGCGCCGGGATAGGCGGACGAGCGGACAGCGTCGGGCGGGCTCAGGTGCCCGTGCTCGCGAACGTCCGCGACGGCGGCGCCGAGTGCCTTGTAGGAGGCGTTCGACTTCGGCGCGCGGGCGAGGTACACGGCGGCCTGAGCGAGGTTCAGCCGCGCCTCGGGGAGCCCGACGTGCTCGACGGCCTGCGCCGCCGCGACGGCGACGAGGAGCGCACGGGGATCGGCGTTCCCGATGTCCTCGGAGGCGAGCACGATCATCCGCCTGGCGATGAACCGCGGATCCTCGCCGCCCTCGAGCATGACCGCGAGGTAGTACACCGACGCCTGGACGTCGCCGGCGCGGGTCGACTTGATCCAGGCGGAGATCGTGTCGTGGTGCCGGTCGCCGCCACGGTCGTAGAGGAGCGGCCGCTTGCGCGCGGCATCGTCGACGTGCGCCGGCTCGACCGCGCCGGGCGCTGCGGTCTGGACGGCGAGCTCGAGGATGCCGAGCGCGCTCCGGGCATCGCCGCCTGCCCGCGCCGCGATCAGCTCCTCCACCTCCGGGTCGAGCCGGGCTCCGAGCTCCTCGGCGCCCCGGTGGAGGATCTCGGTCAGGTCCGCCGGGGTCAGCGCCTCGAGCTCGTAGACCTGCATCCGCGAGAGCAGGGCGGAGTTGAGCTCGAAGTAGGGGTTCTCGGTCGTCGCGCCGATCAGCGTCACGACCCCGTCCTCGACCCCCGGGAGCAGCGCGTCCTGCTGGCCCTTGTTGAAGCGGTGGATCTCGTCGAGGAAGAGGATCGTCCGGCGACCCCGGGCGCCGAGGCGCTCGCGGGCCGCGGCGAGCACCTCGCGCACGTTCCCGACCGTTGCCGACACCGCGGAGAGCTCGACGAACTCGGCGCCCGTGACCCCGGCCACGATCCGCGCGAGCGTCGTCTTCCCGCTGCCGGGAGGGCCGTAGAGGACGAAGGACGGAACGCGGTCCGCCTCGATCGCGAGGCGGAGGGCCCGCCCGGGCCCGACCACGTGCTCCTGGCCCACGAACGCGTCGAGCTCCGAGGGCCGGAGCCGCTGGGCGAGCGGCGCTGCCGTCTCGAGGCGCCGCCCGGCCGCGTCGTCGAAGAGATCGGCCACAGGCGTCAGTATGCTCCCGGGGCGGCGTGGTGATGGATCTCTGGAACGAAGGCATGTACGAGCGGCTGACGTCTGTGCTGGAGCCTGTGCACGACGAGCTCGCCGACCGGCTGGCACCGCAGCCCGGCGAGCGGCTGCTCGACCTCGGCTCCGGCACCGCGGCGATCGCGCTGCGGGCCGCCCGCAGGGGAGCCGACGCAGTCGCGCTCGACAGCGCGGCGCCGCTCGTCGACAAGGCCCGCGAGGACGCCGAGGCGGAGGGGCTCTCGGTGCGGATCGACCAGGGCGACGTCGAGTACTTGCCCTACGAGGACGGCGAGTTCGACGTCATCGCCTCGGCCTTCGGGTTCATCTTCTCCGCCGACCACGCGAACGTCGCCGGCGAGCTCGCGCGGGTCGCGAGGCCCGGAGCGCGGCTCGGGTTCACCGCGTGGAAGCCGAACCCCAAGCTCGGTGAGCTCTACCGCCGCTTCACCGAGGAGCCGCTCGAAGGGCGCGAGTCGACGGAGTGGGGTCGCGAGGACCATGTCGAGGACATGCTCGGCGAGGACTTCGAGCTCGAGTTCGTCGACGGGACGCTCTGGATGGATGCGGGCTCCGGCGAGGAGCTCTGGGAGGTCTTCTCGACCTCCTCGCCCCCGGTGGCCGCGCTCCTCGGCAAGCTCGACGCCGAGCGCGGCGAGGCGTTCCACCAGGCGTTCGTGGAGCTGTACGAGACCTACCGCGACGGCGACCGCATCCGGGCGCCGCGCCGCTACCTGCTGACGCTCGGCACTCGCCGCTAGGAGGCGCAGGGCAGACCTGCGGTGCCTTCGTGCTGGAGATCTACGAGCCCCTCGGCGCCCTCGACGCTCTCGAGGACTATCTCCAGCGGGTTCTGGGGCCGCGAAGGGCTCGTCGCCGATCTCTACCTCGGGTACGGGCTCTCCGCCGCGATCCGCCGTGAGCAGACACCCCCGCCGCCCGAGCCGTGCGCGCTGCCCCTTCTCGCTTGCCGTGTGCGGCCGGCGCAAGCCCCCGGGGCGCGTCTCCACCGTCGGCTTCGAGCTCGGCGAATGGGAGCGAAGCTGGGACGACGACGCCCACGCCGCGCGCGATCGAGGCCGTGCGCGCGGCGATCGCCCGGGGCGACGTCTACCAGGCCAACGTCGTCCAGCACCTCTCGGCCGCCGTTCGCCGGCGACCCGTTCGCGCTCGCCATGGCGCTCCGCCACCTCCGCCCGCTGCGCCCGGAGCCGCTGGCGGGCAGCGGCTGGACGATCGTGTCGGCCTCGCCCGAGCTCTTCCTCGCCCGCCGGGGCGACCGGCTCGTGACGAGGCCGATCAAGGGGACCCGCCCCGCGGGCGTCGACGTCGAGGGCGAGAAGGACGGGGCCGAGCACATGATGATCGTCGACCTCGAGCGCAACGACCTCGCCCGTGTCTGCGAGGCCGGGTCGGTGCGGTGGCCGGAGCTGATGGCCCAGCACGAGCTCGCCGGCGTCACGCATCTCGTCTCCACCGTCGAGGGCCGCCTCAGGGCCGGCGCCGACCCTCGGAGAGATCCTCGGCGCGATGTTCCCGGGGGGATCGGTCACCGGCGCCCCGAAGATCTCCGCCGTCGACCTGATCGCCTCGGTCGAGCCCGTCGGGCGGGGCGCCTCGATGGGCGCGCTCGGCGTGCTGCGCCCGGACGGCGACTTCGAGCTCGCGTTGACGATCAGGACGCTCGCGGTGGCCGACGGTCGCGTCCATCTCTGGGTCGGAGGCGGGATCGTCTGGGACTCGATCGCCGAGGCCGAGATCGAGGAGTCCTGGGTCAAGGCCCGCCCGATCCTCGCCGCGATCGGCAGCCTGGTCGCAGCATGACGGCGCTCCTTGCTGCCGGCGTCGCCGGCGTCGGCCTCGTCGATCCCGCAACACCGGTCTTCCTCCCCGACGACGAGGCGCTCCTCCGCGGCGCCGCCGCGTTCGAGACGGTGCGCATGCGCCGCGGCCGGCCCGTCCTGCTCCGCCGCCACGTCGAGCGGCTCGAGCGCTCCGCGATCGCGCTCGGGCTTCCTCCCCCCGAGGGCGCGGCCGAGCTCGCCGCCGAGGTCGCTGCGGCGTCGGGCGCCGACGAGGGCACGCTCCGGTTGTTCCACACGGGCCGCACGCTGCTCGCGACTGCGGGGCCACTCCCGCCCGGGCTCGAGGAGCTCCGCCGCCGAGGCATCGCCGCGGTCACCGTCAAGACGACGAGCGCAGGGCTCCTGACCGGGGTGAAGGCAACCAGCTATGCGACGGCGCTCGCGGCGGTCGCGCAGGCCGAGGCAGCCGGCGCCGACGACGCGATCTACCTCGGCGAGGGCGAGACCGTGCTCGAGGCGACGATGTCGAACGTCTGGTGGCGCGACGGGGACGTCCTCGTCACGCCGTCGCTCTCGACCGGCGTCCTGCCGGGCGTCACGCGCGGGGCGGTGGCGGCGCTCGCACGCGCGGCCGGCTACCGCGTCCAGGAGGGCGTGTTCACCCTCCCGAAGCTGCTCGGCGCCGACGAGGCGTTCACGAGCTCCGCGGTCCGCGAGATCATGCCGCTCGTCGCGGTCGACGGGCGCGAGCTCGCCCGCGGCGAGGCGGCCTCCCGGCTCCAGGCCCTCCTCGAGGAGCTCACCGACGACTACCCTGGTACGCATGGCTGACAAGATCCGCCTCGGCGGGATGGCGCTCAGGAACGGCGTACTCGTGCACGGGCCCACGGCGTGGGCGTGTGCAGTGCGGACCGACGAGGGCGAGATCAGGATCGCATCGGGCCGCAAGAAGCTCCTCGGCTCACGCGTGAGCACCCCGCTCCTGCGCGGCCCGGCAAGGCTCCTCGAGTCCGTCGTCGTGATCCCGAAGGTGAAGCAGGCGCTGCCGGAGGCCGAGCTGCCGTTCGAGGGCAGGGGCACGCTCGCGGCGATGGCCGCGACGGCCGGCGCGATCCAGCTCCTCCGGCGCTCGCGGCTCGGAGAGACCGCGCAGGAGATCATCGCCGGGCTGCTCGCGATCGCACCGGCGGTGCTGTCGGTGCGCAACGGCTCTCTGGCTGCCTACCACGGCGCCGAGCACGTCGCGATCGGCACCTACGAGCACGGGCGAGACGGCCGCGAAGGAGCACGAGCGGTGCGGTTCCCATCTCGTCGGCCCGCTCGTCCTCACCGGCGTCGCCGGGAACATCCTCGCTTCGCGCGCTCCGCGCGAGCTGCGGCCCGCCGCGCGCCTCGCCGCGTCGTTCGGCTCCATCGCCGCCGCGACCGAGATCTTCGGCTGGATGACGCGCAACCCCGACCGGACGCTCGCCCGCGCGCTCGCGCGGCCCGGCCACGAGCTGCAGCACCGGCTCTCGACCGCCGAGCCGAGCCCCGAGCAGCTCGCGGTTGCCGAGGCAGCGCTCGCGGCGTGCCTCGAGCTCGAAGACGCCTAGAGACTCGAAGCGCTTTAGCACCCGGCCCCGCGTGCCGATGAGGGGCACATGGGCGTGGCCTCCTTCGGATCGACCGTGCAGAACCTTGCACTCACCTGGCTGCCGGTCATGTTCTTCCTGCTGATGGTCTTCGTCGCCTACCTGCTCTGGAGGACGGTGAAGGTGATGCCGCGCGTCAAGCCGGCCGAGATCACCCCCGGCTCGTCGTCGGCCGTCACCTGGGACGAGGTCGCGGGGCTCGACGAGGCCAAGGAGGAGCTCCAGGAGGTCGTCGACTTCCTCTCGCGACCCCAAGCGCTTCGAAGCGCTCGGCGCGCGCGTCCCGAAGGGGATCCTCTTCCACGGCCCGCCCGGCACCGGCAAGACGCTCGCAGCGAAGGCGGTCGCGAGCGAGTCGGGCGCCCGCTTCTACGCGCAGAGCGCCTCGGCGTTCGTCGAGATGTTCGCCGGCCTCGGCGCGGCCCGCATCCGCAAGCTCTTCGAGGAGGCGCGCGCGAATGCGCCCTCGATCGTGTTCATCGACGAGCTCGACGCGGTCGGGGTCGCCCGCACCGGCTCGTCCTTCAACCGCGAGCAGGATCAGACGCTCAACCAGCTCCTCGTCGAGCTCGACGGCTTCGGCCCGCGCGACCAGGTCGTCGTCATGGCGCCTCGAACCGCCTGCAGGACCTCGACCAGGCGCTGCTCGCCCGGGGGTTCGACCGCAGATCCTGATCCAGGCGCCCGACCTGGGGCGCAAGGACATCCTCACGTCCACCCGCGGCAAGCCGCTCGCGCCGATCGACTCGAGATCGTCGCCGCCACACCGCCGGGCTCACCGGCGCCGACCTCGCGAACATCTGCAACGAGGCGGCGATCTCGCCGGCCGATGGAGCCACGAGCCGTGCAGCCGACTTCGAGCATGCGATGGACCGGTCATCGCGGGCTCCAGCAGCGCCGCGTGATCACGCCGAAGGAGAAGCGGATCCTCGCCTACCACGAGGGCGGGCACGCGCTCATGGCCCATCTGATGAGCAGCGTCTCGCCGGTGCAGAAGGCGACGATCATCGCCCGCGGCACCGCGCTCGGCTACACGCTCAACCTGCCCGAGGAGGAGCGCTACCTCCACACCAAGGAGGAGCTGTCGACTGGATGGTCGTCACGCTCGCCGGGCGGGCAGCCGAGCAGGTCGTCTTCGGCCGGGTCACGAACGGCGCCGCGAACGACCTCGAGAAGGTGACCGAGCTCGCCCGCGCGATGGTCTTCGAGTACGGGATGGGCGACAACGCCGCAGGCCAGGACGATGCGCGCCGACAACTACGCGCTCTCGGAGGAGTCGAAGCGCATGCGCGACCAGGAGCAGACCCGCCTGACCGAGCTCGCCTATGCCGAGTCGCTACGGCTGATCGCGAAGCACCGGGCGCTGCTCGACCGCGTCGCCGCGGCGCTGCTCGAGAAGGAGACGCTCGGCCGCGAGGAGCTGCTCCAGCTCTTCGGCGACGTTCAGCCCGGAGTCGCGGGCGGCCGAGGCCGTCGGCGTTCCCCAGGTCGTCGCCGCTCAGCCGCCGGTCAGCTTCGCGTAGTCGAGCGCGCCCTTCGGCGCGGTGAGCGTCACCGGCTGGTCCCAGTCGGTGAACGTGATCGACCCGGACTTGCTCCCTCCCGGCTTCAGCTCGAGCGGGTAGGCGGGCCCGGTCGTTGCCACGTAGAGAGTGCCCCCGTTCTTCGTGTCGGTCAGGGCGAGCGCCGGCTGGTCGCCGATCGTCGTCTCGTCGCCCTTCACGACCCGCCCGGACGCGGTGAGGATCTGGTTCATCAGCTTCTGGAGGTCGGTGAGCGGCGTGAAGGAGCCGAAGCCGCTCGACGACGCCGGGACCTCGAACCACCGTCCGGCGAGCAGCTGCGCCACCGCGCTCCCCGCGTAGTGGTTGAGCGCCTTCGCGTCGGCCTTGAAGTAGAGCTTCTGGTCGATCCGGACGATGTCGAACCCGAAGCCGCCGAGCTCGACATGGCCCGCCCCGCCCTTGTCCCGCGCGAGCCGGAGATCGAGCGAGAGCTGAGTCCCTCCCGACGTGCCCGAGCCCGAGATGTGGACGCTCTCCGCGCTCGCGATCGCCTTCTTCATCTCGGTGACGATCTGCGTCGGGGTCATGTCGGCGATCCCGTTCGATTTCGGCCCACTGCTCCCGCCGCAGCCGGCAAGGACCAGGGCTACGAGGGCAAGCCAGCACGCCAGCACCCGACGCATGCCGCGACGGTAGCATCGGTCGCGTGCAGCTGTCCGGAATCCACCACGTCGGCGTTGCCGTTGCCGATCTCGACGAAGCCGTTGCCACGTGGGGCCTTCTCTTCGGGGCCGAGGTCGAGGTACGTGAGACGGTCGCGAGCCAGGGCGTCGAGACGGCGGTCCTGCGAGTCGGCGGCGACCGGGTCGAGCTTCTCGCCTCGCTCGCAGCCGATACACCCGTCGGGAGGTTCCTCGAGCGGCGCGGCCCCGGCATGCATCACCTCGCGTTCGAGGTCGACGACGTGGCAGCCGAGCTCGAACGGCTCGCAGCCGGAGGCGCCGAGCTGATCGACGACCAGCCGCGTCCCGGGCTCGAGGGCAGGGACGTGGCCTTCATCCACCCGCACGCCACCGGCGGCGTCCTCGCGGAGCTGGTGGGACGTGCCTGAGGCCGAGCGGATCCGGCTCGAGATCGCGTTCCGCAGCGGCCAGTCGCTGACGGTCAACGTGACCCCGGAGACCGCCGACGAGCTCGAGACCGCGCTCGCCAAGGGCGAGCCCGACGCGTTGACGTTCGATGCCGAGGACGGCCGCTACACCGCGGTCCTGAAGATGGTCGCGTTCGTCAAGCGCCATGCCCGCGAGAGCCGCGTCGGCTTCGGCTCGTAACTCCAGAACGGCCTAGCCCGTGGCACTCGAAGCCGGGATCGTCGGCCTGCCGGGAGCCGGCAAGACCACGCTCTTCCGCGCGCTGACGCGCTCGGGCGGCGGCGAGTACGGCAAGACGAACGTCGGGATGGCCGCGGTTGCCGACCCGCGACTCGATGCGCTCGCCGAGGTCGTGTCGGCACGGAAGGTGACGGCGGTCGCGATCCGGGTCCAGGACGTGCCGGGCACCGGGCCGGCGCTCCTCGGCAACCTCCGTCAGGTCGATGCCCTGCTCGTCGTGCTCGACGGCTTCTCGCCGGGAGCGGACCCGGCACGGGACCTCGAGGAGCTCCGGCTCGAGCTGCTCGTCGCCGACCGGGACCACGTCGCAGGGAGGCTGGAGCGTGTCGAGAAACAGGCGAAGTCGGGCGACCCGAAGCTGCGCGCCGAGGTCGGGCGGCTGCAGGAGATCCTCGCCGCCGTCGATGCGGGGTCGTCGCTCGCGGACCTACCCGGCGAGCTGCCGGACGGTCTCGAGCCTCTGACGACGAAGCCGCTGATCGCCGTCGAGAACGGTCCCGGCGGGATCGACCTGGCCCTCGAGGCAGAGCTCGCCGACCTGACCGAGGCGGACGCCGTCGCGTTCCGGGACGGCGCGCCTTCTGCGCTCGACGAGGTCGCACGACATCTTCGCGACGAGCTCGACCTGATCACGTTCTTCACCGCGGGGGAGAAGGAGACGCGCGCCTGGCCCCTCCGGCGCGGCCGGACGGCGCTCGATGCGGCCGCCGCGATCCACTCCGACATCGCCAGGGGCTTCATCCGCTGCGAGGTCTTCGACTGGGCCGAGCTCGTCGAGGCGGGCTCCCACGCCGAGGTCTCCCGCCGTGGGCACCAGCGTCTCGAGGGCAAGACCTACGTCGTCCGCGACGGCGACGTGCTGAACATCAGGTTCAACATCTAAACAGCGACGAGCAGGATCCCCGTCAGCGCGAGGATGGCGCCCGCCCGCTGAACCGGTGCCAGGCGCTCGTGGAGGACCCAGGCGGCGAGCACGACGGTGACGACCGGGTAGAGGGAGGCGAGCACGGAGGTCAGGCTGACGAGCCCCCCTTCGTCCGCGGCGCCTGCGAAGAGCACGTTCCCGAGCATGTCGGCCAGCCCGACGGCGAGGACGATCACGAGCTTCCACCCTCCCAGGCGCAGCGCCGGCCGCCTGATGCCGACCGCGATCAGGATGACCGCCGTCGAGACGATCCGGAACACGAGGCCCGCCCAGAACGGGTCGGCCTCTCCGGCTGCGTGCATGGCCGGGAAGTAGAGCCCGAAGCCGATCGCGGCGAGGAGCGCCAGCCCGACGCCCGCGGCGAGGCGCCGGCGGCCTCCCGTGCGGTGCTCGAGCGAGGCGAGCACGACGCCGACGACCGCGCAGGCGATGCCGGCGTACTGGACGACCGAGGGCCGGTCGCCGCTGAGGATGCCGAAGACGACCGGCACGATCACCGCGGCTCCCGCGATCGGCGCGACCACTGCCATCGCGCCGATCACCATCCCGCGGTAGTAGGCGAAGAGCCCGAGCGTCCCCGAGATCGACGCGGGCACCGCGTAGAGGACGGAGGCGCTGCGGGGCGTGTCCCCGAGGGCGAGGACGACGAGGGACACGGCGGCGAGGCCGGCGATCTGGCCCCAGAAGAGGACGCGGAGCCCGCCGAGCGTGCGTCCCTGCCAGGGGCCGACGAAGTCGCCGATGCCCCAGGCCAGGCTCGCGCCGAGCGCGAGCAGGACCTCGTTCACCCGGTCGGTCGGGTGGCGGCGCTCGCGTCGAGCTGGTTGGCGTGGTAGAGGACCGCCGCCTCGGCGGTGCGCGTCGCGCGTCCGTCGTGGTGAACCGCGACGCAGTGGAGGAGCTCCGCCCGCTCCGAGTCGGACAACCCCGCCCCGTGCTCCTCGACGAGGCGCATCCCGAGATGGACGTGGCCGAGCAGCCGGCCCTCGTCGGTCGGCGTGAATGCCGGGCCGCGCCCGAGCTCGAGGGTCCGCCCGACGTCGTGCACGAGCGCTGCGGCGAGCAGGAGCTCCGACCGGAGCCGGGGATGGAGCTGCGCGGTCTCGCGGCACAACGTCGCCACGCCCACCGTGTGCTCGAGAAGCCCGCCCGCGTAGGAGTGATGGTCGTCGGCGGTCGCCGGCCAGGAGCCGAGGTCGCGCCCCGCGAGCACGGCCCGTACCGTGGCCGCGAGCCCGGGATGGGTGATCTCCTCGACGAGGAATTCGAGGAACCCCTGGAGCTCGGCGCCGTCTCGGCGGAGCGTCGGTGTGAGTGTCACGGGATCGACCTCGGACGCCTCGAGCGTCCGTACGTCGAGCTGGAGGCGGTCACGGAACTTCTCCACCCGTCCGAGCACCCGCACCGCGTCGCCCTCGGCGAACCGGCCGTCGAGGAGCTCGACGTCGTTCCAGACCCGGGCTTCGATGCGGCCGCTCGGGTCGACGAGCTCGATCGCGAGGTAGGACGCGCCGCCCTTCGTCCGTAGCCGGCGCTTCGTCTTCACCGCGAAGACGCCCTCTACGACGCGGTCTTCCTCGAGGTCGGAGATCACCCTTCCGAGTCTAGTGCCCGCTCGGAGAGGGAACTCCCAAGGCTTCGGTAGCCTCAGACCGTGCCCACGATCGCACCCTTTTCCGCCCTCCGCTACGACGAGAGCGTCGCCGGCCCGCTCGCGGACGTGGTCGCGCCGCCCTACGACGTGATCTCGGAGGACGACCACTTCCGGCTCTGGCACACGAGCCCGTACAACATCGTGCACCTGACGAGGCCCCAGCGCCCCGCCGATGCCGGCCGCACGCTCGCCGAGTGGCTGCGCGCCGGCGTGCTCGTCGAGGACGGGCCGGCGATCTGGTGGCTGACCGAGGACTACGAGGGCCCCGACGGCGTTCGCCGGACCCGGGAGGGGATCGTCGGCGCGATCGAGGCCACGCCGTACTCCGAGGGCAAGGTGCTGCCGCACGAGGCGACGAACCCCGTGGTGAAGCAGGAGCGGCTGGAGATCCTGCAGGAGACGAAGACCGAGCTCGAGCCGGTCCTCATGCTCTACGACGCCGACCCGCCGGTCTCGCGGCCCTCGGGCGACCCGGCGATCGACGTCGACGAGGCCGGGGTGAGGAGCCGTCTCTGGAAGCTCGACTCGGATGGGATCGACCTCGACGTCCCGCTCCTGATCGCCGACGGCCACCACCGCTACGAGACGGCGGTCGCCTACCGCAAGGAGAGCCCGGGGGCCGAGCGGACGATGGCAGTGCTCGTGTCGGCACGCGATCCGGGGCTCCAGATCTTCCCGACCCATCGTGTCGCCCAGGACGTCGGAGTCCAGCCGTACGGCTTCATGACCTCGATCTGGGACACCGACTCGCTCGCCGTGTACCGGGCCGGCAACTTCTTCCGGCTCGAGACCGACGAGGAGCTCGACGTCAACGACATCGAGCAGTACGAGCCGGCGGGCGTCGAGTACACGCCGGACGCCGAGGAGGCGATCAAGGCGGTCGACGAGGAGCTGGCCCAGCTCGTCTTCCTCGTTCGCGCCCCGACGGTCGAGCAGGTGCTCACGCATGCGCGACGCGGCGAGACGATGCCGAAGAAGACGACGTACTTCTATCCCAAGCTCACGTCGGGCTTGCTGCTTCTTCCCACATGAGCCCGTGGCTCGACCTGTGCCGCGCGGCCGTCGCCGACGTGAAAACCGTCCTCGCCGAGATGCCCACGCGGGAGGAGCGCGAGCGCCCCGTCGGGCTCGGCGAAGGCGGCGACATCACCGCCGCGCTCGACGAGGCGGCCGAGCGGGTCGTGCTGGCGCACTTCGACCGGCCCGACATCAGGATCGTGTCCGAGGAGATCGGGATCCGCGGGGACGGCCCGATCACGGTCGTCGTCGACCCGATCGACGGCTCGCAGAACGCCGAGCGGGCGATTCCGTACTTCGCGCTCTGCGTGGCGGTCGCCGAGGGCGGGCAGACGATGGACGACGTCGTCTTCGGCTTCGTGCACGACTTCGGCTCCGACGAGGAGTGGACCGCCGTGAAGGGCGGCGGCGCGTTCCTCGACGGCAAGCCGCTGACCGGGACGCCCAAGGACCACATCGAGTTCCTCTCGATCGAGGCGACCCGCGCGGCGCTCGTGCTCGACCGCCTCGAGAAGCTGGCGCCGCTGACCGATCGCGTGCGCGTGATGGGCGCGCAGGCGATCACGTTCTGCCATCTGGCCGCAGGGCGCACCGACGCGGTCGTGTGCCTCAAGCCGTCGCGCCCAGTCGACTTCGCGGCCGCCCAGCTCCTGATCCGCGAGCGTGGGTTCGCGGTGCACGCGATCGACGGGCCGCCCGTGCCGGAGATCCCGCTCGACCTGCAGGCCCGTTCCCGCATCTGCGCGGCAGGCACCCAGGAGCTCGCCGACCAGATCGCGGCGGCGGTACGCTCCTAGAGGTATGGAGCCTTCACGCGACGCAGTTCTCGCCGCTCTGGCGAACGTCATCGACCCCGAGCTGCGCAAGCCCGTCACCGAGCTCGACATGGTCCGGGAGATCGCGGTCGCGGGCGGGGAGGTCACCGTCACGATCGCGCTCACCGTCTCCGGCTGCCCGCTGCGCAACTCGTTCACCGAGCAGGTCGCGCGGGAGGTCGGAGCCGTCGCAGGCGTCACCGCGGCGAGGGTCGAGTTCGACGTGATGAGCCCCGAGGAGCGCACGGCGTTGACGACGAAGCTGCGGGGCGGCCGGCCCGCAGACGACAAGGCGATCCAGCTCGACCCGACGACCCGAGTGATCGCGGTCGCGTCGGGGAAGGGCGGCGTCGGGAAGTCCTCGCTCACGGCCAACCTCGCTGCGGCGTTCGCCGCGTCGGGGCGCCGCGTCGGGATCCTCGACGCGGACATCTACGGGCACTCGATCCCGCACATGCTCGGGATCTCCCAGAAGCCGGTGCTCGTCGACAAGCTGATGATCCCGCCGGTCGCGCACGACCTGAAGCTGATGTCGATCGGGTTCTTCGTCGACGACAACGCTCCGCTCATGTGGCGCGGGCCGATGCTCCACCGGGCGCTCGAGCAGTTCCTCCAGGACGTTCACTGGGGAGAGCTCGACGTGCTCGTCGTGGACATGCCTCCCGGCACCGGGGACGTGTCGATCTCGCTCGGCCAGATGCTCCCGCGCGCCGAGGCGGTGGTCGTGACGACGCCGCAGGCTCTCGCGCAGGAGGTGGCGAGCCGCGCCGCGCAGATGGCGCGCCGCACCGGGATGCAGCTTCTCGGCGTGATCGAGAACATGACCTCCGAGGTGTTCGGCACCGGCGGCGGTCAGCGGCTTGCGACGGAGCTCGGCGTCAAGCTCCTCGGCAGCGTCCCGCTCGACGCGCGCATCCGCGAGGCGGCGGACGCGGGCACGCCGCTCATCGTCTCCGATCCCGGCTCCGAGCCTGCCCGCGCGGTGGCCGCGATCGCGGCCGAGATCGACAGGAGCCGCGGCGCCGGCTTCACCCGCACGCTGCCCCTCGTCTCCTAGGGGCCGGCTACCCCGGAAAGCCGGGCTCGCCCCGGATCGGATCGAAGTCCGGGTCCTCGCGGGCCCGGTCGGCGTATTCGGAATCGGCGGCGGCCGCGGCCTGGAGATGGGCCAGGGCGTCGAGCGGATATCCCCCTCGGGACTCGGCACAGGCGAGGTTGTAGAGGATCGCCGGGTGATCCGGCCGCGCCTCGAGGCCCGTCCGCATCAGCGCGATCGCGTCGTCCCAGCGCTCCTCCCGGAACGCGGGTAACGCCGCGAAGTACCACTCCCACGGGGAGGGCTCGTAGGGCACGCCGGGCTGCGCGCCGATCGCGAGGACGAGCGTGCCGTTCTCCTGCGCCACCGCCTTGCGCCTGACCTTCGGGTCGGAGAGGAAGACGAGCGTCCCGGCGGGCGCGTCGAGGTCTTCGCCGCCGAGCGTGAAGGTCGCGCGGCCGGCGATCACGACGTAGAGCTCCTCGTGGCCGCCGGCACCACCGCCGGTCTCGTCGTGCTCCTCGATCACGAGCTCGCCGGCCTTCTCCGAGGTGTACGCGTTGACGCCGAAGGCCTGGATCCCGAGCTGTCGCCGCACCGGGTGCCAGACGATCCCCTCGAACAACGGGATCGCGTCGAGCTCTCCGAAGCTCGTGGCCTCCCAGCCTTTCATTGCCGTCTCAGCTCCTCGAGCACGACCGGGTCGATCCGGTCGATCCCGTCGATGCGCTCCTCGAGGTTCTCCCTGCCCGCCCAGGCCTGGAGGGCAGCTGCGAGGTCTCCGTCGTAGCCGAGCCCCGCGAGGAGCTTCCGCACCTCCCGCTCGAGCGAGCCGTCGAGCTCGAGCCACTCGTCCGGCGGTGTCTTGCCGAAGAGCGACTGGTGGATCCGGTAGAGCCTGGCGAGCTCCTCGATCGGGGCGGCGTGGTCGTCGACCCGGAGGTCGACGACAGCGTCGGAGAGCCCGGCGTAGCCGCCATCGGCCTCGACGAGAAGAAGTGCGGCGGACTGCTGGCCGCGCCTGTCGCCTCCTGCCGCCTGAGCAGCGGCGAGGCAGTCGATCAGCCGCTCGGCGAGGGGCTGCCCGGCCGAGTCCTCGAACACGGCGGCGAGCGCTTCGACCGTCTCCCCGGAGACGAGGATGTTCCCCTGGGCGGCGAAGCAGTCGCCCGCGATCCCGCCCGCCCACGCCATGCACTCGTTCCCGGTGAACGTGGCGCTCCCTCCGCGGGCGTCGACGACGCCGAGCTGACGATGGTCGCGCCCCTCGTCGGCATCGGTCAGCCGCGCCACCACCTCGGCGGCGGGGAGGCCCTGCTCGAGGAGCGCGAGACCGTCGGGCCCGTAACGCGGGTTGGCGTAGGCCTGAGTCGCGACCGCGCCGAGGCCGGGACGCGCCCAGGGGACGACCGACCCGACTGCGAGGAATTTCGACTGCGTCGCGACGCCCCACTGGCCGGCGGCGAGGTCGCATGCGGCGATCGAGTAGGTCGCGACGAGCGGGGGGCGCATCTCAGAGGACGAGCGTCCCGCCCGGGTCGAGCGCGTGGACGGTTGCGCCGGGGGCCTCCACGCGCAGCTGCTCCGGGGTGCCGGTGAGCACGGGGAAGGTCCCGTAGTGGCACGGGACACACGGCGGGCTCCCGAGCAGCTCGAGCGCGAGCGCGGCCTCGCGTGGGCCCATCGTGAAGTGGTCGCCGATCGGGAGCACGACGAGGTCGGGGGCATGCAGGCGGGCGATCAGCGCCATGTCGCCGAAGACGCAGGTGTCGCCGGCGAAGTAGATCGCGCGGCCGCCCTCGAGGCGGATCACGATCCCGCACGACTCGCCCGTGTAGGAGCCGTCGTCGGCGCTCGAGGAGTGGAATGCGTTCACGAGCGTGAAGTGGACGCCGCCGATCTCCTGCGTCCCGCCCTTGTTCAGCCCCGGCAGCTGCCCGTCGGTCTTCGCGCCCTGCGCGCCGAGCCACCCTTTCAGCTCGACCTGGGCGACGATCTGCGCGTCCGGGAACTGCTGGGAGAGCGCGACCGTGTCGCCGACATGGTCGCCGTGCCCGTGGGTGACGGCGATGATGTCGACGCGCTCGGGATGCTTGAGCTCCTCGGGTGTCTTCGGGTTGTGGGTCAGGAACGGGTCGATGTAGATCGCCTTGCGCTCGTCGCTCTCGAGCAGGAACGCTGCATGCCCGAGCCAGGTCAGTGCTGCCATCCCTTCACTTCCTTTCGTGGCCGACGGCGCCAGATTAGTCGCGATCGACCGGACTTCGATTTCGCGACGTTTCGCTTGCAGGATCGTCCGGCCCGGGAGCGAAGCTAGTGCGCGATGGGACGCCGCGTTCTTCCGGCCCTGCTCGTTGCGGTTGCAGCGATCGCCGACTCGGCGGGTGATCACGGCCTCGCCGGGACCGCGCTCCTGTTCGCGCTTCCGTTCGCGGCCGTCGGGGCCATCGTCCGGTTCGGCGGCTTCGTCGACTCGCGCGAGCGCTTCTCCGGGATCCAGGCGCTCTGCTCGGGCGCGATCGTCGCCCTGCTCGTGCTGTCGTGTGCCGCGCGCTCGAGCGCGGTCCACGGCGTGCCGCCGCTCGCGGTGTCCTCGCTCGTCGCCGTGGTGGGGCTCTTCGCGCTCAAGGGCCTGCTTGCCGCCGTGCCGCACTGGCGCAGGCTCGGCAGCTTCTCGCCCGCGAAGCCGTAGCTTCCCTGCCGCTACCCTCAGGGCATGCCTCTGGGCATGTTCCGCCGCTCCAGCACGTCGAGCCCGCCGGAGCGGGCGAGGTCGATCCACGTCGTCGAGATCGTCATCGCCGACGGAAGCGAGCTCGGGCGGAGGCTCGTCGAGCAGGGCCTCGACCCCGGCGAGATCATCTTCAAGTACCACTGGCCGCGCTATGCCCCGCCGGTGGGCGTCGGGATCAGGTCGCTCGTGAAATCGGAGCACCTCCGTCCGCAGTTCGAGCGGATCGTCGAGATGCACGCGATCGTGCCGTCGAGCATCCCGCTGCCGGTCGCCCCCGTTCGCAACCCGGATCGGGAGTTCGTGGGCTACATCCTCGAGTACGTGGAAGGGGTGACGTTCGCCGAGCTGCTCCGGATGGGGATGCTCGACGAGGCTGGGCGGCAGCTCGACCGTGTGCGCGAAGTGGTCTCGAAGCTCCACGCGAGAGACGTCGTCCACGGGGACCTGAACCCGGGCAACGTGATCGTCGCCGACGACGGCAGGACGGTGCTTCTCGACCCGGCGCCGTTCGCGAAGCCCGGCCTCGCGCTCCAGGACGAGCTCTGCCTCGAGGAGATGGGGCGCGCGCTGGGTCGGAGGGGGGAGACGCCCGCTGCCGGGGCCGGGTGATCGACGTCTCGGTCAGAACGGAAGCGCGGCGGCGGCCCTGGACGCGACGTCCACCAGCGGCTGCACGAAGAAGAAGGAACCGATCGTCACGATCGCGCAGATCGCGACGCCCTTCTGGAGAAGCCACTCGCGGGGCGGAGAGCCACCTGCCGGGGCGAGGCGCAGCTCGGCGCTGTCACGCAGGAACATCGACCGGACGACCGCCAGGTAGTAGGCAGCCGAGACCATCGTGAAGATCACGCCGATCACGATCAGCCACCACCAGCCCTTGTCGTAGGCGGCCGTGAAGACGTAGATCTTCCCCCAGAACCCGCCCGTGAGCGGGAAGCCGAGGAAGCCGAGCATGAAGACCCACATCGAGACGCCGAGGAGCGGCCGCTCCCAGCCGAAGCCCGACAGGTTCTCCAGGGTGACCGGCACCCCGAGCTCGCGCTCCCGCGCGGCGACGACGCCGAACGCCCCGAGCGACATCGCGCAGTAGGGCATCAGGTAGTACATGAGCGCCCGGGCGCCCGTCTCGTTCGCGACCGCGACCGCGATCAGCATGAACCCGGCGTGCGAGACCGACGAGTACGCGAGCAGCCGCTTGACGTTGCGCTGCGCGAGCGCGGCGATGTTCCCGACGGCGAGCGAGATGATCGCGATCGCGGCCACCGCCCAGGTCCACAGGTGCTCCTCGCCGGGGAACGCCGTCAGCAGCACTCGGATCATCACCACCAGCGCAGCAACTTTCGTCGCCGACGACATGAACGCGGTCACCGGCGTCGGTGCGCCTTGATATGCATCGGGCGTCCACATGTGGAACGGCGCCGCGGAGGCCTTGAACGCGAACCCGGCGATGATCATCGCGAGCCCCAGCACGAGGAGCGAGTCGTGTGTGTGCCCCGCGGCGGCGATCTTGTCGAAGCTGAGCTCGCCGGTTGCGCCGTAGACGAGCGCGGAGCCGAAGAGCAGGGTCGCCGAGCCGACGGCGCCGACGACGAGGTACTTCAGCCCCGCCTCGAGCGAGCCGACGAGGTCGATGTCGATCGCGCACATCACGTACAGCGCGATCGAGAACCACTCGAGCCCGATGAAGAGCGTCATCAGGTTCGCCGCCTGCACGAAGAACGCCATCCCGGCGCCGGCGGCGGCGAGCAGGACGTAGTACTCGGCGACGTTCTCCCTGCGCATCGGCTCCGAGTACGCGACCAGGACCGCGACGAGCCCGCAGCCGGCGACGAGGATCTGCGCGAGCGCGGACCAGCGGTCGCGGAAGATCGAGTCGGCGACTTCCGGGCCGCCGTTCGGGCTCCGGTCGAAGACGAGGATCGCGAACACGAACGCCGTCAGGAACCCGGCCGCACAGATGACGGCCGACGCCGCGCGGCGGGAGTCTCGCGGCCAGAAGACGGCGACCATCATCAGGACGGCCGCTGCCCCGATCATCGAGAGCGACGGCGAGATCGCGAACCAGTCGACGTGCGGCCTGGTCACGGCGATGCCTCCTGGACGCCGATCGTCTGCGAGACCTTCTCGGCCGCCGGAGCCGCCGGCGAAGGAGTGCCCGCTGATCGCGTCCGGCCAGGCCGAGAGGACGAGGAGGATCACGACGAGCGGCACGACCACGGCGAGCTCACCCGTCCGCAGGTCGAGGGCGGCGTCGCTCACGGCGGGCCCGACGTCCTGGTGGAGCACCGCCGAGATCAGCCGGAGCATGTACATCGCCGCCAGCACGATCGCGACCGCACCGACGACGGCCCAGCCCCACCCCGTCTGGAACACGCCGGCGAGGATCAGGAACTCGCCGGCGAAGTTCGACGAGAGCGGCACGGCCAGGGCCATCACGCCGACCGTCATCAGGATCGTCGCGAGGGCGGGTCGCCCCGGGCCATGCCGCCGAGCAGCGACAGCTCGCCCGTCGCCGTCCGCCGCTCGACCATCCCGGCGAGCAGGAACATCGACATCGAGAGCAGGCCGTGGTTGACGATCTGCAGGACGGCGCCGTCGAGGCCGAGGCCGTTGACCGCGAAGATGCCGAACGTGATCAGCCCCATCTGCGCGAGCGACGAGTAGGCGACGACGCCGCGCACGTCGGGCGAGCGGAAGGCGAGGAGGGAGCCGTAGACGAGCCCGACGGCCGCAAGCGCCAGGATCAGGTCGCGAAAGTGGGCCGTCGGGCCGGGGAACTTGGCGATGCCGATCCGGATGAAGCCGTATGCGGCGACCTTCGAGATCACGCCCGAGAGCAGGCCCGCAACCTCCGGCGGCGATTCCCTGTAGGCGTCCGGCAGCCAGCCGTGGAACGGCCAGAGCGGCGCCTTGACGGCGAAGGCGATCGCGAAGCCGAGGAAGAGCCAGTCGTTCGTGCTCGTCCCCATCTGCGTGAGGTCGAACGTGTTCTGCTGGAGGCCGAACCAGATGATCGCGGTGAGCATGAGCAGCGAGCCGGCGACCGTGTAGACGACGAAGGTGATCGTCGCCCGCAACCGGCCGGCGCCGCCCCAGAAGCCGATCAGGACGTACAGCGGGATCAGCATCGCCTCGAAGAAGGCGTAGAAGAGCAGCAGGTCCTGGGAGGCGAAGACGCCTGCGACCGCGCCGGTCAGGAAGAGCAGCAGCCCGAAGTAGGCGCGCGGCCGCTCGCGCCCGACCCACCACGCGTAGATCGCCGCCGCCGCCCCGCACACGGCGGTCAGGCCGACGAGCCAGACCGAGAAGGCGTAGAGGCCGACGTGGTAGCTCGAGTTGATCTCGCTGAACCAGCTCGTCTGCTGGGCGAACTGCAGCTCGCCGCTTCCGAAGTCGAAGCGCTCGAGGACGAGGATCCAGACGGCGACCTCGGCGAGGGAGACGAGCGCGGCCAGCGACCCGGCCGCCTGCCTGGAGAGCGGGAGCAGCCAGACGGCGAGCGCGCCCGCCATCGGCAGGAAGATCAGGATCGTGGTCAGCCAGTCGCTCACGTCGAGGTCAACGAGTGGTGATGAAGACGAGGGCGAGGACGGCGACGCCGCCCGCGAGCGCAAGCACATAGGCGCGGACGAGGCCGTTCTGGACGCGCGCGAGCCCGCCGGCGCCGTAGCGGAAGCCGAGCTTGACCTCGCCGATCGACCCGCCGATGACGGGCTGCTCGACGAACCTGCCGAGGCCGCGCGAGATCAGGTCGGCCGGCTTGTAGAAGACGAGGTCGTAGAGCTCGTCCCAGTAGAACTTCTTCTCGAAGAGCGTCACCGGCCTCGGGACCTTCAGCGTCTTCCTGACGTAGGCCGCGTAGGCGACCCCGATGCCGACGAGCCCGAGCCCGACGGCGGAGATCGAGGCGATCGCCTCCTGGGTGCCGCTCGGGTCGGCGGTGTTCGGCACGACCGGCTCGAGCCAGGTGCTCAGTGGCTGCCAGAGCGACGCGAACTGGAGCAGCCCCGCCGTTGCCGAGAGCACCGCGAGGACGCCGACCGTCCAGATCATCGAGAAGGGCGCCTCGTGCTTCTCCGTGTGCAGGTGCTCCTGTGCGAAGGCCGACTGCTGCCCGCCGAAGACGATGAAGAACATCCGGAACGTGTAGACGCCGGTGAGGAACGCGCCCGCCAGGCAGGCCGCGAACAGGCAGTAGCCGAAGCCCCCCTTGGTGAGCGTCGACGCGATGATCGAGTCCTTCGAGAAGAAGCCCGCGAACGGCGGGATGCCGACGAGGGCGAGCGCACCGATCAGGAACACGTTGCGCGTGTACGGCAGAGCCTTCCCGAGCCCGCCCATCCTCCGCATGTCCTGCTCCCCGGCAAGGGCATGGATGACGATGCCGGCGGAGAGGAACAGCAGGGCCTTGAAGAACGCGTGCGTCATCAGGTGGAACATCGCGCTCGAGTACGCGCCGATGCCCGCGCCGACGAACATGTAGCCGATCTGCGACATCGTCGAGTACGCGATCACGCGCTTGATGTCGACCTGGACGAGGGCGATCAGCCCCGCCATCAGGAGCGTCACGGCGCCGAGCCCGGCGGCGAGGTCGTCGACCTTCGGGGCGTTCTCGAAGAGCGGGTGGCACGCGGACGATCAGGTAGACGCCTGCGGTCACCATCGTCGCGGCGTGAATGAGGGCGCTGACCGGGGTCGGCCCCTCCATCGCGTCGGGAAGCCAGGTGTGGAGCGGGATCTGCGCCGACTTGGCGACGGCGCCGCCGAGGAGGCCGAGCGCGATCAGGTTCGCGACGGTGCCACCGTGCGGCGAGGCGGCGAACACGCCGGCGTAGTCGAGCTGACCGGTGTGCTGGATCAGCAGGAAGAGGGCGAGCGCCATCGTCGCGTCGCCGAACGCGTTCATGATGAAGGCCTTCTTGGCGGCCGCGACCGCCGATTCGCGCTCCTGGTAGAAGCCGATCAGCAGGTAGCTCGAGAGGCCGACCATCCCCCAGCCGGCGAGGAGCAGAAGCAGGTTCCCCGACTGGACGAGCAGGAGCATCGAGAAGAGAAACAGCGACATGTAGGCGAAGTAGCGCCGTTCCTCGTCCTCGCCCTCCATGTAGCCGACCGAGTAGGCGACGATCAGCGAGCCGACCCCGGCGACGATGAGCATCATCATCACGCTGAGCTGGTCGGTCAGCAGGGTGAAGCCGAAGCTGTAGGGGCCGGCGGAGAGCCACGTCCACGAGGTCGTCGTGTGCGCGCGTGCGGCGGGCGACTCGCCGAGCATGATCACGAGCGCGACGATCGCGGCCGCGAACGAGACCAGCGTCGACCCGGTCGAGAGGTAGCCGGCGCCGCGCCGCGAGATGCGGGTGCCGGCGAGCGCCAGCGCGACCGTGGCGGCGAGCGGCGAGGCGAGGCAGATCCAGGCGGCGGCGTTCAGCTCCGACTCCTCATCAACCGCGGAGCGTCCGTAGCTTGTCGACGTCGAGCTCGAGGTCGCGGCGGCCCATCGCGACGATCAGCCCGAGCCCGACGACCACCTCGGAGGCGGCGATCGCCATCACGGCGATCGCGAACACCTGCCCGTCCTCGCTTGCCGACGTGACGCGCGAAGGCGATCAGGGCGAGGTTCGCCCCGTTGAGCATGATCTCGACGGAGAGCAGGATGATCAGAGGGCTGCGCCGCACGAGCACCCCCACCGCGCCGACCGCGAACAGCATCGCGGCCAGCACCACGTACCAGGTGATGTCAGGCCCGTGCAGCGCCGACGCCTCCGCTCGAACGTGGCTCCGTCGAGCCTGCGCCGTCTTCGTCCTCGGCGAGCCGGGCGGTGCGGAACTCGGCGGCCTCGACCGTCGACGCCGCGGGCGTGCGAGCCGAGCACGACCCCGCCCACGGCGGCGACGAGCAGGACGATCGAGGTGACCTCGAACGCGATGAGGTGGTCGGTGAGGAAGAGCTCGCCGATCGCCGCAGGCGAGCCGAACGTAGCGCCCGATCGCCGCCGAGTGCGAGAGCGAGCCGCCCGTCGAGAGGCCGACGGCGACGATCACCTCGACGAGGATCGCCCCGCCGGCCAGGCAGGCGGCGACGACCTGCCACGAGGGCCCGCCGGCCCACGGCGTCAATCCCGACCTGCTCGCCCAGATAGGCGATGACGAACAGGAACATGACCATGACGGCGCCGCCGTACACGAGCACCTGCGCCGCCGCCACGAACTCGCCGCCGAGGAGCAGGTAGAGAACCGCGAGCGAGGCGAGGTTCCCGATCAGCGCGAGCGCGGAGAAGAACGGGTTGCGGAACGTGACCACGCCGAGGGCGCTCGCCACGCACGCGAACGCCGCGACGACCCAGACGCACCAAACGAGGAAGTTAGCCATCAGCCATTTCGTCCATTCGTACGAATTCGCCTTGTAGTAGGGGATCGGCGTGTCGTAGAGGTCGCGGTCGGCGACCGGCACCCGCTTCACCGGCTCCGCGAGGAGCATGTCCTTCGTGTAGATGAGGTCGTCGCGGTTGTACTCCGAGATCTCGAAGTCGTTGCCGAGCGTGATCGCGTCGAACGGGCAGGCGAGCTCGCAGTAGCCGCAGAAGATGCAGCGGCTCATGTTGATCTCGTAGATGCGGGCGTAGCGCTCGCCCGGCGAGACGCGGTTGTCGGCGGTGTTCTCGGCGGCGACGACCCTGATGCAGTCGGCCGGGCAGGCGGCGGCGCAGAGGGAGCAGCCGACGCACTTCTCGAGGCCGTTCTCGTGCCGGTGGAGCAGGTGACGGCCGCGGAAGCGCGGGTACACGGGCCGCAGGTACTCCGGGTACTGCTGCGTGATCGGCTTCCGGAAGACCTGCTTCAGCGTCACGCCGAAGCCCTTGAACGTGTTGGGGATGAGGGCGCTCATTGCCCGTGCCAGACGACGACGAGGGCGGTGACGAGGGCGTTCAGCGTGGCGAGCGGGAGGAGCACCTTCCAGCCGAAGCGCATGAGCTGGTCGTAGCGGAGCCGCGGCTGGGAGGCGCGCAGCCAGATGAACCCCGTGACGAGCGCGCCGAGCTTGAGCAGGAACCAGATCGGGCCGAAGCGGTCGAGCGAGTGGATCCACGGGAACTGCCAGCCGCCGAAGAAGAGCGTCACGCAGAGCGCCGAGAGGACGATCATGTTGATGTACTCGGCCGTCTGGAAGAGCCCCCAGCGCATGCCGGAGTACTCGGTGTGATACCCGGCGACGAGCTCGGTGTCGGCCTCGGGAAGGTCGAACGGCGGCCGCGACGTCTCGGCGATCCCTCCGAGCAGGAAGATGACGAGCCCGACGAACTGGGGGATGAAGAACCAGAGGGTCTGTCCCTGCCGGTCGACGATCTCGACCAGGTTCAGCGACCGGCCCATGATCACGACCCCGAGGACGCTGAGGGCGAGCGACACCTCGTACGAGACGAGCTGCGCGCAGGTGCGCATCGAGCCGAGCATCGAGAACTTCGAGTCGGAGGCCCAGCCGCCGACGATGAAGCCGTAGATGCCGATCGAGCCGAGCGCGAAGATGACGATCAGCCCGATCGGGAGGTTCGCGATCGAGCCCTGGATGTAGTAGCCGTCGACCGTCCAGCCGGGCCCCCACGGGATCACCGCGAACGCGAGGAGCGCCGTGAAGCACGAGACGATCGGCGCCATGATGTACGGCAGCTCGTGGGCCGACGCCGGGTAGAAGGCCTCCTTGCGGACGAGCTTGATCAGGTCGGCGATCGGCTGGAGCAGCCCGAACGGGCCCGCGCGGTTCGGGCCGTAGCGGAGCTGCATCCGGCCGAGCACCTTGCGCTCGAGCCAGGTCGTGTACGCGAATGCCGCCATCACGAGGTTGATCACGATCAGCGGCGGCGATGATCCCGATCCACCAGGGCTGCTGGCTCACTTCGCCACCTCGACGAGCTCGTGCAGGCCGGCGGCCTCGTCGCGCGGGATGCGGACGGTGCCGGGCGGGAGGTCGGGGGCGATCCGGGCTCGAAGCTTGACCGACGTGCCGTTCGAGGACACGGTCACGTTGTCGCCCTCGGAGATCTCTCTGGCCTGCGCGTCGACGCGGGCGAGCTCGACCTCGCCGTCGCGCCGCTGGAAGTCGAGCTCGGGCGTCCGCTCGACGGCCGGGCCCGAGAAGAGGGGCTTGAACGTGAGCAGCCGGAGGCCCGTGCCGACCGCGACCGGCTTCGCCGGCGGCGCCTCGACGGTCTGGGCCCGGCTCGAGGCGCTCATCGGGACGGGGGCGGGCAGCGGCGCGCGCTCGCCGACCTGGCCGAACGAGATCCCGCCGTAACAGGTCGCGGACACCTCCTCGAAGACGACCGAGGCGTGCGGCGAGAGCTCGACGCCGAACCGGCCGGCGAGCTTCGCGATCCAGGCGAGCTCGTCGGGGCACGGCGCGATCACGGCGCGGCGCTGGCGCTGGAGGCGCCCCTCGAGGTTCACCGTCGTGCCGTCGCGCTCGAGGTAGCTCGTCCCGGGCAGGACGAGATCCGCGAGCCCGCGGAAGGAGCCCTCGAACATCCCGATCCCGATCACGGTCTTCGCGCTGCTCTGCGATCGCCCGGACGCCGGGGTCGAGAGCCGCCTCGTCGCCCGAGATCACCACGAGGGCTCGGCTCGACGTCGACGGGCTCGCCGTCGCCGGCCGCGCTCCAGGCGTCGGCGACCCCGCGGCCGTTCGGCGTGCGCGGAAGGTAGAAGGCGGCGGCGCGCCGAGGTCGCGGGCGAGCCATGCCGTGCACTGCGCGTCGTCGCAGATCAGGACGGCGCCCTCGATCGGCCCTTCGGGCGGCTCGCAGAGGATCTGCGCGCCGTTCCTGCGGGCGGCCTTGATCCAGAGGTCGACGACCGGAGCGCGCTCGACGACGGGCTCGTCGCAGAGCACGACGACCGCCGGGCGCGTCGCGGATCGAGGAGAGCGGCGCGCGGAACGCGTCGAGCTCGTCGGGGATCTCCTCGGGGAGCACGGCTTCGTGGGCGCCGAGACCGGCGCGGAGCAGCCGGCCGAGCCCGTAGGCCTGCTCGACGGTCTCGCTGCCCGAGAGCGCGGTGACGATCGCCGTGCCGCGCGCGGTCAGCATCTGCTCGGCGAGGTCGAGGGCGCTCGTTCCAGTCGATCGGCTCGAGGTCGCCGTCGCGGTTGCGCCGCAGCGGATCCTCGAGGCGGTCGCCCGCGCGGAGATGCGAGAACGCGAAGCGGCCCTTGTCGCAGAGCCAGCCCTCGTCGACCTCGGGATGGTTGCGCGAGAGGATCCGCTTGACCTTGCCCTTCGCGGACGGTGGCGCTGACGTTGCAGCCGACCGGGCAGAGGCCGCAGACGGTCGGGACGTTCTGGATCTCCCACGGGCGCGCCTCGAAGCGGTACTGGGTCGAGGTGAGGGCGCCGACCGGGCAGAGCTCGATGACGTTCCCCGAGAACGGCGCGCGGTAGGGCTCGTCCTCGAAGGTCGCGATCATCGACGCCGGCGCCGCGCTCGACGGCGACGAGCTGGCCGTCCTCGGAGACCCCCTCCGAGAAGCGGGTGCAGCGGTAGCAGAGGATGCAGCGCTCGCGGTCGAGCGCGATCGTCGGCGAGATCGGGATCGGCTTCTCGAACGTCCGCTTCGGGAAGGTCATCCGCGTGTTCCCGGGCCCGTAGCGGAACGTCAGGTCCTGGAGCGGGCACTCGCCGCCCTTGTCGCAGACGGGGCAGTCGAGTGGATGGTTGACGAGGATGAACTCGAGGGTCGCGTTCTGCGCCTCGGCCGCCATCTCCGAGGTTGCCGCGGTCTTCACCTCCATCCCGTCGGCCGCGGTCAGCGTGCACGCGGCCTGGGGCTTCGGCGGCCCCGGCGCGACCTCGCAGAGGCACATGCGGCACGCGCCGACCGGCGGCCCGAGCCGCGGCTCGTAGCAGAACACCGGGATCTCGACCCCCGCCGCGAGCGCCGCCTCGACGAGCCCGGTGCCCTTCGGCACCGAGACCTCGCGCCCGTCGATCTTAAGTGTGACGTTCTTCAGCGTGACGTTCTCCGGCGTGACGTTCTCAGCCATGACTCTCCACGAGCGATTCGCGCGGCGAATGGCTGTCGCTCGGAGCGACGATCCCCTCGAGGCTCGACTCGCCGTCGAACGGGCAGCGGCCGAGCTCGACATGGGCCTCGAACTCCTCGCCCCACTTCGCGACGTAGCTCGCGACCGGGTACACCGCGAAGTCGCCGAGCGCGCACAGCGACTTGCCGAGGATGCGCGAGCCGACCGAGCGCAGCAGGTCGATCTCCTCGTGCGTGCCCGCGGCCGGCCTCGAGCTTCTCGAGGATCTGCACCATCCAGCGCGTGCCCTCGCGGCAGGGCGTGCACTTCCCGCACGACTCGTGCATGTAGAACTTCGTCGACCGCAGGGCGAGCTGCACCATGCAGCAGCGGTCGTCGACGACGATCAGCGAGGCGGCCCCGAAGAACGTGCCGAGCGCGCCCAGCGAGTCGTAGTCGAGCGGCACGTCGATCTGGTCGGGCGAGAGCGCCGGCACGGACGATCCGCCCGGGATCACGGCCTTCAGCTCGCGCCCGCCGGCGATCCCGCCGGCGAAGTCGTAGATCAGCTCCCGCATCGGCGTCCCGAGCTCGAGCTCGTAGTTGCCGGGCCTCACGACGTTCCCGGAGATCGAGAAGATCGCCGTTCCCGGCGAGCTCTCGGACGCCGATCTTGGCGAACTCCGCCGGGCCGAGCTCGATGATCGACGGCACGGTCGCGATCGTGCAGACGTTGTTGATCTGCGTCGGCGCGTTGAAGAGGCCCTGCACCGGCGGGAACGGCGGGCGGGGCCGCGGCTGGCCTCGGCGGCCCTCGAGCGAGTCGAGCAGGGCCGTCTCCTCGCCGCAGATGTAGGCGCCGGCGCCGCGGTACACCGTGATCTCGACGTCGCCGAGCAGCCCGGCCTCGCGGGCCTCGGCAACGGCGCGCTCGAGGATCTCGTACTCGTGCAGGTACTCGCCGCGGATGTAGATGAAGACGTGCTCGCACTCGATCGCGTGCGCGGCGATCAGGCAGCCCTCGAGCAGGCGGTGCGGCACGCGGGCCATCACCTCGCGGTCCTTGAACGCGCCGGGCTCGGACTCGTCGGCGTTCACGACGAGGTACTTCGGCTTCGACGAGCCCCGGTCGATCAGCGAGGCCTTCCGGCCCATCGGGAACCCGGCACCGCCGCGGCCGCGCAGGTTCGCCGCGAGCAGCGTCTCGATCAGCTTCTCCGGCTTCAGCTTCCGCGCCTTCGGAACCTGGTCGTAGCCGCCGATCGCCCGGTACTCGGAGAGCTTCGTCAGGTCGCGCTCGTCCGCGCCGGCGAGGAGCACGCTACGAGCGCCCACGGATCTCCTTCACGATCGCGGGAACGTCGTCGGGCTTCACGTGCTGGCGGTAGCGGCTGTCGACCGCGACCACCGTCGCGTACCCGCACCCGCCGAGGCACTCGACCGTCCGGAAGGTGATCTTCCCGTCGTCGGTGGTCTCGCCCGGCCTCGAGTCCGAGCTCGCTCTCGAACGCGTCCACGACGCGCTGGGCCCCGACGAGGGCGCACGAGAGGTTCGTGCACACCTCGATCAGGTGCTCGCCGACGGGCTCGAGGTGGAACATGTCGTAGAACGACGCGACCGCATGGCAGTAGGCCGGTGTCAGGTCGAGCGCGTCGGCGACCTCCCGGATCGCCTCGGGCGGGAGCCAGCCGTACTCCTCCTGCGCGAGCCGAAGCGCAGGGATCGTCGCCGAGCGAGAGCCTTCCGGGAACCGCTCGCGCTCTCCCTGGATCCGCTCGAACAGCGTCTCCATCACCGGTCGACCTCGCCCATGACGGTGTCGAGCGAGCCGACGATCGCGATCATGTCTGCGACGAGCGCGTCGGTCATGCAGGTCGCCGTCGCCTCGAGCGCGACGAACGACGGCGCGCGGAACTTCACCCGCCACGGCCTCGGGCCGCCGTCGGAGACGACGTAGCAGCCGAGCTCGCCGCGGGGCGACTCGACGGTGACGTACACCTCGCCCTCGGGGACGCGGTAGCCCTCGGTGACGATCTTGAAGTGGTGGATCAGGGACTCCATCGAGGTGTGGAGCTCCTCGCGCGGCGGCAGCACGACCTTGCGGTCGTCCGCGATCCACGGCTCGCCCTCCATCGCCTCGAGGCGGTCGAGGCACTGCGAGATGATCTTCACCGACTCCCGCATCTCCTCCATGTGCACGCGGTAGCGGGCGTACACGTCGCCCTCGTGGTGGACGGGAACGTTGAAGTCGCACTCGGCGTAGGAGAGGTACGGCTCGACCCTGCGCAGATCCCAGTCGACGCCGGAGGCGCGCAGCACCGGGCCCGACTGCCCGAGCGCGATCGCGTCCTCGGCCGAGAGGAGCCCGAGCCCGACCGTCCGCTCGAGCCAGATCCTGTTCTTGTCGACGAGCGCCTCGTACTCGTCGACGGCCTTCGGCATCCAGCTCGCGAACCGCCGCGCCTCCGGGAAGAACCCGCGCGGGATGTCCTCCGCGAGCCCGCCGGCCTGGAAGTACCGCGTGTGCATGCGCGTCCCGCAGACCATCTCGAAGAGATCGAGGATCTGCTCGCGCTCGCGGAAGCAGTACCAGAACATCGAGATCGCGCCGAGCTCGAGCGCGGCCGTGCCGAGCCAGACGAGGTGCGAGTGGATCCGGTTCAGCTCGCACAGGCAGGTGCGCATCCACTGCGCCTTCTCGCGGCACCTCGAGCTCGAGCAGCTTCTCGATCGCGAGCACGAACACGAGCTCGTTGGCCTGGAACGACAGGTAGTCGATCCGCTCCGGGTAGGTGATCGCCTTCCACCAGCTCTTCTGCTCCATGTTCTTCTCGAAGCCGGTGTGGAGGTAGCCGACCACCGCCTCGAGGCCGACGACGTCCTCGCCGTAGAGATCGACGATCAGGCGCAGCACCCCGTGGGTCGACGGGTGGTTCGGGCCGAAGTTGATCGGCAGCACGTCGCCGGTCGCCGCGATCTCGTCCGGGACGCGCAGCACGGTCGGGATCGGATACGGAATGCGCGTGCCCTCGTAGATCGCCGCACGCGTCCGCTCGGGTACGGCGACCATCAGCCGGTGCTCACCTACTCCTCCTCCGAGAAGCGAACCGGCTCGCCGCCGATCGGATAGTCCTTGCGCAGAGGGTGGCCCTCCCAGTCGTCGTCGGTGAGGATCCGCTTGAGATTCGGGTGGCCCTCGATCGGGATCCCCATCATGTCCCAGGCCTCGCGCTCGTGCCAGTCGGCGGTCGGCCACACCTCGATCACCGTCGGCACCGGCCTCGCCGTCGTCGACCCAGGTCTGGACGCGCACGCGGCGAGGCGTCGTCGGACACCGAGAGCAGGTGGTAGCTGACCGAGAAGCGCTTCGGCTTCGGCTGCGGCAGCATCTGGAGGCCCTGGCGTCATCGGCAGGTTCAGGTCGCGGCCGCCCCGACGCCCGGTGGCCGTGCCGATGTAGCCGGAGACGCCCTTGTCGCCCCAGCCGAGGTAGTCGGCGGTCGCGACGTCCGAGAGGAAGTTGAAGCCCTCCTCGTCGCGGAGGTGCGTGCAGTCTCGACGAGGCGCGAGGGCTCGACGACGAGCGTCGCTCGCCGTGCGCCTCCTCGACCCGCTTCACGCCCGGGATCTTCGTCCAGGCGGTCACGATCGCCACGCTCCGCAGGTCGTAGGCGGGCGGCACTCCGGCCTGGACGGCCTCGTGCAGCCGGATGATCCCCTCCATCAGCTGCTCGGGCCGCGGCGGGCAGCCCGGGACGTAGATGTCGACCGCGACGATCTTGTCGACCGACTGGAGGATCGCGTAGTTGTTGAACATCCCGCCCGAGCTCGCGCAGGCGCCCATCGCGATCACCCACTTCGGCTCGAGCATCTGGTCGTAGATCTGCCGGAGCGGCGCCGCCATCTTGTGCGAGACGCGGCCGGAGACGATCAGCAGGTCGGCCTGGCGCGGCGAGGAGCGGAACGCCTCCATCCCGAAGCGTGCGATGTCGTAGCGCGCGCGAGACGATCGACATCATCTCGATCGCACAGCACGCGAGCCCGAAGGTGTCCGGCCACATCGACTTCGTCTGCGCCCAGGCGACGGCCTTGGACGAGCGTCGACAGCCCGACCTTCTTCTCGAGGTCGTTCACCTCGGTCTCGAATTTCCCCGGCCCCTTCGTCGGCCAGAGCAGCCGCTCGGAGTGCAGCCCCATGTCGCGGAGCCGCTTGTCCTTCTCTATCGCCACTCGAGCGCTCCCTTCCGCCAGATGTACACGTAGGCCAGGAGCAGGATCCCCAGGAAGACGAGGAACTCGACGAACCCGAACCAGGCAAGCGTGTGCAGGATCACCGCGAGCGGGTAGAGGAACACGATCTCGATGTCGAAGAGGATGAAGAGCATCGCCGTGAGGTAGAAGCTCACGGTGAAGCGCTGCCGCGGCGGCGGGCCGAGCGAGACGCCGGACTCGAACGGGATCGTGCGCGCCCGCACGCGGCGCTTCGGCCGGGTCGCGAACAGGAAGCTCGCCGCGATCATCGTCGATGGGATCACGAGGGCGAAGAACCCGTAGATGGCAAACGGCAGCCAGTCGTCGAACAAGCGTCTCTCCTCCGCGCGGATCGGCCGTTTGGACGCTACCACGGCTCCAGGGCCTGCCTGACGGAGGGTCGTCGGTACACTCTTTGCGATGGCAACTGTCGAGACCAGAGAGACCGTGACCAGAGAGACTGCCGGCGTCACGCTGACCGAGGCTGCCGCCTCGAAGGTGCGCGAGCTGATCGCGCAGGAGCCGGCCGGCGAGGCCGAGGTGCTCCGCATCGCGATCCAGGGCGGCGGGATGCGGCGGGTTCGAGTACCAGCTCGGCTTCGACCGAGGCGCGACCGCCGACGACTCCGAGGTCGAGTTCTACGGCGTCCGCGTCGTGGTCGATCCCGCGAGCGCGCAGTACCTGAAGGGCGCCACGATCGACTTCGTCGACTCGCTGAAGGAGTCGGGGTTCAAGGTGGACAACCCGAACGCCTCGGGCTCCTGCGGGTGCGGTCACAGCTTCCACGTCGCCGAAGAGGGCGACGAGCACGTCCAGGGTGCTGCCGAGCACCCTGCCGGCTGCTCGCACTGACGCCCTGCCGCCAGCTGAGCGTCCGTGCGCCCTCGGGTCGAGCTCGCGCTCCTCTAGCCATTTGAGCGTGCTGCGCGTCGGCCATGTCGTCGGCTCCGGCCCCGCCGGGTTCTACGTCGCCGCGCCGCTGCTCGCGGCCGGCGCGCACGTCGACCTGATCGAGCGCCTGCCGACGCCCTGGGGCCTCGTCCGGTTCGGCGTCGCGCCCGACCATCCCGAGATCAAGGCCGTCTCGCGCGTCTTCGAGAAGACCGCGGCCGCGCCCGGGTTCCGCTTCTTCGGGAACGTCGACGTCGGCAAGTCGATCAGCCCGTCGGACCTGGCCGGGCTCTACGACGCGGTCGTCTACACGGTCGGCGCCCAGACCGACCGGCGGCTCGAGATCCCGGGCGAGGACCTGCCCGGCTCGTGGCCCGCGACCGTTTTCGTCGCCTGGTACAACGGCCATCCCGACTTCCAGGAGCATCGAGTTCGACCTCTCCGGCGAGCGGGCCGTCGTGGTCGGGAACGGGAACGTCGCCGTCGACGTCGCGCGGATGCTGGCGCTGACCGCCGAGGAGCTCGCGCCCACCGACACGACCCACGCCGCGGTCGAGGCGATCGTCGAGTCGGGCGTGCGCGAGATCGTGATGCTCGGCCGCCGCGGCCCTGCCCAGGCGGCGTTCACGAACCCCGAGCTGAAGGAGCTCGGCGAGCTCGCGGGCGCCGACGTGATCGTCGACCCGGCCGATCTCGTCCTCGACGAGGCGAGCGAGGCGGCCCTGGCCGACGCGCGCGGCACGGCCCGCCGAAACGTCGAGCTCCTCCGGGAGTACGCGGCTCGCGCGCCCGAGGGCAAGCCGCGCCGCTGAGCCTTCGGTTCCTCGTCTCGCCGGTAGAGATCCGGGGCGACGGCAAGGTCGAGGAGGTCGTGGTCGTCGCGCAACATGCTCGTCGACGACGGCCGGGGCGGGCTGCGCGCCGTCGCCACCGAGCAGCGCGAGACGATCCCGTGCGGGCTCGTCCTCCGCAGCGTCGGCTACCGAGGGGTCGCGCTACCCGGCGTGCCGTTCGATCACGGCCGCGGCGTGATCCCGAACGACGACGGCCGTGCCCTCGACGAGGACGGGCGGCCGATTCCCGGGTTGTACTGCGCCGGCTGGATCAAGCGCGGCCCGAGCGGCGTCATCGGCACGAACAAGAAGGACGCCGCCGAGACCGCCGCCCACGTCCTCGAGGATGCCGAGGCCGGGCTGCTCGAGCCGGGCCAGGGCGATCTGGCCGAGCTGCTCCACGAGCGCGGCCTGCCCTACGTCGACTACGAGGGCTGGCAGGCGATCGACCGCCACGAGCAGGGCCTCGGCGCACCCCACGGCCGCCCGCGGGTGAAGCTTCACCTCTGGGACGACCTGCTTCACCACGGCCGCCGCCGCTGACCCTTCCCCGGCTGCCGGGACGCGCCTCTCGGCGCAATCGCCGTGACTAGACTCGAGCACATGGCTGCGGAGCTCTGGGGCGGGGAGACCGCGAAGGCGATCGAGAACTTCCCGGTCTCCGGGGAGCCGATTCCGGCGCCGGTCGCGCGCTGGCTCGGCCGCATCAAGGCCGCCGCTGCGCGCGTCAACGCCGAGCTGGGGCTGCTCGACGCCGGCAAGGCCGAGCGGATCGCCGCTGCGGGTGACCGGATTGCGAACGGCGAGCTGGACGACCAGTTCCCGATCGACGTCTTCCAGACCGGTTCGGGCACCTCGTCGAACATGAACGCGAACGAGGTGATCGCGACACTCGCGGGCGAGGGCGTGCATGCGAACGACGACGTGAACATGGGCCAGTCCTCGAACGACGTCTTCCCTTCTGCCGTGCACCTCGCCGCGCTCGACCAGCTGGTCAACGACCTGCTGCCGGCGCTCGACAGGCTCGCGAGCGCGCTCGCGGCCAAGGCGACGGAGTTCGAGGACGTCGTCAAGTCGGGCCGGACACACTGGATGGACGCGGTCCCGGTCACTCTCGGCCAGGAGTTCGGCGGCTACGCGGCGCAGGTGCGCGAGGGCGCCGAGCGCATCGGCGGGACCCTCGGCAGGCTCGGGAAGATCCCGCTCGGCGGCACCGCGGTCGGGACCGGCCTCAACACCCATCCGGAGTTCGCCGCCCGCGTCCGCGCCAGGATGGCGGCCGACACCGGCCTGACGATCAACCCGCCCGCTGATCCCTTCGAGTCGCAGGCCGCCCGTGACGGGCTCGTCGAGGCGTCGGGAGCGCTCAAGACCGTCGCCGTCTCGCTCACGAAGATCGCGAACGACCTGCGCTTCATGGGCTCGGGGCCTCGCGCCGGTCTCGCCGAGATCTACCTGCCCGAGCTCCAGAAGGGCTCGTCGATCATGCCCGGCAAGGTGAACCCGGTCATCCCCGAGGTCGTCACGCAGGTCGCCGCACAGGTGATCGGGAACGACGCCGCGATCGCGATCGGCGGCATGCAGGGGCACTTCGAGCTGAACGTCTTCATCCCGCTGATGGCGCGGAACCTGCTCGACTCGATCCGCCTCCTCGCCTCGGCCTCACGTCTCCTCGCCGACAAGTGCGTCAGCGGCATCGAGGCGAACCGCGAACGGTGCGAGCTCTACGCAGAGCTGACGCTCTCTGCGGCGACCGCGCTCAACCCCTTCATCGGCTACGACAGGGCGGGGGAGATCGTCAAGGAAGCGTCGCGGTCGGGCCGGTCGCTACGGGAGGTCGCGAAAGAGGCCGGCGTCGACGACGACACGCTCGACCGGGCGCTCGACTACCGCGCCATGGCAAGACCGGCGCCTCAGTAGGCGAGCGCGCCGCTGCCGGTTGCAGCCGCATGGCGCTGCTCGTCGGCCCGGTAGCTCGAGCGGACGAGCGGCCCCGAGAACACCGAGCCGAACCCGAGCGCCTCGCCCTGCTCCCGGAACCAGCGGAACTCGTCCGGATGCACCCAGCGGTCGATCCTCGCGTGCTTCGCGCTCGGCTGGAGGTACTGGCCGATCGTGACCACGTCGACGCCGTGCTCGCGCAGGTCGCGCATCGTCTCGACCACCTCGTCGTTCCGCTCTCCGAGACCGACGATGATCCCGCTCTTCGTCATCACCGGGTAGTCGGCGACTTCCTTCGCGCGGGCGAGCAGCCGGAGGGCGCCGTCGTAGCTGGCCTTCCCGCCGCGCATCCGCGCGTGCAGGCGCCGGACGGTCTCGATGTTGTGGTTGAACACGTCGGGCCGCGCGCCGAGCACCGTTGCGAGCGCCTCCTCCTCGACGCCGAGGAAGTCCGGCGTCAGCACCTCGACCGTGGCATCGGGAAGCTTGTGATGCAAGGCGCGGATGACCGCTGCGTACTGGCCGGCACCGCGGTCGGGGACGTCGTCGCGATCGACGGAAGTGACGACGACGTGATGGAGGCCCATCTGCTTCGCCGTCTGCGCGAGCCGGAGCGGCTCGAGCGCGTCCACGGGCTCCGTCGGGGTGCCCGAGTTCACGTAGCAGTAGCGGCACGCGCGGGTGCAGGTATCGCCCAGGATCTGGAACGTCGCCGTCCCTCGCCCCCAGCACTCGGCGATGTTGGGGCACTGCGCCTCCTCGCAGATCGTGTGCAGGCTTGCGCCGTGGATGAGCTTCTTGACCTCGAAGTAGCGGGTGCTCGCGCTCGGCGCGCGCACCTTCATCCACTCGGGGCGGCGCGGCCGCTCGGCCACGGGCTGCGAGCTCTCCATCGCCGGCCAGTCTACGGTGCGCCCGCGAGCTGGGCGTGCAGCGGCTGCGCCCACAGCCCGGGCTCGTCGCCGGGGACCTCGTCGAGCACGAGGCCGAAGACAGCGCCGAGCGCCTCGGCGGCGGGACCGCGCACCTCAGCGACCGTCACGGGCCTCTCCACCTCGCGCGCGAGGGTCGTGAACGCCGCGTCGTCGAGCCCGCACGCCGTGATCCAGTCGGTGAACGGCGCCGGATCGAGATCGACGTTCAGGGCGTAGCCGTGGGTGGTGACCCAGCGGCTGATGTGGACGCCGATCGACGCGAGCTTCCGCGGCGGCGAGGGCAGCCATACACCGGTCAGGCCGTCGATTCGCTCCGCCTCGACGCCGAGCGCCGCCACCGTGTCGATGACCGCCTGCTCGAGGTCCCGGCAGTAGCGCTTCACGTCCTTGCCGTGCCGGCGGAGGTCGAGGATCGGATAGCAGACGAGCTGGCCGGGCCCGTGGTAGGTCGACTTCCCACCGCGGTCGGACGCGATGATCTCGACCTCTGCGCCCTCGGGGACGTGCAGCTCCCCCGGGTCGGTGCGGCGTCCGAGGGTGATGGTCGGCGGATGCTCGACCATGACGACGGTGTCGGGGATCGCGCCCTGGGCGACCGCGGCCGCGAGCGAGCGCTGCAGCTCCCAGGCCTCCAGGTAGCCCGTCCGGCCCAGATTCATCAGGTACGCACCACGGGTCGCCGACATCACGGCCCAGGCTAGCTCTCGAGGTCGAGCCGCTCGCCCCGGTTGCGGATTCGCGAGCCCGAACGTACGATGTTTCCTGCACGTCCGGGGCAGGGACGAGTTGCGGAGGGATTAGGTGCGGAGAGTCGGTGGTGCGACGTTCTCGGTGCTTGGGGCGTGGTTTCTGCCTGCGTGCTGCTAGCGCTCTCGGCCTCGCGCTCGGCCGTTGCGGCACCACACGCGAAGCCGATCGTCTACACCGCGTGCATCGAGATGACGGGCAACTCGGAGACGATCCGAGACCTCAAGCTGCGCCAGGGGCACTGCGCCAAGAACGATCACCCTGGCCGAGCGACCCGGCGCCCTTCGCGATCCAGTCGGCGACGATTGCGACGCCGCCGACGAGCCCCGCGAGCACGATCACACCGCCGGCTAGCAGGCCGCGCTCGAGGGTGAAGTGGCGGTGCATGCGCTCGAGGAACGGGTCGCGCACCCCCATGAAGTAGAAGCCGTAGGTACGCGGCGATCAGCCCGAGGACGATCACCTCGATCCCGACGATCACGAGCATCGACCCGCCGATCTCGGCGTGGATGTAGAACGGCCGGCCGAACACCGTCAGGTGCGCGGCACCGTCACGATCGTGAGCAACCCGACCACGATCATGACCGCGCCGGGGACGAGGAAGAGGAACCCGGGGCTGTAGACGAGCATCAGCCGAAGGTGCCGCCAGCCGTCGCGGAGCGGGGAGAGCTTCGAGTCGCCGCCGCGGACGTGAAGCGCGATCGGCTGCTCGCGGATGTCGAGCCCGGCGCGGACGGCGCGGATCACCATCTCCGACGCGAACTCCATCCCGGTCGAGTGGAGATCGAGCCGCGCGAGCGCGTCCCGCCGGATCGCGCGCAACCCGCAGTGGGCATCGCCGATCGGGGTGCGGTAGACGACGTTCAGGAAGCCGGAGAGGATCGGGTTGCCGATCCGGCGCTCGGGCGGCCGCGCGTCGTCGTGGGGGAGCTGGCGGCCGTAGACGGCGGCGACGTTCGGATTCTCTGTCAGCGGTCGGCAGAGCGTGGCAAGCCAGCGGTCGTCGGCCGGGTACGCGTCCTGAGTCGTGAACACGAGCACCTCGCCGCGGGCCAGCTCGGCGCCGAGGTTCCGCGCCGAGCCGTGGCGGAAATCGGCCTGGGCGATCACCTCGACGCGGGCGCCGCGGCTCCGCGCGAGCTCCGCGCTTCCGTCCGTGGAGCTCGAGTCGATCACGACCGTCTCGACCTCGTCCTCGACGCGCTGGGCAGCGATCGCGTCGAGGCAGCGGGCAAGGTCGGTGCCGCCGTTCCGCACGGGGATCACGATCGAGATCACGCCGGCCCCAGCGCCTCGATCCAGTCGAGGTTGCGGCCGCAGAGCGTCCGCGCGGCGGCCGAGGGCACGTAGGTCACGGGGAGGCTCTCGGGGCCGCGGCTGAGGATCAGCGGGCCGAGGCCGAACTGGAATCCGCCGCTTCCCGGGTGGAGATCGGCGCCGTCGTAGCGCAGCACGAGCCGGTGGCGTCCGGCCTCGAGCGCCGTCTCGCCGAGGGGCTCGTACCCCGCGCCGATGAGCCGGTCGCGAGCGTCGGCGACGAGCCTGCCGTCGATGTACAGCCGAAGGCGGCTCCTGAACGAGCCGCCGATCCAGAGGTCGTACCTGCCCGTGCGCGGCACGGTGAAGCGCTCGGTGATCGCACCCCCGCCCTTCCTCGGGAAGACGTGGCCGCCGGCGTCGCTCGCCCAGCCTGTCGGCAAGGGCGCACGACCGAGGTCGACGACGACTGCCGGCACGCGCGGCGGCGCGGCCAGCCTTCCCGAGGGCCCCGCGATGCCGGCCAGTCGTGCCACCTCGCTGCATGCCGGCACGCTGCCCGGCTGCACGGGGTCGCCGAGCGGTATGTGCGCGAGGATCGGTGAATACGCGTTCGGCCGCTGCCAGACGTCGTAGTAGTGGCCGCTCCAGACGAGGCTGTAGACGGCGGGCGGACGGCTCTCACTCGGCGAGCGTGCAAGCACGAGCGTCTTGTAGACGAGGATCCCGTCGAGCTGGAACTGATCGAGGTCGGCGTATGCGCCCTTTGGGAGGCCCTGCCCGCCGAGGAGGGGGATGAGGCGCCGCCTGCGGTCGGAGGCGCCCTCGGGGTCGAGGCTGCGGAGGAAGTGCCGCGCGCCGTACGGCTCGGTGTCGGTCATCAGCGCAGGGCCCTGTCCGGCGAACCGCTTGCCGATGCTCTCGAGCTCGGTGAGCTGGCGAGCGCGGCGCGAGCCACGCATTCGAGTACGCGAGGCCGTTCGACCAC
Organism: uncultured Actinomycetota bacterium; assembly: GCA_963723405.1. Classification (GTDB taxonomy): domain Bacteria; phylum Actinomycetota; class Thermoleophilia; order Gaiellales; family Gaiellaceae; genus PALSA-600. Next base: position 300,790 of record CAVRQF010000003.1, on the reverse strand, counting down.
AGCACTCCCGCCGCGATCGCGCTGCCGATGACGGCGGCCTCGACGCGCCGGCCGGTCTCGAGCAGCGCGGCGCTGCCCGCGACACCCGCGCCGACGACGGCGGGAGAGGCCTCCGCCATCGCCTTCGCGTTCAGCCACGGCGAGCTCAGCCCGACGTGACCGAGGCCTCGGACGACGAGGAAGCCGCCGAGGCCGGTCGCGAGGTAGAGCGGGATCCCCCAGGCGCGCCGGCGCCAGGCGAGCACCATGGCGGCGGCCACGCCCACGAGCAGGATCGCGATCAGCGCATACGCGGCCGGCGAGTCCGACGGGTGGTTGCGGAAATCGGCAACCGGCCAGATGCCGAATACCTGCAAGCCGCTCAGTGGATGCCCGAGGTTCGCGACCTCGTGTGCTCGTCGTGATCTCGCCGCCGCTCGCGCCGCGGATGAACGACGGCCCGATCGCGATCGACGGGATCGAAAAGAGCGCGATCGCGCCGACGAGCACGGCCGTGATTCGTGCCGCCGGGCCGAGCCCGCGCGGGACGACCACCGCGAGCACCGCCACGGTCGGGACGACGAGCCACACGCCTCCGGCCGGGCTCAGCACGGCGAGCAGCGCCGCGGCAGCGACTGCGCTCGGCAGCATCGCGCGTGGGCTTCCCCAGCGGGAGAACGTCGCCGCGACCGAGGCGCACGACGAGCGCGATCATCGCCGCGGCGGCGACCTCCTTGATCCCGCTCCAGAGCGAGTACGCAAAGAGAAGCGCCGCCTGCGCCCCAAGGAACCCGGCCAGGGCACGGAGCGGGCGCGACGACACGAGCCGCGCGGTCGCTGCGTAGATCGAGAGCGCGAGCATCGCGCCGGAGAAGGCGATCGTCGGCTGGAACAGCCACGCAATGTCGTCGCCGGTCAGCTTGCCCGCCGAGACCGAGGGGCATGAACGCGCCGAGCGGGTAGCCGCCGCCGTGAGGTAGTCGTCGAGCACCTGCTGGTACGTCGACGGCGCAAGGCCGGAGAGCGTGCGGCCGTGGTCCATCACCCGGTCGGTGAGCGCGAGCCACGTTGCCGTGTCGTCGAGCGTGATGTACCCCGCGAACGTCGGCTGCCCGGAGAGCACGATCGGCGCCGCATACGCCGCGAATGCGCCCGCGCCGCATGCCGCCGCCCAGGCGCCCGGCCGGTCGGAGGCGGCCGCCTCCGAGGCCGAAGCCGGCGAGGGCGAGAGCGATCGCGGCAGGCGCTGCGAGCCTGGCGGTCGCACCGGTCATCGTCGCGAGGTCGGCCTCGACGACGAGGACAGCGAGCCCGAGCGGGAGGAGCAGAGCGCCGGGAAGCACGATCCCGGCCAGTTGCTCGACGAGCAGCCCGCAGCCGAGCGAGAGCACGCCGAGGACGAGCGGAAAGACGATCCAGGCGAGCACCACGATCGTCGTCCGGGTCGTCCCGGGCTACGGGACCGGTCTGATCGCGCCCGGAGGCGACGAGCTTGCGGCCGGTGCTGGGAGAGGGATCGAAGACCTCGACCTGGTAGCTCACTCCCGGGAAGGCGAGGTGGATGCTCTTCGGGTAGGAGCGTGTCGACGGCGGCCATGCCTCCATGCGCGAGACCGATCCTGGCCCCGCCCTCCGCGGTCTTGGCGACGGCGGCGTAGGCGCCCGGGAACGGATACGTGGCAACGGTGAGGAAGCCCGCCCTCGGGTCGCCGACCTTCGTCCCGGGCGGCAGATAGCGGATGAACACCCTCCCGGACGGGGTCTGCGTCAGCTCATAGGTGTAGCCGGGTTTCGTCCCGGCCCAGTAGATCGGGTGGCCGAGCCGGGCGGCGAGCGCCTTCAGGTCGCCTACGGACGCCGCGACCGGCGCACCGGCGCGGCCGGTGCCGGAGGCGTGCAGGTCGCCGAGGATCGCCAGCTTCCCGGACGAGACGAGCTGCATCGCGTGGGCCGGAGTCGGGTCGTAGACCTCGACCTGGTAGTCGACATTCGGATAGGCGACGTGGACGCTCTCGGGGTAGCCGCTGTCGAGGACGGCGATCCCTCCGCCGGAGAGCTTCGCCGTGACCGCCCCCTTCACGGCCGCTTGCTTCTGGAGGGCCGCGTACGCGCCGGGGAACGGGTAGGTCGCGACCGTGAGGTACGGCTTCCCGCTCCCGATTGCGACACCTGAGGGTAGATAACGCACGTAGATCTTCCCCGCCTGGCCCCGCGTGAGCTCGTAGGTGTCGCCGGCCTTCCGGCCGAGCCAGAAGATCGGTTGCTGGATCGAGGCGGCGAGCCTGCTCAGATTCGCCGGGGTGATCGCGAAGGCCGTGGGCACAGCCGCCGTCGTTGTCGTGGTCGTTGCCGCGGTCGTGGTCGTGGTCGGCGAGTGCCCGGTGTCGCGCAGCACGAGCCAGGCGATGAAGCCGGCGGCGACCGCGAGCGCGAGCACCGCTCCGAGCCGCACGCGGGACCGGCCGGGCGCCGAGTCGGGTCGGCCTCGCCCGGCGACTCGACTGTCATCCCGGGAGACTATCCCGTGCCCGGCATACGGTCGTGGCCGGTCAGGCCACCAGATCAGTAGTCGGACTCGCCCCAGTGCTGGAGGCGCCCGGTGAGATCGCGGAGGAACTGACCCGCGTAGGCGCCGTCGACGAGGCGGTGATCGTAGGTGAGTGTCAGGTTCATCAGCGGACGGATCGCGATCGCGTCGTTGCCTGCGTCGTCCGTGATCACCCAGGGCCGCTTGACGACGGCATAGGTGCCGAGGATGCCGGTCTGCGGCTGGCTGATCACCGGCGTCCCGATGAACGTGCCGTAGCTCCCGGGGTTCGTGATCGTGAACGTCCCGCCCTGGACGTCGTCGGGGAGCAGCTTCTTCGTGCGCGCCCGCTCGGCGAGGTCTGCGACTCCCCGCGCCATCCCGAGGAGGTTGAGGCTCTCGGCGTGCTTCAGCACCGGGACGATCAGCCCCTTGCCGCCGTCGAGTGCGACCGCGAAGCCGAGGTTCACCGAGTTGTGGGTCACGATCGACTCGCCGCGGATCTCGGCGTTGAGATAGGGCCACTCGCGCAAGGTCTCGACCGTGGCGCGCGAGATGAACGCGAGATAGGTGAGGTTGACGCCGTAGGACTCCTTGTAGGCGGCCTTCAGCCCCTGGCGAATCGAGACCACCTTCGACATGTCCACCTCGATCGCGCTCGTCACGTGCGCCGCCGTATCGAGCGACCGGCGCATGTGCTCGGCGATCCCGCGCCGCATCGGGGTCATGGGCGTGATCTCTTCGCCAGACGCCTGCGGCGTCTGGCTAGTGGGTGGCGGTGGTGCCGGCGGCGAAGTTGCCGCGGGCGCTGCAGGTGGTGCGGGCGGCGCCGCTGGTACGGCCGGCGCGGCCGGCGCAGCCTCCGGCGTTGGCGTTGCCTCGGCCTCACTAGCCTTTGTCGAGTCGCGAGACTCGACGAAGGCAAGGATGTCCTTCTTGGTGACGCGGCCGTCGCGCCCCGTGCCGGTGACGGTCGCCGGGTCGATGCCGTGCTCGGCGGCGATTCGCGCGACGACCGGCGAGACGAACGTATGACGTTCGCCCGCAGCGGTCCCGTTCCCTGCGCTTGTCGGCTTCGGCTCGGCTGCCGGTGGCGGCGCCGGGACCGGCTCGGCCTCCGGCTCGGGCTCGGCCTCGGGCTCGTCCGCCTCGGGCTCGGGCTCCGGCCTCGGGCTCGGGCTCCGGGTGAGCCGCCGGCTCGGGCTCGGGAGCGGTCGCGCCGCCGTCCGCGCCGATTCGCGCGACGAGCGTCCCGACCGGCACCGTCTCGCCCTCCTGGACGAGGATCTCCTGGAGGACGCCGGCCCCGGGGCTCGGCACCTCGGTGTCGACCTTGTCGGTCGAGATCTCGAGCAGCGGCTCGTCGGCTGCGATCCGGTCGCCCACGTTGCGAAGCCAGCGCGTGACCGTCCCCTCCGAGACGGAGACGCCCATCTGGGGCATGACGACGTCGACGGCGGCGCCGGTCGCCATCAGTAGCCGCCGAGCTCTCGCAGGGCGGCAACCACATCCGAGACCTGGGGCAGGAACGCCTCCTCGAGCACCGGCGCGAACGGTACCGGCGTATCGGGCGCGGCGACGCGCTTCGGCGGCGCGTCGAGATCCTCGAAGGCCTCCTCCGCGATCGTCGCGGCGATCTCGGCGCCGAAGCCGCCAGTGATCGTGTCCTCGTGCAGCACGATCACCTTCGACGTCTTGCGTACGGAGGCGAGCACTGCGTCCTGGTCCCACGGCAGGATCGAGCGCAGGTCGACGATCTCGACCGAGAGCTCGTCGGCGACCTGGTCGGCTGCCTCCTCGGCGGTGTAGACCATCGCGCCCCACGTGACGATCGTGACGTCGTCGCCCTCGCGATGGAGGCGCGCCTCGCCGATCGGGATCGAGTAGCGCTCGTCGGGGACCTCTCCCTTGATCCGCCGGTAGAGGTGCTTGTGCTCGAAGAAGAGCACCGGGTTCGGATCCTCGATCGCCGAGACGATCAGTCCCTTCGCGTCGGCCGGGGTCGCCGGACAGACGCACTTGAGCCCGGGGAAGTGCGCGAACGTCGACTCGGGGTTCTGCGAATGGAAGGGCCCGCCCGAGAAGCCGCCGCCCGAGGGCAGGCGCACCGTCATCGGCACCGGAGTCCCCGCGCGCCAGTGCTGCTTCGCGGCCACGGTGACCAGATGGTCGTAGGCGCACGAGATGAAGTCGGAGAACTGCATCTCGGCGACCGGGCGCAGGCCCGCCAGCGCGGCACCGGTGGCGCCGCCCACGATCGCCGTCTCGGAGAGCGGCGCGTCGATCACGCGCCAGCTCCCGAACTCCTCCAGGAAGCCGGCGGTGACCTTGAAGGCGCCGCCGTAGACGCCGATGTCCTGACCGATCAGGAAGACGCGGTCGTCGTAGCGCATCTCCTGCCGGAGGCCTTCGCTGATCGCCTGCAGATATGTCTTCTCGGCCACTGCTACGCGTCACATGTGGTGGGGAGTGTCGAGCTCCTCGGGCACCGCGTAGACGCCCTTGAGGAGGGTGGACGGGTCGGGCTCCGGCGAGGCATCGGCACGCTCGAGCGCGTCACCCAGCCGGCGCTTGACGAGGCTCGTGATCTCGTCCTCCTCCTCGCGCGTCATCCCGGCGTGCTCGAAGAGCCAGCGGCGATAGCGCTCGACGGGGTCGCGCGCCTCCCACTGCTCGAAGAGCTCCTTCGGCACATACGAGGCGTCGTCGTGGACCGCGTGCCCTTCCATCCTGAGGGTCAGGCTCTCGATCATCGTCGGGCCGCCACCCTGCCGCGCCTTCTCGATCGCGCGCTTCGCCTCCCGGTAGACGGCGAGCGCGTCGGTGCCGTCGACGACGACCCCTTCGAAGCCGTAGGCGGCGGCGCGGTCCGCGAGGCGCGCGACCGCGTACTCGAGGTGCGCCGGCGTCGAATACGCCCAGCCGTTGTTGTCGCAGATGAACACGACCGGGAGCCGACGCACCCCGGCGAAGTTCATCGACTCGTGCGCGTCCCCCCGCGCGGAGGCGCCCTCGCCGAACCAGGTCACGGAGACGCGCCGCTCCTCCTTGATCCGGAAGGCAAGCGCGCAGCCGACCGCGACGGGCATCATCGCCGGCAGGTGCGAGACCATCGCCACCAGGCCGAGCTGGATGTCGGCCAGGTGGACGTTGCCGTCGCGGCCCTTGGCCGGCCCATCGGCGCGACCCATGTAGTTCGCGAAGATCCGCCACGGCTCGACGCCGCGGGTGATGTGGACGCCCATGTCGCGGTGCAGCGGCGTGCCGACGTCGTCGCGCCCCATCGCGGTCGCGATCGCCACGGACGAGGCCTCGTTGCCCCGCCCCGTGTAGAACGAGCCGGGGATCTTCCCCTGCTTGTAGAGGATGTGGCCGCGATCCTCGAGCCCGCGCGTCAGCAGCATGTTGCGATAGATGCCGAGAAGATCCTCGCGGTCGAGGCCCCACTCCTTGGCCTCCTGCAGGGAGCCGCTCGGCTCGGCGACGCGGGCGATCGACATCCAGTGCTGGACTCTAACCGTCGGCGGTAACCTCGCCGCATGGGGAAGGCCTCGGACTGGTTGCGCGAGGAGCGGCGGAAGGTGCTCGGCGACTGGACGTCGATCTGCCTGCGATGCGGTGCCGCCCGCCGCTGGTTCGAGGAGTTCGAGAGCGAGGTCCCGTCTGAATGTCCGGCCTGCGGCGGCGAGGTGATCCACCGCTGCTCCGCGTGCTCGACGCCGATCTCCTCGACCTTCGCGGTCGACTGCGAGTCGTGCGGCGCCGCTTTGCGGGCCCCCGAGCTCTTCGGGGTGAGGATCAGGGCCGACCGCAGCCGGCCCCCAGGCTGATCCAGCGCCGATGCCGGACCGGCTAGGGCTTGATCGCCGAGAAGCGGATCACCGTGACCACGTCGTCGTCGGTGACCTCGCGGTTGTAGAGCTGGCTCAGGAAGTGCGCCATCTCCTCCGGGCGGCGCACCTCCGGGTTGTCGTGCTCGATCTCGCGCGGAGAGAGGTCGGCGAGGCGCTTGACCTCGACCCTGTCGATCACGGCGTCGAAGATGTGCGACCGTGGGCCGTACCGGGCTCCGACGAGCACCGACACGATCATCCCCTTCTGGTACTTCCGCGACTTGTCGCCGAGGCGGATCGTTGCGGTCTTCCGGTGAGAGCGAAGCTGGGCTTCGACGACCGGCGAGTAGAAGTTGAGAGCGAACGCCGTCACCGGCCGAGGATCATACGTCCTCCCCGGCGGCCAGCCGGTCGATCGCCTTCCGGGCCATCTCCTTCTCGCCGCGGTAGGCGAGCAGCGACGGTGCCTCCGCGAGCGGGAGCCACCGCGCCTCGGCGACCTCGTGGCGGAACTCGTCGAGGATGTCGCCGAGCCGGCCACCTTCGTAGCGGACGAGGAAGAACGAGACGACCTTGAAGACCCGCTCGTTCTCCCAGTTGAACCAATAGCGTGTGTCGCCGAGCTTGCCGAGCGACTGCCCATGGGCGCCGGTCTCCTCGGTGACCTCGCGGAGGGCCGCCTCCTCGCTGCTCTCACCGGCGTCTATCTGCCCTTTCGGCAGCACCCAGAGGCCGTCCGGCTTCCCGGCAGGCCGAATCGCCGCCAGCACCCACTCACCGTCGAGGCGTCTGACGAGAACACCACCGGCGGAGAAGTCCCGGCGCACCGGGCCGATCTTAGCCTGCGCGACTCAGATCTCGTAAGGTATCGTTGCGGCTGGCACTCGACACGAGAGAGTGCCAACAGGTGTCACAAGCTTGTTACAAGCAACCACGAACCGGAGGTCGTAGGTATGAATCTGACGCCCCTGGGAGACCGCCTCATCGTCGAGCCCCTCGAAGAGGAGCAGACGACGATCGGTGGAATCGTCCTCCCGGACACCGCGGTCGAGAAGCCGCAACGCGGCAGCGTGATCGCGGCAGGCCCGGGCGCCCGCAACAGCGAGACCGGCGAGCGTATCCCGATGGATATCGGCGAGGGCGACACCGTCGTCTTCTCGAAGTACGGCGGTACGGAGATTCGGGTCGAGGGGACCGACTACCTGATCCTGCGCGAGAGCGACGTTCTCGCCAAGGTCGTCGGCGCACCCAAGAAGGTCAAGGCCAAGGCCTAGAGAGGAAGGAACGAGGAGAACATGGCTCACAAGGAATTGAAGTTCAGCGAGGACGCCCGCCGTTCGCTTCAGCGGGGCGTCGACATTCTCGCCGACGCGGTCAAGGTGACGCTTGGCCCGAAGGGTCGGTATGTGGTGTTGGACAAGAAGTACGGTGCGCCGACGATCACGAACGACGGCGTCACGATCGCCCGCGAGATCGAGGTCGAGGACGCGTTCGAGAATCAGGGTGCGCAGTTGGTGCGTGAGGTTGCGACGGCGACGAATGATGTTGCTGGTGACGGCACCACGACCGCGACGGTGCTTGCGCAGGCGATCGTGCGTGAGGGGTTGAAGAACGTGTCGGCTGGTGCGAACCCGATCGCGTTGAAGCGGGGGATCGAGAAGGCCGTCGATGCGATCGTGAAGAACCTCGCGGATCAGTCGACCGAGGTGAACGGCAAGGAGGACATCGCGCGGGTCGCGACGATCTCGTCGCGGGAGCGTGAGATCGGTGATGTGATCGCGGATGCGATCGAGAAGGTCGGCAAGGACGGCGTCGTGAACGTCGAGGAGGGCCAGACGTTCGGGCTCGATCTCGAGTTCACCGAGGGGATGCAGTTCGACAAGGGCTACCTGTCGCCGTACATGGTCAACGACGCTGAGAGGATGGAGGCGGTCCTCGACGATCCCTACATCCTGATCGCGAACCAGAAGCTCGGCGGGATCAAGGACCTGCTCCCGTTGTTGGAGCAGGTGATCCAGGCGGGTAAGCCGCTGTTGATCGTGGCCGAGGACGTCGAGGGTGAGTCGCTCGCGACGATCGTCGTCAACAAGCTCCGCGGCACCTTCCAGGCGGTCGCGGTCAAGGCCCCCGGGTTCGGTGACCGGCGCAAGCGGATGCTCGAGGACATCGCGATCCTGACCGGTGGTGAGGTGATCACCGAGGAGATGGGCTTGAAGCTCGAGAACACCAAGCTCTCCCAGCTCGGCCGTGCCCGCAAGGTCGTCGTCGACAAGGACTCGACCACCGTGATCGACGGTGCCGGTGAGTCCGACGCGATCAAGGCGCGGATCAAGCAGCTCAAGGCCGAGATCGAGACGACCGACTCCGACTTCGACCGCGAGAAGCTGCAGGAGCGCCTCGCGAAGCTGTCGGGCGGCGTCGCGGTCGTCAAGGTCGGCGCTGCGACCGAGACCGAGATGAAAGAGAAGAAGCACCGCGTCGAGGACGCCCTCCAGGCAACACGCGCAGCACTCGAGGAAGGGATCGTCCCCGGCGGCGGCGTCGCGCTCCTCAACGCCGCCGACAAGGTCAAGGACTCGCTCCTCGACTCCCTCGACGGTGACGAGAAGACCGGCGCCAAGATCGTCCTGCGCGCACTCGAAGAGCCGCTCCGCCAGCTCGCGACCAACGCCGGCCTCGAAGGCTCCGTCGTGATCCAGTCGGTCCGCTCCGCCAAGCCCGGCCAAGGACTCAACGTCGACACCGGCAACGTCGAAGACCTCGTCAAAAACGGGATCATCGACCCCACCATGGTCACCCGCTCCGCCCTCCAAAACGCCGCCTCCATCGGCAAGAACATCCTCACCACAGAGGCGATCGTCACGGATGCTCCGGAGAAGGCAGGCGCCGCCGCTGGTGCGGGCATGCCGGACATGTCGGGGATGATGTAAGCCGAGCGCGAGCTCGAAGCTTCACGAGAGGCGCGGGGAGACCCGCGCCTCTTTTTTTCGAGGGATCCCCCGTTCGAGGCACTCAAGGCGCGGGGCGCGAACGTCCGACACTCTTCTTGACGCAACCCAACCCGTCCGTATCACCAGAAGAGCCGGCCTGCATCTCGCCGGCTCTTCTGCTGCGAGGCGAGGCGTACCTAAACTAGATCGGTGGGATCGGTGGCGACCAAGGCGTATCTCCGCCCGCGGGCCTCGGTTCGCGTCCAGGGGCCGGACGCCGCCGACCTGCTCCAGCGGATCGTCTCGAACGACGTGCTCGCCGGCGAGTCGTGCGAGGCGCTGATCCTCACGCCGAAGGGGCGTGTGATCGCCCCGCTCCTCGTCTGGCGGCGGGCCGAGGACGACTTCCTTCTCCTCACCGAGCCCGAGCTCGGCGAGACGGTGCGGGCGCACCTCACGAAGGTCCGCTTTGCCTCGAGGTGCGCGATCGAGCTCGAGGAGCACTCCTCTGCGATCGTCCTGGGCGGCACGACCGGGATCCCGACGAGCGACTACGGCGTCCCGGCGGTCGAGGTCCTCGACGAGGTGTCGGGCCCCGAGGCCCCCGACGAGGAGCTCGAGCGCCTCCGGATCCTCGCTCGCACCCCGCGCTGGGGGCGCGAGATCGACGACGGGATCCTGCCCGCCGAGGCGGGTCTCGACGAGCGCGCGATCTCGTTCACCAAGGGCTGCTACCCGGGGCAGGAGCCGCTTGCCCGCCTGCAACATCGCGGCCATGTGAACCGCAGCCTCCGCGTGCTCGAGCTCGACGGGGAGGCGGCCCGGCAGGCCGACGACGTGTGCCGCGGAGAGACGGTCGTCGGCCGCGTGACGAGCGCCGTTCCAGGGCTCGCGCTCGCCTACGTGAGGGTCGAGGTGCCCGAGGACGCCGAGCTCACGGTGGCCGGACGCCCGGCCCGGATACACTGACCTCCCCGCGCCCGTAGCTCAGGGGATAGAGCGCTGCCCTGCGGAGGCAGAGGTCGCAAGTTCGAATCTTGCCGGGCGCATCGCAAGGGTAGACCCCGACCCGAGCCGGCCTCGACCACACACTCGGCGCCGTGCTCGAGGGATTCGCCCAGCCGACGGTGCCGATCTCGACTTCTGGTGCACGGGTCCTAGCCCAATGGCTCGTGAACCCGGGTGAACAGTTGGTTACCGTGAGAGTCGGTGCGGAGACGGGTCAGAACGAGCCGGTCGTGTACCGGCCGCCCGGCCCAGGAAGCTCGCAGGAGATGAGCGCGCTGCAGGAGACATCCGGCAGCGTCGACGAGGCGGTGCCGCGCGAGATCGGGGTGCCGGGAAAGCCCGACGGCAAGCCGCACTGGCGCGCCCTCGACGGTGTGCGCGCGGTCGCGATCATGAGCGTGATGGTCTACCACCTCGAGCACCGTTACCTCCTGCCGGGCGGATACCTCGGGGTCGATGTCTTCTTCGTCCTCTCCGGCTTCCTGATCACCTCGCTGCTCGTCGCCGAGAGCGACGGGAACGACGGCCGGGTGAGCTTCCGCAATTTCTATGCCCGCCGGCTCCTTCGTCTCGGGCCTGCGCTCGTCATCACTCTGATCGCGGCGATGGCGCTCGCCGAGATCGACGGGGGCCTCCGAGGCCGGTACACCTTCGAGATGGTCCCGTGGGTGGTCGTCTACCTGGGTAACTGGGCGCAGTTCTTCGGAGACTCGGGCCCGGGGAACTACCTGGGCAACACCTGGTCGCTCGCGATTGAGGAGCAGTTCTATCTCGTCTGGCCGTTGCTCTTCGTGTTCGCCTGTAGCCGCGTACGCTCGCGGCGGACGTTGACGTTGCTCCTGTTCGGCTTCGGGGCTTCGGCGATGATCTACCGGGAGCTGATCACGCGCTTCACGGCCGGGGGACTCTCGCGTGTCGACTTCGGAACGACCGACACCCACGTCGACGGGCTCATCGTCGGTTGCGGCCTTGCCTTCCTGCTCGCGCGGGAAGGCGGGATCGGGCGAAGGTTCGCGCGCGCCGTCGGCCCACTCATGTGGGTCGGCGCGGGCGCGGTCGTGCTCCTGATCGTCTTCGGCGGCGACAGCTCGACCTGGACGATGATCACCTATCCGTCCGTGGTCGTCGCGACCGCGCTCGTGCTGGCCGGGCTCGTCGCCGGAGGGCCGAGCCGGCTGCGGGCCGCTCTCTCCACGCGGATCCCGGTGTGGATCGGGCGGCGCTCCTACGGGCTCTACCTCTATCACTTCGTCCTCTTCAACGCCATCTGGGCTTACTGGTTCCACGGCCTGGGCGACCTCGCCAAGATCGGTCTCAGCTTCGTGGTGGCGGCGATCAGCTATCGCTACCTCGAGCTGCCCGTCCTGCGACTCAAGCGTCGGTTCGAGACCATCAGGGTCCCGGTCGGTCACGTCGAGCTGCCCACCCCGGCGACCTGACTCTCGACACCCGTCGCATCGCCGGCCGGTAGGTGATGCAATGCGCTCATGACCGCGCTCTTCCTGACCGAGCAGGACGTCACCGATGTGCTCACCCCGGCCGACGCCCTCGAGGCGGTCGAGGAGTCGCTGCGGCGGCTCGCCCGCGGCGCGGTCGACAACCGCCCGCGAACGCGGCTGCCGCTCGACGACGGGCAGTACGCCGTGATGGCGTGCGTCGACCGCGAGCTCGGGTACGCCGGGCTCAAGTCGTACGCCTGGACGATGACCGGCACGCCGTTTGTCGTCCTTCTCTTCGCACTCGACGCTCCGACACGCCTCGAAGCGGTCATCGAGGCCGACAAGCTGGGTCAGCTGCGCACGGGCGCCGCCTCCGGCGTCGCGGCGAAGTACCTCGCTCGTGAGGGCGCAGCCAGCCTGGGCGTGATCGGCTGCGGTTGGCAGGCCGCTTCCCAGATCGCCTGCATCCGCGCGGCTCTCCCGGCGATCGAGCAGGTGACGGTCTACTGCCGGAACGGCGAGCGGCTGGCCGAGTTCTGCCGCGAGAACGGCTGCGAGCCTGCCGAGACCCACCGCGAGGCGGCCGATGCCGACATCGTCGTCACCGTCACGACCTCGAAGGACCCCGTGCTTCGCGGCGAATGGCTCCGGGAAGGAGCGCTCGTCTGCGCCGTCGGAGCGAACGACCCGGCGCGCCGCGAGCTCGACAACGCGGTGCTCGAGCGGGCGGCGTTCGTCTGCTGCGACTCCGGCGAGCAGTCCAGGCTCGAGTCGGGCGACCTGATCGAGCCGGTCGAGCGCGGCGTCCTCGACTGGCTCGAGGTGCACGAGCTCCAGGAGGTGGTCTCGGGAGAGCTCGAGGGCCGCGCCTCCGAGGCCGACATCGTGGTCTTCAAGTCGAACGGGATCACGGCCTGGGACCTCGCGGCCGGCGTCCGCGCCGTCGAGCTCGCACGGGCGCAAGGCGTGGGCCACCAGTCCTAGCAGTGGTGCTGTCGCGGCGCCGCGCCCTCTCGCTCGTCGCGGTGGTCATCGTGGCGTGTGAGCTGTGGGCGTCGGCGACCCGGATCGGGCACCTGGCGGCGAAGGGCGCTCGCGCGATCGACGGCCCGGACCACACCGTCCAGGCTTCCGACCTCGACCCGCTCGCGTTCTACGCCACGCCGGAGGCGCTCGTCCGCGCGCGAAGCGTCATTCCCAGGGACGCGACGTTCTCCGTCGTGGTGCCTGGAGGAAACGAGAACGGCGCGATCCTCGCGTTCAAGTTCGCGCTCCTGCCTCGCGTGTACACACCTGACAGGCACCGCGCGCAGTGGGTGATCGCCTACGAGGTCCCATCGGAGGGCCTCGGAGTCAGGTACAGCCGGGAGGTCGGACTCTCGCCCGACGTGAACGCGGTAGAGGTCGAGCGGTGAGCGTGACCGTCGGCCTGATCGCGAGCCAGGTCCTGGTCGCGGCGGTGGGCTATGCGCTCCTGCGTGCCGTCGGGATCGCGAAGCTCGAGCGGGCAGATGCCGGGCTCGTCGGCCTCGCCTACCTCGTGGGCTGGGCCACGGTCGGCATCCTCGCGACGCTCGGGCTCATCCTCGGCGCAGGCGAGAGCCTCGGCCTGCTGCTCGCAGTGTCCGGGATCACGATCATTGCCTGCCTGTGGCTCGCGAGAAGCACGACCCCGATCCCGGAGGCCGTCGTCGTCCAGTCGCGCCGGCCCCTGGCACGGGTGGTGAGCTGGGTCAGCTGGGCGCTCGTCGCCGTCGCCGCGGCGAGCGCCGCCGCAGTCGCCTCGACCGTCCAGTGGGACGCCACGGGCGACTTCGACGCGTTCAACTTCTGGATCCCGAAGGCCCAGGTCATCTACTGGTCGCACGGCCTCGACGCCCAGCTCTGGGGGCTGTTCGCCCATCCCGAGTATCCGCCACTCGCTCCCGCCGCCGACGCGATGACGTTCTTTCTCGCAGGAATGCATCCGTCGCTTCTGCCTACACAACGAACGCTGCTCGGGCTTGCCTTCCTGCTCTCCCTCGTGGCCGTGCTGGGCCGGCACGTCCCGAGGTGGATCCTGCTGCCCTTCGTGGCCGCGCTGGCGACGGCCGGGTGGTTCTGGGGAGGGCTCGGGTCGACGATGGTCGACGCTCCGGTCGCGTATCTCGTCGGCGGAGCGGCCGCGGTCGGCTTCACCTGGCTCATCGAGCGCCGGCACGCGTGGCTCGCTCTCGCCTGGCTCTTCATCGCCGCGGCCTCGCTCACGAAGTTCGAGGGGTTCTTCTTCGGTGGGCTCCTCGCCGTCGCGCTCACCGGGGCCGCGTTCGTCCGGTACGGGCGCCGGGGGCTCCCCGCGGCGTGGCTCCTCCTCGCCCCCGCGGGCATCCTCCTGTGGAGGCTCTGGCTCAGCCGCCACGGCCTGCCGACCGCGAACTCGAGCGACTACCACCTGAGCGACGTGCTCGACCCGGGCTACCTGTCGGACCGCACGTTCAGGCTGACGCCGGCGCACGGGCGATCCGGCGTGAGCTCGAGGGGCTCGTCTCCGCCACGCTCGGAGGCCGGGTCGGCCCGGTGCCGCAGGCATGGATCCTCGTCGTTCCGTGGCTTGCGGTCCTCGCGCTTGCGGGGCGCCGGCTTCGCGTGGCCGCGGTCGCAGCGGGCCTGTGGGTGCTCGCCGCGCTCGGCGGCCTGGCGCTCATCTACTGGATGGCGCGCCCCGCGATCCACTTCTACATCTCGGTGACGGTCGAGCGGGTGGTGCCGACGGTCGTGATCGCCGGCGGGGCGATCGTCACGCTTCTCCTCGGGGCGTCGCTCGTGACGACAGCGCCGGCCGCCGCCCCAGCTCCCGCCCCGTCGACGCTCCCCACCCCGGACGAGGTCGCATGGTCGCGATCGCGGCCGCCCTCTGCGGGCTCGTCGTGGTCGCGCTCGCCGACGCCCGCCCCTCCACGGATCGCGCAGCCAGGCCGAACGGGACGACGCTCGCCCGGCAACTCGTCTCCCAGTTCCGGCAGGAGCAGGCGTTCGCGGGGTACTTCTACCCGCTCACCGCCACGTGCGACGAGACGACCCCGGACGGCCTCGCCTACACCTGCGTCATCTCCACGACCAGGCCGGTCGGCTCCCCGGCCGACCGTCCTCACCTGGAACGTGAGCATCTCCTGCGTCCCCGCCTCGAGCAACGGGCCGCGCTGTTACACCGACAGGGGCGAGGCGCTGGACTAGACGGGCGAGGGGCCCGCGGCGGTGCGCTGCGCGATCAGGTCCTCGCCGACCGCCCGGACGACCTCGGGCCGCTCGAGGCAGCGGTTCACCTTGTCGGGCGAGAGGCGGTTCGTGACGTAGGCGTCCTGAAGGATGTCGTCGAGCGATCCGGCCGCGATGGTGCTCGCGGATGATGTGCTCTGCCACGAGATCTTCCTTTCGCGACTTCGGAAGGAGAGAGGAGAAGAGCGTCCTGATCGAGTCCGTGAGCTTGCCCACGACTCCAGTCTAGTGCCGCGCCGGAGACTGCTCGTCGGTTCCGGGCCACTGCAGATTCGCGTCGGGGATCGGGTCCCCGTGCGGGTCGTGGGTGGGGAAGCCGAGCGCCCGGTCGATCCGCTCCTCGAGCTCCTCCGAGATGTGGTGCTCGAGCCGGTCGGCCTCGTCGTGCACATCGTCGACGGCGACTCCGAGGGTGCGCGCGAGATAGAGCTCGAGCAGCCGGTGGTGGCGGATCACCTCGAGCGCGACCCGCTCGCCCGCCGGGGTGAGCCGGGCGCCGCGATAGGGCTCGTGCTCGAGCAGGTCGAGCACGGCGAGCTTCTTGAGCATCGCCGACGCCGACGCCGCCGACACGCCCTGGTCGCGCGCGAGCGCGGTCACGGTCGCGCGGCCGCCTGCCGACTGCAGCTTGTAGATCCCCTTGAGGTAGTCCTGGATCGTCTCGGACAGCGGGGGCTGGGTCACGGAGGTAGCGTGGCAGAAATGATCCGCGTGGGGCACAGCGCCGACCCGGACGACGCCTTCATGTTCTGGGCGATCGAGGCCGGCCGGGTCGACACCCGGGGCCTCGAGTTCGAGGGCGTCGTCTCGGACATCGAGACCCTGAACGGCTGGGCTCTCGAGGCCAGGCTCGAGGTGACGCGCGATCTCGATGGGCGCCTACCCGAGCGTGGCCGACCGCTACGTCCTCCTGCCGCACGGCGCGTCGATGGGCCTCGGCTACGGGCCGGTCGTCGTCACCCGCCGGCCGCTCCCGCTCGACGCTCTCCGCGAGGTCGAGATCGTCATTCCCGGCCGGTTGACGACCGCGTACCTCGCGCTTCGCCTCGCGCTCGGGGAGGACATCCGCGTGCGCGAGCTCCCGTTCGACGAGATCCTCGACGAGGTCACCTCCGGGCGCGCCGAGGCCGGCGCTCGTGATCCACGAGGGTCAGCTCACCTATGCCGCGCCGGGCTCCACAAGGCGCTCGACCTCGGCGAGTGGTGGACGGCCGAGACCGGCCTGCCGCTTCCGCTCGGCGTCAACGCCGCGCGGCGCGACCTCGGCGACCTCCTCCCGGACGTCTCGGCGGTTCTGTCCGAGGCGATCCGCACCGGGCTCGAGCACCGCGACGAGGCCCTCGCCTACGCCGAGCGCTTCGGGCGGGGAATCGACCGCGAGACCGCCGATCGCTTCGTCGCCATGTACGTGAACGAGCTGACGTCCGACTACGGCGAGGTCGGCCGACGCGCCGTCGACGAGCTCCTCCGGCGCTCCGGCACCGGCGTCATAGCCGCGTACGCCTGAGCGCAGGAGTGAGACCGTGACCCGGGCACTCGAACGCCTCGACGCGCTCCATGCGATCGGAGCGACGAGGGTCGGGGGGTCGGCCGAGGAGGATGCCGCGCACCGTCTCGTCGCCCGGTGGCTCGAGAGCGCGGGGCTCGAGGTGTCGGTCGACGCCGACGGGAACACGTTCGGCCGCCGAGGCAACGCGCGCATCTGGGCGGGGTCCCACGTCGACACCGTCCCCGACGGCGGGCGTTTCGACGGAGCCGTCGGGGTCGTCGCGGCGATCGAGGCGGCCGAGCGGACGAGCATCCCGCTCGTCGTGGTCGCGTTCCGCGACGAGGAGCGCGGCTACCGCGGGAGTCTCGCCGCCGTCGCGGCCGGAGGGCTTCCCGACGCCTATCTCGAGGTGCACGTCGAGCAGGGCCCGGAGCTCGAGCGCCTCGGCGAGCCGCTCGGCATCGTCACCGCGATCGCCGGACAGGCCCGAGGCGAGGTCGTCTTCGAAGGGCGTGCCGGCCACGCAGGCACGACGCCGATGGACGCCCGCGCCGACGCGTTGGTCGAGGCGGCTTCGTTCGTCCTGAAGGTGCGCGAGGCGGCGGGGCCCGGGACGGTCGCGACGGTCGGCCGGGTCGAGGTCGAGCCCGGGGCGGCGAACGTCGTGCCCGCCCGCGTGACGGTCTCCGTCGATGCCCGCGCCGCGACGGTCGAGGAGCTCGACGCGCTGGTCGAGGCGATCGGCTTCGAGCCGGCCTTGCGCACCGACCCGGTCTCGATGGGCGGCACGCCCCTCGCCGCGCTTCGCGCCGTCCTTCCCGGCGCGCCCGAGCTCGTGTCCGGCGCCGGCCACGACGCCGCGGTCCTGGCGAGTGCCGGCGTGCCGTCGGCCATGCTGTTCGTCCGCAGCCTGAACGGCGGCATCAGCCACTCGCCCGACGAGCTCTCGAGCGGCGACGACATCGAGCTCGCGATCACGGCGCTCGCCTCGGCGCTCGGTAGGATCGAGCGATGAACGAGCGCGAGGTCATGGCCTGGGACGACCTCGGCGACGGGGCCCGGGCGCTCGCCGAGATGGCGCACGGCGACGGGTACGAGGCCGACATGATCCTCGCGATCGCCCGCGGCGGCCTGCTCGTCGCGGGAGCGCTCTCGTATGCGCTCGGCGTCAAGAACACCTTCACGATGAACGTCGAGTTCTACACCGGGATCGACGAGCGGCTCGACGTGCCGATGATCCTGCCGCCGGTACCCGACCTCGTCGACTTCTCCGAGACGCGCGTGCTGATCGCCGACGACGTCGCCGACACGGGGCGACCCTCGCGCTCGTGAAGGACTTCCTCGTCGGCAAGGTCGCCGAGACGCGCTGCGCCGTCCTGTACGAGAAGCCGCGCACGACGGTCCACTGCGAGTACGTCTGGCGGCGCACCGACCGCTGGATCGACTTCCCGTGGAGCGTCCGCGCGCCCGTCTCCGAGGGACTGCTCCAAAGCACCTAGTCCCGGCTCGCCCGCGATTCCATATAGTCGGCCGGTATCTGTCGTTACGCGGACGGACGAGGAAGGAGCAGTATGAGTGGAGGAGATTTGCGCGGGCGTGCTCGCGACTGGCGGTCGTCGCGGTGCGCTCGGCGTGTCGGGTGCGGGGTCGGCGACGCACGGCGCGACGCCGTACAAGGTGGCCTGATCTGGTCGGGCCCCACAACGACGGCGGCTGGTCGCAGGCGCACTACGACGGCCGGCAGTACGTCCAGAAGATGCTCGGCAGCAAGGTCCAGACGACCTACAAGGAGAACATCGCGCCCGGGGCCCAGTTCGACCAGACGGTGCAGAGCCTCGCAGAACCAGGGCTACAAGATGATCTTCGCGACCTCGTACGGGATGGTCACCAAGCAGGTCGCGGCGAAGTACCCGAACGATCATGTTCGAGCAGGCGACCGGGCACCGACGTCTCGCCGAACCTCGTCCGAGTACTTCGGCGCCGCCGAGGACACGGTCTTCCTCTCGGGATGGCGGCCGGGGCAGCGTCGAAGAACGGCAACATCGGCTACGTCGTGGCGTTCCGATCCCGGAGGTGATCCGGCACGCGAACGCGTTCACGCTCGGCGCGCAGTTGACGCACCCGGGCGCGAAGGTGCACCTCGTGTGGACGAACTCCTGGTACGACCCGGCGAAGGAGAAGAAGGCCGCGCAGAGCCTGGTCTCGCAGGGCGCCGACGTGCTCGGCGAGAACGTCGACTCGCCGGCGACCGGCCAGTACGCCGAGTCGGAGGGGATCAGCTGGGTCGGGTACGACTCCGACGCGTCGAAGTTCGCGCCGAAGTCGTGGCTGACCGCCTCCGTCTACAACTGGGGCCTGTACTACCTCACGCGGGTCAAGGCGGCGATGGCCGGCACCTGGAAGCCGGGCTTCTACTACGGCTCGATCAACGACGGCTTCACCAAGCCTCGCCGCGTACGGGCCCGGCGTGAGCGCGACGACCAAGGCGCTGATCGCCAAGTACGAGAAGATGATCCAGACGGGCAAGTTCTACGAGTTCACCGGCCCGCTGAACGACCAGACCGGCAAGCTCCGCGTGCCGAAGGGCGTCAAGATGGGCGTCCTGACGGGCGGCACGAACAGCCTCTACGGCATGAACTGGCTCGTGAAGGGCGTGGTCGGCAGCCCGAAGGGCTAGCGGCACGCGCCGCGCCTGGAGCCGCTGGACGCATGAGCGTCGACCCGAGCAAAGCCCGCTAGCCACCGCCGCCCCGCCAGGGGCGGCGGTGGCTATGCATGGCATCACCAAGCGCTTCCCCGGCGTCGTCGCGAACGACGGCGTCGACTTCGAGGCGGCGGTCGGCGAGGTGCATGCGCTCCTCGGCGAGAACGGCGCCGGCAAGAGCACGCTCTCGAACATCCTCACCGGGCTCTACCGGCCCGACGAGGGCGAGATCCGCCTCTACGGCGAGCCGGTCGTCTTCGACACGCCCGCGCGACGCGCTCGACGCCGGCATCGGGATGGTGCACCAGCACTTCCGGCTCGTGCAGCCGTTCACCGTCGCCGAGAACATCGCGCTCGGCGAGCATCGCGCCGGCGAGCGCGGGTCCTTCCGCATCGACCCGCGCCGGATCGAGTCGCGGGTGGTCGAGCTGGGCGAGCGCTACGGGCTCGCCGGTGAACCCGAAGGCGCGGATCTTCCAGCTCTCGGTCGGCGAGCAGCAGCGGGTCGAGATCCTGAAGGCGCTCTACCGCGACGCGCGCGTCCTGATCCTCGACGAGCCGACCGCGGTCCTGACGCCGCAGGAGGCCAGGATGCTCTTCGTGACGCTGCGCCAGATGGTCGGACGACGGGCGGACGGTCATCTTCATCTCGCACAAGCTGAACGAGGTGATCGAGGTGTCCGACAACGTCACCGTCCTTCGCGGCGGCAAGTCGGTCGGCGACCGTGGCGACGGCGGCTGCGACGGCGCGGTCGCTCGCGTCGCTGATGGTCGGCCGCGAGCTCTCCGACGCGCCCCGCGAAGCGCGCCCGCCCGTCGGTGACCCGGTGCTCGAGCTCGACGACCTCTGGGTCGCGGGCTCCGGGCCGCGGCCCGGCCGCCCGCGGCGTCTCGCTGACGGTGTGCGCCGGCGAGATCGTCGGCGTCGCGGGTGTGTCGGGGAACGGCCAGCGCGAGCTCGGCGAGGCGATCGCCGGGCTGCGTGCCCCCTCGCGAGGAGCGATCCGGGTGAGCGGCGACCCCGTCGATGGGCGGCGACCCGAGGGCCGCGCTCCAGGCGGGGATCGCCTTCGTCCCCGAGGACCGGCTCGCGACCGGCGCCGCGCCCGGGCTGAGCATCGCCTCGAACCTGATCCTGCGCGGCTACCGGAGCAAGTCGCTCTCCCGTGGCCCGATGCTCCTCTTCGACCGGATCCGCGAGCGGGCCGTCTCCCTGATCGCGAGCTACAGGATCGCCGCGCCGGGGCCCTCGACCCCGGCGCGCGTCCTGTCGGGCGGGAACCTCCAGAAGGTCGTGCTCGCCCGCGAGCTCTCGGGAGAGCCGCGCGTCATCGTCGCCGCCTCCCCGACGCAGGGCCTCGACGTCGGCGCGACCGAGTCGGTCCGCTCCTACCTCCGCGAGGCGGCGGCGTCGGGCGCGGCGGTGCTCGTGTTCAGCGAGGACCTCGACGAGCTGCTCGAGATCGCCGACCGGATCGCCGTGATCTACGAGGGGCTCATCCTCGGCGAGATGCCTGCCGAGGGCGCGGACGTCGAGGAGATCGGCCTGCTGATGGCAGGCCGGCACGGCCCCTCGCCGGCGGAGGTCGACGCCGAGGTCACGCCTCCCGAAAGCTGATCGGCTGGCGCGCCCTCCCAGAGGGTCAGCCGGCCGAGCTCGGCGAAGTGGCTCGTGCCCCTCGACGATCGTGGCGAAGTGGTTCCCCGCGAGCGCGCCCGGCTTTGGAGCCGAAGGCGCAGTGGCCGTAGGGGAAGAGCAGCTCGGTCTCGCTGATCCGCCCGGGTAGAGGAGGAGCTCGCCGGGGGCCGGGTAGCAGGTCGCGTTCTCGGGCCCGATGCCGAGCTCGCGGTCGCCCCAGGGGATCCAGTTCGACTCGCCGCTCCAGCGGCAGTGGATGATCCGGTCCTCGAACGGCAGGATCGCGCGGAACGCCGCCACGGTCGCCGGCGCGTCGGACTCCTCGAAGCGGGCGTGGAACGTGAAGCCGGCGGCGACGATCTCGAGCATGGCCAGAAGCTACCGCGACGCGAGCCAGCGCGCGAGGGTGTCGCGCTCGGCCTGGGTCATGCCGGTCGCGTTCCCGAGCGGCATGCCTTCGAGTCGACAGCGACCGTCTGGATCAGCGAGGCCGCAGCCCTGATCTGCTCCGGCGTCACGAGGACGATTCCCGACGGCGGCGAGGTGTAGCCGGGCTCCGTCGGGTGCAGCGAGTGGCAAGGTGCGCACCGGTTGGCGACGATCGCCTGCACCGTCGCGAAGCTCGGCACCGGGCCCGCCGCGTTCGACGAGCTCGAGGCCGGCCGGATCGCGATCGCGAGGCCGAGCAGCCCGGCTGCCGCAACGGCCAGGATCCACCACGCGTTCCTGCCGGTGTGCCTGAGGTTGAAGTAGTGGCGCGTCAGCGCGCCGAGCGCCATCAGGACGACGAGGATCAGCCAGGCGTGGTCGTGCCCGTAGGTGAACGGGAAGTGGTTCGAGAGCATCGCGAAGACGACCGGCAGCGTGAAGTAGTTGTTGTGCACGGACCGCTGCTTGCCCTTGGCGTTCCAGGCCGGATCCGGCTCCTCGCCCGCCTCCTTCGCCCGGACGAGCTTCCAGTGGTTCGGGATGATCACGAAGAAGACGTTCGCCGCCATGATCGTCCCGAGCATCGCGCCGACCTCGATGTAGGCGGCCCGTGGGGCGAACAGCTGCGCCGGCGCCCCAGGCGGCGAGGACGACGAAAGCGCCGACGCAGACGGCGAGGAGCCGCTCGTTGAAGCCGAGCAGCCGGCAGAGCCCGTCGTAGACGATCCAGGCGAGCGCGAGCCCGCCGATCGAGAGCGCGATCGCCTGGCCGGAGCTGAGGTTCGGCGACCGACGGGTCGACGAGGAACGTCGAGGCGTGCGCGTAGTAGACGACCGTGATCAGCGCGAACCCGGAGAGCCAGGTCGTGTAGGCCTCCCACTTGAACCAGTAGAGCTTCTCCGGGAGCCGCTCGGGCGCGACCTTGAACTTCTCGATCCGGTAGAAGCCGCCGCCGTGGATCTCCCACACCTCGCCGCCGACGCCCGCGCTCGGCGTCCGAGGCGAGCTTCGGCGGCTCGAGGTGGTTGTCGAGCGCGATGAAGTAGAACGACGACCCGATCCAGGCGATCCCGGCGACCACGTGCAGCCAGCGGAAGACGAGGTCGCCCCAGCCCCACCAGTAGTCGCGCGAGCCTAGGAACGCCGCCATCGGTCCTCGGCGATCGCGCAGAGCTCGTCGATCGCGGTCGCGAGCTCCTGCTCGCGCGTCCGCTCGAGCCGCTCGCGGAGGATCGGGACGATCTCGCTCTTCGGCCGGCCGTTCACGAAGACGACGAAGCGGAACCCGAAGCGGCTCTCGTAGCGGTCGTTCAGCTCGTCCAGCTCGGGCGCTACGTCGGTTCCCTGCTCGGCGGCGCTGCGGGCGCGAGAGCTTGCCCGCGCCGATCGCCGGGTGCGCGTCCAGGACCTCCTTCTTCTCGTCGTCGGGGAGCGCTCGCAGCGACGTCGCGTGCGCGTGCGAGCGGGTCGTCGAGCTCGGCGAGCCGCTCGACGAATCGCGTCCGGCCCTCGAAGAGCCCGGCCAGCTCCTCGACGTCAGCTTCCGCGGTAGGTCGCGCACGCGTACGAGGAGAGAAGCAGCGGGACGTGATGGTGGCCCTCGTCGAGCTCGACCTCGAGCTCGACCCGCCGGAAGAACGGCGACGGAGGATGGAAGACGAGCCGGTAGGTGCCGGGCTCGCCGCCACCGAGCTCCTGGATCCGTCCGTCGGCGTCGGTCTCGCCGGAGCCGGCGAGCGCCTCGCCGTGCCAGAGCTCCACGAGGACGCCGGCCGCGGGCCGGCCCTGCTCGGTGTCGAGAACGTGGGTCGAGACGGTCACGGCTCGACTCTACGCCGGAAGCCGGGCGGCGGCGATCCGGTGCTCGCGGGCAATCTCCGCCTCGTCCGCGTTCGCGAGCACCCCCCCTCGAACCACGTCCTGTCCCGCCACGATCAGCCGTTCGACGCGGTGGGGGCCCGCGAAGACCAGGCCGGCCACGGGGTCGGCGGCGCCGCCGAGCTCGAGGCCGTCCACGCCCCAGACCGCGAGATCTGCCCGCTTCCCCGGCTCGAGGCTCCCGATGTCGTACCCGCCCGAGCGCGCGCGCCCCTCCTCGTGTCGCGAGCTGCAAGCGCCTCGCGGGCGCTCATCGCGCCGGGCCCGCCACGGCCGCGGGCGACGAGGAGCGCCTGCTTCACCTCGAAGAAGAGGTCGCTGCGCTCGTTCGACGCCGACCCGTCGACGCCGAGCCCCACGTCCACGCCGGCGTCCAGGAGCTCGCGGACCGGGGCGATCCCCGCGCCGATCCGGAGGTTCGAGGTGGGGCAGTGCGCGACCCCGACGCCGCTCCTCCCGAACCGCTCGATCTCGTCCGGCGAGAGGTGGATGCAGTGCGCGCACCAGACGTCGTCGCCGAGCCAGCCGACGCGGTCGAGGTACTCGACCGGCCGGCAGCCGTAGAGCTCCGCGCAGTACGCCTCCTCGTCGAGGGTCTCCGCGAGGTGGGTGTGAAGGGCCAGGCCGAGGCGGCGGGCGAGCTCCGCCGACTCCTCCATCAGCCGTGTCGTGACCGAGAACGGCGAGCAGGGTGCGACGACGATCTGGGCCATCGCACCGTCGACGAGGCCGGCGAGGCGCTCGGTATCGGCGAGGACGTCGTCGATCTCCTCGACGAGGTTGTCCGGGCGGGAGGCCGCCGTCGGAGACGCCGAGGTCCATCGACCCGCGCGAGGCGACGATCCGGACGCCGATCTCGGCCGCAGCCCTGAGCTCGGCCTCGACGAGGCCCGAGACGCCTCGGGGGAAGACGTAGTGATGGTCGAACACGGTCGTGCAGCCCGAGAGCGCGAGCTCGGCGATGCCGGTGCGGGCGGCGGCGTACACCATCTCCTCGTCGATCCGGGCCCAGACCGGGTAGAGCGTTCGGAGCCAGGTGAAGAGCTCGGCGTCCTGGGCCCGGGCGCGCGTGAGGGTCTGGTAGAGGTGGTGGTGGGTGTTGACGAGCCCGGGCGTGACGACCGCGCCGCCGAGATCCTCGGCAGGCCCGGCCGGGTCGCCGGCGCCGAGCTCGGCGACGAGTCCGTCTTCGATGCGAATCCAGCCGCGCCGGTGCTCGGTCCCGCTGTCGTCCATCGTGACGAGGTGGGCGTTTGCGAGGGTCGTCATCGCGACGCGAACCGTACAGTTCTCCCGATGGACGTCCTGACTCCGCGGTCGCTTGCCGAGGCGCTCGAGCTGAAGGCCGAGCACCCCTCGGCACTCCCGATCCAGGGAGGCACGGACGTGATGGTCGCCCTCAACTTCGATCGGGCTCGGCCGCCGACCGTTCTGAACCTGAACGAGGTCGAGGAGCTGCGCGGATGGTCCCGCGACGACCGGTCGGCCCGGCTCGGCGCCGGGCTGACCTACTCCGAGGCGATGGAGGGCGAGCTCGCTGCGTGGCTCCCGGCTCTGGCGGAGGCATCCCGCACGGTCGGCTCCCCGCAGATCCGCAACCGCGGCACGATCGGCGGCAACCTCGGCACGGCCTCGCCGGCGGGCGACGCGGTCCCGCCCCTCCTCGTCGAGGGCGCCGAGGTCGAGTGCGCGTCGGTGCGCGGATCGCGGCGGGTATCGCTCGGCGAGTTCGTCACCGGGGTCAAGCGCACGGCGCTCGAGCCCGACGAGCTGATCACGGCCGTGTGGCTGCGACCGTCGGGTGCGCCGCAGACCTTCATGAAGATCGGCCCGCAGGAACGCGATGGTGATCGCCGTCTGCTCCCTGGCGCTCGCGGCGGGCGAGGAGCTGCGCGCCTCGTTCGGGTCGGCGAGCCCGCGTCCCGTTCTCGTGACCGCGCCCCTCGACGAGGCCGACACCTTCGCCGAGCGCGTCGCCGCGGCGACCTCGCCGATCGACGACGTCCGCGGCAGCGCCGCCTACCGACGCCATGCGATCCGCGTGCTGGTCGGGCGTGCCCTCGCGAGGACGCTCGCCCGGTAGGAATGAGGATCTCGCTGCGTGTGAACGGCGTCGAGTCCGAGGCCGACTGCTGGGAGGGCGAGTCCCTCCTGTACGCGCTGCGCGAGAAGCTCGGCTACCCGGGCTCGAAGAACGCCTGCGAGCAGGGCGAGTGCGGCTCGTGCTCGGTCCTGCTCGACGGGACGCTCGTCTGCTCCTGCCTCGTGCTCGCCGCGCAGGCCGACGGGCACGACGTCACGACGATCGAGGGGCTCGCAGACGGCGAGGCGCTCCATCCCGTCCAGGAGGCCTTCGTCGAGGCCGGCGCGGTGCAGTGCGGGTTCTGCACCCCGGGGCTCGTGGTCGCCGCTGCCGACCTCCTCCACCGGCGGCCCGATCCGACCGACGACGAGATCCGCGAGGCCCTGTCGGGGAACCTCTGCCGCTGCACGGGCTACGAGAAGATCTTCGATGCCGTGCGCATGGCGGCAGCGGGCGGCTGGGGATGAGGGCGCGCGACAGCGCGACGACGACCGAGCTGCCGGTTGCGCCGCGTCGGCTCACGGTCGGGCGGATCGGGGAGAGCGTCGTGCGGCGGAGGACGGCGCCGCGAAGGTCAAGGGCGAGTTCGCCTACTCGAGCGACCTGAGCGCGCCCGGGATGCTCTGGGGGCATACCGTCCGGAGCCCGCACGCGCATGCGCGCATCCGCTCCATCGACCTCTCCGCCGCGCTGAAGATGCCGGGCGTCCACGCTGTCCTCACCCACGAGGACGTGCCGGGCGACAAGCACTACGGCCTCGAGTTCCGCGACCAGCCCGTGCTCGCGATCGACCGCGTCCGCTACCACGGCGAGCCGGTGGCGCTCGTCGCCGCGGAGCACCCGGAGCAGGGTCGACGCGCCGCGGAGGCGATCCGCGTCGAGTACGAGCCGCTCGAACCGGTCACCGACATGGAGCGCGCGACGGAGCAGGCGGAGCTCCACCCCGACCGGCCGACGATGGGCCACGGCTACCGCGACGACCCGCGGCCGAACGTCGTCCGCTCGATCGTCATCCGCCACGGCGACCCCGATGCTCGCGGTGCCGTCTCGGTCGAGGGAACCTACGAGACGGGAATCCAGGATCAGGCCTTCCTCGGTCCCGAGTCGGGACTCGCGATCCCCGACGGCGAAGGCGGTATCGACATCCACGTCGCAACGCAGTGGCTTCATGTCGACCGGGGCCAGATCGCGCCGTGCCTCGGGCTCGAGCCCGAGCGGGTGCGGGTGCACCTCGCCGGTGTCGGGGGCGCGTTCGGCGGCCGCGAGGACGTCTCGATGCAGATCCACGCCGCGCTCCTCGCCCTCCACACGAGCCGCGCCGTGAAGATCGTCTACAACCGCGAGGAGTCGTTCACCGGTCACGTGCATCGCCATCCTGCGCGCATGTGGGCCCGGCACACCGCCGACGACGAAGGCCGGCTCGTCAGCGTCGAGATGAAGATCCTCCTCGACGGCGGTGCGTACGCGTCGAGCTCGACCGCGGTCTGCGCGAACGCCGCGGCGTTCGCCGCCGGCCCCTACGACGTGCCGAACGCACTGCTCGAGGCGACCGTCGTGTACACGAACAACCCGCCGTGCGGCGCCATGCGCGGCTTCGGCGCCGTCCAGACCTGCTTCGCGGGCGAGGCCCAGATGGACAAGCTCGCGGACTCGCTCGGGATCGACCCGATCGAGTTCCGGCTCCTGAACGCCCTCGGCCCGGGCGACACCCTCCCGACGGGCCAGCGGATCGAGGGCTCCCTCCCGACCGCCGAGGTCATCCGCGCCGCCGCGGCACTCGAGCCGCCGGCGGTCGAGGAGCTCCCGCGCGACCCGCTCCGCCTGCCGGGCGGAGCCGGGAACACGACCCGCGGCGAGGGGATCCGCCGAGGGGTCGGGTTCGCGGCCGGCTTCAAGAACATCTGCTTCTCCGAGGGCTTCGACGACTACTGCGCCGCACGGGTCCGCCTTCTCGCCGACGGCTCGGCCGAGGTGCACTGCGCCGCCGCCGAGGTCGGCCAGGGCGTCACGGGCGTGATCCTTCAGGTTGCGCGCACCGAGCTCGGCTGCGACGACGTCCGGCTCGCGCCGCCGTCGACCGCCACCGTCGAGTCTGCCGGCTCCACCTCGGCCTCCCGCCAGACCTACATGGTCTCGGGCGCCGTCCGCGACGCCTGCCGCGCCGCCCTCGAGCAGCAGCGCGAGCAGGGCGGCGGCGAGGTCGACGTCGAGCGCATCTTCCGCCACCCGCGAACGACGCCGCTGCACCCAGACACCGGTCAGGTGACCGGCGAGCGCGCGCACGTCGCCCTCGCCGTCGCCGCCATGCGCGTGGTCGCGGAGGTCGACGTCGATCTCGGCCTCACCCGCGTCGTCTGGATCGGCGCCGCGCAGGAGGTCGGCCGCGCCATCGACCCCCGCTCGATCGAGGGCCAGATCGAGGGCGGGATCGCCCAGGGCATGGGCCTCGCCCTGATGGAGGAGATCCAGACGCAGGACGGGCTGATCACGAACGCGAGCTTCACCGACTACCTGATCCCGACGGCCCTCGACATGCCGCCGGTGGAGTCGGTGATCATCGAGGACGCGGACCCCGACGCCCCCTACGGGGTGAAGGGCGTCGGCGAGCCTCCGACGGTCGTCTCGACCGCCGCCGTTGTCGCCGCGCTCCGCGACGCGACCCGCCGCGAGCTCGCCGCGGGCGCCGGTCACGCTCGACGCCCTCGCCGGGCTGCGCTGAGGGACGGTCAGCGCACCTCCTCCGGCTGGACGGCGGACGGCGGCTCCCGCCGGACGACCATCGCGACCGAGCCGACGACGATCGCCGCGCCGACCAGGATCCTGGCTGTCACGGACTCGTTGCGGACGGTCACGCCGAGCAGGATCGCGACCACGGGGTTGACATAGGCGTACGTCGAGACGAGGCCGAGCGGTGCCCTCGCGAGCAGCCAGGTGTACGCCGTGAACCCGACCACCGACCCGATCGTCACCAGGTAGAGCCAGGCGAGCGCCGAGCCTGCCGAGATCGAGAGGGAGCCCGTCTGGGCGAGCCCGAACGGCAGCATCAGGACACCGCCCGAGAACATCACCCACGTCGTCGCGGCGAAGGGATTCCGCGGCATCGGCAGCCGGGCCGAGGCGACCGACCCGAGCGCCCACATCACCGCCGAGACGACGCAGAGACCGATCCCGAGCGCGGTCGCGCCCGCCTCGGGCTGCAGGAGGATGGCGACGCCCGCGAAACCCGTCCCGACTCCGACGAGCACGGCCCTCGACTGCCGCTCGTGCAGCCCGAGGCGGATCAGGACGACCCAGAGCGGGACCGACGCGATGATGAGCGACGCGAGGCCGGTCGGCACGCCCTGTTCGGCATAGAAGAGAACCGCGTTGGCACCGGGAAGCAGGCAGCCGACGAGGACGCAGGAGAGGAGGGCCGTCCGTGAGATCCGCAGGGTCCCGCCCCGCGCGACCACGATCGCCGCCATGATCGCGCTCGCCGCGATGAACCGCGTCGAGACGGCGAGCATCGGCGGGATCGTCTCCTCCGCGATCGCGATGAAGAGGTAGGTCGAGCCCCAGATGATGTAGACGGCCCAGAGGGCGGTCCAGACCTTCGTGCCGTGACTCACCGGGCCACGGCGAGGGCGTTCAGGAGGTGATACGGGTCGGCGTGGGCATGTGTCTCCTGGGTCGGCCGGCTGAGCGCGCCGACGTTCTAACTCTATGCGCCGACCTCGCGAGGCCAGGACTCATCCCTCGCGGCGGAATGGCGCATTGTGCATTTCCGCACGAAACGGATCGTGCGATTCGGCACGAGCGCGGAATTGCGGCTCGTGTATTTCGTCACGAATATGCGGTTCGAACTGCGGCGGTGTCGTCGCGTGTGGTAAATATTCTCACCCAGGAAACCCGGCGCGCTGACTGCGCCTGACCCCTTTGGAGGAACGAACCATGAGCGCAGTCGCAACTGCCGAGAACGTCACGACGGCCGACGCCCCCCAGCTCCACGCGGTGGAGACCACGTCGGCCGAGCACGAGATGCACGCGGCGGAGATGAACCGCTGGATGCTCTTCTTCGGCCTCCCCGCGCTCATCGCCGCCTTCTTCGTCGGCATGGTGTTCGCCACAGGCGATGCGTGGTGGATGGGCCTTGCGATCGCCTCGATCGTCTGCGACACGGTCGTGCTCGTCTGGCTCGCGATGAGCTCGGACACCAACGGGGTGCTCGGGGACTCTCCCGCACACTGATCCCGCCCTACGATGCGGCGCGTGCGCCGAATCGTCCTGATCGTCAATCCGTACTCGTCCGGGGTCACGCGGAAGCGCGTGGCCGAGGTGACGGCCGCGCTCGCCGGGCGGGCGGAGGTGGTCGTCCGGCAGACCGAGGCCAAGGGCCACGCGACCGAGCTGGCGGCCGAGGCCGCGAGCGAAGCCGACGCCCTCGTCGTGTTCTCGGGCGACGGCACCTACAACGAGGCCGTCAACGGCGCCGCGGGGAAGCTCCCGTTCGGGTTCATCCCCGGGGGCGGAGCAAGCGTGTTCCCACGGGCGCTCGGGCTTCCACGCGACCCGGTCGCCGCAGCCCGCCGTGCCGGTGACGCCCTCGAGGCCGGGAGGATCGCGTCGATCGGCCTCGGCCGGGTCGGCGACAGGCGCTTCTGCTTCTCGGCGGGGATCGGCTTCGACGCCGAGGCCGTCCGCCGGATCGATCGCCGGGGCCGCGATCGCGACGGCCGCCGGGCGGGCAACGCGATCTTCGCCGCCACCGTCTTCGGCATCCTCTTCGAGAAGCGGCTGCGGATGCGCGGCCCAGCTCGAGGTCGACGGCTACGGGCGCGCCGCCTGCCTCTTCGTCGCAAACGGCCGCCCGTACACCTACGCCGGCCCGATCGCCGTCACGATCTCGGCCGACGCCGACTTCGGGGGCGGGCTCGACTTCGCCGCTCCTCGGGTGGTCACGCCGGCGTCCGCCCCGGGGCTCGCGATCCGTGGCTTCCGCGGGTTGCTCGCCGGCGACTCGCGCGTGATCGTCGGGCACGACGTCGACGCGTTCGAGGTGCGCTGCGACCGGCCGCTCCCTCTCCAGGTCGACGGCGAGGACCTCGGCGACGTCACCGAGGCGAGCTTCGCGGCGGAGAGGGATGCGCTCGAGGTTCTTCTCTAGCGCTCGAACGCGAGCTCGGTGGTGCCGACAAGCCCGGTTCCCTGCACCGTCACGCGACATGTCCCTGAGCCGCCCGCGACCGGAAGCACGACGTGCCACTCCGCCGGGCCGGCGAACGAGCGGCGCCGGGCCTCGTGCCCGTCGAGCGAGATCCGGACCAGCCCGGGCTCCTTGACGAGAAGGGTCAGATGGACGCTTCCCTGGGTGCAGCCGTACGCATCGAGGACGCCGGTCGTGCCCGGTGCGATGTCCCCGTTTTGCTCGAGCCCCGTCACCTGGCTCGCGACGCGCAGGGGCTGCTCGACCTTCCACACGGCGGAGCCGCCGCGGTCGGCGCTCTGCGGCGAGTACGCAACAGGCTGCCCGACGAGTGCGAAGCGCTGCGAGACGACCGCGTACGACGGCCGCAGCAGCGATCCGGCGAGCGTCCGCACGAGCCCGCTCGGCGAGATCCGCACGGCCTGCTGCGGTGCCGGGCCGGAGAGAAGCGACGGCGGCAGGTCGTAGACATGGGTGATCGAGCGGTTCCAGAAGAGCGTCTGCCAGACCGTGCTCGCCGGCGTCTGCTGGTCGTAGAGGTAGTAGGCCGGCGCGGTGGCGGCCGAGTCGACCCACCTCCGCACCGGCCCCGTGTAGAGCTCTCGCTGGGCGTTCGACGCCTCCACCACCTGCCTGCTCGCCGCGATCGACCCGCCGATGAGCGCGACGCCGACGACCGCTGGGAGCAGGAAGACGTAGCGGCGGGGCACCAACACGAAGAGCGTGGCCGCCGCGACGACCGAGGCAGCGAGCACGGCTGTCGTCACGCCCGAGGAGGTCAGGTCCCGCAGGTCGTGGAGCGGGATCAGCGAGAACCCGTCGACGATCGAGGCGGGCGTGACGAAGGAGCCGACCGGGATCAGCACTACGAGGAGGGCCGCCGTTGCCGCAACCGCAGCGCGCACGAGCCGGCCGGCCCCGCCTCGCTCGATCCAGACGACGAAGCCGAGGAAGAGCAGAGGGGCGAGCGCGATCAGGTCGCGCTCCGCGAGGTGGTGCACGTTCTGCGACGCGAAGACGCCGACCTCGACGACGAACGTGAAGGCAACGGCGGTCACGACCGCCAGGTACGCGCGCAGGCGCGGGTCGTCCTCGCCCCGCGAGACGGCGCCGACGAGGAGGACGCCGACCGCGCAGAACGGCAGGAACCCTGTCAGCAGCGCGAGATCTCCGGTGTGGTAGAGCACGTAGCGCAGCGCCGATCCGACCGGGTAGCCGCGGTCGGCGCCGCCGTAGCCGCCGAGGAGGGAGGTGCCGGAGATCGCGCTCGAGGCGACCCGCACCGCGATCAGCACCGCGATCCCGATCACGGCCGGCGCGAAGGCTCGCAGCCGCACGCGGCGCGCGAACAGGCACTCGAGGCTCACCGCGCCCGCGAAGGCCGCGACGAGCACGACCGCCTGCGTGCGCGTCAGCACGGCGAGGGCGAGCAGCGCGACGAACAGGAGCTGTCGCCGGAGCGTCGGCGACTCGAGCGCCGCCGCGAGCGACCAGGCGGCACAGACGAGCACCGGGTAGAAGACCACCTCTGTCATCAGCAGGCCCGAGTAGGCGAGACCCGGTAGCGCCAGGGTCAAGGCCGCGGCGACGAGTGCCCAGTTGCGAGAGACGAGCGTTCGCCCCCAGAGGTACACCGGGACGGCGGCGAGCGACATGACCAGCGCATCGACGACCTTCGCGACGCTGTAGGCGAGCTCGAGGTTCGCGAGGCTCAACGGCAGCCCGAAGAGCGCGGGCGCGGTGGCGCTGAGGAAGCCGGTCGGGCCGCTCAGGATCTGCAGCCGGCCGGTGGCGTAGAGGCTCCGGCCGAGCAGCGCGTACGCCGGCTCATCGGGCGAGATCCACGGTGTCGTGACCGCGTGGCCGGCCCACCCTCTCAGTGCTGCCGAGATCAGGACGAGGCCGGCGAGCAAGACAGAGCCTCGGCCGAGTCTCACGGCCGGAGTCTTAGCAGCGTCGAATCGGGCGGGCCGCGCCTCGGGGGTACACTCGGGCCCAGTGGGCGCCTGGTACTGGATCGGCGTGCTGGCCGGTCTCGGCGTCGCTCTCGGCATCGCTGCAGCCGGCATCCTCTTGCGCTGGTACCTCGCCGTCGCGGTCTCGGCGGTCGCCGGTGCTGCGATCGGCTTCGGCGTCTTCGGGTGGGGCGAAGCCGTGGCGGCGGCGATCGGCGCCGCAGCCGGGGCGTTCGGCACCTCGCCCCTCGTAGCGGGTGCGCTGCGCCGCGGGGGGACCCGGCTCGGGCTCGCCCTCTTCGTGCTCCTCGGCGCGATCATCGGGGCGGGGCTCGCGTTCGTTCCGGTCGCCGGCTATCTGGAGGTCGTCCTGCTCCCGCTTGTCGGGTTGCGTGCGCGCCGCCGCGCACCGGAGCAGCACGAGGGCCTGCGGATCCTCGCCCGTGACTGACGGCCGCCGGTGACCGAGGGTCGCGCGGTCAAGCCGGTCGTCCTGATCGTCATCGACGGGCTGACGCCGTCGATGCTCGAGGCGACCGACGGCCCGGCTCTCCGCTACCTCCTCGACCACGGCACCTACAGCCGCGCCGTCTCGACCTTCCCGTCGTTGACGCCGGTCTGCCTCGCCTCGATCGCGACCGGCGCCGGCCCCGACGTCCACGAGATCCCGCATCTCGTCTGGTGGAACCGTGACGAGGAGCGCCTGGTCGAGTATGGATCGTCCTTCGCCGCGCTCCGCGCCTCGGGGCTCGTCCAGGGGTTGCGCGACACGGTCGTCAACCTCAACGAGCGGCACCTGAGCCGCAATGCCGAGACCGTGTACGAGGCGCTCGAGGGTGCCGGCCTGACGACGGCCGCGATCAACATCACCACCTACCGCGGCCGTCACCGGCACCTGTCGCCGATCCCGGGCTTCCCTCCGGTGCACGGGCCGAAGCGGTTCTTCTTCTACAGCGTCTACGAGTCGGACCGCACGGGCGCGCCGATCGCGTTCCTGAACCGCTCGCTCGGCTCGATCGACGCCTACGCTGCGGCGATCGGGCGCTGGCTCGTGACGCGGGACGGGTTCGACCTGCTCGTCCACTACTTGCCCGACTACGACTATGCCTCGCACGCCCTCGGGCCCGACGCCGCTCACGAGGCGCTCGCGCGGGCCGACGACGCGGTCGCGGCTCTGCTCGACGCGGCGGGCGGCCCCGACGAGTTTCTCGAGCGCTACGCCGTGGTTCTCTGCTCGGACCACGGCCAGTCGCTCGTGAAGGAGACCGCGCGGCTCGAGGTCCCCGGTGGGCTCGTCACGGCGTCGAATCGCGCCGGGATGGTCTACGGCGCCGATCCGAGGCGGCTCGCCGAGGCGCTCGACGGCGAGGAGTCGGTCGACGTCGCGCTCTTCCTCGAGGAAGGCCAGGTCGTCGCCAGGAGTGGTGGGGCCGACGACCCCGCGATCCTCGACCGCTACCCGAACGGGCGCGCCCGTGCCGAGGCCGCTCTGAGGAACCGCAACGCCGGCGAGGTGATCCTCTCCGCGGCGGCGGGCTACGAGTTCGCCGACCTCGGCGGCCGACATCACGCCGGCGGCGGCAGCCACGGCTCCCTTCTGGCCCCTGACTCCGAGGTGCCGATGCTGACGGTGGGCACGGGCCCGCCTCCGGGCTCGATCACGGGGATCAAGGCACTCCTCCTCGAGCACTTCGGGCTGGCGGTGGCGGCTAGCCGCCTGACCCTGTGAGCGTCCCGTGCTGGATCGAGCGCCAGCTCGTGCGGAGGGGGATCGCCGACCGCCGCGTTCTCGCGGCCATGGAGCGCGTCCCGCGAGAGCACTTCGTGCCCGAGGACCTTCGCGCGACGGCCTACGACGACGCGCCGGTGCCGCTGCCATTCGGGCAGACGATCTCGCAGCCCTACATGGTGGCGCTCACATGCGAGGTGCTCGGGCTCGTCGGGAAGGAGAAGGTTCTCGACGTCGGCACCGGCTCCGGCTACGGCGCCGCCGTGCTCGCGGAGCTCGCCCGGGAGGTGCACACGATCGAGCGGATCCCCGAGCTCGCCTCGTCCGCCCGCACGGCCCTCGTCGCGGGAGGCTACGAGCGCGTCTGCGTCCACGTGGGCGACGGCTGGCTCGGGCTCGAGCACGAGGCGCCGTTCGACGCGATCGCCGTCGCCGCTGCCGCGTCCGAGCTCCCAGCGGCGCTCTGGGCCGAGCTGCGGGTGGGTGGGCGCATCGCGGTGCCCCTCGAGACCGGCCGGGCCTCACAGCACCTCTGCGTGCTCGAGCGCACCCGCCGGGGGCCACGGCTCCTGGCTTCGGTGCCGGCGCGGTACGTGCCCCTGGTGCACGGTGATCGCTAACAAAACCCGCAGGATGCCCTGCTAGCCTCGTCGTGTGAAGGGATCCCCGACGTAGTGGCGATGCTCGAGAACCGCGCCGTCCGGGCGCTGAGGCGGCCCGCCAACTGGATCCAGCTCGCGAAGTTCGGCATCATCGGGGCCAGCGGCTACCTCGTCAATCTCCTCGTCTACGCCACTCTCCTGAAGGGAGCCGGCCTGCACTACCTCGCCGCCGCGACCATCTCGTTCGTCGTCGCCGCGAGCTGGAACTACTGGTGGAACAGGCACTGGACCTTCCGCGAGCAGCGCGGCCACTTCGGCTACCAGGGCGTGCGGTTCTTCACGGTCTCGGGGACGGTCTACGTCGCAAACGTCGGCGTGCTCACGCTGCTCGTCTGGCTCGGTTTCGGGGAGATCATCTCGCAGGCGGTGGCGATCGTCGTCGTCACGCCGCTGAACTTCCTCGGGAACAAGCTCTGGTCGTTTCGGCGCTGAAAACGGCGGCGGCGGCGTTCGTCGCGGTCGCCGCCCTCGCTCCTGTCGCCCACGCCGCGAAGCCCGCGTCGACGACCTACGGCTTCACCGTCACGACGCCCTCGACGCCGCTCACGACCCCGCACGTGACGGGCGGCGAGGCGCGGCTGAGCGGGCAGGAGGCGCAGCAGATCCTGCTCGGCTTCCACAAGGTGGCCGCGTGGCTCACCCGCTACCCGAAGAACCCGACCGTCGACTCGAGCTTCTCGGACGGAACCTGGACGGTCAACGTCTTCTCGGGCCGGGCCGGCGAGATCGCGACCGGCACGATCGACGACGCCACCGGGGCCGTGCTCACCGCGTACACGGGACCGCAGGTCGCGTGGGGCATGGCCCGCGGCGGGCCGGGCGCGTTCGGCGGAACGAAGATCAACTCGTACTCGGTCTGGCTCGGCCTCTGCGCCGCCTTCCTGATCGGGCTCGTCGACTGGCGCAGGGTCCTCTCGCTGCGGAACCTGGATCTCGTGATGATGCTGTCGTTCTCGGTCTCGCTCTGGTACTTCAACCGCGGCGACATCTTCACGGCGATGCCGCTCGCCTATCCCGGCATGGCGTGGCTGCTTCTCCGCTGCCTCTGGATCGGGAAGCGCGACCGGGCGCCGCGCGGCTCGACGGTGTGGCCCGTCTGGGCGCTGATCGGGGCGACCGTGTTCCTCGCCGGGTTCCGCATCGGTCTCAACGTCCAGGACTCGAACGTGATCGACGTCGGGCTATCGGGCGTGATCGGCGCTCAGCGGATCGCCACGTTCGTCAACCCGTACGGCAACTTCCCGATCGAGGGCGACCGGCCGGCGTGCGGGCCCGCCGACGCGAACGGCGAGATCCGCAACCGGATCCAGACGAACGGGCGCTGTGAGGCGGCGGACGCGCAGGGCGACACCTACGGGCCCGTCTCCTACGAGGCCTACCTTCCCGGTTACCTCGCCTTCGGCTGGAGCGGGAAATGGGACACGCTCCCGGCGGCCCATGCGACCTCGATCCTCTGGGACCTCCTGTGCATCGCCGGGCTCTGGCTCGTCGGCTGGCGCTTCGGCGGGGCGCGTCTCGCGGCGACGCTCGCGTTCGCGTGGGTGGCGTGGCCGTTCTCGCAGTACGCCTCGAGCTCCAACACGAACGACATGATCCAGCCGGCGCTCCTGATCTTCGGGTTCTACTTCCTGAGCTCGCCGTGGCTGCGAGGGGGCTTCGGGGCGCTCGGGGCGCTCGTCAAGTTCGCGCCGCTCGTCGTGCTCCCGCTCTGGTCCGGATACCCGGACACCCGTGATCGCGGATCCAGGCGGCGATTCGTGTACGGCGCGCTCGTCGCGGCGGCCGCGTCGTTCGTCGTCATCCTGTTCGACCCGAACCCGCTGCACGGCGCGGCGACGTTCGTCCGCCACACCTTCGGCTACCAGTTCGGCCGCTCCTCGCCGTTCTCGCTCTGGGACTGGCGCCAGTACCACGCGAAGGGCATTCCCGACCTCCACTGGGTCCAGGCGGCCCTCCAGCTCGCGCTCCTCCTCGGCGCACTCGCGCTCTACCGCTGGCCCAGGCGGCGCTCGCCGCTCCAGATCGCCGCGTTCACGGGCGCGCTTCTCGTCGGCTTCGAGCTGGTGCTGACCCACTGGTTCTACCTCTACCTGCCGTGGTTCTTCCCGTTCGTCGCCTTTGCCGTGCTCGCCCCGCGCACGGCCGAGGCGACGGTCCCCGTCGCCGAGGAAGAGGCGAGCGACGAGGACCTGGTGTCGGACACCGCCTTCTGGCCGCGACCCGCTCCGTCCTGAGAACGGTGTCCGACACCGCCGGGGGGCGCGGTCTGGCCGCGTTCAGTCGACCGGGACGCGGACCGGCATGCAGCTCGTGGCCCGGCCGTCGGCGCCGCACTCGACGAGGGCGCCCTCGATGCGGACGTCGCCCTCACCGACCTCGAGCCGCACCGGGTAGCCCGTGACGAAGCGGCGGATCGGCCCGTCGGGGTTGCTCCCGATCACCGAGTCGTGCGGGCCCGTCATCCCCGCGTCGGTGATCGCGGCCGTTCCGCCGGCGAGCACGCGCGCGTCGGCTGTCTGGACGTGCGTGTGCGTCCCGAGCACCGCGGTGACCCGGCCGTCGAGGTAGTAGGCGAGCGCGACCTTCTCGCTCGTCGCCTCCGCGTGGAAGTCGACGACGATGACGGGCGTCGTCCGCGCGGCCTCCTCGACCAGGCGATCGGCAGCGAGGAACGCGCTCTCGAACGGGTTCAGCGTCATGTGGCCGAGCAGGTTGATCACCGCGACGCCGTCGTGCACCGCGAGCCCGCTCCCCGGCGTGCGCGGCGAGAGGTTCGCCGGCCGCAGGACCCGGTCCGAGCCGCTCAGGTACGGGGCGAATCCGTGCTGCCCCCAGACCCAGTTCCCGAGCGTGATCACATCGGCGCCGGCGGCGAGCAGCCGCTCGGCGATCTTCGCCGTGATCCCGCGCCCGTCGGCGGCGTTCTCGCCGTTCACGATGCAGAAGTCGACCGCGAGCTCCTCGCGCAGGGAAGCCAGCCGCGCCTCGACGGCGCGCCGCCCGGGGGCGCCGAAGACGTCGCCCACGAAGAGGATCCGCAACGGCCCTCGTTACCGGATCGCGAGCGTCGCGGCGGGGTGCACCTCGACCAGCACGTGGTTTCCGGCGTCGTTCGTGTAGCGCGCGAGCGTCTGCGTCTCGAGGTGCGAGAGATCGAGCAGCTCGCCGAGCTTCGAGGCTCCGGCCTTGACGGCCGAGCCGACGGTGAGCGACGGATCGAGGGCGATGTTCGCGACCGAGACGACGAGGGACGGCGCGTCCGTCGGCTGGATGTCGATCCGCTGGCCGTGGACCTTCCCGTCGAGGATCACCTTCTCGATCCCGACGATCGTCCCCGCGACCGGTGCGTACACGTCGGTCCCGGGCGGGGCGCCGACGTCGAGTGCCGAGGTGCCGGTGCCCTGGCTCCCGGACAGCAGGTACCAGCGCGGCGAGCCCGAGTCGCCGCCGAAGATCGCACGCACGACGCGCCTGGCGAGCCCCTGGTTGGCCTGGG
The DNA here is from genome assembly GCA_963723405.1 of uncultured Actinomycetota bacterium. Classification (GTDB taxonomy): domain Bacteria; phylum Actinomycetota; class Thermoleophilia; order Gaiellales; family Gaiellaceae; genus PALSA-600. The sequence continues at coordinate 262,572 of CAVRQF010000003.1, read as the reverse complement.
TCCCGAGCGGCGCGAGCTCGAGCGCTCCATCGGCGGCCTCGTGGTAGCCGATCGCGGTGATCCGCCTCTGGTTCACCGGCAGCTCGATCGTGAGCGCGCCGAGCTTCGCGACGGGCTGGAGCTCGGGCGGCCCGGCGGGAAGCAGCCGGGAGGCGCTCGCGGGGGCGGTGAGCGGGACCGACGGATGGTCCCCCCCGCCGAACGCCGTCACGAGGAGAACGCCGACGGCGACTGCAGCGACGAGCACGAGAACGGCGAGCCGGCGCCTCCGGAGGCGATACGAAGGACGCTTGGGGCGCGCAGCCCGCCTGTGGGCGCGGGGCGGCGACATCGGGAGGACCGTATCGGATGGAGCAGGGCGCAGCAACCGAGTGGCAGCAACCGAGTGGCGCTGCGGGGGCCGGGACCCTTGTACGATCGAAGCCGTGAGCGCTCCGGCCGCCCCGCCGCCGCGGGTCCAGATTCCACGCTGGATCCAGCTGGTCGGCCTTCCGGTCGGGGTGTTCTTCGCCTGGGTGTTCGGCCAGGCCGCCGCTCACACCGTCTTCCTGTTCCTCGTCGCCGCGCTGATCGCGCTCCTGCTCGACCCGATCGTCCTGACGCTCGGCGCTCTCAAGGTGCGGCGAGGCCTCGCGGTCGCGCTGGTGTACCTGACGTTTGCGGCAGCGATCGTGGTCGTTCTCGTCGCGGTGGGGACCATCGTCGTCGGCCAGACGAAGACGGCGGCCACGAGGTTCAACGACTACTTCACCGTCTCGCACGGGCAGAGCCCGGCCTACAGGGACGTGAACCGGCTCCAGGAGTGGCTCGACTCCCACCATCTGCAGAGCATCAAGATCGAGCAGAGCGGTCATCGCCTCGTGACGCGGATCCAGAAGCGGGACGTCGGCCGCTATACGCACCGGATCGTCGACTTCGTCGAGGGCGCGGCGATCTCGATCGGGCGCGCGCTCTTCGACTTCGTCCTCATCATCGTCGTGTCGATCTACATGCTGATCGACATGCAGCGGCTCTCACGAGTCATCGACCGACGTTTCCCCCCACAGGGCGGCAGGCCGCTGATCGCGAGGATGGAGCACGCCCTCGTCTCGTACGTCCGCGGGCAGGCCGCGCTGTCGCTCATCATCGGCGCGAGCGCCGGGCTCGGGATGTGGATTCTCGGCGCGACGGGCCTCGTGCCGGGGGCGGACTCCTATGCGCTCCTCTTCGGCGGGTGGGTCGCCCTCACCGAGGTTCTCCCCTATCTCGGGCCGTGGCTCGGCGCGATCCCGCCGGCGATCTACGCACTCGTCGTCCACCCCTTCTCGGTGATCTGGGTCCTGCTGCTGTTCCTCGCCATCCACCAGGTCGAGGGGCACATCGTCGTCCCGAAGGTGATGGGGAGCGTGCTGCGGCTGCATCCGCTCCTCGTGATCTTCGGCCTGCTCGCGGGGACGAACATCGCCGGCCTGGTCGGCGCGCTGATGGCGCTACCGCTGCTTGCGGTCGGCCGCGCCGCCTGGGAGTTCTTCTCGGAGCGCGTCAGCTTCGAGTCGTGGGCGGGTGGCGGGGCGATCCCGGTCGAGGTCGAGCCCGTCCCGGAGCCCGAGGTGCGCTCCGAGACGGTGGCACCCCGTTAGTACCCTGTGAGGATGAGCGCGTTTCCGACGACGCGGCTCCGGCGCCTGCGGCGCACGGGCGCGTTGCGCGATCTCGTCCGCGAGACGACGCTCTCGCCGGGCGACCTCGTGATGCCGCTCTTCGTCGCGCCGCAGGCGCTCCGAAACGAGGCGCTCCCGGCGATGTCGCGTCATACGGTCGACGGCGTCGTCAGGGAGTGCGAGGAGCTGCTGCGCGCCGGGGTCGGGTCGGTGATCCTGTTCGGGATCCCCGAGGACAAGGACGAGGAGGGCACGGGCGCGTGGACGCACGACGGGATCGTCCAGCAGGCGCTTCGCGCGCTTCGCCCGCGGTTCCCGGAGCTCTTGCTGCTCACCGACGTCTGCCTGTGCGAGTACACCGCCCACGGCCACTGCGGCGTCCTGCACGACGGCGAGGTCGACAACGACGCCTCCCTCGAGCTGCTCGCGCGTACGGCCGTGTCGCACGTCGAGGCCGGCGCCGACGTCGTGTGCCCGAGCGACATGATGGACGGCCGGGTCGCCGCGATCCGCGCCGAGCTGCCCGAGACGCCGATCGTCTCCTACGCCGCCAAGTACGCCTCCGCGTTCTACGGCCCGTTCCGCGAGGCCGCCGGCTCGGCGCCGTCGTTCGGCGACCGCCGCGGGTACCAGATGGATCCCGGCAACGTCCGCGAGGCCCTCAGGGAGTGCGAGCTCGACGTCGCCGAGGGCGCGGACGTGCTGCTCGTCAAGCCGGCGCTTCCCTATCTCGACGTCGTCCGCGCCGTCCGTGAGCGCTTCGACCTCCCGGTCGGGGCCTACAACGTCTCCGGCGAGTACGCGATGGTCAAGGCCGCGGCCGCCGCCGGGCACCTCGACGAGCGGACGGCGGCGCTCGAGTCGCTGACCGCGATCCGCCGTGCGGGCGCCGACATCGTCTTCACGTACTGGGCGAAGGAGCTTGCCGCCTGGCTCTAGAGGTATTCCGAGCTCTGGTATCGAGCCCAGAAGCTCATTCCCGGAGGCGTCAACTCGCCGGTCCGCGCGATGCGCGCCGTCGGCGTGCGCCGAGCCCTTCTTCGCCGCCCGCGGCGACGGGGCCTACCTCGAGACGACCGATGGGCGCCGGCTGCTCGACTGGGTGCAGTCGTGGGGCCCGCTCGTCTTCGGGCACGCCGATCCCGAGACGGTCGAGGCGGTTCGCGAGGCCGCTCTCGCCGGGACGAGCTTCGGTGCGCCGACCGAGCGCGAGGTGGAGCTCGCCGCCGAGATCGCCGACGCCGTGCCCTCGGTCGAGCAGGTTCGGCTCGTCTCGTCGGGCACCGAGGCGGCGATGTCGGCGCTTCGGCTCGCACGCGCCTTCACCAGCCGCTCGAAGGTCCTGAAGTTCGCCGGCGGCTACCACGGGCATGCCGATCCGTTCCTCGCCGAGGCGGGGTCCGGGCTCGCCACGCTCGGGATCCCGGCGTCCCCCGGCGTGCCGGGAGCGATCGTCGCCGACACCGTCGTCGTCGACTACAACGACGTCGATCTTGCGGCAGCGGCGGTCGAGCGCCACAGCGAGGACCTCGCGGCGATCTTCGTCGAGCCGGTGGCCGGCAACATGGGCTGCGTCCCGCCGCAGCCCGGCTTCCTGCAGGCGCTGCGCGCGCTCTGCGACGTCTCGGGCGCGCTGCTCGTGTTCGACGAGGTGATCACCGGCTTTCGCGTCGCCCGCGGCGGCGCCCAGGAGCGCTACGGCGTCCGGCCCGACCTGACGATCCTCGGGAAGATCGTCGGCGGCGGGCTGCCGCTGGCGGCGTTCGGCGGCCGCCGGGAGATCATGTCCCGCCTCGCGCCGGTCGGCGACGTCTACCAGGCGGGCACCCTCTCGGGGAACCCGCTCGCGACGGCGGCCGGGGTCTCCGTCCTGCGGCGCCTGCGCGATCCCGCGGTCTACGAGGAGCTCGAACGGCGAGGCGCGCTCCTGGAGAAGGGCCTCGAGCCGTACGGCCGCGTTCAGCGGGTCGGGGCGATGCTGACGCTCTTCGTCGGCCGGGTCGATCCCGTGACGCGGATGGAGAAGCTCGACACCGAGCGCTACGCGGCGCTCTTCCGGCATCTCCTGGCCGACGGGCATCTACGTCGCTCCCAGCCAGTACGAGTGCCTCTTCCCCTCGCTGGCTCACGGAGACGCCGAGATCGAGGCGACGATCTCGGCGTCGGCTCGTTCCGGGGCCTCTTTCTAGGCCGGGGGCGAGTGCGCCGGGTGGTTCGGCCACGGCGTCGCGATCCCGTCCACGCTGCCGCCCGACGCTGCCGCGATCTCCTGCACCCGCACGAACACGGCCTCGACCTCGACCTCGCGGAGCTCCCGCCCGGCGGTGACCGACCAGCTCGGGTCGACCGCGTCCTCGGGCGGGTCGACGTGGTGGCAGCTGAACCCGTCGACGGTCAGCGCCGCGTGCGCGTGCTCGGCGTGCTCCCGGTCGGCGAAATAGAGGAAGAACGTCACTGCTCCCGTGGCCTGCATCCGGCAATTGTAAGACTGCCGGGGATGGATGTGTTCGACCAGATCGCCGCGGAGGCGGAAGCCGAGAGCCCGCTCTGGGCTGCGGCGCTCCGGCGGCCCCCCGACCGTGAGCTCGTCTCGGTCTTCTCACCGCTCGCGCCGGCGGCGTTCGCGCTCGGGCTCGAGACCGTCTACGAGGCCTATCTCGTCCACTACGGCCTGCCGAGGCTCTTCGCCTCGGACGAGGAGAGCGAGCGCGTCCTGCTCGGCGACTACCTCTACGCGCACGGCCTCGTCCGGATCGCAGCGGCCGGCGGCGTCGAGGCGGTTGCGGCGATGGCCGAGCTGATCTCCCGCTGCGCGTCGCTCCGCGCGGCCGGCGAGCGCCGGCGACGGCGAGGCCTGGGTCGACGCGGCCGCAGCATCGCTCGGCGGCGAGCCGACCGGCGACGAGATCGCCTCCGCCCTGCGCCGGCACGCCGCCCTGGCCGGGACGCAGGCGGCGGGTACGATCACGCGGTGATCTTCGACGCCGCCAGCGACGGGCTGCATATCATCGTCGCGATGCTCATCGTCGGGCTCGTGTTCCTCGGCGTGATCGCTCTCGGCGAGCTCGCCAAGGCGGCCTCGCACCGCGCGCAAGGCGCGCGCGGCCGAGCTCGTACTAGGCGGTCGCCCCTCGCCGACCTGCGCGACGTGGATCGCCCTGCTCGAGCGCGAGGGCGAGCTGGTACGGGTGGCGGCCGAGGTCGACCCGCACCTCGAGGTCACCGAGATCGTCGACCGCACGGTCAAGGCAGGCGGGCCGGCGCTCCTGTTCGAGCACCCCAAGGGGAGCAGCCATCCGCTCCTGATCAACCAGTTCGGTACGGAGCGGCGGATGTGCCTCGCCTTCGGCGTCGAGCGACTCGACGACGTCGGTGCGAAGCTCGCCGACGTCCTCGAGATGCAGCCGCCCGCAGGGCCTCGTCGACAAGCTCCGCGGGCTCAAGCAGCTCAAGTCGATCGCCGACTCGCGGCCGAGCACCGTCCGGAAGGGCGCCTGCCAGGAGATCGTGCTGCAGGGCGACGACGTCGACCTCGGCGCGCTTCCCGTCCAGACCTGCTGGCCCGCTCGACGCAGCGCCGTTCATCACCCTGCCCGCCGTGATCACCCGCGACCCGCGAACCGGCCAGCGGAACGTCGGCATGTACCGGATGCAGGTGCTCGGGCCCCGCTCGACCGCGATGCACTGGCAGCTGCACAAGGACGGCCGCGCCGACTTCACGAGCTCGGACGGGCGGATGGAGGTCGCGGTCGCGCTCGGTCTCGACCCGGTCACCGCCTACAGCGCGAGCGCGCCGCTCCCGAAGCACATCGACGAGCTGATGTTCGCCGGCTTCCTGCGCGGCGACGGCGGTCGACGTCGTGAAGGGCGTCACCGTCGACCTCGAGGTTCCCGCCTCGGCCGAGATCGTCCTCGAGGGCTACGTCGAGCAGGGCGACCTCGTCGAGGAGGGGCCGTTCGGCGACCACACCGGCTTCTACACCGCGGCCGAGCCGTTCCCGGTGTTCCACGTGACCGCGCTGACGATGCGACGCGACGCGATCTACCCGTCGATCGTCGTCGGCAAGCCGCCGCAGGAGGACGCGTGGCTCGGCAAGGCGACCGAGCGGATCTTCCTGCCGGCGATCCGGGCGTCGGTGCCCGGAGATCGTCGACTACGACCTGCCGGTCGCCGGCGCGTTCCACAACTGCGCGATCGTCTCGATCCGCAAGACCTATCCCGGCGCAGGCGCGCAAGGTCATGCACGCGATCTGGGGGCTCGGCCTGCTCTCGCTGACGAAGACGGTGATCGTCGTCGACGAGCACGTCGATCCCCACGACTACGCGCAGGTCGCCTTCTACGCCGGCGCGAACGTCGACCCGGCCCGGGACGTCGTGCTCACCGAGGGCCCGGCCGACCACCTCGACCACGCCACCACGAGGCAGTTCGTCGGGGGTAAGCTCGGGATCGACGCCACCGCGAAGGTACCGGAGGAGGGAGCGCGAGAGTGGCCGGCGGAGATCGAGATGAGCGCCGAGGTCAGGGACCTCGTGAGTCGGCGCTGGTCTGAATATGGACTGGGCCAGCAAAAGTGAGCTGTTCCCGCAGCACGGCGCGTTCGATTCGGGCATAGTTGCCAGCCCGGCCGCCCCGCGAACTGGGGCAGCCACTTGTGATAACTGTTGCTAGCGACTTGGACCCGAGCCGCGAACACGACCACGCTCCCGGCCCCAGCCTCTGGCCTGTCGGTCTGGCCGTGGGCGTCGTCGTGCTGCTCGTCGGCTTCGTCGTCTCGTGGGCGATCGTCGCGATCGGCGTGTTCGTCACGGTCTTCTTCGGCTTCCTCTGGCTGAGGGAGCTGACCCGGAAGACATCGCTCGCCGAGAAGCCGCGAGAAGGTCGAGCCCGAGAGGCGCCTCCCGCGCGCGGCGGCGCCGGTGGCGCGCGCCAGGCATGAGCACGGGACCGAGGAGCGCTACCCCCGGAACGTGTTCCTCGAGGCTTCGACGCTGGGCCTCGGTGCGGTGATCGGCGGGCTCGTCACCCTCCCCGTGCTCGGGTTCACGATCGGCCCGGCGTTCCTCAAGCAGGGCGTCAGGCACACCGACCTCGGCCCGATCGACGCCTACCCCGAGGGGGAGTACCTCGTCACGACGTTCGTCTCGAGCGCGGAGGGCGACGTGTCGCGCCGAACCGCGTTCATCCGCAACAACGGCTTCCTCCGCGACCAGCCGAGCTTCACGATCCTCTCCAACCACTGCGCCCATCTCGGCTGCCCCGTCCAGCCGAACGGCCAGCCGCAGTTCAAGCAGACGAAGATGTACCGGGGCGTCAGGAAGATCCCGGTGAACCCGTCCGGCTTCGGCTGCCCGTGCCACGGCGGGCAGTACGACAACGAGGGAAACCGGATCGCCGGCCCGCCGGTGCGCGCGCTCGACCGCTACTCGTTCTCGATCGTCAACGGCCACCTGTATCGTCGGCAAGCCGTTCTCGGTCTCGAAGGTCGTCGGCACGGGGGCAGGCGCGCAGATCTTCACCGCGACGCTCTCGTTCCCGGGCGAGTGGGTCGACGGGCCCGAGTCCTGGCTCTACCCGATCCAGCCCCCTCACTGATGGCCGCCACCAAGACGACGCAGGAGCGGATCCTCTACCCGCTCGACTGGCTGGAGGAGCGGTCTGGCCTCGTCGGCGCGATCCGGTACTTCCTCTTCCGGAAGGTCCCCGCGGACGTCAACTGGTTCCAGACGCTCGGGTCGGCGACGCTGACGGCCTTCCTCATCCAGGCCACGACCGGCGTGATCCTCGCCATGTACTACCAGCCCGGGCCGACCACCTCGTACAGCTCGATCGAGCGGATCACGAACGACCTCTGGGGCGGCTGGCTCGTCCGCGGGATGCACAAGTGGGGCGCCTCGGTCTTCATCATCCTGATGTTCCTCCACATGGGGCGCGTGTTCCTGTTCGGCGCCTACAAGTACCCGCGGGAGCTCAACTGGATCATCGGCGTGCTCCTGCTCACGCTCGGCCTCGCGGAGGGCTTCACCGGCTACCTGCTCCCGTGGGACCAGACGTCCTACTGGGCGACGACGGTCGGGATCAACCTCAACGGCACGGCGCCCTTCCTCGGCCCGTTCATCGCGCAGTTCCTGCAGGGAGGGACGTACATCAACGGCGACACGATCAGCCGCTTCTATGCGATCCACATGCTGATCCTGCCCGGCGGCGATCGGCGGGCTGATCGCTCTCCACCTCTACCTCGTGATCCGGCTCGGCGTCACCTCGCCGCCGTGGTCGAAGGATGCGGCGGGGTCGGGCCCGCTGCCGGAGGCCTCGACGAACGGCTCGGGCCCGGCGCACCCTGTGAAGGACGCTGCGAAGGACGCTGCTCATGGGTGAGGACCGGATCGTCGAGCGGCAGCGGATCTTCAAGCAGTACAAGGAGGACGTCAAGGAGCGCGGGAAGCCGTTCTTCCCGTTCGCCATGTGGCACGACACGATCATGTCGTTCGTCGTCGTGGTCGTGATCATCGGGCTCGCCGTGGTCTGGAAGTGGTCGGTCCCGGGCAGCCACACCGGCACCGGCTCGGGCCTGCTCGGAAAGCTCTACGACGAGCCTGCCGACCCGGGGACGTTCAGCTTCGTCCCCCGCCCCGACTGGTACTTCTACTTCCTCTTCTACCTGCTGCGGGTCTTCAAGTGGCCCTCGTCGGTCTCCTCGGCACGGTCGGGATCCCGACGATCCTGCTGCTGCTGCTGATCGCGATCCCGTTCATCGACACGAGGACGGAGCGGCACCCGCTGAAGCGGCCGGTGGCGATGGTCGCAAGCGTCCTCGTGATCCTCTCGATGGGGATCCTCACCTACCGCGGCGCGACCGCGAAGGAGGCGCTCGGGACCGAGCTGATCAAGCAGGTACCGAAGTGGGCCAAGGAGCAGGGCTTCGTCGGCAACAAGCAGGCCGTCGCGGGCGCGACGCTGTTCGCGACTCTCGGCTGCCTGAACTGCCATACCTACCTCGGCAGCGGCAACCACAACCTCGGCGCCCCCGACCTGAGCAACGAGGGCTCGAAGGGGAGAGGCGTCTTCTTCCAGATCGCGCACCTGAAGTGCCCCTCCTGCGTGAACAAGGGCAGCCCGATGCCGCCGTTCGCAAGCCAGGGAAACGTCAACCTGACGAAGCTCGCGATCTTCCTCGAGGCCTCGAAGGGCCCGAAGTGAGGCTTGACGTGAATGGGCGGTGCCGTGGATGCCGCCTCAGACGCTGCGCGATGACGTCTCCGTCAGGCTTCTAGCCTGCCCTGCGGACGCCGCCCGCCTCGCTTGGTCTGAGACGGCCCCACGGCGGCCAACTTCTAGTCAGCCTCTTGCCCCCCGCGCGGCCGGGCGCGGGTCCATAGGCTTCGGGGATGGAGGTGACCCGGTGACGCTTGCACCCGAGGCGGTCCGCTCGATGTTCGACCGCATCGCGCCGGTCTACGACGCGATGAACCGCGTCATGACCGTGGGGCTCGACCTGCGCTGGCGGCGGCTCGCCGCCGCCTCGGCGGTTCGGCCCGGCGACCGTGTTCTCGACGCCGCCTGCGGGACGGGCGACTTCGCGCTCGCCGACCATCGCGCGGGAGCGCTTCAGGTGACCGGGCTCGACTTCTCGCCTCGGATGCTCGAGCGCGCGCGGCGGAAGGCGCCGGGGCTCGAGTTCGTCGAGGGCGACATGCTGGCGCTGCCGTTCGAGGATGGCACGTTCGACTCGGCGACCGTCGGCTTCGGGGTGCGGAACGTGGCCGACCTCGACCTCGCGCTCCGTGAGCTCCACCGCGTGGTGCGGCCCGGGGGGCGGATCGCGATCCTCGAGATCACCCGTCCACGCGGCGTCCTGAAGCCGGTGCTCTCGCTCTGGTTCCAGCGGATCGTCCCGCTGCTCGGGCGGGTTCTTCCGGGCGGCAGCGCCTACACCTACCTGCCGGCCTCGGTTGCGCGGTTCCCCGGCGCCGAGGAGCTCGCCTCGCTCCTCGAGCGGGCCGGGTTCGCCGAGGTTCGCTTCCGCCTGCTGGCGGGCTCGATCGTCGCCCTGCACACTGGGCGGGCAGGATGAACGCTCTCTCCGTCTATGCGACCCCGGGCCTCGCGGCGTACATGGCCGAGCTCGAGGCACGGCTCGCCCAGGCGGTGGGCCGGCGCGACGGCTACGCGTCGGTCGTGGCCTCGGAGGCGCTCGCCGCCGGCGGCAAGCGGCTGCGGCCGCTGCTCTGCTTCCTCTCGTCGGACAGGCCGGAGAGCGAGGTGCTGCTCGCGGCCGGGGTCGCGACCGAGCTCGTCCACATGGCGACGCTCGTGCACGACGACCTCGTCGACGGCGCGCGCATGCGGCGCGGCGTTCCGGCGGCCTGGTCCGTGTTCGGGCACGGGGCGGCTCTGTCCGCCGGCGACTATCTGTTCGCCTGCGCCTTTGCCGAGCTCGCCGTGTCCGAGGACTCCCACTCCGTCGAGGTCCTCGCCGACGCCTGCCTCGCGCTCGCGCGCGGCGAGGCGATGCAGCGGCGCCAGACGCGCCGCCCGGAGACCACGATCGACGAGTACCTCGAGCGGTGCGCGCTCAAGACCGGGAAGCTGTTCGAGGCGGCGTGCACCCTCGGCTCTGGCGGGGACGCAGACCTCGGCGCCTACGGGCTCTCGCTCGGGATCGCCTTCCAGATCGCCGACGACATCCTCGACTGCGCCGGGCAGACCCAGGAGACCGGGAAGATCCCCGGCACCGACCTCCGGGAAGGGACGCCGACGATGCCGCTCCTCCTCGCGGCGGCCCAGGATGACGTCGTGCGCAGCGCTCTCGCCGGCGGGCCGCTCGAGGGCGCGCTCGTTCGGGTCGCGGCTACCGACGCGCTCGAGCGCTCGCGCGAGGCCGCGCTCGACTACGCTGCCAAGGCCCGCTCCTGCATCGGCTCGGCGCAGCACCGAGACGAGCTCGAGGCACTGACCTACGCCGTGGTCGACCGCGCCTCATGACAGTGATCGCCCACGACACCGCACTCGACCTCGTCCGCGAGAAGGTCCTCGCAGGCGAGCGCCTCGACCTCGACGACGGCCTCTGCCTCCTCGAGTCGGACGACCTGCTCGCGATCGGGGAGCTCGCCGATCTTGCGCGCCGGGAGCGTGGCGGCGACGACCGCGTCTTCTTCATCCAGAACCTCTACCTGTACCAGACGAACGTCTGCCGCGTGAAGTGCAAGTTCTGCGCCTTCGCAGCCACCGAGAAGCAGGCGCATGCCTACACGCTGAGCCCCGACGAGTTCGTCGCCGGGGCGGTCGCCCAGCACGCGCTCGACCCATTCACCGAGATCCACATGGTCAACGGCGAGAACCCGCACGTGTCGTTCGACTACTACCGCGACACGATCTCGAAGCTGCACGAGGCTCTTCCGGACGTGTTTCTCAAGTGCTACACGGCGTCCGAGATCCACCACATGACGACGCTGTCCGGGCTCTCGCACGAGGAGGTGCTGCGCGAGCTCCAGGCCGTGGGGCTCGGCGCGCTGACGGGCGGCGGCGCCGAGGTGTTCGCGGACCGCGTGCGGCGGCTCGTCGCACCCGGGAAGGAGCATCCCGACACCTGGTTCCACGTCCACGACGCGGCCCACCGGCTCGGGATGCCGACCCATTGCACGCTGCTCTACGGTCACGTCGAGACCTACGAGGAGCGGATCGAGCACCTGCTCCGCCTCCGCGACCAGCAGGACCGGACAGGCGGGTTCCTCGCGTTCGTGCCGCTCGCGTTCCACCCCGAGAACACGGTCTTCGAGCGCCGCGGCTTCACCTTCCAGGAGGGCGCCGCCGACCTGAAGATGCTCGCCGTCTCCCGCCTGATGCTCGACAACATCCCGAACATCAAGGCGTACTGGATCTCGCTGACGCTCCCGGTCGCCCAGGTCGCCCTCCATTTCGGCGCGAACGACGTGCAGGGGACGCTCGTCCGCGAGGAGATCTTCCGTGCCGCGGGCTCGAAGGCGGGCACCGGGCAGAAGACCGACGAGCTCGTCCGCACGGTCAAGGCCGCAGGCCGCATCCCCGTTCAGCGCGACACCCTCTACAACGAGCTCCGCCGGTGGTGAGGCGCGCATGATCAAGCTCGGCCGCATCTCGTACGCGAACATGGCGCCGGTCTTCTTCCGGGTCGACGCCGAGTTCGAGGAGGTCACGGGTGTCCCGACCGAGCTCAACCGGCGCCTCGTCGCAGGCGAGCTCGACACGGCGCCGATCTCGTCGATCGAGTACGCGCGACACGCCGACACGCTGCTCCTGCTCCCCCGGCTGTGCGTCTCGAGCGAGGGCGCGGTCGACTCGATCCAGCTCGTCTCGAGGCTGCCGATCGACAGCATCCGGACGGTCGCGGTCACGCCCGAGTCGGCAACCTCGGTCGTCCTCACGAAGGTGCTTCTCCCCGAGGCGACGCACGTCCCGCTCGGCGAGGCTGCGGACGCCGAGCTGCTGATCGGCGACGCCGCGCTGAAGTCGGCGTTCGAGGACCCGACCCCGCACCACGACCTCGGCCGCCTGTGGCTCGAGCGGACGGGCCTGCCGATGGTCTTCGCCGTCTGGGCCGTGAAGATGCCCCCGCACCCCGACCTGATCGACATCGAGGATGCGCTCGTCGCGTCCCTTCGCGCCGCCCGCGCCGAGCCGGAGACGCTCGCGCACGAGGCCGCCGCGCGCTACGGCTACCCGGCGGGGTTCCTCGCCCGGTACTTCGAGAAGCTCCGCTACCGCTTCGGCCCGCGCGAGCGCGCCGGGCTCTACACGTTCCTCGAGCTGGCACACGACGTCGGCGAGCTCGACGAGGTGCCGGAGCTCCGGTTCGTCACCGCGGGGGCCACGGTCTCGTGAGCGCTGTCATGAGCACCGCGGCGATCCTCGACAAGGCGCTCTCCGGGGAGCGCATCGACGACGCCGAGGCGATCGCGCTTCTCGAGTCGCGCGACCTGCTCGCGGTCGGGCGCGCCGCGAACGAGCTCCGGGCCCGCCGCACCGACCCCGACCGGATCACGTTCATCGTCGACCGGAACGTCAACTACACGAACATCTGCGTGACCGACTGCGACTTCTGCGCCTTCTACCGCCGTCCGGGCGACCGCCGCGAGGGCTACCTGCTCCCGAAGCCGGTCATCTACAAGAAGATCGAGGAGACCCTCGAGCTCGGCGGTACCGGCCTCCTGATGCAGGGCGGCCATCACCCCGACCTCGGGATCGACTACTACGAGGATCTCTTCCGGTCGATCAAGGAGCGCTACCGGGTCCACCTGCACGCCCTCTCGCCGCCGGAGATCCAGCACATCTCGCGCCGCTCGCGGCTCTCCGTCCCGGACACCCTGACGCGCCTCCGCGACGCCGGGCTCGACTCGATCCCCGGCGGCGGCGGCGAGATCCTCGTCGACCGCGTCCGGGAGATCATCGCCCCGAAGAAGACGAAGTCGGCCGAGTGGCTGAACGTGATGCGGCACGCCCACCGCCTGGGCATGTCGACGACGGCGACGATGATGTACGGGCACGTCGAGACGCTTCCCGAGCGGGTCGAGCACATGCGGCGGATCCGCGAGCTCCAGGACGAGACGCACGGCTTCCGCGCCTTCATCTCGTGGACCTTCCAGGACGACGGGAACCGGCTCGGCGCCAAGGTCCCCCACGAGACGATGCCGACCTCGTTCGACTACCTCCTCACCCAGGCGGTCTCGCGGATCTACCTCGACAACGTCGAGCACATCCAGTCGAGCTGGGTGACCCAGGGGATGAAGATCGGCCAGGTCGCACTCGAGTTCGGCGCCGACGACCTCGGCTCGATCATGATCGAGGAGAACGTCGTCTCCGCCGCCGGCACCACCTATCGCGCCTCGACCGACGACTTCGTCCGCACGATCAAGGGCCTCGGGAAGATCCCGGTTCAGCGCGACACGCTGTACCGCGAAGTCCGCGTCTGGAACTGACGCCAGCTACCGACTCAGCTACCCTCGAACGGGGTCATGCGTCGCCTTCTCGCCTGCGCGCTCGTCGCGGCCGCGCTCGTTCCGCTTGCCGCCGCGCAGGAGCCCGAGACGCTCATGCCCGAGACGCTCATGCCCGGCGTCACCTTCGACCGGCAGACGCTGCTGACGCCACGCGGGCCGGTTGTCTACTCGGTGATCACCGCGCCCGCTCCGACGGGGCTGACCACGATCGCCCCGGTACTCGGAGGAGGCACGGTGACCGGGCCGCGCGAGACCGTGACCCAGCTCGAGCGGAGCGTGTCCGCGATCGTCACCGTCGCAGGCGTGAACGGCGACTTCTTCTCCCAGAGCGGCGCCCGCTCCTACCCCTCGGGCATCGTCATGCAGAACGGCGCGCTCGTCCGCATTCCCACTCCCGCGCATTCTTCGATCGGATTCGACGCGAACGGGACGATGCACGTGGGCCGGATCTCCTTCAGCGGCACCTGGAAGGGGACGGGTCAGCGCCGAGCCCTCGAGGGCGTCAACCAGCAGCCGCGCCCGAACCAGACGATCCTCTTCACGCCGGCGTGGGGCGCGTCCACGCCGAACCTGGCGAACGCCGCCGTCGCCGTGCTCGAGCCGTTCCCGGCCGCCGCGATCGGCACCGACCTGGACGCCGGCGTCTCCTCGGCCGGCTCCGGCCAGGTGCCGATCCCCTCCGACGGCGCCGTCCTCGTCGCCACCGGGGCCGACGCAGGGAAGCTCCAGGCCGAGGCACCCGAGGGCGGGCAGGTGACGGTGCGGCTGATCCTGCCCGATGCCTGGAGCTCGGTCGTCTCCGCGCTCGGCGGCGGCCCGCAGCTCGTCAAGGGGGGAAAGCCGCTCTTCACGACCGGCGAGAACTTCGACCCACTCGACCTGGCGACGAGACAGGCGCGCACGGCGGTCGGGCAGCTCGCAGACGGCCGGGTGGTCCTCGTGACCGTGGACGGCGGCCGTCCGGGCTACAGCGTCGGGATGACGAGCTACGAGCTCGCGAAGACGATGGTGAGCCTCGGCGCCGTCACCGCCGCCGGCCTCCAGTACGGCCGCTTCGTGACAGCCGCCTTCGACGGCGAGGTCCTGAACCGCCTGAGCCAGGCGCGCCAGGTACCGGTGAAGGAGGCGCTGCTCGTCCAGTACGCCGGCGTGTACGCACCGCCGCCCTCGGCGACGCTCCTCGGGAAGGCGAACGCCGGGGCAGGGGTGAAGCTCGCCTACCGCATCACCCAGCCCTCGACCGTCACGGCGAACGTCGTCGCGCCCGACGGCACGGTCCACCAGCTCGACTCCGGCTCGCGCACGCCCGGCACCTACAGCTTCACCTGGAACACGTTCGACAGCGAAGGGACCTGGCACTGGACGGTGCAGGCGACAGACGACCACAACCGCCAGTCCACCGCCGACCGCACGTTCGCGTACGACCTCACGCTGAGCGGGCTCTCGGTCACTCCGGCCGGGAAGGTCGGCTTCACGCTCTCCCGGCCCGCATCCGCCGTCCTCTCGATCACCTCACCGAACGGAACCCTCGTCGACACCCTCCCGGCGGCCGGCCTTCAGCCCGGCGCGCAAGCGCTGGCCTGGGACGGCGTCACGTCCGCCGGAGCGAAGGCGCCGCGGGGCGCCTACATCGCCACCGTCACCGAGACGAGCGACATCGGCACCGCCTCGTACTCGAGCCGCTTCACGCTTGGCGGCTAGTACCCTGCGGCCGTGACCTCGTTCATCGGCGACCACGGCCTGCTCGCCGTCTTCATCCTCATGACGGTGGCAGCAGTCCTGCCGGCCGCAAGCGAGGTGACGATGCTCTACGGCGGCGCGCTCGCCTCGGGGGCGCTCGCGGGCCAGATCGCGCTCTTCGGGCACGACTTCTCGTCGGGCCTGCCGGCGTACCTCGCCGTCGTCGTCGCCGGGGTCGCCGGCAACACCCTCGGCGCCGCCGGCGGCTGGTGGATCGGCATCCGCGGCGGCCACCCTCTGTTGGAGCGCTACGGCCGGTACATCCACGTGACGCCGGCGAGGATCGCCCGCGCGGAGCGGTGGTTCGACCGGTTCGAGGGTGTGGCGGTGCCCCTCGGTTTCGCGACGCCGATCGTTCGCTCCTTCGTCGCCATCCCGGCCGGGATCCTCGAGGTCCCGTTCAGGCGGTTCCTCGTGCAGGCCGCGGCCGGCATCACGGTCTTCTGCGCCCTCCTCGCCGGGATCGGGTGGGCGGCCGGATCGAGCTACAGCACGGTGCACCACGACTTCCGCTACGTCGAGCTCGTTGTCGTCCTCGTAATCGTCGTCTTCGCGGCAGTCCTGCTGATCCGCCGCCGCCGCTCCACTACCATCTCGCGTAGTGCCGATTCCCCACGTTGACGTCAAGGCGCAATACGCGCCTCTCGTCCCCGAGCTGACAGCGGCGTTCGAGCGCACGCTGGAGAGCGGCCGGTTCATCTTCGGCCCCGAGGTCGAGGGCTTCGAGCGCGAGGCGGCCGAGTACCTCGGCGTCGAGCAGACGGTCGGCGTCGCGAACGGCACCGACGCGATCGTGCTCCTCCTCGACGCGCTCGGGATCGGCGCCGGGGACGAGGTGATCTGCCCGTCGTTCACCTTCTACGCGACCGCCGAGGCAATCGCGCGCATCGGCGCGACCCCGGTCTTCGCGGAGATCGATCCCGCGACGCTGAACATCGACCCGGCGGACGTCGCCCGGCGGATCACCGAGAAGACGAAGGCGATCATGCCGGTGCACCTGTTCGGCCGCCCGGCGCCGGTCGCCGATCTCCGCGCGTTCGGCCTGCCGGTGCTCGAGGACGCGGCGCAGGCCTTCGGTGCCCGCGGGATCGCGACGAGCATCGCCTCGACCTTCAGCTTCTTCCCCACCAAGAACCTGTTCGCGCTCGGCGACGGCGGCCTCGTCGCCGTCAACGACGCAGAGCTCGCCGACCGGATCCGGCTCCTGCGCTTCCACGGCTCCAGGTCGAAGAAGGACTTCGAGCTGATCGGCTACAACTCGCGCCTCGACGCGCTCCAGGCCGCGATGCTGCGCATCTTCCTGCCCCGCCTCGACGGCTGGAACGCAGCCCGCCGGGAGGCCGCCGCCCGGTACGAGGAGCTCGGGCTCGGCGAGATCGCCGAGCTTCCGCCCGACGAGCCGGGCCACGTCTACCACATGTACTGCATCCGCTCGTTCGAGCGCGACCGGCTCGCCGCCGCGCTCGCCGAGGCGCAGATCGGCTTCGCCTCCTACTACGAGCCTCCGCTGCATCTGCAGCCCGCGCTGCGCTACCTCGGCTACTCGGAGGGGCAGTTCCCGGAGACCGAGAAGGCTGCGCGTGAGAATCTCTGCCTGCCGATGTGGGGAGGGATCTCGGAGGAGCAGCAGTCCGAGGTCGTTGCCGTGCTGCGGCGGGCCTCGAGCCTCGTCCAGGCATGAGGATGGCTGTCCCCATCAGCCGCCACCGCCTCTGGCAGCTCGCCGTCGACGTCGTCCTGATCGCGCTCGCCTGGTGGGGGGCGTTCTTCCTCTGCTTCGACCAGACCGTCCCGCGCTACTACCAGCACTTCCTCTCGTGGCAGGTCTATGCCGTCGTGATCGGGATCAACCTCGCGACGTTCATCCTCTTCGGCTTCTACAACCGCTGGTGGCGTTACGTGTCCACGCGGGACATGTGGGGTGCCTTCCGCGGCGTCACGGTCGCGTGTGCCGTCACGACGCTCGTGCTCTATCTCTTCCCGCCGGAGCACACCTACCACCTGCCGAAGCGCATCGTCGCCCTCGACTACCTGCTGCTGCTCGCGTTCGTCGCCGGCACCCGCTTGCTGGCCCGGTCGCTGATCGAGCGGCCGTCGGGCGGGATCGTGGCGAGCGGCCGGGAGGTGCTGATCGTGGGCGCCGGCGACGCGGGCCAGCTCGTCGTGCGCGAGATGCGGCGGAACCGGCGGCTCGCGTACACGCCGGTCGGCTTCGTCGACGACGACCCGCGCAAGAAGCACATCCGCATCCACGGCGTCCGCGTGCTCGGGACGACCGACGAGATCGGGCGCCTCGTGCGCGAGCACCGGCCCGACGAGGTGTTGATCGCGATGCCCTCCGCGCCGGGCGAGATGCGGCGCAAGGTGCTCGACGCGACCCGGGGCGAGGGCGTCGCGGTCAAGACGCTGCCCGGCCTGCACGAGCTGATCGCCGGCGACATCGACCTCGCAGGCCAGATCAGGCCGGTCGCGATCGAGGACGTCCTCGGGCGAGAGCAGGTCGAGGTCGATCTCGAGGCGGTGTCGGCGTACATCAGAGACAGGGTTGTCCTCGTGACCGGCGGCGGCGGCTCGATCGGCTCGGAGCTCTGCCGGCAGGTGGTCCAGCTCGGAGCGAGGCGGGTCATCCTCGTCGACAAGGCGGAGTCCTCGCTCTACGAGATGCAGCGCGAGCTCGTCGACGAACGCCACTTCACGGCGGTGATACCCGTGCTTGCCGACTGCGGTGATGCGCCGAAGATGCGCGACGTCTTCGAGAAGTACAGCCCCCAGGTGGTCTTTCACGCGGCCGCGTACAAGCACGTCCCGATGCTCGAGACCAACCCGATGCAGGCTGTTACGAACAACATCGTCGCGACGCGCGTCGTCGTCGAGATCTCGGCGGAGCTCGGCGTCGAGAGATTCGTGTTCATCTCGACCGACAAGGCCGCGGAGCCGAGGAACCTCCTCGGGCAGTCGAAGGCCGTCTGCGAGTGGATCGTCGAGTCCTACGCCCGCCGTGACGACGTCGCGACCCGGTTCGTCGCGGTCCGGTTCGGGAACGTGCTCGGCTCGTCCGGGTCGGTGATCCCGATCTTCCGGCGCCAGATCGAGCGCGGCGGCCCCGTCACCGTCACCAATGCGGAGATGACGCGCTTCTTCATGACGATCCCCGAGGCTGCGTCGCTCGTGATCCAGGCCGGCGAGATGGGCGGCAAGGGGCAGGTGTACGTCCTCGACATGGGCGAGCCGGTGAAGATCCTCGATCTCGCCCGCCAGATGATCGAGCTGTCGGGGCGCAGCGAGGTCGAGATCGCCTTCACCGGCTCCCGGGCCGGCGAGAAGATGCACGAGCGGCTCTGGAACGAAGGGGAGACCGTCGGGGCGACGAAGCACCCGAAGATCATGCGCGCCACGCGGCCGCCGATCGACGCCGCGTGGCTCGACCAGCAGCTCGCCGAGCTGGAGGGCCTCGTCGCCGAGAACGACATGCTCGGCGTGACGACGAAGCTGAAGCACATGGTCGACGATCCCAAGCGCGTCGGCGCCGCGGTGCTCGAAGACACCCTGCACTGACGCGGAGCAACGTTTGGAAGCCGTTGCGGTTTCCGGCCGGGCGCGCGGCTAGGGTGCCCGGGTGGACGTTCTCGACGGGCTGAATCCGGAGCAGCGCCGCGCCGCCGAGGCGGTACGCGGGCCGGTGTGCATCCTCGCCGGCGCCGGCTCGGGGAAGACGACGACGATCACGCGGAGGATCGCCCAGCAGGTCGCAGTCGGGGCGTTCGCGCCGTCGCAGATCCTCGCGGTGACGTTCACCGAGAAGGCGGCCGGCGTGATGAAGTCGCGGCTGGGGGCACTCGGGGTCTCGGGCGTCGCGGCGCGGACGTTCCATTCGGCGGCGCTCGCGCAGCTCCACCACTTCTCACCGGGAGCGGTGGGGCGGATCCTGCCGACGAAGGCGCTGACGCTCCGGCAGATCGCAAACGGGCTCCCGGCGCCGTTCAAGTTCCGGCCGGCGGCCGACCTCGCGACGGAGATCGAGTGGGCGAAGAACCAGCGGACGCCGCCGGGCGAGTACCGGGCGCGGCTCGGCGACCACGAGCCGCCGATCCCCGAGGACCTGATGGCGCGCGTCTACCAGGAGTACGAGCGCCGGAAGGAGGCGCGCGGCGAGATCGACTTCGAGGACCTGCTCGAGCTCGCGATCCGGCTCCACGAGGGCGACGAACAGGTTCGCGCGGTGTTCCGCGAGCGCTACCGCGCCTTCACCGTCGACGAGTACCAGGACGTGAACCTGCTCCAGCAGACGCTGCTCGAGCTCTGGCTCGGCGACCGCGACGACCTCTGCGTCGTCGGCGACGACTACCAGTCGATCTACCGCTTCACCGGCGCCTCGCCGCGCTGTCTGCTCGGCTTCGCGGGCCGCTTCCCGAATGCCGAGGTGGTGCGGCTCGAGGAGAACTACCGCTCGAGCCCCGAGGTGCTCGAGCTCGCAAACCGCCTCGTGCCCCGGCTCGGCGGGGCCGAGAAGGTGCTGCGCGCGACGGAGCCTTCCGGGCCTGCGCCGGTGCTGCGGCCCTTCGGGAGCGCGGGCGAAGAGGATGCCTGGATCGCCGTCGAGGTGAAGCGCCTCGTCGCGGCGGGCACGCCGCTCGAGGAGATCGCCGTCCTCGCCCGCACCAACGCGCGCCTCGCCGACTTCGAGGAGGCGTTCCACGACGCCGCGATTCCATTCCAGGGCTCGTCGCTCCTCGAGCGCGAGGCGGCGCGGCGGATGCTGAAGCTGCTCGAGCGCGACGGCTCGGCCGGCGTCGCCGAGCGCGTGCGCGTCCTTGCCGAGGAGGCCGGGATGCTGGTCTCGCTCCCCGACAAGCTCGGCGATCGCGAGCTGACGCGGCAGAACGACCTCGCCCGGCTCGTGCGGCTCGCGGCCGAGCTCGACGAGCTCACGTGCGCCGGGTTCGCCGCCGAGCTGCGCCGCCGCTTCGATCCGGGGAGCCGCGAGGTGCGGCGGCGTGCACCTCCTCACCTACCACCGGGCGAAGGGGCTCGAGTTCGACGCCGTGTTCCTGCCGCGGCTCGAAGACGAAGGAGCTGCCGACGCGGCTCGCGAAGACCGACGAGGATCGCGACGAGGAGCGTCGGCTCTTCTACGTCGGGATCACGCGCGCCAGACGGTTTCTCGCAGTCACCTGGTCACGCGATCCGAGCCCGTTCCTCGCAGAGCTCGGCGTCGAGGGACGGCCGGCGCGAGCGGAGCGCGCGGCGGTCGAGGTCGGCGATCCGGTGCTCTACGACGCCCTCTCCGCGTGGCGCAAGCAGCGCGCCCAGAGCGACGCGGTGCCGGCGTACGTCGTCTTCCACAATGCGACGCTGGCGGCGATCGCCGGCGCGAAGCCGCGCTCGATCGGCGAGCTCGCGTCAGTGCCGGGCCTCGGCCCGACGAAGATCGAGCGTTACGGCGACGAGGTGCTCGCCGTCGTCGGTCAGGCTGGGTAGGCCGAGAGGAGCAACGCGAGCAGGTCGGCCGGGTCCCGGCGGACTGCTTGACCCGAGCCGGGCTCACGCTTCTCGAGTACGAGTGCGCGCGGGTCCGTGAGCAGCTGCAGCCGGCCCTGGCGGATCAGCTCCTCGTCGACGCCGCCGAGACGGCCGCCGAAGGTCGTGAAGACCGGGACGCCGAGGGCGACGGCCTCGCGGTTCATCGTCCCCCCGGCCGAGACGACCAGATCGGACTGAGCGATCAGGCTCTGGGCGTCGACTGCACGGTCGGGGACGATGACCGACGGAAGCGCGAGCGAGCGAACGTAGTCGCGCTGCTCCTCGGTGCGCGGGATGACGACGGCGCTGACGTTGTCGAGGTTGCCGAGATGCTGCAGCGTCTCGGGGAAGAGCGGGTTCGCGTGCCGGTGGTAGAGCGCCACGTCGGGCGGCGGGCGGAGCACGACGAGCGTCCGTGCCGGGTCGACGCCGAGCTCGGCCGCCACGCCCGGATCGGGCTCGAAGTCGGAGAGGTAGTACTCCTCCTTCAGCCCGGGGTAGGTGAGGAGCTTCGGCGGCACGGCGCCGTATCTGGCAAGCCGGTCGGCGGGGATGGAGTCGGGGACGACGACCCTCGTCGCGGCGCGGCACCCGAGCTGGTGCTGCAGCCACGCGAACTCGTAGTCGAACGTGGTCGAGCTCGGGATGCCGAGCCGTCGGGCGGTGATCGTCAGCTCGTGCGAGCCGTGAGCGAGCGCGATGTCGAACCCGCGGCCGCGCGCCCACTGCTTCAAGGCCCCCAGCCGGGAGGAGAGCCCCCGCGCCTTCCCGAGCCGCGAGCGGCCGCCGTGATGGCCGATCGGCGTCGCCGTCATGCCGTGCGACTCGATGAGCTGGAGCGTCTGCGCGTAGTCGCGCGCCGTGATCTCCACCTCGTCGCCGCGCGCCTTCATGAGCTCGACGAGCGGCCGGAAGACGAGCGGGTGCGCGCTCGCCGTCATGTCGATCCAGACCTTCATCCCGAGGGTGTCGGATACAGCCCGCAGGTTCCGCCCATTCGGACGAGTCTAGAGCGGCTAACCGGAGTCGAGCGCAGGCTCGCGCGGCGGCGGCTCGCGAACGAGGAGCGCCTTGGCGGCCGGCTTCGGCAGCCACCAGTTCCAGACGCCGAGGATCTTCATCAGGGACGGCACGAGCATCACGCGGATGACGGTCGCGTCGAAGATGATCCCGGCGGCGAGGCCGATCGCGAACTGCTTGATGTCGAGCCCCGGGCTCAGCGAGAGCGTGAAGAACGCGAACATCAGGACGAGCGCGGCGCTCGTCACGAGCTTGCCCGTGCGGGCGAGACCCACGCGGATGGCGGTGTCGGTGTTGCCCGTCTCGTCGTAGATCTCGCGCATGCGTGTGAGCAGGAAGACCTCGTAGTCCATCGAGAGGCCGAACAGGAACGCGAAGATCATCAGCGGGATCCACGGGATGATCGATTGGGTTGCGTGGATGCCCCAGATGGTCTCGGAGCCGTGGCCCTTCTGGAAGATGATCACGATGATCCCGTAGGCAGCGGCGAGGGAGATCAGGTTGAGGAGGGCTGCCTTCAGCGCCAGCACCACCGAGCGGAATGCGCGCGCCAGCAGGATCAGCGTGAGGACGATCACGAAGGTGAGGACGTACGGGAAGTTCCCGTAAACGGCGCTCACGAAGTCGCGTTCCTCCACGGCCACTCCTCCGAGCGCGGCCCCGGTGCCGTCGAGCTCGGCCTTCACGGCCTTGATCGCGTCCTTGCCGGCGGACGAGGAGCCGTCGGCGGCCGGGAAGGCCTCGATCAGCCGGTAGCCGTCCTTCTGCCAGGCCGCCGGCGCGACGGCTCCGGCGATGCCGGGCGTCGTGTCGAGCTTCTTGACGATCGTCGCGCTGGAGGTGCCGGGGCTCACGAGCACGACGAACGGCTTCATGACGCCGGCGGAGACGCCCCCCGCCGCGAGTGCCTGGCGCCCGTCGATCGCGTCGCCCGAGCCGGGGTAGTACTTCACCTGCGCCTCGCTCGGGTTCAGCTGGAAGCCCTCGAACACGAGGGCACCGACGATCACGAGCCCGACGGCGGCGATCGGCCACGGATGGCGGACGACGAACCCGGCCCACTTGCCCCACCAGCCGTCCTCAGGGTGCCCGTCGTCCATGAACCGCTTCGGGAGCACGCGGATGCTGTTCACCTTCGTGCCGAGCGTCGAGAGGATCGCGGGCAGGAGCGTGATCGCCGCGATCACCGAGACCAGCGGGATCAGGAGGCCGCCGATCCCGATCGAGCGGATGAACGGCAGCGGCAGGAACACCATCGAGAGGAGGCCGACGGCGACCGTGGAGCCCGACACGATCACCGACCGTCCGGCGTGGGTCATCGTCTCGACCATCGCCGTCTCCGTGTCGGACCCGTCGCGCAGCTCGTCGCGGAAGCGGAAGATCATCAGCAGCGCGTAGTCGATCGCCACGCCGAGCCCGACGAGTGCGATCAGGTACTGGACGATGATCGACACGTGGGTGATGTAGGTGAGCAGGTAGACGAGCGTGAAGGTGTTCAGGATCGACGCGATGGCGATCGCGATCGGGATCAGCACGGCGGGCATCGTCCCGAAGACGAACAGCAGGATCACGAGCGCGCCGAGCCCGCCGATCACCGATTCGGTGAGGACGCTCGGCCCGCTCGTGCTGGCGGAGGCGAAGACGAGCGGGTCGCGGCCGGTGAGGTACGACTGCACGCCGGCGGGCGTCGCCGCCTGGAGCTTGGCGCGGATCTCCTTGATGTGGAGGTCCGACGTGAAGTCCTGGTTCCCGGCCGGGTAGATGGTCGCGAAGGCCGTGTGGCCGTCCTTGGAGACGTACGCGCGGTTGCCCGTCGTCCAGAACGACGACATGCGCGAGCCGGGCAGAAGCGACTGCGCCGAGTCGACGGCCTTCTGGAGGCCTGCGACCTTCGTGACGTCGCCGTCCGAATGGAACACGGCGAGCATCGGCGGGAACTCGCCGCTGCCGAACAGGCCGAGCGTCTTCTGGTTCGTCTCGTACCCGGAGTAGCCCGGGATCGAGAAGCTCTGGAACCAGCGCTTCGAGAGCTGCCCTGCGGAGAACGCGCCGACGATCGTCAGTACGATCCAGACGGCGATCACCCACCACCTTCGCCGGACGATGACGTGAGCCAGACGCTCCAGCATCGGGGCAGAGGATACCCTGTTGTCGTAAGATGTCAAATGATTTCGTATCTAACGACATGCCTTCGGCGAAAGAGCCCCCGGCGAAACAGCCTCCGGCGCAACAGAGAGCACCGGGGCTCGAGCAGCTCGTGTTCACCGCGAAGGCGATGCGAGAGGCCTTCGAGGCGAACCTCGCCCGTGCGGGCGAGGCCTCAGGTGCCCCCGTTCCCGGTGACGCTTCGTAGCCGCGCCTGCACGAAGCCGCGGCATATAAGCTGGGCTTATGGACACGCGTCAACTCGAGACGTTCGTCGCGGTCGTCGAGCGGCGCAGCTTCTCGCAGGCCGCCGAGCGGCTGGGCGTCACCCAGCCAGCGGTGAGCCTCCAGATCCAGGCGCTCGAGAAGCGGCTCGGAACGAAGCTCCTCGACCGCTCCGGGCGGCGGGTCGAGCCGACCGAGTCGGGCATGCGGCTCTACCGCGGGGCCCAGCGGCTGCTCGCGCTCGAGGAGCAGGTCGTCGCCGAGGTGGCGGACGAGGCGACCTCCGAGCTCGAGGGCCGGTTCGAGATCGGCGCCTCGACCGGGCCGGGTGGGATCGTGCTCTCTCACTTCCTGTGCGAGTTCGCCGCGCTCCATCCGAAGCTCCACGTGGTGCTCTGGGTGTTCGACACGCAGACGATCGTCGACCGGGTCGCCGGCCGCGAGCTGGAGCTCGGCGTCGTCGGCGCGGCGCGCCGCCATCGCGGCGTGGTGTTCGAGCCGTTCCTGCGAGACGAGGTCGTCCTTGCCTGCCCCCCGGGTCACGAGCTCGCCGGGCGGACCGTGACCCTCGCCGAGGTGCGGCAGGCCGGGCTGATCATGATGCAGGAGGGCGCGGGCGTCCGCCTCATGATCGAGGACGAGCTGCAGGAGCGAGGGCTCCGGCTGCGGGACCTCGACGTCCGGCTCGAGCTCGGGCTGCAGGAGTCGGTCACGAGCGCGGTCCGGGCCGGCTACGGCGTCACGTTCATCTCCCGCACCTCGATCGAGGCCGAGCTCGAGGCGGGAACGCTCTCCGAGGCACGAGTGGAGGGCCTCGATCTGCACCGCGAGATCCAGCTCGTGCGCGCCGCCGGGCGGGTCGAGACGAGGGCGAGCCGCGCCTTCGTCGAGTTCGTCCGGGATCGCCTGCCGTGATCGTCGGCTGGTCGCTCGACCAGCTTCCCGGCGTCCTCGCAGAGCTCGCCGTCGGCCGGCCGTTCCTGGTCGCGAGCCCGCGCTGCCTCGGGTTCGTGGAGGTGCCCGTCTCGGGCGCCTGGACGACGGTGCCCTCGCCCGCGATCGAGGTCGCCCCGGGCGCCGACGGGATCCTCGCGATCGGCGGCGGCTCGGCCATCGACACCGCGAAGGCCGCCTCTGCGGCGTCCGGCCTCCGTCTCGTCTCCGTCCCCACGACGTACTCGGGCGCGGAGTGGACGCCGGGCTTCGGCCTCCGGACGCCCGACCGGCGGATCGTCGGCGGCGGCGGGGGCGCGCACCTCGCGGGCATCGTCTACGACGTCCGGCTCACGCTCGGGCTTCCGCGGGCCGAGACGGTCGGCACCGCCCTGAACGCCCTCGCCCATTGCGCCGAGGCCCTGTACGTGACGGGGCACAACCCGGAGGGAGACGAGCGGGCGCTGGCCGGGGCGAGGGCGATCGCCGTTTCGCTCCCCGAGGTCGTCGCCTCGCCGCACGCCAGGTCATCCCGGGCGAGGCTCCTCCGGGGAGCGAGCGACGCCGGGCAGGCGCTCGCGCTCGCCGGGATGGGGCTCGGGCACGCGATCGCGCAGGCGCTCGGCGGGACCTTCGGGCTCCCGCACGGCGCGATGAACGCTCTGGCGCTGCCGCTCGCGCTCCGCTTCAACGAGGCGCTCGCGCCGGCTGCGATCAGGCGCTTCGGCGAGGCAATCGGAGCTCCCGACGATCCGGCCGCGAAGGTCGAGGAGCTCGCGCGGCTCGGCGGGTTCGAACGGCTCCGCGACTTCGGCCTCGCCGAGGACAGCCTTTCCGCCGCCGCCGAGGCGGCAGCAGGACGTCTCGGCAACCGCCAGAACCCGCGTCCCGCTACAGCCGCCGAGATCGAGGAGCTCCTCCGCTCGATCTATTGAGATAACCACCTCTAATCGTTCGGATTAGCCATTCTCTGCTAACCTGACGCGGTGCCCGAGGGGGACGCTTTCGACGTGCTTGTGATCGGCAGCGGGGCCTCGGGCCTTGCCGCCGCCGTGTCCGCCGAGCGAGCCGGAGCGCGGGTGGCCGTGGCGACCAAGGGCTCGCTCCAGGCGAACAACTCGTCGAAGGCCCAGGGCGGGATCCAGGCCGCGTTCGGGGCCGAGGACTCGCCCGAGCAGCATGCGGAGGACGTCTGGCGCTCCTCGCACGAGACGGCGAACCGCGAGCTCGTCGAGATCCTCACGAGCGAGGCGCCGAGCGCGATCCACTGGCTCGAGGAGCTCGGTGTCGAGTTCACGCGGGAGAACGGCGGCTACCGCCTGGCCCGCTGCGGCGGCGCCTCGCAGAAGCGCCTCCTCCAGGTGGGCGACCGCACCGGGCATGCGATCACCAAGGGCCTTCGCGACGCGTGGGAGGGCGGCTCGGGCACCTCGTTCGAGAATGCGCCGCTGCGCAGCCTCGAGGCTCGGGGAGGCAGCTGGCGCGCGGAGTGCGGCGAGCACACGATCGACGCCGCCACCGTCGTGCTCGCGGCCGGCGGGCGCTGCTTCGCCGAGGCGCAGGCGCGCGGCGAGCTCTCGACGAATCACCCGAACGCGACCGGCGAGGTGACGCAGATGGCGATCGACCTCGGCGCCGAGACGCGTGACCTGGACGCGCTCCAGTACCACCCGAACGGCGGCGCGTGGCCCGCGAACATGCAGGGCTACTCGATCCCCGAGACCACACGCGCGTACGGCGCGGTCCTGCTGAACGCCGACGGCGAGGAGTTCACCGACTCGCTCGGGCCGCGTGACGTCGTCAGCCGGGCGATCGTCGACGAGGTCGCCGCCGGACGCGGGGTCGAGACTCCCGACGGCCGGCCGGCCGTCTACCTCGACACGACGCGCATCCCCGAGGACGACGCGAAGGTCTCGCTGCCGTACATGCTGCGCCGCTACCGCGCCGCCGGGCCTCGACCCGCTCGCCGAGCGGATCCTGACCTACCCCGTCCTCCACTACCAGAACGGAGGCCTCGTGATCGACACCGATGCCCGGACGACCCTCGAGGGCCTGTATGCCTGCGGCGAGATCGCCGGCGGCACCCACGGCCGCAACCGGATGATGGGAAACAGCCTGCTCGAATGCGTCGTCTTCGGACGGCGCGCCGGCAAGGCAGCAGCCGGGGCCGCCGCGTGAGCGTCGACGTCGTCACCGATCTCGAGGGCGCAGTCGAGGACGCCGCCGCCCATCTGTACGTCTGGGCGCTCAAGGACATCCCGCAGGACCTGCGCGACGCGCTCGCCGACGCGCGCGATCGCGAGACCTCGGTTCCCGGCAAGCGCGTGCTCGAGACGATCCACCGCAACGTCAGCATCGCCGACTCCGAGCGCAACCTCGTCTGCCAGGACACCGGGATCGCGGTCTACCACTGCAAGGTCGGCGAGGGCTTCCCGCTCCACCCGGCCCGGATCTACGAGGCGCTGCGCGACGGCACGGCACGCGCCACCATCGAGCATCCGCTCCGCTCGAACGCCGTCCACACGATCAGCCGCGAGAACACCGGCCCGAACATCGGCTACCGCCTCCCGATCGTGCACTGGGAGTTCGTCACCGGCTGGGACGGCCTCGACGTGAAGTGCGTGCCGAAGGGCTCGGGCTCGGAGAACATGAGCTTCCTGAAGATGTGCGTCCCGGCCGACGGGGTGAAGGGGATCAAGCGCTTCGTGCTCGAGTCGATCGTCGGCGCCGGCGGCAAGCCGTGCCCGCCCGGGATCGTCGGCGTCGGGATCGGCGGCTCGGCCGACTACGCGATGCACCTCGCCAAGGAGGCGATCATGCGGCCGATCGGCACGCGGAACCCGGACCCGCTCGTCGCTCAGCTCGAGGACGAGCTCTACGGCCTGCTCAACGAGACCGGCATCGGCCCGATGGGGCTCGGCGGCGACGTCACCGTCCTCCAGTGCCACATCGAGCACGCCGACACGCACATGACCCTCAACCCGGTCGCCGTGAACTACCAGTGCTGGGCCGCCCGCCGCGCGAGCGCCCACATCTCGGCCACCGGCGACATCGACTACGACCGCGAAGCCTGAGCCATGGCGATCCCACGAGGTCACCTTTCCGATCACCGATCCCGCCGAGATCCTGAAGCTCCGCGCCGGCGACGAGGTCACGGTGCAGGGGCACATCATCGGGATCCGCGACCGCACCCAGATCCGGATCTTCGACCAGGGCGTGGAGCCGCCGATGGACCTCTCCGGCGCGTTCCTGCTCCACACCGCGCCGAACGTCCGCAAGCTCGGGCCCGGCCGCTACGAGAAGATCTGCATCGGCACCACGACGAGCGCGCGGATGGTGCGCTTCACCGAGCCCCTCGGCGCGCAGTACGGCGTCCGCGCGATCTGCGGCAAGGGCGGGTTCCCCGACGAGGCGATCGAGCCGATGCAGCGGCTCGGGATGGTCTACTTCGCGATCGTCGGCGGCGCCGCGGCGCTCGAGACGACCCAGATCGAGGAGATCGAGGAGGTCGCCTGGGAGGAGCTCATGCCCGAGTGCCTCTGGCAGTTCCGCGTCAAGGACTTCGGCCCGCTCACCGTCGGCATCGACGCCCACGGCGGCTCCCTCTACCACGACGTCCAGGCCGAGGCCCACGAGGAGACTGGAGGAGATCTTTGCCAGGCTTTGACCTCGAGCTCGACCGCCACGGCGGCCTGACCCACGTGATCGACAAGGGCCTCGGCCCGCGCGCCTGGGAGGACGTCCTCGAGACGAGCGGCGACTACATCGACATCGTCAAGCTCGGCTGGGGCACCGCCTACGTGACCCCGAACCTCCGGCGGAAGCTCGAGGTGCTCGCAGGCAAGCGCGTCGTCTTCGGCGGGACGTTCTTCGAGGTGGTCTTCGCCCGCGACCAGGTCGACGAGTACAAGTCGTGGCTCTCGGAGCTCGGCGTCGACCACGTCGAGATCTCCGACGGCACGATCGAGATCCCGCGCGAGCGCAAGCTCGAGCTCATCGCCGACTTCGCCCGCGACTTCACCGTCCTCTCCGAGGTCGGCTCCAAGGACTCCGAGGTCGACTTCGCGCCGTACGAGTGGGTGCAGTGGATCAAGGAGGAGCTGGCCGCCGGCGCCTGGAAGGTCGTGACCGAGAGCCGGGAAGGCGGCACCGCCGGCATCTTCCGGCCCTCCGGCGAGATGCGCACCGGCCTCGTCGACGAGATCGCGCACGAGATCGACTTCCACGACCTCGTCTGGGAGGCGCCCACGAAGTCGAGCCAGGCCTGGTTCGTCAAGCAGTTCGGCCCGGGCGTCAACCTCGGGAACATCCCGCCCGACGAGGTCATCCCGCTCGAGACGCTCCGTCTCGGCCTGCGCGGCGACACCCTGAAGGAGGTGCTTCTCGGTGGCGAGCGCGCCCCAGCTGCCTGAGCTCGACTGGGAGGCGATGGAGGCGCCCGAGATCCTCGGCGCGCTCCTCGAGGCGTTCCCCGGCCGCGTCTCGCTCGCCTGCTCCTTCCAGAAGGAGGAGTCGGTGCTGCTCGACATGCTCTACACGGTCGCGCCCGACGCCCGCGTCTTCGCGCTCGACACCCACGTCCTCTTCCCCGAGACCTATGCCACGTGGCGGGCCGTCGAGGAGCGCTACGGAGCTCACGTCGAGATCTACGAGGGCCCGACGCTTGCGAAGCAGGCCGAGATCCACGGCGAGGCCCTCTGGGAGCGCAAGCCCGACCTCTGCTGCGCGATCCGCAAGGTCGAGCCGCTCGGCCGCGCTCTCGGCGGGCTCGATGCGTGGATCACCGGCCTTCGCCGCGACCAGTCGCCGACGCGCGCGAACGCGCCCAAGGTGGGCTGGGACGAGACGCACGAGCTCTGGAAGGCGAACCCGCTCGCCGACTGGGACGACGAGCGCTGCTGGGACTACATCCGCGAGCGCGGCCTCCCGTACAACGCCCTGCACGACCGCGGCTATGCCTCGATCGGCTGCACGCACTGCACCGCAGCCGGGCGCCGGCCGCGCCGGCCGCTGGGCAGCGTCGGACAAGACGGAATGCGGCCTCCATGCCCCTTCGGCGGCTGTCGCCACCGAAGCGGCTAGTGAGAGCGTGGCACGTTGACAGATCAGCGCGCCACTAGCCATTTCGCGCAGCGAAATGGCTTCGTGCTCTGGCTGACGGGGCTCTCGGCCGCGGGCAAGTCCACGATCGCGAGCCTGGTCGCCGCCGACCTCGAGCAGCGGGGCGTCCTCGTCGACCGGCTCGACGGCGACGTCGTCCGCACCCACCTGACGAAGGGGCTCGGGTTCTCGAAGGAGGACCGTGACACGAACATCGAGCGGATCGGCTGGGTCGCGTCGCGGCTCGCGCGCGCCGGGGCCGTGGTCGTCGTCTCCGCCGATCTCGCCCTACGAGGAGGCACGGCGGAAGGCGCGGGCGCTCACCGAGGAGCACGCGCCGTTCGTGCTCGTCCACGTCGCGACCTCGCTCGAGGAGTGCGAGCGCCGCGACCCGAAGGGCCTCTACGCGATGGCTCACGCCGGCGAGATCGCCGAGTTCACGGGCGTCTCCGATCCCTACGAGGAGCCCGTGCACGCCGAGCTTCGCCTCGCCACCGAGGGTCGCACGCCCGAGCAGTCCGCCGCCGTCGTCTTCGCGAAGCTCGACGAGCTCGGCCTGATCTCGGACACCGCGTTCGTCCTTTCGAAGCCGTGTCCGACAGCGACGCGGCATGAGCACGGTCACGCGGCCCTTCACGCTGTCCCATCTCGACGAGCTCGAGTCCGAGGCGATCCACATCATGCGCGAGGTCGCCGCCGAGCGGGAGCGCCCCGTGCTGCTCTTCTCCGGCGGCAAGGACTCGATCGTGCTGCTGCGGCTCGCGGAGAAGGCCTTCCGGCCGGGCGGCTTTCCGTTCCCGGTCATGCACGTCGACACGGGCCACAACTTCCCCGAGGTGGTCGAGTTCCGCGACCGCCGCGTCGCCGAGCTCGGCGAGCGCCTCGTCGTCGCGAGCGTGCAGGAGTCGATCGACAGGGGACGCGTCGCCGAGCAGACCGGGCCGCGCGCCTCGCGGAACCAGCTCCAGACGACGACGCTCCTCGACGCGATCGAGGAGCACGGCTTCGACGCCGCGATGGGAGGTGCCCGCCGCGACGAGGAGCGCGCCCGCGCGAAGGAGCGGATCTTCAGCTTCCGCGACGACTTCGGCCAGTGGAACCCGCGCGCCCAGCGCCCCGAGCTCTGGAACCTCTACAACGGCCGCATCCGGAAGGGCGAGCAGATCCGCGTCTTCCCGATCTCGAACTGGACCGAGCTCGACGTCTGGCAGTACATCGCCCGCGAGCAGCTCGAGCTCCCGTCGATCTACTTCGCCCACGAGCGGCAGGTCTTCCGCCGCGACGGGATGATCTACGCCGCCAGCGACCACGTCGAGCGGCTCCCCGGCGAGGACATCTTCGACGCCTGGGTCAGGTTCCGCACCGTCGGCGACATGACCTGCACCGGCGGGGTCGAGTCGCAGGCGGCGACGATCGACGAGGTCGTGACCGAGATCGCCGCGACGAACATCACCGAGCGCGGCGAGACCCGCGCGGACGACCGCGTCTCCGAGGCGGCCATGGAAGACCGCAAGCGGGACGGCTACTTCTGATGGCCACGTCCGAGCAGATGATGCAGTCCGAGCTCCTCCGCCTGGTGACCGCGGGCTCGGTGGACGACGGCAAGTCGACGCTCCTCGGCCGGCTGCTGTTCGACACCAAGCAGATCCTCGCCGACCAGCTCGAGCACATCGAGGAGACGTCCCTGCGCAGAGGCGACGGCTACGTCAACCTGGCGCTGCTCACCGACGGCCTGCGGGCCGAGCGCGAGCAGGGGATCACGATCGACGTCGCCTACCGCTCGTTCGTCACCCCGCGCCGCCGCTTCCAGCTCGCCGACGCTCCGGGCCATGTCCAGTACACGCGCAACATGGTCACGGGCGCCTCGACCGCCGACGTCGCGGTGATCCTCCTCGACGCGCGCCACGGCATCGTCGAGCAGACGCGACGTCACTCCTACATCGCGGCGATCCTCGCGATCCCGCACGTCGTGGTCGCCGTCAACAAGATGGACCTCGTCGACTTCTCGGCCGAGCGGTTCGCCGAGATCGAGGTCGACCTCCGCGACCTCGGCGACCGGCTCGGCCTGCACGACCTGCGCGCGATCCCGATGTCGGCGCTTCGCGGCGACAACGTCGTCGAGCGCGGCGACGGGATGCCCTGGTACGAGGGCCCGACGCTCCTCGAGCACCTCGAGACCGTCGAGATCGCGGGCGACCGCAACCTCGAGGACAGGCGCTTCCCGGTCCAGTGGGTGATCCGGCCGATGTCCGACGACCACCACGACTACCGCGGCTACGCCGGCGAGGTTGCAGGCGGGATCTGGCGTGCCGGCGACGACGTGTGGTGCTGCCGTCGGGCCGTCGCACGCGTGTCGCCTCGGTCGAGCAGTTCGACGGGCCGCTCGAGGCTGCGATCCCCGGCCAGTCGGTCACGGTGCGGCTCGAAGACGACGTCGACGTCGGTCGCGGCGACATGCTGGCCGACCCCGAGCGGCCGCCCTTCGTCGCGCGTGAGGTCACCGCCGAGATCTGCTGGATGAGCGAGCGCCCGCTCGAGCCGGGCGCCCGGCTCGCCGTCAAGCACACGACGCGTGCGTCCCGCGCGATCGTCGAGGAGCTCGTCTCCGTCGTCGACATGCATACGCTCGCCGAGCTCCCCTCACCCGAGCGGCTCGAGCTCAACGACCTCGGGATCGTGCGGCTCCGGCTCGGCGAGCCACTCGCGGTCGACCCTTACGAGCGAAACCGGACGACCGGCTCGTTCATCCTGATCGACGAGGCGACCAACGAGACGGTCGGCGCCGGGATGGTGAAGGACGCGACGTGAGCGGTGGGAAACCGCAGGTCGGGCTGCCGACCCGTATCGCGACCTGACCGTGATCGACTCGCGCGCGCCACGGTTCAACCAGACGGTGATCGGAACGCTCTCGCTCGTCGCCGTGGTTACCGGCTGGTGGTGGCTGCTCGCGCTCCTGGCCCTCCAGCTCGCGCCTCGGCCTGACGCTCGGCCGGCGCTGGTGCCTGCCGTGCCTCGCCTACTTCGAGCTGATCCAGCCGCGCTTCGGCGAAGGGCCGCTCGAGGACGCGCGCCCGCCGCGCGCAGCGAACGTGGTCGGCTTCACCGTCCTCACGCTGGCGTCTCGTTTCCTACGCTGGCCGGATTCGACGTCGCCGGCGCCGCGCTCGGCCTGCTCGTCGCGGCGCTCGCGCTGCTCGCCGCGGCCACCGGCTTCTGCACCGGCTGCGAGGCCTACAAGCTCGGGTGCCGTCTCACGGGCAAGCCGTTCGCCTCCTGCCCGCTGCCTCCACGCCCGGCATGACGTGGCAGTTCTCGCTCGCCGGCCTGTTCGTCGGCGTGCTCGTCGGGATGACCGGGATGGGAGGCGGCAGCCTGATGACCCCGATCCTGATCCTCTTCTTCGGCTTCGACGCGAAGGTCGCCGTCGGCACGGACATCCTCCACGGTGCGATCTTCAAGTCGTTCGGCTCGGTTCGCCACCGGATGCTCGGCACCGTCCACGGGCGGCTCGGGGGCTGGATGCTGCTCGGGTCGGCGCCGCTCTCCCTCGTCGGCGTCGAGCTCTCGAACAGGATCGCCGACAAGGACATGAACACGCTCCAGCAGGTCGTCGGCGGGGCCCTCATCCTCGGCGGCCTCGGGTTCCTGGCCAAGACGTTCGTGAAGGCGCACACGAGCGACGCGCCGTTCCATCTCACGACGCGGGACAAGCTGATCGCGATCGCGATCGGTGCGTTCGGCGGCTTCGTCGTCGGCCTCACGTCGGTCGGCTCGGGCACGTTCTTCGGGCTCGCGATGCTCTTCGCCTACCCCCTGACCGCCCAGAAGATCGTCGGGACGGACATGTTCCATGCGGCCGTCCTGCTGTGGGTCGCCGGCACCTCGCACCTGCTCCACGGCGACGTGGACACCCACGCGATGGCGTGGCTCCTCGTCGGCTCGATCCCCGGCGTCCTGATCGGCTCGAGCCTCTCGATCAAGGTGCCGGAACGGTCTCTTCGCGTTGCGTTCGGGATCGTCCTGATCCTGTCGGGCATCAAGCTCGTCGGCGTGCCCGTACGCGAACTACATCATCGCCGGCGGCGTCGTCTGCATGGCGATCGTCCTCGTCGCCTGGCTCGTGCGGCAGGTGCGGATCCGCAGGCTCGCGCGCGTCTCAGCGCGCCGAAGCGACGTAGAATCAGCCGGGCCGTGGCCCGGAAGCTCTCGACCGCGTTCTGCGTCGCCCTGCACGTCGTGACGCGGAGGGCGTCCGGGTGACCGGCGGCTGGAAGCGCGCACTCGTCCTCGCCCCGCACACCGACGACGGCGAGTTCGGCTGCGGAGGCACGATGGCCCGCCTGGTCGAGGAGGGGGTCGAGGTGCGCTACGTCGCCTTCTCGATCGCGACGAGGTCGCTCCCGGACGGCTTTCCGCCGGACACGCTGCGTCACGAGGTCGCCGCGGCGACCTCCGAGCTCGGCATCCCGGCAGAGCACCTCACGGTTCACGACTTCGACGTCCGCACGTTCCCCGACCACCGCCAGGCGATCCTCGAGCTCCTGATCGAGCTCTGGAACGACTGGCAGCCCGACGTCGTCTTCCAGCCCTCCCTGCACGACATCCACCAGGACCACCAGACGATCGCGGCCGAGGGCCTGCGGGCGTTCAAGCGGACGACGATCCTCGGCTACGAGATCCCCTGGAACAACTTCGACTTCGCCTACCAGGCCTACATCTCCCTCGAGCAGCGGCACGTCGAGCGCAAGGCCGCCGCACTCGCCTGTTACGCCTCGCAGCAGCATCGTCGCTACGCCGACCCGGAGTATGTCTGGAGCCTCTCCCGCACCCACGGGATCAACGTCAACCGCGAGTACGCCGAGGTCTTCCAGGTCTATCGCGCCGTCTGGTAGCCGCCGCCGACGACGTGAGATCGATAGGCCTGCATCCTGTTTCGTCTCACGCCGTGACGCTTGGCAACTGTGCGCGGATCCCGTCGACTGTGTCGGTGAGCGTGGTCAGTACCGCCCCGTCTTCCTCGAGGACGGCCTTGAACGCTTCCTGGCTCCATGCCCGCGGATCTGCGCGGCTTCCCGAGGCCTCGACGACGAGGCCGACGAGTTGCTCGGCGGCGTGCAGGCGGCCCCAGAGGTAGTCGTTCTCGCGGGCCTGCCGGTTGAAGAATGCGTAGAAGTGGTGGAACGCGATCCCCTCGATCCGGCCGCCGGTGAGCAGGTCCCGACTCGCGCGGGCTCATGCGGGCGACGTGAATCGTGTCAGCCTCGCCGAGTTGGGCCGCCGACTGAATCGGATAGAGGAGGACGTCCCAGATCGGGAAGCCGAGGTAGCGGACGGCGACTTCCTGCCGTTGTGCCGGGCCGCACATGGTTGCGAGCGGGATCAGCTCGGCGAGCAGGTTCTTCGCGAAGCCCTCGAGGCGCTCCCAAAGAAACGCCTTCGCGTCTCCAAGGAGGCTGTCGAGCTCGAGTTGGTTGTCGTCGAGGTCGAGGTACACGGCTCCGTCGGTGCATTTGTGCTCGTCGAAGAAGGCGGTGAGCTTGCGCTCCTCGAATGCGGACGTGACCATCGCGCGCAGGTTCGCTGCTCGAGTTTCGGCCTCCGGCGGTGCGTCCGGCGGTAATTGGAGTTGGACGAGCGCGTCGAGCACGGTGATCCGTCCGTAGAGGATTGCCCTGGCGCGATCCAGGTCTGGGCGCGCGGGGTAGCCGGCCTCGCCCTCGTTCTCGTACCAGTCGGTCAGCTTCGCGATCACGAAGCGCAGGCGCCGCCGCATGTAGCCGAGGTCGAACGCCTGGAGGAACGCACGCTGGTCGCCGGTCGGTTCGACGCCCGTCTGACCCGTCCCCGGCACCCTCGTGCGGCGGATCGTCGAGCAGCTGACGCCGCTTCGCCCATTCGACCAGCACGGCGCGGACCAGGACGGCGTGGTTCGACTCGGGAGGATAGGCACACACGCTGCACACGCCTGCGGCGAATCCCTCGACCACGCTGTTCAGCTTGCCGCGCGTGTACGTCGGATAGGCGAGCCCGGTGTTGCCGATTGCGAGCTCATGGATCGCCGCGTTCCAGTCGTCCCACGGCCAGTCCTCCGGCGGCTGGTCGAGCACCGAGACCGGCACGACCGGATCGAGAAGCGCGGCGACGCGGGCGAAGCTCGACTCGACGGTCGCGGCGAGACGTTCGACGTTCTCGTTCTGCGCGACGACGGCGAGCAGGTCGTCGAGGATGGGCTCGCTGCGTGGAATGCCGGAGAGAGCGCCCAGGATCGCCTCCGGTGGGGTCGGCACGGCGTGACGGACGGTCTCGGTCACCAACGCTCCCGGGTCCGGCTCGATGTAGAGCAGGCGCCTGATCACCTCCGACTGCGCCGGGCGGTGGTGGATCACCGTGTCGATCGCGAATCCGAACGGCTTGTTGTCCAGCACGCCGCCGTCGACGAAATACGTGTCTTCGAGCGACTGTGGCGCGCTGAGGTCGTAGACGCGGAACGCGCGTCGCTTGAACGTGCTGTAGGCCTCGGTGACGGCGGCCTTGCCAAGCAACCGCTCGAGCTCCGGCACGTTGACCGGCGGGAACACGCCCGGGAAGCAGGACGTTGCCCGAGCAGCCAGGGCAAGGCCGGCGTTGTTGTCGGTGAACTCGTCGACCACACCGCTCTCGAACCGGAACTGCAGCGAGTGCCGGTGCCGGCTCTCGCCGGCGAACGCCGGCCGGCCGACGGGGACGAGACGCGGGTAGCCGTAGAAGTCCGTCATCGTGATGAACAGGTCGAGTCGATGCCCGTCCGGCATGAGCGACGCCGCGTTCGACGCGGGCCCCGCCTCGTCCATCCCGGCGAGCGCGTCATAGAGCCACGTCGTCATGTCGCCGCGGAACGGAGGCTCATGCGCGGCCTCGAGCACCGCGGCCCCGAGCCGTAGCTTCCAGGGCGCCGCATTCGCAAAATGGTCGATGAAAGAGCCGACGCCCTTGACGTGCTCGAGGAGCCCCGCCGCCTCGATGTCGCGGACGAGCTTGTCGATGTCGCCGTCGGTGAACCACAGGTCACGGAGCGCGTCGAGAGACCGGTTCTCCGCGATCGCCTTCGCGAGAAAGATTCCGTTGATCCCGCCGGCGGACGTGCCCGAGATGACGTCGACGATCACACGCAGATCGACACCGCCCTCCCCGCCGGAGACGGCTTCGAGAAGCTCGTCGTAGACACGCTCGCTCGGTCCGCTCGGCTCGGCCCCCGCCGCTCGCGCGGCGGACGCGCTGACCAGCCGGTGGATCTCTTTCGTGATCCCGTGCATGTAGATCGCGAGAGACGACCCCCCGTAGCAGACGAGCGCAAGACGCAACTCCTTCACGTCGGCCATCGCAACCGCCAGTCTGCACGATCGCCGAGGCGCTGTCGTCGTCCCGGCGTCACGAACGTTTGCGCGGGATGACAAGATCTAGCCATCGTGAGAGGGTCCGTCCCTTGCTGAGCGACGAGACGAGCATGCTCGTCTACGCGAACGGCATCGACGCGACCACGGGCGGGTATCTGCTGCCACCGCTGGAGCTGGACACGATCGCCGAGCTGGCCCGCGGCGAGGAGGCCGACGCCGACCTGCTCGCCGCCGTCGAGAAGGCCGCCGCCGCGTCGGGCGACCACCTCGGCCTGCCGTTCGACGTCGATCCCTTGATCCTCGCGCAGGCCGGCTGGGGTGCCGTGTTCGCGGACGACGAGGACCCGCAGGTGAAGGCCGCGCTCGCCCCGTTGCTCACGCTGCGACAGGAGCAGGTGACCGATCCCTGCCGTTTCAAGGAGCTCGACTACGCCGCGGGTGAATCTCGACGGCGCTGGCTCGCCCGCCACGGGGTCGCCGCCGGGAACATCGATCCGACGTGCGTGCCCTTCTACCTCCTCGTCGTCGGCTGCCCCGCGAAGATCCCGTTCGGCTTCTGCCGCGAGCTCTCGGTCGAGTACGCGGTCGGGCTGCTCTCGTTCGACTCGCCGGCGGAGTACGCCGCGTACGCCGCGAGCATCGTCGCGGCGGAGTCGAACGAGCTCCGGCCGCGCCGGCGGCAGGTGACCTTCTTCTCGACGCGCCACCCGTTCGACCCGGCGACGCAGCTGAGTGCGGATCAGCTGGTGAAGCCGCTCGTCGAAGGCGACCTCGCAGGCCGCGTCCGCTGCCGGTTCGACTCGATCGCGCGCGACGCGGCGACGCACGAGGCGCTCGCCGGCGTGCTCTCGCGCACCGACGCGACGGCGCCCGGATTGCTGTTCACGGCGAGCCACGGGATGGGCTTCCCGGCAGGCCACGTCGACCAGCGCGCGCAGCAGGGCGCGCTCGTCTGCCAGGACTGGGCAGGCCCGAGGGCCGGCGCGGTCGAGCGTGGTGACTACTTCGCCGGGGCTGACGTGCCCGACGACGCCGACGTCGCGGGCCTCTTCGCCTTCTTCTTCGCGTGCTTCGGCGGCGGTACGCCCGAGCATGATCGGTTCTCACACGTGGCGGGGGAGGAGCCGCCGAAGCTCGCCGAGGCCGCGTTCGCCGCCGCGCTGCCGCAGCGGCTCCTCGCACATCCGCGCGGAAGCGCCCTCGGCTGCATCGGCCACGTCGAGCGCGCCTGGGGCGACTCGATCGTCGAGGCGGGCGCCGGTCCCCAGCTGATCCCGTTCGAGAACGCGATCGGCAACACTCTCGCCGGCAAGCCGATCGGCCTGGCGCTCAAGGACTTCAACGAGCGATTCGGCGCGCTGTCGGTGTCTCTTGCCGGCCTGCTCGAGCAGATCGGAAACGGGAAGATCGTCCCCGATCGCCAGCTCGCCAAGGCATGGATCCAGCGCAACGACGCCGAGGGCTATGCCCTGTTCGGCGACCCGGCCGCCCGGCTCCGGCTGGAAGAAGCGGCATGAGATGAGCTACGCCGAGCTGCAGATCGGGCTGAGCAGCCTCGACGAGGGGCGGTATCGCGTCGAGCTTCGATTCGACGACCCGAGCGACGAGGCCGAGAAGACGCCCGCTTCCGGCGTGGCCGCCATCGACCTCCAAGCACTCCTGCTGCTCGAGGACAGCCCGAAGAACGCCTACGGGCTCGCGCTTGCCGAGAGCCTCTTTGCCGCCGACGAGGTCCGGGCGAGGTACGGACAGTTCAAGGCGGCCGTGGAGGCCGGTGACGGTTCCCTGCGGGTGAAGCTGTTCGTCGATCGCAGCGCTCCCGAGCTGCACAGCCTGCGCTGGGAGCTCGTGACCGACCCGGAGACCGGGTTGCCGCTCGCGACCTCCGAGAGGATCCTGTTCTCACGGTTCGGCGCGAGCGGCGACTGGCGCCCGGTGCGCCTTCGCGCGAAGACGGCGTTGCGGGCACTGGTCGCCGTCTCGAACCCGAGCGACCTCGACCAGTACGAGCTCGGGCGGGTCGACGTCGCAGCCGAGGTGGCGCGGGCGCGCGAGAGCCTGCAGGGCATCCAGGTGACGGTCGCAGGCGACGACGACAAGCTGCCGTTGACGCTCGATCGGCTGATCGACGGGCTCCGCGGCGGCGTCGACATCCTCTACCTCGTCTGCCACGGCGGGCTGCAGCCCAAGAAGGGGTCGCTCCTCTACCTGCAGGACGAGGACGGACGGGCCAAGGTGGCCGACGGCGACGAGTTCGCCCAGCGTGTCGACGAGCTCGTCGAGCGCCCGCGGCTCGTGGTGCTTGCGTCCTGCGAGAGCGCCGGCTCGGAGCAGGTGTCGACCCGGGGCGCGGTCGCCGCCGGGCAGTTCGCCCCGCTCGCCCCGGCGCTGGCGGAGGCCGGCGTGCACGCAGTTCTCGCGATGCAGGGCAAGATCAGCATGGAGACCGTGAGCACGGCGATGCCGGTGTTCTTCGCCGAGCTCCTCCGGGACGGCCAGATCGACAGGGCGTTCGCGGTTGCGCGGGGCAAGGTGCGCGACCGGCCCGACAGCTGGATGCCGGCACTCTTCCTGCGGCTCAAGGGCGGCAGGATCTGGTACGAGCCGGGCTTCGGGGAAGGCAAGGGGGATTTCGCCAAGTGGACGGCGATCGTCGGCGCGGTGCGTCGCAAGGAGTTCACTCCCATCGTCGGCCCGGGGCTCGGCGAGAACGTCTACGGGCCCATCCGTGAGGTCAGCCGCGAGCTTGCGGAGACGTCCGGCTTCCCGCTCGCCGAGCACCAACGCTCCGAGCTGCAGCAGGTCTCACAGTTCCTGCAGTTCAACCAGGACGTCGCCACCGCGCGCGAGATGTTCCAGACGGAGCTGCGCAACGAGATCCTCCGCAGGCACGACCAGCTCCCGCCGGAGGCCAGATCGCTCAGCCTCGCGAAGCTCATGGCGACGGTGGCTCGGAGCAATCGCGAGCAAGACCCCGATGACCCGTACACGCTGCTGGCGCAGCTCGACGCGAAGCTCTACGTCACCGCGAACCCCGACAACCTGCTCGAGGAGGCTCTCGAGGCCGACCCTCCGAAGAAGACACCCACGACGTTCTTCTTCAACTGGCGGGAGAAGACGGAGGTGGCGCAGGCGAGGACGGTCGTACAGACGGAGCCCGACGAGACCCATCCGCTCGTCTTCCACATCTTCGGCTTCTTCCGCGACGAGAACTCACTGGTGCTCACCGAAGACGACTACTTCGAGTACTTGACCACTCTGATCGGGTCCAGGCCGCCGTTCCCGGGCGTCGTCGGGGGTCGGACGACGAGCACGTCCCTGCTCTTCCTCGGCTTCCAGCTCACCGACTGGAACTTCCGGATCCTCTACCGGCTGATCCTGAGCCAGGAGGGGAGCGCGAGGCTCAAGGACCGGACCCACGTCGCCGTGCAGATCGATCCCGAGGAGGACGCGCTGATCAACCCCCGGGCGGCGCGCAAGTACCTCGAGGACTACTTCGGCAGATCCGGTCCGGAGAAGATCCACATCTTCTGGGGCAGTGCCGCGGAATTCCTGAAGGAGCTGAGCAACCAACTCGCGAGCATCGAGAAAGAAGTCCCGGATGAGGCGATCGACAATGACTGGTGACGGAGTAGCCGAGTCCTCGGCGAGCAATCCCTACCCCGGGCCGCGCCCGTTCACGGCCGGCGAGAAGCTCTACGGGCGCGACCCCGAGGTCAGCAGGCTCTTCTATCTGCTGTGCGCCGAGCGCATCGTCGTCCTCCACTCGCCCTCCGGAGCGGGAAAGAGCTCGCTGCTCAACGCGCGACTCGTGCCACGGCTGCGAGGCGACCGCTTCTACGTCTGGCCGACGATCCGACTGAGCGAGGAGCCCGCAAACGGCGGCAACCGCTTCGTGAGGAGTGCCGTCTCCAGCCTCGAGGAAGGATTGCCGGAGCGTCTGCGGCGACCTGCCTCGGAGCTCGCGGCCTGACCCTGGCGGACTACGTCGCCGGAAGGCCGCGCCATCCCAAGGCTCCTGCGCCGGTCGTCCTCGTCTTCGACCAGTTCGAGGAGGTCCTGACCCTCGACCCGCTCGCTGTCGACGCAAAGCGGGAGTTCTTCCG
The DNA here is from genome assembly GCA_963723405.1 of uncultured Actinomycetota bacterium. Lineage (GTDB taxonomy): Bacteria > Actinomycetota > Thermoleophilia > Gaiellales > Gaiellaceae > PALSA-600. The sequence continues at coordinate 220,796 of CAVRQF010000003.1, read as the reverse complement.
GCAGCTCGGGGAAGCCCTGGAAAACACCGGAGTCTGGGCGCTGTTCGCCCTCCGCGAGGACTATCTGGGGGCGCTCGTGCCGTACCGCAACGACGTGCCCACCCGCCTTGGCAACACGTTTCGCCTCGATCTGCTCACGGTCGACGCTGCCGAGGAGGCGATCGCCGGGCCCGCGCACGACGCCGGCCGCAAGTTCGAGCCCGGCGCTGCGCTCGCGCTGGCGAACGACCTGGCGACGGTCTCCGTTCAACAGACCGACGGCACATCCGAGAAGAAGACGGGCATCTACGTCGAGCCGCTGCTGCTGCAACTCGCCTGTACGCGACTCTGGGACGCAGCACCGCCGGTGCCCGCACGATCGGCAAGGACAACCTGCCGGAGTCCGGCGACGTCGACGCCGCCCTTGCCGAGTACTACGACCGCAGCGTCGGCGAGGTCGGCGGCGGAAGCGTGCCGGCCGAGCGCGAGATCCGCGATTGGTTCGGCAAGCAGCTGATCACCCGTGACGGGATCCGCAACCAGGTACGGCGCGAGCCGGGCGCGAGCGGAGGTCTCGACAACGACTCGATCGACCGCCTCGTCGGGACGCACCTGATCCGCGCGGAGTCGCGGGTCGAGCGAACCTGGTTCGAGCTCGCGCACGACCGGCTCGTCGCTCCGATCCGGAGCTCGAACACCGCCTGGCTCGGCGAGCACCTCCACCCGATGCAGCGACAGGCGGAGCTGTGGAACGACCAGGGAGCACCCGAGCGCCTGCTTCTGCGCGGTCGAGACCTGAAGGACGCCCAACGCTGGGCCCGGGAGAACGCGGCATCGGTGAGCACGGTCGAGGCGGAGTTCCTGAAGCGCTGTCACAAGCAGGAGCAGACGGAGCGACGCAGGCGGATCATCGCAGTTGGGTTCATCGCGGGCCTGCTGGTCGTGGCAACCGCGATCGGCCTGCTCGTGCTGAAGGCGCGCAACGAGCATCGCAACGCGCAACGCGCCGCAAGGACCGACCAGTCGCTGGCGCTTGCAGCGGGGGTGCCCGAGCTTCTTCGAGGGCGTCTCGACGACGCGATGCGCCTCTCGCTCGAGGCGCTCGACCGCAGCGACACGATCGACGCCCGCAAGGCGGTTCTCGCTGCAGTGCAGCGGACAGACGGGCTCGTGCGCTTCCTTCGCTTCTCGCAGCAGGTCAACTCGCTTGCCGTGTCCGGTAACGGCACGATCGCGGTGGCGCTCGACGGCGGCAAGGTCGCGCTTCTCGACCGCAGCGGGCGCAACATCGGCCAGACGCTGGTCTCGACGAAGCACCTGAATGTCGACGCCGTCGGGTTCGATCCCACTCGACCGCGTCTTGCAGCCGCGTTCGCAGACGAGGTGGAGCTGTTCGCGGCCGGGCCTGGCCACCCGCTCGAACGCATCGGTACGACGAAGACCACCCGACAGGGCCAGACGTCCAGCATCACGTTCAGCGATGATGGGCGGTGGCTCGCCGCAGGCGGCATCGGCGGACTGACGCTCTGGCGGGTCGACGCTGCCGGGCGTGCCCGCGACGTTCCGCTTCGCGGCGCGCCGAGCGACGTCACGGCTCTTGCCTTCGCCGGCCGCCAGCCGCTGCTCGTGGCGAGCGATGCCCATGGCTTGCTCGCCTGGGACCTTCGCCGTCCCGGCTCGATGCCGCGCCGCATCGAGGTCGGCAGCGCGGGCGCGCTCGCAGTCGGGGCCGACGGTGGGGCCGTCGCGAACCAGGGCCGCGTCTCTCTCTGGCACGGGTCGCCGAGCTCGCGGCTCGAGCGGGCGGACCGGGTCGGAGGGTCGCCGACGGCACTTGCGTTCGACCAAGGCGGCACGTTGCTCGCGGTCGGCGGCGGGAACGGCCGCGTTGCCCTGTGGGGGGTCAAGGAGCGCCGTCCGGTCGGCGCGCCGTTCCTCGGACAGGGCGGCCGCATCGTCTCGCTCGCCTTCGAGCCCGGCAGTTCCGTCGTCGCCGTCGCCTCTGCCGATCACACCGTCGCGCTCTGGGACACGAAGAGCCGCGTCCGGGCGCTCCGTGTGAGCGAGGCATTCGGGAGCGACGTGGCCAATACGGCCTTCGGCCGTAACGCAATCCTCGCAGCGGTCACGGCCGAGGGGAAGGTGAAGGTGGGTGACCTCGGGCGGCCGCCGAACGTGAGCGCGGTGCGTCAAAGCCCCGCCTACGAGCTCGTCGCGAGCCCGGACGGCCGCAGGATGGTCGCCGTCGAGAGCTCCGGCACTTTGGCCGCGCTCAACAGCCGGATGGAGCCGACCCGCGTTCTTCCTCCGCGCTTCTCGAAGGACGTCTCTGTCGCCGACGACGGCAGCGGAGTCGCGGTCAACGGAGAAGGAGGGTCGGTTCAGCTCTGGCACGCGGCCGGGCAGGCCGTCGAGCAGCTCGAACCGCCGAACAGCACGTGGTTATCACCGCTGCCGGTTGCGATCAGCGCGGATGGGCACACCGTCGCGGCGTACTACAGCGGGCCCGGGAAGATCGTCCTCTGGCGCCTAGCCGCGGACGGCGGCGCGAAGAGCTCGATTCTGGGCTCCCCCGGCCCAAATGTGAACGATCTCGCCTTCAGCCCCGACGGAACGGTCCTTGCATCGGCGAACGGCAACGGGACGATCGAGCGTTGGCCGGTCGGGAAACAGGGGACGCCGACGGAGCTCCCGGCAGGCCCCGCGGGCCCGGCGACACTCGCGTTTTCACCTGACGGCCGAATCCTCGCCTCCGTCGGCGCCGACCAGATCGTTCGGCTCTGGGCCGTGCAGAACGGACTTGCCGAGCTCGGCACCCTGCCACTCACCGGGGTCACGTCTGTCGCCTTCAGCCCCGACGGGCGCTGGCTCGTCGCGGTGCAGGACGGAAGGGTCCGTGTCTCGGACGTCACCCTCTGGGCGCAGACGAACGCCGCGCTCGACCGGGTGCGGCAGCGGTTTCGCGCAGCGCTCTCGTGCGATTCGGGGGCGGCATGCCACCGAGACTAGGATCCGGAGCCGCCGAGGGCTAGACTCGGGGTCGTGCAATCACCACGCCGTCTCGGCTGGGTGTCGCTCGCGATTCTGCTCGTGTCGGTCGCCGCCGTGCAGGTGATCACGGCAGTCGCCCATCCCGCGTCGGTCGCAGCGGTGCCGTCGGTGGCCGTGACAGCGCCTCCGGCGACGTATCCCAACATGGGCTGTGGCACCCGGCCGCTGTACAACGACGCGACCCCACGCCAGGATTTTCTCTGCGGTAGCGCTCCGAACAAGACCTTCCGTGCCGGCCCCAACGATGTCGTCTTCGCCAGGGGCCCCGGCGCCACGATCCACGCGGCGAACGCCGCGCCGAACCAGATTCACGGCAAGGCAAGCGACACTGCTTTCATCGACAAGGGCATCGACGACTGCCCGGTGTACGGAATCGTGAAGATCATTCCCTCGTCGTGCGTGAACTCCGTGAAGCGACAACGGCAGTCGCCCTCACCGGCTGCGCCGACCACGACCACGGCAACCACGACCACCACGACCACGCTCACGAAAGCGGCGGATTGCGTGCCACCCGGCTCCGACGTCGAGTCGTACGGATGGAGGCCGCAGCTCCTGGGCGTGTGCCACTTCACGATCCCTCCCGACGTCAAGTGCGAGGTCCTGAACGGGCAGCGAATCGTCCTGCTCACCGACACCACTCAGATGGCCGCGCAAGATGCGAATCCGGGAGTCGTGGACTGGCAGATCGCTGCCTGGTCGATGGTCATCTTGCAGCTGAACCCGGCCACCTATCAATGGCAGGCCGCCCTCCAGACGCCGTGGTACTGGGCGGAGCCGACGGATATCTTCGACGTCCCGATTGCCAAGGTCCTGCCGGACAACTGGCGCCGGTTCGGCTCCGGTAACGACGGCACCCCCGCGCTGATCGCAAATCAGCCTCTGCTGCTGCCTTCGGCCGGTCAGTACCGGTTCCAGATCTTCGAGAAGTGGTACGCGAAGCCTCGCGTCCCGGCCGGGCTCGAGTCTCCGCAAGCGACGGAGCCCGGCCCCGGGTTCGTCTTGACACCCTTCCATGTGAGCGCGCGGTGGGGAGCAGAAGAACTGCCGCTCAACCCCCACTCATCGCCTGACGCACAGCAGTTCCAGGCCGCCGTGTGTCAGTTCTCCTGAGACTTCGCCCCGTCGGCAGGGGGTGCCGCCGGTGCCTGGGTTGCGATCTCCGCGATGTACGTCTGGGTCTCCCGTTTGAGCACGTCGTTCACCCGCTGGACGAAGATGGGAAACGCAGCCTCGCGGCTTCCGGTACCCGCGTAGGCGCCGCTCAGCTCGTAGAAGTCCCAGCCTTCTGATTTCAGCTCCTCGACGAGGCTGCGATAGTGCCGCCACCTGTCGCCGAAGCGGAGAAACCCCTCGACCGCTGCGGTCACCGCCACGACAAGGCTGACCGCGAAGGTGAGCCACGTGATCGCCGTCTCGGAGCCACCGACGGCGTTGATGCTGACGAGCGCCGGGACGATCACCGCACCGATGACGGTCGTCAGACGTAGGGCGTAGTAGCGCGTCCGTGTGCGCTGCGCTGCGGCCTCCATCCAGAGCACGTTCTCCAGCCAGCGGGAGCGGACGAAGTGATCCTGGTCGGGGCCGAGTTGGATCGCCTCGACCAGCGAGTCGAGGTCCGACCTCAGCCACCCCTGGTCGAACGGCCCTCGCCTTGCCTGCGGCGCTGACGGCTGCGCGTTCATGCCCTGCCGATCATGCCAGGGGTCCGCAGCGGGCGTAGGTTATGGACCCGATGCCCATCAGGACGATTCCCACCGCCGATCTGCGGTACTACCTCGTCTGCGTGGACGGCACGGGCGCGGAGCGCACCGACGACGCGGACGGCGTCGGCGGCCGCTTGATCCCGCGGGTCGAAAGAGCGCTTGCGGCCGAGCCGTACACCGATGTCGTTCTGATGTGCCACGGCTGGATGGGCGACATTCCGGCAGCCGTCAGGCAGTACGACCGCTGGGTCGGCGCGATGGCCGCGTGCGAGGACGACCTCGAGCGCGCCCGTCGGGTGCGCCCGGGATTCAGGCCGCTCCTCATCGGTTTCCACTGGCCGAGCCGGCCGTTCGGCGACGAGGAGTTGGGCGGCGACCCGGGGGTGTCCTTCTCGGCCCCGGGTGCCGGCCCAGCGCCACCGCTGCTCCCCACGTCGGCGCTCATCGACGCCTACGCCGAGCGCATCGCCGACACGCCGGCCGCCCGCGCGGCGCTCCAGACGATCTTCGACTCCGCGGCGGCTGACACGGCGCCGGTCTTCGCTCTCCCCCGAGGTCGTGGAGGCGTACCTGTTGCTCGATCGGGAGGCAGGCCTCGGCTCGGGCGATCCTGCGAGCGCGCCCGGCAGCGACCGCGAGCCGTTCGATCCCGAGGCGGCGTACGAAAGCGTGCTCGAAGAGAGCGAGGTGAGCTTCGGCGTCGGCAGCTTCGTGCTCGGCCCGGTGGTCGGCATCCTGCGGAACCTCTCGTTCTTCAAGATGAAGGACCGCGGGCGGACGATCGGCGAGACGAGCCTTCACGCGCTGCTGGCCGACCTCCAGCGGGCGGCCGGCGAAAGCGGCGCGACGTCCGGTTCCATCTGATGGGCCACAGCTTCGGCTGCGTGGTCGTGTCGGCGGCGCTTGCCTGCTCGCAGGGCGCGGCGGCTGTCGACCCGGTGCACTCGGCGTTCCTGGCGCAGGGCGCGGTGTCGTTCTGGTCGTACGCCGGCGAGATTCCCTACGCAAACGGGAGCCCGGGGTACTTCCGCTCGATCATCGATCACCGGCGTGTGACCGGTGCGCTCGTCACGACGCAGTCGGAGCACGACACGGCGGTCTGCAAGCTGTATCCGAGGGCGGCGTTCGTGGGCAACGACGTCACCTTCGCGCCGGGGTTCTCCCGAAGTACGGCGCCCTCGGGCGCCCTGGGCGCCCTCGGCGCCGGTCTGGACGCGGCCGGTCTGGAGATGCTCGACTCGGATCAGCCCTACGAGTTCGAGCGGGGGAAGGTTTACAACCTCGACGGCAGCCGGTACATCGCGGAGATGCAGAGCCTCGGCGCCGGCGCTCACAACGACATCGCGCATCCTCAGGTTGCGCACGCGATGTGGTCGGCCGTCCTCTTGTGACTCATCTGGGTCGAGCCGGTCGGCCAGAATGAGGCGTTCGCCTCATTGCGGCGGGACGCGCCCGGGTGCACCATCCTCGGCATGAGTCTCGAGGCGAGGGTGTTCGCCGCGACCTACGACCGCATGAGCGCGAAGGCGGAGAAGGCGGGCCTCGCGAGCCACCGGCAGCTGCTCCTCGCCGGCGCGAGCGGGCGGGTGCTCGAGATCGGCGGCGGGACGGGCGCGAACCTCCAGTACTACGGGACCGGCGTCGAGGCGCTGACGCTCACCGAGCCCGAGGCGCCGATGCTGAAGCGGCTCGAGAAGAAAGCGCACGGGACGAGGCGCCCGACGCGACCGTGCTGCGGGCGCCGGCCGAGGACCTGCCGTTCGAGGACGACTCGTTCGACACCGCCGTCTCGACGCTCGTCCTCTGCGGCGTGGACGACCAGCCGCGGGCGCTCGGGGAGCTCCGCCGCGTGCTCCGGCCCGGCGGCCGGCTCCTCTTCATCGAGCACGTCCGCTCCGACGACGCCGGCGAGGCGCGCTTCCAGGACCGGATGAACGGGCTCAACCGCTTCCTCGTCGGCTGCGACTGCAACCGGCCGACCCTCGACTCGATCCGCGCGGCGGGCTTCGAGGTGACCGAGCGTCGAGCACACGGTGATGCCGAAGGCGCCGAGGTTCGTGCGGCCGATGATCGTCGGCGCGGCGGATTCCCGAGCGCGCTAGATCTCGACGATGAGCCCGTCGTGGGCCAGGTCGTAGCCGTCGGCGGGAAGCTCGACCGGCCGGTGGGTGATCAGGAGCTGCTTCGCCCCGGAGGCCTCGTAGGCCTCCCGCGCCTCGTCGAGCGAGAGATGACCGCGCGGCGGGACCCCGTCGGCCTCGCCCGTGAGCAGCGTCGCCTCGCAGATGAAGAGGTCGGCGTCGCGTGCGAGCTCGACGAGCCGCTCGTCCGGGGCCGAGTCGCCCGAGTACGCGAGCACCTTGCTCGCCTTCCGTCACGCGGAAGCCGTACGACTCGATGCGGTAATGCGGGAGCCGTAGCGCCGTCACCTCGTGCCCGGCGGCCGTGAACGGCTCGCCCGGCTCGTACTCCCGCACGGTGAAGACCCGCTCGAACATGTCGGGGAAGCCGAGGTCGTCGCCGAAGTGCTCGAGCCGCGCCCGCCCGCCCGGCGGGACCCACAGGTCGGGATGACCGGGGTCGATGCCCCGCCCGCGGTGGTGGAGCACCCCCCAGACCCAGGGGACGAGGTCGCCCCAGTGGTCGAGGTGGAAGTGGGTGATCGCGATCGCGTCGAGCTCCGGCCACCCGCCCGGCCTGCGGAGCGCCGGGAGGACGCCGGGGCCGCAGTCGAGGAGCAGCCTTGCCCGACCCCTCGACGAGGTACCCGGACTGCGCGCCGCCCGGGTTCGGCCAGGCGGGCGACGAGCCGATGATCGATGATCCTCACGGGCGCATGTTGGCAGGTTGATCGGGTCGGCGGTGGATGTGGCCGGCAGGGCGGGCCGATCTCGTCCGCGACCGAGAGATTCGACACGAGCAGCGAGCCCCGCCGCGGGATCGCCGAGTCCGCAAGGGTATCGAGGTCGCCCGGGATCGTGCCGAGCGCGGGGGGCCGACAGGCGAGCCTCCGCGAAGCCGTGGGCGGGCACGCACACCGAGATCGAGGTCACCGTGCTGTCGTCGCTCACCGCCGTCCCCTGCACGCGCCCGGCGTTCGACACGATCGTGAACGGCGCGGCCGCGACGCTCGGCGGGGACTCGAGCTGGAAGGTCAGCGTCCTCGTCACGTCGCCGTGCTGACCCGGCTCCGCGAACACGCGGACGCGCGCAACGCCGCGAGGGCGCATCCAGCCGTCGTCGTAGAGGCCGGAGGTCAGCCAGTCGGTTCGCCAGGGCAGGTCCGCGTCGATCAGCATGACACCGGAGGGGTCGACGCGCTGCACGTTCCCGGAGATCCGAAACCGTGTGTCGGAGACGCTCTGGACGACGTAGGGCGAGAGCGACCGGCTCGCAGCGCCGGTCGCCGGATCGAAGGTGACGGGATCGTTCGGGAACCAGATCGAGCGCGTCGCCGTAGACGCCGATCGTCGGCTAGTGCACGCCGTAGCGGATCGACTTGTTCCAGAACTCGAGGTCGCGCCAGACCTTCTGGTTGACGAGAAAGGCGTTGCTCACGGGGTAAGGGACCTGGGTCACCGACGCGCCGGTCCCGACCGTGCGGTCGACCCAGTCGAGGATTCCGGCCTCGGAGCGGGTGAGGGGCCGATCGGCATGTCCGTTTGCGGTCGAGGAGCTTCACGAATGTGTACGTCGTATCGGCCGGGAAGGTGACGAGCAGGAGCAGCGCCGCGACGGTCGTCAGGACCGGTGGGCGGAGGAGCCGCGTCGCGAGGACGAAAGAGCCCGGCGAGGGCGACGGTCACGGCGGCGAGGATGACGCCCGCGCCGGTTGCGCTCCCGCCGAGGTCGACGATCGGCTTGTAGAGCGTCGCGATCGGGCTGTCGAAGCTCAGCGGGAACTGCCCCGACCAGAGAAACTCCGCCTGGAGATGGGTCGCGAACCCGACCGCGACGACCGCGGTCGGGACGACGAGCGACCACCGGGGCCGCCGCTCGTCGAGGAGCGCGCAGAGCGTCGCGAGGAGGAGGATCGGCGCGAGGTAGAAGAGGTAGCGGTCGATCACGAAGTTGCCGATCGTGAGATCCCACGCCGCGACGACCGAGGAGCAGGACCACGGTCGTGACCGCGCCGATGCAGGCGAACGCGCGCGGCCTCGTGGCCGCCGTGCCCCGGGCCGCGTTCGCGAGCAGCCAGGCGCTCCCGACGAGGAACGGGAGGATCCCGACCCCGAAGGCGAGGTCGGCCGCGTGCCCCGTGAACGACCCGGCCGTCGAGGCCGACACGACGTCGCGGCGCCGTCTCGCCGCCGTAGACGCTGAGGTGGGTCAGCGCCTGCCCCGACAGCTCGAGCACGAGCCCGGCGACGAGCGAGCGGCACGTAGAGGCAGACGAGCACGACGTGGCCCCGAAGCGCCTCGCGCAGCCCCGACCGCAGGTGGTGGAGCACGAGCGCGACCGGGAGCACGGCGAGGAGGAGCCCGAACTGCGTCCGCGCGAGGAACGCCGCCGCGAGCGCGAGCGACGAGCAGCAGGTCGTTGCGGGGCGAGGGATCCGTGATCGCCTTGTGCATCGCGAGGATCGCCCACAGGAACACCGGATAGGCGGCGACCTCGGTGAGCAGCACCGTCGAGTACACGAGCCAGGGCGTGCACGCCGCGAGCAGTGCCGTCAGGTACGCGGGCCAGCGCCGCCCCGTGACCCGGCGGGCGAGCAGGAACGCCGGGATCGCCGCGGAGGTCATCAGCCATGCGTCGAAGACGTGAGCTCTCTGCAGGTCGTCCGACACGAACCCGCTCCAGAAGAACGGCGCGAGCAGCAGCGGGTAGAGCTGGGAGAGGCTCCGGATCACCTCGCCGTGCAGCCGCGGCAGCACCGAGTGCCACTGCCCCACGCTGATCGCGAGGCGCTCCCAGACGAGCTCGTCGGTCATGACGTTCCAGTCGCGGATCCGCTCGGTGACCGTCGAGAGGACGGTCGCGAGGACCGAACCACAGGAGAAGCAGCGGCAGCTCCAGCCCGAGGATCGAGATCGAGGCCGTGCGGGCCGCGAGCTGGCGAAGGCGGGCCACCGGCGCCGCAGTATAGGGCGAGCCGTGTCGGCCGAGCAGCTTTGCGCTTTGCCGGCGGCGTGGCTACCCTTGCGGAGATGACCGTCCGCGGCAGCGCAGTCCTCTCTCTCGAGCCCTCGGGCTCGCTTGCGCTTGCCCTGCTCCTTCCCCGCTGAGGGAAGCGGACCGACGACATACCCGAGCCTGCGTGAAGCAACCACGGGAGAAGTCCGTCCGCCGACGAACGAAGGAGCAAGCCCGATGACGATGCCCTACTGGAAATACCGCCCGTACGACACAGTCGAGCTGACCGACCGAACCTGGCCGGACCGGGTTGTCGACCACGCGCCGATCTGGTGCTCGACCGACCTGCGCGACGGCAACCAGTCGCTCGTGAAGCCGATGGACTCGGTCCGCAAGCAGAAGATGTTCGATCTCCTCGTCGCGCTCCAGATCAAGGAGATCGAGGTCGGGTTCCCGTCGGCGTCGAAGACCGACTTCGATTTCGTCAGGCACCTGGTCGAGGACGACCTGATCCCGGCCGACACGACGATCGCGGTCCTGACGCAGGCACGGCCGGAGCTGATCGAGCGCACCTACGAGGCGATCGAGGGCGCGCGACGCGCGATCGTGCACCTCTACAACTCGACGTCCGAGACCCAGCGGCGCGTCGTCTTCCGGCTCGACAAGGACGGCATCACCGGGCTCGCAGTCCGCGGAACCGCGCTCTGCAAGGAGCTCGCCGCGCGAGACGAAGACGGAGATCATGTTCGAGTACTCGCCCGAGAGCTTCCACGGCACCGAGCTCGACTACGCGCTCGAGATCTGCGAGGCAGTGATCGCCGAATGGGGCCCGACGACCGAGGAGCAGCATGATCGTGAACCTCCCGACCACGGTCGAGGCGTTCCCGCCGAACGTCTACGCCGACCGGCTCGAATGGTTCCAGCGCCATGTCTCCTCCCGCGACCAGATCATCCTGAGCGTGCACCCGCACAACGACCGCGGCACCGCGGTCGCGACGGCCGAGCTCGGCCTGATGGCGGGCGCCGAGCGGGTCGAGGGCACGCTGTTCGGCAACGGCGAGCGCACCGGCAACGTCGACATCGTCACGCTTGCGCTGAACCTGCTCACCCAGGGCGTCGACCCGCGCATGGATCTGTCTCGTCTCGACGAGGCGAAGTCGATCGTCGAGGAGTGCAACGAGCTGCCCGTGCACCCCCGGCACCCCTGGGCCGGCGAGCTCGTCTACACGGCCTTCTCGGGCTCCCACCAGGACGCGATCAAGAAAGGCATGTACGCGCAAAAGCGGTCCGCGTCGGAGGTGTGGGACGTGCCGTACCTTCCCGTCGACCCGATGGACCTCGGGCGCAACTACGAGGCGATCATCCGTGTCAACTCGCAGTCGGGGAAGGGCGGCGTCGCCTACCTCATGGAGACCGAGCACAACCTGGAGCTCCCTCGCGGCCTGCAGATCGACTTCGCGCAGAAGGTGCAGGCGATCACGGACCGGCGCGGTGACGAGCTGACCGCGGGTGAGCTGCTCGAGGCCTTCCACGAGCACTACCTCTCGCATACCCGGCCCTACGAGCTCGTCTCCTATGCGCACTGGAGCGCCGAGGACGACCGGATCGTCGCGCAGATGCTCGTCGACGGGGCAGCCGCTCGAGGTGAGCGGCTCGGGAAACGGGCCGATCGCCGCTCTCGTCGAGGCGTTCGACAAGCACTTCGGCATCCAGGTCCGGATCCGCGACTATCACGAGCACGCGATGGCCGCGAGCGCCGACGCGACTGCCGCCGCCTACGTCGAGGCAGACGTCGCCGACGACGCGGTCTGGGGCGTCGGCCTCCACCCGAGCGTCGCCACGGCGTCGCTCCGGGCGATCGTGAACGCGGTCAACCGGGCGCTCGCGCTCCGTGAGGCCGAGGCTGCCGCGGCGGCCGTGTTCGACGCCGGATAGCGCGGCGCCGGAGCCGGGCCCCCGAGTACCATCCCCACCCGTGGCCCCGACGACCGCTGCGCCCGCGGAGGGGGTGAACCGCCGCCGGCGACCGAGCGGCATCCCGCTGCTCCTGCGGCGCGACGGCATCGGCCTCGGGATCCTCTGGATCGCCCTCGGGTCGGTCGTGGCGGAGCTCGGCATTCACGCACGCGACTACATCGATTTCGACGCCGGCCGCTACCAGCGGCTCGCGATCTCGATCGCGCGGACGCATTCGCTCGTCCCGCGCGTCAACGGCGTCGACATCCACAGCTTCTCGCAGCTCTATCCGATCCTGATCGCTCCGTTCTTCGCGCACGGCCTGATCGTGGACGACATGAAGCACGTGAACATCGCGGGCGCGTACATCATGTCGTCGGCCTGCATCCCGGCGTTCCTGCTCACCCGCCGGCTGACCCGCGTGCGCTGGGCGCCGTACCTCGTCGCCGCGCTCGCGATCTGCATGCCGTGGATCGTGACGTCGATGTTCATGATGACCGAGATCGCGGCCTACCCCGCGTCGGCCTGGGCGCTCTACGCGATCGTCGTCGCGCTCGACGCCCCCTCGTGGAAGCACGACGTGCTCGTGTCGGTCGCCGTCGCCGCGGCCTTCCTCGCGCGAGGCGAGCTGATCGGGTACGCGATCGTGTTCGCTCTCGCGCTCGCGGCGTACGAGCTCGGGCGGTCCTCGGGCGGTGTCCGTTCGCGGGTCACCGGCGCCGGCCGCTCGATCCTGAAGACGCATCCCATCGTGCTCACCGAGTACGTGGTCATCGGCCTCGTCGCGCTGACGCTGTACCTGCAGCGGCGGCTGTCGTCGGTGCTCGGCGTCTACAGCGTCTACCAGGACTCGGCGCACCTCGACTGGGGCGGGCTCCCGCGGGCCCTCGTCGAGCACCTCGCCACGTTCTCGCTGGCCTTCGCGGTCGTGCCCTTCGTCGTCGCGCTCGCGTGGATCGGCGCCAACATCCTCCGGCCGCCGTCCGATCCCGCCGCCCACGCGTTCGCGTGCGCCGGCGCCTGCACTGCGGTGGTCGTGCTCGTGCAGGCCACGAACTTCGACCTCGTCGTCAACGCGTACATCCACGACCGCTTCCTCATGTACCTCGTCCCGGTTGTCCTGATCGGGACGGTCATGGCCGTCCTCGATCAGCGGAGGCCGAGGTGGTCGCTCGTCGTGCCGCTCGTGCTGGTCGCCGCCGGGTTCGCCGCCGGCGAGATCCCGTTCGCCACCTGGGGCCAGTTCCCGTGGCTCGACCTCGACACTCCGATCTCCACCGTCTACCGCGTGCTCACCGAGCACCTCGGAGGCCTGACGCCGGTGCGGATCGTGCTGATCGTGTTCGCCGTCGCGGGCACCGGGCTCTTCGCTCTCGGCGCCCGGAGCGTGCGGCCGCGGCTCGTGACCGCGGCCACGCTCGGGCTTCTCTCGGCCGGCCTGGCCCTGACGACCTGGGCGGTCTTCGACCGCACCTTCAACGAGCCTGATCGCAACGGCAGGCAGGTCAGCGGCCGGCTCGCCGGGCAGTTCGACTGGATCGACCGGCAGCTCGGCCCGAGCTCGAGCGTCACCGCGATCATGGCGCCGGTCTCGAGTGACTGGTTCGTCAACCAGACACGGTGGATCGACCTCGTCTACTTCAACAAGTCGATCCAGCGCCTCGGCCGGCTCCCCGAAGCCGATCCGTTCGACTACGTCGGGTTCTGGTTCCCCAAGCTCGCCCTTCGTTTCGACCCACGGACGGGAGTTGCCCGGGAGTCCCCCACCCGCTGGGTGCTCGGCAGCGACAAGGAGACCCGGTTCTGGCTCGCCGGGCCGGAGATCGGAGCCTCGCAGGACGGGGTGCTCGTCGACGCCGGCCCGCAGTGGCGGCTCGCCTGGCGAACGTTCGGCGCCTACGACGACGGCTGGACCAGGCCCGGCGAGCCGGTTCGCGTCCGGGTCTACGCGCGTGCGGGCCAGAGGAAACCGGAGATCCGCGGGCTGTCGTTCGTGCTGCGCGCGCCCGACGGCGTCGCGCAGCGCCCGGCTGCCGTCACCGCGGACGGCAAGACGACGCCGCTCGTCGTGACGCCCGACGAGCTCACCCAGACGGTGAACGTGTGCGTTCCCGCGCACGGGTACGCCGACGTCCGTCTCGACGTGAACGGCGCCTCGCCGATCCCGGGCGACCTCGCGACGCTCGACGAGTTCAACTCGCCGCGGCGAGGCGGGATCTTCATCGCGTCGCTCGGCGAGGCCGACGAGATCGGCCCGAGCTGCTAGCGCCCTATCCGGGCGCCAGCCGGCGGAGGCGGGTCAGCTCGGCGCGCTGGTAGAAGCGAAGCGGCAGGAGGATGAGCGGGTAGGCGAGCGTCAGCACGATCGCCACCGGCAGCGAGTGCAGCGAGTAGGCGATCGCCGTCAGTGCCGCGGCGACCGTCGAGAGGGTCACGATGCGCCGCCACTGGTAGGCCACCGGGTAGACCGCCCGGCTCCGCAGCCACATGCCGAGGAAGAGCGCGACGTAGGCGACGAGCGTCGCGACCGCCGCCCCCATCATCCCGTAGGGCGGGATCAGGGCGATGCAGAGAACGATGTTGATCAGGGCGGCCGCGCCGCTGACGATCCAGTTGAGCTGGGTCTGTCGCGTGCGGCCGACGCCGATCGCCAGCACGGAGTAGCCGGAGTAGGCGGCGACGCCGAAGCAGAGGAAGGGCACCGCTCCGGCCGAGCGCGCGAAGTTCCCGTGCGGCGCGAGCAGGCTGACGAGCCAGGGAGCGAGCGAGCCGAGCGCGAGCGAGACCCAGCAGGTGATGAAGAGCAGGTAGGTGAGGACATAGGCGTAGGTGCGCTTCGCCACGCCCTCCTCGCGGATCGAGTAGGCGAAGGCGGGCCACGCGAGCTGGAACGCGGTCATCAGGAACACGATCACCGACGCGATCCGCACCGCCAGCGAGTAGATGCCGACCTCCGACTGGCCCTTGTAGCCGTTGATGAACAGCCGGTCGATCAGGTTGATCGCCCAGAGGGCGAGGGCGGAGGGGACGAGAGGCAGGCCGAAGCGGTTCATCGCCCGCAGGAGGCCCCGGTCGAACTGCAGGCCGAGCTGGTAGCGGCGGTAGGCAAGGAGGACGACGTAGACCGCGAGCGTCCCGAGGAAGTTGCCGACGACCGCGCCGATCGCGCCCTTGTGGGCGCCGACGACGAGGGCGATCGTGGCGCCGATCGTGATCAGCACGTTCGCGACGCTCGCGATCGCGAACCCGACCGGCCGTTCCTCGACCCGGAAGAGCGAGGTCATCTGCGCGTAGTTCATCTGCGCCCAGAGACCGACGAAGCCGGCACGTACGAGCCAGGGGTCGCCGAGGTCGAGCCAGCCGGAGATCTGCTCGGCGAAGATCCACCCGACGACGAGGCCGAGGGTCGCCATGCCCATCGTGAACCAGAACGAGGTGCGGACGACGAGCGTCCGCCGCTTCGCGTCCTCCGAGTCGAAGTAGAAGCGGAAGAACGCGCTCGTGATCCCGAGGCGCAGGACGATCGCCAGCACCGCCGTGAGCGCGACGATCGTCTCGATCTGGCCGAAGCCCTTCGTGCCGAGATAGACGGTGTAGACCGGCAGCAGGAAGACCGCGATCAGCCGCGAGATGATCCCGCCGACGCCGTAGATCGCCGACTGCGAGCCGAGCCGCTTGAGCTCCCGCGCTAGCACCTGTCAACCACTCACAGGGCAGCGTAGATCGCCAGCAGGTGGTCGGCGACACGGTCGATGTCGTGAACCTGCTCGACGTAGTCGCGGCTCGCGGCCCCGAGCTCGCGGCGGAGCGCGGGGCTCTCGACGAGGGGCCGGAGCCGCGCCTCGAGGGTGTCCTTGGTCGCCGGGACGATCGGGACGCGGATGCCATAGCCCTCGGCGCTTCTCTCGACCGTCTCGGCGTCGAGGTAGGCGAGCACCGGCTTTCCGAGCGCCATCGCCTCGAGGGCGAACACGCCGTGCCAGCCGGCGTTCAGCTGGTCGACGACGATGTCGGCGCGGGCGTAGCGGGCTCTGGCCTCGTCGTGGCGAACGCCCTCGACGATGTCGAGGTCGACGGGGAGCCGCTCGCAGGCCTCGATCACGTAACGGGTGCCCTTCTTCTCGCGGTTCGAGGGCGCGTGCACCACGAGTGGCCGCGGGTTGTCGCTCGGCGGGACCGGGATGAAGCCCCGGAGGTCGAGGCCCGGCGGGACGACCTGCGCCTCGGGCACCCAGCGGAGGGCGGCGTACGAGCCGACGATCTCGGCGTTCGCACGCTTGCCGTCGGTCAGCTCGTCGGGGCGCTTGCCGCGGATGTCGGAGCCGAGGTAGTGGAAGACGCTCTTCCTGCGCGTGGCGCGCAGGATCGGGAACTGCAGCGACGGCGGGACGAGCGTGAGCCCGAAGTAGAAGTGGAACACGTCCGTCTGCGGGAGCAGCTTCGCGAGCGCCGCGAACTGGGTGACGAGCCGCCGCGGCAGCCCGCCGTGACGGTCGAGCGAGAGGTCCGCCTCCGGGTGCAGCTTGCCGCGGTTGAAGACCACGAGCCGCGCGTCCACCCCCTTCCGCCGCAGCGCCTCGACGTTCTCCCACGGGATCCCGGCGACGTTCACCGGGCAGTGGGTGACCCTCAAGGCGGTGTCGGACACGATCGAGGGCCCGGCCATTCGCCGAGGGACATTTGCTGGTGTCCGACACCACGTCGCCGAGCTATGCGATCCCACTCGAGCTGGTCGAAG
The DNA here is from genome assembly GCA_963723405.1 of uncultured Actinomycetota bacterium. GTDB lineage: Bacteria > Actinomycetota > Thermoleophilia > Gaiellales > Gaiellaceae > PALSA-600. The sequence continues at coordinate 204,292 of CAVRQF010000003.1, read as the reverse complement.
TAGCGGAGGGCGGTCCGGCCGGGGCGGATCCGAGGCGACAGCGCGCGGAGCTCGTCGTCGGAGATCTCGCCGATCGCGCGCTTGACGCCCAGGTACGGGAGGTTCAGGTCCTCCTGGTAGACGACCGTCGAGATCCGCGGGTTGATCTCGATCACGAGCTCGCCGACGAGCTGGATGTTGAAGAAGTGCTCGATCCCGAGCTCGGCGACGATCGCGTTCCCGAGCTCGAGCAGGCTCTCGTCGGCCAGCGTGACGAAGTACATCGCGAGGCCGGCACGCATGCCCTCACGCGTCTTCGGATGGCCGAGGACGATCTCGCTGCCGTTCGCGATCCCGTCGATCGTCCGCTCGGGCCCCGTCGCGAGCTCCATCACGAGGAGGTCGGTGCGGTCGTCGACCGAAGCGAGGATCTCGACGGCGTCCTCGAGCAGCATCGACACCGATCCTGGGCGCTCGCGGAGGAGCTGGTCGGCGCGGTCCACGGTCGGGTCGAGGATCCGGAACCCGCGGGAGCCCGACGAGAACACCGGCTTGAAGCAGACCGGCCGCTCCGGGTAGCCGAGCTCCCTCGCCGCCGCCTCGACCTCGGCGGCGCCCTGGACCCGCCTGAAGTCGGGCGCGGGCAGCCCGAGGCGCCGCAGGAACGCGTAGCTCTCGGCCTTGTCGTTCGACCGGTGGATCGCGTCCGCCGACGAGACGAGGACGGCGACGTCGCCGAAGAACCCGTCGGGGGCCGCGGCGAGCCCCTCGAGGTCGAAGGACGACTGGGGCAGCACCGCGACCGCGCCCTCGCGCGCTGCGAGCTCGCGGATCGCCTCGGGGAACGCCGGATCCGACCCGGCGGGCACGAGCTGGAACGCGTCGCACAGGTGCCGTCCGACCGAGCGCTCGCTCATGTCCGTCCCGACCAGCCGGACCTCACGCTCGCCGTTCTCGCGCAGGGCGCGGAGCAGCGCGGCCGTGCCCGGGGCGCCCGACGCGGTGACGACGACGGTGACGGGCTTCATTCGAGCTCGATCCGGTCGGCGCGGAGGTGCTCGAGCCGCGCGGCCCTGTCGGCGTCGAGGAACGTTCGCATCGTCTCTCCCATCGTCGCGCCGTCGTAGGCCCAGATCTCCGGGTGCGTCAGGAGCTGCAGCCATTCGGGCTCCCCGTGCGCGCAGCCGCTCGTGCGGGCACCCGTGGCGCCAGTGCTGGTTCGAGTCCGAACGGTAGTGGTCGGGATCGAACCACGGCGCCAGCCATCACGTTCACGGCCCCGTCGATCGGCGCGGTCATGTACTCGGGATCGGGGTTGTGCCACGCGACGACCGCCTCGAAGCGCTCGTCCAGGTCGACGTGCGGCCAGACGGCGTGGTGCGCGACCCGCCCGCCGAGCTCGCGCAGCCGCGCGATCGTCTGCTCTCCGGCGGCGGAGTCGAGGTTGTAGAAGACCGAGCGCGTCATCAGGAACCACGTCGACCAGGCGCCGGCCCCCGCCTCGACCTCCGCAAGCGCGATCGCCGCCTCGAGCGAGAGGTCGACGTCGTGACGGAGGATCAGGGCGCCCGGCTCCGGGGGCTCGTCGAACCCGGCGAACCGATAGCCGCCGGCCTTCGCCGCTTCGAGGAGCTCCCGGTAGTGCGCCAGGGTGAACTCGCACGTTGCCTGCGTGTCGGGCGAGCTCACGCGGGCTCGACCTCCACGTCGACGAGCCGCGCCGCGGCCTCGGCGCGATCGAGCGCCTCGAGGTTCGTGTCGGCGACCGCGATCACGTAGCCGCGGCGGTCGCCGTCGAGGCGGACCGGCCGGATCACCTCCCCCTCGGCGAGATAGGTCTCGGCCTGAACGACGCCCGGAAAGGCAAGCACCTTCTCGAGCGAGCCGACGCGGGTGACGCGGCCGGGTGTCAGCGGGCCCGGGGAGGCGGTCAGGAACCTGATCGCGAGCGGCTGGCGGAACCGCGGCGTCACGAGCTCGTCGGGAAGCTCCTCGCCGAGCGCCATCCGCAGCTGGACGTCGACGAGGTCGACGCCCACCGCGTGGCGGACGAGATCGGTCATCTGGCCGCCGGGGATCCGAGCCGCGCACTCGACGACGACCACCCGCCCGTCGTCCGCGGCGATGAGCTGCGGGAACGCGATCCCCGTCTCGAGCCCGAGCGCCCGGGCAGTTCGCGCGGCGATCTGCTCGGACTCCTCGAGCCGGTCGCCGTAGGCGGTCGCCGGATACACGTGGATCCACCCGACCCCGAACCCGATGCCCGGCGGCCGCAAGCGGTCCGACAGCGTCAGCGTCCACGCCTCGCCGTCCCGCGCGATCACGATCCCGTTCATCTCCGTGCCCTCGACGTACTCCTCGAGGATCGCCTCGCTGGTCGGCGAGGCCGTCAGCGCTTCGTGCAGGTGCGCCTCGATGTCGCCGACCGAGTCGACCCGGAAGATCCCGCGCTGCCCGCCCGAGTCGGCCGGCTTGAGCACCGCGGGGAAGCCCACCTCGTCGGCCGCGCGCCGCCGCTCGGAGAGCGTCCGCAGCGCCGCGAACCGCGGCTGCGGCACCCCCTCCTCGGCGAGTCGCCGGCGCATCGCGACCTTGTGGGTCATCAGGTGGGCCGTCTCGACGCCGATCCCCGGCAGGCCCCGCGCCTCGGCGACCGCTGCCGCCACCGGCACCGCGCGGTCGGCCGACACGGTCATCGCCCCGTCGAGCGGCTCGTCGGCGACGGCGGCCAGCACCGCGTCGACGTCGGAGAAATCGACGACGACGCCGGCATCGGCCTCCGCGAACCCGAGAGCGTCGGGATTGCGATCGACGGCCACGACCCGCACGCCGCGCTCGCGCACGTACCGGATCGCGCGGCGCTGATGGCGTCCGGCGCCGACGAAGAGCACAGTTCTCACAGCCCCGCGATGCTACTGGGCTGCCGTATCTTTGACCGATGCTCTCGGTCTGCTGCCTCTCGGGCGGCCCGCCAGGCCGGCTCGCCGCGATCCTGGCACTCCTGCGGCCGGTTGCGGACGAGATCGTCGTCGCGGTCGACGAGCGGGTCGACGTGGGGCGGCTTCGCCCGGTGGCCGACCTCTGCGACGTCCTCGTCCGCTACCCGTATGCCGAGCCGGTCGAGCGGCCGCGAGGCTGGATGCACTCCCTCTGCCGGGGCGACTGGGTCTTCTCGATCGACGACGACGAGGTCCCGAGCACCGCGCTTCTCGAGGCCCTCGCGGAGCCGGATCCCGGGCTGACCCACGCCTTCGTGGCTGCGGCGCTGGCTCTGGGGCAACGGCTGGCTCGACGTCGACCCCTGGGCCCCGGACTGGCAGTTGCGGCTCATGCGGCCCGAGGCCGCCCAGCTTCCCGGAGTGATGCACGCGGCGATCCGCGCCGGCGGCCCGCATGCGTACCTCGCTGCCCCCCTCTACCACCTCGATCTCCTCGAGACTCCCCGGGCGCGCCGCGAGGAGAAAGGGCGGCGATACGAACGGGCCGCGACCGGCCTACGGATCGGTGGGCTCCCGCTGAACGCCGCCTACTATCTCCCCGAGCTCCGCGAGGACCTCGCCGTCTCGGTCGTACCCCCCGAGGACGCCGCACAGGTCGCAGCCGTGCGGCTGGCACCGGAGCCTCCGGCCACCGCGCCGCCGCCGCTGCGGTCGCGACCCGCGAGGAGATCGACGCCCACTGGGGCCAGGCGCCGCTGCCCGAGTCGGACTACCGGGCGCGGATCGAGCTCGGGCCCGCTCCGCACGTCGTTGCGGGGGAGCGACGCCAGATCGACACCGGCGTGACGAACCTCGGCGGCTCGACCTGGCCGGCGGGCGCCGACGGCCTTCCCGAGATCAGGCTCGCCTGCCGATTCGAGGGGAGTGACGAGGGCGGGACGCGGACGCCGTTCCCGCGGCACGTCGCCCCCGGCGAGACAGTGACGGTCCCGATGACGTTCCAGGTGCCCGACCGGCCCGGCCCGCACACGCTCGTCGCCGACGTCGTTCACGAGCATCTGCGCTGGTTCGGATGCGAGCAACGGATCGAGATCGCGGTCGCGCCCAGGCGCCGCGCCGCGATCCTGATCGGTCAGCCGCCGGGCGACTCCGGGTTCGACGCCCGGGTCGACGAGGTGATCGCAGCGCTCGACACCGCGGCTCGAGCCGTTCCTCTTCGGTCCGCAGCCGGCGTGGCTGCAGGACCGCTTCGGGCTTCCCGCGGCCGCCGGGACCCCGGCCTGGAAGCCCGACCTCGTCGTCGCAGTGCTCGCCGGCCCGCGCCGCGACCGGCTACGGCTGCGCGTGCGCGCGCTCCAGCTTCATCGCCGGGCGACGATCGCGTAGTCGAGCGGCGCGAACAGCGCCTCGTCGAGGAGCCTGCGGTTGGCCTCGAGCGCGGCCCTGGCGCCGTCCCATTCCCCGCCGGCCGGCAGCTCGATCTCGCGCAGGCGCTCGGTAGGAGGGTTCAGGAAGCGCACCTCGACGTCGGTGAAGCCGGCCTCGTGCACGAGGAGCTCGAGCGTCGCCGGCACGAGAGGCTGCGCGTGGGTGAGGTCCGAGAAGTAGTTCACGAGCGCCCGGGGCGAGGCGGGGTTGATCGTCTCGAGCAGGAGCAGGCCGCCTGGACGGAGCTTCGCCGAGGCGAGCGCCAGCAGCCGGAGGAGCACGGCCGGAGGCAGGTGCTCGACGAGCTGGAGCGCCGTCACGGCCCCGAGCGAGCCGTCGCCCACGGCCTCGAGTGCGGCAAGTGCGTCGCCCTGCTCGACCACGAGCCCCTCACCACGCGAGAACGCGACCATGTCCGCGTCCGCGTCCACGCCGCGGGCTTCGACGCCTGCGTCGCGAAGGAGTGAGAGCAGCTCGCCGCGCCCACAGCCCAGGTCGAGGACGGGAGCCGTCCCGGCGAGCACGTCCACGTAGGGCCTCTGCCGTTCTCGCACCTCCTCCGTGGGCGCCCGGAGGCGCGCCTCGAACGCGAAGTAGTCGGGCAGGGCGTCCTGGCGCGGCTGCGCCGCCACGGTGCGCGGCGCTCCCTCCGTGCCCCGGCGCTCGAGGCGTAGCAGCCGCTCCTCGAGCTCGCGGCTTCGGCGCTCTGCCTCCCCGGCGCGGGCGAGCGCGAGGTCGGTCCGCTCGCTCACGGCGTCGACGAGCCGCAGCACGGCTGCGTTGAAGGCGCGCTGGGCGCGGGCGAGGGGCTCGGCCGCCTGTGAGAGCCGCCGCCGCGCGCCGCCGGCCTCCGGCACGGCCGACACGGCCCGCAGCGACTCGGCCTCGGCACGCGCCTGCTCCAGGGGATCCATCAGGCGCACGATAGGCCGTCGTTACACTCGGCGCGATGCTCGAAGGCAAGAGGATCCTCATCACGGGCGGTGCCGGCTTCATCGCGACGACGCTGGCGCGCGAGCTCGTCGACCGCAACGTCATCGTTGCCATCGACAACCTTCACCGTGACGCGCTCTCCGGGACAGAGCTCGCGACCCACCCGAACTTCGAGCTCCACCAGGCCGACGTCCTCGATGCCCCGCGTCTGCGGGAGCTCGCCGAGGGGGCGACGCACTTCGTCCACTGCGCGGCGATCGCCGGCGTCGAGACCGTGCTCGAGAGCCCGGTGCGCACGATGCGCGTGAACGTGATCGGGACCTACAACGCGCTCGAGGCCGCGCTGGCCACGGCCGGAACGCTCGAGCGGTTCGTCGACTTCTCGACGAGTGAGGTGTTCGGCACCCATGCCTACAACGTCAGCGAGGGGCAGGTCTCGACGATCGGCTCGGTCGGCGAGGCGCGCTGGACGTACGCGGTCTCGAAGCTCGCCGGCGAGCACATGGCCCACGCCTACCACGACGAGCTCCAGCTTCCGACGGTGACGGTGCATCCGTTCAACGTCTTCGGGCCGGGCCAGATCGGCGGCGGCGCGATCCGCGCGTTCATCGAGGCGGCCCTCGGCGGCGAGAACCTCACGGTGCGCGGCGACGGCTCCCAGATCCGCGCCTGGTGCTACGTCACCGACATGGTGAGCGGCGTCCTCGCCTGCCTCGAGCGGCCGGAGGCGGTCGGCCAGGCGTTCAACATCGGCAACCCGCGCTCGTCGGTCACGATCTACGACCTCGCCCAGCGCATCAGGCGGCTCACGGGCTGCCCCGGCGAGATCGTGTTCGCCCCGCTCGGGTACGTCGACGTCGAGCTCCGGATCCCCAACGTCGAGAAGGCGCGCGAGCTCCTCTCCTGGGAGCCCCGGGTGGAGCTCGACGACGGCCTCACGAGGACGATCGAGTGGTACCGGGCGAGATAGAGAGAGTCCGCCTCGCGCGGCCCGACACGGGCGCGGCCGAGGCGGAGGCGGTCGCGAAGGTCCTCGAGAGCGGGATGCTCACCCAGGGCCCGGTCGTGGCCGAGTTCGAGCAGGAGCTCGCCTGGGCCTGCGAGGCCACGCACGCGATCGCCGTCTCGTCCGGCACGGCTGCGCTCCACCTGGCCGTCCTCGCGCTCGGGCTCGAGCCGGGCGACGAGGTCGTCGTCCCGGCCTACACCTTCCCGGCCACGGCGAACGTCGTCGTCCTCTCCGGCCTCCGTCCGGTCCTCGTCGATGTCGATCCGGTCACGATGAACATCGATCCCGGCAAGATCGAGGTAGGGCCGCGGACGCGCGCCATCCTCCCCGTGCATCTGTTCGGGCGCCCGTGCCGGATGGAGGAGCTGCCGGACCTGCCGGTGATCGAGGACGCCGCCGGCGCGCTCGGCGCCCGCCGCCGCGGCGAGGCATGCGGCTCACTCGGGCTGGCAGCGTGCCTGAGCTTCCATCCGCGGAAGATCGTGACGACCGGCGAGGGCGGGGCCATCACGACGAGCGACGAGGCTGTTGCCGCCGAGATCGTCCGGCTCCGCAACCACGGCTGGCGGTCGCTCGCCGCCGGGGACATGCCGGAGCCCGGCCTCAACTACCGCATGTCGGACGTCCTCGCCGCCGTGGGGCTGCCGCAGCTCCACCGGCTGGACGAGCTGCTCGACGGCCGGACGCGGGTCGCCGCAGGCTACGCCGAGCGTCTCGGCCATCTCCCCGTCGTCCTTCCCTCTGCCGACGACGGCGACGTGCACGGCTGGCAGGCCTACGTGATCCAGGTCGAGCGCCGTGACGAGGTTCTCGAAGGGCTCCGGGCGCAGGGGATCGAGGCCCAGATCGGGACCTTCGCCCTGCCGCTCCTCCACCCCTACCGCGACCACGGCTTCTTCCCCGGTGCCCAGCACGCCTTCGAGCGGGCGCTGGCGCTTCCGTTCCACACGCGGCTCGACCGAGTCCGAGCTGGACCGGGTCGCGGAAGCGCTAGGCCTGCTCTGACTTGACAAGCTTGTGAGTGATCACTAACCTCATGCCATGGTCATAGCGACCGAGCGCAAGACGAAGGAAGCACGCCGCGAGGAGATCCTCGACGCTGCGCTCCTCGAGTTCGCCGAAAGCGGGCTCCACGGCGCCTCGACCGAGGCCATCGCGCGGCGCGCGGGGATCTCGCAGCCGTACGTGTTCCGTCTCTTCGGAACGAAGAAGGAGCTCTTCCGCGCCGTCGTCGCCCGCTGCTTCCGCGAGACGCTGGAGATGTTCCAGCGCGCGGCGGAAGGCTCGAGGGGCCAGGCGGCGCTCCAGGCGATGGGGAGGGCCTACGTCGACCGGCTCCAGGCCGAGCCGATCTTCCTGCGAGCGCAGATGCAGGCGTATGCCGCGTGCCACGACCCCGAGATCCGCGCGGTGGTGCGGGCGGGGTTCGGCGATCTCGTCGCGTATGCCGAGCGGGTGTCGGACCTGCCGGCGGAGGAGATCGCGGGGTTCTTCGCCACGGGAATGCTGCTGAACGTGTTCGCCTCGATGGAGCAGTTCGACGAGGCAGCCGAGCCGTGGGCGATCCGCCTGCTCGAGGCGTGCGGAAAATAGACAGTCATCTCTTTTTTTCGGTGGGAGGTTAGTGATGAGTCACAAAGTCGTACGGAACAACAGGGTCTTCTGGGCCTTCGTGCTCACCTCGGCGGCGGGGTTCATGGTCACGCTCGACAACCTCGTCGTGACGACCGCGCTGCCGGTCATCCGCAAGGACCTCGGCGCCGGCCTCGGCGGGCTCGAGTGGACGGTCAACGCCTACACGCTCACCTTTGCGGTGCTGCTGCTGACCGGCGCGGCGCTCGGCGACCGGTTCGGCCGGCGCCGGATGCTCGCGATCGGCCTCGCGATCTTCACCGTCTCGTCGGCGGCGGCTGCGCTCGCCCCGACCATCCTGGCCCTCGACATCGCCCGGGCCTTCCAGGGCGTCGGCGGCGCGATCGTCATGCCGCTCACCCTCACGATCCTCTCGGCCGCGGTACCCCCCGAGAAGCGCGGCCTCGCCCTCGGCGCCTGGGGCGGCATCACGGGGCTCGCGGTCGCCTTCGGCCCGCTCGTCGGCGGCGCCGTCGTCTCGGGCATCTCCTGGCAGTGGATCTTCTGGCTGAACGTGCCGATCGGGATCGTCCTCATCCCGTTCGTCCTCCTGCGCCTCGACGAGAGCCACGGCCCGTACGGCCGGCTCGACCTGCCCGGCCTCGCTCTCGCGGGGATCGGCCTGCTCGGCATCACCTGGGGCCTCGTGCGCGGCAACGAGCTCGGGTGGGGCTCGCCCGCGATCCTCGGGGCGATCCTCGGCGGCCTCGTCGTGATGGCCGGGTTCGTGCTCTGGGAGCTTCGCGCGCCGGCGCCGATGCTGCCGATGAGGTTCTTCCGCAACCGGACCTTCTCGCTCGCGAACATCGCGTCGTTCTTCTTCTCGTTCGGGATGTTCGGCTCGGTGTTCCTGCTCGCGCAGTACTTCCAGACCGTGCAGGGCTACTCGCCCGTCGCCTCCGGGCTTCGGATCCTCCCGTGGACGGCGATGCCGATGATCATCGCCCCGCTCGCGGGCGCGATGTCGGACCGGATCGGCGGAGGCCGGCTCATGGGCGCGGGGCTCGCGCTGCAGGCGGCCGGGCTCGCCTGGATCGCCGCGGTCTCGACGCCGACCACGCCGTACGTCGACATCGTCGGGCCCTTCGTGCTCGCCGGCATCGGGATGTCGCTCTTCTTCGCCCCGGTCGCGAACGTCGTCCTCTCGAGCGTCCGCGACATCGAGCAGGGGCAGGCCTCCGGCGCGAACAACGCGATCCGCGAGCTCGGAGGCGTCCTCGGCGTCGCCGTCCTCGCCTCGATCTTCGCCCACGAGGGTGGCTACACGAGCGCCACCACGTTCGTGAACGGCATGAACGCGGCCGTCTTCGCCGGAGCGGCGGTCGTCGCGATCGGATCGGTCGCCGCGTTCGGCATCAGGCGCCACCGCAGGAGCGAGGCGGTGGAGGCCGTCGCCTGAGCTCGAGCTCGCAGCCTAGGGGCCTTGTCCAGGGCGGGACCGGCGTCAGCCGGTCCCGCCCCGACAATGGGCCGGGTGGCCGCCGAACCGCCCGACCGGAGTCCCTCCCTCCTCGTCCTCGGGGCGGGCCCTGCGCAGCTCGGGCTGCTCGAGGCTGCGAGGGCCCACGGCATCTGGACGGCGGTCTGCGACCGCGACCCGGCTGCCCCCGGGTTCGCCCTGGCCGACCGGCGGTGCATCATCGCGACCGACGACGAGCCTGCCCTCGAGCGCCTCGCCGCGGCACTCTCGATCGACGGGGTCATCTCGCCCGGCACCGATCCGCCCGTTGCCGTCGCCGCGCGGATCGCCGAGAAGCTCGGCCTCCCGCATCCGATCTCTCCGGTCACCGCCGTCCGCTCGACCAACAAGCTCCGCCAGCGGGAGGCGCTCGCCGAGGCGGGCGTTCCCCAGCCGCGCTGGCAGGTCGCGACCCTCGACGGTGCGCTCGACCCGACACTCCCGGCGGTCGTGAAGGCGGCCGACCGCACCGCCAGGGCCGGCCTTTCGCTGGTCCGCCGGCCCTCCCGTCTGCGTCCGGCGATCGAGGCCGCGCGTGCGGCCTCGCGCAACGGCTCCATCCTCGTCGAGGAGTACCTCGAGGGCCCGGAGGTGAGTGTGAGCGGCTTCTCCGCGGGCGGCGAGTTCGTCCCGCTCGCGGTCACCGATCGCATCTCGGCCGACGGCAGCGCGTTCGGCGTCCCGCTCGCGCATGTCTGGCCCTCCGTCCATGCGGACGCGGCGATGGAGGTGGCGCGCCGTGCCGTCGAGGCTCTCGGCATCGAGGAAGGCCCGTCCTATACCCAGCTTCGGATCAGCCGTGGCGGGCCCGAGGTGATCCAGGTGGCAGCGCGGCTCGGCGGCGGCCACGACGCCGAGCTCGTCGAGCTCGTCACGGGGGTCGACCTGAACGGGCTCGCGCTCGCGGCCGCGCTCGGGCAGCCGCTCGCTGCGAGCGAGATCGCGGCTGCAGGCTCCACCGGCATCGGAGGCGCCGCCACCCGATTCCTCGTTGCCCCGCCGGGGCTGCTCGAGACCGTCGAGGTTCCCCAGGGGCAAAAGGGCGTCGTCTCCACCCGGATCTATCGGGAGTCGGGCTTCGCCTTCGGGACGCTGCGGCGTGGCACCGACCGCGCCGGCGCCGTGCTGGCCGCCGGGGCGACCCGCGAGGAGGCCCTTGCCAGGGTGGAGGCAGCAGTCGAGCGCATACGCTTCGTGACGGCAGATGCCGAAGCGATGGTCTGACTCTCACGCCGTGCTGAAAAAGCGCTGGTTCCGCATCGCCGCGACGGCGGTCGTCACCGGCATCGCCGCGGCGTACCTGGTCTCCAAGGTCGACCTCGGGAAGACGGTCGACACGATCACGGGCGCCAGCCTCCCCTGGCTGGCTCTCTCTGCGGTGCTGACCGTCGTGACCGTGCCGCCGCAGGCCTGGCGCTGGCAGATGCTCCTGCGCGCCCGCGACGTTCGGGAGTCGATCGCGTGGCTCACCCGCGCGTACTTCGTCTCCTATGCCGTGGGCCAGGTGCTGCCGACGGGGGTCGGCGGCGATGCCTCGCGGATGTACGAGACGACCCGCCGCCACCCGGGGAAGGGCTCGCCGATCGCCGGGTCGATCGTGCTCGAGCGCGCGATCGGCGGAGCCGTCACGCTCGTGCTCGCCGCCCTCGGGCTCGTGCTCGCGATCGGCCACTACCCGATCGGGCCGTACCTCTGGATCGAGGCCCTCTTCGTCGTCGGAACGGTTGCCGCCGGGGCGGTGGTGTTCTCGGCCGGGCTGCGCCGCCACCTGCGGCGCGTCGTCCCGCTGCTCCAGCGGCTTAGGGTCGAGCGGTTCGCACGGGCGCTCTACGAGGGCATCCACGGCTACCGCTACCACGTCTCCACCATGCTCGGGGTCGCGGCGATCACGCTGGCGGCGCAGATCTCGCGCATCCTGGCGATCTGGGCGGGCGGCCGGGCGGTCGGGGTCGAGGTCGGGATCCGCCCCTACGTCGTGCTCGGGCCGCTGCTCTTCCTCGTGATGCTCGTGCCGTTCACGGTGAACGGGCTCGGCGTTCGCGAGGCGTTCTTCGTCAGCTTCCTCGGGCGCCTCGGCGTCGACGCCGACGCCGCGTTCGCGACCGGTCTGATCTTCTTCCTCATGACGCTCTTGCTCGCCCTGCCCGGGCTCGTGATCCTGCTCTGGGAGGGATTCCGGCGCTCGCCGGTACCCGTCGCGGATGGCTGACGGCCGCGACGTCTCGGCGGTCGTCGTCGCCTGGAACGCCGCGGATCACATCGAGCGCTGCCTCGAGTCGGTTCGCGGGCTCGAGACGATCGTGGTCGACAACGGCTCCACGGACGGCACCGTCGCGCTCGTCCGGGAGCGCTTCCCGGACGCCCTCGTGATCGAGCAGGAGAACAAGGGCATGGGCGGCGGGAACAACGCCGGGATCCGGGCGTCGGACGGGAAGTACGTGTTGCTCCTCAACTCCGATGCCTGGGTCGTCGACGACGCCGTCCCGAAGCTCGCGGCCTTCGCCGATTCGCGCCCGCGCGCGGCGGTCGTCGGCCCGCAGGCTCCGCAACGAGGACGGCTCCCTCCAACGCTCGGTCCGCGGCGATCCGACGCTCTGGCGGCTCGCGACGGAGTACCTGTTCCTCCGCAAGCTCGGCCCGCGCACCCGGACGTTCAACGCCTTCTACGGCGGCGGGTTCGACTACGGCGACGCCGGCGCAGGTCGAGTCGCTCTACGGCGCCGCGCTCCTCGTCCGCCGCGAGGCGATCGACGAGGTCGGGCTGTTCGACGAGGCGTTCTTCATGTTCAGCGAGGAGACCGACTGGCTCCACCGCTTCCGTCAGGCCGGCTGGGAGGTCTGGTTCACGCCGGGCGCCGAGGTCGTCCATCTCGGCGGCGCCTCGCACGGCGGCCGGCTGTACGTCGAGAATCTCCGCGGGATCCTCCGCTTCATGTCGAAGAACCGCGGCCCGAAGGAGGCGGCGCGGGCACGCCTGCTGCTCCTCTGGTCGCTGCGGCTGCGGGCGCTTCTCTTCCGCGGCGAGCGCGGGCAGGCCTACCGCGACGGCGTGAGGTTCCTGGAGTCCGGGAACGTCGCGGCGCTCTTGTGATCGGCGAGTACCTCCGGCTCGCGTTCGCGACCGGTGTCGTCCTGCTCCCGGGCGTGCTCATCGCGAGGGCGCTCGGCCAGAGAAGCGCGTCCGCGAGCCTCGCCTGGGCGTTCCTCGCGCTCTTCGCGGCCTGGGCGGTCGTCTTCACCGTCCACGGCACGATCAGGCTCGCGGCGGCGATCCTCGCCGGGATCGGGATCGCCGCCGGCCTCGTCGCCGTCCGCGGCCTCACCCGGCCGCTCGCGCCGCCCCAGGACGCCGAGGGCCCCGATCCCGTCGCCTGGATGCGGCGTGCCGTCGGCCTCGCCGGGGTGGTGTTCGGTCTCGCGCTCTGGCACGTCGAAGGCGCGGTGACCGGCGATGCGCTCTTCCACGAGGCCCGGGTGCGAAAGCTCGTCGAGCTCGGCCACCTCCATCTCCGCTCCGTCGACGAGCTCGTCCACGGCGGCCTCCATCCCGGCTACGCCTTCCCGCTCTGGCATGGGTTCCTCGCCCTCGTGGCGAAGGTCTCGGGCCTCGACCCCGCCGTCGTGCTCCACCGTGAGGCGTCCGTGCTCGCCCCGCTCGCGTTCCTCGTCGCGTGGGAGGCGGGCTTCGCCGTCTTCGGCTCCGTCACCGGCGGCGTCTCGGTGCTCGCCGCGTCGGTCGCGCTCTACTCCCTCGCGGCCGGGCACGGCGGCGCGTACGTCTCGCTGGCCCTTCCCGCGACCGCTTCCCGGCAGATCCTCGTACTCGCGGCCTTCGCGCTCTTCTTCACCTACTCGGAGTCCGGGCGCTTCGCGGATCTCGGCGCGCTCTCCGCGGCGTTCGGCGCGATCGTCCTCGTCCACCCGACGTACGCCCTGTTCGCGCTGATCCCGCTCGTCGCCTACTCGCTCATCCGGTGGCGCGACTGGAAGCGCTCGGGGCTCGCGCTTGCCGCTGCGCTCGTCCCGGTCGGCATCGCCTTGCTGTGGCTGCGGCCGGTCGTGGACGAGACGCTGTCGGTCAACCCGAGCGACGAGCTCCAGTCGGCGACACTCGCGAAGTACGGAGGCGAGCTCGTCGTCCACTCGGTGCACAGCTTCCGGCTCGCCGCCGAGGTGCCCGGGCGCACCGGTGCCGTCGCGATCGCCGCCCTCGCGCTCGTCCCACTCGCAGGGCTCGCCGCGAAACGCCGCTGGGGCGCGTTCGTGCTCGGCGGAGCCGTCGCCATCCTCGCACTGATGCTCGTGCCCGAGCTCTTCACCCGCTTCTCGAATGCCGTGTCGCTCTCCCAGTCGCGCCGGGCCGCGGGTTTCGTCCCCTTCGCGTTCGCGTTCGCCGGCGGCCTCGCGCTCCTCGCCCGGTCGGTCTGGGTCCTGCCCTTCGCACTCGCCGCCGGGATCGTGCTGGAGCGCGAGTGGCCCGGCGACTTCGCCTACGGCCTCAGGCACGGCGGCCCGGGCGGCGTCACGTGGTTCGCCCTGGTCGCCGGCGCGATCGCCCTCGTCGTCGGGATCATCGCCGCCCGCAACCGGCCGAAAGAGCGTTACGGCCTCGGTGCGCTCGCGGCGCTCCTCTTCGTGCTCCCGGTCGCCGTCCACGGGTTCAGGCAGTGGACGCCGCTTGCCAGGACCGATGCGAACGCGCTCTCGCCGCAGCTCCTCGCCGCGGTGCAGAGGCTCCCGAAGGGCGCGGTCGTGATCGCCCCACCCGAGACGAGCTACCGCATCGCCGCCGCTGCGCCCGTCTACCTCGTCGCCGCGCCTGTCCCGCACGTCGCGAACACGAAGGCGAACGACCCCGCCTCGCGGGTCGCCGCCGTCGAGCGGTGGCTTCGGACCGGCGACCCGTCGATCCCGCGCAGGTACGGTGCGGGCTGGGCGGTCACCAAGGGCCGCCTCGTCCGCCTCCCGTCATGAAGGTCCTGCTCGTCACGCTCTACTTCCCCCCTGCGGGCGGCGGCGGCGTTCAGCGGCCGCTCAAGCTCGCCACGCACCTCCCCGAGCTCGGGATCGAGACCCACGTTCTCGCCCCCGACGACCCCAAGTGGATCCACCGCGACGATGACCTGCCGCCGCCGACGCTCGCCTGGGTCCACCGTGTGCGGTTCATCGGGCCGCAGGGCCGCAAGCCGGCCGAGGAGCTGCACGGGACCGCAGGGCTCGAGCGCTACTCCAAGCAGGCCTCGCTCTTCGGCCGGCGGCTGCTCCTGCCCGACGAGAACGTGACCTACAACCTCACTGCAATCCCCGCCGCGATCCGCATCGCCCGCGAAGAGGGGATCGACGTGGTCGTCACGACGTCGCCGCCCCCGTCGGTCCACTTCGTCGGCGCCGCGGTGAAGCGCGCGACCGGAGCGCGGTGGATCGCAGATCTCCGCGACTCGCTCGTCGCCCACCCGCACCGCGACGCGGCGAGGCTTGCAGTTCGCGTCAAGGAGCAGGGCGTCGCGGCCGTCGCCTCCCTCGTCGCGCGTCAGGCCGACGCGATCGTCGCGGTCTCGGACGCGATCGCCGAGGAGATGCGCGGCCGCTCGCCGCGCGGCCCGGTGGTCACGATCGCGAACGGCTCGGACTTCGAGGACTTCGCGGGGCTCGAGTACAACCGCGGCGAGCGCTTCCGGATCACCCACGCCGGCTCGTTCTTCGGCAAGCGCGACCCGCGCCCGTTCCTCACCGCGCTCGCCCGGGTCGACGGCGTCTCGGCGCGCTTCGTCGGCGACTTCAGGGCCGCCGACAGGGAGTGGGCCTCCGCCATCATGGATCGCATCGAGCTGATCCCGTATGCCCCGCATCGCCGTGCGCTCGAGCTCCAGCGCGACTCTGAAGCTCTACTGCTCTTGATTCCGGACGCAGACGGCCGCGGCCGCGGGGTGCTGTCCGGCAAGGTCTTCGAGTACCTCGCGGCCGAGCGGCCGATCCTCGCCCTCGTTCCCCCCGACGGCGCGGCGGCCGAGCTGATCCGCGCGACCGGCGGCGGCGTGGTCGTCGCCCCCGACGACGTCGACGGGATCGAGCGCGAGCTCCTCGCCATGCGCGACCGCTGGCGCGCGGGCGAGCTCGACGGCTCTCCCCTCGACGACGGAATGGCGCGATCGCCTCGACCGGCGCTCCCGCGTGCAGGAGCTCGCCGACCTCATGCACACGCTCGTGGGAGATGGGGGATGAGCACTCGCGGAGCCTGGAAGGCCGCAACGTGAGACGTATCGCGAGCTTCTTCTTCCTCGCGACGCTCTTTGCCTGCACGTTCGAGAAGGTGCACTGGAACTTCGGCGGCCAGCTCGCGCTCGCGGACGTCCTCGCGCTCTGCTTCATCGTCGCGTACGTCTGGCTCTCGCGGCCCAGGGTCCCGAGGACGAGCGCGATCCTCCTCGGCTTCGGCCTCGCCTTCGTGGTCGTCTACCTGTGCGGCTTCTACAACCTGGACACCGCCGCCGGGTTCGGGCAGTTCTCGAAGGGGCTCGCCAAGTTCGTGATCCACTTCACGTTCCTTGCGCTCGCCGTCGCCTGGCTCTCGCGCGCGGGGCGCCGCCTACTACTGGCGCTCGCTCGCCTGGTTCTTCGGCGGCATGACGGTGAACGCGGCCTACGGCGTCCTCCAGCTCGTCTCGGCGCAGGCCGGGGTGAACCTCGACAACCTCTTCATCTCCCCGCTCACGGGCGGAGCGAGCCAGATCAACATCTACGGCGCGGTCAACGGCTCCGAGGTCTATCGGCCGAATGCGCTCACCGGCGATCCGAATCATCTCGGGATCATGTTGATCGTCCCGCTCCTCGTGCTCACGCCGCTCTATCTGCGGCTGGAGCCGGAGCACCGCCTGCGCCGCAAGCTCGGCGCGCTCCTCACCTTCCTGATCGTCGTCGAGATCGCGACCCTCTCGCGTAGCGGGATCCTCGGAATCGCCGTCGGCTGTCTCGTCCTGCTGCTCCCCTACCGCGGCTACCTGCGCTCGCGCGCACTCATCTACCCGCTCGTCGGCGCCCTCGCAGTGATCGGGCTCGTGATCGCGACGAGGTTCCACTTCTTCCTCGTCGTGATCCGGTCTCGCATTCAGACCGGCCATGCCTCGCAGTCGGCGCACTTCCAGGTCTACGACTTCATCCCGCAGATCCTCCACAGCCATCCGCTGCTCGGGCTCGGCCTCAACAACTTTTCGATTTACTACCAGGCCGCGACGGGCAAGACGAACTGGGGCCCGCACTCCTTCTACGTGTCGCTGATCGTCGAGACGGGACTCGTCGGAACCGTGCTCTTCGCCTTCTTCCTCTTGTGGGTGTTCGTCCGGCTGAAGGCGGCGCGGGAGTTCGGAAACGCCCTCGCGCGGGCCGGCGACCCGCTCGCGCGGCGGGTGAGGCCGCTCGCGTGGGGCTGGACCGCCGCGCTCGCCGGGACGCTCGCAGCCAACGCGTTCTACCTGACGATGTCCTTCTACTACTTCTTCGTCTTCCTGGCCCTCGCGCTCGCGACGCCGCTCGTCTTCCGCCAGAAGGTCGCAGCCGGCGCCGTCGCCGAAGCCGTCACCGGCTGCCGCCCGCCTGCGCCCGGCCACGGCCTAGGTGCGGGTCTGTGTCCTGACGACGTCCTATCCCCGTACGCCGGGAGAGCCGGCCGGCAGCTTCGTCGCCGACGCCGTCGCCCAGCTGAGGCTCGCGGGGGTCGAGGTCGACGTCGTCTCGCCCGCCGACTTCCGCCACTTCGGGATCGCCTACGGCGACGGGATCGTCCAGAACCTCCGGGCCGCGCCGTGGCGCGTCCTGCTCCTGCCGCTCTTCCTCGGCTCGTTCGCGCTCGCCGCGCGGCGAGCGTCGAGGGCCGCGGACGTCGTGCACGCCCACTGGATCCCTTCGGCGCTTCCGGCGCTCGCGACCCGAAAGCCGTTCGTGCTGCAGGTGTGGGGCACCGACGTCGAGCTCGCGCGCCGGGCTCCGAGTCTCGTCCGCCCGCTTCTCGGCCGGGCGCGGGTGGTCGTCGCGGCCTCCTCGTTCCTCGCCGACGCAGCGAGACGGCTGGGCGCTCGGGACGTGAGGGTGATCCCGAACGGGGTCGAGATCCCCGCGGAGGTCGGCGAGCCCGGACGACCCGCCGCACGTGCTCTTCGCCGGGCGGCTCAGCGAGGAGAAGGGGATCCTCGAGTTCCTGCAGGCGACCGAGGGCCTTCCGAGGGTGATCGTCGGGGACGGCCCGCTCCGCGGTCGTGTCCCGGAGGCCGTCGGGCTCGTCCCCCACGATCGGCTCGGTGCCTACTTCGAGCGCGCCGCCATCGTCTGCGTCCCGTCCAGGCGGGAGGGCTACGGGGTTGTCGCTCGTGAAGCCATGGCGTATGGACGAGCCGTCATCTCGAGCGGCGTCGGAGGGCTCGCGGACGCAATCGAGGACGGCGCCGACGGGATCGTGGTCGCCCCCGGCGAACACGCGCGAGCTCCGCGCCGCGATCGAGCGCCTTCTCGTCGACGGGCCGCTGCGCGCACGGCTCGGCGCGGCCGCGCGCGAGAAGGCGAAGGACGCGGTTCGCGCCCGAGGTCGCGGCCACGGCGACCGTCGAGGTCTACCGCCGGGCGGCCGCATGAAGGCCTCCCTCTATCTCGAAGCGCTACGGGCCGCGGACAGTCGCCAGCTGAGAGCCCGGCTGCTGCGTCCCGTCTCTCGCCGCCGCTTCCCGGCGGGGACCCCGCCCGGCCCTGCCGCCGCGGTCGAGGCCGCCGAAGCGTTCTGGCGCTCCGAGGCGTTCGAGCCCGGCCAGGCACCCGACTCCGGCGACGCGGCTCGGGGTCGTTCCACCTTCACTACGGAGAGGACGTGCTGGCGGCAGCGCGTCGCGGAGATGCTGGACGGGCGCGCGAGCTCGTCGAGCGGTGGATCGCCTCGAACCCGCCCGGGAACGACGACGCGTGGCATCCATACGTGGTGTCGACGAGGGTCGGGAACTGGATCGCAGCCTTGACGCTCGCTCCAGAGCTGGCGTCGACGATGCTCGATACGAGCCTCTGGCGGCAGCTGCTCCATCTCGAGGTGAACGTCGAGGAGGATCTGCTCGGTAACCACGTGATCAGGAATGCCCGCGCGTTCGCGATCGGCGGAGCCTCGTTCGGGTCGCCACGGTTCGTGGAGCGCGCCGTGGAGCTGCTTCGCCGAGAGGTCGACGTGCAGGTCCTGCCCGACGGCGGCCACTACGAGCGGAGCCCGGTGTACCACCTCCTCGTGCTGCGGGACCTGATCGAGACCCGGGCGGTCACGGGCGCGGACTGGCTCTCCGGCTCCGATCGAGCGCATGAGGCGCTTCGCGGCTGCGATGTCGCGCCCCGACGGGCGGCCTGCGCTCTTCAACGACGGCGGCCTCGACCTCGCGCCGAGGCTCGAGCTTCCGGATCCCCCGTCCGGTCTCGCGGTCTTTCCGGACACCGGCTATGCGGTCGTCCGTCGCGGCCGATTCTGGCTGGCGTTCGACTGCGGGCCGCCCGGCCCGCTCGTTCCTGCCTGCACACGCACACGCCGACGCGCTCTCGTTCCAGCTCTGGTGCGACGGAGCGCCCGGTCGTCGTCGACTCGGGCACCTCGACCTACGAGCCGGGCGCGGAGCGCGACCGGCTTCGCTCGACCGCGCGCGCACTCGACCGTCGCGATCGACGGCGGCAGCCAGTTCGTCCCCTGGGCCGCCTTCCGTGCGGGCAGCTTCCCCGACGTCTGCCTGGACGAGGCCGGCGAGGAGGCGCTCGCCGGACGAGTCGTCTGGCGAAACGGCGTCACGCACATCCGCCGGGTCACCTGGGAGGACGGAGCGGTCGTCGTCCGGGACCGGATCGAGGGCGCCGGCCGGCACAGGATGACGAGCAGGCTGGTCCTCGCCCCGGGGCCGGGAGCGACGCCGGTCGCCGCGCTCGACTCGGCTCCCGTCACCACCGAGCCCGGGTACGTGTCGGAGCGGTTCGGGCAGCGGGAGCAGGCTGACGTCCTCGTCCTGGCGCGCGAGGGAGTGCTCCCGCTCGAGCTCGGGTGGCGAATCTCGTGTGCGTAGGGTGTGCGAAGTGGCGGAGCCGATCAGGATCCTGCGCCTCATCGCGCGTCTGAACGTCGGGGGCCCCGCTCTCCACGTCACCTATCTCAGCAGCGAGCTCGACCGGATCGGCTACGAGACGAAGCTCGTCGCCGGGCGGGTGGCGCCGGGTGAGGGCTCGATGGAGGCGATGGCCCGCGACGCGGGCCTGGAGCCCGTCTACATCCCCGAGCTCCAGCGCGAGATCTCTCCCGGGCTCGACCTCGCAGCCGCGCGGCGGGTGCTCGGGTTGATCCGCGAGTTCAAGCCGCACATCCTGCACACGCACACCGCGAAGGCCGGCACGGTCGGTCGTCTCGCAGCGCTCCTCGCCGGCCCCGACCGCCCGGGCGTCGTCGTCCACACGTTCCACGGGCACGTGCTTGCGCGGCTACTTCTCGACCGCTCGCAGCGAGATGTTCAAGCGCCTCGAGCGGCAGCTTGCCCGAACGACCGACGTGCTGATCGCGGTCAGCCCGGAGGTGCGGGACGACCTCGTCGCGCTCGGCATCGCGCCGGCGAGCAAGATCGCGGTCGTTCGCCTCGGGCTGGACCTCGCCGACCGAGCGGCGGTCGAGGAGGGCGCAGGCGCCGTGGCGCGAGGCGAGCTCGCGATTCCCGAGGGAGCGTTCGTGGTCGGCTGGCTCGGACGGATGACGGAGATCAAGCGCGTCGATGCTTTGATCGCATCGTTCGCGGTCGTCGCGCGCCGGCGGTCAGACGCGTACCTCCTCCTCGCCGGCGACGGCCCGCTTCGCCGCGACCTCGAGGCTCGCGCGGCGGAGCTCGGGGTGCTCGACCGTTGCCGGTTCGCGGGCTTCAGAACGGACGTCGGCACGGTGCTCGCGGCCTGCGACGTCGTCGCGCTCTCGTCGGCCAACGAGGGCACTCCTGTCAGCCTGATCGAGGCTCTCCGCCGCGGGGCTGCCCATCGTCTCGACCGATGTCGGCGGCGTCCGCGACGTGGTGCCGCGACGGGGAGACGGGGTACCTGGTGCCGATCGAGGATCCGACGGCATTCGCCGACCGGCTGCTCCAGCTCGCAGACTCGCCCGGGCTCCGCCGCCAACTCGGGGAGCAAGGGCGAGCGTTCGTGCTTCCGAGGTACTCGGTTCCTCGGCTCGTGCGCGACATGGACTCCCTCTATCGCGAGCTGCTGCCGCGTCGTCGCCGGGCACGATGGCGGCCCGCTCTGCCGCGCGTGCTCGCAGCGCCTGTCGGTGAAGAGCCAGCCGCGCCGCCGCCTGCGGATCCTCCTGTTCTCGCAGTACTTCCCGCCCGAGGTCGGGGCGACCCAGACCCGCATGCAGGCGTTCGCGGAGTACCTCGCCGCCCGCGGTCACTCGGTCACCGTGGTCTGCGAGTTCCCGAACCATCCACAGGGCGTGATGCCGGCTGCCTACCGCGGGTCGGCTGATCGAGGACGACCGCTCGAACCCGTACCGCGTGATCCGCGTCTGGGTGAAGACGAGCGAGGCGAAGACGCAGCGAACACGGCTCTCCCTCTACCTCTCGTACATGGCGCTCGCGACGAGCGTCGCGCCGCTCGCCGGACGCGCCGACGTCGTGCTCGGCACCTCGCCGCCGCTGTTCGCCGCGCTCGCGGGCCTGGCGAGCGCGCGCCTCCATCGCGCCCCGTTCGTCCTCGACGTCCGCGACCTCTGGCCGGCCGCGGCGACGAGCCTCCATCAGATCTCACCGGGCTCGGTCACGCGCGTCGGGCTCGGGCTGGAGCGGCTGCTCTACGAATCCGCAGCCGAGGTCGTCGCCGTCACGCGCCCCTTCTGCGAGCACATCGACGCCATCCGCGGGCCGCGTCGGAGCCCGACCCGGCTGATCCCGAACGGAACCCTCGACGTGTTCTTCGAGGACGCCGGACGTCGCGCGACCGGCTCGGCGTGCCCGACGAGCGGTTCCTGGTCACGTTCGCCGGCACGCTCGGTATCGCGCAGGCGCTCCCCTCGGTCCTCGATGCGGCGGAGCGCCTGAACGGCGACGCTCACGTGGCGTTCGTGGGCGACGGGCCGATCAAGGAGATGCGTCGCCTCGGACGCGGCTCGCCGGGGTCTCGCCAACGTGAGCTTCCACCCGCAGGTGCCGCTCGACCGGATCATGCCCGTGCTCGCCGCGTCCGACGCTCTGCTCGTCCCGCTCTCCGCGCACCCGGTCTTCGAGTCCTTCGTTCCCTCGAAGCTGATCGACTTCATGGCCGCCGCTCGCCCGGTCGTCCTGAGCGCGGCCGGAGAGGCCGCTCGGATTCTCGAGGAGGCCGGCGCCGGGCTCGTCGTCGCCCCCGAGGACCCGGACGCGCTCGCCGAGGCGATCCGCTGGCTGGCCGGCCACGTCGCCGAGGGCGAGGAGATGGGTCGTAGCGGGCGGGAGTACGCCCGAGCGCATCGGCGCGTCGGTCACGCGCGCGAGCTCGAGGCTCTCCTGCTGCAGACTGCGCGTCAGCGGCGGAGCGCCGAGCTTCGCGAGCCGTGATCACGTTCGTCACGATCCCGAAGCCGTTCGCCGGGCGAATCGGCGCCGATCCAGTACAACGCGATCCGCTCGTGGCTGCGGGTCGCAGAGGACGTCTCGGTGATTCTCGCCGGCGACGAGGCCGGCGTCGCGGCGGCGGCGAGACACTGGGAGCGCAGCATGCAGCCGGAGCTCGACCGCAATCAGTACGGCACCCCGCTCGTGAGCGGAGCCCTGCGCATCGCGAAGGAACGTGCCGGCGACGGTGCCGTCTGCTTCGTGAACACCGACATCCTGCTTCCGCCCTCCCTCGCCGGCGCGACGAGGCTCGTGCGCGACCACGCCGACAGCTACCTGATCATCGGCGAGTGCAGGGACGCGCCGAGTCGACGAGCGCGCTCGATCCGGACTCCCTCGACTGGCCTGCGCTGCGGCGGGTCGTCGAGGAGGCGCGGCGCCGACGCGATCGACTACTTCGTGTTCACGCCCGACCTCTTCGACGACGTCCCGGCCTTCGCCGTCGGGCGCCCGGCCTGGGACAACTGGTTGATCTGGAGGGCCCGCGAGGCCGGCGCGGTCGTCGTGGACGCGTCGGCGGTCGTCGAGGCGATTCACCAGTCCCACGACTACGACCATCTCGGCGGGCGGGAGGCGCGCTGGACCGGGCCCGAGGTCGCGGAGAATCGCCGGCTGGCTGGCGGCGGGCGCCGGCGGCTCTACTCACGCCTCGATGCGACGCACAGGCTCACCCGAGCGCGGGCTCGTACGGAACCCGCTCGCGATCGGCCGGGTCGGCGAGACGACACGGCGTGCGTGGGCGAAGGCGGGGTACACGCTGGGCTGGCGGCGAGCGATGATCAGGGTCGGCTACATCGCGGGGGAGCCGACCTCCTGGCGCGTCCCCGCATCTCGACCTGATCGCCGACCATCCGGAGATCGAGCTGACCGTCGTCTACGCGGCTCCGACGGTGCAGCAGAGGGAGTGGGCCCTGGCGTTTCGCCACGAGCCGCGCGTCCTGCACGGTCCGAGCCTCCCGCTCTCTCGAGTCCTCCACCACGACTACCCGCTCACACCGCAGATCTGGGGCCTGCTCGACCGGGAGCGCTTCGACGTCCTCGTGATCGGGGGCTGGAGCCTGATGGCGACGCAGGTCGCCATCGTCTGGGCTCGACTGCACCGCGTTCCCTACCTGGTGATCTCCGAGAACCATCTGCGCGAAGCGCGCCCGGCCTGGGTACGGGGAGTCAAGTCGCTCGTCCTCCGGGGCGTCGTCCCTCCGGCGAGCGGGCATCTCGTCACCGGGACGCTCGCCGCCGAGCACGCGCGCCGGTACGGGGCGCGCCCCGAGCTGGTCACGGTCTTCCCGAACACGATCGACGTCAGCGGCCTACGGAGAGGCGGCCGCGCGGCTGCGCCCACGGCGGGACGAGATCCGGCGGGCGCTGGGGATCGCCGACGACGCGCTCGTCGTCACGACGGTCTGCCGGCTGATCCACTCGAAGGGCGTGGACGAGCTGCTCGAGGCGGTCGCCCGCGCCCGTTCGCTGACTCGGACGCCGCTTCATCTCCTGCTCGTCGGGAACGGCGAGGATGCGGGCCGCGCTCGAGCGCCGCGCGGCCGAGCTCGGGCTCGCCGTGACCTTTGCGGGGTTCCGGCAGGGCGAGGCGCTCCTCGAGTGCTACGCGGCCACCGACGTCTTCGCCCTGTTCTCGCGCCGTGAGCCCTGGGGGGTGGTCGTGAACGAGGCCGCCGCCTTCGGCCTGCCGCTGATCCTCACCGAGGAGGTCGGCGCCGCGGGGGATCTGCTGCGTGGCGGACGAGAACGGCAAGCTCGTGCGCAGCGGGGACATCGAGGGCCAGGCGCGCGCCGTCGCGGCTCTGGCGGACGACGAGCTCCGGGCGCGCTTCGGGCGCCGGTCGCTCGAGCTGGTCCAGCCGTGGGGGTACGAGCCGAGTGTCGAGACGTTCGTGGAGGCCGTGCGACGGCGCTCGCGGGACGGAGCGCCGCGACCTCCCCCTGTACGCTAGATCGTTGGCACGCGAGTCGACAGCTGAGAATGAGAGCGTGAAGAGATGAGCGTCCCGGCGTCCCACGACCGTCGTGATCCGGCCGACGCGCGGGCCCGTGCCGCCGCGGATCTCGGAGCTGCGGCAGTACCGCGAGCTGTTCGGCTTCCTGGTCTGGAGGGACATCAAGGTCCGGTACGCGCAGACGGTGATCGGAGCCGCCTGGACGGTGTTCCAGCCGCTCGCCCTGATGGCTCGTCTACACCTACGCGTTCACCCAGCTGGCCCGCGTCGACACTGGCGGCGTCCCTATGCGCTCTACGCGCTGTCGGGACTGGCTGTATGGTCGTTCGTCTCGCGCGGGCTGTTCACCGCCACGATGAGCCTCGTGATCGAGATCGCGATCGTGACCAAGACGGCCGCGCCGCGAATCCTCGTCCCGACGGCCGCGATCACGTCGATGCTCGTCGACTTCGTGATCACGCTCGGCCTCTTCCTGATCTTCGCCGCGGGCTACGGTCGGCTCCCCGGACTGGCACTTCGTGTTCGTCGCACCGCTGCTCGTCGTCACCTTCATCCTCACGCTCGGGCTCTCGCTGCTCCTGTCGGCGCTCAACGTCCGCTACCGGGACGTCTCGCAGGCGCTTCCGTTCGTGCTCCAGCTCTGGTTCTTCCTCAGCCCGGTCGCGTTCGCGCTGCTCACGCCGGCGCACGCGTGGGAGACCTACCTCCAGGCGCTCAATCCCCTCGTCGGGATCATCGAGGCCTTCCGATGGGCCCTGCTCGGGACACCGCCCCCACATGGACTCGTTCCTCGTCGCCGTGATCGTGACGTTCACGTCCTTCGCAGTCGGGCTCGCGTACTTCTCGCGGGTCGATCGGACGATCGCGGACGACGTGTGATGGCCGACCCGGTCATCAGCGTCCGCGACCTCGAGAAGCGCTACCGCGTCTGGACTCACGCGCCTCCGACGAACCTCAAGGAGCGCGTCCGGATCGCCGGCGCTCCCTTCGTGCCCGCGCCCGTCTCGGCGAGCGCGAGCAGTTCCGTCAGGACGTGTGGGCGCTCCGCGGCGTCTCGTTCGACGTTCAACGTGGCCAGGTGCTGGGCGTGATCGGGCCGAACGGCGCCGGGAAGTCGACGCTCCTCACCATCCTGAGCAGGATCACCGAGCCGACGGCCGGGCGTGCGGAGATCCGCGGACGGGTCAGCAGCCTGCTCGAGGTGGGAACCGGCTTCCATCCGGAGCTCAGCGGTCGCGACAACGTCTTCCTGAACGGGGCGATCCTCGGGATGTCCCGCGCCGAGACTCGGCGGAAGTTCGACGAGATCGTCGAGTTCTCCGGCGTCGCGCGACTTCATCGACATCCCCGTGAAGCGCTACTCGTCGGGAATGCAGGTGCGGCTCGCGTTCTCGGTCGCCGCGCATCTCGACCCGGAGGTCCTGCTGCTCGACGAGGTGCTGGCAGTCGGCGATGCGGCCTTCCAGGCCAAGTGCCACGCACGCGTCGAGGAGATCGCGAAGGGCGGTCGGACCGTGCTGTTCGTCAGCCACGACGTCGAGCTCCGTGACGCGGCTCTGCCACGAGGCGATCGTCCTCGACCAGGGGCGCGTGTCCTTCAAGGGGCCGGCAGAGCGAGGCGGCCGAGCACTACCTCCTCGGCGCCGGCCCACCGGCCCAGGGACGAGCGTCGTCGGGAAGGCCCGGTCGGGCCGGTCGGTGTCCGCGGCGTGGTGGTGAGGAGCGCCGACGGCGCACCGACGATGAAGCCGGGCGAGCCGGTGCAGATCGTCGTCGAGCTGGAGGCGAAGGAGCCCGTACGGATCCGAGACCTTCGCCTCGACCTATCGATTGCCCACCCGGCCGGCGGTCAGTACGTCGCGCTTTCCACCGTGCTCGACGGCGGCGAGGGGATCGCCTCCGAGACGATTCTCGGCTCCAGGGCGCTGGTGTGCGAGCTCGACGGGCTCCCGCTGAAGCCGGGAACCTACACCGTCGGAGCCGTGTTGCACCGCCACGGGGACATCGTCGAGCAGATCGACCGCGCCACCGACCTGATTCTCGTGGCCGGGCCGTTCTTCGACTCGGGCGGCGTGCCGTCGAGCTATCCGGCGGCGGTCCTCGTCCGGCACAGCTGGAGCCTCGGCGAAGTCGATGCAGGCGCTGCAGGCGCGAGTCGAGTCGATGTGGCGTCGTCGAGGTCGCGATGACCGCCGAACGGCGCGACGCTGGCACGCGTGAGATGAAGATCGCTGCTCCGTCGCTGTAGTTCTGGCTTGCGCGCCAGACGACGCAAGGGATGAACAGCTACCCCGGGAAGAGATCTTCGAAGTGCGAGCCAACCCTCTCGGCGTCCCACCGGTCATCTTCCGACCTTCAGGTCGCTGCCCTTGGATCGGAAGTCTCCATTCATTTCCCCTTCTCGGCAACCAACGCGTATTCGCCTTGTTCGGTGCGGTCATGCTCGAAGTCGCCAGTGCCATTAGGAAAAACCACCTGGGCGGTGCAGAATCCGTGAAGCCGCGCCAGCGCGACGGCGACTTCTGGGAAGACCGGTGTGACATGGGTCGGGTCGACCCAGAAGTTCTTGGCAGCGGCAAGTGAGTGCATGTTGACGGTTTCCATGATGAGAAGACCAGAGGCTCTGAGCTTGCGATGTGCAAGCGCCACGAACCGGAGGAGATCCATTGAGTCCATGTGCTCGATCACCTGCGCAGAGAAGACCGCTCCAAGCGATCCATCCGGTTGCGAGGCGAGATATTCGTTCGCTTCCGCTTGCTCGACCCGATGCCCCTTTCGTCGTGCGTAGTTGACCATCTCGGGAAGGAGATCCACCCCGAGTGCAGGGATCGCGTGGTCTCGCATCAGGTCTAGGAACTCACCACGGCCCGAACCCACGTCGAGCACCGGATGGCGGTCCCCGATCACGTCGATGTAGTACGCCTGTCGCGCTCGAACGAAGTCCTCGGTACCTCTGAAGAGGTCCTCGAAGCCGAGATATATGCCCTTGGCAGACTGCTCCGGCCTTACGCAGTCGTACCCGAGGACTTCTTTGCCTCCGTTCCGGTCCAGCTGAATCAGCGCGGGATCGGTGATATAGGGAACCGCGCGCAACTCTGTCGTCAATCTCTCCAATTTCTCCTCCACGCGCCGCTGCGCATCCGTGAGCTCGGTCAATGCGACGACGACCGCCCGATCGACCTTGTCTTCGTGGAGGAGAAACGGCCAGAGTCCACGCAGCAGAAGTCGGCGCAGGAACCTCGCGACAAGGCCACGGCGTGATTCCCGAGGAAGTCTACGAAGGGGCCCCGCCCGGTCGCGAACGTGGCGCGAGTCAGCGCATCCGACGCCGGGGCACGAGTAGCCAGGATCTCGCGTAAGTGTTCGCCCACGAATTCGCCTGCTGCGCGGGGCGAATGCTGCGAGCGGATCTCTTCTCGCCCCCGACGGGCCACTTCGGCCGCTTGCAGCGGATGCTCGTAAACGTAACGCATGAGTTCTCCGCTCGACCAAGTCGGGCTCGGCCCATACACCGCTCGTCGGGTACGGCTCTGCGTCAGGAGAGATCGTGACAAGTTGGAAGGGCACGAGGAAGCTGTTGTCCTCGGTCATGAACGTCATGTTGCCGCCATGAGCAGTCGCGATCACCGGTCTCCCCGTAAGCCATTGCCTCCGCCATGGTAAGCCCGAAACCTTCGCTCCGGTGAAGCGACACGTAACAGTCACAGAGCGCCATTAGAGCGTTCTTCTTCTCCGTCGACGACATATAGGTCTATGATACGAATGTCGCTGCGCCCGGCCGCCGCGTCGCGCAGCCGTTCAAGCATGTCCGCCACCCGGTCACCGTTGATGCACTTGATGACGAGCGTCGGGCCCTCGCCTGGTTCGAAGCCATCCTTGAACGCCTCGATCACACCCAAGGGATTCTTTCGGTCGAAGACGCTCAGGAAGTCGAAGCAAGAGGAAGATGAACCCTTCCGGGAGCCCGACGTCTGTCCGGGTCAGTCCCCTGACCTTCGGCACCGTAACAGGTAGCGGGAAGACTCGAACGGGCTTCTCAGTCTCGACAGCCACGGCCTCGGCGATGTATTGGCTCGCAACCCAGACTTCGTCGACGAACTCGAAGGCGGCATGCATGGGGCGGGGAAACACCGGTGCCTCCCAGAACCAGACGCCAATCGAGTAGCGGCCCTCGATTAGTTTCCGAGCCTACTTGCTGAACGAAGATCGGAAACTGGTCTGCATTGATGAAGATGATGTTGACGTCGTAGGCCCAGTCCAGGGAGTCGATGTCGGAGGAGGCGATCGTTCTGATGACCCTCGGTGTTCGTGTAGGTGTACGTTGAGTGAGGGATCCCGAGCAGAGCAATTCCGCCCAGAAGCTGTCGTGCGGCCTCGCCAACACCAGATTTGTTGCGGAGGTAACCGACGAAGTTGACCCCGAACGGGTGGTCACCGTAAGTCCGGCCGTCATCGATCCAACGCTCGAACATCTCCGTCTCGGCGGATCGAACGGATCCGGGAGCAACCGCACTCCCTGTTCTTCTGCCGCTTTGACCGCTGTGCGATATCGAGCGCGCAGTGCCTCACCAATAGGTGCGCCATTCGCGTCCAGACGTCCCAAGTTGGACGCCCGGCCAGTGGCGACCGCGAGTCCGTACGGCTTTCTCGACCAGGTACCGTAACCCTCCTTGGTTAGGCTGTTCGCGTACTCGTTGAGAAGCCGGGCAGATCAGGTTGTTCCTCCAGTGTCCACTCGCATGTTGTCAGGTACTTCGTGAGGATGACCCGGGGTCTCCGGGCTGTAGCCACTGAAATGGAAGAAGCGGATCGGGACGCCGTCGACCTCCCAGCGTCCGTTCCAGCGGACCGTTCGGTCGGACAAATTCCACCAGGCAACATTGAGCCCCGGGTCGCGCTGAACCACATGGTCGAAGAGAGTGGGTACGAAGTCGACCCAGCGCTGATCCACGAAACGACCGGCCTCGGGCGCGATGATGCACTCGCGCGCCAGACGTTCGCTCCACCAGTCGAGGAACGGAATGGCTTTCGGGCCTACGGCGACGAAACCGAGATTGAACATGCCGGATTGAAGGATCGTCGTTTCGCTCGGCTCGAGGTCATCTCTCGGCAACGGTTCGAGAAGGTGCGGCGTGAGCACGATCCCGTGCTCGAGTGCCAGGACGGGGATGTCGTCCAGAGGGGCGAAGACCTTAATGTCGGGATCGAGGTACGTGACAGTCTCGTGGGCGGCGAGTAGGGTCCTGAACAACCACGGCTTGACGGCTGTCGCGAACTCCGTTACGCCGTAGATCGCCTTCATGGAGTGAAGATCCCGCGGCTCAAGACCGATCTGTTCGGGCATGAGGATCTCGAAGAACTCGTCTACCTTCTCGAAGTCACCTTCGGCGCGAGTCGAGAATCAGGACGACAAACGCCCCTCCAGGATGTTGGTCGAGGAACGATCGCGCTAGAACACGAGCGTGTGCGATGTAGTTCCGAGCAACGATCGTGCAGGCCAGCATCTTGATCCGGCGAAGTCTAATCGCGTGCGCTTCGGCTCTCTAGCGCTCTTCCCGTGCGGTCTCGAGCCGGTTCTCGTTCATTGTCGCGGTTGAGCCGTGATCGTGTACCAGTCCACATACCGGCCGCATGCTGCTCGCAGGGGACCGCATGTTGGGTTCCAACCGGTATGGCAACGATCGCAACGATGTTTGCCGCCGCGCGGGCAGGCGTGAGCCAAGTCCTTGTGGCGTGGAGCGTGAGGGTCACCGACCCCGACCGCGGGACCGTGATCCGTCCGATCGGCCATCGTGGCCCAGGCCTGTCCAGGTTTGCCGGCAACCGCCGCAGGACGCCGGCTGGTCCGCTAACGATGACCGGGCGAGGGCTGAGGTACGGGGTCTCGAGATCCCACAATCCAGGCTTCAATGAAAGCTGAACCTTGATCGTCCCGCCAGGCGGGATGCCGCCCACGGGCACGATCACCGGAGGTCTGCGAACCTCTGCTTCGCCGCGGTCACGTGCAAGTGCGCGGCCGGTTGGGGTTCGACAGTCGAAGATCGCCCCGGGGTCCTGGCCTTCGCCCAGTGTATGGCGGGGCGAGACGACGCCCTCGCGGCGCCAGAGTTGGAAGTCGGAGGTCGTACGAACGAGGTGAAACTGGCGCGGAAGCACGCTCTGCGCCGCGTCGCGGGTCGTGATCAGCCAGTCCGTGCTGTTGATTGCACTAGCGTTCACCGAGTCGATATCGAGCGCCATGCCGTATGACCAAGGCTTCTGCGGCGAAAGGGGCATTACCGGACCACTGATCACCGCGGCGGTCACTGGCACGCCAGCCAGTTCCCAGAGGACGAAGTCGTCGTTGCCTAGGAACAGCGTCGGCTTGCCGTCCAACTCGCTGCGCAGCTCGCGCAACTGGACGAAATGATTGGTAGGTCCGACGAAGCTCCCTCGCAGAGCCTGCAGGTCCGAGTCGGCGACGCCCGCCCAAAGAACGAGGACGAGGACCGACGAGATGGCCCAGAACCAGGACGAGATGCGGGGAGGGCGCTCGGCCAAGGGCAGCGCGGCCAATAGGAGAAGGAGCGGGGATAGGATGACGAGAGCCTTGGCGGCGACATATGGTGACTGGAACTGGGTGGAATAGGCCCAGATCAGGCTCGAACCTCCGGCCGCCGCGGGCAGCATCCATCTTCGTTGCCGAATCGACCAGACCACGCCGTAGATCACAAGTACGGCTACGAAGATCGACCACGCTCCGAACCCGGGGCTCGCGAAACGGAAGTCAGGGTTGTTCCAAACTCCGAAGGCCTCCCATCCGCTCAGCGGCCGTACAAGATTGCCGAGGGCGGACTTGCCATGGAAGATCGTCTGCGAGTTCTTCAGCTGGGCAGGACCGGAACCAGCGCCAGGACGAAGGCTGCGAGCGCGACGACCACCCAACGGAGGTGGCCTCGGAGCTCGGCCGCGTGGACACGAAGGTTCCCGCCACGTATGCGGACCCCGGTCTGCACGACGAGCCACGTGCCAACGAACACGGCCGGCCATAGCAGTCCGGGACCCGAGTAGACACAGACCGTGCCTACCACGAGCAGAACGAGCGGGACCCGCCTCAATCTGCCCGTTGCAGGTACCGGCCGGTCGAGCCACAACGCGAGCGCCAGAACGAACTGGGCCTGAAGAAGTTCTTTGAACGATCCCTCGCCATAATAGGACGCAATGAGATAAGGCATGCCTACAACGGTCGCGACGACGAGCTGCCCCAGCGGAGTTGGACGGCGCAAGGCGTGAAGAGCCGTCCAGGCGGTGAGTACCGGGAATGCAAGCGTGACCCCGGTGAATACCAGGTCGACGCGGCTGCCCAGGACCGTGCTCAACGCGGCTACGACCGAGTGCGGTCCCAACGGATAGGCGGCCTGCAGGGGCGCAATATGCTCGACTGCCTTGGAGATGAGCGCCTCAACGAACATGAGGTGCATGCTCATGTCGTTGTCGAACGCGACTCCGAGCGTGCCTGCACGGCCTGCGGCAGCGAAGGGGACGAGCGCGAGCAGCGCCACAGGCGCAGCAGCCCCGAGCCCCAAGAGCGGCGGCCGATGCTCCCGCGCACGCACGCACCAGCCGAAGCTCGCGACGGTCAGGGTCGCGATGACCACGGCCGGCGTCGCCGCGCGTCCGGGCACAAAGCGCGCGGGCAGCGCCAGCAGCATCAAGACGGCGATGCCAACGG
The DNA here is from genome assembly GCA_963723405.1 of uncultured Actinomycetota bacterium. Lineage (GTDB taxonomy): Bacteria > Actinomycetota > Thermoleophilia > Gaiellales > Gaiellaceae > PALSA-600. Next base: position 172,621 of record CAVRQF010000003.1, on the reverse strand, counting down.
GCGGAGCCATCCAGCTCCACCGCGTTGCGCCGCACATCCGTAGCGTCGCTTGGCCGAGCGACATACATGCGAAGCACGTGATGAGAGCGCTGAGAAGGATCAGGATCATTCCAAGCTCCCGCCCCCCCACCGCTCGGGATTTGGCCTCATGGGTATCCGAGGAACCTCAGCGAGGAAGCCGGTCATCGCGCAACCTGGAATCATGTTTCCAGAGAATCTGCTAAATCCCCCATCCGGTCCGGTTGGGTCCCGAAGTAGCTATGTATGAGGGTGCCGGCCAGGTGCGGCCGAGGTCGATCACCGGCCCCGCCGCGAGGTGACGCTATCTCGCCGCGGGCCGTCGGCGGTCGAGCTTTCCGTCAGGTGCGTCAACTGTTCGCGGCGGCGGTGGGCGATCCCTTCAACCTCAAAAGCATCCGGACAGCCCAGAGCGGGAGAAGCCGGATCACGTTTGTCCTGAAACGCTTCTCCGCGGGTGCCGTCGGGTGGGGGAGGCTCTCTCGCGGGAAGGCCGCTGCCTGCCCGCTTGCTTGAGCGCGCCTGCGGGGCTCCCAACGGACACGGCGGGCCACGCGACGCTCGTCGGTGTCGCTTCCCCCCGCCGCTGACAGGGCCGAGGCGAACTCGGAGGATGCCCGCTCCCAGGAAAAATAGGCTGCCCGCTCGAGGCCGGCCGCGCTCATGACCGCGCGCCGATCCCGATCGAGCACTGCGTCGAAAGCCTTCCGCAGCGAATCAGGGTCGTCCGGGTCGATGTAGAGCGCGGCCTCACCGGCTACCTCCGGGACGGACGAGATCGGCGTCGTGATCACCGGGCATCCACAAGCCATCGCCTCCGCAACCGGTAGTCCGAAGCCTTCATAGCGCGAGGGGAATACGAGCGCCACCGCCCCGGCATAGGCGAGACGAAGCTCCTGGTCGCCAAGGCTCAGCCGTCTAGCCCGAACTCGCGGCGCGACAGCCCGGAGTTCCGGCTCGATGTCCGGTAACCCACCCACGCAGAGGATCTCATGGTCGTGGGCGTTCGCCCAATCGCGGAAGGCCTGGAAGACGAGCTTCGCATTCTTGTAGCCATCGACGCCTCGCCGTTCACCGACGACCAGAAGATAGGGGCGGTCGAGTTGGTGCCTGTTGTTGAACGCCTGGATTTCGGACGGAGCTGCAGGCGCGAACACGTCGTCGACGCCGAGCAGCACGACGTCTGCGGGCTTGCCTGCCGCTGCAGGCTGCAGTTCGAGCAAGTCGCGGCGAGTGTTCTCCGAAATGCAGGCGTAGGAGTCGGCGTGCTCGATTGCCAGTCGTTTCTCCTCCCAGACCCGGTCGGAGAGCTCGACTCCGAGCCGTTCCGGAATCAGGTCGTAGACCAACATGAGACTTGGTGTCTCGATCGGCGTCGTGTAGTACGTCGAAACGAACAGCGCTGCGTGCTCCTCGTCACACACACGCTGGAGCCGAAGAGAGTCCTCCGCGGTGCGTTGGGCGATCCAGGGCGGCACAGACCGGGTGTCGAGACCGGGAAGACGCGGCCCGGCGCCGCCACGATCCAGGAAAACGATGCGTCTCGCGAAGCCGGACTTCAACCATTCCTGCAGATAGGAACGCCAGACGCGTGCAATCCCGCTATTCATGAAGTGCTGGAAGAAGACGCCGTCCACCACGATGACGCCTTCGGCGCTCCGGCGCGCCGTGGTCAACCGCCGCGACGTGGGTCTCGCGAAGTCCCAGCCGCCGCTCGCCGAGGCGCTCGCGAGCGGCGCTATGTGGCGTCGTTCGGCGTCGTCGACGAGGGTATCGTCCTCGACCCACGGGAGGTAGTCCCCGAGCCGGACGGGGCCTTCGGATGCACGGAGGGCGTCATTGAGGCGTAGCCATCCATCGAGCGCACCGGCGTGCCCGTAGTAGCTTTCCTTGAACCTGACCTGCTCTTCGGAGGCATAGGCGAAGTGCTGGAAGACTGCGCCCACTCCTTCGGTCTCGTCGTGCGAGAAGGGGTTCACAGCGGCGAGGTTGATACTTCCGAAGAAGCGTGGGCGAACCAACATCGGGGGCTCGTGGGTCGCCCACCGGTCCCCTGGTCGAAATCGCCAGGTACGCAACCATTCGATGCTCGGATCCGCAGCGTAGTTGTAGCGCGTGGAGACAACGGCGCTCTGGGCGGGGAAGTAGTCGCACCAGTAATACGCAGCCGTGCGGTCCGGCTCGGCCATGAACATCCGGTGCATCGCGGTGATCTGTCCGACGGTCCACAGCTCATCGGCGTCGACCTGCCAGAGCAGGCACTCCTCTTGGATTCTCGCGAGCGGCGCCGACACCATCTCGCGCTTTCCTTTCCAGACCCGCCCGTCTTGCTTGCGATAGACGGAGACGAGGTCGGGCGCTGCGGTGGCAATTGCGTCCAGGTAGCCGGTGGTCCCGTCGACGCTGAGTCCGTCTATGTGAAACGTCGGGTCTATCCGGCCTCCCTCTGCGACGCTCCAGGCGGTGTCCTTGACGAGCGACGCGAGACCTTCCACGACGTGCCAGTGCCAGCGAAACGGCAACGCGCGAAAGACGTCGAGGTGGTAGCGGATGAAAGGCTCGCCGTTGAGCACGATCGTGAAGAAGTGGACAGGCAACTCGCCGCCTTGCTCGAACGGGGTCGGGTGTGCGCCTACCGACCGGTGCGCGCGTCGCCGAAGTCTCACGTCTCGAACACCAAGGTCACGGACACAATGGTACGAGTCCATTCGGGACGACGTTTCGGGTCCGGCGTGTAGTCTCGGGCCCGGTGCTGACCCTCTTCACCGTTCCGAAGGCGTTTCGGGGTCATGTCGCCGACATCCAGCGGAACGCGATCGAGAGCTGGTGTGTACTGGCGCCAGAGATCCAGGTCATTCTGGTCGGAGACGAGGCAGGGATCGAGGAGACGGCGCGTCAGGCAGGCGTCGAGCATGTCAGTAGACTCGTCGCCAACGAGCGCGGGACACCGCAGCTCGACAGTGCGTTCGAGCAGGTCGAACGCGTCGCCAGGTGGCCCCTGTGGTGCCTCGTCAACGCCGACATCGTGCTCCTGGACGACTTTCTGCCTGCCGTGGAGCGAGTGACCACGGCGTTCTCGCGGTTCCTCATGGTCGGGGAGTCGCGGGATCTCCCACTGTCGGCTGGGATGGAGCTCGGTAACCGCGATGTCCGCGCTCGGCTTCGAGAGCGCGCACTCGCACAGGGACGTCTTCGGGGATACGCGGCGCTCGACTATTTCGTCTTTCCGAGAGGGGAGTTCGGGCCTCTCCCCCCGTTCCTGATCGGTCGCGCCTGCTTCGACAATTGGCTCGTCTGGCGAGTACGCAAGGCGGGCGACCCGGTGGTCGACGCAACCCGCACCGTCGTAGCGGTTCACCAGGCACACGACTACTCCCACATCCCGGGAGGGGCCGACGAGGCCTACTACGGCGAGGAGGCGCGACAGAACGAGCGTCTTGCGGGGGGCCGCTCTCACATTTACACCCTTCACGACGCGACGCACCGGCTCTACCGTCGGGGTGCTCCGCTGCGCTACTGGGGGTCGGTGCTGCGCGTCCGCGAACGCCTCCGAAGCGCAAGGGCTCACACGCGAGTTCGGCGCGAGGCGCACCGGCAGAACTCGCAGACAGCTGGTCGCTGCTGAAGCACGCACCGGTGGCCGCGGCGTCCCCGTTCCCGCGTTCTCACCGCGCTCAGCGCGCTTCAGGTCACGCGCTCGTAGAAGGCGAGGCTGGCTTGGTTACTGGAAGTACTCGCGCCACCACAGCGCAAGGTTGAGGAGATACCAGGCGTCTCTCCTGGGGCTCGCCAGCAGGCGTCGCGACTCGTCCCGGTCGATCAGCCCCGACTCGCGGCAGAACACGCCGACCTCCTCGCGCGCCCTGTCTCCCAGCGCCCCCTGGAACCACTCGTCGACAGGCACGCGGAAGCCCTGCTTCCGCCGCGCGAGGACATCGGGTGGGAGCACGTCCGAGACCGCGAGCTTGAGCAGGTGCTTCAGCGTCCCGTTCCGCGTCTTCGCGGCGGCCGAGATCGAGAGAGCGAGCTCGACCAGCTTGTGGTCGAGGAACGGGACGCGGACCTCGACCCCGACCGCCATCGACATGCGGTCGATCCGGGCGAGCAGCAACTCCGGCAGCCGCAGCCGGAGGTCGAGATACGTCATCCAGTTGAGATGCGATCTCTCCGCCGCGCCCGCGTCGAACCGCTCCCGGATCGGCCTGATGACGTCCCACGAGCTGAGCCCGTCGAGCTCCGAGCGGAGCTCGGGGGCGAGCAGACGCCGCTTCTGGGTCTCTGTGAACGACTCGGCGCCTCCCCAGAAGACGGGAACGCCCTCGGCGCCGCGCCGGAGGAACTCGTACTGGCGGCTCGTCGACCCGCCCGCAGCCGCGAGGGCGGCCAGGCCGACGTGCTTGATCGCCGACGGAACGGGGAGGTCGTCTGCCCGCTGGAGCCGAAGGGACGTCTTCCACGACGGGTAGCCCCAGAAGAGCTCGTCGGCGCCCTCACCCGCCTGGCACACGATCACGCCGTTGTCGCGGGCAAGCGCCGACAGGTAGTAGAGGGGAACGGAGACGGGGTCGGCGATGGGCTCGTCCTGCAGCCTTGCGAGCTGCGGGAGGAAGTCCAGCAGGTCGTCGAGGCCCAGGACCCGCTCGTGGTGCTTGGCGCCGACCACGTCGGCCATGCGTCGCGCCCACACGCGCTCGTCGGGGTACGACGGGTAGTCGTCGTCGTACCCGATCGAGAACGTTCGCACGGGCTCGGTCTCGCCCCGGGCGAAGAGCGCCGCGTTCGTGCTCGAGTCGATCCCGCCGGAGAGGAAGATGCCGACAGGGACGTCGCTCATCTTGCGGAGCTCGACCGACGTCTCGAGCTCCTCGAGGATGCGCGTCGCGAGCTCGCGATCGGACCCGACCGCAGGCGCCGCCTCGTCGAGCGGATCCCACCACGTGTGTCGTGTGAGCCGGCCGTCGGCGTCGACTCGAAGCCACGATCCCGGCTCGAGCTTGAAGATGCCCGCGAAGAGCGTGCGCGGCGCCGGGGTGGTGAGAAACGACAGGTAGTGGAAGAGCGATTCGTGATCGACGGCGCGCCTCACCTGCGGATCGACGAGGAGAGCCTTGATCTCCGACCCGAACAGGAATCGACCGGCCGGCATCGTCCAGTAGAGGGGCTTGATGCCGACCCTGTCCCGGGCGAGCCAGAGCTGCCGCTCGCGGCTGTCCCAGATCGCGAGCGCGAACATGCCGCGAAAGCGCCGGAGGCAGTCGATGCCCCACTCCTCGTAGGCGTGCACGATCACCTCGCTGTCTGCGTGATCGGTTCGGAACCTGTGGCCCAGACGCTCGAGCTCCAGCCGGAGCGCGCCATGGTTGTAGATCTCGCCGTTGAACACGAGCAGGATCGTCGAGTCCTCGTTCGTCATCGGCTGCATCGCCTGCTCGGACAGGTCGACGATGGCGAGACGGCGGAAGCCGAGACCCACCCGTCGATCCGGCGATACCCAGGTGTTCGCGCCGTCGGGCCCGCGATGCACGAGCGTGTCGCGCAGGCGCGTCACGTAGCCCTCGTCGACGGGGGCGGGGTCGGGCCCGTACCCGAGCACCCCGGCGATGCCGCACACGACTAGCCGGCCGCTCCGACGGCGGCCACGGCGCCGCGCACGAAGCTCGCCAGCGCGGCGGCGGCACGGTCGCCTGCGCGGCCGTCCCACAGCGGGATCTCCCCCGCCGGTCTCGCCTCGTCGAGGCGCCCCGGGATCTCCAGGATCGACGCCGGTCGGAGGCCGAGCAGCGTATTCGTTCCGAGCTCGACGGTGACCGGGCGCTCGGTCGAGTCGCGCAGGGTGAAGCAGGGGACGCCGAGAGCCGAGGTCTCCTCCTGGATGCCGCCCGAGTCGGTGATGACGAAGCGCGCGGCCGGCTTCGAGCCCGACGAAGCCGACATACCCGAGCGGCTCGGTCAGCCTCAGCCGGTGCGTATCCCGGCCGAGGCCCTGCGCGTCGATCCGGGCTCGCGTGCGCGGGTGGACGGGGAAGATGAGCGGTACCTCCGTCGAGAGCTCGACGAGGGCACTGCATCGTCTCCGCCAGGAGCTCGGGCTCGTCGACCAGGGCCGGTCGATGAAGCGTCACGAGCCCGTACCCCGCTGCTTGGAGCCCGTAGGCCTCCCACGGGCGCCCGTCCCGGGCTCGGTGGACGATCGCGAACAGCGAGTCGATCATCGTGTTCCCGACGAGGTGGACGAGCCGGGGGTCGATCCCCTCGCGCGCGAGGTTGTCGACGGCGGAGGGCGAGTGCGCAAGCAGGATGGAGCTCAGGTGGTCCGTGAGCCTGCGGTTCTGCTCCTCGGGCATCGTCGGGTCGAAGCTCCGCAGGCCCGCCTCGACGTGCGCGACGGGGATGCCGAGCTTCGCCGCGGCGAGCGCGCCGGCGAGTGTCGAGTTGACGTCGCCGGAGACAACGACGAGATCCGGCCGCCGCTCCTCGAGAACGCGGGCGACGCCTTCGAGCGCACGTGCGGTTTGCTCGGCGTGGGTTCCCGGCCCGACCCCGAGGTCCACGTCCGGACGGCGAAGCCCGAGCTCGGCGAAGAAGACGCCGGACATGTCCGGGTCGTAGTGCTGGCCGGTGTGGACGAGGAGCGTCTCGAGGCCCGGGTCGACCGTCTCGAGCGCATGCATCACGGGCGCCGTCTTCACGAAGTTCGGGCGAGCGCCCACGACGAACGAGACCAGTGGGGCCATCAGCCGATCGTACGTCAAGGCTCCGCCACCCCCGGCCCGGTGAAGCAGCCTACGATCTTCGGCGTGATCGTCCTCGAGATCCTCTTCTGGGCATCGCTTGCGGCGCTCGTCTGGACGCACGCCGCCTATCCGCTCGTGGTCGAGGTCGCGGCGCGGTTCGGGTCGAGAGCGCGGCGAAAGCTCGGGCGCGCTTCCGACCGTCGCGGTGATCGTGGCGGCGCACAACGAGGACACGGTCATCGAGCGTCGGGTCATGAACCTCCTCGCCCTCGACTACCCGCCCGAGCTCCTTCAGGTCGTGGTGGCCTCCGACGCCTCGAACGACCGGACCGACGAGCTCGCCGAGGCTGCCGGTGCCCGGGTGATCCGCGCGCCGCGCGGCGGCAAGGTCGCGGCGCAGGACCTGTCGGTCCGCGAGACCGAGTCGGAGATCGTCGCGTTCTCGGACGCGAACGCGACCTGGGGCCCCGACGCCCTTCGGAAGCTCGTCGCGCCCTTCGCCGACTCGAAGGTGGCCTATGTCTGCGGGCAGCTTCGCCTCGAGGCCGCGGACGGCTCGAACAAGGAGGGGCTCTACTGGCGCTACGAGATGGGCGTCCGCGCTGCGGAGTCGAGGCTCGGCTCCGTCACCGGGGGTAACGGCTCGATCTACGCGCTGCGGCGGTCGGAGTACGTCGAGGTCGACCCGCGGTTCGGCCACGACCTCTCGCTCCCGTACCTGATGGTCCAGCACGGGAAGCGCGCCGTGTACCAGCCCGACGCCCTGGCGTTCGAGAAGCCGACGCCCTCGAACGAGACCGAGTACCGGCGCAAGGTGCGGATGTTCGAGCACTGCTGGCTGATCGTCCTCCGCGGGAAGATGCTCCGCGGGCAGCCGCCGGGATACCTGGTCGCCCTCGTCTCGCACCGCCATCTGCGCTACGCGTCGGGCCTGCTCCATCTCGTCCTGCTCGCAACCTCGATCGCCCTCGTCGCGCAGGGGTGGCTCTACGTGGTCGTGCTCGCGGCGCAGGTCGCGCTCCTCGCCGCCGCCGCGGCCGGTGTCGGGATCGCGCGCTACTACGTGCTCGTGACGTGGGCGACGGTCGTCTCGCTCTGGAACTACCTCCGCCGCGGCGTTCCCGCGACGTGGCAGCCCGCCGAGGGCACGCGCTGACGGAGCCGCTCTGATGGAGCTGCTCCTGAACCGTGCCCTCGACGTCGCGATCGCCGGCGCGGGGCTCGCGCTTGCGAGCCCGCTGGTCGCCCTCGCGGCGCTCGCGGTCAAGCTCGAGGACGGCGGCCCGGTGCTCTACCGCCAGACCCGCGTCGGCCTGGACGGCGGGGACTTCGAGCTCCTGAAGCTCCGGACGATGGTCGTCGGCGCCGAGAGGATGGGCGCCGGGCTCGCCGTCAACCAGGGCGACTCGCGGATCACCCGCGCGGGCCGGCTCCTGCGCCGGCTCTCGCTCGACGAGCTGCCGCAGCTCTGGAACGTCGTGCGCGGGGAGATGTCGGTGATCGGGCCCCGGCCGACGCTCCGCTACCAGGTCGACCGCTACGACGAGCGGCAGCTCCACCGCCTCGACGTCAAGCCGGGGATCACCGGCTGGGCGCAGATCCACGGACGCGCACAGCTCCCCTGGGCCGACCGCATCGAGCTCGACCTCTGGTACGTCGACCACCGCTCGCCCTCCGTCGATCTGAAGATCCTGCTGCGGACGCCACTTGCGCTGTTCGGCGGCACCTACAAGGGCGAGACCGGTGGCTGGAAGCCGACTGACTAGGAGGCCATCTCGGAGGGAGCCTTGTGTCGCTCGGCTGCGCTGGCCGGCGCGATGCGGCGTCCTCAGGAGCGCCAATAGTCCCGCTATTGGCGCTCCTTGCGTCCTTGCCTCGCCCTCGCCCATCACACCCGATCGACGAAGGATCCCTCCGAGATGACCTCTGGCCGGCGGCCGCTCGCCGCGATCTGCGTCTTCGTCGTCTGCCTCGGTCTCTGGAACGCGGCGCGCTACCCGACCGGCGGCGGGTTCGACGCCAGCTCGCACATGGCCTATGCCGATGGGCTCTTTCCCGGCCTGCACCTGCCGCATCCGTCGGCCACGGAGGCGACGGAGTACTACACCCCGCCGGGCTTCTACTTCGTCGCCGGGGTGGCCGACTGGCTCCTGGGGCAGACGGGCTACGGGGATCCGGACCGCGCCGGCCAGGTGCTGAACGTCGCCTTCCTGCTCGGAACCGTCCTGCTCGTCGCTGCGCTCGCGCGCGAGCTCTGGCCGGGACGACGGCGGATCGAGCTGGGCGCGGCCGCATTCGTGGCTTTCCTGCCGGTGGTCGTCGAGACGAGCGCGATGTTCCACCCGGAGCCGATGTCGCTCTTCCTCACCTCGCTCGCCCTCTGGCTCTGCGTGCGCACGTTCGTGAACCCGCGCTACGCCTGGGCGCTCGGGCTGACCCTCGGTGCCGCCCAGCTCGTTCGAGCCTGGGCGCTCGCCACGGTGGCGGCGGTGGTCGCTCGCCCTGCTCGTCGCGCGGAGATGGCGGGAGCTCGCCGTGGTGTGCGTGCTCGCGGTCGCGATCCCGGCGCCCTGGTACATCCATCAGCGCACGTCATACGGCGGTCAGCCGCAGTTCCCGCAGCCGGCGCAGGGAACGGGCCTCCCTGCCGGTTCTGGTACGGCCTCGGCATCCCGACCGTCGTCACGAGGCCCTACCGCGAGAACCACTACACGCGGTGGATCCCGGTCACCTACGACGGCGTCTGGGGCGATTACTTCGGGGTCTGGGCGTGGCACTCGAACAGCGTCGAGGTGACGAAGCCCTCGACACCTGCACTGCGCAGGCTCCGGCTGCAGTCGCTCCTCGGCCTCGTCCCGACGGCACTCGCCCTCGTCGGCTGGGTGCTGCTCGCACGTTCGTCGCTGCGGAGGCCTGCCTCTCTCGCCGTCGCGCTCGTGCCGCTCCTCGGCCTGGCCGCGTACCTCTACTTCGCCGGACGCTACTGGGTGCCCGACGGCGACCTGCTCAAGGCGACCTACCTGCTGACGACGGCGGCCGGCTGGGCGATCGGGTTCGGGTATGCGCTCGACCGCCTGCGCGGCCGCTGGTGGACGGCGACGGTCGTCCTCCTCGCAGTCTTCGCGCTCGCCGAGCTCCCGTTTCTCTTCTACTGACGGTCGCGAGCATGTCCTCGAGAAAGCGGTCGAGCCCGGGCTGCGGCGTCCAGCCGAGCTCGGCCTCGATCCGGCCGCGGGTCGGCGGCGATCGCCTGCGGGTCGGACGGGCGGATGAAGGCGGGATCGACGACGACGGCGCGCTCGCCCGAGGCGGTGAACGTCGCCGACCACTCGAGTGGGTCGTCGCCGTCGAGGTGCCACTCGAGCTCGAAGCCCGCGAGCGCGAACGCGCGATCCGCCAGCTCCCACACCGAGTGCAGCCTGCCGGTGCCGAGGACGTAGTCCCGGTACGACGGACCCTCGTCCCGCACTCCTCGCGCCTCCGCCTGGCGCAGGATCGTGATCATCCCGTCGACGTAGTCGGGAGCGAAGCCCCAGTCGCGTTGCGCCTTGAGGTTCCCCAGGGAAAGCGGCTGGTCCACGGCTCCTGTCTTCAGGCCCGTGACGTGGTCGACGACCTTCCGGGACAGGAACTGCGCGCCGCGGCGACGGGACTCGTGGTTGAAGAGGATCCCGCAGGCGATCCTCACGCCGTAGCTCTCGCGATAGCTGCGGCACAGCATGTGCGCAGCGGCCTTGGCGGCGGCGTAGGGGCTCTGCGGGTTGAGCGGCGCTTCCTCGTCGTGGACGACGCTCTCGCCCGGCACGGACCCGAACATCTCGCCGGAGGAGGCCTGGTAGACGCGCGTGCCGGGGCTGTCGAGCCTGACCGCGTCGAGAAGGTGGACGACGACGTGGGCGTTCGACTCCCAGGTCGCCTGCGGGTCGGCGAACGAGGCGCTGACGCTGCTCTCGCCGGCGAGGTTGTAGAGCTCCTCGGGCCGGACGTCTCCGACCAGCGCGCGCAGAGGGCCCGGGTCGCGAATGTCGCGCCGCACCGCGACCAGGCTGCCGTGGCCGCCGAACATCGCCTCGGCCGCCTCGACGTCTCGCACCGCGGCGTGCACCGTCCAGCCGTCCGCAAGGAGCCGCCGCACGAGAAAGTAGCCGTCCTGCCCCGTGGCGCCGGTGACGATCGCGGTACGAGGCTCGACGGGGCGGCGCATGCGGCGCAGTCTAGGAGGGTTCGCTGAAGCGGTCCCCGTCGACGGGACGTGCCAGGCGGTGCGAGGCAACATCAGGGCCGTTTCAGCGACCCCTCCTGCCGACGGAGAAGTACGCTTCCCCGCCGTGCCCGTCGTCCTGTTCACCTGCGCCGGTCAGCGCGTCGACATCGTCCAGGCGTTCGGGCGCGCCGGGGCGACGACCGTCGCGGCCGACCTGAACGAGCTCGCCCCGGCCCTGTATGCCGCCGATCGCCGCGCGATCGTGCCGCCGATCGGCGACCCGGGCTACATCCCGGCGCTCGCCGCTCTCGTCGCCGAGCACGGCGCGACCCTCGTGGTGCCGCTCGCCGATCTCGACCACCGGCTGCTTGCCGCACGGCGGGACGAGCTCGGCGCGCTGGTGCTCCTGCCCGGTCTCGAGACGATCGGCCTCTGCGAGGACAAGTACGAGGCATCCCGGTTCTTCGAGGCGAACGGCGTGGCCTCGCCGCCGACCTGGCTCGAGGAAGAGCTGCCGGCGGAGATCCCGTTCCCGGTGCTCGTGAAGGCGCGCCGCGGGTTCGGCTCCCGCCACATCTATCGCGCCGAGGATCGCGAGGAGCTCGACTTCTTCCTGCGCCACACGAGCGGCGGAGTCGATGGTGCAGCGGGTCTGCCAGGGCGAGGAGTTCTCGATCGACGTCTTCTGCGACACCGGCGGCCGCTGTCTCGGGGCGATCCCGCGCACGATGATCGAGTCGAAGGGCGGCGAGTCGATCAAGGGGATGACGATCCGCGACCTGGAGCTGATCGAGCACGGGCGCCGCGTCTCCGAGACGATGGGGATCGTGGGCCCGGCGAACATCCAGTGCTTCCGCGAGCTCGACGGGTCGTTTCCCGTCACCGACGTCAATCCGCGCTTCGGCGGCGGCTTCCCGCTCCCGACCGCCGCGGGATCCGGCTTCCCGGAGCTCGCCCTCGCTCTCGCGCGCGGCGAGCGGCCGGAGCCGCGACTCGGCGCTTTTCGTGACGGCGTCGTGATGACGAGGTTCTTCTCCCAGGTGATCCTGGAGGACGGCCCGCACGGGCTGGAACCGGTCCGCGACGCCTGATCGGGCAAGTACCCTCCCGCGCATGCAGGTGGTCGTCACCGGCGCGGCCGGGTTCATCGGCTCGCACCTCGCCGAGGCGCTCGCGGCCGCCGGCCACGACGGTGAGCGGCATCGACTGCTTCACCGACTACTACGACGTCGAGCTGAAGGAGGAGAACGCTCGCGGGCTGGAGGCCCTCGGGATCAGCGTGGCCCCTGTCGACCTCGCCGAGGACGAGCTCGACTTCGCGAACGCCGACGTGGTCTTCCACCTGGCCGGCCAGCCGGGTGTACAGAGCTTCGGCGGCCTCTTCGCCACCTATCTGAGGCGGAACGTCCTCGCCTCGCAGCGTGTCTTCGAGGCCGCCGCCCGCGACGGCGCCCGCGTCGTGTTCGCGTCCTCGTCTTCGGTGTACGGCGCCGCCGAGCGCTTCCCGACCCCGGAGACCACCGAGCCGCGGCCGCTCTCGCCCTACGGGATCACGAAGCTGGCCTGCGAGCACCTCGGCGCGGCGTATGCACGTGAGTTCGGCCTGGACTGCGTGGTGCTGCGCTACTTCAACGCGTTCGGGCCGCGGCAGCGGCCGGACATGGCTTTCACCCGGATCATGAGGGCGTTGGCCGCGGGGACCGAGTTCGAGGTGTACGGCGACGGTGATCAGTCGCGCGGGTGGACCTACGTGGGCGACGTCGTCGCTGCCACGATCCTCGCCGGCGAGCGGGGCACGGGAACCTACAACGTCGGCGGCGCCGCTCGAGGGATCGCTGAACGAGACGATCTCGCTGCTCGAGCAGATCTCCGGCCGCTCGCTCGAGGTCACGTACCGCCCGGCGGTGGCAGGCGATCAGCGTCGCACGAGCGCCGACACGACCCGCATCAGGCAGCGAGCTCGGGTGGGAGCCGTCGGTCTCCCTCGAGGCGGGTCTGCGCGCGGAATGGGAGTGGGCGTCGTCTAGAGTGGCGGCCTCATGAGCGCTAACAGGCCGGCCGTCGATCTCGAGGCGGAGCGCGATATCGACCTGCGGAGCTGGTTCCAGGCGCTGCGCTCCCGCGCCTGGATCGCCCTGGCAGGCCTCGCGATCGGCGTGCTCGTCGGCGTGCTGTACTCGCTCGGGCGGCGCCGGCAGCACCTACACGGCGACCGCGCTGATCGCCCGCGGGCAGGCCTTCTCTCCGGGTGGGAACGCGTCGGTCCTCTCGTACCTCTCGAGCCCTGCCGCGATCCAGGCGTTTGCCACTTCCGAGCCTGCGCTCCGGTATGCGGCGGCCAAGGCGGGAATGAGCGTCGGGGAGCTTCGCGGACATGTGGCGACGTACACCGTCACGGCCGATCGCCAGGCGGCCGCCCAGAACACGAACAGCATTCTCATCCAGATCGTCGTCGCGCTGAACAGGCCGAAGCGAGCCGAGGATGCCGCGAACGCGCTCGCCCAGGTCGTCCAGAAGCAGACGACTTCCGGATACGTCAGGCAGTCGATCGGGATCTACAAGGTGAGGCTCGCCAACTACCAGCAGCGGCTCAAAACGCTTCAGACCAGGATCAACGCCCTCAACGCGTCGCTTGCGAAGGCGCAGGGCCTCTCCCCGCTCGACCAGCTCGTGATCGCGAGCCAGCTCGACGCCGCGGAGGCTGCCTACGGGCAGACCCTGGACTCGCAGACGACGCACGGAGCAGCTCCTGTCGCTGGCCCAGCAGGTCGAGCAAACGCAGATCGTTCAGCAGGCCAGGGCCGAGAAGTCGACCGCGCGCTCGGGCCGGAGCTCCGTGGTCATCGGTGGCTTGATCGGGCTCCTGATCGGCGCCATCGTCGCGACGATCGTCGGCCTGCGCGCACGCCGAGACGTTGTCCCTGCCTGATCCGGCGGGGCCGCTGAGTACGATCGCGCGAACGTGAAGGTCTCCTTCCTCATTCCGGCCTACAACGAGGCGGCGACGATCGGCGAGGTGCTCGAGCGCGTGCGCGCGCTCGGCCTCGATTCGGAGCTGGTCGTCGTCGACGACGGCTCGACCGACGGGACGGCGGAGATCGCCGAGGCGGCCGGGGCCATCGTCGTGCGCCAGCAGAACCGTGGGAAGGGTGCTGCGATCCGGACCGCGATCGCCGCGGCCGGCGGCGACATCGCCGTGATCCAGGACGCCGACATGGAGTACGACCCCGTCGACGTCCCGGAGCTGATCGAGCCGATCGTGCGCGGGGTCGCCGACGTCGTCTTCGGCTCGCGCCTGCGCGGCGGCAAGCCGCAGCGGGCGTTTCTCTTCTGGCATCTCGTCGGCAACCGGTTCCTCTCGCTGGTCACGAATGCGCTCTTCAATACGACGCTCTCGGACATGGAGACGGGCTACAAGGCGTTCCGCATGGACGTCCTCCGCTCGTTGAAGCTGACCGAGAACGGGTTCGGGATCGAGCCGGAGATCACCGGCCAGGTGTGCAAGCGGAAGCTCCGGATCTACGAGCTGCCGATCTCCTACTACGGAAGGACGCACGACGAGGGCAAGAAGATCACCTGGCGCGACGGGTTCCGCGCGCTGTGGGTGCTCTTCCGCGTCCGGGTCTCCGAATGATCGGGGGCAAGACGGTCGCCGTCGTCGTCCCGGCATACAACGAGGAGGCGCTGATCGGCGACACGCTCGCCGGGATCCCGAGCTTCGTCGACAGGATCGTCGTCGTCGACGACGCCTCCACCGACGGGACCGCGGAGAAGGCGCGGAGCTACGCCGACCCGCAGATCGAGGTCATCTCGCACGAGCGCAACGCCGGCGTCGGCGCCGCGATCCTGACCGGGTACAGGCGCGCGCTTGCCGAGCGCGTCGATGTGACCGCGGTCATGGCCGGCGACAACCAGATGGACCCCGACGAGCTCGAGACGATCGCCGGCCCGGTGCTCCGCGGCGAGGTCGACTACGCGAAGGCGAACAGGCTCTTCACCGGCCGCGCCTGGGAGCTGATCCCGAGGCACCGCTACCTCGGGAACGCCGTTCTCTCCCTGCTGACGAAGATCGCCTCCGGCTACTGGCACGTCGCCGACTCGCAGGCCGGCTACACGGCGATCTCGCTGGTCACCCTCGAGCGCCTCGACCTCGACCGCGTCTACACCCGCTACGGGTTCCCGAACGACCTGCTCGTCCACCTGAACGTGATCAACGCGCGTGTGCGGGACGTGCCGTCGCGGCCGATCTACAACGTCGGCGAGCGGTCGGGGATCAAGCTGCGGAACGTGGTGCCGCGCATCTCCTGGCTGCTCATGAAGGGCTTCTTCTGGCGGATGCGCGAGAAGTACGTCATCCGCGACTTCCACCCGCTCGTCTTCTTCTACCTCTTCGGGATCGTGATGACGGCCGCGGGGCTGGCGCTCGGCATCGCCGAGACCGATCCTCCGCATCATGGGCCACGGCATCCCGGCGGCGACGATCGTCCTCGTCGCCCTGCTCCTGATCTCGGGCTTCCAGTTCACGCTGTTTGCCATGTGGTTCGACATGGAGTCGAACAAGGACCTGCGCTAATGTGGCTTCCTGAGCCGTTCCGCGGCCCCTGAGGGGTCTTCTTGCAACTCAGGGTGTCGACGTCCACGACGCGACGACCGGCGACGCGCAGAGCAACAGCAGCACCGACCAGATCGCCGCTCTGGTGATCGCCACCGACTGCGCGTGACCAGTTGCCTGCCGGGTAACACGGAGCTGACCTGCGCCAGTGCTCCGGATCGCGTCTGAGCTCGTCGCGCTGCTAGGTGCAGGCTTCGACCGAGGATCCAGGACCGTCTCGGGCTCTAGGGCGTCACGACAAGCGTGCCTTGCATGCCCTCAGCGGCGTGATCCTTGACGCCGCAGACATAGATGTACGTGCCGGGCTTCAGTGTGACGGTCATCTTCGCGGTCTGACCGGACGTAAGGAAGGCGCCAGAGGCACCGCCGATCACTACGAAGTTATGTATCAGGGACCCAGTATTGCGCATCAGAAACGTGACCTTGCCGGCGGGGATCGTGTTTCGTGAGAGGGAGAACCCGAACTCGAACTCGTCGACCGAGATTGTCCTTGGAGGCAGACGCGCTGTCGTCGTGACCGTACGGTGGGTTGAAAGCGTCGCGGAAGCAGGCGCACCGGGGCCGTGCGAGCCAGCGCACCCCGCCAGCGACACGACGGAAAGCAGAAGAAGCGGGGCTCTGGACGATTGCAAGCTCCTGGTGCCTGGATCGTCCGTGTCAGGTCCGCGTGAGCACAGTTTCGGCAGTCTAGATGCCTTCAGCCCGCGGGGTCGTTCGCGCGAAACGAGCGCGACAGAGAGCGGTCGTCTGGGCGAACGTCCTTACGCCAGAGCCATCCTTACAACCCGCCTGCAAAACGCGACGGCACGGAACGTCACGACCCGGAGTTCTGCGCAGTACAGAGGCCCGTCCCGAACGTACCTGACGGTATTTCTCGGCGCGGAACGGCATTGTCGCTAATGCCGTGGAGTCGAACAAGGACCTGCGCTGAGGCCCGTAGCGACGCGGGTGTACTCCCGACGCGACGAGGCGGCTAGGCTCTCGGCGTGACTGGCATTCGCGCCTTCCTCAAAGGCTTGCGAGGTGGACATCGACCGCCGACCGGCCCGTTGACGACGTCTGAGGCGGCCGACGCCGAAGAGTTGCGGGTGGAGACTCTGGCCAAAGACAAAGAACGGAGCGACGAGCGAGCCGAAACCAGCCTGGAATCAGACTCCAGCTCTTCGTAACGCCAGGCGCCAGCGTCCGGTGCAGCGCGATCCAGCGGCGCGGCCCCGAGGAGCACTTCCCCAGGCGCTGCTCGAGCCGGCGCCCCCCGGACTAGCCAACGGAACCTTCCATCTGGATCTCGATCAGGCGGTTCATCTCGATTGCGTACTCGAGCGGGAGCTGTTTGACGATTGGCTCGACGAAGCCGGCGACAACCATCGCGGAGGCCTGTGATTCCGAGAGTCCGCGTGACATCAGGTAGAAGAGTTGCTCGTCACCGATCTTCGAGACGGTCGCCTCGTGCCCAATGTCCACCTGGTTCTCGTCGATGTCGATGTAGGGGTAGGTATCGGAGCGAGAGTTCTCGTCGAGGATGAGTGCGTCGCAGACGACTTTCGACTTCGCGTTTGTCGCACCGTTGGCGACCTGGAGGAGACCGCGATAGCCGGCGCGACCCCCGTCCTTCGAGATCGACTTGGACGTGATCAGCGAGGTGGTGTCCGGGGCGACGTGGACGATCTTGCCGCCTGCGTCCTGGTGCTGTCCGGCGCCTGCGAACGCGATCGAGAGCACCTCGCCGTGCGCGCGCGGCCCCATCAGCCAGATGGCGGGGTACTTCATCGTGAGCTTCGAGCCCAGGTTGCCGTCGACCCACTCCATGGTCGCGTCCTCGTAGGCAACGGCGCGCTTGGTGACGAGGTTGTAGACGTTGTTCGACCAGTTCTGGATCGTCGTGTAGCGGCAGCGGCCGCGCTTGTGGACGACGATCTCGACGACCGCGCTGTGCAGCGAGTCGCTCGAGTAGATCGGGGCGGTGCAGCCCTCGACGTAGTGGACGTAGGCGCCCTCGTCGACGATGATCATGGTGCGCTCGAACTGGCCCATGTTCTCGGCGTTGATCCGGAAGTAGGCCTGCAGCGGCAGCTCGATCTTCACTCCGGGTGGGACATAGATGAACGAGCCGCCTGACCACACCGCTGTATTCAGCGCGGCGAACTTGTTGTCGTTCGAGGGGATGATCGTCCCGAAGTACTGCTTGACGACCTCCTCGTGCTCACGCAGCGCGGAGTCCATGTCGAGGAAGATCACGCCCTGGTCGCTTAACTTCTCCTGCAGGTGGTGGTAGACGACCTCCGACTCATATTGGGCGCCGACGCCGGCGAGGTACTTCTTCTCGGCCTCCGGGATGCCGAGCTTGTCCCAGGTGTCCTTGATGTCTGCGGGCAGGTCCTCCCAGGTCTCGGCTTGCTTCTCGGTCGGCTTGATGTAGTAGTAGATGTTGTCGAAGTCGATCCCGGAGAGGTCGCCGCCCCAGTTGGGCATCGGACGCGCGAAGAAGTAGTCGAGCGCCTGGTGGCGCACCTTCCGCATCCACTCCGGCTCGCTCTTGTGCTCGGCGATTGCCTCGACGACTTCGTGCGAAACCCCCCGACCCGACTTGAAAAAGTAGTCCTTCGCCTCATCTGGGTTCGAGAACCCGTACTTGGCTCCGTAGTCGGAGCCGATTCCCTGAACGATCTCGATCTCTGCCAATGCCATACGAAACCTCCCTCGATCCAAACCAGATGATCCGAAAAGGAAGAGACTCGGTCTCCCTCGCAGAAGGCGCGTCTATGCATCACACGTGTCGGCGAGGGAACTACAGACGTCACGCGCTATCCCCAGTCCGCAAAAAGAGTCGGCCCTGCGCGTCGAACTCTGTTTGCCTCAGTCCCTCATCTCGCGCGCCATTGGGGCGCGTCGATGTCATTTGGGCCTCAGCCGGCGTCCTGGCACGCAGAGCCAGTCCAACCATCCTACTCCTATTCAGACGACTCCGCCCACATGCGTCTCGATCGAGCCCGTGATCGCGCTCTGCGCCGAAGGCGCGTCGCGTTCAGTCCGCGGCCCGGGATTGCGAGGACGAGGCAATTCGGGCCTACCGCCCGTGCCACAACTGGGCGTGGCGCGCTGTCATCAGCTGACATGCCGATGTAGCTCTTCGCCGGTCTCAAGCGCACGCGGCGTCACATCTCGGGCTCGCGTCCACACGGCAGTCGAGACGACCCAGATTGCACCGACCATCCTCTCGCTGCTGGGCCTCGACCCGAACCAGCTCCAGGCGGTCAGGATCGAACACACCAAGCTCCTGCCTCTCGGCTAGCGAAGGGTCTCTGTTGGGGAGGGCCACGTGGCCCTCCCCAACTCCTCGCGCACCGCGCCGCCTAACGCTCGCCGTCGGTCGTACGCTCTCCCTTGCGAACGTTTCTGCGACAGACGACCACCACGGTCGCAGCTCCGATGAGAACCGCCACGATCGCGACCGAGACGTAGTCGAATCCCTTGTTGAAGCTCTCGTAGCTGCTCCCGATCGCCCACCCGATTCCCGCGAAGACCAGGCACCAGATCAGGGTTCCGAGGAACGTCAGAGCCGAGTACGGCGCAATCGGCATCCGCTCGAACCCCGCCGGGATCGAGACGAACGACCGAACGACAGGCGTGAGGCGGCCCCAGAACTCGGCTCGGTTTCCATAGCGGGAAAACCAGGCGTCGGCACGCTCGAGACTCCGCGGCTGCAAGTGAAACAGTCGACCATGCCGCTCGACGAACGGACGCCCGGCGGCGATGCCTATCCCCCATCCGAGCAGGGCCCCGACCAGGTAGCCAACCGCGCCGACAAGGACCACGGCCGCGAACGCTGCAGCGCCCGAATCGATTCGAGCTCCGAAGAGAGCAACGTGCTGCCCGGAGAACGCACCGGCGGCGAGCGCCCCGGCATACACCATCACCAGCTCGCTTCCCGCCGGAAAGACCGCGTCGACCAGCATCAGCACGAACACCGCGTACAGCCCCCGGTCTCCGACGAACTGTGTGATCGAAGAAGCAAGTGAGGCCAGCACCGGTCCGTCAGTCTCCCGACGCGAGGCTGAACCACGTCTGAATGGTCGCCTCCGTTCAGACGACGTTCAGGCTGAACGCGCGATAGTCGAAAGCGTCTCGCCCCCCGCCTGCTGATGTCCTCTCCCTCTCCCAACTCGGTCGCGTCTTCGCCGACGACGCTCTCGCGGTTCTTCGCGCGCGAGATGCTGAACAAGGTCCCGGAGGTCACCGCGTACTTCTGGGTGATCAAGGTGCTATGCACCACGGTCGGCGAGACGGCCTCCGACTATCTCTCGGACAACGTCGGGCTCGGGCTCACGAAGACGACCTACATCACCGCGGCCCTGCTCGCCGTGGCGCTCGTCTTCCAGTTCCGGCTCCGCCGCTACGTCGCAGGGGTCTACTGGACGGGGATCGTGCTGATCAGCGTTGTCGGCACCCAGATCACCGACAACCTGACGGACAACCACGGCGTCTCGCTCGTCACGAGCACCACCGTCTTCTCCGTGCTTCTGGCGGTCACGTTCGCCGTCTGGTTCGCAAGCGAGCGAACGCTCTCGATCCACACGATCTACACCACGAGACGCGAGGGCTTCTACTGGCTCGCAGTCCTGTTCACCTTTGCGCTCGGAACGGCCGCGGGCGACCTGACCGCCGAACGGCTGAACGTCGGCTACGCCTGGACGCTCGTGATCTTCGTCGTCCCGATCGCCCCTGTCGCCGGCCCTCACTACCGGTTTGAACTGAACGCCGTCCTCTCGTTCTGGCTCGCCTACATCCTCACGCGGCCGCTGGGAGCGTCAACCGGAGATCTCCTCTCACAGCCACGTGCGGACGGTGGCCTCGGTCTGGGGACGACCCTGACGAGCGTCGTCTTCCTCAGTGCGATCCTCGTCGTCGTCGTCTTCCTCAGCATCACCAAGCGCGACGTGAGCCACCTGGCTTCGCTCCCGGCCGACGGCCACGCGCGCGTCCTCGTCGTCGCCAACCAGACCGCGACGACCCCGGCCCTGCTCGATGCGATCCGGGCCCGGGCCGCGCGGGGGGCCCAGTTCCACTGCTCTTGCCGAGCCCCGCCGCGCACGCCGAGCTCACCGACGGCGAGCGGGAGCACGCCCACAAGGAAGCGCTCACATGCTGGCGCTCGCCTTGCCGCTGATCGACGAGGCCTCGGGCGACCAATACGGAAGGGGCGGTCTCGATCCGGCACGACCCGATGGACGCGATCGAAGGACCTTCCACGCGAGCCGAGTTCGACGAGATCATCCTCCGGCCCTGCCCCACGCTCTCGGGCTGGCTCCACCTCGACCTCCCCGGCCGTGTCAGCCATCTCGGGCTCCCGGTCACCACCGTCGTCGCCAGGGAACGCCCGGCGGATCATTCCCTACCCGACCCCACCAATCTCTCGCGCGCCGGCTGATCGAGCTCGTAACCCGCTTGTAGGAACGCTGACCCTCGGCCCGGGCGCACTATGATGCTCTGCCGATGGCCACGCTCGAACTCGACAGACGAGGAGTTGACGCTCCTCCGCACTGCGCTCCACTCGCTGCTCGACGACTTCGGACACGGGGAGGCCGACGTGGTCGCCCGGATTCAGGCGCTGATCGCGAAGCTGCCGGCCGAGGACGGCTCGGCTCAGCCCTCTGCCTGAGCGTCCGAGCCCGATAGGGCAGCGCTCAGCGGGGGTTCTCCTCCATCCGACGTCCCTGCCCGGTGGGCGCCTCGGCGTCGAGGCCGAGCGATTCGTCGACTGGCTCGCCGCCGCCGGCCAGGGCTGGTGGCAGGTCCTGCCGCTCGTCCCGCCCGACGGCTACGGGTCGCCCTACAGCTCCGCGTCCGCCTTCGCGGGCTCACCGGCTCTGCTCGCCGACCCGAACGGCCGAGGTGAGCCATGCCGAGCTCGATGAGCTTCCGCGAGCGGCACCGCTACTGGGCCCTCGACTGGGAGCGGTTCGCAGGCGACGGCGCCCTCGCCGACCAGGTTCGCTTCGAACGGGAGTGGAGCGCTCTCCGCCGCTACGCCGCCGGCCGGGGTGTGCGCATCCTGGGCGACCTGCCGATCTATGTCGCGCCGACGTCGGCCGACGTTCCTCTACCACCGGGAGCTCTTCGACCTCTCCGTCGAGGCGGGCGCACCCCCGGACGCGCTCAACCCGAACGGCCAGCTCTGGATCAACCCGCTCTACCGCTGGCCCGCCAACCGTTCCGAGGGCTACCGCTGGTGGATCGAGCGCTTCCGTCGCTCCTTCGAGCTCCTCGACCTCACGCGGATCGACCACTTCCGGGGATTCGTGGCCTCGTGGGCCGTCCAGCCTGGCGAGGAGACCGCCCGGCACGGCCGGTGGCGCCGCGCGCCCGGGCTCGAGCTCTTCCAGGCTGCCCAGGCCGAGCTGGGGCCGCTCCCGGTCGTCGCCGAAGACCTCGGTGTGATTACCCCGGCGGTGCATCGCCTGCGCGACGAGCTCGGGTTCCCCGGGATGAGAGTCCTGCAGTTCGGGTTCACGGGCGGCTCCCACAACGTCCACTCCCTCGCCAACCACCCCGAGAACTGCGTTCTCTACACCGGGACGCACGACCTCGACCCGATCGCGGGCTGGTGGGACACCGCGCCGGCGCCCTTCCGCAGGCGCGCGCTCGAGCAGATGAGGGACGCCGGGATCGACGACGAGCCCGCCTGGGGCCTCGTCCGCCTCGCGCTCAGCTCGCGCGCGTCGCTCGTGATCGTCCAGGCCCAGGAGGTCCTCGGGCTCGGAGCGAGGCGCGCTTCAACACGCCCGGGACCACGGGAGGCAACTGGAGCTGGCGGCTCGAGCCCGGCGAGCTGACCCCCGAGCTCGCGGAAAGGCTCCGCGGCGCAACCGCCCGAGCCGCACGTCTCAAGATCGGTAGTCACCTAGGCAGGAAAAGATGGGTAGCAACACCGAATCGGCCTGACCCTCCTCGCGCGTACCTTCGAGAGAAATGACAGGACAAAGGGTCAGGAGGGTTCCGATGCATCCGTTCATCTCAGAGACGATGGTGCGATCGCACCGAGCGAGAGCTCGATCGCGCCGTCCATGACGCCTTCCAGGTGCAGCCGGCACCGGCCGTGACGCGGCCGGTGCCCGCGAAGGACGCTGTGCTTCTCCGGCTGACGACCGTCGGCGACGCCGACGGCAATCGAGCGGCTCGCCGCGCTCGACGGCGCGCCCGCGCCGGCCAGCCGCTGCGTCGTCGCCGAGGTCGGCGGGCGCAATCGTCGCGGCGCTGCCGCTCCGCGGCGGCAAGCTCATCGCCGATCCGTTCAGGCCGACGGCGCACCTCATCCCGCTCCTCGAGCTGCGCGCGAAGCAGCTCGAGGAGCAGGCGCAGCGCCGGCGGAGCCGGGCTTCGAGGCGTCGTGCGCGCCCTCGGGCGCGCCTGAGCCTTCAAGCGCGCGGCGGTCGGGACGAGCTCGAGCTCGGCCGCGCGCCGGACGGCATCCCAGCGCGATGCCGCACCCAGCTTCGCAATGACAGCGGCGACATGGTGCTCGGCTGTCCGCGGGGAGACGACGAGGCGGTCGGCGATCTCGGCGTTCGAGAGGCCGCCGGCAAGGAGCGACAGCACCTCGAGCTGACGTCCGGTCAAGCCTGCGGGGTTCGCGCGCGTCGAGGCACGCGGCCCGCGTGGGACGGCCGCGCCGAGGTCGCGCATCCGCTCGGCGACCCTCCGTGCGAGCGGCTCGGCTCCGAGCTCCCGGGCGATGCCGATCGCCTCGGCGAGCGAGTCGGCGTCGTCGAGCAGAGAGAGCATCAGCGCGCGGTCGTAGCCCCAGCCGACCGCGCCGTAGGCGTCCGCGGCGGCCCGCCAGTCCCGGCGCAGCATGGCGTCGAGCGGCGGCGACCCGGGCGCCTTCACGTCCACATCGATCCCGACCAGGGACGCCGTCACCGCGATCCGCACCGCACCCCAGCCCGAGAAGTCCCCGCGGACCCGCCGGATCTCCTCGACGAGCTCCTCGATGCGGCGGCACGGCATCGGCGAGCCGCCGAGGAGCGCCGACTCGACCTGCAGCTCGACCACGGGAGCGAGGCGCTGAAGCTCGCCCGTTCGCTCGGCCTGCGCGGCCAGTCCCGCGAGGTCGCCGGCGGCATCCGGATCCCCACGGCGGATCGCGAGCTCGGTCAGGACCGTCCGCGCGAGGAGCTGCGGAATCGACTCCCCGCCGGAGACGACCCGGGCGGCGACCCGTTCGGCCTCGTCCCACTCGCCGCCCCGCAGCCGCAGCCATGCGAGCATCGTCCTCGCGTACTCGGCGAGGGTGTGCACCTCGTGCTGCCCCGCGTAGGTGATCGCCTCCTCGACGTAGGCCCGCGCCTCGAGCGGCCGACCCCAGCACATCAGCGTGTAGCGCCAGGTTCACGAGCGCCCTCGTCGCCTCGTGGCGCGTCCCGCTCGCGTCTGCCAGCGCGCGCGCCTGCAGCAGCGTCTCGGTTGCCTCGGGATCGAGCTGGAGCTTCGCCGAGCCGATGTTCACGAGGGCGTGGGCCCGGGTCGCGTTGTCGCCGAGCTGCGGTCGCGAGCTCGTAGGCGATCTCGCCCATCGCGAGCGCCTGGCGCGTTGTCCTCTCCGAGCATCGCGAGCTGCGAGAGGGTGCTGTAGGCGGCGGCGAGCTCGACCGACTCGCCGAGGGGCTCCAGGATCGCCACCGCGCCGGCCGCCGTACGGCGCGCGGCGTTACCGTCGCCCGAGTACCACTGGAAGCGCGAGAGCACTCGCAGGCACTTCCCCACCGAGGTGGTGATCGCCCAGCTCGCGATAGATCGCCGTGGCGCGCTCGATCGAGGGGAACGCGACGTCGAGCCGCGAGACGATGTATGCCGCCGAGGCGAGCTCGAAGAGCAGGGCGGCCTGCTCGCGGAGAGCGAGCCTCTCGAGGAAGTCCGCGGCGCGGAGGTAGTGCGAGAGCGCCTCTCGGTGCGACTCGAGCGCTGCCGCACGCCTTGCCGCCACCGCGGCGAACTCGGCGACGACGTCCTCCTCTGCTGCGGCCTCGGCGTGGTGGACGATCTCGGCCGGGTCGGCGTCGCCCTCGAGCAGAGCCGCGAGGATCCCGGCGTGCACGCGGCGGCGGGCGGCCGCGGTCATGCTCGAGGAAATCGCATGGCGGGCGAGCTCGTGGCGGAAGCGGACGTAGCCGGGCTCGCACCTCGAGGAGCCCTCTTCGCTCGGGCTCCTCGGCCGCCGCGGGCCAGCTCGACATCAGGGCGTCGAGCACCGAGACGGGCACGCGGTTCGGAACCACGGACACGAGCTCGAGCAGCACGCGCGAGGGGTGGTCGAGTCGCGCGGCGCGACCTCGCACGGCGTTCGCGACGGACTGAGGGAGGCCCTGCTCGGCAGAGCAGGCAAGGAGCTCCGTGACGTAGAAGGGGTTGCCGCGCGTGGCCGCGTAGACGCTGCTCGCGCGGGCGCCTGCGAGCGAGGCGACCGCGCGGTGCGTGAGCGGCGCCAGCTCCAGGAACACCGCGAGGCTCGCCGGCACGGCCCCGACCGCAGCGTGGAGGGGATGGCCGGGCGGGACCTCGCCGTCGCGGAAGGTGACGACGAGGAGCGCGGGCAGTGAGCCGATGCGGCGTCCGAGGACCATGAGGGAGTCGAACGTCGCCTCGTCTGCCCAGTGCACGTCCTCGAGCACGAGAACGGTCGGCTGGGGCGGAAGCTCGAGCTCCTCGACGAGCAGCGTCTGGATCTCGTACGGCGCCGCGCCGGTGGCGAGCGCGCGCGAGAGCTCGGGCGAGACGCGGCCTCCGAAGTCCCGGAACGGGCCGAGGGGCCTCGGGATCGAGAGGTCGTCGCAGCCGCCGACGAGCACCCGGGAGCCCGGCTGGAGACCGTCGAGGAACCGCCCGACGAGCGACGTCTTCCCGATGCCCGGCTCGCCGGTGACGAACACGACGCGCCCCTCGCCCCCTTCGGCGCAGGCGTATGCCGCGGCGAGCGCGGCGAGCGCGTCCCCCCGTTCGAGTAGCTCCATGGTGGAAGGTTACGACGCGTGAGCGTCCCGCGGTTTGCCGCGCCCGGCGCCGGGCTCGATCGCCCGCCGGATGGTTGACGTCAGGAGCCGGCGGCGTCATCCTCGGGCGGTGGGGCAGGTCACGATCCGGCTCCTCGGCGGGTTCGCCGCCTCGGCCGGCGGGTCCGAGGTCCCGGACGGCGCCTGGAGGCTGCGCAAGGCGCGCGAGCTCGTGAAGCTGCTCGCGCTCGCGCGCGGCCACAGGCTCCACCGGGAGCAGGTGATGGATGCGCTCTGGCCCGAGCTCGATCCCTCCGCCGCGGCCAACAACCTGAACCAGGGCGTCCACGTCGCGCGCCGCGCACTCGGCGCCGGGGCGATCGAGGCGCGAGACGGCCTGCTCGTGCTGGACGCAGAGGTCGACGTCGATGTCTTCGAGACGGCCGCCGCTGCGGCGCTTCGCTCCCGGGCGGCTCCCGGCCTGCGGGCCGCGCTCGGGCTCTACTCGGGCGAGCTCCTGCCGGAGAACCGCTACGACGACTTCGCCTCCGACCGGCGGGAGGCTCTGGAAGCGCTTGCCGACGCTCTCGAAGCGGCGCTTCAGGAAGCCGACTCGGCCGGCGCGCAGCACCGCCTCCCCGCCGACGCGAGCTCCTTCGTCGGTCGTCGACACGAGCTCGCCGAGCTCACCGCGCTCCTTCACCGGGGCCGGCTGCTCACGCTCAGCGGGACCGGCGGCGCGGGCAAGACGCGCCTCGCTCTCGAGCTCGCACGGTCGGTGGAGGGCCTCTACGCGGACGGTGCGGCGCTCGTCGAGCTCGCTGCGGCGGGCCCGTCCTCGGTCGCGATCGCCGTCGCCGCCGCTCTCGACGTGCTCGCGCTTCCCGACCAGAGCTTCGAGGATGCCGTCACGGGCTACCTCGCCGGCCGCGAGCTGCTCCTCGTCCTCGACAACTGCGAGCACGTGCTCGCCCCGAGCGCGGCGCTGGCGTCGGAGCTCCTCCGTGCAGCGCCGCAGCTGACCGTGCTCGTGACGAGCCGCGAGCCGCTGCGGATCCCCGGCGAAGTCGTCTTCCGCGTGCCCTCGCTCGCGATCCCCGACCCGGGACAGCATTCCGGCGCAGCGGATCTCGCCCGCTTCGAGTCGGTCATCCTCTTCGTCGAGCGTGCCGCCGCCGTCGCCCAGGGGTTCGAGCTGACCGACGATAACGCCGACGACGTGGCGCGAATCTGCTTCCGGCTCGACGGGCTCCCGCTCGCGCTCGAGCTCGCCGCGGGTCGGGTCGGGGCGCTGACCCCGGCGGCGATCGCGGCCCGGCTCGACGACCGCTTCCGCCTGCTTCGGGCCGGGTCGAGCCAGGCTCCGACGAGGCAGCAGACGCTCGAGGCGACGCTCCGCTGGAGCCATGACCTGCTCGAGCCCGACGAGCGCGTCCTCTTCCGCCGGCTCGGCGTGTTCGCCGGCGGCTTCGAGCTCGGCGCCGCCGAGGTCGTCTGCGCGGGCGACCTCCTCGAGGCTGGCCGAGGTTGCGGACGTGCTCGGCCGGCTCGTCGAGAAGTCCCTCGTCAGCTTCGACGACCGCGGCCCCGACCGCCGCTACCGGCTGCTCGAGACGGTTCGGCTCTATGCGTGGGGAGAGCTCGAGGACTCCGGCGAGACGCCGGCGCTCGCCGCGCGACATGCCCAGTGGGCGCTCGCGCTCGCCGAGGCGACGATCGACACGCAGTCCCTCGACCGCGAGGCCGCGAACATGCGCGCGGCACTCGACACCCTCCTCTCCCGCGACGCCGACGGCGCCCTCCGGCTCTGTGCGGCGCTCATGCCGTTCTGGATGAGACGGATCGACCTGGTCGAGGCCCAGCGGCGGTTCGCCGCGGCGCTGGCGGGCTGCGCCGGAGCCCACCTCGCTCCGGGCCGAGGCCCTGCTCGCCGCGTCGGCCATCGACTTCCGCGCCGGACTGACCGACTCCCTCAACGCCAGGGTGGAAGAGAGCCTCGCGATCGCGGTCTCGGTCGGCGATCGTGGGCTCGAGTGGCGCGGCGCTCCAACGGCTCGCGGACATCGCGGTCGCCTGGGACGACGGCGCCTCTGCCCTGGCCTGGGCCGAGCGGGCGCACGAGCTCGCCGGCGAGCACGGGCCGCCGGGCGCCGAGGCGCTCGGCGCCTACACGGTCGGGGCAGCGCAGCTGCTGCTCGGCGAGTCGGACCGCGCCGAGGAGAGCCTGGCGAGGAGCCTCGCCCTCTTTCGCCTGGTCGGAGGCGCCGACCGGGTTCCCTCGCCGGTCAACATCGCCGAGCTGCGCTGGCCCGGGCTCGGTGGGGCGATCGGCCCGAGGGTGCTCTTCGAGGACACGCTCCAACCGTTCCAGGAGCTCACGGGGCGCACGGCCGTGAGCCACGTGCTCGTGAACCAGGCGGGCGTCGCCCGGGTCCGGGGAGAGCTCGCGAGGGCGCGCGAGCTCACCGACGAGGCCGAGGCGATCGCCAGACGAGGACGCGCGGGCCTCGCCGCCGTGCTCGTCCGCCGGGCCTACCTGGAGCTCGCCGAGGGCGACCTCGACGCGGCGCGTGCGGCCCTCGAGCGCGGGCTCGAGCTGCGCCGCCGGCTGCGCGACCGGCGCGGGATCGGCATGGCGCTCGCGGGCCTCGGCTTCGTCGACGCGGTCGCCGGCGAGCTCGACCGTGCCGACGCGGAGCTCGGCGAGGCACGCGACCTCTTTCGCCGCGCCGGCGACCGCTGGGGCTACGCGAGCACCCTCTGGCGGACGGCAGATCTCGAGCTCGCGCGGGGCCGCTACGACGACGCGGAGGCCGCGCTCGAGCAGGCGATCGCCGCGCTCGGCGCGACCCGCCGCCCTCGCTGGCTCGCGCACACCGCGTTCAGCCAGGCCGAGGTCGCGCTCGTTCGCGGCGACCCGGGCCTTGCCGCGACGCGCCTCGCCGAGGCGCGTGAGCTGTACGTGCTCTCCTCCGATCTCACCGGGGTCGCCGCCGTCGACGAGCGTTTCGCCTTGCTACCTGGCGCGCTAATCCGCTGCAAAGCCCACCTGCGTACAACTCCCCGGACACGGACGAAGGAGGGGGAAATGAGTGCAACGATCTCCCCGGTGATCGGGGAAGCGACGATGCAGGAGCTACGCGAGGCCGTGAAGGGCGAGGTGCTCGCACCCGGCGATGCCGGCTACGAGGAGGCCTGCCACGTCTGGAACGGCATGTTCGACGAACGGCGCCCGGCGCTGATCGTGCGCTGCGAGGGCGCCGCCGACGTGATCGCGGCGGTCGGGTTCGCGCGCAGCAACGACCTGCCGCTCGCGGTGCGCGGCGGCTCGCACAGCGTCGCAGGGTTCTCGGCGCCCGACGGCGGCCTCGTCGTCGACCTCTCGCCGATGCGGAACGTCCGGGTCGACCCCGATGCGGGCGTCGCCTACGTCGGCGGCGGCGCGACCTGGGCAGACGTCGACCACGAGACCCAGGCGCACGGTCTCGCCACGACCGGCGGGCTCGTCTCGAGCACCGGCGTCGGGGGCTTCACGCTCGGCGGCGGCGTCGGCTGGCTGATGCGCAAGCACGGGCTGGCCTGCGACAACCTCGTCGGTGCGGACGTCGTCACCGCCGACGGCCATGCTGGTGCGCGCGAGCGAGAGCGAGAGCCCGGGGCTCCTGTGGGGCCTCCGCGGCGGCGGCGGCAACTTCGGGGTCGCGACCCAGTTCGAGCTGAAGCTCCATAAGGTCGGCCCGCTCGTCCATGCCGGACCCGGTCTTCTACCCGGGCGAGTCGGCCGGCGACCTGCTCCGGCTCTTCCGCGACTGGGCGCCCGGGGCTCCGGACGAGGTCACCGCGGTCGTGAACCTCACGAGCGCACCGCCGCTACCGGTGATCCCGGAGGAGTGGCACGGCAAGAAGGTCGCCGCGTTCATCGCCGTCTCCACCGGCGCCGTCGAGGAGGCCGACGAGCATGTGCAGGCGTTCCGCGAGGTCGCCGAGCCGATCGCCGACCTGCTCGGGCCGATGCCGTACCAGGTCATCCAGACCCTGCTCGACCCGCTCTGGGGCAAGGGCATCCACGCGTACTTCAAGGGAACGAACCTGGCCCGCCTCGACGACGAGCTGATCGAGCGGCTCGTCGAGCGGCACCTGGCCGCTCCCGGCCCGCAGGCCGAGATCCACCTGCACCAGATGGGCGGCGCGGTCGCCCGCAACGGTGAGGGCTCGTCGTTCCCCGACCGCTCGATGCCGTTCCTGATGAACGTCGTCACCGGCTGGCACGACCCGGCTCTTGCCGGCGCGCACATCGACTGGGCGCGCAGCGTCGTCGAGGCCGCTGCCTCTGCCTCGACGGGCCGCGGGTACGTCAACTTCCTCTCCGACCCGGGCTCCGGGAAGGGCGGCTACGACCCCGAGGCCTACGAGCGGCTGGTTGCTCTCAAGCGCGAATACGATCCGACCAACGTGTTCCGCCTGAACCAGAACATCGAGCCGTAGGCGGGAGCAGGACGCGGCTCGAGGTGTCGGACACCGCGTACGTCGCTCGCAGGCAAGCAGGAGCGCGAACGGTGTCCGACACCGCCTGGCGGCAGGCCGGCGGTTCAAGGCGGTGTCGGACACGTTCGAGGGCTCGATCTTGCTGAGACACTCGCGTGTCCGACACCAGCGGCACCTGTAGCGTCGGGCCCATGCGGCTGAGGATCGAATGGGTGATCGGGAGCTGCCGCCTGCTGGCGGCGATCGGCGAGGAGTTCGAGCGGACGCGCCCGTTCGAGGGCCTTCGGATCGGTACCGGCATCCACCTCGAGCCGAAGACCGTCGCGCTGCTGCTCACGCTCGCGCGCGGCGGGGCCGAGGTGATCTCGACCGGCAACCTGAACACGACCCAGCAGGAGGCGCTCGACTACCTCGGTGCTCGCGGCGTCCGCACAGTCGGAGCGCCGACCTCCGACCCGGCCGAGCACGACGCCCACCTCCGCGAGGTGCTCGCGGCCGAGCCGCAGCTCCTCCTCGACAACGGCGGCGACCTGTTCGTCCGCTGGCTCGAGCAGCCGTACGAGGGGCTCGTCGGGGGCACCGAGGAGACGACGTCCGGCCGGATGCGGCTCGAGCCGCTCCGGGACCGTCTCGGACTCCCGATCCTGGTCATCAACGACAGCCCGATCAAGCAGTTCGCCGAGAACCGGCACGCCGTCGGCCAGAGCACCGTCGAGTCGTACCTGCGCATCACGAACCGCTCGACGAACGGCAAGCGCGTGACCGTGTTCGGCTACGGCGCCTGCGGCCGCGGCGTCGCCGCGCTACTTCCGGAACGGGTTCGCCGAGGTCTCCGTGGTCGAGATCGATCCGGTCACCCGGCTCGAGGCGCTTCTCGACGGGTTCGCCGTGCCGGACAAGGCCGCCGCGCTCCGCCGCGCCGACGTCGTGATCACCGCGACCGGCGCCCGCGGCGTCCTCACCGCCGACGACCTGCCGCTCCTTCCCGACGACGTCGTCGTCATGAACGTCGGGCACTTCCCGCTCGAGATCGACGTGCCCGCCGTCCGAGCCGCCGCCGAGGCGACGGTCGACTCCGCCGACGGGATCGAGACGCTCCGCCTCCCGGGCGGCCGGCGGCTTCACCTCCTCACCGGCGGGCACATGGTCAACCTGGCGGGCCCGAGGCCGCTCGGGAACTCGATCGAGTCGATGGACCTCGGGTTCGCCCTTCAGGCACGCTGCCTCGAGGCCGTCGCCACCGGCAGCGCCGGGCCGGAGGACTGTGTCGTTCCCGTCCCGCGGGAGATCGACGACGCAGTCGCCTCGGCATACGTCGTGCTTCAGTCGTCGTAGATCTGGATCTTCAGCTTCCGGTAGGCGAACACCGCCATCCGTACGAGCAGCCAGCCGTGCCGGAACCGCGAGATCTTCGTGTCCCCGTAGGTCCGCGACCGGTAGCGCACGGGCAGGTCCACGATCACGAGCTGCAGCTTCGCCGCCCCGAGCAGCAGGTCGAAGTCGCCGAACGGGTCGAAGTCGCCGAAGTACGAGCGGCCCGCGGCGATCTCCTCGTACCGGCTGCGCTTCAGCACCTTGGTGCCGCAGAGCGTGTCCTTCACCGGCTGCCCGAGCAGCGCGCTGAAGACGAGCGAGAACGCCTTGTTCCCGAGCAGGTTGAGGAACCGCATCGCCCCCGGTTCGAGCCCGTACACGAGGCGTGAGCCGTTCGCGAACTCTGCGCGCCCGGTCGCGATCGAGTCGAGGAACCTCGAGAGCTCCTGCGGGCGGACGGTCAGGTCGGCGTCGAGGATCATCAGGACGTCGTAGCGGGCCCGCTCGAAGCCGAGCCGCACCGCGTCGCCCTTGCCCTTCCCGGGCTGCTCGAGGTAGACGATCTCGCGCTCCGGGTGGAGGGCGATCTGGCGCTCGATCTCCTCCCGGGTGCCGTCGGTCGAGTGCCCCTCGACGAAGATCAGCTCGGAGCGGGAGCCGAGCGCCGGCGTCTCCTCGACGATCCGCTCGATCATCCCGGCCTCGTCCCTGGCGGGCACCACGATCGAGACGCTCAGCTCGTCGGGCTCCTCCGGCGGCCGCTTGCGCGCGACGATCCACCAGGTCAGCGACAGGTGCCTGATGATCGGCAGCGGCCCGACGATCCCGTTCAGGAACGCCGACACCACCGGGATCTTCAGGGGAAAGAGGATGCGCCTCGTCGTCGTCACCGGTTCCAGGCCTGTCAGCCGCATCAGGTTCTTCACGTCGCCGATCGTCAACCAGTTCTGGATCGGCGTGCGCTGCTTGAGCCCGAGCCATTCGAGGACAGCGAGGGCCGGCCGCCAGAGCTGGCTGTAGGAGTTGACGACGACCCGCGTCTCCGAGGTCGCATGCTCGGCGGCATTCGCGAGCAGCGCGAGGAGGTCGTCGACGTAGGGGACGAGGTCGGAGAGGAGGATGTAGTCGTAGGTCTCCTCGAGCGCGAAGTCCTCTCCGGCGCCGTGCTCGAACCGCAAGCCCGGGTGGCGCCGGCGGCGCAAGGTCGACCATTCCTTCACTCACGTCGATCCCGAGCCCCGTTGCCGGTGAGACCGCAGCGAGCAGGTCACCGCCGCCGCTCCCGATCTCGAGCACCGATGCGCCCGGCCGGACGATCGAGCGGTACACCGCCTCGATCAGCCGGTGGTAGCCGCGCGACGGGCGCCTCGGCTCGGGCTGCCGGGCGGCGATCTCGTCGAAGGACAACGCCAGAGACTCGTATGGCCCGGGCGGATCGGAGATCTTCTCGTGGGTCGCCATCGGCGTCGTCACGTTAGGGTAAGCCGCTGTGCAGCGGGTGCACCGGACGACCATCCTCGCCGGCGCCCTCTATCTCGTCGCCTGCGCCGTCGCCTACGGGGGCCTTCTCAGCCACGCCTACCCGGGGGACGTCGGGACCTATGCCGGCTACGGGCGGGCGCTCGTTCACCACGGCCGGATCCCCTACCGCGACTTCTACGACGAGTATCCGCCGGGATCGGTGCCCCTCTTTGCCCTTCCGGCCCTGATCTGGGACGCGCACTACGTCCTCGTCTTCAAGCTCCTCATGACCGCCTGCGGGCTCGGCTTCACCGTCTGCGCCTCGTGGACGGTCAACCGGCTCGGGCTCAGCGCGTGGCGCCTCGCCCCGATCGTGCTCGCACCCGTCCTGATGGGGCCGGTGTTCCTCAACCGGTACGACCCCCTGCCCGCGTTCCTCGTCTCGCTCGCGCTCGTCGCGCTCCTCCGTGGGCAGGAGCGCCTTCCGGGAGCGCTCCTCGGAGTGGGGACGGCGCTCAAGCTCTACCCGGCCGTCGTCCTGCCCGTCGCCGTTCGGCGCGTCCGGTCGGTCACGCGGGCCGGGATCGCGTACGTGGCCGCGGGCGCGGTGCTCTTCCTGCCGTTCTTCGCGCTCGCTCCCGGCGGGGTCGGGTTCAGCCTGTGGACGCAGGCGAAGCGCCACCTCCAGATCGAGAGCCTCGGCGCCTCGATCCTGCTCGCCGGCTCGAAGCTCGGCATCCACCACGTCGGCTGGATCCGTGGCAAGCCCGGCTCGATCGACATCGGCGGGGCGCTCGCCGACTCGGTCGGCGTGCTCAGCACGGTGCTCGCCGTGGCGCTCGTGGCGGCCGCCGCCTGGGCGTTCTGGAAGGGCCCCGACGACGACGAGCGCATGGTCACGGCCTGGGCGGCGGCGATCGGGGCCTTCGTGATCTTCGGCAAGGTGCTCTCGCCCCAGTACCTCACCTGGCTCGTGCCGCTCGTGCCGCTCGCTGCGGGAAGGCGCGGGCGCCAGGCCGCGGTCCTCTGGCTCGCCGTGCTCGCGATCACGCAGCTCGAGTACCTGGGCGGCGGCCGCTACGGCCAGCGGGACCAGAACTGGAGCGTCTGGGTGCTGCTCGTCCGCAACCTCGGCCTGGTCGGCGTCTTCGGGCTGCTGCTCGCCGCGCTCGGCGAGCGGCGTCAGCCGCAGGCCGCCGCGGGCGCGCCGCCGACACGGTAGAGGAGAACCCCGCCGAGGTCCTGCCGCGGCGCGATCCTGTCGAGCGCAGGCGCCCAGATCCCCGCCTGCCGCTTGTCGACGATCACCGCGGTCACTCCCTTCGGCGGCGAAGTACCGCCGAAGCAGCTGCACCTCGTTGCTGCACGGGCAGGTAGCCGACCGAGATCTGGGCGATCCCGTCGGGATGGAGGAACACGCTCGGCGGCGAGGTCTG
This sequence comes from uncultured Actinomycetota bacterium, assembly GCA_963723405.1. Lineage (GTDB taxonomy): Bacteria > Actinomycetota > Thermoleophilia > Gaiellales > Gaiellaceae > PALSA-600. Next base: position 138,371 of record CAVRQF010000003.1, on the reverse strand, counting down.
GAGCCGGCCGCCCGCCATCCGGAAGCGGAACTTCGAGGCGAGCTGCCAGAGGTTCGCCTGGCCGCCCTGCCCTGGAGGCTCGGGAAGGACGATCTCGCCGGGCGCGAGGCAACCGCGGTAGGCGCTCGCCGTGAAGAACTGCGGGATGCGAAATGTCGTCGCCCAGACGCCCGCGCCGGGGTTCGGGAAGAGCAGGAGCACGGTCGCAGCCGGCAGCAGCCAGCGGAGCGTCCGCCGGCTCGTGGCGGCCATCCAGAGCAGCCACGATCACGGCGCTCGGCGAGCGAGGCGTAGACGAGGAAGCGGACGGGGAGGATGTTGTCGAAGAGCGGCAGGAACTTCCGGCCGATCCCGGGCAGCGTGACGGTCTCGTGCCCGAGCACCGTCGGGAGGGGGACGACGCTGTGGCCGGCGACGTGGAGCCGCGGGCCGAGCGACAGGTACGCCATGAGCGCGAGCATGACGACGAGGAACCGGCCGCGCGAGCGTGCGCCAGCTGGAGCGCACGTAGAAGACGACGATGAGGAGCAGCGGGATGCCCACGAACGCCCCTTGCTCGGTGCTGTTGCCGGACCAGTGCCTCGCCAGCGAGCCGGCCCAACCTGCTCCGACGGCCTCGAGGTGGGTCGGCAGGAAGAAGTTCAGGAGGTCGGCCGTATAGGCCGCCGGCGGCGTGAACCCGGCGACCCGCAGGCTCGTGAGCGCGTAGTAGAGGATCGGCGCGGCCAGCACCGCCGCGACGCCGTAGGCGATCGCGAGCGGGACGAGGAGATGCACGAGCGGCCGGCGCCACGGCGGGGCGAGGAGGAAGCCGACCACGAGCGCGAGCCCGAGCACGAGCGTCAGCGTCAGGGCCACCTCGAGCGAGAGGTAGAGCTGGACGCGCGAGGAGAGGGGCGAGCCGCAGCACGATCGCCCCACCGGTCGAGGCTTCCCTCGATCGCACGGACGAGGACGAGCGCGACGAGCGGCATCACGAAGACGGCGGTCAGCTGCGGCTGGCCGAGGACGTGGCCGAGCATGTAGCTCGAGAAGCCGAACAGGTAGCCGCCGACGAGGGAGGGCCAGAACCGGCCGGTGAGGTGGCGGCAGAGGAGGTAGGCCGCCCAGGCCGAGACGGCCGGGAGGAGGACCGCGGCGATGTCGAACGACGCAACCGGGCCGAGGAGCGCAGTGAGCGGGCGCGAAGAGCACCGCGATCGGCGGGATGGTGTTCACCCAGGCGAGGTCGACGCCGCTCGGCGCCCAGACCTCGTGGGTGTACAGCGGGTTCGACCCGTGCTCGATCGCGTGCAGCCACCACCCGAACGACCAGATCGGGATCTGCGGGTCGTCGAACACGCCGACGTACTGGCGTCCCGGCTCGAGCAGCGGGCCGAGGCCCCAGAAGAGGAACGCGAGGACGGAGTAGACGGCGAGCGCCGCGAGGCCCGCGCGTCTACCGGAGGTCGCCATGGGGCGAAAAGCTATTGCAAAGGGTCCGTGAGGATTGCCCGTGATTTCCTGGCCCCCGAGTAGCATGACCAGAGATGACAACTTCCGTCGTCACCGGTGGCGCCGGCTTCCTCGGCTCGCACCTCTGCGACTACCTGGTCGAGCACGACCACAGGGTGATCTGCGTCGACAACCTCGAGACCGGCTCGCTCGAGAACATCGAGCATCTGCGGGGACCCGCGTTCCCCTTCGTCTACCAGAATGTCGTCGACGGGATCTGGATCGACGAGCCGGTCGACTACGTCTTCCACCTCGCAAGCCCCGCGAGCCCGATCGACTATCTCCGCCTGCCGCTGCAGACGCTCAAGGTCGGCTCGCACGGAACCGCGAACGCGCTCGGGCTCGCCAAGTGGAAGCGCGCTCGCTTCCTGATCAGCTCGACGAGCGAGGTATACGGCGACCCGCAGGTCCACCCCCAGCCCGAGACCTACTGGGGCAACGTCAACCCGATCGGCCCCCGCGGCGTCTACGACGAGGCCAAGCGGTATGCCGAGGCGCTGACGATGGCGTACCACAACCAGCAGGGCGTCGACACCGCGATCGCCAGGATCTTCAACACCCTGGGCCCGCGAATGAGGCGGAACGACGGGCGCGCCACCGTGACGTTTCTCCACCAGGCACTCGAGGGCAAGCCGCTCACGGTGTTCGGCGACGGCTCCCAGACCCGTTCGCTCTGCTACGTCGACGACCTCATCCGCGGGCTCTACCTGCTCGCGATGAGCGACGAGCATCTGCCGGTGAACCTCGGCAACCCGAATCACGAGGTGACGATGCTCGAGCTCGCCGAGACGTGCATCCGGGTCACCGGGTCGCCGAGCGAGATCGTCTTCGAGGCGCTGCCGGTGGACGACCCGCGCGAGCGCCGCCCCGACATCACGCGGGCGCAGCAGATCCTCGGGCTGGGAGCCCGAGATCGACCTGGAAGAAGGGCTGCGGCGCTGGCTACGCGCGCTCGGCCGGGAGCCCGTCGAGGCTTAGAGTGCGGCCGCGGGGCTCTCGCCGCCGTGTTCGTCGCGGCGCTCGTCGTCGCAGCCGCGCAGCCCGCTGCGGGATCCCGCTACCTCCAGGCGGGGATCACCGACGAGGCGTCGCTTCTCTACGGCCCGACCGCGAAGACCGTCACGACCTACGAGCAGCTCCACGTGCAGGTCGCGCGCCTCGACCTCTACTGGGGCGGGCCGCTCGGTGTCGCGAAGACACGGCCCGCGCATCCGACGAGCCCGGCCGATCCCGCGTACGACTGGTCGCTCTACGACCCGGTCGTGCAGCAGCTTTCGGCGGCCGGGATCAAGGTGCTCTTCTCGATCTACGGGACGCCCGCGTGGGCGAACGGGGGCGAGGGCCTCAACGTCGCGCCTCGCAATCCGCTCGACCTGAAGAAGTTCGCCCGCGCCGCCGCCCTCCGCTACAGCGGCACGTACGAGCCGGGGGGGTCGAGCTTCCGCCCGTCCGCTACTGGCTCGCCTGGAACGAGCCGAACAACCCCGTCTTCCTGAGGCCCCAGTTCCAGCACGTGGGGACGCACTGGGTGATCGCGAGCGCGAAGGCCTACGCCAAGATCTGCAACGCCGTCTACAACGGCGTCCACGGGATCGGATCGCCTCCGAGCGTGTCGGCTGTGGCGCGACCGCTCCCCGCGGGAACAACCAGCCGACGAGCAGCCGCCCGTCGGTCTCGCCGCTCGCGTTCCTCGCGGCGGTCAAGCGCGACGGCCTGCAGACGTTCGACGCCTGGGATCACCATCCGTACTACTCGAACCCCTCGCGCACGCCGACCTCGGCGGTCGCGAGCGGCGGGGGGTCGAGCTCGGGAACATCGACACCCTGATCCGCCAGGTGACGAAGGAGTACGGCAACAAGCGGATCTGGATCACCGAGTACGGCTACGAGACGAACCCGCCCGACGCGATCTTCGGCGTCTCCTGGGCCAAGCAGGCCGCCTACCTCACCCAGGCGTTCCGGATCGTCAAGGCGAACCCGCGGATCGACCTGATGCTGTGGTTCCTGCTTCGCGACGATCCGAACCTGAACGGCTGGCAGTCGGGCCTCGTCACCGTCGGCGGCAAGCACAAGCCGTCGTTCCGCGCCTTCCAGGCGCTGGCCGCCGGGTTCTAGGCGAGCAGCGCGTCGGCGGTCCGCCGCAGGCCTTCCTCGAGGCTGACCGCCGGGTCGTAGCCGAGAACCTCGCGGGCGGCGGTCAGGTCGGCCCACGAGTCGCGGATGTCGCCCTGGCGCGGCGGCCCGAAGACCTTCTCGACGGGCCGGCCGAGGATCTCCCCGATCGTGTCGGCGACGTGGTTGACGCTCGCCGGCGACCCGCCGGCGACGTTGAAGACGCGGCCGCTCGCACCCGCCGCGCCGGCGGCGGCGATCGTCGCCTCGACGACGTTCTCGACGTAGGTGAAGTCGCGCGACTGCTCGCCGTCGCCGTGGATCGTGACCGGCCGTCCGTCGGCGATCGCGGTGATGAAGAGCGGCACGACGGCGGCGTACTGCGAGGACGGGCTCTGGCGCGGCCCGAACACGTTGAAGTAGCGAAGCACCACCGTCTCGAAGGCGTCGTAGACGCGCGAGAACGAGACGCAGTAGCGCTCGGCCGCGAGCTTCGCGACCCCGTACGGCGAGATCGGGTCGAGCACCGAGTCCTCGCGCGTCGGCAGCGACCTGCTCGAGCCGTACACCGAGGTCGAGGAGGAGATAGACGACGCGGCGCACGCCCTCGTCCCGCGCGGCGAGGAGCACGTTCAGCGTGCCCTCGACGTTGACGGCGCTCGAGGTGAGCGGGTCCTGCACCGACCTCGGCACCGAGCCGAGCGCGCCGAGGTGGTAGACGACCTCGACGCCGCGGACGGCGTTGTGGACGCGCTCGTAGCTGCGTAGCTCGCCCTCGACGATCTCGACCTCGAGCCCTTCCAGGTTCGCCCGCGACCCGGTCGAGAAGTTGTCGAGCACGCGGACGTCGTCGCCGCGCTCGAGCAGGGCGCGGACGAGATTCGAGCCGATGAACCCGGCGCCGCCGGTGACGAGCGCGCGCGTCACGAGACCTCCAGCGCCACGCCGCGCGAGACCGAAGCCGAGCCAGGTGACCGCGTCCATCGGGATGCCCGCGATGATGCCGACCGCGTTCCACGCGCCGGCGGCGACGAGGATGAACCCGGCGGCGGAGAGCGCCAGGAACGACGGCTTGCGCGCCTGTCTCAGCGCGATCACGATCCCGGTCGCGAAGGTCGCGACGCCGAGCACGAACCCGACGATGCCGGTGTCGGCGAGGAGCTCGAGCCAGAAGTTCTGTACGCCCCACCGTCGCCACGGGCCCGGGAACGCCTTGCTCGGGCAGGTTCGGGAACCGCTTGTGGGCAGCCGGGAGGTAGGGCTTGAAGTCGGTGTTCGAACGCTCGAAGCCGAGCCCGAGGATGGGGTGGTCCTTCCACATCTGGTAGCCGATCCAGGCCAGGAGCGCCCGCTGCGAGCCCGTCTCCACCTGGCCGCGCGACGCTGTGTGCGGCTTCGTGATGCCGAGGAAGGAGAGGTAGTTCGTCACGTCCGATCCCCGTAAGACGTACACGCCGGAGCCGACGACGAGGAGGACCGCGGCGATCGCGAGGCCCCGCCGGAGCGTGAGCGTGCCCGCACGCCGGCCGATCCAGACGACGGCGACGGTGGCGAGCAGGCAGCCGAAGTAGACGAAGACCGAGGCGTCGAGGATCACGCCGAGCGCGCCGGCAGCGATCGCGACGGCGGCGAGGGCGGGCCGGATCGCCGAGCGCGATCGCCGAGAAGCCGATCGCGAGGGCCGCGCCGGTGAAGGTGCCGAAGTCCTGGTGGCCGAGGAAGGAGACCTCGCGCTGGCCCGGCCGCGGCCCTTCCGGATCGTCGACGATCGCGACGAACATCAGCACGCCCCAGAGGGCCGCCGCCAGCGCCCAGCCGACGAAGACGTACAGGAACCGGTCGACATCGACGCGTCGCCGCAGGAGCAGCACGATCGACGGCGCGAGCAGGGCGTACTCGATCATCTTCGCCGCCGTCGTGAGGTGCTTCGACGGGAGCTCGATCGGCCGCCAGAAGCAGGAGATCACGAAGAGCCCCATGAGCGCGCCGATCAGGATCCAGGTGACGCGCATCCGGCGCGAGCGGGCGCCAGCCGAAGAGCACGCCGGACGACGATCGCCGAGGCGACGACGAGGGCGATCGCGAGGTCCGACCCGTAGACGTCGGCGGGCCCGACCTTCCCGTGCCACTGGTACCTGGCGTGAAGGAAGACGAAGGGGATCGAGGCGGCCGCGACGAGCGGGAGGACGTCCGCTGCGCGCAGGCGGGCAGTCAAGAGGCGCCACTATACTGGCCGCCAGGTGCGCTCCCGGATCATCTGGCGCCGCTCGGCGACGGCGATCGGGACGTACGCGGCCGCGGGGCTCGGGTTTCTGACGACGGTCGTCGCCACTCGCGAGCTGGGCGTCCACGACTACGCGAAGTTCGCGGCGGTGATCGCCGCCACCTCGTTCTTCCAGTCGCTGCTCGACCTCACGATCGAGGAGGCGCTCGTGAAGTTCGGCTTCCGGTACATCGGAGACGGAGCGGTGGGGAAGGCTCCGGCGCCTGTTCGAGGTGGCGGTCGGCTTCAAGCTCGTCGGCGGCCTGCTCGCCGCGCGTCGCGGTCTGTGCGCTCGCGCCGTTCTCGGCCAGGCGATCTGGGGGACGGGCGGCGTGGTCGTCCCGATGCTGATCGCCTCGCTGCTCCCGCTCGCCCAGTCGCCCGAGAACGTCGCGGCCGGGGCGATCATCCTCCGCGGGCGCTACGACATCCGCGGCTGGTTCCTCGCCGTCTCGATGGGGCTGCGGCTCGTCGGGCTCGTCGATCGGCTGCCGCTACGGCGTCGTCGGCGGGGTGATCGGGCTGGTGCTCGCGCAGTTCGTCGCCACGGCGGCGATCGGCGTGGTCGGGGTCGCCGCGTTCCTGCGGTTCCCGGCGGCGCCGCGTCCGAGCCGCTCGGCGACGACGTCCGCGGCCTGCGCAGCTTCCTCTTCTCCTCGACCCTCGCCTCGTCGCTCGACTCCGCGCGCGGCACGCTCGGAACGTCGCTCGTGCCGACCGTGGCCCCGATCCTCGAGGCCGGCTACTTCCGGAACGCGCAGGCGCCCGGCGACCGGGTTCGCGGCGCTGTCGGGGCCGGTGCGGCTCGTGATGCTGACCGAGCAGACGCGCGACTTCGAGGCCGGGAGGCACGACCGCGTGATGAGGATGCTGAACCGCTACGTGGCGAGCACGGCGGCGCTGATGGTGGTCGCGGTGCCGGTGCTCTGGATCGTGATGCCGTTCCTGATCGGGCCTGCCTACGGCCCCGACTTCCGGGCGCATGCCACCGATGCGGCGCGGCTCGTGCTCGTCGCGGCTGCGCTGCGGCTCGTCTGGGGCTGGACGAAGTCGTTCCCGGTCTCGATCGGGCGGCCGGGCCTGCGCGTGATCGTGCAGAGCGTCGAGATCGCCGTCTTCGTGCCGCTGCTCCTCTGGTTCGCGTCGAAGTGGGGCGCGACCGGCGCCGCCGGGGCGATGCTCGTCTCGACCGTGGTGTTCTGCGTGCTCTGGAGCGTGGTGCTGCTCCGGCTGCGCGCGTCGTGGCAGTCGGCGGAGGCGGTGCCGTCGTGAAGGTCCTCGTCGTCTCGGGCATCTGGCCGCCCGACGTCGGCGGCCCTGCCTCGCACGCGCCCGAGGTCGCGGAGTTCCTCGCTCGCGGCGGGGCCACGAGGTCGAGGTCGCGATCACCGCGGACGGCGCGCCGGCGCCGAGGACTATCCGGTCCACTGGGTGAGCCGCTCGAGGCCGCCCGGGGTCAGGCACGCGGAGACGGTCCGCCTGCTCGCCTCGCTCTCGCGCCGGGCGGACGTCGTCTACACGACGGGGATGCTCGGCCGCTCCTCGCTCGGGTCGCTGCTCGGCCGGACGCCGTTCGTCACGAAGCTCACCGCCGACCCGGCCTACGAGCGCGCCCGGCGCTGGGGGATCGCCGAACGGCTCGCTCGAGGAGTTCCAGCGCTCGCCCGGGGCCGCCTCGCTGCCGCTGCGGCGTGCACCGCGATCTCGACGTCCGGCGCGCCGCCCACGTCGTCACGCCGTCCGCGTACCTGCGCGAGCTCGCGCTCGGCTGGGGCGTCCGGCCGGACCGGGTGACGCTGCTGCCGAATCCCGGCACCGCCGCTGCCCGAGCTGGCGACTCGCGGGAAGAGCTGCGCGAGCGGCTCGGGATCGACGGCCCGACGCTCGCCTTCGCGGGCCGGCTGACGGCACAGAAGTCCCTCGACCTCGGGATCGAGGCGGCGCGGCGCGCGGGGTCGCGCTCGTGATCGCCGGCGACGGGCCCGGACCGTGCCGCGCTCGAGCGCCTCGGCTACGGCCGGTTCCTCGGCGCCTTGCCGCGGCAGGAGGTGCTGGAGCTCTTCCGTGCCGCCGACGCGTCGCTGCTCTCCTCGGCGTGGGAGAACTTCCCGCACACCGTGGTCGAGGCGCTCGCGGTGGGGACGCCGGTGATCGCGACCCGCACCGGCGGTGTCGCCGAGGTGCTCGAGGACGGCGTGAACGGGCTCGTCGTCGAGCCCGGCGACGCCGATGCGCTCACCGGCGCGATCGAGCGGTTCTTCGCCGACGAAGGCCTCGCCGCGCGGCTGCGAGAGAACGCGGCCGCCGTCGGTCGCCGACTATGCGCCTGACCGCGTCTACTCGCGGCTCGAGCGGATCCTCGTCGCGGCGTGCGGGATGAGCCCGCGCGTCCTCTTCGTCGGCCGGACGCGGTACCGGCTGCCTTTGCCCGGACAGCCTCGCCCGCAAGTGGGATGCGCTGTCGGACCGGATGCAGGTTCGGGTCGTCGCGAGCGGGACGGGTCACGATCCGCGCTTCCACCTGGTGCCCCCACGGCCCCTCGACGGGCCGCTCTTCTACTCGACGCTGCCCGTTCGTGGTCGCGCAGGAGCTCCGTTCGTTCCGGCCGGACGTGGTCGTCGCCGAGAGCCCGTACGAGGCCGCGGCGGCCGAGGCCGCGCGGGCGATCGTGCGATCGAAGGCGAAGGTCGTGGTCGAGGTGCACGGCGACTGGCGGGTGTGGAGCAGCCACTACGGGTCGCGGTCCCGCGCGCTCCTGCGGCCGGCGAGCGACGCGGTTGCCGGGTGGGCGGTCGACCACGCCGACGGGCATCGCGCGGTGTCGGGATTCACGGCCTCTCTCCTCGAGGGCCGTGGCCGTCATCCCCTCGGCGTCTTCACGACCTACTCCGACCTGGGGGCCTTCACGGCCCCGCGGGTACCGGTTCCCGAGGAGAAGCGGGTGCTGTTCGTCGGGGTGCTCGAGCGCTACAAGAACGTCGAGGGGCTCGCCGCGGCGTGGCGGCTCGTCGCCCGCCGCGTGCCCGATGCGCAGCTCCATCTGATCGGGAAGGGGACGCTCACGGAGGTGGCCGAGGGCCTCGCCCGCGACGGCGTGAGTGGGAGCGCGAGCTGTCAGCCTCCCAGGTCGCGGAGGCGTTCGACGCCTCGCGGGCGCTGCTCCTGCCCTCGGCGTCGGAGGGCCTGCCGCGGATCGGGGTCGAGTCGTTCCTGCGCGGGCGGGGCATCGTCGGGACGCGCGCGGGCGGGATCCCCGACCTCGTCGAGGACGAGGTCAGCGGGTTGCTCGTCGACCTCGGCGACACCGAGGCGCTCGCCGGCGCGATCGAGCGGATCCTGACCGAGGACGGGCTTGCCGCCGCGCCTCGGCGAGGGCGCCGCGGCGGCGGCCGAGCGGTGGGTCTCGACGCCGGAGGAGTACGCCGACCGGGTGCTCGCGGTCGTGGAGGCCGTGCTCGCGTGAAGCCGCGCCTCCTGATGGTGGCGCGCACCCGCTACCGGCTCCCGCTCCCGGAGAGCACCGAGCGCAAGTTCGCGGCGCTGCGGGAGCGGTTCGACCTCCGGGTGCTCGCCACCTCCGCCGACGGCGTCGCGCGCGACGACGGCGTCTTCCGCCTCGTCGGGCGGCTGCCCGTGCTCGACGGCCCGCTCTTCTACCTGCTGCTCCCGTCGCGCGTCCGCCGCCTGGTGAGCGAGCACCGGCCGGACGCGGTCGTGACGCAGAGCCCGTACGAGGCGGCGCTGATCCGGCACGTCACCCGGGGCACGCGTCTCGTCGTCGAGCTCCACGGCGACTGGCGCACCGCGCCGAGGCTCTACGGGTCGCCGCTCCGCCGGTTGCTCGCGCCGCTCACGGACCGCGTCGGCGCCTACGGCGTCCGTCAGGCCGACGCCGTTCGCACGATCTCCGCGTTCACGACCGGCCTCGTCCGAGGCCTGGGCCGCGAGCCCGACGCCGAGTTCGCCGCGTTCACCGACCTCGACGCCTTCACCGGCGAGCGGGTCGCCGGTCCCGGCGGAGCCGCGCCTCCTCTTCGTCGGCGTCCTCGAGCGCTACAAGAACGTCGAGGTGCTCGCCGAGGCGTGGCGGCGGGTCGCGGCGCCGGCCTCCCGACGCCCGCCTGCACCTGGTCGGCCAGGGCACGCAGCAGGAGATCGCCGCGTCGCTCGCCCGCGAAGGCGTCGAGTGGGAGCGCCGCATCGAGGCTTCCGAGGTCGCCGCCGCGATGGATCGCGCCCGGGCGCTGCTCCTCCCGTCGGCCTCCGAGGGCCTGCCGCGGATCGTCATCGAGTCGTTCATGCGCGGCCGGGCGGTGATCGGCTCCCGCGCCGGCGGCACCCCCGACATCGTCGAGGACGGCCGTAACGGCCTCCTCGTCCCGTCCGGCGACGCGCGCCGCCCTCGCCGCCGCGATCGAGCGGATCCTCGACGACGACGACCTCGCCGCCCGCCTCGGCGCCGCGCGCCGCCGAGAGCGCCGCACGCTGGATCGCGACCCCGGCCGAGTACGCCTCACGGATGGCCGAGCTCGTCGGGCACCCGCCGTCCCGGGATCGGGCGTAACGGGTCTGGCCCTAGCCGAGCTACTCGTAGCCAGCGGGCTGCTCGCCAGGCCGAATCGCCCCGTGCGGCTCGCGAGGGCCGGCCCGGGCACGCTCGGCTTCGGGCGTAACGGACGCTCGCACAGCCGAGAGCAAATCCGCCGGAGACGACCTAGTGTCCTCGGTGACGGGTTCTGACCGATTTCGCTCCGACTTCAACGGATCGCCGACGGGCCGTCACTCAAGGATCAGATCGGCTGCGCGACGATGAGTCTGACCTGGAAGCCGATGCACTTGCCCTTTGGCGCGGTGAGGGTGCTGTCCGATTGTTACGCTCTGACCCTGAGCGGCACGTCCTTCTGATCGAAAGGGCACGCCCCGGCACCGACCTCGCCGGAGTTGCCCGACCTCAATGTCGGTCGATCAGTACTCGTCCACGGCGACTTTGCACCATCACAACATCCTGAAGGCAGGCGATCGATATACTGACGAATCGATCCGAAGCCCATGCGCGGCGAACCAGAATTCGATGTGCTCTCTCGTTCATTCGTAATCCGTTGCCCTACCGAATGTCGCTTGCGATAATAGAGCGAGGCCTCGCGATATTCGCGGCGAGGACGAGGTCGAAGTCCTCCGCCCCCTGATCTGAGCCCGAAGGACGTGAGGTTCCCTAGACGCTCCGTCGGGGTGTCTTTCGAAACGCTCGCGGAGCCGAGGGTCCCTCCGCGCGATGCGCTTGAGACGTGGCGGGGTCAACGGGCGCGAGTCGAAGATCACGGGCGTTCGCGTCCAACGCTTGCGAGACAAGGCACCTGATGCTACCTTGCGGCGCATGGCAGCCGGCGTACAACGCCAGACGGAACTGCTCCGCGGTGTGCTCGACCTCTGCCTGCTGGCGGTGATGGACGAGGGGCCCGCGTACGGCTACGAGATGACCAAGCGGCTGCGCGACCGCGGCCTTGCGATCGTTGGCGAGGGCTCCATCTATCCGTTGCTGGGACGCTCGAGCGCGATGGTCTGGTCGAGACCTATCGGGCCGCGAGTAACGGCGGGCCTCCGCGTAAGTACTACCGCCCCTCGAGCGCGGGGCGACTCGCACTCGCCTGGGCGTATCCGAATGGCGAACTGCCCGCGATGCCGTCGATGCCGGCTCGCTCCCGTCAAGACGAGGTGGCCTCATGAACGATTTCGTCGAGCAGTGCCGCAGCGAGTGGAGACGCCTCGGTGTCCCTGATCCAGTCGCCGCGGAGATGGCAGCAGACCTCGCCTTCGACCTCACGGAAGCCGAGGCCGACGGCGTCTCCGCCGAGGAACTCCTCGGAAGCAGTTTCTTTGATCCCCGTTCGTTCGCTGCCTCCTGGGCGGTCGAGCGAGGGGTCATCCCCTTACCGCCCAGCCGAGAGAGCGCCAGCCGCAGACCGCTCGCACTCGCGGCGTTCACCGCCGTTGCGTGCATCGCTCTGATCGCTGCAGCGCTCCTGCTCCTGACCGGGCAACCCACAGTGTCAGTCGTCGCGTCGCGTCAAGGGCAGCAGCAACCTCATCTCCCCACGCCACCACCACCCTCCTTCCGACCACCCGGCCCCGGCTCGGCAGGTCGTACCACACACAACGCTATCCACCCCCGTCGAGTGGTCCTGCTCCTCTTCGCGATCGTCGCGCTCAGCTTCGCCGTGTGGCTCTGGTCGAGGTGGGGCCGCTCGCGGCCACCCACCGTTCCCGCCTAGCCACCTCCGGCGGCATTCCGGAACATAGGAGCAACGCTGGCGCAGTCAACCCGCATGACGCCCGGCCGTTCCGACACGTCCGAAGTCGCGTCTTGCGAACCCCGGTCTCAGCGCGTTTCATGTGCCCCACGGCCCCCGGGTAGCTCAACTGGTAGAGCAGCCAACTGTCCATTGGACAGGTGCCGGTTCGAATCCGGCCCCCGGGGCCCAGGACAGTCGAAGGCCCGCCGTAAGGCGGGCCTTCGGGTAACTCAACTGGCGCCAACTGTCCGCCGCCGAGGATACGCCGACCAGGCGTCAGAACGCAATACTCGCGCGGCCGAGTGAGATGATCGCGTGACGCTGACCACGTCCGTTCGTACCCTCGCGTGGCTCGCGGTCGTGACTGTCGCGCTTGGCGCCTTCGCGAGCGGCGTGCGGTCGTGGCATGGGCGACGTTTCCGGGCGGCAACGGACTGATCGCTTTCACGCGTACGAGAGCAGCCGGTTCGAGCGTCGGGGTCGTGGAGCCCACGAGGCTCCGGGCAACGCATCGTGGGAACGAGGTCAGGGCGGCGGAGAGAGGAAACGCACGACGTCCGCGGCCTCGGCCGCCAGTGCCTCCCGGTCGCCCGGGCCCGTCGCGGTGAACGGGTCGTCGAGCACGGCGGACCCCTGCCGCAGGCCCCATGTTGCGACCGCGCGGCCACGGACGTAGGCGAACGGCCGGTAATGAGCCTCGGGATCGTCGCGGCGTGGGTAGTGCTCGAGGAGCGAGTCGCGGGAGCACCAGCCGACGAGGAGCGGGTCCCACTGGTCGAGCAGGCACGTGCGGGGCGATCCGCTCGTGACCGTCCCCTTCAGCTCGAGCAGGCCGTCGTCGCGCGTGACGAGCTCCCCGGCGACGCGTCCAGCCCGGCGCGGGCATCGCGAAGAGGTAGCCCAGCCCACTTCGCGAGGTCGCGCTCGTCGGCCGGGGCATGAGCACGGAGGTAGCGCCGCGCGAGCTCGGCGAGCGCACGCTCCCGGTCGACGGCACCGGGTGCTCCGAGCCAGTCACGGGCGAGGACGTAAGCGTGGCTCTTGCCGCGGAGCGGCCCGCGCACGGCGATGCCGCGCAGGCAGGCGAGCATGAGCAGGTGGATGAGCGCCTGGCCCTCGGTCGGCACGCCGACGCCTTCGACCCGGTCACGGAGCTCGTCGCGTGTGAGCGGCCCGCCCGCGTCGAGCGCGCGCTCGACAGCGGCGACTCCACGCTCCGCGGCCTCCGGAGCTACGCCCGTCTGGTCGAGCCGCCGGGCGTTGCCGGTGAACAGGGGCGGCGCGGTCAGCGAGTGCAGCCACCAGTAGTCCTCTCTGCGGACGAGGTGCAGCGTGCCGCGGTTCAGCCAGCCGATCACGAGCGTCCGGTCCTCCGTCAGGGCGCGGTCGACGTCGGCGACCGACAACCCGCTCGTGCGCGCCCGGACGGCGAGCCGCGCGCTGCGGAGATCCTGAGCCTGCACCGCCAGGAGCCGGTCGCAGACCGCGACCGGGTCGGCGGCGCGCTCGTCGGACAGGAGCTGGGCGGCGAACCGGGCGTCGAGCACGTGACCGGCGCCGCGGGTGACCGTCGGACGTCCGCCGCTCACCGGCATCTTCCTCAACGTCCCGTCGGGAAGCCGCAAGCTGATCGAGTCGCCGGCCCGGACCATCGGCGGGCGCTCTCGCCTGATGCCCATGAGCCCAGGCTATCCTCGGAGGGGTGGCAAGCAGGACGATCACGAGCGAGGACGATCTCCGCGAGGTGCTCGGCGGCAACGCGACGGATGTGGTCGTCAGCAAGGTCGCCGACCACCTGAACGAGCTGACGCGCCAGTTCGTCGAGCGATCGCCGTTCGTCTGCATCGCGACCGGCCGGCCGGACGGCGGGCTCGACGTGTCGCCGCGGGGCGACCCGGCCGGATTCGTGCGGGTGCTCGACGAGCGCACGCTCCTGCTGCCGGACAGGCCGGGAAACAGGCTCGCCGACACGCTCACGAACCTCCTCGTCGATCCGCGCGTCGCGCTGCTCTTCCTGATCCCCGGCATCGGCGACTCCTTCCGCGTCAACGGGTGCGGGCGGATCGTCGAGGACGAGGCGCTGCTCGCGGCGAGCACCGTCGACGGGAGGCCGCCAAGGCTCGGGATCCTCGTCGAGATCGAGGAGGCCTACACGCAATGCTCGAAGGCCCTCATCCGGTCCGATCTCTGGAACCCCGAGCATCACATCGAGCGCTCCGAGCTGCCCTCGGGCGGCGAGATCCTCCGCTCCCTCAACGACCCCGGCTTTCGACGCGTCGCGCTACGACCGCGAGCGCGCCGAGCGCTACGCCCGCCGCGAAGGTCTCTACTGATGGTGGCGCGGGCGGGCGACGCAGATCGCGAGCGGGCCGTCGCCTCCCTGCGGGAGCACTTCGTGCAGGGCCGGCTCACGCTCGAGGAGCTCTCCGCCCGCTGCGAGCTGGCTCTCCACGCCGCCACCCAGCGCGACCTCCGGCGCTCGCTTCGCGAGCTGCCGCCGCTCATGCCGCACCCGATCCTCCGCGGGGCCGTCCGCGGCGTCGGCCTCGTCGTCCTCACCGGAGCCTGGCTCGTGTTCAGCCTCGTGCTCCTCCTCGCCTTCGCGCTGACGCTCGCGATCCAGGGGATGTCCGCGCTCGAGCTCGTCGTGTTCTTCGCTGGTCTGGCTGGTGCCGACGTATCTGCTCTCCCGCCGGTGGCGGCAGGGGCTGTCGCGCCTCGTCAGGGGCGCGTAGCCCGCAGCTCGGCTCTCAGACGCCGCGATCTCGTCGCGAAGCTCCTCCAGCGCCGCCTCGACCTCGGCGAGGCGATCGTCCCCGACCGCGAACGATCGAAGACGCCGGGCTCCTCGCCGGGCTCGCCGCCGAGGAGCTGGGCGAACCGCTCCTCCTTCTGGCCCGGCCGTCGTGGCAGCCGCACGACGAGCTCGCGCTCTCCGAGCCGCGCGAGCACCCCGTCGACCTCCTCGAGGCCCGCGAAGCGGTGGAGCCGCTCGCTGCGGCCCTTCAGCTCGCCGGGCGTCTGCGGGCCCCGCAGCATCAGCACCGCGAGGATCGAGATCTCCGCGCCGTCGAGCGACAGCGCGTCGTCGAGGAGATGCCGGAACTTCGCCGTGCGGCTCCCGGGCCCGCTCGCGAGCCGGGCCCAACCGCGCCGTGAGAGGCCGTCGAGCGCATGGCGGATCGTCGGCTCGTCGTACTCGACGACCGGATCTCGGTTCGTCGCCTGATTGCAGGCGAGCCGGAGTGAGTTCAAAGACAGCGGATAGGCGTCCGGCGTCGTTCGCTGCTTCTCGATCAGGCACCCGAGCACGCGGATCTCGACTGGGTCGGCGTCCACCGCCGCAGCCTACGCGCGCAGGCGCTTCCAGATCCTGTCGAGCGCCGCCGCCGCGAGCAACGCGAGCACGAAGTCCCACGGGCACCCGGTAGCGGGTCGTGCCCGGCGAAGACCCACGCAGCCGCCGTCTCGTAGACGACGAAGATCAGCGCGAGCGCGCGGAACGCCGAGGGACGAAGAAGAGCCCGGCGATCGCGAGCAGGTAGAGCGGCACCATGTAGAGCGGCTCGACCCAGCTGCGGAAGAGGTCGACGCCGCTCTCCTGCGCGCCCTCGATCCCGACCCGCGGGTTCCACATCATCCACGTCGCCTGCGCGGCGAGCTTCGCCTTCGCGCCCGGATGGTGCTCCCAGAACTGGAAGACGAGATGCTCGTAGTGCGCCTGCTGGGCGCACTCGTCGACGTCGATGATGCGCCCGTGGGCGAGCCAGATGTCGTGCGCCTCCTGCGGGTTCAGCCACCTGTCCGAGATGCGATGCCGGCGCTCCGGGATGTCGGGCACCTGGTCGATCCAGCCCCCGTGGGCGAGGATCCCGTAGGTGTTCAGGTTGTTGGCCTTCCAGAGGGCCCGAGCGTCGGTCGTGATCGCGAAGCAGCCGACGTCGACCTTGTTGCGGATCACCCACGGCGCGAGCGCGACGGCCGCGAGCACCGGGACGGCGGCCGCCGCCACCCAGCCGCAGCCGCGCCAGAGCAGGAACACCGCGAAGACGAGCGGCAGCAGCGTGAGCCGCGCGTTCGAGAGGATCGCGACGCCCGACACGAGCCCGAGCGCGACCGCGGTGCGGAGCGTGCGGCGCTCCGCCGCGAGCAGCGCGAGCCCGAACATCGCCGCCCCGAGGAGCTGGTCGAGGATCTCGCGGTTCCCGTGCAGGTCGTGCCAGACGAGGTAGGGCTGAAGCGTCGCGATGACCGCCGCGAGGAGGCCGATCCGCAGCGAGAGGAACCGCCGCCCGGTCTCGAAGACGACGAGCGAGGTGCAGACCGCCACCACGAGCTGCGCCGTCCCGACCGACCACCAGTGGACGCCCCCGAGCCAGAAGATCGGGATCAGGAACCACCCGTACAGCGGCTGGGTGTACGCCGACGCGTGCCCCGGCACGTAGCCGAATACGCCGTGGTGGATGTACATGAGCGCGAGGTACTCGGACTTCTCGAAGTTCCCGAGCAGCGCCGCGCGCTCGTGGAGCAGCACGACGAGCCGCGGGAGTGCGGCAACGAGGATTACGATGATGTACGCCCGGCGGCGGGTCACGCGAAGGGTCGCGTCTACAATCGCCGCGTTCATCCGCCCGACCGGGAGCCGGGCGCGTCCACACAGAGGAGTTCGATACCGCTCATGCCCGGCACCCAAGGCTACGCGGTCGTGTCGTGCCACGTCGAAAGACCCCTCGACGACGCCGTCTGGGCGCGCTACCTCGCGCTGATCGACCGCCGGCCGGGAGGCTTCCCGATCGCCTCGCTGATGCGACCTCCCGCCGAGGGCGAGGACGGGAGCCACTTCGTCGAGCGCGCCCGCGAGGCCGCCGCGCGCGGGCCCTTCGGCCATCACGTCCACTGGACGTCGCCCACCCACGCGCGCCCCACCGGCCCCGACCCGGCCGGGAGCGGTCCGCCGCGAGGGCGCGTGGCTCGTCGAGCAGGGCCTCGAGCCGCGGTTCTTCTGCGGCGGCGGCTGGTACACCGACGCCGAGGTGATGTCGGCGGTCGCCGACCTCGGCTACGTCGACTGCACCGCCACCGCGTGGCGGCCGCCCTACCTGCCCGCAGGCTCGCCGCGGGCCTCGCTCGACCAGCCCGCCCGCGTCGTGCTCGAGGACGGCCGCACCGTCCTCGAGCTCCCGACCACCCATTCGCTCGGCGCGGCCGCCAAGGCCCTGCCACGCGCCGCTGCCGCCCGTCGTCCACGTCCACTTCCACGACTACGAGCTTCTCGACGCCGCGAGGCGCACGGCGCTGACCGCCACGCTCGTGCTGCTCGCCCGCCGCCGCCGCCCCGTCGGCCTCGACGAGCTCACCGCCGACCGTGAGGTGGCGTGGGCCGACGTATGCGCCGGCTGATCTTCGTCGCCGCCGTCGCCGCGCTCGGCGGTTGCGGCTCCGGCCCGGCGCCGCACGGCATCTCGATCGACGTCGAGTCGAAGCCCTTCCTCGTCACCGTCCTCGACAACGGGAAGCCGGTCGTCTCCGAGAGCAAGGACGGCCGCCTCCGCTACCAGCTCGCCTCGACCGGCGACCTCCACGCGCTCACGAACGTGACCTCGTCGAAGGGCGGCGTCTACCAGGTCGCGACCGACGAGCCCGGCAGGACGGCGACCGTCACCGTGACCCGGACGGCGGCCGGCGCGCGCATCCAGCTCGCGCTCCACCCGACGACCGACATCCAGCAGGTCTACGACGCCTTCTCGACCGGCCCGACCGACCACTTCCTCGGCGGCGGCGAGCACGGCGAGAACGCCGACCTCCGCGGGAAGATCCTCTCCGTCGAGGTCGGCTACCAGTGCAGCTACGCGCCGATCCCGTTCTTCTCGAGCACCGCCGGCTGGGGCGTCCGGATCGCGAGCCAGCACTCCCTCGGCGCTCGCGTTCCCGGGTCGCCCGGCGGCCAGGGCTGCCAGGTCGGCGACGAAGCCCGCCGTGCGAGTTCCCGCCGCTCGCCGACCGCGCCGAGGTGTGCGTCCAGGCGCCGAGCCTCGACGAGCGCCTCTACGTCGGCTCGCTCTCCCAGACGCTCGCCGACTACGAGGCCGACACCGGCCGGCCGACCGTGCCGCCGCCGTCCGAGCTCGCGCTGATCAAGTGGCGCGACGCGGTCACCGGCGCCGGCGCAGGTGCTCGAGGACGTCTCCCGCCTCCAGGCCGCGAAGATCCCGATCGGGTGGGTGCTCGCTCGACAACCCCTGGGAGGCGCTGCAACGGGCAGCTCACCTTCGATCCCGGCCGTCTTCCCCGACCCGGCCGGGCTGATCCGCGCCGTGCACGCGCGCGGCGTCCGCTTCATGCTCTGGGTCTCGCCGCTCGCGACCTGCCACGGACGGCTATCCCGCCCGCGCCGATCGGCGACCCGCCCACCAGGTGCTCGACCTCCGCGAACCCGGCCGTCGTCGCCGAGCTCCAGCGGCGGATCAGGGCGCTCGCGGCGCTCGGCGTCGACGGGGTCAAGGCCGACCGCGGCGACGAGAACGACCTGAGCGGCCTCGACCCGACGCTCACGAACGACTACCCGCTTCTCTTCCAGCGCGCCGTGATGGGCGCGCTGCCGCCGGGGGCCGCCGGGATCTTCCGCGCCGCCACCGTCGGCTCGCAGGCGGTCGTGCCCGGGATCTGGGCCGGCGACCAGCCGCAGGAGTACATCGGCCTGCAGCGGGCGATCGTCTCCGGGCAGACCGCGGCGATGAGCGGCTTCCCGACCTGGGGCTCCGACGTCGGCGGCTACGCCTCGCCGCCCTTCGACGACGCGGAGCTCTTCGTGCGCTGGGCCCAGCTCGGAGCCGTCTCGCCGGTGATGGAGGTCGGCGGCTCGGGTCCGAACGCGACGCCGTGGACGCTCGGGCAGGCGGCGATGGACGGCCTGCACGACGCGGCCGTCCTCCACTACGAGCTCTTCCCCTACCTCTACGGCCTCCTGCAGGCGAGCCAGCCGGTGCTCCGCCCGCTCGGCTACGGCTTCCCGGCCGACCCGGGGTCGTGGGCTGCGACCTACGAGCTCCTCGTCGGGCCCGACCTGCTCGCGGCGCCCGTCACCGGCCCGGGAACGACGCCCGACCGTGTACCTGCCGCCCGGCCGGTGGATCGACCTGTACACGGGGCTGGCCGTCAGCGGCGGCCGCTCGTTCACCCGCCCGACGCCGCTCGACCAGTTCCCGCTCTACGCGCGGGCGGGCGCCGTGATCCCGTTCAACCTCCGCACCGCCTCCGGCTCGTGGTGGGGCGTCGACGAGCTGACCCATCCCGGCCGTGCCGGGTACCTGTCGACGAACGGCGCGCGCGTCGACCTGACGGGGCTGCCGCGCGACGTCCAGCTCTTCGTCCCGAGGCGGGCACGCGCCCGGCGCGTCACGGTCGGCGGCAAGCCGGTCACGTGGATCTGGAACCCGGGCCGCTGCCCGGCGTCGGTCGTCCGGCTCCACGGTCCGGCGGTCCACGGCACCGTCGAGTCGTCGCCGTCCTAGAATTCGCCGATGGCCTTGCCCGTCAAGCAGGAGCCGAGCTCCGAGGACGTCCGGTCGGCGCGCCCGTACCTCCTCCGCCGCAGCCCGCTCGAGGCGTTCGTGCGCCGGGCCGCAAGCGTCGTCGCGCTCGTCCTGATCGACATCATCGGCCTGACCGTCGGCCTCTACGTCGCGATCGCGCTCCGCTCGCTCGTCCGCGATCCCAAGCCGATCCTCTGGAACCTGCTCTGGACCCAGGAGAGCGACTGGCTGCCGTTCCTCGTGCTGCTGCTCGCTGCTCGTCTTCTGGCGCAACCACCTCTACGGCCCGCGCGAGCTGCGCGAGGGGGCCGGGAAGGTCGTCTCGTCGGTCGTGCTCGTCACGGCGCTCGCGCTCGCGTTCGCGATCGGCACCGAGCCAGCACTTCACGACGTTCGGCCTCTACATCGTCGGCGGCGATCACCGTCGCGACGGCGATCAGCCTGCTCCGCTGGAGCTACGAGTCGATCTCCGGCGCCGCGCTGCGCTCGCTCGGCGTCCGCCGGCGGGCCCTGCTCGTCGGCGCCGGCGACCAGGTCGACGCACCTCCGCTCGACGCTCGGCTACGGCCGCAGCGGCATCGACTACGAGTTCGCCGGGCACGTCGAGCCCGGCCCCGCGGTCCTCGCGGCGCTCGAGGGCGAGGCCTCGACGAGCTGATCGTCGCCGACGACGAGATCGCCGAGGCGCTCCTGCTCGAGATCGTCGAGGCGGCGCACCGCGAGGGCGTGAAGGTGCTGATCGCGCCGCAGGACGACCGAGCTCCTCGTCGAGCGCGGCGAGTACGTCCCCGGCCAGGCGGTGCCGCTCTTCGCAGGTCCGGCCGCCGATCCTCGCCGGCGCCGACTGGGCGGTGAAGCGGGTCTTCGACGTCGTCGTCGCCGCGATCGTGATCGTGCTCGGCCTGCCGGTCTGGCTCCTCGTCGCGCTGGCGATCAAGCTCACCTCGCGCGGCCCGGTGTTCTACTCCGACGAGCGCGTCGGGCTCGGCGAGCGCGCCGTTCCCGATGCTCAAGTTCCGCACGATGGTGCAGGACGCGGCGAGCCGGCAGGCGTCGCTCGAGCAGGCGAACGAGGCGAGCGGCGCGCTGTTCAAGATCCGCGACGACCCGCGCGTCACCGGCGTCGGCCGCTTCCTGCGCCGCTTCTCGCTCGACGAGATCCCGAACGTCTGGAACGTCCTCCGCGGCGAGATGTCCCTCGTCGGGCCGCGCCCGCTGCCGCTGCGCGACTACACCCGCCTCGAGCCGTGGCACCGCCGCCGCTCCAACGTCCTCCCCGGCATGACCGGCCTCTGGCAGATCGCCGGCCGCAGCGACCTCTCCTTCGACGACCTCGTCCGCCTCGACTTCTACTACCTCGAGAACTGGTCGCTCTGGCTCGACATCACGATCCTGGGCCGGACGATCCCGGCAGTGGTCGGGCGGCGCGGCGCCTACTAGGTCAGCCCGACGATCCCGTTGCGGATCAGCGCGACGGCGAGCGCGATCACGATCACCGCCGCGACGGTCCGCGCGTTCCGCTGCAGCCAGAGGCGGACGCCGCCGAGCACCCGCAGCGCCCAGTCGTGCGCGACGACGAGCATGAGCAGCGCGATCGCGAGCGGCAGGAGCGAGACCAGCGCGAACGCGATCCACTGCGCCGCGTAGCCGGCGGTCGTCGGGTTCGTCTGCGAGATCGTCTTCAGCGCGATCGGGATGAAGGCACCCGGGTTCGCGAGCGCGGCGCCCGGCGCCGACGATCGCGATCGCCGGCGAGGAGGCGACCTTGCTCATCTGCGCCACCATCGCCTCCTCCTTCTTCGGGTTGCGCGGCCGGCGAAGCCTCGCCGCGACCCAGGCGAGCAGCAGGGCGCCGGCGGCGATGTCCAACCAGCAGACCCAGGTCTTCGGGCTCGACGGGCTCGACGAGGCGGCGACGTCGCCGAGCACGAACGCAGCGGCGACGCCGACCGCCAACGTGGCGGTGAGCGCGCCGAGGTAGAAGAGGAACCCGGTTCTCAGCGGCCGGTCGCCGAGGACGAGCGCGAACACCGAGAACGTCAGCGTCGTCGGAGAGACCATCGCGGCCAGCGAGACGAGCACGAGCTCGGTGTAGACACCTCCCACCGGGAGGAATGAGAACAGATCGGCTCCCTTTACGGCGACGTAATCGCTGCCTGCGACAATCCGGCGGATGCGGGCGCCGAAGCTTCTCTGCGTTGCCTCGGCGGTCGATCTCGACTTCCGCTACGGCTGCACGCCCGCCTGGTGGCAGCTCTGGCAGGCCTTGAACGACGAGGGCGCCGAGCTCGTCGTCGCGCCCTACCGTGGGCGGCCGATCGAGACGCCGTGGTGGCGGAGCGCACCCAACCCGGCCTACCTCGAGGGTGAGTCGTACGCGCGGGTGCGGAGCATGGCCGCCCGGCTCAAGGGCGACGGGCACTTTCGCCGCGACGAGGACTCCCCCGAGGACTCGCTCGGCGACCGGATGACCCGCGAGGCGATCTGGCGCGTCGTGACGCCGCGCTGGCGCCGCCACCTCGAGCGGCTCGTCGAGCGCGAGCGCCCGGACGCCGTCGTCGTGTTCACGGTTCCGATGGCGCACTTCCGCGGGATCCCGACGGCGCTGCGCGAGCGCTTCGACATCCCCGTGGTGTTCTACGACGGCGACGTGCCGATGAGCCTGCCCGAGTTCGGCGGCATGGACACCGGGTTCAACTACTACCACGGCGCCGACCCGGGCGAGTACGACCTCCTGATCTCGAACTCGGAGGGCGGGCTCGACAGCCTGCGTGCGCTCGGCGCCCGGCGGGCCGAGGTGGTCTTCTGGGGCGCCGACCCGGAGTTCTTCGCGCCGCAGCCGGTCGAGAAGGAGACCGACGTCTTCTTCTACGGCTACGGCGACAAGTTCCGGCGCGAGTGGATGGCGACGCTCGTCGGCGAGCCGTCGCGGGCGCTCCCCGACGTCGACTTCTCGCTCGGCGGGCACGACTTCCGCGGCGACACCGGCGCGGCTCGGCTCGTCGGAGACGTCCCGTTCCCGTCGTTCCCGCGCGCCATCTCCGCGGCGCGGGTCAACCTCTGCCTCACGCGCCGCTCGCACGCGAGCGTGCCCGCCTCGTCGTCGTGCCGCCCGTTCGAGCTCGCCGCCACCGGCGCTGCGATCGTCGCCAATCCGTACGACGGGATCGAGCGCTGGTTCGAGCCGGGGAGCGAGCTCCTCGTCGTCAACGATGCCGACGAGGCGATCGCGGCCTACCGCTCGCTCCTCGACGATCCGGCCCAGGCGGAGGAGATGGGTCGCCGCGCCCGCGAGCGGGTGCTCGACGAGCACACCTACAGGCACCGGGCAAGGCGGGTGCTCGAGCTCCTCGATCTCGGAGTCACCGCCCGTGTCCACTGAGCTGTCGGTGGAGGAGCAGCCGGCACCCGGCGGAGAGCGGAGGCCCGCTCGCGGCGGTGCGGCGGATCGCCGTCGTGCCTGCGTTCAACGAGGAGCGGAACATCGGCAGGCTGCTGGCGGAGCTCACGGCTCTCGATCCCGACCTGGAGGTGGTCGTCGTCTCGGACGGGTCCACCGACCGAACGGCCGAGGTTGCTGCTGCCGCCGGCGCCCACGTCGTGTCGCTCCCGTTCAACCTCGGGATCGGCGGGCGCCGTCCAGACCGGGTTTCGCTTCGCGTGGGAAGGCGGGTACGAGCTCGCGGTCCGCCTCGACGGCGACGGGCAGCACGACCCCTCGCAGCTGCGTGCGATCGTCGCTCCGGTCGTCGCCGACGAGGCCGATCTCGCGATCGGCTCGCGGTTCCTCGAGTCGGGCGGCTACCGCTCGTCGGCCGCGCGCCGGTTCGGCATCCGGGTGCTCGCTCGCGTCGTGTCGTGGATCGCCCGCCAGCGTCTGACCGACACCACCTCCGGCTTCCAGGCCCTCAATCGGAAGACGATCCGGCTCTTCGCGGCCGACCTGCCGCACGACTACCCGGAGGTCGAGGGGCTCGTGATGGCGATCCGGCATCACCTCCGCGTGCAGGAGGTCCCGGTCACGATGCGCGAGCGCGAGCACGGACGCTCGTCGATCGGGACGCTCGCCTCCGTCTACTACATGTTCAAGGTGCTGCTCGCCGTCTTCGTCGACCTCTTCCGTCGTGACGTCGTTCCCGAGGAGGATGCATGACCCCCGTCAAGATCTCCATCTTCGCGACCGCCATCGCCGTGATCCTGCTCCTCGTCGTGTTCGAGCTGATCCGCTCCCGGCGGCTGCGCGAGCGCTACGCGGTGCTCTGGCTCGCCACCGGGCTCGTGCTCGTGGCCCTGTCGGCGTGGCGCGGCGGCCTGAACACGATCGCCGGCTGGCTCGGCGTTCGCAGCTACCCGCCCGCGGTGCTGTTCGCCGTCGGGCTCCTGTTCGTGATCATCGTCCTCCTCCACTACTCGACGGTCATCTCGAGGCTCGCGGACCAGAACACGATCCTCGCGCAACGCCTGGCGCTGCTCGAGTCGCGGCTGTCCGACTCGCGAAGGGTCTAGCCCGACGACGCTGAAGCCCTGCGCGACCCCGGGGCCGCGGAGATGCAGGCTCGTCGAGACGAGGGCAGGCACGCACAGCATCACCTGCCAGCACTGGTCGGACCCGTTCGCCGGCTGAGAGAGCACGAGCCCGGAGCTCGTCGCGATCGTCACGAGCTCAGGGCTCGGAGGCAGTGGGATGCCGAGCGGGCCGTTCCCGTTGCCGCGCTCGAGGTGAACCGAGCCGAGCGTGAAGACGCAGGCGCCGAGCGTGGTCGAGAGAATCGTGGCCCAGGCCAGGAACGGCCCGTGCCGCCCTCTCAGGCCGAGCACGATCAAGGCCACCGCCGCTCCGGCGATCAGGGCCGCCGGGAGCATCCAGGAGAGGTGGTGGTTGCCGATCCAGGCGATGCCGGCAGCACCTGCGGCCGTACCTGCGGCGAGCCCGGCCCAGGAGCCTGCCGACCGCCGGCCGAGCGGGGGGAGGGCCCACGCCGCGAGTGCTGCCGGGACGAGCCAGATCAGGCCGAACACGAAGCGGGGATCCGGAGCGCTGAAGAACCACGCCGCGAGGATCGCGAGCGAGGGAACGACGACCGCGAGCATCGGCCGTACGCGCAGACGTCTGCCCGGGTCGCGTGTCGCCGCCGCCACGAGCGCGGGCGCGAGGCACGCGAGGAGCATCAGCGGCGCGAGCACGTCGGGATCGCGGGCACGCTTGTAGAGCCAGTAGGCGTGGAGCCACTGCCACGAGGCGAGGACAGTGTCCGGGCCCGGCCCCGGCCAGCGCGCCCACGCCTCGTCGCCCCGGTTCGCGGAGACCATGACCGTTGCGGGGACACGCCAGCTCGCCGGGAGGCTGACGGCCGTGAGCGGGTAGAACGGATAGCCCGACAGCACCGCCTGGCGGGCGGCCCAGCCGAGCGCGAGGAGTGCCGGCAGGGCCACGACCGCGAGAGCGGCGCGGACCGTCCGGTGGCCGAAGACGAAGATCGCCGACGCGAAGATCGCGAGCGGCCAGTAGAGCGGCCTCGTCGCCGACGCCACGGCCAGCATCGCCGCCGCGGTGAGCCCGGCGGCCGGGTCGAACCCGCGCTCGACGCTCTCTGCGAGATAGAGCATCCCGACGACGGCGGCCACGAAGACGCCCAGGTCGAGGTTCGGGCTGCTCAGCCGCTGCTGTGGGGCGAGTGAGGTAACCACCACCGCCGCCGGTACGAGCAGGACGGCAAGCCGGCGCGAGAAGGAGGGGGCTGCGGCGCCGGACCTCGCCAGGCGCAGCCCCACCTCGAGAAGGAGCAGCGAGACGAGCAGCCCGACGACGAGGTGTGGACCGGCCCCGGCGACGGGGCTCCGGTCGAGGAAGGCCGCGAGCAGGAGGTGGGCGTCTCCGCCGCCGAGGCGGCTGTGGAGGTTCGCGAGCCCCGGGACCGCCGCGTAGTGCTCGGCGTAGGTGATCAGGTTGAGGTGGTAGAGCCCGAAGTCGTAGTCGTCGGCCGGCCCGAGCGCCTGGTCGGCGAGGATCGCCCAGCCGGCCGCGACCAGAGCGAGGACGCCCGCCGCGCGCCCGTCGAGCTGCGGTCGGGCAGCCCTTCTCAACGCGGCGAACGCTCCCCACGCTCCGGCGGCGACGGGTACCGCCCAGGTCCACCACGTGACCGCGAGGAACATGTTCCAGACGAGCAGGTAGGCGACGAGGGCCGCCAGCCCGATCCAGATGTCGCTGCGGGCGATCGCGCCCGGCGGCCGGCCGAGCACGGCGAAGAGCACGCGCCTCACGATGAGCCCCGACCCGGCCGCGAGCGCGGCCACGAGCGCCCAGATCGCCATGATCGCGAGCACCGGAAGGACGACTTCCGTTGCCACAGCCGACCCTAGACCGGCGGCTCTGAGCGCGGTACCAGGCGATCGTGCGCTCGAGGCCGTCGCGCAGCGAGGTTCGCGCCTCGAAGCCGAACAGCTCGGCGCCCGTGTCGTGTCGAGGCGGCGGCGCGGCTGGCCGTTCGGCATCGACCCGTCCCACACGATCTCGCCTTCGAACCCGTGAGCCCGGCGATGGTCTCGGCAAGCTCGCGGATCGAGATCTCGGCGCCGGTGCCGATGTTGATCGGCTCCGCGCCCGAGTCGCGGTCGGCGGCGAGCACGAACGCGTCGGCCGCGTCCTCGACGTAGAGGAACTCGCGCGTCGGCGACCCGTCGCCCCAGAGCACGACCTCGGGCGTTCCCGGCGAGCATCTTGCGGATCAGGGCCGGGACGACGTGCGAGGTCTGAGGTCGAAGTTGTCGCGCGGCCCGTAGAGGTTCGCGGGGAGGAGGTAGACGGTATCGAGGCCGTACTGCTCGCGGTAGGCCTGCCCGCCCACGAGCACGGACTTCTTCGCGACGCCGTACGGCGCGTTCGTCTCCTCGGGATAGCCGTTCCAGAGCTCGTCCTCGTGGAAGGGCGTCGGCGTGAACTTGGGGTACGCGCACACCGTCCCCGCGACGAGCAGCTTCGAGACGCCGCGGAGCCGGGACAGCTCGAGCATGTGCGCGCCCATGATCAGGTTCGCGTACCAGTAGCGGCCGGGGTTCGCGCGGTTCGCGCCGATACCGCCGACCTCGGCCGCGAGGTGGAAGACGAGCTCGGGCCGAGCGTCGTCGAACAGCCGCTCGGCGTCGTCCCACCGGGTCAGGTCGTACTCGGCCCGGCGGGGAACGACGACCTCGTCGCCACGCTCACGGAGCCGCTCGACGAGGAACGAGCCGAGGAACCCGGCCCCGCCGGTGACGAGCGCCCGCATGGGCTACCCGTCGCCGGTCCTCGCCCTCGAGCCCTGGATCCAGTCGACCCGGCCGAGCCAGCTCTCGCGATTGGCCGCGTACCAGGCGATCGTCCGGCGGATGCCCTCCTCCCAGCACACGGTGGGCTTCCAGCCGGTCTCGGCGTTCAGCTTCTCGAATCCGACCCGGAGGGCCATGACCTCGCTCGCCCCCGGCCGGTAGCGCGCCTCGGTCGTGACGAGCTCGCGGCCTGCCGGCCAGTACCCGCCCTCCTCGCCGATGCGGAGGATCATCGCCGCCCAGTCCGCCATCGAGATGTTCTCGCCCTGGCCGTAGACGTAGACGTCGCCGGGGATGCCGTGTGCGGCGACCGTGAGGTGCCCGCGCACGCCGTCGGTGCAGAAGCAGAAGTCGCGCATCGGGTCGAGCTGGCCGAGCTCGATGTTCTGGCGCTCGAGCGCCTGGGTGATGATCGTCCCGGTGACGTAGCGCGGGTTCTGCCGCGGCCCGTAGTTGTTGAACATCCGGGTGACGATCGCCGGGACTCCGTAGGCGTCGTGGTAGTTCATCGTCAGGAAGTCGGCCGCCACCTTCGAGGTCGCATAGATCGACTTCGGGTTGATCGGCGAGCGCTCGTGGAGGATCAGGCTGCCGAGGTCGTCGAAGTCGTGGTGGTGGGAGACCGACTCACGGACGTTCCCGTACTCCTCGGAGGTGCCGGCGGTGTCGAACTTCTCGAGCTCGAGGTCGTGGTCGACGATCGACTGGAGCAGGAAGAGCGTTCCGAAGGTGTTGGCCATCATCGTCTCGATCGGGCGGTGCCACGACTCGCCGACGTGCGCCTGGGCCCCGAGATGGAAGATGTAGGGCTTGTCGTCGGCGACGCGCTTGAGGTCGCGCACGAAGTAGTCGATCGAGGTCTTGTCGGTGAGGTCGGCGAAGACGACGCGGGCGAGCCGCTGGCGCTGGGCGCCGATGTTGTTGAGCGCGCCCGGACGAGGTCGCGCGGACGAACGCCCATCACGTCGGCGCCGAGCTCGACGAGGGCGTCGGTGAGATGGGAGCCCATGAACCCGTCCGCGCCGGTGACGACGCAGGTCCGCCCCTCGTAGACGTTGCCGAGGTCGCGCCGCAGTGCGTCGAGCTCTTCTTCGGGCCAGATGGCGCTATCGTCGCGCGGCATCGATGCAGGGTAGACGTTCAGGCCGCCGGAGCGCAGCGCGAAGCGGCCTGCTGACCGGCATCTCGACCGCCGTGGTCAGCGCCTCCGCGGCGCTCGCCGGGGCGATCCTCTCGCGGAAGTTCGGCCACGGCGTGAAGACCGACGGGTTCTTCGCGGCCTACGGGGTGTACGTCGCGGTCGTGCTCGTCGCGAGCGCCCTGCGCGTGGTCGTGCTGCCGGAGTTCGCCCGCGCCGCGTCTCGCAGGCGCTCTCGGCAGCGAGACCGGCTCCTGGGCCGCTCGCGCTCGCGATCCCGCTCGCCCCGCTCGTCGTGGTCGCGATCGCAGCGCCGCACTGGGTCGCCGGCCTCCTGACGAGCAGCCCTGCGGCGCAGTCGAGCGCGGCGCAGCTCCTGCCGTGGCTCGTCCCGGCCGCCGCCGCCCAGGTCTACGCGGGCGTGGGTGCGAGCGCCCTCGCAGCGTTCGACGACTACGGGACCGCGGCGCTCGGCTATGCGCTCGGTGCCGCCTCCGGCCTTGCGGTGATCGGGGCGCTCGTCCATCGCGGCGTGGCGGCCTTCGGCTGGGGGCTTGCGGTGAACGGCGCGATCGCGGTCGGCGTCCCGCTCGCGGCGCTCCTCGCGAAGGGCGGCATCGCACGGCCCGGCCGCGCGGTCGGCCACCGGCTCCGCGATCCTCGTCGAGGGGGTATCGCTTCCCTTCGCGCTCCAGGGGCTCTACATCATCGGCTACCGGTTCGCGAGCGGGCTCGGCGCCGGGAGCCCGACGACCTTCTCGTACGCCTATCTCATCGCCTCGCTGCTCGTGGCGGTCACCGCCACCTCGATCGCGCTCGTCTCCTCGGTGCCGCTCTCCCGCGGCGAGCTCACCGCCGAGCGCGCGTCGGGCCACGTCGTCGCCGTCGTCCTGGGTCTCGATCTCGATCGTCGCGGCTGCCTCCGGGGTGTTCGCTCTCGCCGGGCAGCCCGTCGCGAAGACGGCGCTCGGATCGAGCTACGGCGGCGGCACGGGCGCCGAGCTCGGGCGACTCGTCGCCTACCTGGCGCCCTGGATGGTCGTGTCGATCGCGCTCTCGGTCACCTTCCCCCTCCTGTTCGTCCGCGGCCGGGCGCGCTGGCTGCCGCTGCTCGCGCTGGCGGCGCTCGCGGCGCACGTGCCGGTCGAGTGGGCTGGGCTCGTCGGCGTGGGGGCTCGGCGGGATGGCGGCCGGTCTCGCCCTCACGACCGCGGGCGTCCTCGCGGTGCTTCTCGCGGCCCTCGGTGCGCTGCGATCGGCCTCGCGCGGCGTGGTGGTCGCGGCGCTCTCGTGCGGGATCCCTGCGCTCGCGGGCTTCGGGGCCGCCTCGTTCATGCCCGTCGGCGATCGGAGCGGCCGTGCTCGGCCTGCTCCTCTACTGCGCCGTGCTCGCCGTCTGGCGCCCGGCCGGGCTCCTGACCGCGTGGGGCTACCTTCGCCGGTTAGGTTGAGCGGCGTGGTCGCCGCCGTCGTCCTCTCGTGGAACCGCCGGGAGGACACGCTTGGCCTGCCTTCGGTCGCTGGCGGCGGCCGATCCCGCGCCGCACGTCATCGTCGTCGACAACGCCTCGACCGACGGCACCTCGGAGGCGGTCCGTCGCGAGTTCCCCGACGGTGGAGCTGATCGAGAACCCCTACGAACCTGGGTTCGCAGCGGGAAACGACGTCGGGATCCAGCGTGCGCTGGCCGAGGGCGCCGACCACGTGCTCGTGCTCAACAACGACACCGAGGTCGATCCGCGCTTCCTCGCGCCCCTCCTCGACGAGGCAGCGCAGCCGCCCCGACGCAGGCGCGCTGAGCCCGAAGATCCTCTTTGCCGAGCCGGCCGGGCTCATCTGGTTCGCGGGGGCCGAGTACGACCCGCGCTCGGGCTACAACGGGCGCCACCGCGGCTATCGCGAGCACGACGACGGCAGCTTCGACACGGTCGTCGAGACCGGCCGCGTCTGCGGGGCGGCGATGCTCGTCGTCGCGCGAGGTGCTCGAGAAGGTCGGCGTCTTCGACCCCGATCTCTTCGCCTACAGCGAGGACACCGACTGGTCGCTGCGCGCCCGCGAGGCGGGGTACCGCCACTACGTCGTCCCGGCGAGCCGCGTCTGGCACAAGGTCTCGGCCGCCTCGGGCGGCGAGAGCTCGCCGACCGCGCTCTACTACGACCTGCGGAACGCGCTCGTCGTCGCCGAGCGCCATGCGCCGCTCGGCTACGTTCGGCACCTGGCGCCGGCGGCTCGTCGTGCTCGGCGCGCACCTGGTGCAGGCCGCGCGCGCCCCCCGCCGCCGCGAGTGCCTCGCCGCGACGTGGCAGGGCTGGCGCGACTTCCGCGCCGGCCGCCTGGGCAAGCGCGGTGCTCGACACGGGTGGAGCCTAGAATGGCCGCGTGACCGCGCAGCAAGCGAAGCAGGCCGTGAAGAACGCGCTCTACCGCACGATCGGCGAGACCTCGACCGTGCTGCGCCTGCACCCGGACGGGCAGAAGACGCTGTCGATCCTGATGTACCACAAGGTCAACGACCTGCCCGACAACCCGACGACCGTCCCGGTCGGGATCTTCGACGACCAGCTCGGCCGGCTCGGCGAGCTCGGCTACAACGTCGTCGACCTCGACGCCGTCCTCGACCACTACACGCTCGGCGAGCCGCTCCCCGAGAAGGCGGTGCTGATCACCTTCGACGACGGCTATCGCGACGCGCTCGAGAACGCGCTCCCGGTCCTGCAGAAGCACGGCTACCAGGCCGTCGTGTTCATCCCGGTCGCCTACATGGAGGACGAGACGCCGCTGCCGCACGAGGCGCGCCTGGTCGAGCGCGGCGTGCGGAACCGGACGCTCGACTGGGGCCTCATGCGCGAGCTCGACGCGAGCGGCGTCCGCGTCGAGTCCCACGGGATCGCGCACCGCCCGCTCGCGGAGGTGACCCTGGACGAGGCCGTCCGCGAGATCGCCGTCTCGAAGCTCAAGCTCGAGGAGAAGCTCGGCCGCCCCGTTCGCGCGTACGCCTACGTGAAGGGGTCGGAGGCGCACTTCCACCCCGTGCACGAGAGCATCCTCAAGCAGGCGGGCTACGAGATCGCGTTCACCTCGATCTCCCGCGCGAACGGCTCGAGCACGAACCCGTTCCGCCTCGGCCGCTACAACGTCGAGCCGTATCCGGCCCGGACGTTCGAGCTCGTGCTCTCCGGCGCGTGTGACCTGATCTCCCTCAAGGACACCGTCGCCGGGACGCACGCCCGCCGCCTGTTCAACCAGGCGCTCGGCACCGCCACGCGGTGAGGGTCGTCGAGTACGACCCTTCACGGCGGGGCGACGTCGCCGTCCTGATGGAGCGCGTCTGGGGGGCACGGCCCGCCGAGGACGAGCTCGCCTGGTTCTACGAGCGAAACCCGGTCCGCGCCGGCTTCGGTGCTGATCGCCGAGGAGGACGGGCGGACGGCCGGCTCGTGGCGATGAGCTTCGTCCGGATGTCGATCGGCGGTGAGGAGCTCGAGGTGGGGATGCCCGTCCGTCTCGCGACCGATCCGGAGTTCCAGGGTCGTGGGGATCTTCCGCGAGCTCGAGTCGGCAAACGAGGAGCGCGCGCGCGACCTCGGGATCCGGCTGCTCCTGATCGTCCCCAACGCGGCGTCGACCCGGATCCTCGTCGGCGCGCTGGGCTGGACGAAGCTCTCGCCCGTCCGGCTCTGGTCGCGGCTGCTCCGCGCACCCGGCCCCCGACCGCGGTTCCGGTCGACCGGTTCGACGACTCGCTCGCCGAGAGCGACGGGCGGAGGCGACCGCGTCGCTTCGTGACGGCGACGTGGCTCAACTGGCGCTTCGCCGACTCGCCGAAGCCCTACGCGCTGCTCGCAGGCGGCGGCTACGCCGTCGTCGGGAGTCACGGGCGCGTCGGGATGCTCGCAGCGGTCGAGGGCGACCTGCTCGGCGACGCGGCCGCGGTGGCCGAAGGGCGTGCGCTCGTCGCCGCCCCGCCGCCGTGGCTCCGGCGGCGCTACCTGCGCGCGGGGTACCTGCCGACGCACCGGACGTTCACGGTGCTCGGCAAGTCGCTCGACCCCGCCCTGCCGCTGCCCGCCGCGCCCGCATTTCGAGCTCGGCGACCTCGATTTCCTGTGAGGCGCTTCCCTGAGGCGGATCGTCTTCGCGACCCAGGTGGTCGATCCCGACGACCCGATCCTCGGCGCGGTCGTCGCGAAGATGCGCGCGCTCGCCGAGCGGGTCGACGAGGTCGCCGTCCTTGCCCTTCGGGCCGTCCCCGGCGTCCTGCCGGAGAACTGCCGCGTCCATCTCTTCGGCGCCTCGTCGAAGGGCGCCCGCGGGCCGCGCCTATGCCGCTGCCCTCCGTCGCGAGCTCTCCCCGAAGCCGCTCGCGGTCGTGGCCCACAGCGTCCCGCTCTACGCGATCCTGGCCGCCCCGCTCACGAAGCCGCGCGCGGGTCCCGCTCCTTCTCTGGTTCACGCACTGGAAGCCGAGCCGCACGCTCGTCCTCGCCGAGAGGCTCTCGACGGCGATCCTCAGCGTCGACCGCCGCTCGTTCCCGCTCGACTCCGGAAAGGTCGTCGCGATCGGCCATGGGATCGACACCGACCGGTTCGCCTGCACCGAGCGGGAGCCGGGCCATTTCGCGCCGTCGCGCTCGGGCGGACGTCACCGGCGAAGGGCCTGGAGACCATCGCGCGCGGCGCCGGGCTTGCCGGCGTCGAGCTCGACGTCTACGGCCCGTCGGCGACCGACGAGGAGCGCGCCGAGCGGCAGCGGCTGCTCGGCGCTCGGTGTCCGCCTCCACGAGCCCGTGCCGTACGGCGACGTCCCGGCGCTCCTCGCCTCCGGGAGGTGCTCGTGAACAACATGCGCGAGGGCTCCCTCGACAAGATCGTCTACGAGGCGGCCTCGACGTGCATGCCCGTCCTCGCCTCGAACACGGGCTTCGACGACTCCTCCCGCCCGAGCTCCGCTTCCCTCGCGACGACCCCGACGCCCTGGCGGAGCGGCTGCGTACCCTTAGCGGCGTGGACCGGAATGCCCTGGGACGGGAGCTGCGCGAGCGGGTCGTCGCGCGCCATTCGGCGGGCCGCTGGGCCGACCGCGTGATCGAGGTGGCGGAGCGGTGATCGTGCTGCACGCCCAGAAGGTGGCCGGCATCTCCGGTTCGGAGGCGCACCTGCTGCAGCTGCTGCCGGCGCTCAAGTCGCGCGGCTGGGACATCCGCTTCCTCATGCTCCACGAGCAGGAGCCCGGCGCCTGGGAGTTCGCCCGCGCGCTCGAGGCGGGCGGCGTGCCCGTCGACGGCATCGAGATGAAGACCGACGTCGACCCCGGCACGTTCTTCCGCGTCCTCTCCTATCTCGTGAACCAGCGCCCGACGATCCTCCACACCCATCTCGTCCACGCCGACGCCTACGGGCAGACGGCCGGGACGATGGCGGGCGTGCCGGTGCGGCTCTCGACCAAGCACGGCTTCAACGAGTTCCGCGAAGGCCGGATCTTCGCCCTCGGCGACCGCACGATCGGCGCGCTCGCGCACCGGCAGATCGCGATCTCACGCGGGCTGGCGCGCTACCTGAGCGACACGGAGGGTTTCGTCGAGCCCGACTTCGAGATCGTCCACTACGGGATCGCGGCCGGCCCCGAGCCCGAGCCGTACGCCGGCGACGCGCCGCG
This sequence comes from uncultured Actinomycetota bacterium, assembly GCA_963723405.1. Lineage (GTDB taxonomy): Bacteria > Actinomycetota > Thermoleophilia > Gaiellales > Gaiellaceae > PALSA-600. The sequence continues at coordinate 104,577 of CAVRQF010000003.1, read as the reverse complement.
GTTCCTCTGCATCGGCCGCCTGATCCCGATCAAGGGTCACGTCGTGCTCCTCCGCGCGTTTCGGCAGGTGCTCGACGTGCGGCCGGACGCGACACTCGACATCGCCGGCCGCGGCGTGCTCGAGCACGGGCTCAAGGATCTCTCCCGCGAGCTCGGCCTGAACGGGTCGGTCCGCTTCCTCGGCCACGTGACCCCGGTGCAGCGGGCCGTCGAGGAGTCGCTCGCCGTCGTCGTGCCGTCCCTCGGCGAGGGGTTCGGGATGGTCGCGCTCGAGGCGATGGAGCGCGCCCGCCCGGTGATCGCCGCCTCGATCGGCGGCCTCGAGGACCTCGTGCGCGACGGCGAGACGGGTCTCCTCGTCCCGCCCGGCGAAGCCGACGCGCTCGCCGAGGCGATGCTCGCGATGGCCGCCGACCCGGCGCTCGCGGTGGCGATGGGCCTCGAGGCCCGCCGCCGCGCGATCGAGCGGTTCCCGGAGCTGCGCTGCACCGAGCGCACCGAGGAGGTCTACCGCCACTGGCTCGACGTGCGGCAGAGGCAGCGCGCTCGAGCCCGGGGCCCTGGCGCTGCCCGTGCGTGCCCGCCGGGAACCGGCTCCCGGGCTAGCTCGGCGTAGCCGCTCACGTCGCTGCGATCGTGAACGGCTGATCTGGTCGTCCGCGAGCTGCGCAGCTCGAGCTTTCCGCCGCTGAACGGTGTAGGTGGCGGCGGAGCTCGAGGGCCGTGGCGAGGTACGGGCGAGCCTCGCTGGTCCATCGAGTGCCCGCGGGCGTCGAGCAGTACTTCCTGGTGGTGGCGATCGACGCCGACCTCGACCTTCGGCGGCGTCGTCTTGAGCGGCGCGTCGTCGGAGTTGCGAGCCGGCGAGAGCCGGTGACGGCCGTCTGCCCGAACGCCGCTCGTCAGCTTCGTCGCTCCGGCCGTCGCGAGGCTCACGCACGGCTCCTCGCTTGCCGTTCGTTCGGTAGCCGGTGACGAGCCGACTTCGTTCCCGCGAGCGACTCGGGACTGGACGCCGAACGTGGCGAGCGTCCGGCCGACACGGCTCTTCGCGAGCTTCAGTGCGTCTCCCGACACGACGAGAAGCGCCTTGAGCGGAGGCGAGGGCACCGCCACGCGGTAGGCGCGTCTCCGCCTTCATCCACCGGCGGCGCGCACGCCATGCGCCGTGCAGGTCGATGAGCTTCGAGAGGTCGAGATCCGAGTCTTGCGCGGATCGTCGTGTAGCTCCGTCGCCGAAGCTGTCGTGCAGCGCCCGCGAAGCCCGCCGTACAGACCTCTTCCGGCGGCGGTGATGACTATCGCGCTGTCGCGCCGCGTCGGGGCGCTCTGAGCACCAGCGGACCAGCGGGTCGCGTCGGCTTCCAGGTGTTGCGATCAGCGTACACGTGAGCGCGCTGGCTGCCGGCGGCCCCGGCGCCGGCCGACTCGCCGACTCGACGGAGACGCGAGCGCGATCACGACGAGTCGGCGCGCATCCGGGGCAGGTGTCGGCACGAGAGAGGCTCGCTCCACACCGACGCGCTCAGCCTCGCGGCCGCCGACCGGCGGCCCGGTTTGGGCCGCGTCGACGAAGCGGCGCTGCCAGAGCTCGAGGGCGCACAGGCACCACAGCCGGTGGCCGTGGTCGGCCCGCCGGTCGGATGCTCGCGCAGCAGCCGCTCGAGCGTCTCCCTGCGGAAGAGGCCGCGGTCGCGCCGCCGAGCAGGAGGTCCTCGGCCATCGGCCGGAGCTCGCTCGCGGAACCAGTGGTCGAGCGGAACGCCGAACCCGGTCTTCCCGCGCGCGCGGTCGTCTCGGGCGGGAGGACGTCGGCGAACGCCTGCCTCAGCGCCTCCTTCCCACGGGCGAGCTCCGGCGGCAGGGCGAGGCCGAGCTCGACCACGCGGTGGTCGAGGAACGGCGCCCGCAGCTCGAGCGAGACCGCCATCGAGGCGATGTCCGCCTTCGGGAGCAGGTCGCCCGGGAGGTACGACTCGATGTCGACGAGCCGCAGGTCGGGGTCGTGCGGGAGCATCCCGGCGGCGGCGTGGGCGAGCGCCTCGTCCGTCCAGAGCTCCCGGCGGCAGCTCCGAGCGGGAACACCTCGACGAGCCGGGCGTATCGCTCGGCTGCGGGTTGTGCGGCCGCGTCCAGGAAACGGCGGGCGCGGAAGAGCGTCGAGCGCGGCTCGCGGCGGGCCGCGGGCACAGCACCGAGGGCAGAGCGGCCGGCCGCCGCGGCGAGCCGGGGACGCGGCCCGCGAGCTCGTGGGCCCGGTAGCGCTCGTACCCGCCGAAGGCCTCGTCGCCGCCGTCGCCGACGAGCGCGACGGTGACGTGGCGCCTGGTCGCCTCGCAGACGAGCAGCGTCGGGAGCGCCGCCTCGTCGCCGAACGGCTCGTCGAACGCGTCGGCGAGCCGCTCGAGCAGCTCCGGCTCGGGCGTCGACCTCGAGCTCCTCGTGCGTCGTCCCGAACCGCTCGGCGACGGCGCGGGCATGCGGGCGCTCGTCGTAGGGCGGTCGGGGAACCCGATCGTGAACGTCCGGACCGGCTCCTGACGACGCTTCCGCCATCGCCGCGACGACGATCGAGGAGTCGAGCCCACCGGAGAGCAGCGCGCCGAGCGGGACGTCGGCGACGAGCCGCCGGCGCACGGCCGCCGTCACCTCGCTGCGAACACGTCGACCCAGTCGCCTTCACCGGAGGCGGGCAGCGGCCGCCAGTAGCGCTCGACGCGCTCGGCGCCGCCCTCGAAGACGGCGTACGACGCGGGCGGCACCTTCTGCACGGCACGGAGGCCGGACCGCGGCACGTACTGCAGCGCGAGGAACGCGTCGAGCTGCGCCAGGTCGAGCTCGCGCGGAAGCTCGGGGAGCTGCAGCAGCGCCTTCGTCTCGGAGGCGAAGGCGATCGACCCGTCGGGAAGGCGGGCGTAGACGAGCGGCTTCTTCCCGAGCCGGTCGCGGGCGAGCACGAGCCGCTCGGCCCGTCGGTCCCAGAGCGCGATCGCGAACATCCCCTCGAGCCGGGCGACGAAGTCGAGGCCCCACTCCTCGTAGGCGTGCGGGATGAGCGGCGAGTCGCCCGTGCCGCGGATCTCGTGACCCTTCGCCTCGAGCTCGCGCCGCAGCGCGCGGAAGTTGTAGATCTCGCCGTTGAAGACGGCGGCGACATCGCCGCGCTCGCTCTCGACCGGCTGGTCGCCGGTCGCGAGGTCGATGATCGCGAGCCGGCGGTAGCCGAGCACGCACCGCCCGTAGGAGGCGACGGCGCCGTGGTCGGGGCCACGATGGACGATCGCGTCGTTCATCGCCTCGACCCGGCGCGGATCGGGTGGATCCGGGGCGAGAAGTCCGCAGATCCCGCACATCGCCCTAGGCTACGCCAGGAGCTCCCGGTAGACGACCTCGTGAGCCGCCGCCGAGCGCTCCCACGTGAAGCGCAGCGGCCCGCTCGATCCCTCTGGCCGACCAGCGCGGCCGGGTCGGACGAGGACGTCCTCGACCGCCGCGGCGATCTCCCCGGGCTCGTCGGGGGAGAAGTACCGCGCCGCGTCGCCGCAGACCTCGGGCAACGAGGCGGCGGCCGAGCAGGCGACCGGGCACCCGCAGGCCATCGCCTCGAGCGGCGGCAGCCCGAAGCCCTCGTAGAGCGAGGGGAAGACGAGCGCCGCCGCGCGCCGGTAGAGCGAGACGAGCTCGTCGAGCGGGACGTTCCCGAGCGCCTCCACGCCCTCCGGGACCTCCGCGAGCCGTGCCCGCCGCCCGTCAGCACGAGCCGGAGCTCGGGCCGGTCGCGGCGCAGAAGCGCGAACGCCTCGTAGAGCCTCGCGTGGTTCTTGTGCGGCCACGGCCGCGCCGGATAGAGCAGGAACGGCTCGCGCGGCTCGCCGCTCGGGGAGAAGCGCTCGTGGTCGATCCCGTGGTGGATGACGCGGATCGTCGCCTCGTCGAGCGAGAGTAGCTCGACGGCCCGGTCGCGTACGAAGGCGCTCGGGACGATCACGAGCCTCGCCGACCGCGCCGAGCGGTGGTAGGCGAGCGACCGGAACGCGCGCTCCCCACGCGAGAAGAGCTGAGGCAGGTCGAGGTGCTGGACGTCGTGGAGCGTGATCGCGCTCGGGGCCGCGACCGGCGGGATCCGGATCGTCAGCGGGTAGTGGACAGCGGCGGCCCCGCCGAGCCGGGCGCGCAGGGGCCCGGGGCGCGCCGCTGCGAGCGACATCGCCCCCAGCCGCTCCGGTCATCGACCGGGCGCGCCGGTACTCGGTGACGACCTCGGCCGGGAGCCCCTCGCCCGCCTCGGGTGCGGCCGGCGGCAGGTAGACGCGGTACTCGAGCGTTCCCACCCGTGCCAGCGCCCGGAGCAGCTCTCGCGTCGAGGACTCGCTTCCGCCGAGCTCTCCCGGGACGAGCGTGAGGAGCGCGATCCCGAGCATGCGTTACTCCTCTGGCTTCGCGGCGGCCTCGAGGAGTGAGCGGCGCTGGGCCTCGTCGGCCTCGGTGTGACGCTTCGACCACCGCCAGATCAGGTACCCGGCGACGACGACCACGGGCCAGCACAGCACGGCGGGAATCAGGAGGACCCAGCTGAGCGCGGTCAGCCCCAGCACGAGGCTCAGTTCGCGGTGGTCGCGGTCGTCGTCGTCGTGGTCGTCGTCGAGGTGGTGGTCTTCGTCCCGGTGCCCGGGCAGGCGACCCCGGAGCCCGACTTGATCACGTCGCAGCTCTTCGCGAGCACCTTGTTCCCCGTCTGCGAGCGGACGAGGACGATCACGCCGCTTGCGACCTGGGTGGTGTACGTCTTGCCGTTCGTCGAGGCGTCGACCGACACGAGCACGCCGTCGGCGATGTACTTCGCGAGCTTCTGGCTCCCCTGGATCAGGTCGGCCACATGGCCGGTGTAGCGGCCGTTCTCCGCGGTGAAGCTCCTCTGGCCGGCGACGACGAGGTTCATCGCGGTGATCGTCTCCTGGGACAGGTCCTCCGCGCTCAAGTGGCTCGTCGAATGCTTCTTGTGCAGGATCGCGGGCAAGACGAAGAGGAGCAGGAAGACGAGGAGCAGGATCGGGAGGAAGCGCTGGAGGTTTGCCGGCACGGGGGCAGACTAGTGGGTCGAACTCATCCGGGAACCGAGACCCGCACCGGCCGGCTGAGGAGCAGGTAGTCGCTCGGCTCCTGCTGCCCGACCGGCGGTGGCGCTGACCGCGATCCGGTAGACCCAGGCCCCGCCCGGCGCCTGGTCGGTGAACGAGTCGCCGGTCGAGTCGGTGGAGCCGACGACGATGCCGGAGTAGTCGCAGGTGCCGGAGGTGCCGGGCGTCCGGGGGCAGTCGCCGTCTGCGCCCGCAGGTGAGCGGAGCACGGCGTAGGTGATGCGCGCTCCGTGCGTCGGCTGCGGCGGCCAGGAGACGGTGACTGCGCTGCCTGCGGCCGCTGCGGTGACGGGGAACCTGTCGGTCGGGACGAGCAGGCTGCCCCCCAGGGCGCGCGCGGCCGACGGGTTGGTCGACGTCGGGATGAGGGCGACCGTCAGCGCGCCGGCGACCGAGAGGAAGCCGAGCACGCCGGCGGCGATCATGGGCAGGCGGCCGGTTGCGGTTGCCGGCCGCCCGCCCGACCTGCCGCCTCCCGTAGAACGGGATCAGGAACGGAAGCGAGATCACGAGCAGGAAGTACGCCGGGAACGCCGGCATCAGGTGCGTGAAGAACCCGCCTCCGGTCATGTCCACCTGGGGGCTGCTTCCCTTCCCGATGAGATAGGTGGCGAGCCAGGTCGCCGGCGAGGACGGCTGTCGACCGTGGAGCGGCGCACGAGCCCGACGAGCCCGCCGGCCGCGGTGAAGTAGATCATCCGCTGGCTCCAGGTGTACTCGCGGAGCCCGTCGAGGTTGTGATGCAGCTGGGCCCAGTCGAGCGGGATGTAGTGGTGCACGTTCAGGTGGATGGACGCGACCAGCGTGACCGCGAGCGCGGCGAGCGCGAACCGGCCGTCGCTGGCTGCTCGCGAACGCGGGGAGATCTCCGAGGCCGCGCTGCTTCCAGGCGGTCGTCCCGAGGAGCGACGGCACCGTCGCGGCGGCGAGGACGGCCAGCCCGCGGAACCGCCGGGCGACGAGAAGCGCAAGGATCGGCGCCGGCAGGAAGAGCAGGTTCGCCGGCTTCACCGCCACGGCGAGGCCGACGGCGAAGCCCGCTGCCAGGGCGTCGGCCCAACGCCCGGACGACGCGACGCGGAGCGTGAAGTACGCGGCGACGAGAAGCAGCACCATCGACGGGTAGTCGCCGAGCGGGAGCAGCCCGACGGCGGACGGCAGCGTGATGTCGACATAGCGCGCGTGGTAGTCGGCCAGGAAGTAGTGGATGACCGCGACCGGGAAGAGCACCCAGACGAGCGTCGCGAGGTACGCGTAGGCGCGCCCGGCGAGAGTGCGCGCGATCCCGTAGACGCAGAGCGAGCGCGATCGGGGCCAGGACGAGCTGGTTGAAGCCGATGATCGCGGGCAACCCGGCGATGAGGCTCGGGCCGGCGACCGCCGCGATCGGGGCCAGCAGCAGGGGGTAGCCGTAGCCGATCGACGTGATCGGGAGCACGCCGTGCGCGAGCATCCATGCGCTCGTGTAGTAGTAGGTGCCGTCCCCGCCGTGGTAGTAGACGGGGCCGTCGTGGGGGGCGATCCGGCCTGCTTCGGAAGCGATCGCCCAGCCGACGATGACGAGCGCGCCGAGCACGAGCCACGGCGGCACTCGTTCGACGAAGCCGAGGAGGCGGGCGAGGAGGCGCCCGACACGGTAGGCCGCACGGCCGAGCGAGGAGTCGGAGCTGCCTGCCGGCACCTCCTCGCCGCTCCGCGTCGCCACCGGGGCATCGTAACGGGGCCCGCGGCCCCGACCACTCAGCTGGAGGTTCTCAGGCGACGGCGTCGAGGCCGCTGACGAAGTCGCCGAGCTTCGTCTTCAGGTCGTTGACGACCTGGGTCCTCTGGGCGAGCTGCTCCTCGAGCCGCTCGATCCGCTCGAGGTCCGAGTGCCGCGACTGGTCGTGCTCGGCAAGCCTGGCGCGACAGTCGTCGAGCGCGCGCCGGTCGGCCGCCGACGCCTCGACGAGCGTCGTGAGGCCGTTGCGGACTCCCGAGACCGCCTCGGTGCCGGCGCGAAGCGCGGCGTCGATCGCCTCCAGGGCCCCGAGAAGCTCGCCGGTGTCGAGCTCCGGCGACGGTGGCGGCATCTCCGCCTGCTCGCGTACCTCGGGCTCGGGAGTGGAGGGCGTCCTCGGTCTCGACGGGCTCGTTCCAGACGGCGTCGTAGAGCTCGCGCAGGGCAGTCGGCGTGACGATCACGAAGAGCGTCTGCTCGCCGAGCAGCTGGCGGACCTGCTTGAAGCGCGCCTCGGCGGGATCGTCGATCGCGACGACGACGGATTCGTCCATGAAACCGACCGGGCAGGCCTCGAGCCGGCGTGCCTCGTTGAGCTGCATGAGCTCGGCCGCCTCCTGCTCGACCGCGAACGAGTCGCCGGTCAGGAACGGAAGCTCGTACTGCTCGGCGAGGACCTTGGCGACGTCTTCCTCGGTCGCCCAGCCGTGCCGCACGATCACCTCCCCGAGCCGCTCGCCCGTCATCCGGCCCTCGGCGTTGGCGTCCTCGATCTGCTCGGACGTCACGAGGCCCGAGGCGGCGAGCATCGCCGCGAGCGGAGTGCGACGCACGCGTCCGCCCTCCTCGACCCTGTTACCGGCCAGGGGCAATCCCAGGCCGCTGAAAAGACCGTTCTTCGGCATCACAAACCTCCCTCCAACTCGAACCGGAGCCCACTCGCCGTATCGGGCCGCCGGGTCACTCGCTTGAGGCGGCACCGCTCGGTCGAGGGATGCCGGGGCTCAGCTGGAGGGTTGTCCGAACGCCTTCGGGCCGGTCAGGCGTGCTTGGGGCGCCGAACCAGCCAGACGATCCCGAACACGATCACCGCCGCGGCGAGGATGCCGAACGCGATCCACCCCCACTGGGTGCTCGACTCGTCCTTCGAAGCTGCTGCTGCCGCGCCGACGACTGCTGCGCCTCCCGGGGTGACGCTTCCGCTCGTCGTGGTCGCCTCCGTCGTCACCTGGATCGTGGTAGTGGTGACCGGCGCGGTCTCGGTGGTCGTGCTCTCGGTCGTCGTCGTCTCCGTCCCTCGTCGTCGTCTCCTCGGTCGTCGTCTCCGTGGTGGTCGGCTCGTCGGCGGTCGTCGTCGTCTCCTGCGGTGGTCGTGGTCACGGCGGCGCCGACCCGTCCCTGCCGCGCCGAGCTCGTGCCGGCGAGCAGGAACGTAAAGGCCGCGACGACCAGGGCAAACGAAGCGGGAGCGAGCCATCGCCGCCCCAGAACCACCACTTCCGCCGAGCGTCTCTCACCAAGCACTATCCGGCCCCCAAAGGTCGCGTTGAGACAACAGCCGTCGATCATAGAGCACCCCCTGGACTGAGCCCCTTTCTCGACGACCACTGGTCCGAGAGCGCAGCGGCGTCGAGCTTCTCGGCCGCATCCAGCGCCCGCGCCCCCCGGTTCGGCTTCTTCCGACCGAGTGCGCCGCTCAGCACCCACTTGCGCGTGAGCCGGACGAGAGGGAGCCTGCCGTCGCCGGGATCGGGCGTCCGCCGAGGATTGAGATAGAGGTCGAGCGTGAGCCTCTTGACGAGAGCCGGGTCGTTGGGCCGACCGGCCTGCTCGAGCCGATGGGCGACGAGCGCGGAGATCACCTGCAGCTCGCGCGCGCCCGTACGCACGGTGATCCCGATCGACACGACGGCCGACGCGATCATCACCCACGGGATCCGGGTGAACCTGGCGCCCCGAGCAAGTACGCGCACCACCGGCAGCGCGAGAACGACCACGCGCTGGATGTTCTCGGCCAGGGCCTCGGTGTCACCCTCGCCGGAGAGCAGGCGCTTCCCTTCGGCCGCCGAGGTGACCCGTTCGCCACCGAGAAGGACGCGGTCGATCGCCTGGTTGGCGAGCGTACCGACGGCCGCGACCAGCGCCTCGCTCGACTTCTGGGCGTTCGCGCCGACGCCTCTTCCCACAGAGGTGGCGCGGTGGCGCAAGCCGAGAGGAGGGGGTTCCAGTTGAGGTTTGTCTTCTGCCATCGCGCCGCCCTAGCCGTCGACGACGAGCCCGGTCGTGGGGCCGAGTAGCCGGCTTGTCCGCTTCGACACGTGCGGCAGGCAGACGAGGCGATGGGTGAGCGGCAAGCCGGCTTTTCGAAGCTCGAGCTGGTGCTTGCTGATCGGTTTCCAGGTGGTGTCGATCACCTCGATCGGGTCTTTGTCGAGGTGATCGATCGGGACGCTCGAGGTGCTCCGACCACAGGCGGAGCCGGGTTGCGCGGGCGAGCGTCGGGTCATGGGTGACGATGTTCATCTCGGTGTCGTTGAACAGGGAGTGCTCGTTGAGGTTTGCCGAGCCGATCGTGAGCCAGGTGTCGTCGATGACGGCGAGCTTCGCGTGGACGTAGATCGGATCGGCGCGGGGGCCGGAGCGGGCATAGAGCGTCGAGGCAAACACGCGTCCCGCGTCGGCGTCGGCCTCGAGCAGTTCACCGAGGACGCCGCGGGTGTCGTCGCCGCCGCTGTTCGGCTTCGCGGGCAAGACGACGAGAAGGCGGAAATCGGGGGTCGGCGGGTGCGCGATCTTCTCCGCGAGGATCGAGGCGATCTCGGGTGACCAGAGGAACTGGTTCTCGAGATAGATGAATCGCTCGGCGGCGCGGATCGCGCGTACGTACGACTCGAGGATTCCGAAGTCTCCGGTGGGTGTCGCCTTGTAGATCTTCTCGGGCACCGTACGGACGATCTGCAGCTCGACGTTCCCGGCGTTCGGCTGTGGCTCCGGCGGGGCGAGGCGCTCCCCGGTCGTCTCGTGCCAGCGCATCCCGAAGTGCTCGGCGACATCGGCTACGGCGGGGCCCTCGATCCTGGTGGCGACGTCGTGCCAGCCGACCTTCGCCCGCGCGGGATGGCCGGAGGTGTCGAAGCGGTCGCCGTCCTCGGACGTGAGGTCGATCCCGCCGACGAACGCGATCCGGTCGTCGATGACGACCGTCTTCTCGTGGTGGCAGTGGAGGGGTCGCTCGCGCGAGTCGAGCGCCACCTGCACCCGCGAGCCGGCGACGAGCCGGTCGCGCATCTTGCGGACATCGCCGCGCGAGGGCCGAAAGAGCGGCAGCGGTGCTCCCGCCCACACGAGCACGCGCACCTCGACTCGCTCGGCAAGCTCGGCCAGGAGGTGTCGGAGTGCAGCCGAGCCGCCGTTCCGCTCGAGGTCGAAGGACGGCGTGAAGTACCAGCCTGCGATATGGACGTGCGAGCGGGCGCGCCTCATCTCCGCGGCGACGGCCGGCAGCGCTTCGGCGCCGTCGATGAGCACGTCGACCGCGTTGCCGGATCGCGGCGGGTAGGAGGCCGCCGCCCAGCCGCCGGGTGTCGGGTCGAGCGCCCGTCCCCAGCCGATCCGCCGAAGCCGCCGTTCGTGGTGCGCGCAGATCTGCCGGCTCACCTGGTTTCCGAGCCACCGCTCCGCCGGCGCGGTCAGGGCGCGCAGCCGCTCCGGCGAGAGCGCGTCTTCGGTCTGGCTGGACGGTGTGGGTGACATCGATACGCCGCGCTATGAGCGCCGTGGCCCCGAAGTCAGCGGTCGGGCGCGATTCGACCGTCCGGTTTCGACGCGAGGCGAGGCGCCGGAGGCGACGGATTCCGCGACCTCGGCGCCGGCGCCGAACCGCAGCAGTCGACCGCCGAAGGCGATGGCGCAGATCGCGAACCAGGCCCAGCCGAGAGCCAGGCCGCCGATCACGTCGGTGAGCCAGTGGACGTCGAGGAACACACGACTCGCCGCGACCGCCACGGCGATCGCGACGGCTCCGCCGGCGATCGCCGCGCGGGCCACGCGGGGACGCCTCCTGCCGAGCAGCAGGGCAGCCGCGGCGTAGAACGCCGCCGCGGTGGTCGTGTGGCCGCTCGGGAACGATGGGCCGAGAGTCGCAGCGGCCGGGTTGAACGCCGGGCGCGCCCGGTCGACGATCTCCTTGATCACGGTCGATGCGGTCTCCTCCCCGGCGACGACGAGGACGATGAACGGCACGATCCACCTCCCGCCGGTGCGGTGCAGCTCGACGAGCCCGAGGATGACGGCACAGGCCGATCACGACGTAGACCGACCCGAGCTGGGTGACGACATTCAGCGCGTGCGTCGAAAGCGCGGAGGCGTGGCGGTCTCCCCACTTCGCCACGCTCCTGTCGATCCCGTTCAGCCGAGCGTTCGTTCGCACGAGGAACGCGAGCAGTCCGAGCACCGCTCCGCCGACGATGACGAAGAAGAGCGCCAGCGAGAGCGCCAGACCTGTCGCCGAGTCCGGATCGAGCCTTCGCTCGAGCATGCGACGAACGCCGCGTGGCGGCGAGCCGTCTCGCCCACCTTCTCCGCCGTGACGAGAGCAGGGCTCCGGGCTAGCGGGGACCTCGTCGAGTAGCGCAAGGTGGCGAGGGCCACCGAGACACCGGCGGCCAGGGAAAGGATGAGGAGGATGAGGAAGGGCATGACTGGAATGCCCGGCTGCTCCTCGCTAGGTCCTGGCTGTTCTGCCCTTGCAGCCGTGGCGGGAAACGTTCCCGACGGCGACAGACCCGGCTACCCTCGCTTCTGTTGCCCATCCGCAGACAAGGGGTTTGGCGATATGACGATCCGGAGAACACCGGGCTGACCCCTACCGGGAGGACCGTTTCCGATGTCCGCGAGCACGGTGATACGCAACGAGTTGAACCTGACGAGTCGAGGGCGCGCCGTCGAGCCCGGCGGTCACGGTTCGGCTGCGCCCGTTCTCGACGGCCGGGATCGAGCCGCCACCCGATTGGCGCGCCTCACCGGCTGCGTCCATCCGGTACGGACGTTTCTGATCGGGATCGTCCTTGCCTACGTCGCCGTCGCCGGTCTCTCGATCCTGCTCGGTCTTCTGGTCACCAGGGTCTTGATCGCGAACGGGACGATCGCCCACGACGACGGCAGTTTCGTCAAGGTTCTCGCGCACCACCGGTCGGGCGACCTGACGGAGGCGTCGCTGGTCGGGTCGATCATCGCGGGCGGGGTCGTGTTGCCGATCCTCGTTGCGGGCTTCGGGCTGGTCGCGGCGCTCTTCCGCCAGTGGCGGCTCGCCGCGTTCCTGATCTGCGCGCTCGCGGTCGAGTCGGCCGCTTACAGGACGACGACGCTCCTGATCCCCGGCACCGTCCGGACGTGGTCAGGCTCGAGAATCTGCCGGTGAACGCGAGCTACCCGTCGGGTCACACGGCCGCCTCGGTCGCTGTTTACTGCGGGCTCGCGTTGCTTCTGACCTCCCGGGTGGCGAGCCGGTGGGCGCGGGTCGCGATCTGGGGCGTCGCCGTGGCGGTCCCGGTCTATGTCGCGCTGTCGCGGATGTACCGGGGAATGCACCATCCGCTCGACGTCGCCGGGGGCGCCGCGATCGGCGTGGCCACGCTCGTGGCGGTCGTGCTGGTCTGCCGCGCGGCCGGTTTCGCCGTGGCCTCCCGCGACGGTAAGCCGAATTCCGCGCCGGGGCGGGCAGCGTGAGCAAGGTCGCGGTCATCGCGCACTCGGAGAAGTCGTTCGGTGGCGGGCTGCTCGAGTTCCGCCGCGAGCTCGAGCGGAACGATATCGTCGATCCGCTCTGGTACGAGATCCCGAAGAGCAAGCACGCTCCCCGGCAGGTGAAGCGCGCGCTCGAGGCCGGGGTCGAGCTGATCTTCGTGTGGGGCGGCGACGGCACGGTCCAGCAGTGCATCGACGCGACCGCGGGCTCGCGCGCCGCACTCGCGATCGTCCCGGCCGGCACCGCGAATCTCCTGGCGGGGAACCTCGGGATCCCGCAGGACATCGAGCGCGCGGTCGAGATCGGCCTGCACGGCGAGCGCCGAAAGCTCGACGTCGGGCGGTTCGACGGCGAGCGCTTCGGCGTCATGGCCGGGGCGGGCTTCGACGCCGCGATGATCCAGCAGGCGGACGGCACCCTCAAGGATCGCTTCGGCCGCCTCGCCTACCTCTGGACCGGGTCGCGAGAACCTGCGCGCCAAGCCCTTCCGCACGAAGATCTCGATCGACGGCACGTCCTGGTACAAGGGCCGTGCCAGCTGCATCCTGATCGGCAACGTCGGCAACCTCTTCGGCGGGATCGAGGTCTTCGAGCATGCGAGCCCCGAGGACGGGCGGCTCGAGGTCGGCGTCGTGAATGCCGACGGCATCGTCGACTGGGCGCGGACGCTTGCACGGACGGCCGCCGGTCATGCCGAGCGATCCCCGTTCACCCGCACCACGAGCGCACGGAAGATCGACGTCAAGCTCGACCGCAAGGTGCTCTACGAGATCGACGGCGGCGATCGCACCAAGGTCAAGTCGTTCAAGGTCCGCGTCGAGCCGCGGGCGGTCTCGATCTGCGTCCCCAACACGAGGAGCTCCGAATGACGCCCACCGATCACACCATCTCTCCGGTCCTCGAGGCTCGCTCGGCAGGCGAAGGGTTCGTCCACTCGAGAGCGTTCGAGGTGCTCTCGCGCGCCGGGTTCGTCGCGCGCGGAGTCGTCTACGGGATCATCGGGCTGCTCGCGCTCGACCTCGCTCTCGGCCAGGGCGGCAAGATCACGAACCAGCAAGGCGCCTTCCGCACGATCGAGCACCAGCCGTTCGGTCATCTGCTGCTCGCGCTCGTCGCGATCGGCCTCGGCGGGTACTCGCTCTGGCGGCTCTTTCGCGCCGCGCTCGGCCACGGCCCGGAGGGTGAGACAGCACGCTGGACCGTCTCGGCGCGCTCGGGAGCGGGATCGTCTACGCCGTGTTCTGCGCCATCGCCGTCGGGATCCTGACGAGCTCCGGCGGATCCTCCGGCAACGCCAAGCAGACGACCAGGGACGTATTCGCGTGGCCGGCCGGTCACTGGCTCGTCGGGATCGCCGGTGTCGTCATGATCGGCGTCGGGATCTACCAGCTCGCCCGCGGGCTGCGCCAGAAGTTCCTCGACGATTCGAAGACCGAGCAGATGTCGCGGACGTCCAAGCGGTGGTTCACGTGGTTCGGAACCGTCGGGCACGTGGCACGGGCGATCGTCTTCGCGCTCGTCGGGATCTTCCTCGTCAAGGCGGCGATCGACTACAAGGCAGACGAGGCGATCGGTCTCGGCGGCGCGCTCGCGAAGCTCTACGGCCAGCGCGTTCGGGCCATGGCTCCTGGGCGCCGTCGCAGCGGGTCTGATCGCGTTCGGGCTCTTCTCGATCAGCGAAGCGCGATATCGACGGATCTAGACGGGTCGCACGGCTCCCTGCTTACCTTGTCGTAACCAGCCCCGCTTACACTTCCCGGCATGTCCGAGGCGGAGGAGAAGGTCGACGTCGCGGCGCTCTTCGCACGGCTCAAGGAGGAGGTGCGGGCGTCCGGGCCTCGGTCGGCCGACGTGACCCCGGCCCAGATCCGGTTGTCCGCGCGAGACCAGGCCGAGCGCCTGTGGGCGGTGTCGGCGGAGCGGCCGATCGTGGGCAAGGGCGGCCCGGTCAAGCTGTTCCTCCGCCGGCTGATGCGCTGGTACGTCGAGCCGGCCTTCGCCGACCAGCGGGCGTTCAACGACGCCGTGCTGAAGCTGGTCGACGACCTCGACGAGCGCATCGCCCGCCTCGAGAACCGATGAGGTCGCTCACGGCGTGAGAATCGCTGTTTGCCGACCGCTCGTGCCCTTCGTGTACGGGGGCGCCGAGGTCGTCGCGGACACCCTCGCCGACGAGCTGCGCGCCCGCGACCACGAGGTGGAGCTCGTGACTCTGCCCTTCGCCTGGGACGGGACGGGTGCGCTCGACAACGCACTCCAGTGGCGGCTCGTCGACCTCGGTGGGGCGCCGAAGCCCGTCGAGCTCGTGATCGGCACGAAGTTCCCCTCCTACGGGATCCGGCACCCGAACAAGGTCATCTGGCTCGTCCACCAGTTCCGCCAGGCCTACGACTTCGACCGTGGCGAGTTCGGCCAGTTCTCGGAGTCGCCGTTCGACCGCGCGTCGCGGGCCGCGATCGAGCGATTCGACCGCGCCGCCTTCGCCGAGGCGAGGAAGATCTTCACGATCTCGGGCAACGTGGCCGGGCGGCTCCAGCGGTACACGGGGCTCGGCGCGACCGTGCTGCCCCCGCCCCCGCAGAAGCTCGACTACAGAACCGACGGGTACGAGGACTTCGTGCTCTCGGTGAACAGGCTCGACCGCTACAAGCGGATCGACCTGCTGGTCGAGGCTGTGAAGGCCGACCCGACGCTGCGGGCGGTGATCGTCGGCGACGGGCCCGACCGCGGCCGCCTCGAGCAGCTCGCGGCCGGCGTGAACGGCCGGATCGAGTTCACCGGCCGCGTCGGCGGCGACGAGCTCGTCGCCCTGTACGCGCGCTGCCTCGCGGTCTACTACGCCCCGGTCGACGAGGACTACGGGATGGTGCCCTACGAGGCGTTCCTCTCCGGCAAGCCGGTCGTGACCACCGTCGACGCGGGAGGCCCGCTCGAGGTCGTCCACGACGGCGAGACCGGCGTCGTCGTCGGGCCCGACCCCGGCGAGATCGCGCGGGCCTGCTCCCACCTCGCCCGGAACCTCGACGAGGCTCGCGCCCTCGGCGAGGCGGGGAAGGCGGTCGCGGAGCAGATCACCTGGGACGCCTGCATCGACGCGCTGCTCTCGTGAGGGTCGCCTACTACTCGCCGATGCCGCCGTCCCACTCCGGGATCGCCGACTACTCGACCCTGCTCCTGCCCGCGCTCCGCGAGCGGATCGAGGAGATCGTGATCGCCGAGCCGGGGAAACGAGCACCGCGCGCAGACCTGGCGCTCTACCACGTCGGCAACAACCCCGAGGCCCACGGCTGGATCGTCGACGCGCTCCGCGAGCGGCCAGGCGTCGTCGTCCTGCACGAGCTCGTTCTCCACCACCTGATCGCCGGGATCACGATCGGCCGTGGCGACGGTCGCGGCTATCTCGAGGCGATGGAGCGCGACTTCGGCGTCCCTGGACGGCTGCTCGGGCTCGGGGTCCTGGACAACCTCCTTCCGCTCATCTGGGAGTCACAGCCGGACCGCTTCCCGCTGAACGGCACCATCCTCGATCTCGCCGACGGCCTCATCGTGCACTCGGCCTACGTCGAGCGTGGCGCACGGGCCGCCGGCTACGCGGGCCCGGTCTGGCGGATCCCGCACCCTGCGTGGCCCGACGAGCCCGTCGAGCCGGCGGCGCTCGCAGGCGACCCGCTCGTCGGCTGCTTCGGCCACCTCAACATCAACAAGCGGATCCCGGCGCTGCTCGCGGCGTTCGCGGCGCTCCGCGAGCGGCGCCCCGGCGCCCGTCTCCTGCTCGTCGGGGAGGCAACCGAGCGGTTCGAGCTCGACCGCCGCCTCGAGCGGCTCGGGCTCGGCGGCGACGCGCTGATTCGCGAGCCGTGGGTGAGCGAGGAGCGATTCCGCGCGCTCATGGCCGCGTGTGACGTCCTGGTCAACCTACGCTCGCCGACGATGGGCGAGACGTCCGGCTCGGTGATTCGCGGGCTTGCTCTCGGCAAGCCGATGCTCGTCTCCGACGTCGGCTGGTTCGCCGAGCTGCCGGACGGCGCCGCGCTGAAGATCCCCGTCGACGACTACGAGGTCCCGACGATCGCCGGGGCCCTGGAGCTCGCCGCCGACCACGGCGCCCCGCTCGGACGGGCCGCTTCCGACTACGTCCACGCCGTCCACGATCTCGGCCGTGTCGCCGACGCCTATACCGCAGCACTCGAGGAGGCGGCCGGAGGCGACGCCGTCACCGACGCGGTCCTCCATCGGATCGCCGAGGGCGCCGCCGGGATCGGCGTCGACGATCCGGCCGAGCTCGTCCGGCTCGCCCGCGAGGCGGGGATCCTATGAGCGTGGGCTCGACGTGAGCGCGGTGACCGCTGTGCGTTCGCGTGCGCTCTCGATTCCCGCGTGGGCGTGGCTCACCGGGATCGTCGTCCTGTCGGTCGCGGTGCGCGTCGCCCTCGGGCGCCGGATCGTCGCCCCGTGGATCATGATCGACGAGATCGTCTACTCCGAGCTCGCGAAGAACCTCGCCGCCCACGGCGAGCTCCTCGTCCGCGGCGTTCCCTCCCACGGCTACGGCGTCGTGTACCCCGTGCTGATCGCACCGGCCTGGGCGCTCTTCACCTCGATCCCGTCCGCCTACGCCGCCGCGAAGGCGATCAACGCGGCCGTGATGTCGCTTGCCGCGATCCCGGCCTACTTCCTCGCCCGCAGGATCCTCGGCGAGCGGCTCGCGCTCGCCGCCGCCGGTCTCACCGTGCTCGTCCCGGGAATGCTCTACACGGGCGTGATCATGACCGAGAACGCCTTCTACCCGATCTTTCTCGTGACGGCGCTCGTGCTGGTGGCGATGCTCGAGCGTCCGACGGCCTGGCGGCAGGTCGGGCTGCTCGCGCTCTGCGCGCTCGCGTTCGAGACGCGCGCGCAGGCCGTTGCGCTGTTCGCCGCAGCCGCCACGGCCCCCGTGCTGCTCGGGCTGGTCGAGCGGCGCGGCCTGCGCGGGACGATCCGGCCGTTCGCCTGGTTCTACGGCCTCCTCGCGGCCGGCGCCGTGCTCGCCGTTGCCGGTGAGGCGGTGCGCGGCCGCTCGCCGCTCGCTCTTCTCGGCGCGTACCAGGCTGCCACGTCGACGAGCTACACGGTCGGTGGGATCCTCCGGTTCGTCGTCTACCACTGGGCGGGTCTCGACCTCGCGATCGGCGTGCTCCCGTTCGCGGCGCTGCTCGCGCTGTGGCTCGCCCCCAGGCGGCCCACTCCTCAGGCCCGCGCGTTCGCAGTTGCGTCCCTTGCGATCTCGGTGTGGCTCGTCGTGGAGGTCGCCGCGTTCGCGTCCGCGAACTACGTCGACCGGATCGAGGAGCGCAACATGTTCTATCTCGCGCCGCTCGGGCTGATCGCGCTGCTGGGGCTCGGCGTCGAGGGCGTCGTCACGCGCTCGCGCAAGGTGATCGTCGCGTCTGCCGTGATCGCGGGCGTCCTGCCGGTGCTTCATCCCGTTCGCCCACTTCATCGACACGAGCGCGCTCAGCGACAGCTTCTTCCTGATGCCGTGGTGGTGGGCGCAGGACCACCTGATCCATCTGAATCAGGTGCGCTGGGCCGCGCTCGCAGTCTCCCTGGCGGCGGCTGTGCTCTTCGTCTTCCTGCCGCGACGCTACGCCCTGCTCCTCCCGGCGCTCGTCGCTGTGTACTTCGTCCTGACCTCGATCGTGGTCGAGAGCGGCCGCCACGGGATCCACAACGCCGCGGTCGGCTCGCGCTGGGCGGGCACGCACATGCCGCACGCCGACTGGATCGACCGTGAGGTGGGTCCCGACGCGAGGGTGGCGGTCCTCTGGACGGCCGGGATGCCGTCGGCCTACCCGGTCTACGAGAACGAGTTCTTCAGCCGGAGCGTCCGAACGGTCTACGACGTCGACGGCGCTCATCCGCCTGACCCCCTCCCCGAGGTGGCCGCGACCCAGTCGCGCGGCGGCGCCCTGACGATCGCCTCGGGCGCGCCCGCGCGCGCGCAGTACGTCCTCTCGAACGTCGAGGTCGGCGGCAAGCGCGTCGCGACCGACGGTGTCGGCGTCGCCCTCTACCGCGTCGACGGCCCGATCGTGATCCTCAACCGGGTGACGGGCCTTTACGCAAACGACACCTGGTCGGGGAAGTCGGTCACCTACCGGCGGCACGAATGCACCGGCGGCACGCTCGCGGTGGAGCTGCAGGGGGACGAACGCCTGTTCAAGACGCCGCAGACCGTCATCGCGACGGAGCACGGCAACCCGATCGGCCGGACGATCATCCCCGTCACGGGCGTCACGACCATGACCGTCCCGCTCGTGCCCAGGGACGGGACGTGCATGGTCCGGTTCACCGTCGGGCGCACCGCGGTGCCCGGCCCCCAGGACGAGCGCCGCCTCGGCGCCCACTTCCTCTCCTTCACGCCGAGCACGTGAGGATCGCCTTCGACGTCTCGCCCCTCTCGCACGAGCGGACAGGAGTGAACAACTACATCCGCGGCTCGCTCGCGGGCCTCGCCGAGGCCGCCCTGCGCGACGGCGACGACGTGGTCGCATTCGCCCCGACCTCGCCCGCAGGCCGGCGGGCGATCCCCGAGGCGCTCGAGGGGATCCCGGTCGAGACGGCATTGACCACGCTCCCGTTCGCGCACGCGTGGCGTACCGCCTGGTCGCGGCTCGGCCGCCCGCCTGCAGAGCGGTTCCTCGGCAGCTTCGACGTGCTGCACTTCAGCGACTGGATGTACCCGCCGCAGCGTGCGGGCCTCCGGGCGACGACGATCCACGACCTCGTGCCGCTCCATTTCCCGGAATGGGTGACCGGCCGCACCCGAGCCATGCACACCCGCAAGTACGAGAACGCCGCCGCCACGTGCGGGGTGATGTTCGCGAACTCGGCGTTCACCGCCGACGACACCGCCGCGACGCTCCGGTTCCCCCGCGAGAGGATCGTCGTCGCCCATCCCGGGATCGGCGCCGAGTACACGGCCGAGGGCACGGACGCCGGCCGCGACCGGCCCTACCTCCTCACCGTCGCGACGCTCGAGCCTCGCAAGAACCTCGAGACGCTCGTCGACGCGTTCGGGCTCCTCGACGACACCGGGCTCGAGCTCGTCGTCGCGGGCGGCGCCGGATGGGGCGAGCAGCCCCGGCTCGACCGACCGGGCGTCGTGCGCCTCGGACGCGTCTCCGACGAGGAGCTTGCGCGGCTGTACCGCGGAGCCGCCGCCGTCGTCTACCCGTCCCGTTTCGAGGGCTTCGGGATGCCGATCACCGAGGCGATGGCCTGCGGCGCGCCGGTCGTCGCCTCGTCCCATCCCTCGCTCCACGAGGCCTCCGGAGCCGCGGCCGTCCGCTGTGACCCCGAGAGCCCGGACGCGATGGCCGCGGCGATTCGCGAGGCGCTCGACCGGCGCGAAGAGCTGCGCGCGCTCGGGCTCGTCCATGCGCAGGGCTTCTCGTGGCAACGGACGGGCGAGCTCTTCCTCGAGGGGTACCGGCGATTCTCGTAGGCATCGACACGACGCCGCTCGCGCAGACGCGAGCCGGGACGGCCCGCTATCTCCGCGGCCTGCTCGCGCACCTCGACGTGCCCGTGAAGCACGTGTCCTTCCCGGCCACGTCGCGTCTCCGCACCCTCGCGGCCGACGCGCTCTGGTACCCGCGCCTCCGCGTCGAGGGCGCAGACCTCCTCCACTGTCCGACGTTTCGCGGGCCCTTCCGCTCGAAGGCTCCGCTCGTCGTCACCGTCCACGACCTCGCGGTGCTCCGCCACCCGGAATGGTTCAACCGGTGGACGCGCACCTACTCGGCCCACGCCGTGCCCCGGGTCGTCGGCGCCGCCGACCGGGTGATCGCGGTCTCCGAGGCGACCGCGCGAGAGCTCGGCGACCTGCTCGCCGTCCCGGAGGGGAAGATCCGGGTGGTGCCGAACGCAGTCGAGAAGGTCTTCATGCCCGAAGGCCCCCGCGTCGGAGGGCGACTACGTGCTCGCCGTCGGGCACGCTCGAGCCGCGCAAGAACCTCCCGCGGATCGCCGCGGCCGTCGACGGCGAGCTCCGGGTCGCAGGCGCGCGAGGCTGGGGGAACGTCGAGCCGCCCGCGAACGTGACCTGGCTCGGCGAGGTGACCGACGAGGAGCTCGCGTCGCTCTACCGCGGCGCCCGCTGCCTGGTCTACGCGTCGCTGTACGAGGGGTTCGGGATCCCGGTCGCCGAGGCGCTCGCCTGCGGGTGCCCCGTCGTCACGAGCCGCGACTCGCCGATGGCCGACTATGCCGGCGACGACGCCGTGACCGTCGATCCCGGCGACGTCGCCTCGATCCGCGACGGGATCGCGCGCGCCCGTCGTGCCGAGCCGCGGCCCGGGCCGGCGTGGGCCGACGTCGCGGCGGCCACGCGAGCGGTCTACGAGGAGATCGCGTGATCGTGATCGACGCCGACGTCCTCGGCCGGCGAGCGCACCGGCGACGAGACGTACGTGACGAACCTCCTGCCGGGAGCTGCCCGCCGCCGCTCCCGACCTCCGGTTCGCCGCGGTCACCCGCCGTCCCGACCTCGTCCCGGAGGGCGTCGAGCCGATCCACCTGCCGGCGCGGCCCAGGAGACGCGCATGGCCGTCTCGCCTCCCGAGGCTGCTGCGCCGCCTCCGGCCCGATCTCGCGCACTTCCAGCACGCGCTGCCGCTCCGGTTCGGTGGCCGGTCCGTCGTGACCGTGCACGATCTGTCCTTCGAGGAAGGCGACAGTGCGATGGGCCTGCTCGATCGCCTCACGTTCAGGGCCGTCGTACCGCGTGCCGTCCGCCGCGCCGACCACGTGATCACCGTGTCGGAGCGCACGAAGCGGGACATCGTCGAGCGCTACGGAGTGCCGGAGTCGAAGGTGACCGTCACGCCGAACGGGGTCGACCCGGCGTTCTCGCCGGGGACGGCCGACGGCGGTTACGTGCTCTTCGTCGGAGCCATCCAGGCGCGAAAGCACCCGGAGGCGGCGCTCGCTGCTGCCCGGGCCGTCGGGTCTCCCTCTCGTCGTCGCCGGGCCCGGAGAAGGACGCCGGCATCGCCCGCGAGCTCCGGGACGGCGGCGCCGACCTGCGCGGCTACGTCACCAAGGACGAGCTCGCCGAGCTCTACCGCGGCGCGGCGGCGCTCGTCCTGCCCTCGCGCTTCGAGGGGTTCGGGCTGCCGGTGCTCGAGGCGATGGCCAGCGGCACGCCCGTCGTGGCCGCATCAGAGCCGGCGCTGCGCGAGGTCGCCGACGGAGCGGCGGTGTACGCGGAGGACGGCGATTTCGGCGCCGCGACCCGGCGTGCGCTCGACGAGCGCGATCGGCTCTCCGCCGCCGGGATCGAGCGCGCGCGGCTCTTCACCTGGCCGGAGGCGGCGCGCCGCACCGTCGAGGTCTACCGCAGGGTCCTCGGGTGAAGGTCTCGGCCATCGTCGTCTCGCACGGGAACGCAGCGGAGCTCCGCGAGTCGCTTCCGGCGCTCGAGCCCCAGGTCGACGAGCTCCTCGTGATCGCGAACGTAAAGGGGTCTGTCCCCACAGGGGTCGAGGCGCTCGCCAACGACCGGCCGCTCGGGTTCGCCGCCAACGTCAACCTCGGGCTGACGCGGACGACCGGGCGACGCGGTGCTCGTCTCGAACCCGGACGCCGTCGCGGAGCCCGGGGCCGTCGCCGCACTCCGCGAGTTCATGGAGGCCCACGCGCGCTGCGGCGTCGCGGGCCCGCGCATGGTCTTCCCCGACGGCACCCCGCAGCCGTCCCGGCGGCGCTTCCCGACCGTCGGCGGCACGATCGTCCGGCGGACGCCGCTGCGCAAGATCGTGCCACCAGGACCACCACTACCACCTCGACGAGGCCGCCGCCCGACGGCCCGGTGGAGGCCGACTGGATGCTCGGCGGCTTCCTGCTCCTGCGGCGGGCGATGCTCGACGAGCTCGGCGGCTTCGACGCCGGGTTCCGGCTGTACGGCGAGGACATCGACCTCCAGTACCGCGCGATGCGGGCCGGGTGGGAGCGGTGGTACGTCCCGGCTGCCGTCGTGCGCCACGAGCACCAGGCGCTGACCGACCGTCGCTGGCTGACCCGCCGCACGGTGTGGCACTGGCGCGGCATCCTGCGGTTCGTGCGCAAACATCCTGAGAGGCTGCGCTCATGAGCACGCGCGACAAGTACGCCGCCCTGGCAGATGGGTTCGCCGAGCACGAGTACGCCGACCCCGACCGCGTACTCGGCCCGCCGCGCCGAGGTCATCGCGGGGCTCGGCCCGTCGCTCAGCCCCGGGGACAGCGTGGTCGACCTCTGCTGTGCCGACGGCATCATGGCGGCGCTCGCTCACGAGCCTCGGGCTCGTTACACGGGCGTCGACGCGACCGAGCAGATGATCGCCGCCGCGCGGAAGCGGAACCCGGGCCTCGACTTCGTCGTCGACCGCATGGAGAACTACGAGCCGCCCGAGCCCGTCGACCTCACGATCTGCCTGCGCTCGTTCTATCTCGCCGAGGACCGCGTCGCCTTCTTCCGGCGCATCCGCGGCTACACGCGCAAGAAGTTCGTCTTCGACTTCAGGCCGATGGTCTTCCCGGTCGACGGAGTGCTGAGCGACCTGCGCGAGGCGGGCTTCTCCCGCATCGAGCTCCGCCCGTTCTTCCTGCCGCAGCGGAAGGCCCTGCCGGGAGCGACGATCCCGCTTCTCTCCGCGCTCGAGCATTCCGGGCCGGTGGGGCTCGCGCTGACGCAGGCGCGTCGGCTGCGTCTTCTGCAGCGCGGCACGCCTGAGCGTGGCCCGCCTCGGGCTCACCCGCCGGCGGGTCGTCGCGTTCGCGGGCGTCTACGGCTCGGTTGCGCTCGGCCTCGCGGCGTCGCTCGTCGTCCTGCGCGTGCTCGGCCCCTCGGGCGCGGGGAGCTTCACGATCGTCGTCGCCACCGTGGAGTTCCTCGCGCTGCTCGTCTGGCTCACGAGCGACGACGCGCTCGTCAAGTACGGCTTCCGGTACGCGGCAAACGAGCGAGTGGGGCCGCTTCCATCGCCTGATCCGCGTCGCCTTCATCGCCGAGCTCGCGGCGTCGCTCGTCGCGACCGCGCTGATCGTGGCGATCGCCCCGTTCGCCGACTCGATCTTCCACCAGCAGCTCCGGGCTCGAGGCGCCGCTCCTGATCGCCGCGCTCCTGCCGCCGCTCCAGGCGCTCGAGTCGATCGCCGCCGCGACCCTGATCCTCGGCGGCCGCTACGACCTGCGCGGCACCTGGCTCACCATCTCGATGGGGCTGCGGCTTGCCGGGATCGTGCTCGGCGCGCAGATCGGCGTGACTGCGGCGGTCGTCGGAGTCGTCGTCGCCCAGACGATCACGACGATCTCGATCCTCGTGATCGGGATGTCGTCGCCTGCGCAGCGTTCCCGCTCCGCCGCCCCGGCGGCGATCGGCGAGGACCGCGGGCCGATCATCCGCTTCGTCGCGTCGAGTGCCGCCTACACGGGGCTGATCTCGCTGCGGCTCTGGGTCGCGCCGCTCGCGCTCGGGATCGTCCGGAGCGCGGCCGAGGTCGGCCTGTTCCGTGCGGCGCAGATGCCGCAGACCGGCCTCGGCGCGCTCTCCTCCCCGCTGCGGATGATCCTTCTCTCCGAGCAGACCCGCGACTGGGAGCACGGCCGCCCCGAGGTCGTCATCGCCGGGATCCGGCGCTACGTGAAGGGAACGGCGCTCATCGCCGCTGCTCGCCCTCGTCCCGGTGCTCGCGTCGATCCCCTGGCTCGTCCGGCACGTGCTCGGCGCCGACTACCTCCCGGCCGTCCCGGCCGCTCGTCTGATCCTCGTGGCGGCGACGATCCAGCTCGTCTTCAGCTGGACGAAGACGTTCCCCGTGACGATCGGCCGCCCCGGGCTCCGGCTCTGGGCGCACGGCGTCGAGACGGCCGTGATGCTGCCGCTGATCGTGATCCTGGGGAAGGAGTGGGGCGTCACGGGCGCCGGTGCCGCCGTCCTCGTCTCGTCCGTCGCGTTCGCCGTCGCCTGGGTGGCGATCCTGCTCCGCCTGCGGCGAACGGGCCTCACCCGAGCGTGATCACCGCCGAGCGGTGGCTGAGGCGGGGATCTTCGAGCTCCCTCACCGAGAACCGCGGCGTCGCCGCCGAACGCGTCCAGGTACTTCGCGTTGTAGTAGACGATCGTCGCGGGCAGATCCCGCCGCAGCAGCCCGGCCGCGAATCGCCCCATGACCGCCCCGTCGAACGGGTTGAACAGGTAGAAGAGCGTGCCGTCCGCGGGGATGACCTCCGTGGCGTCGCCGCAGACGATCGTGACGTTTCGCCTGCGACGGAGCCGCTGCGCCGTCCTGGCGCAGATCTCCGGGTCGAGCTCGATCCCGTAGATCTGGTTGCCGGGGAAGTGGTCGAGGAGCCAGTTGAGCGACCGGCCCTTGCCGCAGCCGACGTCGACGATCACATCGTCCGGCTCGAGCTCGAGGCCCGCGAAGAGCACGTCGAGCTCGTCGTAGGGCGAGTTGGTCGAATGGAAGGCGCCGAGGTGCTCGTACCGCGTCCTGATCGTGCCTCCGAGCGGCCGGCCGTACCGCAGGTCGCGCAGGGCGCTGCTCAGCATCGTCGGCGCACGCCTGATCGCCGTCGAGACCCTCATGGCCGGCCGAGCGCGGCGGCGCCAGCCGGTGCCGGACGCGGTCGGTGAGGCTCGCCGCGTCGAGAGTCGCGCGGGCGAGCCGCGCCGGCGCGAGGATCGCGGTGCGCGTCGCGTTGATCCGGCGGCCGCGGAAGCTCGGGGCGAAGACGACGACGTTCCGCTCGCGCCGGCTCCGGTTGCTGAACTGCTGCTTGTAGGCGGCATCGCCGGGGCCGAAGTCGAGACGTCCGGAGCGACGGGATCGGCACAGGCGTCCTCGATCACGCGCATGAGCAGGAAGATCCCGACGCGGTTCTCGGCGAACGCGGGGTCGAACCCGCCGGTCCGGAGCATGCATCGTGTCCCCGAACACCGAGCACAGCCAGTATGCGATCGCGGTCGCGTCGAGCGAGAGCAGATAGCCGCGGACCCAGCCGTGCTCGAGGCCGACACCGGCGAGCGCGCGCTGCTCGGGGGTATCCGCGAGGCCTGCGCCCAGCTTGCGCTGGTAGGTCGAGCGAAGCGACGCGCTCGGCGCCCTCGATCAGCCGGCCCACCCCTGCGGGGTCGCGCACGACCTCGACGTGCAGGCGATCGCCGAACGCCGCGTCGAGCTGCCGCGCATCGCGGCGGACGCTCTTCCGCGTCCTGTGACCGAGCCCGGCGAGGAAGTCCTCGAAGCTGTCCGGGAGGTCGAGCAGCCGCCGGGTCCAGGGCGCGATGAGCGGCTGCCGTGTCAGCGGGCCGCCGAGGGACTCGAACGCCGCGAGCTCGGGCGAGCCGAGCTCGAGCGGCGGGAGGCTCAACACGTCGGCCTCGCCGCTCGCAAGCGCATCCCCCGCGACGCCCCGGAGCACCGCGAGCGCGTCCCCGCGGCCGATCGCGAGGCCGCCGTCGACGACGCGCAGGACGCCGGGCCTGCGGGGCGTAGACGACCTTGTAGCCGAGCATGGTCGAGAGGCGCCGCAACTCGAGCCGCCCCGCGAGGCCTCCCACGGGCGCCCCTCGCTCGTTGCGACGGCCGCGAACGGGCCGATCACGTCGGGCCTCGTGGCGAGCCGGGTCGTGAAGTACTCGTAGGCGGCCTCCTCACGCTCCCACGGCAGCTCGTCCCAGGCGCCGCGCAGCAGCTCGAGCTCTTCGAGCGTCCGCGCGACCACGACGTCCGGCCGGCTCACTGCTTGGCCGGGCGTGAACTCGAAGCCGACCTGCACGCCGAGCGTCCGCGGGTCGTAGTCGCGTGGGCGGGATCAGCGTGTCCTGCGCGATCGTGAGCTCGACGCGGACCGGAGTCTGCGCGACCGGGAAGGAGAGCGTCTGCGTGCTCCCGTTGGAACGGTGAGGTAGACGCGGCGATGGACCTGCCCGAGGTCGACCGCCTGATGCTCGGCGTCGTAGTGGACGTCGCCGACGAGCACGCGCACCTTCGCCGCGGGGGCCGAGCCGTTGTAGGCGAGGCGTCCGAGCGAGACCTTCAGCGTTCCCGGCCTGCTCCCGGCTTGAAGTACGTGTACGTGCACCAGTCGGGGCACCAGTTGTCGGTGTAGACCTGCTGGGTCGCGTCGGCCAGGCGCCACGGCCGGTCGCTGCGGTAGAGGGTCATGACCCCGTTCGCCGCCTGGGCGACCGGGGTGGCGTCGAGCTTGATGTTCGAGTCTGCGAGGACGTACCGGAACCCGTCGAGATCGGACAGGAGCCCGTCGGCGCTCAGCAGGTTCGCGGTCGGCGTCGGCCCCGGGCCCGGGGGCCGAGCCGTCGAGGGCTGCAACCCGGATGATCGAGCGGTTCCAGAACTCGGTGAGGTTCTCGCCGTTCGGATCCTTGATCGCCTGGCCGAGATAGGCGACCTTCTGGCCGCCGGTCTGCCGGTCGACCCAGTCGAGCGGCTTCGGCAGGTTGTGGGTGAAGGCGGTCGCGACCCGGTCGAGCCCCGCCGTCATCGCGATCTCGGTCGAGAGCATCCAGCGCGAGGACGAGGACGAGGGTGAGCGCCGCGACGCCCCGCCGGCGCCGGAAGGCGAGCAGGACGCACCGACACCGCGACGGACGCGAGCAGCGCAACCCGCAGGTCGTGGGTCGTCCAGTGCCGTGCTCGGCGGAGAGGTACGCCGCGAGGGCCGAGCCGGGCGCCTCGTAGTAGGGCCAGCCGAGCTGGATCGCCTTGAAGGCGAAGAGCACGAGACGAACGCCGTGGCGCCCGCGACGACCCAGCGGTTGACCCGCCTCGACTCGAACACCATGACCGTGCCGAGGAGCAGGAGCGGTGAGAGGTAGATCAGGTCGCGCTCCTCCCAGAAGGTCGCGAACATCGTCGAGAGGTACGCGGCCTTGACGGCGGTGTAGATCGCGAGGCTCCCGATCGCAGCCGACGTCCAGGCGACGTACGCGCGGTAGGTCGGGTCGCCGCGGCGGTCGGGGAGGCCGAGCGACGTGAGGCCCCCGATCACCGGCAGCGCGCCGAGGCCGATCGCGAACGAGCTTCCGGCGCGCAGGCCGAGGTCGACGATGCCGGTTCTTCGTGTACTGGCTCGTGTACTGCCACTCGTGGATGTGCTGAAGGACGACGCGGTTGAAGAGGAGCAACGCGCCGACCGCGATGCGCGACCGCGCCGATCGTGTCGCCGCGCGACCAGTTGCGGCGGAGCTCGCGCGACCGGGGGCCGGTCAGCCAGAGCCCGGCGGCCGCGAGCGCGAGCGCGACGACGAGGCTCGTGAACTGCTTCTGGCGGACGAAGTAGCCGCCGCCGACCGCGACGATCGCGAGGGCGACGTCCAGTCGGCCCTTCGAGCGGAGGGCGCGAACGGCGAGCCACGAGCAGAGCGCGTAGTACGGGTAGGCGAGGACGTCGGAGACGATCGAGGTCGCGTAGGCCATCCCGGGGATCGCAACGGAGCCGAGCGCGACGACGACGGCGCCGCGCCGGCTGACGAGCATGCGCGCGAGCAGGTAGGAGGGAACGGCGGCGAGCAGCATGATCACCGCGTTCGCGTACTTGATCGCCGCGTAGGCGGCCGCGGTCGAGTGGATCCACCAGAACGGCGCGATCACGTACGCGTAGAGCGACTTGAAGTAGATCGGGTCGCCGCGCCGGGCGGCGTGCCCCGTGTGCGGCGATCGACCGCGAGAGCTGTGTCCACTCGAGCTCGTCGGTGAAGATCCACGGGGTCTTCCTCGACCACGCCTCGACGGCGTAGAAGACGAGGACGGCGAGGGAGAGGAAGACGAGCGGGAGCGCGGCGAGGAGGCGGTCGACGACGGTCCGCCGCCTTCCGGCGTCAGCTCGTGACTGCTCGACAGAAACCGTCGCCACGCGTGGTCATTCTGACGCCGCGCCGAACTCGACGTACGGGTCGAGGTCGAGCTCGCGGCGAACGAAGCGGCAGGTCACCTCGGCCTGCGCGCACGCGCCGACGACCGAGTCGAGGAGATCGCGCGGGGCATCGGGGATCGTCACGAGCACGATGTCGGGCTGCGTGCTCTCGAGGATGCGGCCGATCTCGTGGGTCGTCCCGATGACCTTGACCCCGTGGACGCTGCGCCGGCGGAGCCGGGGGTTGTCGTCGACGAACCCGACGACGCGCTCGCCCGCGGTCTCGCGGAGCTCCCGCATCAGGCTCCGGCCGGTGCGGCCGGCGCCGACGATCAGCGTTCGCCGCGCGGTGCGGTCGCGGACGCTGCGCGACCCGATCACGAGTCGTCCGTTCGGCAAGCCGCGAGCCGACGATCGCGACCATGCAGATGAGCGCGTCGACGATGAAGAACGAGCGGTTGAAGTCGCGCATGTCCTGCGTGAGCACCATGAAGGAGACGGCGATCGAGCTCGGAGACGACGACGGCCGCTGCGGCTGCGGCCGCGTCGCGCATCCCGGCGTATCGCCACACCGAGCGGTAGAGCCCGAACGGGATGAAGGCCAGGTACCGCGCGGCGAGGACGACCGGCAGCGTGAGGCCGGCGATGAACCGCTGGCTCGTCGACCCGGGCCAGCCGAACTCGATGACGTAGGCGGCGACGAACGAGCCGCTGATCAGGAGGAAGTCGACCCCGACCTCGACGAGGCGCCGCCAGTGCATCGCAGAAGACCCGTCCGAGGCTGATCGGCTCGTCGAGCTGGGGCCGGCGGTCGGCGTCCGCGAGGAAGCTCGCGAACTGGATCAGGAGCGCGAAGGTGACGACGACTCCGATCACCGTGTAGCGCCAGTTGTCGAGGACGTTGTAGGCGAGGCTCGAGCCGCCGACCGAGAACGCGATCAGCGCGAGCAGCGCGACCGCGCTCCGCTCGGAGAGGCCGTAGCGGACGAGCCGGTGCGACGAGTGGTCTCGCCCGCCCTGGTGGATCGGACGGCCGTCGAGCATCCGCGCGATCGTGACGAGGGTCGTGTCGAGGATCGGGACCGCGAGGACGAGCACCGGCAGGATCAGGGTCGCGACGGTCGTGCCGGCGACGCGCCAGCTCGACACCAGCCCGAGCGCGGCCAGCGCGAACCCGAGCGCCTGGCTCCCCGAGTCGCCCATGAAGACGAGCGCGCGCCCCTTCGGCGGGAGGTTGTAGGGCAGGAAGCCGACGCAGGCCGCGGCGCCGGCGATCGCGTACGCGAGCGAGGAGTGGTCGGGGTGGACCGTGACCGCGTCCACGGCGAAGAAGAAGAACGAGATCGAGGCGAGCGACGCGGCGAGGCCGTCCATGTTGTCGAGGAGGTTGAACGCGTTCGTGAGCCCGATCAGCCAGACGACGGCGATCGCGTCCCCGACGATCTGGTTCGAGACCAGATGGACGTGCGTGCCGGTGGCGAGGACGATCGCCGCAGCGGCGCCCTGGGCGGCGAGCTTCGCGAGCGGGCTGAGGCCGCGGAGGTCGTCGACGAGCCCGGCCGCGAAGACGAGGGCGATCCCGGCCCAGATCCCGGCGAGCTCGCGGGTCGGGTCGAACGCGCCGACGGCCGCAGCGGTCCAGAGCCCGAGGCTGAAGCCGATGAAGATGCCGATCCCGCCGAAGCTCGGGGTGGTCGAGTCGTGCCAGCGGTCGGCGGACGGAACGGCCACGAGGCGCCGGGTCGCGGGTGACCGCAGCAGCGCCCAGATCACGGCCGCGGTCGCCGGGAAGGCGACGATCGCGACGGCGGAGCTCACAGGCGCGGAGAGTAGACGAACCCGGTTAGCACGTTGTTTGGACGGTAATCGTTCGTGGTGTCGACACCGCCTTGGACGTGTGCGCCATCTGCGCGGCCCTACACTGGTGCGATGGCGGTGTACGGCGATCTCCTGCGCTACCGCGAGCTGTTCGCGAACCTGTTCCGCCGCGACTTCCAGGCGAAGTACCGGGGCTCGGCGCTCGGGATCCTCTGGTCGCTCGTGAACCCGGCGGCGCTCGTCGTCGTCTACCTGATCGTCTTCGGGGTGATCCTCGACAAGAGCGGCGGGATCCCGCACTACCCGCTGTACCTCCTCTCGGGGATCGCCTGCTGGATCTTCTTCGCGGTGTCGCTGCAGGCGGCGTCGCGGTCGATGGTCGACAGTGCCGAGCTGATCCGCAAGGTTCGCTTCCCGCGCCAGCTCGTCGCGTTCTCGGTCGTCGCGACCCAGGCGGTGACGTTCCTCGTGATGCTGGCGATCCTGATCGTCCTCTCGCTGATCTTCATTCCGGGGGCCCGCGGGACCGTCTGGCTGGTCTTGCCGCTCGCGCCGCTCTACGCGGCGCTCGTGGCCGGGACGTCGCTCGTGGTCGCGTGCCTGAACGCGATCCTCAGGGACGTCGAGCACATCCTCACCGCCGCGCTCCTCCCGTGGTTCTTCCTCACCCCGATCCTGTGGAGCTTCTCGACGCTCGGCTCGAGGGCGGCCTCGCACGAGAAGCTCATGGACGTCCTGCGCTGGGGGAACTTCATCGCGCCCCCGATCGCTGCGCTTCGGGACGCGCTCTGGAGCGGGCATGCGCCTCACGCCGGCGACGTGATCTATCTCGCCGTCGCCGCAGTCGTGGCGCTCGTCCTCGGGTCGCTCGTCTTCCGCCGGATCGACGACCGGCTCGCGATCGAGCTGTAGAGGTCGTTCTAGCCTCGGCCGCGGGATCGTGCGCGCAGGACGATCCTGCCGTCGTAGAGCCACGGCTCGCCGGCGGGTGCCGCGAAGGCGGGGAGCCCGCCGACATCCGGGAGCCGGTCGAGCGTGATGCCGTCCATCACCGACGGGCAGAGCAGCGGGTGCGAGAACCCGGGCGTGCGGCCGGTGCCCGGCTCGTAGGGGGCGAGGGCGCGGGGGCGCCGGCGGCCGAGGCCGGGCTCCCACTCGATCGACCCGGCGACGACGCCGAAGCCCTCGGCGTGGGCCGCCGCGACCTGGTCGGCCCAGTCCGGAGCCGGGCTCGACCCAGTCGGGCAGCTCGGCGTGGTACTCGCCGCCGCGCGGCGCGACCTCGACCTCGGCGGTCACCGGCCCGCTGCCGAGCTCCGAGAACCAGGCCCGATGCTCGGCGACGAGGTCGAGGGCGAGGCGGTAGCGGCCGGGGGGCATCGGCGCCCGCACCCGGGCCTCGACGGTCACGCTCTCGCCGGGCGCCACGACGGGCAGCGGGGAGCGCTCGCCGTCCCACACGATCGGGTTGTCGCGGTCGTCGAGCCAGTGGTAGCCGAGGAGGATCCCGCCCCGCCAGGGCACCGTGCCGGCGTTCGAGAGCGTCACGTGCGCGGTCGAGACCGTGCCGGCATGCGCATCTTCCAGCGCCCACTTCCCCCAGCGGACTGCGAGCGGTCCCTTTGCCATAGGGCGGCTAGTCTAGGGCGGTGGAACCGCTCCTCGTGCGCGCCGCGCGGTGCGAGCCGACCGAGCGGACTCCGATCTGGTTCATGCGGCAGGCAGGACGCTCGCTGCCCGAGTACCGCGCGATTCGCGAGCGGCACGCCTTCTTCGAGATCAACCGGTCGGCGGAGCTGACCGCCGAGGTGACCCTCCAGCCCGTACGGCGCCACCACGTGGACGCGGCGGTGATGTTCGCGGACATCATGACCCCGGTCGTCGCGATGGGCGTCGGCGTCGAGCTCGTCGAGGGTGTCGGGCCGGTCGTCTCCGACCCGGTCAGGACGGCGGCGGCGGTCGAGCGGCTGCGCGTCCCCGACCCGGCCGAGGCGGTCGCGCCGATCCTCGAGGCGATCGGCATCGTCCGCGGCGAGATCGCCCCGGAGCAGGCGGTCGTCGGCTTCTGCGGCGGGCCGTTCACGGTCGCCGGATATCTCGTGGAAGGGAAGCCCTCGCGCGAGTTCGCGGTCACGAAGGCGCTGATGTACCGCGAGCCCGCCGTCTGGCACGCCCTGATGGAGCGGCTCGTCGGACACGTTCGCCGCGTACGTCGTCGCCCAGGCCCGGGCCGGCGCCGACGTGGTGCAGCTCTTCGACTCGTGGGTCGGGGCGCTCTCGCCGCGCCGATTACGACGAGTTCGCCGCGCCGTGGTCGGCGAGGGTGCTCGCAGCGCTCCGTGACGCAGGCGTTCCCGTCGATCCATTTCGGCACCGGCGCCGCGACGCTCCTGCCGGCGATGGCGGCAGCGGGCGGCGACGTGATCGGCCTCGACTGGCGCATCCCGCTCGACGAGGGCTGGGCGCTCGCGGGCGACGACCGTGCGGTCCAGGGGAACCTCGACCCTGCGGTGCTGCTCGGCCCGTGGGAGCGGGCCGAGGGGGCGGCGCGCGATGTCCTCGCCCGCGCCGCCGGCCGTCCCGGCCACATCTTCAACCTCGGCCACGGTGTGCTCCCGGCAACGGATCCGGCCGTGCTCGGAAGGCTTCGCGAGCTCGTGCATGCCGAGACGGCCGCCCGCTCGGGCGTCGCGTCGTGACCCGCGGGCGCTAGCGTTTCCGCGTGGCTTCCCGCGCGCTGAGTACGTGCCGGCCGTGACGCCGGGTCGTATCGTCGTCGACCGGGTGTCGCAGCGCTTCCGCGTCTCCGAGCGGCCGTACCGGACGATCAAGGACATGGTCGTCGCTCGCCGCCGCGCCGGCGACGAGCGAGGTCTGGGCGCTCCGTGACGTCTCGCTCGAGGTGGAGCCGGGCGAGGCGCTCGGCCTCGTCGGGCGCAACGGCTCCGGGAAGACGACGCTCCTGAAGCTCGTCTCCGGGATCTTCAAGCCGACCTCGGGCCGGGTCGCAGTCGGCGGCCGGGTGGGCTCGCTGCTCGAGCTGGGCGCCGGGTTCCATCTCGACTTCACCGGCCGCGAGAACGTGTACCTCAACGGGTCGATCCACGGGCTGCCGAAGGCTCGCATCCGGGAGCTCATGGACGAGATCGTGTGGTTCGCGGAGCTCGAGCGTTTCATCGACCTTCCCGTCCGCACGTACTCGTCGGGGATGTACATGCGGCTCGGGTTCTCGATCGCGGCGCACATCGAGGCCGACGTGCTGCTGCTCGACGAGGTGTTCGCCGTCGGAGACGAGGAGTTCCAGCGCAAGTGCTTCGGCAAGATCCACGAGTTCAAGAGCCGAGGGGGCACGATCGTCTTCGTCTCGCACGACGCTCAGGCTGTCGAGCGGCTCTGCGACCGCGCGGTCCTCCTCAAGCACGGCTCGGTGGTCTTCAACGGCGAGACCCGCGACGCGATCGCCGCCTACCGGCGCCTCCTCGCCGACGAGCGCAGCCCCGACGAGGTCGCGGCCGGGCTCCGGGAGTGGGGAAGCGGCGAGGCGACGATCGTCTCCGCCCGCGTGCTCGACGGCGACGGGGAGCCACGCGTGCAGTTCGCATCCGGTGAGCCGATCATCGTCGAGCTCCTGACGGCGGCCGACGCCGGTGTCGCTCCGCCGAGCGTCTCGCTCGAGCTCCGCGACAAGGGCGGGCTCGTCCTCGGCGGGGTGGTCGCGTCGACCGCGGAGCTCGGCTGGGGGGCCGGGCCGGGCGAGCGGCTCCTGCGCTTCGAGGTCGACCGCCTTCCCCTCGCGGAGGGGCAGTTCCATCTTCGGTGCGCACTCATCGACGCCGAGGGCGGCCGGCTGCTCGACCTCCACGAGGACGCGACCCGCTTCTTCGTCTTCGCAGCCGGGCCCGAGACCGGCGCCGTGCTGCTCGAGGGCCGGTGGACCGTGCAGGAGATCGGGACCTCTGCGCCAATCGGACAGCCATGAGCGTCCACCCGAAGCCGTGCGTGCCCCGGGGACGCGGATGAGCTCGCGCACCTGCCCGGACTGGCCCCAGCTGATGGAGATCGCCCCGGAGCTGCAGTTCAAGCACTACACCATTCGTGAGGCGCAGCTTCCAGGGGATGCACTCGTCAGCATCGAGGCCGCGGCCCTCGACGCCGTCTCGATCTGCTGCGATCTCGACAGCCACGTCTTCTTCGCCGAGCACACCGACCCGGCGGTCGCCGAGGCTCTCCGCGCCTCGCACTGGTTCGATCTCCGCGAATGGGTCGAGCGGTCGCCCGGCGCCGACGCTGCCTGATCCGCTCCGCGAGCCG
Organism: uncultured Actinomycetota bacterium; assembly: GCA_963723405.1. Lineage (GTDB taxonomy): Bacteria > Actinomycetota > Thermoleophilia > Gaiellales > Gaiellaceae > PALSA-600. The sequence continues at coordinate 69,938 of CAVRQF010000003.1, read as the reverse complement.
TCACCCGGGGGGTAGTGTGCTGCGCGATGCCGTCCTTGGTCGTTCCCTTCCGAGGAGCGAAGGGTAAGAGCAGGCTCGGGCGGCTCCCCGGAGCCGCCCGCGAAGCGCTCGTGTCCGCGATGCTCGACGACGTCCTGGCTGCCTGCACCGCGATCGGTCACACGTTCGTGGTCGGGCCGGCGGCCGCCGTGCCGCCCGACGTCACCGTGATCCGCGATCCCGGGGCCGGGCAGGGCGCGGCCGTGCGCGCCGGGCTCGAGGCGGCATCCCTGGCTGCCGGGGGTGTCGGCCCGCTCATGGTCGTCAACGCCGACCTTCCCTGCGTCACGGCGCGTGACCTGCTCGCGCTCGCCGGTGCGGTGCCCGACGGCGGCCTCGCGCTGGCCCCGGCGGCCGACGGGACCACGAACGCGCTCGCACTCTCGTCGCTCGCCGTGTACGCGGCTGTCTACGGCCCCGGCAGCGCGGAGCGATTCGCTGCGCTCGGCCCGTCGCGGACGGTCGAGGCGCCTAACCTGATCGATGACGTGGACACCGCCGCCGACCTCGATCGTCTCCTGAACCGTCTCGGCCCGCGGACGCTGAGCGTCCTCACTGCGCTTCGTACCGGGGCTGCCGCGTGAAGGCAGCCGTCCTCTCGGGCGGCGTCGGAGGCGCGCGGTTCCTTCGCGGCGTTCTCGCTGTAGTCGAACCTGGCAACGTCAGCATCATCGGCAACGTCGGTGACGACATCGAGGTGCTCGGCCTCCATGTCTCGCCCGACCTCGACAGCATCCTCTACGCCCTCGGCGGGGTTGCCGACGAGGAGCGTGGCTGGGGCCGCGCCGACGAGACGTGGAATGCCCTCGCCACGGTTGCAGACCACGGCGGCGAAGCCTGGTTCCGCCTGGGCGACCGCGACATCGGCCTGCATCTCCTGCGAACGCAGCTCCTGCGCGAGGGAGCCCCACTCTCCGCCGTCACGGCGCGCCTCGCGGCGAGCTTCGGGCTCGAGTGCTCGTTGATCCCCGCCACCGACGAACCGCTTCGCACGTTCGTCGAGACGCCGGCCGGGACGTTCGCTTTTCAGGAGTGGTTCGTCGCCCGCGGTCACCGCGACGAGGTCGACGCGCTCCACTACACGGGTGCCGGCGCTGCGCGCCCGGCTCCTGGAGCCCTCGAGTCGATCGACCAGGCCGATGTGATCGTGATCACTCCGAGCAACCCCTTCGTCTCGATCGGGCCGATCCTCGCCGTCGAGGAGATCCGCCTCGCGCTCGAGCACCGGCGCGTCCCGTGCGTCGCCGTCAGCCCGCTGATCGGAGGCAGGGCGGTGAAGGGCCCTGCCGACCGCATGCTCGCCCGTCTCGCGGGCGGTACCTCGCCCGCCGAGGTGGCCGGCTGCTACCCCGGGCTCATCGACGCCCTGGTCATCGACGAGCAGGACGCTCCGGCCGAGCTCCCGGACGGCGTCCGCCCGATCGTCACGCGCACGCTGATGACCGACGAGGGCGCGCGCCGGCGGCTCGCCGCTCGCGGTGCTCGACGCTGCTGCCTCGCTCAGATGAAGGTCGCGATCCTCGGAGGGACCGGCAGCTTCGGCCGGGCGCTCGCAGTGCGCCTCGCCGCCGCCGGGGAGGACGAGGTCGTGATCGGCTCGCGTGACGCCGAGCGCGCCGAGACGGCAGCCGCCGGGCTCGGGCCGGGAGTCACCGGCGCGACGAACGAGCAGGCTGTCGCCGCAGTCGACCTGGCGGTCCTGGCCGTCAAGGCGGAGGCCGCTCTCGACACGGCGCGCGAGGTCGCGGCGGCACTCGGGGAGACGCCTCTCCTCACGGTCGCGAGCGCCCTCGTCTTCACTCCGCGAGGCGTCTGCCCCGACCCCGACCCCCGCTCCCTCGCCGAGCGGATCCAGGAGCTCGTCCCGGGGCCGGTCGTCGCCGGGCTGCACTCCATCGCCGCCTCCAATCTCGGCGAGGAGGCACCGGACGAGGACGCTCTCATCTGCGGTGACGACCCGGCTGCCAAGGAGCTGGCGCTCGCGCTCGCGGCGAGGCTCGTCGCCGGACGCGCGCTCGACGTGGGGCCGCTCGGAGTCCGCCCGAACGCTCGAGGGGCTGACAGCGGTGATCGTGAACCTGAACCGGCGCTATCGCGCGCACACCGGGATCGCCGTCACCGGCCTCCCGCGCGCGTGATTCAGATCTTTCCCGTGGAGGGGCTGCCGGAGATCCGCGACGGAGACGATCTCGGAGCGCTGATCGCCGGCGCCGCCTCACTCGAGCCGGGCGACGTGATCGTCGTGGCGCAGAAAGCGGTCTCCAAGGCCGAGGGGCGTGTGGTCGCACTCGACGACGTCCACCCGTCCGACCGCGCCCGCGAGCTCGCCGGCACCGAGACCGACCTCCGCCGCCTCGAGGTCGTCCTGCGCGAGACCGCCCGGATCGTCCGCTCCCGGGGCGGCCTCGTCATCGCCGAGACGTCTCATGGGTTCGTCTGCGCCTCGGCCGGCGTGGACCATTCGAACACGGCGGAGCCGGACACGGTGATCCTGCTGCCGGTCGACCCGGATGAGAGCGCCCGGCGAATCCGCTCCACGATCGCCGAGCGCACAGGAGTCGACGCGGCCGTGATCGTGACCGACTCCTTCGGCCGTCCGTTCCGGCAGGGGACGACCGACGTCGCGATCGGCGTAGCCGGGCTCGCTCCGCTCCGCGACCTCCGGGGGACGACGGACCGGGCCGGTGTCGCGATGCGCACGTCCCAGGTCGCCGTTGCCGACGAGCTCGCCGCCGCGGCGGATCTCGTCCGCTCGACCAAGGCGGACGGGCTCCCGGTCGTGGTCGTCCGCGGGTATCGCGTGGGCGGGGACGGCGCCGCCACGGAGCTCGTGATCCCGGCGGAGCGCGACCTCTTCCGCTGACGTAGGCTCGGCTCGTGGGCGTTCTCGACGGATGGCGGCTGTGCCCGCGGTGTGGCCACGACCTCGAGCCCCGGAACGGGCCGCATCTGGGCTGCCCGGCTTGCGGGGCCGCCTACTGGGCGAACTCGGCGCCCGCCGTTCAAGGCCTCCTCGTCCGCGACGGGCGAGTCCTGATCGGCCGTCGCAGGATCGAGCCGCGCAAGGGCTACTGGGACCTTCCGGGCGGCTTCCTCGAAGAGGGCGAGCTGCCGCTCGACGGGCTCCGGCGTGAGTTCCTCGAGGAGACCGGCCTCGAGGTGACCCCCGTCGAGTGGGTCGGCGCAGCCGTCGACCCCTACGACGAGCACTTCGTGCTCGGGCTCACGTGGATCGTCGAGGCAACCGGTGAGCCCGTGCCGGCCGACGACGTCGAGGAGCTCGCGTGGTTCGCGCCGGACGAGATCCCCGAGGAGATGGCGTTCGAGAGTCAGAACGACCTGCTCCGCCGCTGGGCGGGGATGCAGGGGTCATGGCCGCACGATGCCTAGAATGGGGTCATGTGTCGAAACATTCGCACCCTCTACAACTTCGAGCCGCCGACGACCGACGACGAGATCCATGCCGCAGCGGTGCAGTACGTCCGCAAGGTGAGCGGGATGCAGAAGCCGTCGCGGGCCAACGCCGAGGCCTGCGAGCGAGCCGTCGCGTCCGTCACCGCCGTGACGAGGATCCTGCTCGACGAGCTCGTGACGACGGCGCCTCCGCGCGATCGCGAGATCGAGGCGATCCGCCGGGCCGAGCGCGCCGCCGTCCGCTTCGGCTGACGACCGCTCAGGCCCCGCACTCGCCGCCGCGCGCGTTCGGCTCCGACGCGAGCTGCCAGTACGTGCCGAGCGGGGTGATGCGCCAGCCCGCCTTCCGGAGCGCTCCGGCCGCCCAGCCGTTCGGGCCCGTGCTGACGACGACATAGAACACACCGTTTCGAAGCGCCGCGTCGGCCACGCCGTCGACAGGCAGGTAGACGACTCGGTGGCGCAGGTCCTTGCCGTACAGGAAGTACGAGGGCTCGTTGGCGCTGAGCACGGCGCCGACGCAGGCTCGCGACGGAACGAGCCGCCGGTAGGCGTCGAGGGCGCCCGCGTAGTCCGGGCGCGAGTTCGTCCAGAGCGCCTGGGACCACGTCAGCCCCCAAGGCGGCCCGTCGCCGCTCTCGAGCGGCTTGGCCTGGTCGTGGGTGATCGTCAGGACGCCGATGAGGCCGGCTGCTGCCATCCAGGCGACGTTGCTCGCCCGGCGTTCCAGGAGCGCGGCGAGGAGGGGAGCCGTGAGGACCGCGGGCACGACGAGGAACCGCGTCAGCCAGACGCTCCAGACCGTGCCGAGGGCGAGCAGCGCGAGGAAGACCGGAAGGGCCGACGCCAGTGCCAGGTGGCGCGCATCGGCGCGCCGCCGGAGATACCTGAGCACCGTCACCGCCGAGGCCGCGATCAACGCCACGATCCCGATCGGCCCGAATGCCGAGTAGTTCTCGTTCGAGAGACGCGTCCACGTCTCGCCGAGGTCGGAGTCGACGAACCGGGTGACCCCGTCCCGGCCCCGGATCGGGAACCCCCAGCGGGAGGCGCCGAAGGCGATGAGACCACTCGCGCCGAGTACGAGAAGCGGCGCCGCAAGAGCTGTCGCGACGCCCGCCGCTGCGGTCGCCGCCGACCGGCCCCCTGCACGCCGGAACGTCCAGGCCGCGACTCCGGCTGCCCCGACCGCGCCGGCGATCGCGAGCAGGTAGATCAGGCGATTCGACGCCACCGACAGGTCCATCGTCCCGTAGAGGAGGCGGAACGCGTTCGAGACGCTCCCGGGGTAGGAGGGTGAGGCCCGGTTCTCGTCCGACCCGCTCCCGGCCCCCAGGATGTGGCCTGATCCGGCCAGGTTGACGACGAACCCTGCCATCCCGACGGCGACGAACCCGACCGCGAAGCCGAGGACGGCGAACCCGGCCGGACGCCGTCCCCGGGCGAGAGCGAGCCAGGCGAGCACTGGGAGGACGAGGACGGTGTCGAGCTTCGCGCCGAGGCCGAAGGCGACGGAGACACCGGCCAGAGCCGGTTCGAGTCGGCCGGTGCCGAGAAGCAGCGCCGCCGCGACGACGGGGAACGACGCGGCGACGAGGTCGTTCTGAGCGGTGGTCGCTTCCAGCTCGACGACCGAGAACGTCGCGACGATCGCCGTCGCGCCGACGGCCGGCCGGAGCGCGAACCCGAGGCGCCTGGCCGCACCGTAGACGGCGAGCAGGATCGCCAGCTCCGCCAGGAGCTGCGGGACGGCGAGGAGGACGCCCGACCCTGTCGCGACGAAGATGAACAGCAACTGCTGCTCGGCGAGCGGCTGGAAGGCGTTCATGCGGATCGTGGGCGCGTTCGGGATCCATGTCAGCCCGCCGTGCTGCGCCCAGGCGGCCACTCTCGGGAGGTGGTAGGAGAGCGAGTCGCCGTTGTTCGGAGGCACCGTCAGCCCCAGGACGAGCTCGTACGCAAGAAGCGCGGCGACGAGCACGAGCGCGCCGGCGACCACGGGGTCGCGAAACGCGCCGGCGGCGGTGCGGCGAGCGCCGGCGAGCGGCAGCCCTGGACGCCCACGCAGGAGCCAGGCTGCGAGAGCCGCGGCGAGGAGGACCACCTCGGCGGCGGCGAGCCCGGCCCTTGTCACCTCTCGGAACGGCGAGAGTGCGGCCGTGACCAGCCCGACGTTCCCGACGGCCGCGAGATAGGCGGCGAGCAGCGTCGTCACGAGGCTCGGCGAGCGCACCGCGGCGGCCGCGAGCAGCGAGCAAGCAAGCACCCCGGCGACGAGGAGGGGCCCGACCATCGGCGTGAAGTCTCTCACCGGCCCCAGCCGAGGCCCCGAGGCTCAGGTCAGTACGACGAGGGCGTCAGGATCAGCGCGTCGGTGCCGTTCGAGAGCGGCTGGTACCCGAAGCCGTACTCGACCGGGAGGGTCAGTCGGTCGATCGTCGCCGACTCGTGGGGATCGGAGCGCGACGGGAGCGGCGGGGTGGCGAGGGGTAGCGTCCGCGCCAGCGGCTTGTCGAGCTGTTCCTGCAGGTTCGCGCGCTCGAGGTAGAGGAGCGTCGTGGGTGTCTGCCCCGGCGGCGGGGGCATGTAGGCGATCAGCGCGTTCACCGACGGCACGTACTTGAACGTGTAGAGAGCGAGCTCGAGCGCCTCGCGCCGGGTGAGCCGCTCGCGCGCCGCCGTCGCCGTGCCGCGCGTGATCGCGCACTCCGAGCCGAGGCCGCACAGCTGCATCTGGACGTTCCCCTTGGTGGGAATGATCCGGCTGAAATTCTGGCTCGACGCCGAGGTGCGGATGGCGATCGTCGAGACATCCGAGACCTTCGTGTTGCGGGTGATCTCGGGATCGCTCGGGACGATCGCGAGCAGCTGGTCGCCGGAGCCGCTCAGCCTGTAGCGGCCCGCGACGTAGTCCGCGATCTCCTTCGTCCGGTTCGCCGTGCCGGTAGCGGTCGGCTGCCACGACGACCACGCAGGCTGCTTGGGCGCGCCCGGCTGCCGGGCGATGACCACGAGCCCCACGATGGAGGCGATGAGGATCGCCGCCAACCCGCCGTAGATGAACGCGAACCGGCCCCCGAAGCCGGCCGGCTCCTCCAGGGTGAACGGCGGCGGCGGAGTTGGCTCCTCGGGCTGAGCGGGAGGGGCGGGGGGCTCGAGCATGCCCCCATGATGCCCGTCCAGGCGCACCCTCGTAGTTAGAGGTTCTTCAGAACCTCCAACAGAGGTTCGTTAGGAGACGAACTCGTCTGCGACCGACAGGGCCTCGTCGAGGACCGCGATTCCCTCGTCGAGCTCCTCGCGGGTGATCGTCAGCGGCGGGCAGACCATGACGACGTTCCAGTGCGTCATCAGGTAGAGGCCCTTCGACAGGGCGTCCTTGGCGAGCGCCACGACCGGTTTCGCGGCCTCGCCGGCGCCGTTGAACGGCACGAGCGGCTCCCTCGTCTCGCGATTCTTCACGAGCTCGAGGCCCCAGAAGCAACCGAGCCCGCGCACCTCGCCGACCGACGGGTGCCTGCCGGCAAGCCGGTGGAGCTCGTCCTGGAACACCTCGCCCATCGCCGCGGCGTTCTCGACGATGCCCTCCTCCTGGAACGCCTCGATCGACGCAACCGCCGAGGCGCACGCGACCGGATGGCCCGAGTAGGTGAGGCCGCCCGCGAAGAACCTCGGCCGGATCCACTCGGCGAGCTTCGGGCTGACGGTCATCGCTCCGAGCGGGATGTAGCCGGAGTTGATTCCCTTCGCCATCGTGATGATGTCCGGGACGACGTCCCAGTTGTCGACCGCGAACCACTTGCCGGTGCGGCCGAAGCCGGCCATGACCTCGTCGCAGATCAGCAGGATCCCGTGGCGGTCGCAGACCTCGCGGATCGAGGCGAGATAGCCGTCCGGCGGGACGATGATGCCGTTCGTCCCGGTCACCGTCTCGAGGATCACCGCGGCGACCGTCTCCGGGCCCTCGTACATCAGGATCTCCTCGAGGTGCGGTGCGCCCGTGCACACCGGGCACGGATCGGGATGGCCTGCGGGGCAGCGGTACGTGTACGGGTCGAACATCCGCACCACGCCGGGGATGCCGGGCTCTGCGGCCCAGCGGCGCGGGTCGCCGGTGAGGGTGATCGAGCCGCCCGTCGCGCCGTGGTAGCTCCGGTAGCGGGCGACGATCTTGTTGCGCCCCGTGTACCAGCGCGCCAGCTTGATCGCGTTCTCGTTCGCCTCGGTGCCGCCGTTCGTGAAGAACGAGAACGACAGGTCGCCGGGCGTGACCTCTGCGAGCAGCTTGCCGAGGCGCGAGCGCGACTCGGTCGCCATCGGCGGGCCGATCGTCGCGAGGCTCTCGGCCTGCTCCTTGATCGCTGCGACCACCTTCGGATGGCCGTAGCCGAGCGAGACGTTGACGAGCTGCGAGGCGAAGTCGAGGTAACGCTTGCCGTCGTAATCCCAGAAGTAGCGGCCCTCGGCGCCGGCGACCGCGATCGGCGCGATCGCGTCCTGCACCGACCAGGAGTAGAGGACGTAGTTCTTGGCGTCCTCGACGATCCGGCGCCCGAGCTCGGGGTTCGTCTCGACGGTGGCCATGAGCTGACTTTACGTGACCCGCTGCTTCAAGAGCCGGATCTCCCCCATCGACTCGAACCCGAGGCGCTCGAGGACGGGCGCCGACTTCGGGCCGGCGCCCACGACGAGGCGCTCCGCTCCGCGCTCGGCCGCGTGCGCCCAGCGGGCGAGCACGAGCGCGGTGTACACGCCCTGGCCCCGCGCGTCGGGCAGCACGGCCCCGCCGAGCATGAGCACGCCGTGCCGCGTGAAGACGTCGCGCGCGAACCCGACCGGCTCACCGTCGACGAGCGCGAGATAGGTCGTCATCGTCCCGTCGAGCTGGTACCTCGGCCAGGCCTCGCGCGACTCCTTGCGCCGCAGCTCGCGCTCCTCCTCGGCGACGTCGAAGCTCGCCCAGTCGATCTCGAGCGCCGCCATCAGCTCGTCGGCGCTGTCGACCCGGCGGACCTCGACCTCGACGGAGGGCTCGCCCTCGGGCGCTCTCGTGATCGTCAGCGCCCGCATCTCGGGCGGGTCGTCGGGCTCGAGCCCGAGCTCGACGAGGTAGTCGGCCAGGTAGCCCGGCGTCGTGAGGGTGCCGAGCCACCACGTCGCCTCCTGGAGCTCCCGGATCGAGAGGATCGCATCGACGTGGTCGATCGCCCGCCGAACCTCGTCGTCATCGCCCTCGGGCAGGCGCAGGCGGTGGACCCAGGCCGAGCGTCCCTGCTGGACGAAGGAGAAGCCGACACCGTGGAACACCATCCTGCTCGGCTCGTCCGGGAGCCAGAGCCCCGGCTCCTCGGCGAGCGCGACCTGCACTTCGGTCGGCGGCGGAGAGCCCGCTTCCTCCGGTTCCTCCTCGACGGCCTTCTCGTCTCCGGGCAGGCCCTCGTCCACGCCCGGAGGCTACCCGCGCGATACGCTCCCCGGACAGACGAGGAGGGGAGACGATGACGGAACTGATCGAGGCGCCGCAGGCTGTCAAGGCGATCAATCACTGGATCGGTGGGCGCCCCTACGAGGGGGGATCGGGGCGTGTCGGCCCCGTCTACGACCCGGCAACCGGGATGCAGACCGGCGCCGTCGACTTCGCCTCGGCGGAGGAGGTCGACCTGGCCGTCCAGGCGGCGAAGGAGGCGTTCCCGGCGTGGCGCGCGCTCTCGGTGGCGAAGCGGGCCGAGCTCTTCTTCCGCATCCGCGAGCTCTTCTACGCGCACCGCGAGGAGCTCGCGCGGCACCTCACCGCCGAGCACGGCAAGGTGCTGACGGACGCGATGGGCGAGGTTGCGCGCGGGCTCGAGGTGATCGAGTTCTGCTGCGGGATCCCGACGCTCCTCAAGGGGAGCTACACCGAGCAGGCCTCGACGGGGGTCGACGTCTACTCGATTCGCCAGCCGCTCGGCGTCGTCGCCGGCATCACCCCGTTCAACTTCCCCGCGATGGTGCCCATGTGGATGTGGGCGCCCGCCCTCGCGTGCGGGAACACCTTCGTGCTGAAGCCGTCCGAGAAGGACCCTTCCGCTTCGTTCCTGACCGCGGAGCTGCTCGCCGAGGCGGGGGTGCCGGCAGGCGTCTTCAACGTGATCCACGGCGACAAGGTCGCGGTCGACTCGCTGCTTCGCCACCCCGGGATCGGCGCGATCTCGTTCGTCGGCTCGACGCCGATCGCCCGCTACGTCTACGAGACCGCCACCGCGAACGGCAAGCGTTGCCAGGCGCTGGGCGGCGCGAAGAACCACATGATCGTCCTTCCCGACGCCGACATCGACATGGCCGCCGACGCAGCCGTCTCGGCCGGCTACGGCTCGGCGGGCGAGAGATGCATGGCCGTGTCCATGCTCGTCGCCGTCGGCGGCGTCGCCGACGAGCTCGTCGGCGCGATCAAGGCGCGCATCCCGGCGGTCAAGGTCGCGCCGGGGCTCGAGCCCGGTGCGGAGATGGGCCCGCTCGTGACGCGCGAGCACCGCGATCGGGTCGCCTCCTACATCGAGCGTGCGCCCGGCGAGGGAGCGACGGTCGTCGTCGACGGGCGTGAGACCGTGCCGGCCGGGGAGGGGTTCTTCCTCGGCCCGTCGCTGATCGACGACGTCAAGCCCGGGATGGACAACTACACGGACGAGATCTTCGGCCCGGTGCTCGGGGTGACCCGCGTCGATACCTACGAGGAGGCGCTCGAGCTCGTCAACGACAACCCGTACGGCAACGGCACCGCGATCTTCACGCGCGACGGCGGCGTCGCCCGTCGGTTCGAGTTCGACGTGCAGGCCGGGATGGTCGGGATCAACGTCCCCATTCCGGTGCCCGTCGCCTACTACTCGTTCGGAGGTTGGAAGGCGAGCCTCTTCGGCGACCGGCACATCTACGGGCCCGAGGGCATCGACTTCTACACCCGCACGAAGGTGGTCACCTCCCGCTGGCCCGACCCGGCGACCTCGAAGGTCGACCTCGGATTCCCGCAGACTCGATAAACGTCACGGGCCAGCCAGGCCCGGCCGGGCTGATCAAGGCCTTCGCAGTGGTCTCGGCGGCGGCTGCCCTCCTGGCGCTGCCCGCCTCCGGGGCCGGGCCGCAGTGGCGGACCCTGACCGTCACGAAGCACGCGGGGCCGATCACCGCGGTGATGACCATCCAGCGCCGCGCGCACGGCCCCGGGTTCTACGACTACCGCAAGCTCCGGCTCGTCGTGAAGAACGCGGGCAAGACCGTGGTCGACCGCCTGCTCTGCGCGAATCTGCGCTGCAGCCCGGGGAGCAACCATCTGCTCGACCTCCAGAACGTCTGGGGCGGCCCGCTCGACGAGGCCGTTCTCAGCGTGTACACCGGCGGGGCGCACTGCTGCTTCGAGTCCCTCGTCGCCCTCGTCGACGGGCCGTCCCGTGGACGCCTGCTCGACCGGAACTGGGGCGATCCCGGCTACGGAGGCCACCGGCACGACGGCTCGTTCCAGTTCGTCAGCGCCGACGATCGCTTCGCGTACGAGTTCACCGCCTTCGCCGCCTCGGGGCTGCCGGTGCAGGTGTGGACGATCGACCCGTACGCGCGCTTCGTCGACGTGACGAAGACCCGGCTCGATCTCGTCCGCTCCGACGCGAAGCAGTGGTGGAAGGCCTACGTGTCGGAGCGGGGGAAGCAGGACGGCGACGTCCGAGGAGTTCTCGCTGCCTGGTGCGCCGACGAGTACCGCCTCGGAGACAAGGCCACCTGCGCCGCCGAGCTCGGCAAGGCCCTGACGGAGGGATGGCTCGACGGAGCCGGCGGTCTCTGGCCCCGGAACAGGGCCTATGTCGCGGCGGTCGCGAAGTCGCTCGCGAAGTGGGGGTACACGGATTGAGCCGGCCGTCGTGAAGGTCGTGATCGGCGGCGGGAGCGGGTACGTCGGGCAGGCGCTCGCCGCGTCGCTCCTCGCGGACGGCCACGAGGTCTCCGTCCTGTCGCGGCGAGCCGACCGCGGCTTTCCCTGGGAGGACGCCGCGGCGGAGATCGACGGAGCGGGGGCGGTCGTCAACCTCGCGGGCGTCTCCATCGGCGGCCCGCGCTGGACACGGTCGCGAAAGGCGGCGATCCTCGGGAGCCGGGTCGACACGACGAAGAAGCTGGCGGCGGCGATCGCCTCCGCCCAGAGCCCGCCGGGGGTCTTCGTGACCGCGTCAGGCGCCGGCTACTACGGCGCGAGCGGCGATGCGACTGTCGACGAGGAGTCGCCCCCGGGGGACTCGTTCCTGTCGCGGGTCTGCGTCGCCTGGGAGGAAGCCGCCTCGGGGTCCGGCGTGAGGCACGTCGCCGTTCGCACCGGGTTCGTCATCGGGCCCGGGGCGCCGGCGATGCGGTTGATGGCGCTGCCGTATCGCTTCTTCGCGGGCGGCCCTGTCGGCGGCGGCCGCCAGTGGTTCCCCTGGATCCATCGGGACGATCTCGTCGCGGTGTACCGGCTCGCGATCGACGGCGTGCTCGAGGGCCCCGTGAACGCGGTCGCGCCGGGGCGCGTCCGCCAGCGCGAGCTCGCCCGCGAGCTCGGCGCGGTGCTCCACCGCCCGGCGGTCGTGCCGGCACCGGCCGCTGCCGTCAGGCTGCTTCTCGGCGAGCAGGCCGACCTCGTGCTGCACGGGCAGCAGGCGGTGTCGACGAAGCTCGGCGGGCTCGAGTTCCGCTTCGGGACGCTCCGAGCGGCGCTCGAAGCCGCGCTTCGCTAGCGCATCCGAAGAATCCTTACACCGCACCGCGAAGACCGGCAGAGATACTGAACGGGATGGTCACGGGGGTGCTTCTGCGCGCAATTTCGGCGGCGGTCACGCTCGCGGTCGCCGTGCCGGCGGTCGCTCTCGCCTACCGCTCGGCGACGCCGGCGAGGCCCGAGGGGACCCTGGTGGCCGGCAAGCTCCTCTTCGTCAGCACGTGCGGGGTCTGCCACAAGCTCCGGGACGCGAAGACCGCGGGAGTGATCGGCCCCGACCTCGACAAGGTGCGCCTCCCCGAGGCGACGATCGCGAAGGCGATCACCCTCGGCGGCGCGTCCGTCATGACGAGGGCGCAGGCCGCGAAGTACTCGACCCAGATGACGGCCTACAAGAACGTCCTCTCGAAGAAGCAGATCGCCGACATCGCCGCGTACGTCTACAAGGCGACGCACCCCTAGCGACGCGTGCCTGCTAGCTCCTGGCCGAACTTCGCGCGGGCGACGTAACGGCCGATGCCCGGTGAGGCGACGAGCTCGCCGTCGTCGACGAGCACGTTCCCTCGCAGCAGCACGGTCTCGGGCGAGCCGACGACCTCGGTTCCCTCGTAGAGGTTGTAGTCGACGCGCGAGTGCTGGTCCGCGGCCGTGATCGTCACCCGCTTGTCCGGGTCGAAGATCACGATGTCTGCGTCCGAGCCGACCGCGATCGTGCCCTTGCGCGGATAGAGCCCGAAGAGCTTCGCCGGGTTCGTCGCGAGCAGCTCGACCATCCGGTTGAGCGAGATCCTCCCGCTGCGAACGCCGAAGTGGTGGATCATCTGCAGACGGTTCTCGATCCCCGGCCCGCCGTTCGGGATCTTCGAGAAGTCGTCGCGGCCGAGCGACTTCTGGCCGTCCCAGTTGAACGCGCAGTGATCGGTGGAGATCGCCGAGAGCACGTCCGTTCTCACCGCGTCCCAGAGCACGCCCTGGTTCGCCTTGTCGCGCGGCGGCGGCGTGTAGACGTACTTCGCGCCCTCGAAGCCCGGCCGCTCGAGGAAGGTGTAGTCGACGAAGAAGTACTGCGTGCAGGTCTCGCCCCAGACGTCCCAGCCCTTCGCCCGCGCCGTCGCGATCGGGTCGACCGACTCCTGGCACGACACGTGCACGACGTAGAGCGGCGCACCCGCGACGTGCGCGAGCTGGATGGCGCGGTTCGTTGCCTCGCCCTCCGTCTCGGGCGGGCGCGTCAGCGCGTGCCAGTGGGGAGCGGTCTGGCCGGCGGCGAGCGCCTCGTTCACGAGCACGTCGATCGCGTCGCCGTTCTCGGCGTGCACCATCACGAGCGCCCCGCTTCCCGCCGCGACCTGCATCGACCGGAAGAGCGTTTCGTCGTCGACCATCAGCGAGCCCTTGTAGGCCATGAACAGCTTGTAGGAGGTCACGCCCTGATCAGGCAGCGTCGCGAGCTCGTCGAGAGCCCCGTCGAACGAGAGGTCCGTGACGGCGATGTGGTAGCCCATGTCGATCAGCTGCTTGCCGTCGGCCTTCGCGTGCCAGGTGGCGAGGGCGTCGGCGAACGACTGGCCCTTCCCCTGGATGCAGAAGTCGACGTGGCAGGTCGTGCCGCCGAACGCCGCGGCGGTCTGGCCCGACTGGACGTCGTCGATGGTGACCGTCCCGCCGAAGGGCATCTCGAGGTGCGTGTGCGGGTCGATCATGCCGGGGAGCACGAGCTTCCCGCTCGCGTCGATGACGCGGTCGGCTTCGGTGTCCAGCGACTCCCCGATCAGCGTCACGCGCTCGCCGTCGACGAAGACGTCCGCGACGAAGTCATCGGATGCGGTCACGACGCGGCCGCCCTTGATCAGAACCGACATGGCCTCCTCCTTTGTGCTCGGGGGACAAGACTAGACCGGGGCCGCGTCTCCGCGGCCCCGGTCCGTCCGCGCTACTTACCGCCCGCGGTGACCTTCACGACGACGGCCTTGAAGCCGGTGCCCGTCGTGTTGACGCCCGCAGCCTTGAGCTGGGCGAGCGCCTTCCGCGCATAGGTGTAGTTGACCGTGCCCGCCGCCGGCGTCGCCTTGATGACGCCGTAGGTCTTCGCGATCTTGGCTGTCGCCGCGACCGCAGAGGCCGGGACAACGCCGATCCCGCTCGGATTCGGCCAGGCCAGGTTGTTGATCTCGTTCATCTGCCACGTCTGGTGGCCTGCGCCGAGTGTCGGGCCGTTCTTGAGCACGATGCTCACGCATGCGGCCCGGTGGTCACGGCAGTAGATCCAGCCCTGGAAGGACGCCTTCAGGAACTTCGTGAGGGTGTCCTGGTTGGTCGGGTCCGAGAGCCACTTCTGCGTGGTGAAGAGGTTGTCCTCGAGCATCCCGGTGCCGGCGTCCGCCATCTTGAACACGTTCAGGTCGGACAGCGAGTAGAGCTTTCCCGTGGCCGGGTCCTTCGTCTCCAGCACCTGCGCGAGCTCGTTGTAGGTCATCGCCGCCGCGGCGTCGACCTGCTTGGACAGGAACGCGTTCATGTCGAACGGCTGGTTGAAGATCGTCACGTCACTCGGGTTCGAGGGATCGATCCCGTTCTTGGTCAGCGCGGCGTAGAGCTCCGGCTGGTTGCCGCAGCACCAGACGCCGACCTTCTTGCCCTTCATCTTCGCGATCGAGTCGATCCCGCTCGAGCGCCAGGTGATCTCCGTCATGCCGCTTCGCGGGAACATCTGGGCGACCGACACGAGTCCGCCGCCCTTCTCGTCGGTTGCGAACAGGTTCGGCAGCCAGTCGAGGCCGATATCTGCGCCGCCGCCGATCACGACCGTCTCCGGCGTGATGCTCGGGCCGCCGACCTTGAGGTTGACGTCGAGCCCGGCCTGCTTGTAGTAGCCCTTTGCCGCCGCGGCGTAGTAGCCGGCGAACTGGGCCTGGGTAACCCACTTCAGCTGAAGCGTGACCTTGGTGAGCTTCGTGCTCGCTCCTGCCGATGCGCTGAGGAGGGCGGTCGTCGCGACTGCCGCCGCGAGGATGCCTGCCATCAACATGAACTTCCGTCTCATACGCTCTCCTTCATCCGAGGGTCGAACCTGGGGGCGATTCTCTATTGCGGGCGAACCCCGCGCAATGCAAAGCGCTCTGCGAGGATCACCGTGACGTAGAACGCAAGCCCGAACGTGCTCGCGACCACGATGGCCGCCCAGCCGAGCGGGAAGTCGAACAGCGAGATCGAGTTCTCGATCTGCACCCCGAGGGCGTTGACGGCGCCGCCGAAGTAGTCCCCGACGATCGCGCCGATCATCGCGAGCACAGTCGCGACCCGGAGGCCCGCGAAGATGTGCGGAAGCGCGCTCGGGAAGCGGACGCGACGGAAGATCTCGAGCTCCGACGCGGCGTAGGAGCGCATCAGCTCGATCGACTCCGCCTTCACCGAGATCAGCCCTCGTAACGTGTTCACGAGCACGGGGAAGAAGCACAGGATCCCGGAGATCGCCCACTTCGAGTGCGGGTTCAACACGCCGAACCAGGCATTCGTGATCGGTGCGAACGCGATGATCGGGACCGCGCTCGCAGCGACCGCGTACGGCATCAGCGCATGACCGAGCCGCTTGAAGCGCGCGAACATCACTGCGACCACGATCGCGAGCGACGAGCCGATCACGAACCCGCCGAGCGCCTCCTTGAACGTGAACCAGCCGGCGTTCACGAGGACGTGGCGGTTGTCCCAGAAGGATCTCGCGATCGCGGACGGCCTCGGCAACAGGAACTTCCCGGCCAGCGGCGAGAAGACCCACTGCCAGAGGACGAGCCCGAGCACGAAGACGAGGATCGCGGGCAGCCAGCCCGCAGCGCGCTTCACTCCACGCCTCCGCGGGCGAGCGCCTCACGCAGTTCGGTCACGAGCGCGAAGAACCGCGGGTCCTCGCGCAGCTCGGCTGTGCGCGGCTGCGGCAGGTCGATCTCGAGGATGCCGGAGATCCGCCCGGGCCGCGACGACATGACCACGACCCGTGTCGAGAGGAACACCGCCTCGGCGATCGAGTGGGTGACGAACACGATCGTCGAGGCGGTCTCCGCCCAGATCCGGAGGAGCTCCATGTTCAGCCGCTCTCGGGTCATCTCGTCGAGGGCGCCGAACGGCTCGTCCATGAGCAGGAGCCCCGGCGAGAACGACAGTGCCCGCGCGATCGACACGCGCTGCTGCATCCCACCCGAGAGCTGCCAGGGATGATGGTTCTCGAACCCGGTGAGCTCGACGAGCTCGAGCATCTCCCGGACCCGTCCGGCGCGGCGGGCCCGGTCCCACCCGAGCAGCTCGAGCGGCAGAGAGATGTTCTTCGACACGGTCCGCCAGTCGTAGAGGACGGCCTGCTGGAAGACGATCCCGTAGTCGCCGTCGAGCCGCGCCTGGTGCGCCGGCTTCCCGTGCACCATGACTCGCCCCTGCGACGGCTCGATCAGGTCGCCGACGATCCGGAGCAGCGTCGACTTGCCGCAGCCCGACGGCCCGATCAGCGACACGAACTCGCCCGACACGATCGTCAGGTCGATCCCCTGGAGCGCGACCGTGCTCCCCTGCGCGAACTCCTTCCCGACACCCTCCAGCTCGACGACACCCACGGGCGAACCTTCCGGTTCGACGACAGTCATGCGTAGTGCTCCGGCGCCCGCCGCACGACGAGCTTCTCGGCCAGGACGACGACGACGAAGAACGCGATGCCGAGGAGGGCGGTGATGATGTTCGTCGCCCAGAGCTCCTGGGGCTCGATCGTGTAGTACTGGCTGAAGTTGACGATCGCGCCGCCGAGGCCGCCCTGGATCGACGCGGCAGGCTCGGAGATGATCGCGCCGACGACCGCGAGCGGTGCCGCGATGCGGAAGGCCGAGAAGAGGAACGGCAGCGACGTCGGCACCTGGAGCTTCCAGAGGATCTTCCAGCGGCCTGCTGCGTAGGACCGCATCAGCTCGACCGCGCGCGGGTCGGCGGCCTGCAGCCCGCGAAGCCCGTTCACCGCCACCGGGAAGAACGTGAGGTAGGCGGCGAGCACCGCGACGGACACCCAGTCCTTCACGCCCTTGGTGCCGAGGCCGATCACGACCATCGGGGCGATCGCGAGCAGCGGGATCGTCTGGGAGGCGACGATGTAGGGGATGAACCCGCGCTCGAGGAGGCGCCACTGCGACAGCGCGACCGCGATCGCGAACCCGATCACCGAGCCGAGCAGGAACCCGACGACGCATTCCTTGGCGGTGAAGAGGGAGGCGTGCCAGAGGATGTCGACGAGCCAGGGCCCGTTCACCTGGGCCGGCTCGAAGAGCGACTGCACGATCCGATGCAGGTGAGGCATCGTCACGTCGTTGACCGGGAACGGCCAGGTCAGCTTCAGCTCCGTGCCGATCGCATGCCAGCCCTCCCACAGGCCCCAGATCACGGCGAGCACGGCCACGAAGACGCCGACCCGGTTGAGGACGTTCCTCATGGCGGGGGAATATCGCACTTGTAGAGTCAGGCCGTGTCCTTGGACCCTTCGCGCAGCGTCGCCGAGCTCCGCGAGCTTCGGGAGCTCACCGGCGACGAGAACGGCGCCCAGCGGGTGGCCTGGACGGATACCTGGGAGGCCGCGCGCGGGTGGCTGCGCGAGACCCTCGCGGGCACCGGCGCCCGTGAGGAGATCGACGAGGCGGGGAACCAGTGGTTCACGATCGGTGAGGGTCGCGAGAACGCGCTCCTGATCGGCGGCCACCTCGATTCGGTGCCGAACGGCGGCTGGCTCGACGGCTCGCTCAACGTGGTCGCGGGGAGTGAGGTCCTCCGCCGGGTCGCCGGGGAGGGGACCCCGCCCGTGCCGGTACGGCTCGTCAACTGGGCCGACGAGGAGGGAGCCCGCTTCGGCCGCTCGCTCTTCGGGTCATCGGCCGCGGCCGGGTCGATGCGCGACCAGGACGAGCTGCGCAAGCTGAGAGACGGCGACGGGATCGCCCTCCCCGATGCCCTCGCAGGGCACGGCGTCGACCTCGACCGCGCGCTCGAGGCACGCTCCCAGCTCGAGGGCGCCGGCGCCTACCTCGAGCTTCACATCGAGCAGGGACCGGTGCTCGAGTCGATGGAGCTCCCCCTCGGCGTGGTTCTCGGCACGTTCGGCGTCGAGCGCTCGCGGATCAGCTGGCGCGGTCAGGCCGCGCACGCGGGCTCCACGCCGATGGGCGAGCGCCGCGACGCGCTCGCCGGGGCGGCCAAGCTTGCGCTCGACATCCGCCGGATCGCGGCCGAGGCGGGCGGCGGCGCCGTCTGCACCTCGGGCGGCGTCGTCTGCCGGCCCGGGATCGTGACCTCGGTCGTCGAGACGGCCGACCAGCTCCTCGACCAGCGCCACCTGGACGCAGGCACGCTGGCGTCGATGCTGGCCGCTGCGAAGGAGGCATCCGAGCAGTTCGCGGCCGAGGAGCGTATCGGCGTCGAGTGGGAGCGGATCTGGTCGATCGAGCCGATCCTCTTCGACCGGGCGCTGATCGAGCTCGCGGAAGAGTCGATCCGCGAGGTGGCCGGCACCTCGCACCGGCTCCCGTCGGGGCCGCTCCACGACGCGGCCGAGGTCTCGCGCGCCGGTGTCCCGACGGTGATGATCTTCGTGCAGAGCCTGCGCGGGCTCTCGCACACGAAGCTCGAGGACACGAAGCCCGAGCATCTCGAGCTGGCGGTCCAGGCGCTCGACCGGCTCGCGTCGAAGACCCTCGCCCGGCTAGCCGCAATCTAGGCGTCGAGGGCACGCTAGGCTGCGCCGATGGCAATCGAGTTCGGCGTCACGATCCTGCCCGACCCTCCGTACACGCGCTTCCTCGAGCTGCTCGCCCTGGCCGAGGAGAACGGGTTCGACGCCGGGTGGACGTACGACTCGCACATCCTCTGGCAGGAGTCGGTCCCGCTGCTCGGGCTCGCCGCGACGGCGACGAAGACGATGAGGCTCGGCCATTTCGTCACGAACCCCGGCACGCGCGATCCGACGGTGCTCGCGAGCGCGTACGCGACCCTGCACGACATCTCGGGCGGCCGGATGGTGATGGGGATCGGCCGCGGCGACTCGGCGCGCCGGGTGATCGGCCAGCAGCCGGTGAAGATGGCCGAGTTCGAGGAGTCACTGCGCATGATCAAGGACCTCATGAACGGCCGGAAGGTCGAGTGGAACGGCAAGGAGATCGAGCTGACCTGGGCGCTCGAGGAGCCGGAGATCCCGCTGTACGTGGCCGGCTACGGGCCGAAGGCGCTCGCCGTCGCCGGCCGCGTGGGCGACGGCGTGATCATCCAGCTCGCCGATCCGGCGATCATCCAGTGGATCATGGCGACCGCCCGGGCGTCGGCCGAGAAGGCGGGCCGCGACCCCGATGCGCTCGAGTGCATCATCGGCGCGCCGTCGAAGGTCTCCGACGACCTCGAGCAGGCCCGCGAGGAGGTGCGCTGGTTCCCCGCCATGGTGTCGAACCACGTGATGGACCTGATCGAACGGTACGGGTGGGACTCCGACATCCCGTCGGAGCTGACGGACTTCGTCAAGGCGCGGAAGTTCTACGACTACAAGGACCACTCGCGCGTCGGCGCGGCCCACGGGGAGTTCGTCACCGACGAGATCTGCGACCGCTTCTGCGTGATCGGCTCGGCAGAGGACTGCACCGCGAAGCTTCGCGAGCTCGAGTCGGTCGGCGTCGACCAGTTCAACGTGTACCTGATGACGAACGCCCAGGAAGAGACGCTCGAGGCCTACGGCCGCGACATCATCCCCCGGTTCGCGGTCGCGTCGAGACCTGATCAGTTGCGGTCGTAGCGATCCGGACGGCGGATCTCTTCCGGGTCCGCCGACCCGAACAGCGCGAGCGCGCTCGGCCACTTCTCGAGCTCGCTCAGGGGAACGGTCTGCTCCCGGACGGGCTCCTCGTCCTTCGTCCCCTGCCAGCTGAAGGTCACCTCGTCGTCTCCCGGCCCGCGCTTGCCGAAGAGGCCGCGGGAGGGCTGCTCGAGCGAGAGCACCCATTCGGCGCCGTCGTTCGGCGACATCGACGGAAGCTCCTGGAGGTACCCGGTGATGCTCGCTGCGATCGCCTCGGGCACGCCGAAGCCGAGGAGCGTCCGCTCGTTCGTCACCGGCTCCTCCCAGTGCACCGCGACCCACTCCGCCCGTCCTTCGACCCACAACGAGGGAGCGCCTCCCAGACGGATTCCACCCTCGGACATGGGCCCATCCTGCCACGTCGCGCGCCGCGCCGCCCGGATCGATGCCCTTCACCACCTTGTTACCGCGCCGGCAGAGCGTGCGAGTACGGGTAACCGTATGTCCAGCCCCGTGTGCGACCGGTAGGCTCGGCGGGATGAAGCGCGGAGGGGCACGCGAACGGGGCCGCGGTCGTGACTGCGACCGACGTCACCCGCCGCTACGGCGAGGGCGAGACCGCGGTCGACGCGCTCCGCGGGGTCTCCCTCGCGGTGATGCCCGGAGAGCTCGTTGCGGTGATGGGGCCGTCGGGGTCGGGCAAGTCGACGCTGATGCACATCCTCGCGGCGCTCGACAATCCGACGACGGGCACCGTGACCATCGGGGGCGAGGAGGTCGGCGGGCTGACCGACCGCGAGGTGACTCTCCTACGGCGCAAGCACATCGGCTTCGTCTTCCAGTTCTTCAACCTCCTGCCGATGCTGACCGCCGAGGAGAACGTCGTCCTGCCGCTCTCGATCGCCGGGGAGAAGCCCGAGAAGGAGTTCCTGGAGGACCTGCTGAAGCGTCTCGGGCTCTCAGATCGTCGCCACCACCGCCCGGCGGAGCTGTCGGGTGGGCAGCAGCAGCGCGTCGCGATCGCCCGCGCCCTCGTGTCGAGGCCGACGGTCGTTCTCGCCGACGAGCCGACCGGGAACCTCGACTCGGCGACGAGCCAGGAGATCCTCGTGCTCCTCCGGTCGGCAACCGAGGACTACGGCCAGACGATCGTCATGGTCACGCACGACGCTGCCGCGGCAGCGATCGCCGGGCGCATCCTCTTCCTGAGCGACGGGTTGATCGCGGACGAGCGCGCGCGGAGCGAGCCGGCCGAGATCCTCTCGGTGATCAACCAGATCTCCGCCTGACCCCGTGATCAAGGTTGCGCTGAAGGGACTCGCCGGGCGCAAGCTCCGCGCCGTCCTGACCGCGTTCGCCATCGTCCTCGGAGTCGCGATGGTGTCGGGCACGTATGTCCTCACCGACACGATCAAGAAGGGCTTCGACACGATCTTCACCGTCTCGTACCAGAACGCCGACGCGGTCGTCAGCGGCAAGACCGCGTTCGGCAACACGAACAACACGACCGCGCCGACGGTGCCGGAATCGCTGCTCGCCGAGATCAAGGCACTGCCGGGAGTCCAGGACGCAGTGGGCGGTGTCGAGTACGACCAGACCCATCTCGTCGGCCGCGACGGGAAGTCGATCTCGAGCGGCGGCGCTCCGAATCTCGGCTTCAGCGTCAACCCGCGCGATCAGCTCTTCAACCCGCTGAAGCTCGTCGCCGGCCGCTGGCCCGTGGCGCCGAGCGAGATCGCGATCGACGAGGGGACCGCGAGCAAGCACCACTACCGGGTCGGTCAGCAGATCGGGGTATCGGTGCACGGCCCGACGCAGCCGTTCCGGATCGTCGGCGTCGCGGAGCTCGGGGGCGTCTCGACGATCGGCGGAGCCACGATCGCGATCTTCAACCTGCCGACGGCGCAGCGGCTGTTCCAGAAGGTGGGGCGGCTCGATCAGATCCGCGTCTCGAAGACGGCTGCGATCCCGACGTCGAGGCTCCTCGCCGAGATCCACGCGATCCTGCCGCCGACGGCGCAGGTGAAGACCGGCGAGCAGCAGGCGGACCAGGACGCGAGCGACACGACGTCGTTCTTGTCGTTCCTGCAGAAGTTCCTGCTCGCGTTCGGCTTCGTGGCGCTGTTCGTCGGTGCGTTCGTGATCGTGAACACCCTGTCGATCACGATCGCCCAGCGGACGCGGGAGCTCGCGACGCTGCGGACGATCGGCGCGACCCGCAACCAGGTGCTCGGCTCCGTGCTGCTCGAGTCCCTCGTGATCGGCGTGCTGGCGTCGGTCATCGGCCTCTTCCTCGGGCTCCTCCTGGCGAAGGGGATGGACGCGCTCTTCTCCGCCGCCGGGATCGACCTGCCGAAGACGGGGACGGTGTTTGCGACGAGGACGGTGGTCGTCTCGCTTGCGATCGGGATCACGGTCACGCTCCTCGCCTCGCTCTGGCCCGCGTACCGCTCGACGCGCGTGCCGCCGATCGCGGCCGTCCGCGAGGGCTCCGTCCTGCCGCCCCTCCGCTTCGCGCGCTACGCGCCCCTCACGGCGGCTCTCGTGGGCGCGGTCGGGATCGCCGGGATCCTCGCAGGCTCGGTGGGGCTCGGAGTCTCCGGCGGGCTCCGGCTGGTCGCGCTCGGAATCGGCGTGCTGCTCATCTTCGTCGGCGTCGCGATCGTCGCGCCGCGGCTGGTCAGGCCCCTCACGTTCGTCATCGACCCGATCGCGACCTGGTCGGTCGTGGCCCTGAGCATCCTCGTCTACCCGATCACGTTCCTCGTCTGGCTGATCGCCCGCCCCTTCCGCAAACGGCCCGGCTTCCCGCGCGTGCTTCCCGACAAGACCGCGAACGACCTGGCCGAGCGGAACGCCCAGCGCACCCCCACGCGGACGGCGATGGCTGCCGCCGCGCTGATGATCGGGCTCGCCCTCGTCACGTTCGTCGCCGTGCTCGCGTCCGGGCTCAAGTCGAGCTTCGAGAGCGCGGTCAAGCAGCAGTTCAGCGCCGACTACGCGCTCACCTCGCAGAACGGGTTCACGCCCACCGACATCTCCTCGGTGGCGGCGGTGCAGAAGCTTCCCGGGGTGACGACGGCCGCGGGAGTGCGCGCCGGTCGCGGGGAGGCGTTCGGCAAGCAGTTCGACCTCACCGCGGTCGATCCCGGCATCTCCCGGGTGCTGACGGTGCCGTGGAAGGACGGCTCCCAGGCGACGCTCGAGACGCTGGGCGCGACGGGCGCCGTCATCAGCGACTCGTTCGCCAAGAAGCACGACCTGGCCGTCGGCTCACCGCTCCGCGTGCTGACACCGTACGACAAGACGATGGATCTGCGTGTCAACGGCATCTTCAAGGTCCCGAAGGGCGGCTCGCCGTTCGGGTCGGTGACGACCTCGGCCGGGACGTTCGACAAGAACTTCCAGAACCCCCAGAACGTCTTCACGCTGATCAACATCAAGGGCGGCGTCACACCCGAGAACACCTCGCTGCTCGACCGGGCGCTGCAGGGCTTCCCCGACGCGAAGATCCAGACCGAGACGCAGTTCGAGCATGCCCAGGAACAGGGCATCAACATCCTGCTGAACCTGCTCTTCGTTCTCCTCGGTCTCAGCATCGTGATCTCCGTGTTCGGGATCGTGAACACGCTCGTCCTCACCGTCTTCGAGCGCACCCGCGAGCTCGGGATGCTGCGCGCGGTCGGGATGACGCAGGTGCAGGTGCGGCGGATGATCCGCCACGAGTCGGTGGTCACCTCGCTGATCGGCGCGGCGCTCGGCCTGCCGATCGGAATCGCCCTGGCGGTGCTGATCGGCCAGGCGGTCGGATTCTTCGTCTTCTCGCTCCCGGTCGCGCAGCTCGTCGTCTTCCTGGTCGCTGCGGTGATCGCCGGGATCGTCGCGGCCATCTTCCCGGCGCGCCGGGCCTCGCGGCTGAACGTCCTGCAGGCGCTCCAGTACGAGTGACCCGGAGCGGCCGCGTGGCCGGCGACTCTTGGCTAGAGTCGGTCCATGGCGGAAGTCCGCATCCTCTACTGCCCGACCTGAAGCAGTTATGACGTCCGGGCCGCGAGTCTCGCGGCCGAGCTGAACGAGGCGGGCCACAGCGCCGAGATCGCCGAGGGCGGGAGAGGCCAGTTCGACGTCGTCGCAGACGGCCAGACGGTGTTCTCGAAGCACGACGAAGGGCGCTTTCCGAACGACGGCGAGGTGCTCGCCGCGCTGCCGGGCTAGTTCCGTAAAGCCGTCAACGATCGCGACGGGTCAGGACGCCTTCTTAGCGCTCCAGGTGCCGCCCGCCGGCACGCTCTTGTAGGTGCCCGACATGGAGTTTCCCGACACCGAGCCGGTGTAGGTCGCACCGGCACCGACGGTCCCGAAGTTGATCGTCTTGCCGTTGACGCTCCCGTCGACGTCGTAGGTTCCGTGCGGGGTCGAAAGCGTGATCGTTCCGACCAGCTTCGAGCCTCTCTGTGTCCAGTGAAGCGTGAACGTGCCCGAGTAAGCGCCGCTGTACTGCCCAGACCAGGTCCCGGCAAGGGTGACCTTGTGCACGGTCTTGGGCTTTTGCTTTGGCTTCGCCGTTGGGACTGCCCCGGCGACCGAGATCGTGCTCTAGGGCCGCAACCGCCGCCAGCACCGCCGCCAAGACCCAGTGGTTCCGCCTCATCGAGAGCTCCTTTCGGATTCGGTGTGCCCGCCTGCCCGGGAGCATAAGCCCATCGGGTGCCGCTTGCGAGGTTCTTGGTCGAGCTCCTCGCGCCTCATGGCTGCCGGGCCGAGGGCCGAGCGTGGACGGTGTCGTGGATGAGCATCGACCGGATCGACAAGAACCCGGGGCGCGGCTCGGGTAGCTCCTGCCGAGCCCGCAAGAACCCGGCCGCCGTCACGGCGGCCGCCGCGAGCCAGAGAATCACCCCGGCGGCCAGAACCCACGGCGTCGATCCCGACCAAATCGCGACGAGACCCGCGACTACGACGACCAACGCGAGGTAACCCCCGCGGAGGGCCCAGACGGCCATCCTCCAGTATCCGTTGCGCTGAAGCTCCGCCGGCTCCTCGATGTCAGCGAGTGTAGGGCACGCCACGGTCCCTCGAACGAGGGCGAGCTGAGCGATGTAGAGGGGCTCTCGCGCCCTCGGCGGCGGTTCAGAGTCGGCCGGCGGCGGACTTGGCGAGCGCCTGCTGCACCGCCACGAACGGCTCTGTGCCCACGAACGCGATCGTGACGGCGGTCCCGTTCTTCCAGAGGAGGATCGTGGTGCCGTTGGCCGAGTACGCATCCGTGCCGGTCCCGAGCATCGGGACGACGATGCCCTTGGTCGCCTTCGCGCTCTTGTCGAAGGCGCCCTTGGTCGCAACCTTCTGCGTCTGGACCGTCATCGTCTTCTTCCCGACCTTGTAGGTGCAGGTGCGGGTCGTGCCGACGGTCTTCGGCTTCGCCGCCGGCGGGCTCTTGCCGAGCGCGGTCGAGGCGTCGATCGTCGTGATCACGACGCACGGATCCGGCGGCTCGGCGGCCCATGCCGGCGCAGCCGCGACGCCCGCGGCGCAAGCGACCGACGACGACGAGCAGCCAGCGCATCAGGCGGTCACGATAACGCACGTTGGAAGCCGATCGCCGCCGGGCGCGGGTCGAGCGGGCTTTCCTCGAGCCCGGGGACGGGCGCGGGCGAGTTGTAGCCGCCCGGCGCCACGTCGTTC
This sequence comes from uncultured Actinomycetota bacterium, assembly GCA_963723405.1. Lineage (GTDB taxonomy): Bacteria > Actinomycetota > Thermoleophilia > Gaiellales > Gaiellaceae > PALSA-600. Next base: position 44,280 of record CAVRQF010000003.1, on the reverse strand, counting down.
GGGCGTGTCAGGATGGAAGAGCGCGGCGAGGAGCTGGATCTGACCCCGGCCGACGCCGAGCTCGAACTGCCCGCCGCCGTAGAGCGCGATCCCATGCTTCCTCGCAGCGGTCGTAGAACTCGAACAGCCGCTCGACCGAGCCGAACCGCGACGGCTTGCTGTTCAGGCAGCGGGGGCCGAAGGGGAGCGCCTCGACGTCGGCCCACGAGTGGATCGGCGCGTCCCAGGTGATGCGGTCGCGATAGGGCTCGAGCACGGCGTCGGTCTCGGGTGTCAGCGCCGGGTCCTCGATCCAGACGCCGGGAAACCCCTCCGCGACGCGGCGATAGAGCTCGGGGTTCGGCGGGTTGTCCACGGCCGTGCCGTGGTAGGCGCCCTTGAGGTCGGCGGTGTCGACGTTCCCGCGGGAGGCGAGCGCGGCGATCGTCTCGTCGGTCCAGTCGGGGGTGGGGTCGAGCTTGAAGCGGAGGCCAGGGTAGAGCGAGAGCCAGTCGTCGAGCGACGAGGCCCGCGTCGAGGAGACGAACCTCACCGGCCGCGCCTCGCGGCCGAGGACGTCGCCGAGCGACCGCCCCGCCTGGATCAGCGCCAGGTCGAGCGCCGCCGACTCGAAGCTCCAGCGCCTGTAGTCGCGGTAGGCGGCCTGCGCGGGCTCTCCCCGAGGGAAGAGATCGAGCTCGTCGAGGCGCGTCGAGAGCGAGTCGAGCGTCCACGAGCCCTGGAGCTCGAGACGTGGGAGCTTCTGCGGATCGTGCTCTCCGGGGTCGTAGGTGACGTCCTCGCCACGACCCTCCTGCTCTGCTCCCGACACGCCGGAGCGGAGCTTCACGATCGTCGTCCGCCGCGTGAACTCGTCCGAGATCCTGAGCTCGCAGGTCTCGAAGTCGACGCCCTCGATCTCGAGCGGTCAGGTCCTTGACGAGGTCGTAGCTGCTCATCGTGCCGACCGAATCTAGCCGTCGCGCTCGAGGTGGCGGCGGAGCGCATCGAGCCGCCCGTCCCACTCCTCGCCGGTCACCGTGAGCCGATACCGCGTCTCGCGGCCCGCCCGCTCGGCCGAGACGAGGCCGGCGTCGTTGAGCGTGACCAGATGCTTCGCCACGGCCTGACGCGTCATCGGCAGCTCGCCGGTCAGCTCGGTCGCGGTCGCGGTGCCGTGGTCGGCGAGGTAGCCGAGCACGTGGCGTCGGCTGGGATCGGCGAGGGCGGAGAAGACCTGCCCGAGCGGATCCGTCATACGGTCGCGAGGGCGGAGGCCTGCAGGTCGAGTGCGGTCGACCAGGCGGGCGAGGTCTCGACGACGGTCAGCCGTGTGCCGTCGGCGTCGTCGTCGAGCGTGAACTCCACCTCGCCGTCGTCATCCCACTCGAACGCAAGCCGCTCCTCGGGCTCGACCTCGGTGACCGTCGCCCGGCGAGACTCGCCGTTCCCCCATCGGAACCATGCCTCGCCGCCCGGCCGCAGGTCGAGCTCGACGTCGTTGGCGAACCAGTCCTCCAGTCGCCGCGGGTCGGTGAGCGCAGACCAGACCTCGTCGCGGCCGGCGGGGAGCACGATCTCCTTGCGAATCATCTCGACCTCCTCGCGCAACCATCCGGTTGCGGTAGATTGGCAACCAATCGGTTGCACGTTACAGGAGGTGGTCGCAGTGATCGTGGGCTCTGTCATCCCGATGGTCGTCGAGGCGGATGGTCGAGGCGAGCGTTCGTTCGACATCTACTCGAGGCTGCTCCGTGAGCGGATCGTGTTCCTCGGGCAGGAGGTCGACGACCAGCTCGCCAATCTCATCGCGGCCCAGCTGCTCTTCCTCGAGGCCGAGGACCCCGACAAGGACATCTGGCTCTACGTCAACTCGCCCGGCGGGATGGCGTATGCCGGGATGGCGATCTACGACGCGATGCAGTACGTGAAGCCCGACGTCGGCACCGTCTGCCTCGGGATGGGGATGTCCGCGGCGGCGATGGTGCTCTGCGGCGGCGCTCCGGGCAAGCGCTTCGCCCTGCCGAACGCGAAGATCATGATCCACCAGGGCTCGGGCGGCTTCCGCGGCACCCCGGCCGACATCCAGATCGCGGCCCGGGAGATCCTCGAGCTGACCCGGCAGATGGCGGAGATCATCTCGCGCCACTCGGGCCGCCCGGTCGAGCAGGTGATGGCGGACATCGACCGCGACCGCTTCATGACCCCCGCCGAGGCGATCGAGTACGGCCTCATCGACGCGGTCATGGAGTCGCGCGGAGAACCCGCGAAGAAAGCAGCCTGAAGACGAGGACGAGAATGCCGACGGTCACCAGGGAGACGACGAGAAACGCAGCCTCCTTGCGAGCCGAGGTGCCGCCCGAGGGCAAGGGCTCGAACCAGGACGGCCGCCGTGACGCCCACGGCCCAGGTCGCGGCGAGCCGCCACCATCCCGGTGCGCGTGTAGAGCCGAAAGAGCAGAGCCGCCCCGAACCAGCAGCCGAGGAACGGCAGCGCATCGCGCGCATAGCCGCGCGAGCGTCACGTCCCCGTGATGCGAGAGGAGGCCGATCGTGACGAAGACGAGGATCGCCGCGGCATCGGCGATCGCGTTACGGCGCTGGCATGAGAAAGACGACGGGCGCCCGCGATGCGGGCGCCCGTCCATCGGTTCTCTTCGCCGGCTAGGACGCGGTCACGTCGTGGAGGGCTCCTCGGGCCCGCCCTCGCCGGCGGGCGGCGCCGGGTCCACCGGAGGTGCGGGTGGAGCCGCGGGGGGAGCAGGCGCGGAGGGAGCGGGTGCGGGAGGAGCGGCCGCGGCGGAGCCGCCGCCGCCGACCGAGATGTTCTGCGGCATCTTCGGCATCTCGACGCCTTCGTCCTTGGCGCGCTTGAACGCGAAGACGGCGATGATGATCGAGAGAGCCAGCCCGATCCACTGCGGCCAGTGCCGGAAGTCGCTCCAGTCGAGGAACGTGATCACCGTGAAGACGAGCAGCGCGATCGCGAGACCCGCGGAGGTCATCGGGGGCGTCACCTGCCCGATCTTCACGTCGTACTTGAGCGCGCGGCCGATCTCCCAGATCAGATACGCGATCGCGATCAGGACGGTGATGATCCCGATCCCGTGCCAGAGGGAACGACCGGCGGTGTAGGGGCCGAAAGAGGCCTGCTGCCAGTCGAAGAACGAGAAGATCACGAACAGGACGAGGCATCCGAGAGTGACCTGGGCCTCGCGCGGAAGCTCTTTGAACTGATCCATTGCTGCGCCCTTTCGGTGTCGTTGCCGGCCTTGCTCGCCCATATCAGGGCGGGCATCAGCGAGCATAGACCGTCCTGCGGCCGGATGCCGTGCCCGAACGAGGGTTCTCAGGGGCGCACGTGGAACGGTGCGGCGCGCCAGTCGTACCAGCGCCAGTACCAGCTCGGCAGGATCTTCGGGCCCTTCGGCCGCGTCCCGGACTTGCCGCTCTGCTGCCACTCGAAGAGCGGCCAGGCCCAGTCCGGGAGGGCCTTCGGCAGATGCTTCGGCCGCTTGGTCGGCAGGATCACGATCGGCTTCGACGGCTCGCTCGTCCTCCCGGCGGCGTCGGTCGCGACGACGCGGTAGACACTCGGCGAGTCGTGATGGACGCGCGGGATCGCCGCCGTCGTCTGACCCGGGATCGAGAGGAGGGGCTTGCGGCCCAGCGTGACGCGGTAGGAGATCGCGTCGCCCGCGGCACCGGTCGACTTCGGCCAGCTCAGCACCAGCTGGCCGTGCGAGAAGCGCGCGGTCAGGCCGTCGGGCGCCGGCGGCCGGCTCTTCTCCGGCAGCAGGGCGAAGAAGCCGCCGGAGGTCGTCGCGATGTCGAACGACCCGTCGGAGTTGCGTGTGTAGCCGGCCTTCGCGCCGTTCGCGAGGGCGCCGCCGAAGAGCGGTGACAGCGGCTGCCAGTTCACGCCGTCGCTCGAGGTCATCGGCGCGACGCCGTCGGGCCGGCGGCCGATGTGGATCGTGAGGGGAACCGAGAAGCCCTTGCGCAACGCGGCGGTCGCCGTCTGCTGAACCTGGAGCTGGACTCCGTAGCCGCCGTCGCCGAAGCCCTCGACGGGCGCGGTCGGCAACGCCGGCGTCAGCGAGACGACGACAGACTGCTGGAACGCCCCGGCGGGCCAGCTCACCGACGAGGTCCCGTCGGTCGCCGCCACCGACCCCGCCGCCGACTCGCCCGGCGACGGAAGCGGGATCGGCGGCGCCGGCACCGGCAGCGTCCCGCCCACGCCGACGACTGCGCCGTCGACGTAGTTCGAGTCGATGTCGATCGTCACGCCTCCCCACGTCTCGTGATGGGCGCCGCGGTACTGGTGGAGCCGCTGGTGGTTCGCCCAGAGTGAGTCGGAGATATACGGGTCTCCGAACACGCTCTCGTTGCCGTTCCAGTTCGCGATCCAGACGTCGTCCGGCGCGGAGGCCGTTGTCGCGAGCGCCTGCATGTCGCGGACCGTCGAGGCGGCGCTCCCGTAGATGCCCGCCAGGTGCCCGAGGGCGTGGAGCTCGTTCACCCACGCGGTGACGAACGACTGGACGGCCTGCGTGCAGCCCGGGTTCGAGAGCGCATAGCCCTCCATGTCGAAGTAGATCGGGCTCCCGGGTGCGAGGCCGACCGTGGTGGCGCGGGCGTCGGCATCGTCGGCCGCGGCGGTGCCCTGGCTCGAGGCCAGCGACGGAGAGATCTCCGCGAGGCCGCCCTGGCCGACGCACGGCGCCTGCAGCCCGACGTACAGCGGGATCAGGCCCCAGCCGGTCGAGACGGCCGCCGCCGTCCACTCGGGTGTGAGCTGGTCGTTCGCGCAGGCGCGATTCACCCCGCCGATGTAGATGCCGAGGGCGCGGTAGGGGGAGGCGAGCCAGGCGGCGAGGGTGTCGATCTTCGGCGCGTTGCAGGCGTCGAACGCATAGCCGGTGAACGCTGTCGCCTTCCCGGCCTGCGACGCGCCGGGCGCCCCCGACCCGGCTCCGGCCAGGGCGAGGCCGAGCACCGCCGCCACCGCGACGCCGCCCATTCGTCTCCAGTGCCTCTCGACCCCTGAAGGAAGCGCCGAGATGCACCAGCGCATGACGGGGAGTTCGCCGCGCGCCCCCGCGCTCCTCGCGGAATTCGCGACCACCGGTCGATGGTAGGCCGGTACGCCTAAGAGGCGGGTTCGGGGGCGGTTCGGAGACTGTGAACTCGGCCGAAGCCATCGACGTCGTCGAGCGCGCGCTCGCGGCGGGCGACGGCACCGTCCGCGTTGCCTTCGATCGCGGCGAACCCGGTCGCGTCCGCGTGCTCGACGATCCCGATGTGATCGGGCGGCCCGCCGTCCCAGTTGTAGATCGCGATGTCGCCCGGGAGCGGCGGGATCCGCCCCACCCACATCCCGCTCGCACGAAGCCACGCCTCCGTGGTCGGGACGTAGGCGCAGCCGCGCTGCGTGCACCCCGCTCCGTGGAACCCCTTCGCGATCGTGTACCCGGCGCCGACGGCGAAGCAGTAGCTCAGGAAGATGTTGCACCAGGGCACTCCGTCGAGCCCGAACCAGGCTGCCGAACGGAGTGCGGTTCGATCCGGGCGGGTCCTCTGCCGTTCCGACCCAGCGCCGTGCCTCCACGAGCGCCCGCCGCCCGATCGCCCCGGCCTCGCCCGGCTGCGGCCGCGCCTTCGCGAGCGCCGCCCGTGTGAGCGGCCCGACGACGCCGTCGGCCTCGAGGCCGGCCGAGGCCTGGAACGAGCGCACCGACCGCTCCGTGGCGGGGCCGTACACACCGTCGGCCGGGCCCGGGGCGAAACCGAGCGCGGCCAGCCGCCGCTGGACGGCGACTACGTCGGCACCGCGGAGGAGTGGGCTCGTGACGAGCAGCAGTCTCTGGGCCATGGCAGGAGTCTGCCAGAACTGTTGTCAAAAGACAAGTCTAGGAAAGCCTGCGCTTGAGCGCCTGAATTCGGGACCACGAGGCGACGAGAGCCGCGCGCGGCAGGGAGCCGCTGCGCGCCGCGGCGAGGAGCTCCGCATACGCCCTTCCGGCGTCGGCCTCGGTCACATAGAGCAGGACGTCGACCCCGGCGTTGCTCGCCGTGACGGCGGCTCCGGGATGGCTGCTCGGCCCGGGCGCCTCGAGGGCATCGCTGATCACGACGCCGTAGAACCCGAGCTGCCCTCGCAGCAGGCCCGACACGATCGGCCGGGAGAGAACCGCCGGCGTGCCGGTCGCGTCGAGCGCCGTGTAGCCCGCGTTGCTGACCATCACGAGGTCGACGCCGCCGTCGATCGCCGCCCGGAACGGAGCGAGCCGCGCGTCGAGCGCCTGCTTCGAGGTCGCGAGCACGACGTTCGCGGTGTCGGTGGTCGCCCGCGCCGTGCCGAGGCCCGGGAAGTGCTTCGCGGTCGCCGCCACGCCGCCGCCCTTGAGGCCCGCGACGAACGCCGGCCCGAGCTGCGCGTTGACCGCCGGGTTGCGGCTGAACGCGCGGGTGCCGAGCCAGCTCGACGGGCCGTACGGCGTGTCGAGCACCGGCGCGAGATCGAGGTTCGACGCCCAGCCGCGCGAAGGTAGGCGCCCGGTCGCAGCGCCCTCTGCACGCGCCCTGGCCGCGGTGCCCATCGCCGCCGGCGAGGCGTCGGGCGGCCCTGCGGGGAAGCGCTTGACCGCTCCGCCCTCCTGGTCGACGGCGATCAGGAGCGGAGGGTTCCCGCCCGCTGCGGCCGCGGCCTGCAGCTGCCTGACCGTGCTCAGCACCTGCGAGGTCGTCGCCGGTGTTCCGGGAGAAGAGGATGACCCCGCCGACCTGGCCGGCCCGGACCCGTGCGAGCAGCACGGGCGCCGGGCACCGCCCCGTCGATCGCGGTCATGATCTTCTGGCCGACGAGACGGGAGAGCGGGGGCGTCGGGCCGGGTCGCCGTGTGCGGCCGCGACCACGAGGGCCGCCGCAGCGAGTACCGCCCCGGCGACCTTCAAACGGCCACGCGCACGTCGCCGCCGACGAGCACGCGCTCGATCCGCACGCCGTCGTCGAGCACGAGCACGTCGGCCGGAAGACCCACGTCGAGCCGGCCGAGCTCGGTCAGGCCCAGACGCTCGCGCCGGCACCGCGGTGGCCGCCTCGACCGCGCCGGCGAGCGGCACGCCGAGCTCGTGGAGATTCCGGACTGCCTCGATCATCGTCAGGACGCTACCGGCGAGGACGCCGTCCGGCCCCCGGACGGTGCCGTCGCGAACCGACACGTCGAGGCTCCCGAACGAGTAGTCGCCCTCGCTGACGCCGGCGGCGCTGATCGCGTCGGTGACGAGAGCGACGCGGCCCGGCGCCGCCCTCCAGGCGACCTTCACCGTCTCGGGCGAGAGATGCACGCCGTCGAGGATCAGTTGCACGACGACGTCGTCGCGGGCCAGCGCAGCGCCGACGATGCCCGGGTCGCGGTGGAGGAACGGGCGCATCGCGTTGAAGAGGTGCGTGACCGTGCGCACCCCGAGGTCGAACGCCGCCTCGGCCTGCTCGGCGGTCGCGTCGCTGTGGCCGAGAGAGACGGTCACGCCGCGCTCGAGCAGGCGCACGATCAGCTCGGAGGCGCCCGGAAGCTCGGGCGCGAGCGTCATCAGTCGGACCGGCCCTCCGTCGAGCAGCCGGTCGAGCAGCGCCGCGTCGGGATCGCGGCGGGCGCTCCCCACATGAGTGCCGAGCCGCCTCGGGGAGAGGAACGGCCCCTCGAGGTGGACGCCGAGGATGCGGGGGTGCGCCGGCGTCGGCCGGAACCTCTGCGCAGCGCGGCGAGAAGCGTCTCCTCCGGAGAGGTGATCAGCGTCGGCAGATAGGAGGTCACGCCGGTCTCGAGCAGCGCCTTGCCTGCCCGCCGGTAGCCGTCGGCGTCGGCGTCGAGGAAGTCGACGCCGCCGAACCCGTTCACCTGCAGGTCGATGAAGCCCGGGACGGCAAGGCCGCGCCCGTTCGGCGACGGCAGCCCCCAGCGCGCGATGCGGCCGTCGACGATCTCGACGTCGCCCTTGACGAACACGCCGTCGACGAGCGCTGCCTCGACTCCGAGCTTCACGCGTCGCTCCGATTCACGCGGCCAAGTCTATGACGCCGGGCCCGCTGTGGTCAATACCACTTCTGCAAGTCTTGTCCTGACGGCTCCGCGGTCTATACCATCCGGGTCGACCATGGCTGCGATCCGGTTCGAGCACGTCACCAAGGCCTATGGCGAGGTGGTCGCGGTCGACGACGTCTCCCTCGACGTCCCGGACGGCGAATTCCTCGTCCTGGTCGGGCCTTCCGGGTGCGGCAAGTCGACCCTGCTGCGCATGATCGCCGGGCTCGAGGAGGTCTCGGGCGGGGGGATCGCGATCGGCGACCGGGACGTCACCTGGCTCGCTCCCAAGGACCGCGACATCGCGATGGTCTTCCAGACCTATGCGCTCTACCCGCACATGACCGTGCGCCAGAACCTCGGCTACGGGCTGAAGGCACGCCGCACCCCAAAGGAGGAGATCGCGCGGAGAGTCGAGGACGTCGCCGCGCTTGCTCGGGCTCGAGGAGCTCCTCGAGCGGCGCCCGTCGCAGCTCTCCGGCGGCCAGCGCCAGCGCGTGGCGATGGGCCGCGCGATCGCGCGCGAGCCGCAGGCCTTCCTGCTCGACGAGCCGCTCTCGAACCTCGACGCGAAGCTCCGCGTCGGGATGCGGGCCTCGCTGACCCAGCTCCACCAGCGGCTCGGCGTCACCACGGTCTACGTGACCCACGACCAGGTCGAGGCGATGACGCTCGGCCAGCGCGTCGCGGTGATGCGGAAGGGCAAGATCGTCCAGGTCGACACGCCGCACCGCCTCTACGCCGAGCCGCGCGACCTGTTCGTCGCCGGCTTCATCGGCTCGCCGGCGATGAACCTCGTCGAGGCGACGGTCGAGGGCGGCATCGTCCGTTTCGGCCAGTTCAGCCTCCCGATCCCGCCCGACATGCCGGTCGCGGACGGCCCGTCGTCCTCGGGATCCGGCCCGAGAGCTTCGAGGACGCGACGCTCTCGCCCGACGCTGCCCGCCATCGACGTCTCGGTCCAGGTGCTCGAGGATCTCGGCTCCGACGCTCATGTGATCTTCCTCGCCGATGCCCGGCCCGTGACGCCGGAGGCGCTCGAGGCGGCCGACGAAACGCACGGCCTCATCGCCGGCGCCGGCGCGCTGCTGACCGCCCGCGTGCACGCGGGCACGGCGATCCGCGCCGGCGAGCGGGCCTCGCTCGGCGTCGACACCCGCGGCCTCCACTTCTTCGATCCGGCGACGGGCCTGCGCCTCGCGCCGGCCGCGACCCCCGAGCCGGCGCTCGCCCAGTGACCAAGCAGCACGAAGCCCGCGAGCAGGTGCTCGAGCTGATCGAGGCGCTCCAGGTCGGGGATGCCATCCCGTCCGAGCGCGCCCTCAGCCACGATCTCGGCGTCTCCCGCCTCACGCTGCGCGCCGCGCTCGACGAGCTCGTCCGCGAGGGGCGCCTCACGCGGCGCCGCGGCTCGGGCACGTTCGTCGCCGAGCCGAAGGTGGCGAAGGGGATGGGGATCAGCTCCTTCAGCGACGACATGCGCCTCCGCGGCCTCACTCCCGGGCAGCCGCACGCTCGAGTTCCGGACGATCCCTGCCGGCGCGAGGCTCGGCCGCATCCTCCACGTCTCGCCTTCGGAGCCCGTCCTCGCGGTCAAGCGGCTCCGGCTCGCAGAGGGCGAGCCGATGGCCGTCGAGCTCCTGCACGTCCCGGAGAGCCTCTTCCCCGGCCTCAGCGCCCACGACCTCGAGGAGGGCTCCTTCTACGACCTGATGGTCAGCCGGTACGGCATCGAGATCGTCGGCGGGACACAGACCGTCGAGCCAACCGTTACGGGTGAAGAGGAGTCTCATATCCTCGGTGTCCCGATCCACTCACCTGCGCTTCTCTTCGAGCGCGTCACGCGTTCGGCCACGGGCGAGACCGTCGAGTTCACGAGCTCCATCTACCGCGGCGACCGCTACCGGCTCGTCTCCGAGCTGGGCGTCGGCGGCCAGCCGGCCGTCCCGATCGGCCTCGCGGCACGCGCGCTCGACAGCTTCGCCTGACCGCTGTGGTCAGTACCAGAACGCATGGCTGGCGAAGGGGCAGTTCTGGAAAATGCCCTAGAACAGCGGAAAATTTGGTATTGACATCAACGACCAGGCTTGTGAGAGGATCCCCAACAATGAAGTGTGGTATTGACCAACTCAGCGGAGCTGGGCTCTCGCGTGGCCTCCGCCTGACTCTGGAGGGTTCGGAATGAAGAGACGCGTCATCCTCGCGCTCTGCGTGTCGGCCGTCGTCGCATTCGCGATCGTGGCGTCCGGCGTGGGTGCGACGAAGAAGGCGTCGGCCAGCAGCATCACGGTATGGCTGCAGGTCGACGCTCAGTCCGGCTGGCCGACGGTCGTGGCCGCCGCGAACAAGGCGTTCGAGGCGCAGAACCCGGGCGTCACGGTGAACGTCCAGTACCAGCAGTGGAACACCCACCTGCAGAAGTTCGACGCCACTCTCGCCGGCGGGAACACGCCCGACGTGATCGAGATGGGCAACACCGAGATGACGAAGTACATGGCGGCCGGCGCCTTCGCCGACCTGACCGCCGACAAGTCGAAGTTCCCGAACTCCTCGACCTGGCTCAAGGGCCTCGCGGATTCGGCGACCTACGGCGGCAAGCTGATGGGCGTCCCGTACTACGCGGGCACCCGCGTCGTCATCTACCGCACCGACATGTTCAAGCAGGCGGGGATCAAGGGCACGCCGACGAGCCTCGGCCAGTTCGTCGCCGACGGCAAGAAGGTCATGGCGGCGAACAAGTCCGACACGACCTTCTCGGGCTTCTATGTCGCCGGCAAGGACTGGTACTCGGCCCTCGCCTTCGTCTACGACTTCGGCGGGCAGATCGCCACAGCTCGGCTCCGACGGCAAGTGGACCGGCACGCTGAACTCGCCGCGCGCGATCGCGGGCCTGAACGCGTTCAAGAACACGTATCTCTCGCCTCTCGCGGGCGAGCAAGTCGACCGACGAGGCGAACCCGTTCCCGACCGTGCCGTTCTCGCAGGGCCACGCGGCCTCGTTCGTCGGCCCGGGCTGGCAGTTCGGCTACGCGCTCGACCCGAAGGCCGGCAACCCGAAGCTCAAGCCGGTCATGGGCGCCTTCCCGATGCCGAGCCACGTGAAAGGCCGGACGATGCCGGCGTTCATCGGCGGCTCCGACCTCGCCATCCCGGCCGCCAGCCAGAACCAGTCGCTGGCCGAGTCGTGGATCGCCGCCTACACCGCGAACGCGCAGCAGGCCGGGATCGTGAAGGCGGGTAACCTCCCGAACACGACCTCCCTGCTCAATCTCGTCAAGGGCACCCCCGGCTCGGCGCTCGCGCACGCGGCGAAGTCGACCTGGTTCGTCCCGACGGCGAAGAACTGGGCGAACGTCGAGAGCTCGAACGTGCTCCGCACGATGCTCACGAACATCCTGACCGGCAAGCAGTCGGTGCAGCGGCGGCAACGTCGACCAGCAATCAGATCACGCAGATCCTGAACGCGAGTAGCTAGCCAGACACACGAGAACGAGGCGAGAGGATGCCGCGCGAGCCACTACCCGCACGAGCATCCGGAACCGCCGCCGGAGCCGCCCTCGGGCAGCTCCGGCGGCCTCGCCGTCTTCTGTACCGCGACCGCGCCGCGCAGGCGTCGGTCCCGTACGGGCTGATCGCGCCGGCGCTGATCGTCATCGTCGCCGTCCTCGGCTACCCGATCTACTACCTCGTCCGCCTCTCGTTCCAGCACTACGGGCTGTTCCAGCTCATCGCCCACAAGGGCGAGTGGGTCGGGCTCGAGAACTACAGGACGATCCTCACCGACCAGCGAGTTCTGGACGGTCCTCCTCCGCACCGTCGTCTTCACCGTCGTGAACGTCGGGCTCACGATGGTCCTCGGCACGCTGATCGCGCTGCTCCTGAAGGAGCTCGGCGGCGTGATGCGCATCGCGGTCACCTCGGCGCTCGTGCTCGCCTGGTCGATGCCGGTCGTCGTCGCGTGCCAGGTCTGGCTCTGGATGACGAACTACGAGAACGGCGTCCTCAACTACGCCCTGACGAAGCTCGGCTTCGGCAACTTCATCAACTACGACTGGTTCGCGAACACGCTCGTCGGCTTCGGCGTCATCACCTCGCTGATCGTCTGGGGCGCGATCCCGTTCGTCGCGATCACCGTCTACGCCGGGCTGACGCAGGTGCCCGGCGAGCTGCTCGAGGCGGCCCAGATCGACGGCTCGGGCGCTATCAGGAGGTTCCGCGACATCATCTTCCCGATTCTCAAGCCGATCTTCGTGATCCTCGACGAGCCTCTCGATCATCTGGGACTTCCAGGTGTTCACGCAGCCGTTCCTGCTCCGCAACCAGCGGCCCGACCCGGAGTACTGGCTGATGAGCATCTACGCCTACGAGAAGTCGTTCGGCATCAGCGAGTACGGGCTCGGCTCCGCGATCGCCGTGATCATCCTCGCTGATCATGATCGGCGTCACGTTCTTCTACGTGCGCCAGATGATCCGGATCGGGGAGGTCAGGTGACGGTCGTTCGCGACCGACTCCTCGGCCAGCCGTGGCGCCGCCGCGCTGCTCCGCCGCTCCGCCGTACAACGGCCTCGGCCGCTCGTCCTTTCGTCGTCATGGCCTTCCCGGTCTACTGGATGGTCTCGACCGCGTTCAAGCCCGGGACTCGACATCACGTCGTACAAGCCGGTCTGGGTCCCGCTCCATCCGACGCTCGTCCACTTCACCGACGCGATCCACACGCCGTACTTCTGGAGCGGCGTCGAGAACAGCCTGATCGTCGTCACCGTCGTCGTGCTCGTGTCGATCGTGCTGGCGTTCCTGGCGGCGATCGCGCTCGCCAAGTTCCGGTTCAGCGGCCGGGCGTTCTTCATCGTCCTCGTGATCATGATCCAGATGCTCCCGCAGAACGCGCTGATCATCCCGCTCTACGTGGTGCTCGCGAAGTACCACGAGGCCAACAAGCTCAGCGGCCTCATCGATCACCTACCTCACGTTCGTGCTGCCGTTCGCGATCTGGACGCTGCGGGGGTTCATCCTCGGGATCCCGCGCGACCTCGAGGAGGCGGCGATGGTCGACGGAGACAGCCGCACGAAGGCGTTCTTCAAGATCCTGCTGCCGCTCGTTGCGCCCGGCCTCGTCGCGACCTCGATCTTCTGCTTCATCCAGGCCTGGAACGAGTTCATCTTCGCCTACATCCTCCTGTCCGACCAGCAGAAGCAGACGCTCACGGTCTGGCTCTCCGGCTTCCTCGGCACGAGCCGCGGCACGGACTGGGGCGTGCTCATGGCCGGCGCGACGCTCGACCGCGATCCCGGTCGTGATCTTCTTCCTGATCGTCCAGCGCCGGATCGCGTTCGGCCTGACCTCGGGGGCGGTGCGCGGGTGAGCCATCGAGAGCGCTTGCGGCCGGCTGCCTGATGCCGAGCTTCCCCGGGCGAGGACGCGCCCGCGTGGGTGCTGCGAGGGCTCGAGGACGGCCTCGGCGGGATCTGCCTGTTCGCCTACAACGTCGGCGACCGGCTGGCCGAGCTCACCGCGTCGCTGCGGGAGGCCCGTCCCGGCGTGCTGATCGGGATCGACGAGGAGGGCGGCGACGTCACCCGGCTCGAGGTCGCGCGCGGCAGCTCCTATCCCGGGCAACGGCGCGCTCGGCGCGGTCGACGACGTCGCGCTCACCGAGCGGATCGCCGCCTCGATCGGCGCCGACCTCGCGGCCGTCGGCATCAACCTCGACTTCGCGCCCGTCGCCGACGTGAACGAGAACCCGCGGAACCCGGTGATCGGCGTCCGCTCGTTCGGCGCGGATCCCGAGCTCGTCGCCCGCCACGTCGCGGCGTTCGTCCGCGGCCTCCAGCGACAGGGCGTCGCCGCGTGCGCCAAGCACTTCCCCGGCCACGGCAACACCGAGGCCGACTCGCACCTCGAGCTCCCGGTGGTCTCGGGCGACGTCCACGCGGGCCTCGAGCCCTTCCGCGCGGCGATCGAGGCAGGCGTCGCGTCGATCATGACCGCGCACGTGCTCGTCCCGGCGCTCGACGACGCTGCCCGCCACGCTGAGCCCGGCGATCCTCTCGGGACTGCTCCGCGGCGAGCTCGGCTACGACGGGCTGGTGATCGCCGACGCGCTCGAGATGAAGGCCGTCAGCGAGACCTACGGGATCGAGCGAAGCGCCGTGCTGGCGATCGCCGCCGGCGTCGACGCGCTCCTGATCGGCCACGACCTCGGCGAGGAGGCTGTCGACGCCGATCCGCGCCGCGCTCGTCCGGGCCGTCTCCGACGGCGAGCTCGACGAAGGCCGGCTGCGCGAGGCTGCCGGGCGGGTCGCGCTCGTCGGCTCGGGCGTGGCCGTACCCGGCGCGCGGGACCTCGACGCCGGCCGCATCGCGGCACGGCGAGCGCTCGAGCTGGAGGGCGTCGTCGCGCTCGAGTCGCCTCCGCTCGTCGTCGAGCTCCGGCCGCGGGTGAACATCGCGGCGGGCGAGGCCGAGCATTCGCTCGGATCGGTGATGCCGAGCGGGCGCCCGAGCGAGCTCGTCCTCGACGAGTCCACCGCCGAGGCTCGCGCGGGTCGAGGGATCCGCGGAGCGGCCGGCCGCTCGTCGTCGTCCTCCGCGACGCGCACCGCCATCCGTGGATGCGCGACCTCACGGACGAGCTCGCCCCGGCCGTCGCCGTCGAGACGGGCGTCGCTCTCTGGCGACCGGCCCGCGCCGGTGGCTACGTCGTGACCCACGGCGGCAGCCGCGTGAGCTACGAGGCTGTCGCCGACGTTCTCGCCAACGGAAATGGAGGCCCGAAGTGACAGACACACGGCTCGAGCTCGAGCTGCGCGAGCAGCCCGCTGCACTCGAGCGCCTGCTTCACGAGCAGGGCGCCACGGCCAAGGAGCTCGGCGCGCTGCTCCGCCGGCGTGACGTCCGCTACCTGCTGATCGCCTCGCGCGGCAGCTCGTCGAACGCGGCCCGTTACGCCCAGTACCTCCTCGGCCGGGCGAACCGCGTCCCGGTCGCCTTCGCCACGCCGTCGCTCTACACGCTCTACGAGCAGCCGCCGCGCCTCGACGGCGCGCTCGTGATCGGGATCTCCCAGTCGGGCGAGTCGCCCGACGTCCGCGCCGTGATCGAGGAGGCGCACCGTCCAGGGGCGGCCGACGATCGCGATCACGAACCGGCCCGATTCGCCCATCGCCGTCGCGGCCGACGCCGTGCTCCCGCTCGAGGCCGGCGAGGAGCGGGCGGTGGCCGCGACGAAGACGTTCGTCAACTCGCTCGGTGCGATCGCGCTGCTCTTCGCCTGGTCGACCCGAGACGGCGCGGCGCTGCGCGAGCTCGAGCTGATGCCCGGGCGGATCGCCGAGCAGCTCGAGCGGTCGTTCGACGATGCCGCGCTGCTCGACGCGTTCGCCGGGCATCCACGGCGGGACGGTCGTGGCCCGCGGGATCAACTACGGCACGGCGTTCGAGGTCGCGCTCAAGATCCGCGAGCTCTCCGGGCTGCTCTTCGAGGCCTGGTCGGCCGCGGACCTGATGCACGGCCCCGTCGCGGCGATCGCGCCGGACTGGCCGGTGATCGCGCTCGCGCCGTCGGGCCCTGCGCTCGAAAGCATGCGGACCGTCGATCGACGGCCTCGCCGGCCGAGGAGCGCGGGTCGCGGTGATCGCCGACGACCCGGCGGTACTCGCTCAGGGCGCGGTCCCGCTCCGGCTCGTCGAGCAGGTCCCCGAGTGGCTGAGCCCGCTCACCGACGGTCGATCCCGGGCCAGGTCGCGGCGTTCCGCCTGGCTCAGCTCACCGGGAGCGACCTCGACAACCCTCACGGGCTCTCGAAGGTGACGCTCACGCTCTGACGCCGACGCCCGAACGCGTGAGGAGAGGCCTCGTGGACCCCTCCTCGCACTTGCGGCCTGGGGGACCTGCTCCTTGTCGCCCGGCCTGCCCCCGCAGTGTGCGCCCGAGGTCGTGCGCACCGCAAGGGGCGTTCACCGCTCCGTTTCCAGGTTGCGCCACAATGGGGAGATGGGCAAGCCGCTTGTCGGAATCACCGACGTATGTCTCCCTTGCGGCTTCGGGCCCTGGGAGCTCGAGTCGGCTCTGATCCCGTACGACTACGTTCGCGGCGTCGAGGCGGCCGGCGGCCGCGCGCTGCTCGTGCCGCCCTCCGACGACGGCGTCGAGGAGATCCTCGACGCGGTCGACGGGCTGATCTTCTCCGGCGGCTCCGACCTCGACCCCGGGCTGTACGGCCAGGAGCCGCATCCCGAGACGAACGGGATCGTGGCCGGAGCGCGACAGCGCCGAGCTCGCGCTGCTCCGCGCGGCGCTCGACCGCGACCTGCCGGTGCTCGCGATCTGCCGGGGCTCGCAGGTGCTCAACGTCGCGCTCGGCGGCGACCTCGTCCAGCACCTGCCGGACGAGGTCGGCCACGACGGCCACAAGCAGACGCCCGGCGTGTTCGCAGACCACGACGTCGAGATCGAGCTCGGGCACGCGCCTCGCGGGCCTGCTCGGAGAGCGGGTGCCGGTCAAGTCGCACCATCACCAGGGCTTCGCCCGGCTCGGAGAGGGGCTGCGGCCGTCCGCGCGCGACGAGGACGGCGAGTCGAGGCGCTCGAGGCGCCCGAGCGGCGGTTCACGCTCGGGGTGCTGTGGCATCCCGGAGGCCGGCGAGGACAGGCGGCTCTTCGAGGCGCTCGTCGCCGAGGCGGCCGCGTACCGCGCGCTACGCGGCTAGGAGCTCGGTCGTGCGGGTGGCGGGCGTCCTTCATGAGAACGGCTATCATCGACGCATGTGGGCCGACTCGACGATGGAGGCGCTGCAGCGCAAGGGGCTTCGCAACGGCGGCGCGCGGCGCGCGGTCATCGACCTCCTCGCCGAGCAGAACTGCTGCCTGACCGCGCAGGAGATCTTCGACCGCCTCCGTGCGTCCGGGCGTCGCGTCGGGATCGCGAGCGTCTACCGCGTGCTCGACCTGCTCACCTCCGAGGGCCTCGTGCAGCGGATCGACCTCGGCTCGGGGATCTCCCGCTACGAGCCGGCTCACTCGGGCGGCGAGCACCACCACCATCTCGTCTGCGACACCTGCGGCAAGGTCGAGGCGTTCGAGGATCCCGGTCTCGAGAAGGCGATCCACCGGCTCGAGGAGACGTCGGGCTACGCCGTCGCCGGCCACGACGTGGTTCTCCACGGCGCCTGCGGCGACTGCCGCGTAGGCGGTGCCCGCGAACGCGGCCGCGTAGATCGCGACTGCGACGCCGATGATCGCGGTGCTCGGCGGGAGCGACGGGACGAGGTAGGCGGCCGTGACGCCGACCCAGATCGAGGCGAGCGCGAAGCCGACCGAGAGCGCGAGCCCGAGCACAGGGCTCGCCGTGAGCCGCAGCGCGGCGCCCGCCGGCGCGGCGATGAGGCCGAGCAGCAGGAGCGCGCCGACCGCCTGGGTCGCCTCGCCCGCGTCGATCCCGAGCAGCACGAGGAACGCGCCGCCGAGGAGCCCGACCGGCACGCCGCGGGCGGCGGCGCGACTGCGGGTGCGATCGTCGCGATAGAGCAGCGGCCGGGCGATGCGCCGAGCAGCGACGCTGCGATCGCCGGCGGCGATCAGCACCGCGACCGTCGGCGTCTGCGTGCGCGTCGAGGCCGAAGATCGAGCCGAACAGCGCGCGCGACGCGATGACGCCGTCGCCGCCGCCGGCCGCCGGTTGAACAGGCCGAGGAAGAGCACGCCGAGGCCGAGCACCCAGGCGAAGATCGACGCCGATCGCGACGTCGTCGGCCTGGAGCGCGCTCGCCGAGCGCCGGCGAAGCAGCAGCGCGACCGCGATCGTGGCGGCGAAGAGGCCGAGGCGGAGGTCGATGCCCGCGAGCGCCGCGGCGAGCGACGCCCGTGAACGCGACGTGGCTGAGCGCGTCGCCGGCGAACACCTGCGCCCGCAGCACGACGAAGTAGCCGACCGCGCCCGAGGCGATCGCGATCGGCGAGCCCGCGAGGAGCGCGTTGCGGACGAACTCGTGCGCCAGCACAGCCGGCCGCCACGGCGCGACGGCCGCGCACCGCAGCGCGGCGAAGCCGCGAGCCGAGGTGACGAAGAAGCCGACCGGGTAGTCGGTGAAGTAGGCGAGCGTGAGGCCGAGCCAGATGACGGCGAGGCCGATCGCGGCCGTCAGCGCGAGGCCGAGCCAGATCCGCGGCGTCAGCTCCTGGGCCGCCGCCGCCGGCGCGACGAGCAGCGCGAAGACGAGCAGGACGCCGGTGATCTGCGCCGTCGCGGCGACCGCGAGCCCGAGCACGAGCAGGAACGCGGCGTCGAGCACCCGCACGGGAACGCCGCGGGCGCGCGCTGCCGAGCGGGTCGACCGAGGCGTAGAGGAGCGGCCGCCCGGCGACCGCGAAGAAGAGCAGCGTCGCCGCGGCCGACGCCGAGCAGCGTCGAGCACCTGGTCGTGCGTGATCCCGAGGAACGAGCCGAAGAGCAGCGTCTCGAGGCTCTCGAGGATGCCGCCGTAGAGGCTGAGGAAGAGGAAGCCGAGCGCGAGCCCGGCGACCTGGACCGTGCCGATCGACCGCCGACTCCTGCTCCGGGTCGCGCCGTCCCGCCCGCGCGAGCCCGCCGCGATCACGACAGCGCGGCCGCCGACGCAGAAGACGAAGTAGCCGGCGGCGAGCGGGATGCCGACGAGCGCGGCGCCGCTCGCGCCGGGGAACGACATCACCGAGAGCGTGTGCCCGGCGAAGGTCTCGCGGCGCAGCACCATGAACCAGCCGGCGACCGCCGCGATGACGCGCGACGATCGTGCCCGCCTCGAGCGCGTTGACCATGAACGGGTAGGCGAGCTGGAACATCCGACAGGTCGAGCGAGAGTGCGCGGTCGTCGGTGTGGTGGTGGCGCGGTGCCTCGGGCGCGCCGACGACGACGAGGCGGCCGTCCGAGGTGCGCAGCACCTCGACCGGCGACGCCGTAGAGCGCGCTCAGCGTCTCGCTCGTGATCACCTCGGCCGGGGCCCCCGCGACGATGCGGCCGCCGGCGACGTAGACGACGCGGTCGAGGTCGTGGAGCAGCGGGTTGACGTCGTGGGCGACGAGCAGCACGGCGACGCCGCGCGACCGGCAGATGCGGCCGAGCAGCGCCGAGACCGCGGCCTGGTTCGGCAGGTCGAGGCTGTCGAGCGGCTCGTCGAGCAGCAGCAGCTCGGGCTGCGCTGACGAGCGCCTGGGCGATCAGCAGCCGCTGCTGCTCGCCGCCCGAGCAGCTCGCCGATCGGCCGCGCGCGCGTAGCCGCCGGCGCCGACGAGCTCGATCGCCTCGTCGACCTGCGCCGCGCGCCTCGCGGCCGCCGCGGGAGCGGCAGCCCGAAGCGGTCGCCGTCGAGCCCGAGGCGGACGAGGTCGACGCCGCGGATCCGGGTCGAGGAGTCGAACCCGTGCCGCTGCGGCAGGTAGCCGATCCGCGGCGTTCGCGCGCCGGGGGCGCCGCCGAGCACCGCTGCGCCGACCCGCCGAGAGCGGCAGCAGGCCGAGCAGCACCCGGAGCAGCGTCGACTTGCCGGCACCGTTCGGCCCGAGCACGGCGACGAACTCGCCCGGCCTCGATCGTCAGGTCGACGCTCGCTCCAGACCGTCCGGCCGCCGAGCCGTCGACCGCCGCGCCGGCGCGAGATCGCGATCTGCCGACGGCTCATCGCCCCGCCGCCTCGGTCGAGCGCCGCGTGCGAGCTCGCTCGAGCTGCGCGACCTGCCATGCCTGGAACGTAGCCGATGCCGGGGAGAGGGTCTCGGTGACCGTCACGACCGGGATCTGCTCGGCCGCGCGCGAGCGCGTTGAGCTGCTCGACGTCCGGCGTGACGTTCTGGCTGTTGAAGACCCAGACCGCGATCTGCGCGGTCGGCGATCTGGCGCGTCGACCGTCTGCCCTGTCGGCGGCGCTGACCTCGGTCCCCTCGGCGACCGCCTTCGCGAAGCCCGGCGGGGTGAGCAGCCTCAGCCCGAGGTCGTGCCGAGCGGCTCGAAGATGCTCTCGCTGTAGCCGACCGGCGACGCCGGCGAAGCGCGCGCGGATCGCGGGCGAGCAGCGTGTCGTAGCGTGCGAGAGCGACCGTGTCTCGAACGGCGCCGCCGGCGCCGCGAAGTAGGCGGCGTCGGCGGGATCGAGCTTGCTCGTAGGCGGCCGCGATCGCGGCGACGACCCGGCGCACGCGAGCTCGGCGAGTACCACTGGTGCGGGTTGTCGCCGTCTTCGAGGCCGAGCAGGTCGCCGACGTCGAGCGACGACGCGACCGCTCGACGGGTTGGCGGCGAGCAGCTGCGAGGCCCACCGGTCGTAGCCGATCCCGTTGACGATCGCCAGCTCGGCGCCCGCGAGCTTGCGGGCGTCGGAGGCGGTCGGCTCGTAGCTGTGGGGATCGGTGCCGGGTTGACGATGATGCTGCTCACGGTCGCCCGGTCGCCGCCGAGCTGGGCGGCGATGCTGCCCCAGAAGTTCTCCGCCGCGACGACCTGGAGGCCGGAGCCGCGATGCGCCGGCGCACAGCCGGCCAGACCCGCCACGAGCAGGGCAAGAAGGGCCAGGGCTTTCACGGGCGGAGCCTACCATAGAGCGAGACTCACTCTCATTATCACCTGGGGCTCGTGCATAATTTCACCCGTGCACATCGACGTGCTTCCGTTTCTCGCGATCGCGCTCCTGCTGATCGTGATGCCGGGCCCCGACACGGCGATGGTGACGAAGAACGCCCTCGTCGGCGGCCGCCGCTCCGGGATGCTCGCCGCGGCCGGCGTCACGGTCGGGCTCTTCATCTGGACGACTGCGGCCGCGCTCGGGATCGCAGCGGTGCTGAGAGCATCGGAGGTCGCCTTCGACGCCCTGAAGTTCGCCGGGGCTATCTATCTCGCCTGGATCGGGATCCAGATGCTCCGGTCGCGCGGAGTCGTCCCCGAGGGGCCGACCGGCCGCGCGGAGAGCGGGGCGCGGGCGCTCCGGCAGGGGCTGTTGTGCGATCTCAGCAATCCGAAGGTGGCGATCTTCTTTACGAGCCTCCTGCCGCAGTTCGTGCACGGATCCGGGCCGGCGTTCGTGCCGCTTCTGCTTCTCGGGATCCTGTTTGCGCTGCTGACGTTCGCCTGGCTTGCCGCGTACGCATTCGCGGTCGGCCATGCGTCCGGCTATCTGCGCCGTCCGCGAGTGCGCGTCGTGCTCGATCGGCTGACCGGCCTCGTGCTGATCGGATTCAGCGTGCGGCTGGCGCTCGAACGTCGGTAAGCTGTCCGGTCATGCGTATGACGGTGGATCGCGATTCTGTCGGCCTCGGAGCCGTTGCGGCGGTCGCGGTGGCCGTTCGGGATGCAGAAGTCGCTCGACCCGGTCGCGTCCGCGGCCACGAAGTCGCAGTCCGCGGGCGCCGCGGACGTTACGTTGACCGTTTCGGTCGAGCGCCCGAAGGGCTCCTTCGACGTCACGGCAAAGGGCGTCGTCGACCAGGGCCAGGCCGACATCACCACCGACTCTCAAAGGTCCTCGCTGCCGCGGGCATGCCTGCAAGCGAGCGGCTCGGTCGAGCTCCGCTACCTCCAGGAGAGCGGCGACCCCGTCCTGTACCTGAACGCTCCGGCAGTCAGTGCGATGATCCCGGGCGGCAAGAGCTGGGTTCGGCTCGACCTCGAGCAGGCCGGAAAGGCGGCCGGCGTTCGACCCGGCGCAGATGATCGCGCAGGCCGCCCAGAACCCCGCCGACGTCCTCGCGATGCTTCAGTCGGTCGGCTCGGTGCAGACGGTCGGCAAGGAAACGCTCGATCACGTGCAGACGACGCACTACACGGCGACGATCGATCTCACCAAGGCCGCCGGCACGGTCGGGGGCCCGGCCAAGGCGGCCGTTCAGCGCCTGATCGACCAGGGTGGTCCCTCGTCGGTCCCGGTGGACGTCTGGATCGGCGACGACGGGCTCGTCCGCAAGGTGGACGTCGATCAAACCGTCAGTAACGGCGGCCAGTCGGCGAGCGCGCACACGACGCTCACGTTGAGCAACTACGGCACTGCGGCGAACGTGACCGCTCCCGCGTCGGACCAGACGCTCGACGTCACCGGGCTACTCGCAATGGCAGCCCAGAACCTGCCTGCCGGGTCGCACACGTTCCTTCATCCCTAGCTCGAACCTAAGCGCGAGCGCTTCGGCTGCTCGTCCTCGAGCGCCTGCCGGGCATGGAGGCGGACGAAGCCGCAGTTGTGGCAGGTGAACGCGTACGCGCTCAGGTAGGCGCCCCGGCCGGCTCCCTGGACGAGGTCGTCGTCCGGCGTCGCTGCCTGGAGCACGACGTGGAGGTTGCCGAGCAGGCCGAATGCATCCCATTCGCCCTTGCCGCAACTCGGGCACTTCGCCGAGACGCCTCGCTCGGACAGGAGCTTTGCAACATCATCCCTTTCGCTCATGAGATCGTGGTACCCGCCGCGCGCAGTCCTCACGCATTTCCTGCGTGGGGCTCCCGTACGCGCGATGAACGCCCAGCCGAGTCGTCCAGTAGGCTCGCGCAACTGTGGAGGGATCGACCGGCAAGAAGGCCGCGATGGCGGGCGCCACTCTCGTGCTCGTCACGCTGGCCGCGGGGCAGTTCCTGATGATGCTCGACAGCTCGGTGATGAACGTCTCGATCGCGACGGTCGCCAAGGACGTCGGCACGACGCGTCACCGGGATCCAGACGGCGATCACCCTCTACACGCTGGTGATGGCGGCGTTCATGATCACCGGCGGCAAGATCGGCCAGATCATCGGCCGCAAGCGCGCCTTCGCGATCGGCTGCGTGATCTACGGCGCCGGGTCGCTGACCACGGCGCTCGCGCCGAACCTCGGCGTCCTGCTGATCGGCTGGTCGTTCCTGGAGGGGCTCGGCGCGGCGCTGATCCTGCCCGCGATCGTCGCCCTCGTCGCCTCCAACTTCGGCCGCCGACGAGCGGCCGCGCGCCTACGGCCTGGTCGCCGCGGCGGCGCGGTCGCGGTCGCGGTCGGGCCGATCGATCGGCGGCTTCTTCACCACCTACCTCTCCTGGCGCTACGTCTTCGCCGGCGAGGTCCTGGTCGTCATCGCGATCCTCGTCCTCGCCCGCCGGATCGAGGACGGCGCGCCCGGAGAGAAGGCCGCGGCTCGACCTCGTCGGGACGGCGCTCTCGGCGCTCGGCCTCGGCGCTGATCGTCTTCGGCGATCCTCCGCTCCGGGACCTGGGGCTTCGTCCGGCCCAAGCCGGGCGCGCCCGAATGGATCGGCCTCTCGCCGGCGATCTGGCTGATCCTCGCCGGCGGCGTCGTGATCTGGCTCTTCGTCGCCTGGGAGAACCGGCGTGATCGCCCGCGGCGGCGAGCCGCTGGTCGACCCGGCGATCCTGCGAACCGCAGTCCTGCGCGGCGGCCTCACCTCGTTCTTCTTCCAGTACTTCCTGCAGGGCGGCCTCTTCTTCGCCATGCCGCTCTTCCTCTCGGTCGCGCTCGGGCTCTCGGCGATCGAAACCGGCGTGCGGCTGCTGCCGCTCTCGTTCACCCTGATCCTCGCCGCGGCCGGGATCCCGAAGGCTCTTCCCCAACGCCTCGCCGCGCCGCGTCGTCCGGCTCGGCTTCCTCGCGCTGTTCGCCGGCCTCGTGATCCTGATCGCCGGCGCTCGACGCCGGCGCCGGCGCCGAGATCGTCGACCTGGCCGATGCTGCTCGCCGGCCTCGGGATCGGCGCGCTCGCCTCGCAGCTCGGGAGCGTCACCGTCTCCTCGGTCCCCGACGAGCAGAGCGGCGAGGTCGGCGGCCTGCAGAACACGGTCACGAACCTCGGCATCTCGATCGGCACCGCGCTGACCGGGGCGATCGTGATCGCCGCCCTCAGCGCCTCGCTTCCTCACCGGGATCCAGAACAACCCGGCGGTGCCGGCGCGGGTCAAGCCAAGGAGGCGACGACCCAGCTCGCCGGCGGCGTCCCGTTCCTCTCCGACGCCGAACTGCGAAGCGGCGCTCGACGACGCCCACGTCCCGCGGCGACCGCCGACGCGATCGTCGAAGAGAACAGCACCGCGCGCCTGGCGGCGCTTCAGGCCGCGCTCGGAGTGGTCGCTCTCGTCGCGCTCATCGGGTTGTTCTGCGCCGGCGGGATCCCGAAGGCCCAGCCGAGAGCGGCGCCGAACACGCTCGTCCTCGATCCCGAGCTCGAGTAGTCAGAGCTCGAAGACCGCTGCCGGGTGCGCGGGCCGGTAGTCGAAGTCGACATACGAGACGTTGGCGATGGTCGCGCCGGCGAGCGTGTCCCGGCTTCCGCCCGCCTCGTGGATGTGGCCGAAGGCGTGGAGTCGAAGGCGGTCGAGTCTCGCGAGTCGCTCGGCGAGATTCTCGGAGCCGACGTGAACGCCGTGCACGGCGAGGTCCCCATGCCCGAGGGGTGGGCCGTGCGTGACGAGCACGTCGACCTCGTCCGGGATGCGGGCCCACACTGCAGCGAGGTCCTCCTCGTCATGCATGAAGGCCCAGGCCATGAAGGTCGGCGTCCAGGGCGAGCCGTGGACCCGGACGCCGTCGACGTCGATCGACTCGTCGCAGAGGTACCTCCACGGCAGGCTGCGCATCAGGCCCGGATCTGCCTCGGCGATGAAGTCGTGGTTTCCGGCGATGCCGACGATCTCACCAGCGTCGAGGCGGTCGAGCCAGTCGGTGAACGGGCCCGTGAGCCAGCGGCGCTGGAAGTCGAGCTCGTGGTCCTCGACCGGGCAGACGTCGCCGGCGATGAGGAGCAGATCGCACGGCGGTACGTCGGGCAGGAAACCGTGGAGGTCGGAGATCGCGGCGGCTCTCAATCCTCCGCGTTTCGCTCAGCCGCAGCCGGTCGACGTTCCGCAGTCGCGGCACGTGTAGCACGTGCCGGCGCGAACCATCCGGCCGCCGCAGCGGGAGCACTCGATCGCGTCCTCGTGGGTGTTGAAGAGCGCGGTCTGGCCCGGGGAGGGAGGGGCGGCTCGAGGTCGGGCACCACGGGAGCTCCCGGCGGCGTAGGCCGCCGACAGCCGGGCCCGCACCTCGGGCGAGAGGATCCCGATCTCCTCCTGGTGGTCGACCGAGAGGAACTTCTTGCCCATCCAGCGGAACACGTAGTCGACGATCGACTTCGCGATGCGGATGTCGGCGTCGTTCGTGGGCCCCGACGGCTCGAAGCGCATGTGCGCGAACTTCGAGACGTACACCTCGAGCGGCACGCCGTACTGGAGGCCCAGCGAGACGGCGATCATGAACGAGTTCATCAGGCCGGCGAGGGTCGTCCCCTCCTTGGCGATGTCGACGAAGATGTCGCCCGGGGTGCCGTCGTCGAACAGTCCGACGTGGATGTACCCCTCGTACTCGCCGACGCGGAACTTGCGGCCCGACCTCCGTGCGGTCGTCCGGAAGCCGGCGCCGGCGCGGAGCCGCGACCCCCAGCCGCCTGCAGCGGGGAGCGTGCCTTGACTCTTCTCGCTCTTCCCGGACAGCGGCTGCGCGACCTTGCAGTTGTCGCGGTAGATCGCGATCGCCTTCACCCCGAGCTTCCAGGCATCGAGATAGACCTCCGCGACGTCCTCGACGGTGGCGGATTCGGGCATGTTCACGGTCTTCGAGATCGCGCCCGAGATGAACGGCTGGACCGCGCCCATCATCTTCACGTGGCCGGAGTAGTGGATCGCCCGGTCGCCGATGGCGCAGTCGAACACCGGGTAGTGCTCGGTCTTGACGGAGGGCGCACCGACGACCGTGTTGCGCTCGTCGATGTAGGCGACGATCTCGTCGACCTCGGTGCGGCGCGTAGCCGAGCTTCTCGAGCCCGAGCGGGACGGTCTTGTTCACGATCGTGATCTCGCCGCCGCCGACCAGCTTCTTCGACTTCACCAGCGAGAAGTCGGGCTCGACTCCCGTCGTGTCGCAATCCATCATGAAGCTGATCGTGTTGTGGCTGACGAAACCATTCGCCACGTACGTGACGTTCTCGGGGACCGAGAGGTCGTAGGTGGGCTGGTCGTCGAGTACCTCGATCGTCGCGACCTCGTCGTAGTAGAAGCCGAGCAGATGCTCGAGCTCCGGGTCGGCGGCCCGCTCGAGCAGTTGGGTCGCCGAGCGGCGGGACACCTCACCTTTCCGCGCCAGCGCCATCAGCATCGTCTTGCGGAGCGAGTCGTTCTCGGGTGCGAGGTCATCGACCAGCGGCCGGCCGACCGGGATGTGGTCGTACCGGGCCGCCTGACGATGGTCGCCGACGAGCAACGACTCTGGCCTTGCGACCGCGATGAAGCCGATGTCCTCGAGATAGTGCTCGCCGTGCAGCGACGTTGAGCAGCCGGAGGACGTAGCGGTCGTTGGTTCCCCAGTTGGACTCGGTGCCGTCGACCTTGCGCGTCGTGACGAAGCCGAGCGCGAGCAGCAGCGTCTGCACGTCGTGGCTGAACCGCTCCGACACGGTGCTCCACGAGACGTAGCCGTTGTTCGTCGTCCCGTCGGCCTCGAACAGGCCGCGGACGAACGCTGCGTAGACGCGGCTGTCGTTCGTGTAAAGCACGGAGTCGGGGATATGGGCGATCCAGCCCTTGCCTCGATGCTCGGCTGAGGGCGGCAGCTTCGCGAAGCCGCAGGCCTGCCACCACAACGTCAGCGGCACGGAGTTGACGGCGACTTCGGTGTAGCCCTGCCGGTCGGCGACGTGCGCCTCGAGCCCGAAGAGCTCGTCTGCGAGGCCCGACCAGGCGATCGACGACATCCTGTCGCCGGCGGCAACGCAGAAACGGAGGCCCTTTGCGTGGAGCGAGCCGTCGCCCATGAAGTAGCCGACCAGTTCGGCCAGCTCTGCGGTCATCGTGCGAGGCGTGCGAGTGCGGAAGTCGGCGACCCAGTGCAGCTCGCCGAGCGGTGGAAGCTCGACCTCGGCCGGCTCGCCGATGACGCCGTTCAGTTGCAACGGCACCCGGTCGCCTTTCGCGAGTTCGCCGAATCGCCGCCAGATGCCACTCGCCGTGCTCGTCGACGACCTTGATCCTGTGCGTCGCCGTGCCCTGGATCCGGTAGCCGCGGCCTGTCTCGACGAGACGACCCGCTCGAACCCGTTGACGTAGAACTGCGTGGCCTGTCGCGGGCCCTCTCCGTCGCGACCTCGAGCTCCAGGTCCTGCCACTTCGCCCCGAAGGGATCGCCGAGCTCCGCAGCCGTACAAGCCCGCGGCTCGTCGAGACGAGGCTGTCGCCGACGAGGCATCCAGTGGGCGCGAGCACCGTCGCCTGCGAGTTCCGGTATCCGTGCACCTCGCCGAGGTTGAGCGCCTCGTCCCACGCCTTGCGGGCCGCGGTCAGCAGGTCGGTCGGCATCGTGTGGGGCGCGGCGATGTTGCCGACGGCGGCGCGGTGCTTCGCGATCACGCCGATCATCGCTGCCGCATTCGGCCGGTAGCCGGCGAACGGGCCCATCCGGCCCGCGATCTCCGCCGACTTCCGTAGGCGCGCCCGGTCATGAGCGCCGTGATCGCGGCGGCGTAGGCGCGGCCCTCGTCCGAGTCGTACGGGAGGCCGCGCGCCATCAACAGCGCGCCGAGGTTCGCGTAGCCGAGCCCGAGCTGGCGGTAGGCCTTCGCGTTCCGCTCGATCTCCGGCGTCGGATACGACGAGTTGCCGACGAGGATCTCCTGGGCGAGGAACATCACGTCGAACGCATGCTCGAACGCCTCGACGTCGAGCTCGCCGTCCTCGCGGCGGAACTTCATCAGGTTCAGCGAGGCGAGGTTGCAAGCCGAGTCGTCGATCGACATGTACTCAGAGCACGGGTTCGACCCATTGATCCGCCCCGTGTTCGGGAGCGTGTGCCACGCGTTGATCGTGGTGTCGTACTGGACGCCCGGGTCGGCGCATCGCCATGCCGCGTCGGCGATCTGCGGAAGCAGGTCGCGCGCGCGCATGTCTCGACGACGCTTCCGTCGGTGCGGGCGGTGAGGTTCCAGTCGGCGCCGGACTCCGCCGCCTGCATGAACGCATCCGACACGCGAACCGAGTTGTTGGCGTTCTGGTACTGGATCGACGACCAGTCGGGCGAGTCGAGCGACATGTCGTAGCCCGCCGCCTCGAGAACGCGCGCCTTCTCCTCCTCGCGCGCCTTGCACCAGACGAACTCGAGGATGTCCGGATGGTCGACGTCGAGGATCACCATTTTTGCGGCGCGCCGCGTTTTTCCACCCGACTTGATCGTCCCGGCGGAGGCGTCGGCTCCCCGCATGAACGAGACCGGCCCCGAGGCGTGGCCGCCCTTCGAAAGCTGCTCCTTGGACGAGCGGAGCCGCGAGAGGTTGGCCCCCGAACCGGAGCCGCCGCGGAAGATCACGCCCTCACGCCTGATCCAGTCGAGGATCGAGTCCATCGAGTCCTCGACGGAGAGGATGAAGCACGCCGAGCACTGTGGCTTCTCCTCGAAGCCGACGTTGAACCAGACCGGCGAGTTGAAGGCCGCGAGCTGGTTGACGAGGATCGCCTTCAGCTCGGCCTCGAACGTCTCGGCTTCCTCCTCCGTTGCGAAGTAGCCGCCGTCACGTCCCCAGCGGACGGTCGTGTCGACGACCCGGCCGATCATCTGGCGGACGGAGCCCTCGCGCTCGGGCGAGCTCATGCGGCCGCGAAAGTACTTCTGGGCGACGATGTTCGTCGAGGTCTGCGACCAGAACTTGGGGAACTCGACGCCCTTCTGATCGAACACCGGCTTGTCCTTGCCGGGGATATAGGCGTCGCGGCGCTCCCATTCGATCTCGTCGAACGGGTCGCGGCCGGGAATGGTGAAGAAGCGTCGGACCGCGAGTGTGGCATCGGGCTTCACGACCGAGTTCACCAGCGCTTCAGGTGCGATCTCCACATTCGGCCCCTGTGCGGTGGGCTTGACTTCCATGGACGCCATCTTCGTCTCCTCTTCCGCGCTCACCCGGGTACCTGCTCCGGTCTCGACGGAACCCGCCTGGATCCGTCGAACGGGGGGACGAAGCAGCCTAGACCTCCCGTCGGATGGATCGCGGAAACCCCGTAACCACCGGCCTCTCGGGCCTCATCCCCTCGACTGCATTGTACCGCGCCGGCTCCCGCCGGAACGGGACGCGTCAGGCCGCAGTGGCGTCGTCGTCGCGCGGATGCGAGCGCTGCCAGAGCATTCCGGCAGCGCCGGCGATGATGAGCAGGATCGCGAGTGCGCCGAGGATCAGGAGCGGCAGCGGGAACGAGTCTGGATTGCCCGGGTTGAGCCGGTCGAGGAGCGGGGTGCTCTTCTTCGGTGGGACGATCTGCACCGGGACGACGAGCACGGTCGTGGTCGTGTGCGTCGTGCCGTTCGTCGTGACGACCTCCGTCGTCGTAGTCGTCGTCGACGTGCTCGCGCTCGTGCTCGCGCTCGCGCTCGTCTGCTCGTGCTCGTCGCTCCCGGTCGTCGTGTTCGACTGGTTGTGCTCCGGCGGCGACGGGTTCCCGGCGATCGCTGCCGCGCGTGCCGCGATGATGTCGTCGCGCGCGCTCCCGTAGATCCGGAGGTCGGCCGGCAGGTGGTTGATCGCCTGCTGGTAGCAGGCGATCGGGTACGTCTTGTTGATCGTCCCGTCGTACCAGTCGTTCAGAAGGAGCTTCCAGCACGGGGACGCGTCGCTGTGCCGGGTGACGGCGCCGTTCGCTGCCACGGGCGCGACAACCGTCGCGAGCGCACAGACGAGGACCGCACGAACGACGTGCTTACGGGTAGGACTCATAGATCGATTGGGCAGATGAAACGTGTCCGGGGTGATGGTGACGAGTGTTCCGGACGTCGATATGCGTCCGGTTGCGACTGTGTAAGGCTCCTGTTAGACGGGGCGGGCACAGTCAGACCCGGATGCTAGCGTCGAACGGGATGGCCGCGCGACGCGAACTCGGCTCGCCGCTGACGCTGGCCCTCCTGCTCGCCGGTGCGGCTCTGTTCTTCGCACACGACCCCGGCGGCTCGACGGTCCCGTGGCTCGGGATCGCGGCGCTCGTCCTGGCCGGTTCCCTCTTCGCCACCCGTTCGCCTCCCGAGGGGCTGATCGCCCTCTTGCCGCTGGCCCTCCTGGCCGCCTGGCTGGCGGCCTCGATCTCGTGGTCGGCCGAGCCCGACCGGAGCTGGGACTACACGAACCGGGCGCTCGTGTACCTCGCGTTTGCCCTCGTCGGGGCGTTCCTCGGCGCGGACGCTCGCCGGCTCCTCTACGGCTTCGCGATCCTCCTCGGCGCCGTCTGCGTCTGGTCGCTCGCCGGGAAGGTCCTGCCGTGGCTGTACGAGGACTACGGCCGTATTGCCCGCCTTCGCGGCCCGGTCGGCTACTGGAACGCGCTCGCGCTCCTCGGCGACATCGCGTTGCCGATCGGCCTGTGCCTCGCGACCCGTCTGCGGTGGGCGGGGACGCTGCTCGTCTACGGCTGGATCGTCGTGATCGGCCTGACGTACTCGCGCGGCGGCGTCTCGTCGCCGTCGGTCGTGGTCGCCCTGTGGATGTGGCTGTCGCACGCATGGATCGAATCGCTCTCGACGCTGGTCGCAGCCGGGCTCCCGGCCGCAGCCGCCCTCGCGGTCGCCTACTCGCTTCCCGGGCTCACGAGCGACGGCCAGACTCACGATGCCCGCCTCCACGCCGGAATCGTCTTCGGCGTCGTCCTCGTGGTCGACGCGCTGATCGCAGTCGGGCTTTCCCGATTCCAGCTTCCGGCGGTGACGGCGACCCGGCGGATCGCGCTCGCCGTCCTTGCCGTTGCGATCGCCGCGTCGGTCGCCGTCGGCGCCGCCCACGCGCACTCGTGGTGGCATTCCCTCACCTCTTCGTCGGGCGCGGAGCTGACGAACTCGCCCGGGCACCTCGTCTCCTCCGGCGGCAACTTCCGCTGGTCGTGGTGGGAACAGGCGTGGAAGGGGTTTGAGAAGGCCCCGATCGCCGGCACCGGTGCGGGCTCCTTCGGGGTGACGAACCTCCGGTACCGGAACAGCAACCTCGACCAGACGATCGAGCCGCACGACCTCCCGCTCCAGTTCCTGACGGAGACCGGCGTCGTCGGGCTCGTCCTGTTCGTCCTCTCGATCGGGTGGCTCATCCTCCGGGGACGGCGCCGCCCCGGCCCTCAGCTTGCGCTCGCGCTCGCGCTGCCGGCGTACTTCCTCCACGGGCTGCTCGACGTCGACTGGGACTTCGCGTCGGTGTCCGCGCCGGTGTTCCTGATCGCGGGGGCGCTCGTCGTCAGGCCGTCGACCCGACCGCGGCCGCGCGCATTCACCGTCGTCACGGCGAGCGGCCTCCTGCTCGCGGTGGGTTTCTCGCTCGTCGTCGTCTGGCTCGGAGGGCGCTACGCCGATCAGGCCTCGGGGGCGGTCGGCGTGAACGACGCCCACGCACTCGCGCTCGCGAAGCGCGCGCGGCAGCTCGACCCGCTCGCGCTCGAGCCGCTCTACCAGGCCGCCGCGGCCGAGGTCGATATGGGTTTCGCGATCAGGCAGGCGCGGAGGAAGGGATGGCGCGCCCGGTACCGCGAGGTGAACGAGCTCGCCTACGGCTACCTGAACAAGGCCACCGAGGTGCAGCCCGAGAGCGCCGACGCGTGGTTCCAGCTCGGCTACTTCCAGCTCTCCACCCGCGGCTGCGCCCGGGCGGCGTACGTCGCGTTCAACCACGCGACGACGCTCGACCCGAAGAACCCGCTCTACAACCAGCTCTACGCGAAGACGCTCGCCCGGGTGAACTCGGGCACGCCCGTCTGCTAGCGCGCGCCGACGACGACGGCGAGCTCGCCGCCGTGGAGGGCGGACGCTGCGATCCCGTCGAGCGGGCCGACCACCTTCACGCCGAGGTCCTTCGCGAGGCGCAGCCCCTCGGCGCGGAAGCCCGGCCTGTACATGACGACGCTCGTGGCGTAGTCCTCGTGGCTCGCGTTCGCGGCGCCGGCGATCGCGTAGCCCAGGTGCGAGAGGCGGCTCGCCTCGCCACCCGCGGCGCCTGCCCGGCCGTTGCCGTTGAACACCATGATCCTGACGTGGCTGCGAGGACGCGCCGTGC
The DNA here is from genome assembly GCA_963723405.1 of uncultured Actinomycetota bacterium. Lineage (GTDB taxonomy): Bacteria > Actinomycetota > Thermoleophilia > Gaiellales > Gaiellaceae > PALSA-600. The sequence goes on along the minus strand of CAVRQF010000003.1, from coordinate 12,185 downwards.
CGGCGGGAGCGTTCATGCGCTTGATCGCCTGCTTCAGCTCCTTCGGCTGGGGAGTCGCGGGCGGGGCGGTCGCGACGGCGACGGCCTCGTGCTTGATCACGTTCGAGACGGGCTTTGCGAGGAGCATCGTCCCGGCGCCGAGGAGCAGGACGAGCTCGATCGCGGCGAAGCCGCCGGCAACGATCGTCGCCCGGCGCCACGGCCGGATCAGGTCGTGCGGCGTGAGAAGCGGCCCATCCACGAGGCCGACTTTCGCCGGTCGGTCGCCGAGTCCTGCGCTACGAGCCGGCCGTCCACGCCCACGTGCGGGCGAGCCCGTCGGCCAGCGACGTCTTCGCCCGGAACCCGAGCTCCGACGCGGCGAGCGACGCGTCGAGCGCGGAGCGGCGGAGATCGCCGAGGCGTGCGGGCTCGAGCCGTGGGTCGGACGCCACACCCGCGACCTCGGCGCAGGCGCGGTGGAGGTCGAGCACGGTCGTCTCGATCCCGGTGGCGACGTTGAACGTCCCGCCGGGGTGCCCGGCCGCGGCGAGCAGCGCGTCCACGACGTCCCCGACGTAGATGAAGTCGCGAACCTGGAGGCCGTCGCCGAAGATCACCGTCTCCTCGCCACGGGCCATGCGATCGAGGAAGATCGAGACGACGCCTCCCTCGAGGCTCGGCGACTGCCTCGGCCCGAAGACGTTGCCGAGGCGTGCGACGACGTTGGTCGTGCCGTGGATGCGGTTGAACCCGCCGAGGTACTCCTCGGCGCAGAGCTTTGCGATCCCGTACGGCGACCCGGGCTCTCGGGGGCTCGACTCGGTCGCGGGAGCGGGGCATTCGCCGTAGATGGCGCCGCCGGTCGAGGTGAAGACGACCTGCGCCCCCGCCTTCAGCGCGGCGTCGAGGACGCGCACGGTGCCGACGACATTCGCCTCCGCGTCGCCGGCGGGATCGCGGACGGAGGTCTGGACGTCGGTCTGTGCGGCGAGATGGAAGACGACGTCGACGCCGCCGAGGTCGATGCCGTCGCGGATGTCGCGCTCGACGAACGTCGCCGCGTCGTTGACGAACTCGCGCTTCCCGAACGAGAGGTCGTCGATGACGAGCACCTCGTCGTCGCGACCGACGAGGGCATCGACGAGGTTCGAGCCGATGAATCCGGCTCCGCCGGTGACCGCCGCGCGCACGGGCCGTATCGTACGCGCGCGGTGTTCATCAGCTTCGAGGGACCGGACGGGTCGGGGAAGACGACGCAGGCGGCACTGCTCGCCGACTGGCTGCGCGAGCGCGGCGACGAGGTCGTCTCGAGCCGCGAGCCGGGCGGGACGCCCCTCGGCGAGGCGATCCGCGACGTCGTCCTCCACGGTCTCGAGATGACGGCCTGGGCGGAGGCGACGCTGTTCGCCTCGGCGCGTGCCGAGCACGTCGCGCGCGTGATCCGGCCTGCGCTCGAGCGGGGCGCGTGGGTCGTGTGCGACCGCTACGTCGACTCGTCGATCGTCTACCAGGGCATCGCCCGGGGCCTCGGCGCCGCGGAGGTCCTGGAGCTGAACCGGATCGTCACGGGCGGGCTGATGCCGGCCCGGACGTTCGTCCTCGCGCTGACGGCGGAGGACGCTCGCAGCCGCCAGGCCGGGTATCTCGACCGCATCGAGCGGGAGGACGAGAGCTTCCGCGCGGTGGTCGCGGAGGGCTACCGCGAGCTCGGGCGCCTCTATCCTGGGCGGGTGGTCATCCTCGACGGGGCGCTGGACCCCGACACGATCGCGGAGCAGGTGCGTGAGCAGGTTCGAGAGCTCTAGCGAGCAGCACGAGGCGAAACGCCGGCTGGATGCCGCCCTCGTCGAGGGGCCGGTGCACGCCTACCTCTTCCACGGACCGGCGGGCGTCGGCAAGCGGAAGCTCGCCCGCGCGTTCGCGCTCGAACTGCTCGGCACCACCCGTGCCGTACATCCCGACCTCTACGAGCTCGACGCGCTCGGAGAGATGATCCGGATCGACGCGATCCGCGAGTTGCGCCGCGACCTCCACATGAGGCCGTTCGAGGCCGATCGGCGCGTCTACCTGATCCTCTCGGCCCAGCTGATGAACGAGGACGCCGCCGATGCGCTCCTCAAGGACCTCGAGGAGCCGCCGGAGTACGCCGTCATCGTCCTCGTGGCCGACGATCTCGGGCCGATCCCGGAGACGATCCGGTCGCGCTGCCAGCTCGTGCCGTTCAGCCGGCTCTCGGAACGGGCGATCCGGGCCGTCGTCGACGCTCGGGTGCCCGAGCTCGACGAGGCCTCGCGCGTCTCGCTCGCCCGCGTTGCGGGCGGTCGTCTCGACCGGCTGGCGCGCCTGCTCGATCCGTATGCCGCCAAGCGCCGCGTGTCGCTGCTCGAGCAGGCTCGAGCCGTCTACCGCGAGCCGTCGTTCGAGCCGGCCGACGCAGCCTCGACGCTGCTCGACGCGGCACGCGAGCGCGGTGCGGAGGCGCGCCAGCTCGAGGAGGTCAAGGTGCAGGGGCTCGAGCTACCGCAACGCGAGGCCGAGCAGCGGGTCAAGCGGGCTCAGCGAGGCGCCGAGCGGGAGGAGCTGCTCGCCCAGCTCGAGGAGCTCGCGGCCTGGTACCGGGACCTGGTCGTCGTCGGCGCTCGGGGCAGAAGGCGCGGCATTTCACGCCGACATGCTCGCCGAGCTCCGCGCCGATGCGACGCGCGAGCGTCTCCTCGGAGCCGAACGCGCCGCGGAGACCGTGCGGGAGACCTGGCGGCGGCTCGAGGAGTTCAATCTGGCCCCGCAGCTCGCCCTCGAGTCGCTGTTCGTGCAGGTTGCCGGCGAGCTCGCCGCGTGAGCCAGCTAGCCTCACGGCCATGTGGCTGCCCACGCTCGAGCTGTCGATGACTCCCGCCGCTAGCGGCTCCCGGCAGGCATGAGTCACGTCGTCTTCGTCGAGATCCCAGGCGGGTCGCGGAACAAGTACGAGTGGAGCGACGAGCTGGGCGGCGTCGTCCTCGACCGCCGGCTCTTCACGTCGATGAGCTACCCGGCCGACTACGGCTTCGTCGAGCACACCCTCGCCGCGGACGGCGACCCGCTCGACGCGCTCGTCCTCGTCAGCGACCCGACGTTCCCGGGGTGCCGCATCCGCATCCGCCCCATCGGCATCTTCCACATGTCCGACGAGAAGGGCCCCGACGAGAAGATCATCTGCGTGCCGCCGAACGACCCGACCTGGGGCCGGCTCTCGGACATCCACGACATCCCTTCCGAGCTGCGCGACGAGATCGAGCACTTCTTCCGGGTCTACAAGGACCTCGACCAGAAGGGCTCGGTCGTCACCCATGGCTTCGGGAACCGCGCCGACGCCGAGGACGCGATCGTCACCGCCGAGGCGGCTGCAGTCACTGCGGCCGCCGCAGACGCCGAGAGTCACTAAAACGAAACTTCTCGCTCGTTGCGGCAATCAGCTCGCGGCCGCCCTTGCCCGGCCACGGCCAGACCGCGTACCTTCCCCCTCGCACCGAGTACGGAGCGCGAGTAAGTCGAAGCCGCTTCTGAAGACCAGTACGCGGAAGGCTTTCGGGCCGGAGGGCGGAAGGGTCAGTGGAGGCGGGGGATGAAAGCGCGACCGGCTCGGTGAACCCTTTAACGGACAAGTTGAGCCGGTCGATCACGGCGCTACACTCAATCGTCGCGCCGACGTAGCTCAGCTGGTAGAGCACTTCACTCGTAATGAAGGGGTCCGCGGTTCGAATCCGCGCGTCGGCTCTCTAAAAGCCCCGCTCAGCGGGGTTTTTGTTTGCTTGAGAGCTTACGGCGCCTTGTTCGGGTCGCACCTGGGACACACCGTTTTCGTCGCCGGCCCGTGCTGCGCGGATCAGTTCTTCCGCGGTGACGGGTTCGGCGTCTTCGAGCTCGTCGAAGACGTGGCCGTAGGTGTCGAGCGTCATCGTGGGTGAGTGGCCCGCCTGGCGGGCGACTTCGATGATCGTTCGCCGCTCTGCGATCAGCAGCGAGACGAACGAGTGGCGGAGGTCGTAGGGCCGGGTCTGGCTGAGCCCTGCTTTCTTCGCCGCCGGCTGGAAGACGCGGTTGCGCCAGTTGCGCCAGTCGGTGTCCCGCCACGGCTGGCCGTCGGGGCGGGGGAAGACGAGGTCGCCGTCGTCCGGCCGCCCGAGCCGCATCCGGAGCGTGTTGAGGTCGCTTCGGAGCGGTGCGAGCAGCCGGACGGAGCGGGTGCTTCTCGTCTTTGTCTCCTTCAGCTCGCCGAGCGCGAGCGAGCGCTCGACGAGGATCGTGCGTTCGCCGATGTGCTCCCAGGTGAGGGCGAGCGCCTCGCCCGGCCGGAGACCGGCGTAGGCGAGGACGGACACGAGCGTCGCGTCCCGCTCGGTCGGGATCTCCCGCCGGAGCCGCTCGACCATCGCCGGTGCGAGCGGCTTGACGGCCCGCCCGCGGCGTTGCGCCGGCTTGCGGATCGCGGCGACCGGGTTGGCCTGGACCTTCCCGAGGATCGACCGCGCGGCTGAGGACGCCCTGCAGGAGCGAGAGCACCTTGCGGATCGGTCGGGTCGCCGGCACCGTCGCGGCGGAGCTCGTCGGCGAACCCGGCGACCACGGCGGGCGTGAGCCGCCGCAGCTCGAGCTCGCCGAGCCGGGGCAGGACGTGGATGTCCCAGGCCCGGGCGTAGTAGGCGAGCGTGTGCCCGGCCAGGTTCGGCTGGGCGTAGCTCTCGAACCACTCCCGGGCCCACTCGTCGAGCGTCTCGCGGCCGGTGTCGGTCTCGGCCAGCTCGCCGAGCTGCTTGCGCCGGCGGAGGTCGGTCTCGAACCGGACGGCGTCTTCGCGACGGTCGAACGAGCGGACGTGTTCACGGGAGCCGCGTCCTGCCTCGCGCCAGCGGACGCGATAGACGTGGCGCCCGCTTTTGAGCGTGCGCTTCTCGATCACTCTTGGATCACCTCCTTTCGGAGCGAGAGAGGGCATGGAGCCGAGTCTGCCTGGTCACCTTGGAGCCGCGGCGGCGGTTTGCAAGAGCTCGCGCAGCCCGCGGCCCGGGCGGCGCTGGGCGCGCGGCGTCGGCACGGAAGGTCGCTGGTCCCGTCCTGTGGTTCGGGCAGGAACGCGAGCGGCGTCGACCCACGCCTCGACGTCCGAGGCCTGGATGCGCAGCCGCCCGCGGAGCTTCGAGGCGCGTAGCTCGCCGCTCGAGATCGCTCGGTAGATCGGCGTTCGCCGACAGGCCGGTCGCCTTGGCAACCTCGCTCACGGTCAGGAGCTGCCGAGTCTCGAACCCGTCACCAATGGTGGACCGGGTCCGGAAACGCCGCGCCTGGCGCTCGACTTCGGTCGTCGACGCGGTGGAGGCTCCGGGTTCGACGCCGCCGCCAGGTCGAATCCGGCTGAGGGGCTCGAGGTCGGCGCATGCTCTGCCGCTTTGTTCGGGCCCAGGGCATCGAGGTCTTGCTCGCGTTCCCAGTCGGCGAGGGTCAACTGGTCGGCGCTTGCGTCGTGCGTGCTGCGCGGGTGTCTACGCGGGACAGCCATCCAAGGGGAGGGACGCTTGTTGAAGTCTTGTACCATATCAGAGTCGTAACCCGTATGAAAGTCGCGTGGCTCTAGACTCTCGCGCGTGGTCAGCGCAGACCTGATCCGCGAAGCCCGCCTACGAGCCGGCCTCACCCAGCAGGAGCTCGCCCAGCGCAGCGGCCGCGAACGCTCCGTGATCGCGCGCTGGGAGCAAGGCGGCTCGGCACCCAGCCTCGAAACACTGCTCGACCTCCTCGCCGTCTGTGGCTACGACCTCCCACTCGAGCTCGCCGACCGCGACGACAACGCGCTCGCGCGGCTGAGCAAGAACGCGCTCCTCTCGCCCGAGCGCCGCGTCGAGCGGATGCTGCGCGCCAGAGCCAAGCTCGCCGGCGACCGCGGAGGCCGGCCAGTTCGACCCGTACGCGATCCTCGCCGCGACTCGAACGTCAGCGAGTCGCCTACGTCGTCATCGGCAGTTTCGCCCGCGTCATCCACGGCACCGAGGAGATCGCGCACGAGCTCGAGATCACACCCTCCCGCCAGCCACCGAACCTCGCCCGCCTCCAGCGCGCGCTCCGCGAGATCGAGGCCCTCGAGGCCCCGACGAACCCGGAGCCGAGTGAGGGGACGGTCACGAGCGAACACGGGGCGCTGACCGTGCTCTGGGAGCCGCCCGGCTCACGCCGCGGCTACACCGACCTCCGGCGCGCCGCCTCTCGCGAACCGATCGGCCGCGGGCTGCGCCCGCCGGTCGCCTCCGCTGCCGACCTTGCCGGAATGCTCGGCGCTCTCGATCGCGACGAAGACAGAGCCGACCATCCTCGCCCTCCGTCGCCTCATCCGACTCGGAGCGTAGAGCCGATCCGATCCCAGCGTCGCGGCCTCCGCGAAACGCGCACGCCAACCCCCACTGACCGACGCACGAACACCCATTGACCGACCTCGCGTACAGCAAGTTAAAAACGATGGCAGAGGAGACACAGATGCACTATGTGTGCAAATCAGGTCGCGATTGTTGTATGGTGTCTGGGTGTCCAACCGACGCCGCCGTGGTCGCCGGGTCCCCGCATCGCCGCCGCGTCACAGCAGACTGTGCCGCTCCCGGCATCCGAGCCGCCCACCGTCGATTCGTAGGGCGCGAACGCGTCGAGCGGCTCGCGTACACCCGCGCCCAGGCCGCCGAAGCGCTCGGCATCAGCCGCTCCACTTTCACTCGCCGCGTTCTCCCGTACGTCGAGGTGATCGAGATGCCCTGGGGCGCGCAGCTGATCCCGGTCGACGAGCTCGAGCGACTCCTCACCGAAGGTCGACGACCCGCCAAGCCACGTCCTCCACGCGCCCTCCGCGGCCGCCCGCGGCAACTCTCCGAACAAGTCGTCGAACGGATCCGGGCCGCACACGCAGCGGGCCAGACCCTGGGCGAGATCGCACGCGAGCTCAACACTGACGGCATCCCGACCGCGCAGGGCGGCCGACAATGGTGGCCCTCAACAGTCAGAGCGGTCCTGACCCGCGCCAGGCGCAAATGACGCTCGCACAGGCGAGTGAGCCGACGAATGAACCCGCGGAGCCCGGGTGGGGTTCTCGGTGACCCGGGGCCCGCAGAGCCGCCCCGCAGGGATGGGGGATGGCTAACTTTCTTCGAGCGCCTCGCCTCAGGTTCTGTAGGCTCCGCGGGGCCGATTTCTCGCGATTCGTTTGGGACTGTCGCGCGTCGGGCGCCCAAAGGAAGACAACCCAGTGCAGGCTGAGGTTGAAAGAGAATCGAATGAAGAGGCTTGCTTTTCTCATGTCTGTTTGCGCGTTGCTGGCGGCGTCCGCGGCCCAAGCTGCAACGTCGCCCGCCCTGAGTAAGCCGACTGTCACGCTGAACTTTCTCGAGATACGGACGACCTTCGGCGGTACCGTCTCCCAGAACGAACCGCCCAAGCCGGGTGACCGGTTCTGGTTCCACAGCGAGTTCTACAAGTGGAACGGAGCGAAGCGAGGCGCGCATTTCGGCCACGCCGACACGGTAGGAACGTTCCTACCGTCCAGCATCTTCCAGGTCACAGGCGTCGCCCATCTGCCCGGCGGCACGATCAGTGTCCTTGGTAACGCGGGGAATGGACGGGTCACCACAATTGCCGTCGTCGGTGGGACCGGCGCCTACGCGACAGCCGGCGGCGAGGTCACGATCCGGAGTCTCGGGGGCGAGAACTCCAACATGAGCGCGGACACCGTAAGGCTCTGGACTTAGATGGGGAAGCCGAACGCGTTGCCTTTAGGCAGCTACGGTCGAATCCGACCCAGGACAACCGGGCCAGACGGACTCACCGCTGTAGGGCGTCAGGGGTCATTACCGAACTCAATGCAAGCACTGCGACGTTGTCTCAAGCGGCGAATTCTCGAGGACAGCACCGAGGACAGCACCGACCGTGATTTGGCGGCATCTCCGTCACACCTGACTCATGCAACCATGCGGGTTTGCGCGTCACGCCTACCCATCAAATGCACCCGGCAGGATCCGACGAGCGGGAGGTTGAGGACGCTCGCGTCGAGTTCTTCGAGCCGTAGTACTGGGTAAAGGGGCGACGCTCGGAGTCGTAGCCGCGCAGACCTCCGTGTGGATCTCGTCGCGAACCGACTTCCAGCGGTCGAGCCGGGCGCGTCCAGGCCGAACTACTCGGCCAAACGTACGGCGCGGTCGAACACGACCCAGAGGCCCTGAGCCACCCGCCGTGCATGCGGCGAGCCGGCGGGTGCGTGAACCTCAATGCGTGCCGTTGCCAAGGGTTGTTCGTTGTGCCACAATCGCAACGGCTGGGTGCGGCCGTCGAACATCCTGGCAGGACAGCGGCAGGAGGACCGGATGTCGTTGAGACAACGACTGCTTAGCCCAGGCGTTGCGGCATTCCTCGTGTTGATCGGTATCGTCGGGTTGGCGCCGGTGCGCGGCCTGTTGGCGACGCCAACAACCAAGGCAGGGGTGGCCAAGCTGGCCGCGCCACCCCACGGGGTCACGAACGCCCGCCTGGCGATCAGTCCTGTGTTCAGCCAAACCCTGGTAGGCGATTTCGACCAGGCCGGGAACACCCTGCTGGATTGCGCGACATTGGCCAGTGGAGCCGCGCTTCCCGCGGGGGGGTGCGTCCATGACCTCACCACCGCGTTGCCCCCAGGCGCTCCAGGTAACCGACCCACCTACAACAATCAGGTGGTCACGAAGTTCCTGGATCGGGACACCAACTCGACCACGACCCGTTCGTCCTCCGCGACGGTCAACGTCCCCACCGGCGCCACGGTGGTGTTTGCCGAGTTGACGTGGCTGGGAACGACACAACTGTCAGGCAACACGGGCATCACTCTGCCTCCGCAGAATGGCGGTTGGGACCCGAACATCTACACGCAGCCCATGAAGGTGTCGATCGGAGACGATCAGCACTACGTCGCGGTCCAACCGGATGAGGGCACGTCAATTCAGCCCGGGCAACCCGCGACTGATACCAACGACTACTACTACTCGGCCTCGGCGAACGTCACCTCGTTGCTCGCTGGGCGCACCGGCCAGATCACCGTGTGGGGGGCGGATGCACCATTCCCGGCGAACGGGTTCAGCATGGCCGGGCTCGGCTGGAACATTGTGGTCGTCTACCACTACCCGTCGGTCGACCTCAACGCCAATCCTCCCCTGGTGGCCAAGCAGATCACCGTCCAGACGGGATTCGTGTACCAGCAGAGCGTCTCTCCGCCAACCAACACGGTGGTCGTCGTCCCTGCGATCACCGATCCAACCCGGGTCCGAGCGGGCTTGATCGCCGGAGAAGGCGACACCGGCCTGACCGGTGACACCTTTTCCGTCAACAGCAAGAACATTTCGCACCCGGTTACGGGTCAGGCCAACAACTTCTTCGTCTCGTACGCTCAGAGCGCCACCGACCCCAACTGGACGAGCAATTTCAGCACTGACAACGTGGAATGGACCCTGGCTCCGGGCATCGTCCACGCTGGGGACAACACCGTTACGCTGACTACCACGACGTCCGGCGACGGCTATTTTCTCGCCGGGTTGACGACGGACATCCCCGTGCCCGCGGTGTGTCTGGAGAAGTCGGTCGACACGAATCCCTACACGACGGCGGGCCAGACGCTGACCTACACCTTCAAGGTCACCAATTGCTCTGGGGCGCCAATCGACCGCGTCACGGTGTCCGACCCGCTTTTCGTCGCCGCCCCGGGAACGATCACTGCCTGCGGTCACTCCGCGGTGCTCGCGCCGGGCGCCTTCTACACGTGTACCGCTACCCACGTAGTCACTCAGGCCGACATCGCGGCGGGGCAGGTTGTTAACACGGCTGCGGCCGACGCCTTCATCCCCGACACGAACACTCCAGTGGCCCGTGCCACCGCGTCGGCCACCACGAAGACCAGCACGCAACTGTCGATCACCAAGACGGGCTCGCCCAAGCCCGTCCACGTGGGCGACCCCTTCACCTACACGATCACCGTCACCAATCGGGGACCTGCCGACGCCGCGAACGTCAAGGTCACTGATGCCTTGCCCGCCGGTCTGACGAATCCGACGGCGAGCGTGACACAGGGGGCGACCGGGTCGACCGCCACCATCTCGGGGGGCACGCTTACCGCCACCACGCCTCTGCTGACCCACAGCGCGCCCAACACGTTCGTGATCAAGGTGAGCGGCACCATCGCAGCCGGCTTCACCGACCCGTCGATTACCAACAAGGCGACGGTGGAGGGCCCGAACACCAACTGCGCGCCCGGGTCCACCGACCCGGAGTGCTCGGCCACCGACACCACGCCGGTGCTGCAGCGCGCACCGATCACCATTACCAAGGTCACCGACAACACCACCCCGGCTCCCGGACAGACCTTCACCTACACCGTCGAGGTCACCAACACCTCGGCCACCACGACCGCCGCCGCAACCGTCCACGACCCCATTCCGGCCGGCCTCGTCAACGCTTCGTGGACGTGTAGGGCGAGCACCGGCTCGAGCTGCGGTACGGCCGGCGGCACCGGAAACATTGCCAACGTGGCCCTGACCCTGCAGCCATTGGGCGTGGCCACCTTCACCATCGCCGTGACCGTGGATCCAACCTTCCAGGGTGGCCCGATCACCAACACCGCCACCGTCACCCCCGGCGCCAACACGGTCTGCGCGGCCAACCCAGCAGCGAACAGCTGCCCGGCCGACGTCCAAGTCAACCCCCCCGTTCCCCCGGCAGCGCTGGAAATCACGAAGTCCCACAACGCCACGCCCGAACTGGCGCCGGGCGGGCCTATCACCTACACCGTGACGGTCACCAACACCAGCATCTCGACGATCGCCCACGGCACCTTCGACGATCCCGTCCCGGCGCAGATCGTCGCCGGCGGAGGCTGGACGACGAAGACGAGCGGCACAGGTACGACGGCGACGCCTGCCAGTGCGACAACCGGCTTCCCCACGGGTGTCACCCTGGTGATCGCCCGCTCGGAGCGGTGACGTTCACGATCACCGCCCACGTGTCGTCGACCTACGACGGGACTCCGGTCATCAACACCGCCACGGTCACCCCGGGGACCAACACCGGATGGAGGACGGCCGGCCCCAGTGCGTGGCCGAGGACAGCTTTGTCATCCCGGCCCAGCTGGAGGTGGCGAAGACGCATTCGCCCCAGAATCCGATCCCGGGGCAACCGGTCACGTACACCGTGACCGTGACCAACCCGAGCAGCGTCACCGGCACGGGCACCTTCTTGGACCCTCCCGTCCCAGCTCGACGCGGCCGGCGCGACCTGGACGTGCACCCCCAGCGCCGGGTCGACGTGCGGGTCGCCGCCGGCCAACCCTCTGACCGGTACGGGATCGCCAACCGGTGTGCCGGTCACCGTGGCGCCCAACGGTGGCAAGGTGACGTTCACGATCACCGCAACCGTTCTGGTTACTCAGAGCCCGGTAACTGTCACCAACGTGGTGTCGGTCACGCCGAACCCCGGCACGGAGTGCGTGAACGGGCAGCCGGCCTGCAAGGGTGAGGACACGTTCACGGCCACGCCCGAGACCGCCCTGCTCACCATCAGGAAGTCTCAGGCTCCGACCACACCGGCACAGGGTGGCGCGATCAACTACACGGTGGTCGTCACCAACACGAGCGCGTCGACGACCGCTCACGCCAGCTTCGACGATCCCGTTCCCGCGCAGATCGTCGCCGACGGGGGCTGGACGACGACGACGACCGTTACGGGTACGACGGCGACGCCTGCCATGCAACGGCTTCCCCGGGGGTGTCACCCTGACCATCGCCCCGCTCGGCGCGGTGACGTTCACGATCAGCGCCCATGTGTCGGCGACCTACGACGGGACTGAGGTCACCAACACCGCCGCCGCCACGCCGGGACCAACACGGCGTGTGCGGACGGCCAGACCCTCTGCGAGGCGAACGTCAGCTTCGCCAACCCGCCCCAGCTGGAGGTAGCGAAGAACAACGATCCCGACAATCCCGCCCCCGTCCCGGGTCAGGAGTTCACCTACACGGTGACGGTTACCAACCCGGGTACCAGCGCCACCGCTTCGGGCACGTTCTCCGATCCTCTTCCGGATCCGCCACTGGACGCGGCGGGCGCGGCCTGGACGTGCACCCCGAGCGCCGGGTCGACGTGCGGGTCGCCGCCGGCCAACCCTCTGACGGGTACGGGAT
>CAVRQF010000002.1:0-343584 GCA_963723405.1 uncultured Actinomycetota bacterium | reverse complement strand
GCGCCTGCTTCGACTGGACGCCGCTGCAGTCCCTTCGTCTCGACGGCAAGGTGGCAATCGTGACCGGAGCGACCTCGGGCCTCGGACGAGCGGCCGCCCAGGCGATCGCGGAGCTGGGCGGACACGTCTGCGTCGTCGGGCGCGACCCGGAGCGCACCGAACGCGCCCGCAGCGAGATCTCCGCCGCGGCAGGCTCCGCGGTCGAGGCCGACCTCGCAGACCTCTCGTCCCTCACCGAGACCGCCGCCTTCGCGGCCCGCTTCGCCGAGGATCACGACCGCCTCGACCTGCTCATCCTGAACGCCGGCGCGCTCACCCACGACTACACCGTCACGAGCGAGGGCAACGAGATCACGCTGGCGACTCACGTCCTGTCGCCGTTCCTCCTCATCCGCGCGCTGCGGCCTCTGCTCGAGGCGGCGGCACCGTCGCGCGTGATCGTGGTCGCATCCGGCGGTATGTACACCGAGCCGCTCGACGTCGATGCCCTCGACCCGGAGCCGGCCGCCTACGACGGGACGAAGGCATACGCGCGCTGCAAGCGGGCACAGGTCGTGCTGGCCGAGGAGTGGACGCGGGAGCTGCTCGACACCGGCATCACCGTCAACGCCATGCATCCCGGCTGGGCCGACACCCCCGGCCTCCGAACCGCACTCCCCGGCTTCACCCGCCTCGTCGGACCGCTGCTCCGGACACCCGAGGAAGGAGCCGACACGATCGTCTGGCTGGCCGCAGCCCCGGACGCCGCGGACCAGAGCGGCCTGTTCTTCCTCGACCGGCGAGCCCGGGCGAAGCACCGCCTGGGCCGCACGCGCCGGCCCGACGAGGCCCGCGAGGCGGCGCGGCTCTGGCGGCTCTGCACCGAGCGCACGGCCCCGTTCACGGCCGGTACCGGCGGATCAGCCGCCTGAGCCGACCGCGGTAACTGCGATCCGTTGCAGCATTCCGCCGAAGACGTAGCTGTGGAGCGGCCAAAGCGTGTACCAGTACGCGAGACCGGGCACCCCGGCCGGGTCGAAGATGGCCGTCTGCCGAATGACCGAGCCGCCCTTGTCGTCAGGGTTCGACCTCGAACTGGAGCCATGCACGACCGGGCACCTTCATCTCGGCGACGAGCCCGAGCAGTCGATCCTGTTCGAAGCGCTCGACACGCCAGAAGTCGATCGTGTCGCCCACCCGTATGCCGACGGGGTCACGGCGGCCACGCCGCAAGCCCGGGCCGCCCACGAGCACATCGAGTGCGCCCCGCAACTCCCAGAGCTGATCGCCGAGGTACCAGCCCGTCTGACCCCCGATTCGCTGAATCGGAGCGAACGCCGCCGCGGGCGGGCACGCCACCGTGACGCTGCGCGAGTCGACGAGCCTGGAGCCGTAGCGCGCCCCGCCGTATCCAGCGCTGGGTGCGGACGCCTCATCCGACCAGCGGGTCTCCGCGATCTCCTTGTCCTCGTTCGCAAGCGCCCGTGCGATCGCGTCAGCCGAGCTCCGCGGGCGTACGGGGAACACCTCGAGCGCTCGCGGGTCGTTGACGACTGTCTCGTTGCGCAGGCTGTCGACGAGCTCACGCCCCACCCCGGCGTACACCGGCGTAACGAGATGAAGCCAGAGACTCGACAGCCGTGGCGTCAACACCGGAACCGGCACCATCTCTCGCCGCAGACCACGTTGCTCGGCGTACTCGTGCATCAGGTCGAGGTAGGAGCAGACGTCAGCGCCGCCGATCTCGAATACCTCGCCTCCTTCCGGCTGGTAGTCGAGGGCCTCCAGCAGGTAGGCGACCACGTCCTCGATCGCGATCGGCTGTGTGCGCGTCTTCACCCAGCGCGGCGTGACCATCAAGGGCAGCCGCTCGACGAGTGCGCGCAGCATCTCGAACGACGCACTCCCCGAGCCGATCACGATCGATGAGCGGAACTCGATCGTCGGGACGCCCGACCCGCGCAAGATGCCGCCAACTTCCTGGCGCGAGGCGAGGTGCTCGGAGAGGTCACCCTCCCCGAGCCCGCCGAGGTAGACGATCCTGCGAACATTTGCGGCGCGCGCCGCGCTCCCGAACGCCGAAGCCGCCTCGCGATCAGCCTGCGCGAACGAGCCGCCCGACCCCATCGAGTGCACGAGGTAGTAAGCCGTCTCGACGCCCTCGAGCGCCGCGCCGCAAGGTCTCGCGATTCAACAGGTCGCCGTGGACGACCTCGGTTCCAGGCCCGACGCGGGCCGACAGGTACTCAGGGCGGCGCGAGAGGCAGCGAACCCGCTCGCCGCGCGCCTCGAGCGCGTGCAGAAGACGGCCCCCGATGTAGCCGGTGGCCCCGGTGAGCAGAATCAGCGGACGCTGCGGGCCGGACTCGGACTCGGACACGGTCACGTGCGCGCGACTTCGTCGGCTGCCGCTACGAGATCCCCGTCCAGGCGGCGGGCGCCGAGGCGGACGCTGAGCTCGTCCGTTGCGCCGGGGCCCGCGAGCGCGAGCGGCACCGCCCGGGCGAGCCGGCGGAGGTCGGTGGCCTGCGCCTCGAGCAGGGCGGGGTCGAAGCTCGAGACGACGACGAGCGCCGGCCGCGTCGTCTCGGCCGCGCGGGCGAGCGTTGCGATCGGCGTGTCCGCGCCGAGAAAGAGGATCCGCCAGGAGTGAGAGCGCAGAACGAGCGCGAACGCGAGCAGGGTGATGTCGTGCATCTCACCGGGTGCACAGGCGAGAAGAGCAAGAGGGCCCGTTCCGCGGCCCCAGAACCGGGCGAGCCCAAGCAGCCTGCCGCGGATCAAGTTGCTCGCGAAGTGCTCCTGGCTGATCTCGATCTCGCCTCGCTCTCCAGCCGTCGCCGACCTCCTTCAAGACGGGCAACACCACGTGGCGCAGCGATTCCTCGAGGCCGAATGCAGCAAGGCTCTCGTCGAGCACCGAGTGAGCGGCGGCCTCGTCGTAGCGGCCGATCGCCGCGAGCAGGCGAGCGGCGAGGTCCTCGAGCATCCCCTCGGACGGCCGCTCGTCCTCGAGTGCGGCACGGGCGGCCTCCGCGGCTGAGAGACCCTGCTCGAGCCCGCGCCGCATCCGCTCCACGCGAGCGGCGTCGGCCGCCGTGTAGAGCCGGAAGCCGCCCGGCGAGCGAACCGGCCGCGTGAGCCCGTACCGCGACTCCCACGCGCGCAGCAGCTCGGGCGCGACGCCCACCCGGCGCGCGAACTCGCCGATCCGAAGCTGCCCGGACTCCGTCGCCATGGACATGATCATACAAACATTCGACAAACACTTGACGGCCGCGAGTCGATGCGGCTATCGTTGGACAAAACCGAGACAGAACTCTACTAGCAGACGAACGTCGACGAGAAAGGAACGAAAGCAACATGCCGCACAACATCGTTGAAACCGCACGAGAGGCAGGGACGTTCCAGACCCTGCTCACCGCCGTCGATGCCGCCGGCCTCGGCGAGACCCTCGCCGACGGAGGACCGTTCACCGTCTTCGCGCCGACCGACGCCGCCTTCGCGGCGCTCCCGCAGGGGACCGTCGAGGGGCTCCTCGCCGACCCGCCCGCGCTCGCCCGGGTACTGACCTACCACGTCGTGCCGGGCCGGATCACCTCGGCCCAGATCACGAGCGACAGCGAGCAGAAGACGGTCGAGGGCAGCGTGCTCAAGATCGCCGTCAACGGCGGCGTGACCGTCAACGACGCAACCGTGATCCAGGCCGACGTCGAGGCCGAAAACGGCGTCATCCACGTCATCGACCGAGTCCTGATCCCCGCCGCGTAGTCGGCGACAACCGGAGGAACCTGACATGAAGAAGCTAGGAACAGCAATCGTGGTCGGTGCTCGCGACGCTCGCCGCCGCGACCTCGATCGCGGCGGCAGCGCCCGCGAAGTCGACCGGCCATGGGCCAGAAGAACATCGTCCAGACGGCAGTCGCCGCCGGCCAGTTCAAGACGCTCGTCGCGCTCGTCAAGCAGGCCGGCCTCGTCGGCGCCCTGTCCGGGCCCGGCCCGCTGACCGTGTTCGCTCCCACCGACGCGGCCTTCGCGAAGGTCCCGAAGTCCACGCTGGCCGCGCTCGGCAAGAACAAGGCTGAGCTGAAGGCCGTCCTCCTCTACCACGTCGTCAAGGGCAAGGTCACCGCAGCGCAGGCCTCGATGCTCACGTCGGCGAAGACGCTCGAAGGAGCCACGCTCCCGATCCATGTGTCCGGCACCAAGGTCTACGTCGGCGGCGCCCTAGTCACAAAGGCCGACGTGATGGCCTCGAACGGCGTCATCCACGTCATCAACAAGGTCCTGATCCCGCCGAAGCAGTAGCCGGAAGCGGTGGAGCCCCGGCGCCGCGGACACCCGCGCCTCGGGGCTCCACCCACCATCCGCGAAGCGAACCCTGATGCCCGAATCCGTCTGGGACTACCCACGCCCACCGCGCGTCGAGCCGTCCGGCAGACGAGTACGCGTCGTGCTGGCCGGCGCCGTGATCGCCGACACGACCCGGGCACACCGCGTCCTGGAGACGAGCCACCCACCGGTCTACTACGTGCCGCTCGAGGACGTCGCCCCGGGCGCGCTCGAGCCGGCTCGCGGCCCGGGCAGCTTCTGCGAGTGGAAGGGCGCGGCGACGTATCTCGACGTGATCGGCGGCGACGGCCGCCGAGTCGAGCGGGCGGCCTGGACCTACCCCGACCCGACGCCGGCATTCGAGACGATCCGCGACGCCGTCGCCTTCTACCCCGGTCTCATGGACGAATGCACGCTCGACGGCGAGCTCGTCGAAGCGCAGCCCGGCGGCTTCTACGGCGGCTGGATCACCAGCGATCTCGTCGGCCCGTTCAAGGGCGGCCCCGGCACGCGGGGCTGGTAGGGCACCAAGCGAGGCAGGATGCCGACTCTCAGCCTGCTCGTCGACGGCGATGTCGCCAGCAACGTCGGCAACTGGCAGTGGGTCACCGGCACCGGAGCGAACCCGCGTCCGAACCGGGGTTCAACCCGCTCAGGCAGGCACATCGCCTCGACCCCGACGGCGCCTACGTCCGCCGCTACGTCAATGAGCTGGCCGCGATTGAAGGGTCAGCGTCACACGAGATGTGGAAGCTACGAGATCATCCCCGGATACCCGAACCCGATCGTCGATCCGACCTGACATGCAGGCTCGCTTCCCCTTCCGCTTCGACCCCGCCTACCGACGCCTCGCTCGACTGTTCGGCGTGACACCCGAACGCGCCTGGGTCGACCTGGGCGACGAGGAGCTCGAAGCTCGCTACGGGCGGTGGAGCGTACGCACGCCCAGGAGCAACATCGCCGGGGTCGAGGCGACCGGTCCGTATCTGTTCCTGAAGACTGCAGGCCCGGCACGTCTCGCGATCACTGACCGCGGCCTGACGTTCGCCTCGAACGGCGACCGAGGCGCCTGCATCTCCTTCCATTCACCGGTCGTCGGCATCGACCCGTTCGGCCTGATCCACCACCCGACGCTCACCGTCACCGTGCTCGACGTCGACGGTCTGGTCGAAGCGCTTGCCCTCGAGAAGCCGGAAAGGAGGCGATGACGTGTCACGATCAACGGCGCCACCGGGCTCATCGGGGCACGGGCCGCCGCCGCGCTACAGGAGCGCGGCGGCGAGGTGACCGTGTTGTCACGCCGGCCGAGCACGCCCACCGGCTGTTGGGGTCGATGTTGTCGGCTGGAACCCTCCGGAGGAGCCGGCGCCGGCCGAGGGACTCGCGGCCCGCGGCGGCGTCCTACACCTCGCCGGCGAGCCGATCGCCCAACGCTGGACCCCGGCGAGCAAGCAACGCATCCGCTCCAGCCGCGAGCTCGGAACGGCACGGCTGGTCGAAGGCCTGGCGCAGGCCGAGCCGCGGCCGCGCGTGCTGATCAGCGCCTCCGCGGTCGGCTACTACGGCCCTGAATAAGGCGCACCGTTCCGAGGCCCTCCGTTTCACGGAGGTGCTCTATGTTCTCCCATCCCTCTCTTCAAGCCAACCCGCTGCCCAGGCTCGAACACCTGTACCACGATCGTGGTAGTTCGAGACGAGACTTCAGAACTTGAGCGCTGTATGTGGAGCTATGTCCGACTCCGCAACAGCGACTCCGTCACCCCGTCAGAGCGAACATTCGTCGGCGGAAAGGCCGAGCGCCCGCTTCCGCCCAACCTCGCGCACGGCCGGGCTCACCTACGTAGACGCAGGAGGCCTCGATCGGGTTTCCGGGCGGCCGGACGCACGAGACGATTACCTATCGACGCCATCCGGCTGGGCCGGCCGGTTCCACTATCCCAAGCTTCGGCCCACCGGGAATGCGCGCGCTCATGAAAGACGAAGCGCCTCTTCCACTACCTTCCGCATCCCTCGACGACAACGCTCGAGGAGCTCGTCGTAGTCGCTTTGCCAGAGCTCAGTCGACATGATCTCGACAGCCAGCCAGCCCTGGTAGCCGTTCGCAAACAACGCTCCCAGCATGTGGCCGAGCGGCAAGACGCCTTCGCCCGGCACGAGACGGTCCTCCCTAGACCGAGGCTCCACCAACGAGTCTGCCACCTGGACGATCTGCGTTTGCGGCGCAGCCTCGACGATTTCTCCGATGACCGCTTCTCGCTCCTCGTCGCCCCGCCATACCTGGAAGGTGTCCATGCAGACCCCGCAGCGTGAATCGTCGACCGCACCGACGAGCTCGAGTGCTTCGGGGAGGGTGTTCACGAAGTCGGTGTGGATCGGCCGGAGCGGCTCTATCGCGAGATCGACCGAGTAACGATGGGCGTCCTCGAGAACGGCTCGAAGGGCAGCCGAGCTCCGCAGGACCGCATCGTGCCGGGTCATTCCGTAGAGATCGCCCGGACAGACGAGCACACACGACGCTCCGACTCGTGCCGCGATTCGAATCGTGAAGCGGAGGTGGTCGATCCGAGCCTGCCACGCTTCATCGTCCTGTTCGGTGAGTGCCCCGGCGCAGACGACACTCGCTGCCCGAAGACCGGCTGCAACCAGGTCACCGGCGAGCGCGTCGATCACGTCGTCGCTCAACTCGCCCGTCGGCATGAGGTCATAGGGCGCACCGTTGCGCGCAACCTTGTTCAGCCAGACTTCGACTCCCGGGAACCCGTGCCGCGCATACCCGGCGAGATCGGCGTCGATCGTCCAGTTGAAGGTCGTCACCTCGCTCATCGCAAGGTGCTCGAGGTAGTCGTCTCCCCGTTGGGTCACGTCGATCCTCCTCGTGTGTCAGCTGGTCAGCGACCTAGATGCCGTGCTCGGCCTCTGGCGCAGTGGGGCTGGAGACCCGAGCCGACCTTAGCGAGACCCGGTATTCGCGTGTGATCTCGACGAGCCTCGGCGCGGCGACCGCCAGGAGCAGAACGAGGCCGAACGCCACCTCTTGCTCCTGGCCCGACATGCCGAGCGCCGAGAGCAGGAAATCGAGCGCGGTAATTGCGAGCGCGCCACCGACCGGCCCGATGTATCCCCCAGCCCCGCCCGTGATGGCTACGCCGCCGAGCACCACCGCGGCGATCGCCGGGAACAGATACGTGTCTCCCATGCCAAGGTAGGTCTGCGACAGCGTGCCCGCGAGCAGGATCCCGGTGATGCCGGCGATCACGGCGCTCGTCACGTACGACGTGGTGATGACAAGACGGCAGCGCACTCCCGAGAGCCAGGCAACCCGCTCGCTACTGCCGGTTGCATACACGGAGCGACCGAGAACGGTGCCCCGCAAGACCGCGACCGCAATCGCACCGAATGCAAGCCAAACCCAGACGACGTTGGGCACCCCGAGCGTCGTCCCGCTCGCGAAGCCGGAGAGTGAGTCCGGCGTGGTGATGAACCCGGACCCGCCGACCCATGAGCTGACCGCACCCTGCTCGATTCCGTTCATTGCAAGCGTGATGACGATGGGAGACATCCCGAGCACGCTCACCCCGGCGCCGTTGATCGAACCGACCACCACGCAGAGTCCGAGGGACGCGAGGATCGCCCCTACGAGGCCGATCGACGGCGCCCAGGAGTTGGTCACGATCGCCGCCATGGTCATCGTCCAGGGAACCGACAGATCGATGCCGCCGACGAGGAGCACGAACATTTCCGAGATCCCGAGCATCCCGAGAACGGACGCCTGCGCGAACAGCGACTGGGTGTGACCGAGGGTGAAGAAGCCTGGAGAAACGAAGCATGTGGCGACGTAGAGGACCAGGGCAAGCAGCCACGCGGCCGCGGCCAGGAGATCTGTTCCGGTGAGCCACTCGCGCGAAATCGCACCGCCCCGTGCGGTCGGCGGCAAGTCGGCACTCACGGCGTTCGCAGCTTCCGAGTGGTGGCAAACGATACGAGACTAGTGAGTGCTACGACACCGATCAGGATCAGCCCGGTCAAGAGCGGCCCTAGGAACGGTGAGACATACGAGACTGTGATGATGAAGCCGACGGCCGTGTAGATGAGTGCCCCGATGATCACGTTGACGATGCTTCCGCGACCGCCTGAGATAGGGATGCCGCCGACGACTACGGCGGCGATCGAATCGAGAATCAGGGGGTTGCCGGCGTTCGGGTCGCCGCTCGCCTGGCTTGCGACGACGTACAAGCCTGCGACAGCGGCCAATCCACCACAGAGTGTGTAGCTCGCCCATTCCACTCGCCCGACGCGCACGCCGCTTGCCGCTGCCGCTTCGCGATCGCTGCCGATCGCATAGAGCTTCTGTCCGAGTTCGCTTCGGCGTAGTGCATACCAGCCGACGCAGAGGATCGCGAGTATGAGCAAGGGGCTCGGGACATGGAACCGAGATCCGGTCCAGAACTCGACATCGGAGAGCGAGATAGTCCCGCCCGGCGCAGAAAGAGCCACGATTGCCAGGCCGCCGGTGATCGACCACATCGCGATCGTGACGATGATCGGCGATAGCCCGAGCTCGCCGATCAGAAAGCCGTTGACTGCGCCGATCGCAAGACCGAGTAGAACGAGAGCCACGGACCAGGCGATGATCCCGGTGGTCGAGACGCCGAACGTGCGGGCGGCGAGCGCCGAGACCAGTGAAACGGTTCCCCCGACCGAGATGTCGATGCCCCCGCCGATGATCACGAGCGCTTGACCGGTGGACACGAGAATCAGCGGCATCGCAGTGCTGAGGTCTCCGAGCAGATAGATGCGCGCAAAGGACGACGGCGAACGGTCGAAGTAGTACGCGAGTTCGATCGCAAGCACGACCAAGGGGACGAGCGTTGCCACCACGGAGCGTGGGTCGATGCTCGCCCGGATGAGTCCCGCAGTCGTGACCCGGCGGGGCGACGAGACTCCGGCAGCAGTCATCCCGCATTCCTGCCGAAAGCTGCGCTCACGAGCGCCCTGTCGGTCAACTCCGTCTTGTCGAGCATCGCTGCCAGGGAGCCGTCGTGAAAGACGGCGACTCGATGGCAGAGTCTCAGCAACTCGTCGAGATCGGTGCTGTAGTAGAGGATCGTCGCCCCGCGCTCGGCCAGG
Source organism: uncultured Actinomycetota bacterium (assembly GCA_963723405.1). Lineage (GTDB taxonomy): Bacteria > Actinomycetota > Thermoleophilia > Gaiellales > Gaiellaceae > PALSA-600. The sequence continues at coordinate 334,146 of CAVRQF010000002.1, read as the reverse complement.
CCGAGCACGATTCTGTAGATCTCGGCCTTCGCACCGATGTCGACGCCTCGAGTGATGTCATAGAGGAGGAAGATCTGGCCCTCCGACAGGAGCCATTTTGCAATCACAGCCTTCTGCTGGTTCCCGCCGCTCAGGCGGCCGACGGGTTGTCGCAGACCAGTCGTGGCGATGCGAAGGCGGCTGATCTCTCCCTCCACGGCCGCCCGCTCCCGCGTCGTGGCAAGAACGCCCCAGCGCGAGAAGTTGCGTAGGGACGCGAGCGCAATGTTCTCGCGGAGACTGCGACGAAGAAGAAGCCCCTCCGTCTTGCGATCAGCGGGAACCAGCGCGATCCCCATGCCATGACGGATCGCATCGGTCGGTCGTCGAATACGGACGACCTTGCCTCGGATCCGGACCGTTCCCAGCGCGTGCCCATCACCGAAGAGAGCGTGGAAGAACTCCAGCTGGCCCTGGCCAACCAAACCCCCCACCCCGACGATCTCACCAGCTCGCATCGAGAGCTCCGTCGAGCGACGCGCAACGCTGGAGCGAAAACCCGACAGCTCGAGGACGACAGGCGCTTCATCGGAAAGAGGAGGCGCTGCCGGCACTATCTGCTCGATCGGTCTTCCGCACATCGCCTGGATGACGTCGTCGTCGTTGGCCTCCTCGATCGAGTAGCTGGCGACGAGCCGGCCGGTTCGATAGACGCTCAGCACGTCGGCCACCGACTTGACCTCGGCGTACCGATGCGTGATGAGAAGCACACAACGCCCTTCGTCTCGCCACGAGCGGACGAGGTCGAGCAGCCATTCGACCTGCTTTTCCGCCAGAGCTGAGGTCGGCTCGTCGAGGATGACGACCCGGGGGCGGCCAGCACTTGCTCTAGCGATCTCGACAACCTGCTTCTCGGCCAGCGTCAACTCCCTCCCGCGCGCGGTCGGGGAGATGTTCTCGATACCAAGCTCGTCGAAGAGACGTTCGGTTTCCTCGATCGAGCGTCGAGCGCTGATCAGCCCGTAACGACGCGGCGCGCGGCGCAGAAACAGGTTCTGCGCAACCGTGAGATCGGGGATGGTGGTGAGCTCCTGGAACACCGCCCCGATGCCGGCAGCCTCGGACGCGAGTGGGTCGCCGAGGCGCATCGCATTGCCGTCGACCCGAACTATGCCTCCGTCGGGCTTGAGCGTGCCCGCAAGAACACGCATAAGCGTGCTCTTGCCTGCCCCATTCTCGCCGAGGATGGCTACGACCTCGCCGTAGCGGGCAGCGAGGTCCGCCCCCGTCAGCGCGACCGTGCCGCCGAAGCTCTTCGTGATCCGAGCAGCCTCGACCGCGAGCGTCCCCCGAACCGCGGAGCTTGCCGCGGTCATCGATCAGCAACCTGGAGGATTCCCTCGGGCGCGTGAGCCTTTGGGAGATCCAACTCGACCGGACATTCGAGAAGAACTGCCGGGGGAACCCGATCCCCCCGGCAGCCGTACATCGCTCCGTGCATCCGCGCTTCGCTTACTTCTCGCCCGCGATGACCTCGGCAGTCGTCAGATTCGCACCCGGCGGGTTGAACGGCCAGGTGAACTCGAGCGGAAGCTTCGGGTCTCCGACGGGCATCGGCAGCGTCGGGACGTCCGTCTTGACTCCGTTGTTCGTGTAGACCTGGTACGGGACCTGCACGATGTGCGCGTAGTGCTTCCCCTCGATCAGGCCTACGGCTTCCATGATGGCCTGGGCGCCGAGTGTGGCCGGAAACGAGCCAGCGGCGCACTGGAGCCCTTTTGACTTGTACTGGGCGCACTGCTGGAAGTATTGGTTGAACGTGTAACCAGCGACCGGGATAAGCGGCTTATGTGCTTTGAGCAGGTCCTGGATCACGCCGCTTTCGCCACCCGAGTCCCACACTCCGTCGATCTGCGGATGGGTCGCCATGACCTGCTGGAACTCGCTCGCAGAGGGCGCCGAAGCCCACTGGCCCGAGAACTGCGCGACGACGTGGACGTTCGGGAACTGCTTCACCGCTTGCATGACGCCCTGGTTCTGCTGTTGCTCGCCGCCTGTTCCGAGCACGCCGTTGTTGATGACGAGGTTGCCCTTGTTCCCCATGCTGTGGATGAGCCAGAGTGCGGTCGAGTAGGCCGGCTTCGTCAGGCCTCCGATGGTGGTGACCGTGTACACCTTTGGGTCGTTGATCGTAGTGTCGAATGCGACAACGTAGGCACCCTGCGCGATTGCCTGGTCGAGAACGGGATTGAGCGCGGTCGGCGAGTTAGCATCGATGACGATCGCCGCTGGATGTTCGGGAAGGATCGCCTGAATCGAGGCGATCTGGCCCGCGACGGTGTTTGTGCCGTTGATCACCTTGAATTCGATTTTCTTGTTGTAAGGCGCGGTCTTGGCGACGAAGTTCTTCGCGATGCTCTGCATCTCCAGCCGCCATCCGTTGTTGAGCAGCGTATTGCTTAGATAGATCTTGTAAGGAGGCGTTGCAGTTTGGGTGGTTATCGACGAGTTCGCGGCACCTGCAACCGTGAACAGCACCACCGCGATCAGCACAGCCGCCCCGGCGATCTTCTTGGTCGTGATGGTCATCCTTCCTCCTTCTGATGGATCCCATTTGTTCCGACGCGGCACCCGAGGCGCGGGCCCGACTCCGGTTCCTTAATCGCAAAGCCCGACTCGGCTATGCAATGTGGTACCGACCCTTGCACGCCTGCAGTCGACTCCACGACCTCGGGCGAGCATAAGCTGTTCCCCGGTCAAAGGTCAAGCCACTTGGCCAACAGCGAATCGCCGGGCACAAGCTTCAAGGCGGCAGGCCGGCGCTACGGGCTGCGGCGTCTTCTTCCCACCCTGACCGACGTGGGAGAAAGGCTGCCGCGCCGAAGACGTTCGTAGAACTGTTGCCCGAGTATTCCCTGGTCGTAATGGCCGCATGCACCTCGCGGGACGATCCTTCACCTTAACTGGAACGAGCCGATCTCGGGATACCGATCGCGGTCGATGCGGAGGGCTTGCGACAACGGCAATTGCGGCGGTGATCACGGTCCTCGCAAGCCATCTAGGCCGAACCGGCGAATGAGCTTGCGTCTTCTTCTCGGCCTGTCTTGCCTCGACGCTGCGACCTAGTTGCCAGGTAACGCCGTGGGGAGGTCGTCTGCTGCACCTACGCATGTTGGGCTGCCGTATATCGAAAGTATCGCCTACAAGCCCGATGGTCTGTCTGTTGCCGTAGGTGGCGGCGACGGCACGGTGCGGCTCTGGAGTACCAGCACACGTGAGCTCATCCGTGTGGTGCTCGGCGGCGGCGGAAACGTCAAAGGGGTTGTGTTCATCCCCGACGGGCGCACGCTCGCCGCGGTGTACTCGACGTGGGCTGTCCGCTGTGAGACGTCCGTACTGAGGTCGAACTCGGCATCCCATTGGCTGTCCGTGCGAGAGCCATCACGGGCGGATCGCGGTCGCATTCGAACCGAACGGCAAGCTCCTGATCGCAGGTCGGGACATGCAGATCTGGGACCCACGTACGGGCTAACCGGTTGCGAGCCGCTCGGGCGATAGCCAGCGAACCGCTGCATGGAGTGGATGCATACTCTCCGACCCTCAACCGAGCTCCTCGAATGCGCGAGCCCAGACGTCGTCGGCGGCGCGGATGTAGTGCACCTTCTCGTAGACCTCGAAGCTCGGGACGCCTTTCCCCGGCAGGTTCTCGCGCACGAGGCCGGCCGGTCTACCTCGATGCTCGCCCAGGCGAAGGCGTCGAACACCTCGTCGATCGAGTTCGAGTCGAGCCGTCGCGCCGCGATGCCGAAGGCCTCGAGCTTCTCGGGGACGGGCTCGACGCCCATCACGTCCGCGGTGGAGCCGTCCGCTTGCATCCTGTTGTTGTCGACCATCATCACGAGGTTGTCGAGGCCGTGATGTCCTGCCGCGATGAGGGCGTCACAAGTGTGAAATCGCAGGTCACGCCCAACCATGGTTGCGGCTTGGCGGGCCAGGCGCCTGACCCGATCGGGCGATTCCTGGTGGAAGCCCCCCGGCCGACCGGCAGTCGAACCCGATCGCGTGAGGCGGCGACTGCGCTCCTCTCCTGAGCTCTGTGGCCGACCCGCGGCGCGCGTTTTCTATTCTGCGCGCCCTGCCCTCGCGGGCGGTGCGCGCCCGAGCCGGCGGGCGCTGGCTCCTCGCTCACTGGAGTTCCACAGTGTTGGCCTGCCCGAAGGAGCAGTATCTTGCGCTCGAAAGGGCAGCGAAGGCGGAAGCAGATGCAGTTCGTCGAGCGAGCTGAGGTCAGGGATGCGATGCGGGTATGCCTTGCCGCGGGCTTGCCGGCCGTGCATCATGGCGCGGTGACCAGGCGAGCACGCGCGGAGTTGAACCGGTAGCACATTGCGATGGGCACGTTCGATGGGAGGGCGGTTGCGAACTAGCGGCCGCACCATCCTTGGAGCCGTGAGTCTGCCGCCGCCCGATCCGCCTGGTGTCCGGATCTCCGACTCCGGAGATTCCAAGAGACAGTCTTCGGCCGTCCGTTCGCTTGAGCTCGGCGTGGCGAAAGCGTAGGCTTGCGTCGTGGCCTTCCAGATCGTTGACCGTGCGCACGGGCAGTTCGTCGCCCGCTTCGACACACAGGAAGCGGCAGAACAGCGGTTCGCGGAGCTGGTCGCGGAAGACCCGCAACGGGAACATCAGTTGGTCGTGATCGTCACCGCCACCGGGAAGCCCCCAGAGACGACGCCCGGTGGGCAAGCGTGATGCACGCCTCCTGAGGCCAATCAAACGCGTTCGCCCGTTGGCCGGTTCTGCGGTGCGGTGCCAGCCGGGTCTTCGTTACGGTCCGGCTCGGTGCGCGACCCGGCGCCGATCCTTTAGCCGACCGCTCCATGTTTTCGCGCAACCGCTCGCTGTCGCGGCGGCCAGGCTGTCTCACCGGGGCGGAACTCCCCCGCCTGGTTTGTGCTGCCCCACGATCGTCCCTTCGCAGTAATGCGCTGCGAGTATGTATGGCTTGCAAACTTTGAAGCAACAAGGTCGCGGCATCCGTCTGCCCGATCGGGCAGACACGATCGGGCAGACCTGTACGTGGGAGCTTGCCTCTGCCGCGCGGCGCGAAGATGATCGCCGCGCGCAAGGTGGCCGAAGCTCGCGGGGACAGAGAGGCGGCCAGCCGAAGTCGTTATCCGCGATGCGCGCGAGAAGGTCGTGTCCGAGTCGAGCGCCAGGGCTTCGCACGCGGTCGCGCTAACGACGTAGATTCGGCGTGTGCAGCCCACGCCGCAGGGTGATCGTGAGCCTTGCGAACTGGCGTCCTTCTTAGAGCTCCTTTCGTAATGAAGGGACCCGTTCGTTGATGGCGAAAGCCGTCGGCACCTATCGTCAAGCTGAGGGGTGCCGATGGCTACTGCGCCGTGGATCGTCTCGGATGAGTTGTGGGGGCTGGTCGAGCCGCTGTTGCCGGTGAAGGAGCGTCGTTTTCGCTATCCGGGCCGCAAGCGGCTGCCGGACAGGCTCGCGTTGCAGGGGATCTTGTTCGTGTTGCACACGGGGATCTCGTGGCCGCATCTGCCGCTCGAGCTCGGCTTCGGCTCCGGGGTGACCTGTTGGCGGCGGATGGACGAGTGGCAGAAGGCCGGTGTCTGGGAGCGGCTGCACGAGGTGCTGCTCGCGCGTCTGCGTGCGGCGGGTGAGATCGAGTGGTCGCGCGCGGTTGCTGACGGCAGCCACGTGCAGGCGAAAAAGGGGGCTCCGCGACGGGGCCGAGCCCGGTTGATAGAGCCAGAAACGGCTCCAAGCACCACCTCCTCGTCGATGCCACCGGGATCCCGCTCGCCTGGACGCTCACCGGCGGCAACCGCCATGACAGCACCCAGCTGATCCCGCTCGTCGACCGGGTACCACCGGTCAGGGGCAAGGTCGGCCGCCCACGCCGCCGACCCGACCGCGTCTGCGCCGACCGCGGCTACGACTACGAGGATCGCCGCCGCGAGCTCCGCCGGCGCGGCATCACCCCGGAGATCGCCCGTCGCAAGACCGAACACGGCTCCGGCCTTGGCCGCTACCGCTGGGTCGTCGAACGCACCTTCGCCTGGCTCCACCAGTTCAAACGCCTACTCGTCCGCTACGACCGCCGAGCCGACATCCACGAGGGCTTCCTCGCGATCGGCTGCTGCATCGTCTGCTACCGCCGACTCCGGAACACGTCATTGTGAAAGGAGCTCTTAGGGGTTATGAGCGGCCCGGTTGGGACACCTGGTGTCCGTAATGTGTCCGCTTGTTGCCGATACAAGTCAGTACTGACAACAGTTATCGACGCTTTGCAGCTCTTTTCGTGAAGCCCTCTAACGGACTCGAACCGTTGACCCCCTCCTTACCATGGAGGTGCTCTACCAACTGAGCTAAGAGGGCAGCAGCCCCTTACTGTAGCCGCTTCGCCGCTCGGTTCTCACCGTTCTTCGAGCCTATCCTCGCTCGATCGGCGTGTCCGAGCGGAAGCCCCACTCGGCCCACGAGCCGTCGTAGACGGCGGCGTTCGCGTAGCCGAGGAGGTGGCCGAGCGCGAACCAGGCCTGGGCGGCGCGGTTGCCGACCGTGCAGTAGGTGACGAGGCGGTGGCTCGGGGTGACGCCCGCTGCGTCCAGGGCTCGCTGCATCTCGGCCGCCTCCCGGAATCGTCCATCCGGAGCCCGCAGGAGCTCGATCGGGAGATGCACGCTCCCGGGGATGCGGCCGGGGCGGCCGATCGGCTCGGGGGCGCCGGACGGCCAGAAGTTCCGCCCGTCGTGCTCGGCCTCCGAGCGAACGTCGAGAACGACACAGTCCGGCCTGCCGATCATCGCGAGGATGTCCTCTCGCGAGGCCTGCAGCCGGGGGTCGCCGTCGAGCGGCTGGAAGGCCGCCGGTGAGGGCTCATGCGGCTCCGTGCTCCAGGCGCGCCCGCTGTCGGGCCACTGGTCGCGGGGGCCGTCGAGCAGGAGCACTGAGCCGTGGCCGCGGGCCTTCAGGAGCCAGTAGCCGAGGTGGGCACCGTAGCCGTAGAAGACGACCGTCGTCTCGCGGTCGATCCCGGAGCGCGAGAAGAGCTCGTCGAGCTCGGCGCCCCCGATTGGCGTGTAGTCCGCGTGGCGGAGGTCGGCGTAGATGTTCCACAGCAGTGCGCCAGGGACGTGGCCCTGCTTGTAGTCGGTGGCGGCGACGTCGACCTCGATCAGGCGCACGGAGTCGTCGGAGAGGCTCGCCGCGACCCAGTCGACGTCGACGAGGGGGTTGGCGAGGGAGGGGGAGAGGCTCGTTGCGGCGGCCATCGGTCGATCCTTTCGGTCGGGAGGAGGTTCCGCGACCATCGCAGCAGGGGGTTGCAGCATTCCTGGCGAAACCTTGGCGCCGCTCATCAGCTGGCAGCGGGCGCGCCGAGGAGCCTCCGATGCGCGGCCTGGAGCTGCTCGGTCGGCGCCACGCCGAGCTCCTCGCGCAGCCGCCGCCGGAGGGACTCGTAGGCGAGGAGGGCCTCCGCAGCGTTGCCCTGCGCCTCGAGCGCCTGGATCAGCAGGGCGGTGCCGCTCTCGCGAAGCGGAGAGCGGCGGACGAGCTCCCGGGCGGCTCGTTCGGCGCCCGCGACCTCCGTGCCGCCGAGCCCCAGACACGCAGCGGCATAGCACTCGAGCGCACGGACGAGCACGTCGCCGAGCGCGCGCCTGCGCTCGTAGATCCACGGGGCGTCGTACTCGTCGAGCAGCGTCCGCCTCGACACGAGCTGCGCCGCGAGCGACGCGCTCCACGCCCGCGGCCAGTCTCCGAGCGAGCGAGCCGACTCGGCCTCGTGGACCGACGCGTACGCCCGCTCGACGTCCACGCGCGCCCCCGTCGGAAGAAGGAGCTGCAGGCGACCGCGGCCCTCGAGCGAGCCGGTCGGAAGAGTCGCGCGCACCTTCGAGATGACCGCGGCAAGCACGTCGGCGGGGTCGCGCGGCAGCTCGCCCGGCCAGACCGCCTCGATCAGCTCTGCCCGGGTCGCCGCCCGCTCCCGGTTCAGGACGAGGTAGGCAAGGAGCAGCCTCCCCTGCTTTCCCGGCAGACGGGCCTCGATTCGCTCGCCCTCCATCTCGGCGATGAAACGGCCGCACAGCTGGATTTTCGTCTCGGCCATGCGATGAGGACGATAATCGTCACCACCCATCGTCTTCCGAAGGAGGTTTCCGATGACGCGCCAGGTCGTCTGCGAGTGCGGCTTCGTCGTTCGCGCCGACACCGAACAGGAAGTGCTCGAGGGGATTCGTGACCACATGCGCGCCGATCACCCGGAGCTGGTCGAGAAGGTCAGCGACGAGCAGATCCTCGACTGGGTCGAGATCATCGCCTGACCACGACCAAAGGAGCCACATGGACTACAAGCTCGAGCTCGTGCTCGTCCCGGTGTCAGACGTCGATCGCGCGAAGGCGTTCTACGAGCAGGCCGGCTTCCACCTCGACGTCGACCATCGCGCCGGCGACAGCTTCCGCGTCGTCCAGCTGACGCCGCCGGGATCGGCCTGCTCGATCTCCGTCGGCATCGGAATCACGGACGCCGACCCGGGCCAGGCGCGCGGACTGCACCTCGTCGTCGACGACATCGAAGCCGCCCGGGCGGAGCTCTCCGGCCGCGGGATCGAGGTAAACGAGATCCGCCACATGCGCGACGGAGCGTGGAGCCCGGGGGTCGACCCGGAGCACGCGGACTACAACTCGTTCGCGGACTTCGCCGACCCCGACGGCAACACGTGGGTGCTCCAGGAGGTCGGCCACGGCTCGCCTTGACAGGTGACCGTTTGGTCACATATTCTCTTCCGGCGTGGACGACGACAAGGTCTTCAAGGCGCTCGCCGACTCGACCCGGAGGCACCTGCTCGATCGGCTGTTCGAGCAGGACGGCCGGACGCTCGGCGAGCTCGAGGAGGGGCTCGAGATGACCCGCTTCGGCGTGATGAAGCACCTCCGCGTGCTCGAGGAGGCCGGCCTCGTCGTCGCCCGCCGGGCCGGGCGTGAGAAGCACCACTTCCTCAATCCCGTCCCGATCCGCGAGATCCACGACCGGTGGATCGACAAGTTCACCGAGGGCCGCGTCAGCGCGCTCCTCGAGCTCAAGGCCAGATTGGAGGAGACGGCATGACGACGACCGCCCAGGAAGTGCAGACGACGCAGGTCTACCAGCTGTACATCAAGGCGAGCCCGGAGCAGATCTGGGACGGCATCACGACGGCCCGAGTTCATCGAGCTCTACTTCCACGGGTGCCGGCTCGACGGCCCCGCTCACCGCGGGCGGCCGCTGGCTCGCCCGCTCGCCCGACCTCTCCCGGGTCTGGATCGACGCGGAGATCATCGAGTTCGACCCACCGAAGCGGCTCCGGCACGGCTGGCGGGCGCTCTACGACGACGAGCTCGCACTCGAGGGCGAGAGCCGCGTCACCTGGGAGATCGAGCCGCAGGACGGCGGCACGTGCCTGCTCACCGTCGTCCACGACCGCCTCGAGAGCCGCGCCCAAGACGGCGGCGAGCGTCGCCGGGGCCGGCTGGATGCACGTGCTGAGCGGGCTCAAGACGCTGCTCGAGACCGGGGCCCCACTGTTCGACTACCGAGAGGAAGAGAGATGAGCGACACCGACGGCAAGATCACCTGGTTCGAGATCGCGGGCGGTGACGGAGGCCGGGCCCGCGGCTTCTACAGCGGCCTCTTCGGCTGGCAATTCCAGCCGTTCGAGGAAGGTGGCGACTACCAGATGACCTACGAGGCCGGAGGGGCCGTCTACACGAGCCCCGAGAGCAAGGGCATCGTCGTGTACTTCGGCACGTCCGACATCGACTCCTCGGTCGCGAAGGTGCGCGAGCTGGGCGGCGAGAGCTGCCGAGCCCCAGGACATCCCGAACGTTGGCCGTTATGCCACCTGCACCGACACGGAAGGGAACGCCTTCGGGCTCTATCAGCGCGATTGAAATCGAGGACGGGGGGCGGCGGCCGGTATCGTCAGTAGCGGCGCCCGGCGCCGCCCTCATGTCCGTCGACCAGCCAGCACTCGCCGTGCGCAGGCCGTCCCATCGCCGGTGGCTCATCGCGGCCGCCGGGTCCTGGTTGCTGCGGCCATCGCCTTCGTCGTCGCGAAGGCGCTCGCTCCCAACGACCGAGCAGCGCTTCGGACGTCACCGCCACCTGGCCCGCCGGCGTGCGTCCCGCGCCCGGCTTTCGCGCTCCATGACGAGAAGGGAACGCCGCTCACGCTCGCGTCGCTTCACGGGCGTCCTGCGATCGTCACCTTCATCGATCCGCTCTGCCGCGACTTCTGCCCGCGAGAGGCAAGCGTCCTCAGCGAGGCCGCGGCCACTCTCGGCAACGAGGCCCCGGCCGTCGTCTCGGTCAGCGTCAACCCCTGGGCCGACAGCCCCCGCAACCTCCGCGAGGACGCCCTCCACTGGAAGCTCGCCCCGGGTTGGCGCTGGGGCCTCGGCTCGCGGGCTGAGCTTGCCCGGGTCTGGCGCGACTACGGCGTCGCCTGGCAGGCGACGACCCAGAAGATCGCGGGGGTCACGATCCGCAAGATCACCCATACGGGCGCCGCGTACCTGATCGACGCCAACGGCGACGAGCGTGCTCTCTTCCTCTATCCGTTCACGACCGGTCAGGTCGTCGACGCGACGCGGAAGATGCTCTCCGCCGACCGGTGACGGGCTGGCTCGGCAAGAGCGAGGTCAACGCCCGCTACTACCTCGGTCGCCGGGGACATCGCCTTCGAGACAGAGGCCTCGCTCGGGTACCACCCCGGGGCCGTCGCCCGGCTGATGCTCGGCCACGCGGCGAGCCTCGAGAAACAGAACGTGCGGATTCTCGAGATCGGTGCATCGCGACTCGACCGACGACCTCCCGGCTGCGCTCGACAGGCTCCGTGCCGCGCAGGCCGAGGCGCGGAGGCGGTACTCCCGCGAGCACATGAACGGGCAGACGAGTCTGTTCCTCGACCTCGCGTACGTCAAGTGCTGAGTCCAGTGCTGTAAGGTTTCCCTTACAAGAACTGTCCCGGGCTCCTCCTCGACTGAAAGGCAACCTCGTGCGCCTCATCCTTGCAGCCTCGACCGCGCTCGCCGCCGTCGCGGCAATCCTTGTCACGACCGCCGTCGGAGCCGACAGCTCGGCGAAGGCGACCCTCACCCTCTACAGCGGTCAGCACCCGCAGACGGTCAATGCGATCGTGGATGCGTTCGAGAAGGCGACCGGGATCTCGGTGTCCGTCCGCCAGGACGACGAGGGAGTGCTCGCCGCGCAGATCATCCAGGAGGGATCCCATTCCCCCGCCGACGTGTTCATGACCGAGAACTCGCCGGCGCTCGAGGCGCTCGGAACCCGCGGGCTGCTCGCAAGGGTCGCGTCGTCCACGCTTGCGAAGACCCCGGCGAAGTACGACTCGCCGAGCAAGGACTGGGAGGGTGTGTCGGCCCGCGTCAGCACGATCGTCTACAACACCGACAAGCTCAAGGCCTCGCAGCTGCCGCGCTCGGTGCTTGATCTCGCCAAGCCGAAGTGGAAGGGCAAGCTCGCGCTGGCGCCCACCGAGACAGATTTCCAGCCGATCGTCACCGCGGTCGCGGCGCGCTACGGCAAGGCCCGCGCCGAGCAGTGGCTGAACGGCATCCGGGCGAACGCGAGCGGGCACATCTACCCCGACAACGAGTCGCTCGTCGCTCAGGTGAACAGCGGACAGGCGCAGCTCGGCGTCATCAACAACTACTACTGGTACCGGCTGCGCGACGAGCTCGGCGCGTCGAAGGTGCACTCCGCCGCGGCCCTGTTCGCCGCTCGAGACCCCGGCTACGTGATCGACGTCGCCGGTGCCGGAGCGTTGAAGTCGAGCAAGCACGCGGCCGAGGCGCAGAAGTTCCTGGCCTACCTCGTCAGCCCTGCCGCGCAGAAGATCCTCGCCTCCGACGAGAGCTACGAGTACCCGCTCGGCTCCGGCGTCAAGACGACGAAGCCGCTGATCCCGTTCGCGACGCTGAAGCCGGACCCGATCACCGTGAAGCAGCTCGGAACCGGCGCCCTCGCGATCAGCCTCCTGCGCGAAGCCAGCCTGCTCTAGTGCGCCTCCGCCGGGCGCCGGTCGGCCTCTACGGCGCCGGGCTCGTCGTCGCCGGCTTCGTTCTGCTGCCACTCGCGTTCCTCGTCCTCCAGTCGGCTCAGGCCGGCTGGGGGACGCTCGAGCCCGTCCTCTTCCGCCACCTGACGGTCACGCTGCTCTGGAACACCGTGCGGCTGGCGGCGGCGGTCACCGCCGTGTGCGCGGTGATCGGGGTCGCGGCTGCCTGGTGCGTCGAGCGCACCGAGCTCCCGTGGCGGCGGTTCTGGCGCGTCGTCCTCGTGCTGCCGCTCGCCATGCCCGACTTCGTCCTCGGGTACAGCTGGATCTCGCTCGAGCCGGCGGTCCACGGCTACTGGGGGTCGGTGCTCGTGATGAGCCTCGGCAGCTACCCGCTCGTCTACCTGCCGGTCGCGGCCTCGCTCCGCACCGCCGACCCGGGCCTCGAGGACGTCGCCCGGAGCCTCGGCCTCGGCCGCGTGCGGACCTTTGCGCGCGTGACGCTCCACCAGATCCGGCCCGCGCTCGTCGGGGGGTCGCTGCTCGTCGCCCTGATCTTGCTCGCCGAGTTCGGGACGTTCGAGATCCTTCGGTTCCAGACCTTCACGACCCAGATCTACACGGAGTTCCAGCTGAGCTTCGACTCCTCGACCGGTGCCGCGCTCTCGCTCGTCCTCGTCGCTCTCGGCCTCGCGCTGCTCGCCGGGGAGATGCTCGGGCGCGGTCGTGGCGGCGCGGCGCGGCGCACCACCCTCCGGCCCGCGTCCCGCATCCGCCTCGGTCGCTGGACGATCCCGGTGCTGGCCGGCCTCACGGCGCTGATCGGCCTCGCACTCGGGCTTCCGCTCTACGCTCTCGCCTACTGGTTCTACGAGGGAACCTCCTCGACCCTCCCGTCCGACCTCGATCGTCCACGCCGCGCTCGACACGGCCTCCTACAGCGCCGCGGCAGCGGCCCTTGCGACGGCCGCGGCGCTCCCGGTCGCCTTCCTGGTCGAGCGCCACCGCAACCCGGCGAGCGTCGCGATGGAGCGCTCGACCTACATCGTCCAGGCGCTACCGGGGATCGTCGTCGCGCTGTCGCTCGTCTACTTCACCGTCAACTACGCGTTCGGCCTCTACCTCTCGAGCACGGAGCTCGTCGCGGCCTACGGGATGATGTTCTTCCCGCTGGCTCTCGTCGCCGTGCGTGCCGGGGTGGCCCAGGCGCCGCCGGGTCTCGAGGAGGTAGCGCGGTCACTCGGGCACGGCCGGTTGAGCGTGCTCGTTCGGGTGACGCTCCCGATTCTCGCGCCCGCGCTCGCGGCCGGCTTCTCGCTCGTGTTCATCAGCGCCTCGACCGAGCTCACCGCGACCCTCATCCTGCACCCGAACGGCGTGAACACGCTCGCGACCGGGTTCTGGGCGTTCACGCAGGACTTCTCCTACGGGGCCGCAGCGCCGTACGCTCTCGCCCTGCTCCTCGTCGCCACCGTCCCCGCCCTGCTGCTCGGCCGCTGGTTCGAGCGGATCGCCGGAGGGGCGCCCTCGTGACCGCCGCGCACGCGGTCGTCGTCGACTCGCTCCGCAAGTCGTTCGGCGAGCGGGAGGTGCTCTCGGGCGTCACGCTCGAGGCCGAGGCGGGGTCGCTGACGGCGATCCTCGGCGCCTCCGGGAGCGGCAAGACGACGCTCCTGCGGCTGATCGCAGGGTTCGACCGGGCGGCCGCCGGGACGATCGAGCTGGGCGGCCGGATCGTCGAGGGGCCTCGCGCCTTCGTCCCGCCGGAGCGCCGCGGGATCGGCTACGTCCCCCAGGACGGCGCGCTCTTCCCGCATCTCGGCGTTGCCGGCAATGTCGCCTTCGGCCTCCGTGGCCGCCGCGGCACCGACCAGCGGGTCGGCGAGCTCCTCACGCTCGTCGGCCTCGAGGGATTCGAGAAGAGGGTTCCGCACCAGCTCTCGGGCGGCGAGCGGCAGCGGGTCGCGCTCGCACGGGCCCTCGCCGCCGACCCGGCGCTCGTCCTCCTCGACGAGCCGTTCTCCTCGCTCGACGTCGAGCTGCGGACGAGCATGCGCCGCGACGTCGTCGACGTGCTCCGGCATGCCGGGGTGACCGCGATCCTCGTCACCCACGACCAGGACGAGGCGCTCTCGATCGCCGACCGGGTCGCCGTCCTCCAGCGGGGCTCGATCGTGCAGTGCGACGAGCCGGCGGTGCTCTACACGAGGCCCGTCAACGGCGAGGTCGCACGCTTCGTCGGCCACGGGAACCTGCTCCTCGGGCGGCTCGAGAACGGCGTCGTCCAGTCCGTCCTCGGCGAGATCTCCGTCGAGCTCGCACGGCCGGCGCAGGAGCCGTGCGCGGTCGGGGTGCTCGTCCGGCCCGAGCAGATCGACCTCGCCGACGGCTCGGCGGCACCGCGCGGGGTCGTCGTGAGCCGCGAGTTCCACGGCCACGACGTGCTCGTCGCGGTGCGGCTCGACGAGCCGGCCTGGGGCCCGGAACCGGGGGGCCGGCCCGGGTTCGAGGTGCTCGTCAGGCTGCCGGGGCCGCTCGCACCCGAGCCGGGCGCGCGTGTGTCTCTCCGGGTGCGCGGGACGGCGGCGGCGTGGACGTCCGGGCAGGAATGAGGGATCCGCTCACCCGAGGATGTTGATCGCCCGGGCGGCGACCAGGAGCACGGTCATCGCGGCGAGCCCCGACTCCGCCGCCATCAGGACCTTGGCGCTTCTCGTGAGCGGCATCGTGTCGGTCGGGCTGAACGCGATCGAGTTGGTGATCGAGACGTAGAAGTAGTCCCAGAGGCGCGGTGCCCAGCCCGCGCGGGCCTGCTGCGGGTTGTCGTCCTGCGGAAACTGGAAGTCCGGTGTGCGCCGCGCATCTGCCAACGCGCGGGCGACGGGGCCGCCGTTGTCCAGCTCCCAGAAGGCCAGCCCGAAGGCCACGGCGTCAGTGAGCCAGACCGCCGCCCCGCTCACGAGCAGCTGGCGCCCGCTGATGTGCGAGCCCGAGGTGGCGACCAGCGAGACGACGAGCAGGACGACCCCCGCAAGCGTCAGCGCCCAGACGAGGGCCAGGATGGCGATCACGAGCTCGCGCCGTCGCTCGGAGCGAAGGACCGTGCCGAGCCCGAAGAGCAGGGCCGCCCAGAGCAGGATGTACGGCGCGGCGACGATCAGCCACACCCACCAGAGCTGCCGTCCGAGCAGCTCCCAGTTTGCGTGCAGGCTGGTGACGGCAAGGAGGACGAGGATCCCCGCAGCCGCAAGGGCGAACGGCGCGGCGTCGTCGCGTGCCTCGCGCACCGCGGCGTGCACCCGCTCCTGGCTGGGAGCGGCGTCTGGAGCCGGATCGGGCATTCGCTGCCCAGGATGGCCGCCCCGCCGGACGCGGCCGCCGTTGCTCAACGCGCCTTTGGGGTGATCCTGAGCACGGCGTCGGATCCGTCGCCGCCGAAGACGTACACCGAGCGGCCGAGGGTGAGCGCGGCCGCGTTCGCGAGCGGGTGGGGAAGATGCCCGGCGAGGGTCACCGTGCCGTCCGGCGTGATGCGCCAGACGATCGCGCTGCCGTCGCCGCCGATCAGGTAGAGCGACCCGCCGAGCGCGACGAGCGGCGCGTGCGCCACCGGGCGCGGCAGCGTCGCGATCTGCTCGACGGTGCCGGTCCGAGGGGTCGAACCGGTAGACGGCGCTGCTCGTGCCGGCGGTCGTGATCCCGCCTGCGACGTAGATCATCCCGCCGAGCGAGGCGACTCCCGCGTAGCGGAGGCCGGCCGGGAGCCGGGCCGCGAGCGTGGGGGCACCGCCGCGAAACCTGAGGATTCCCGTCGCGTACTGCGCGCCCGTGTATCCGCCCGCGAGGTAGGCGGTGCTGCCGGCGACGGCGGCCCCGAGGTCGGAGAGGGGCTCGCCGAGCGTCCCGGTACGTCGCGCGCGGCCGGCCGGAGTGATCCGGACGACGGCGTCGCTCGAGGTCGCCTGGCCGCCGCCGAGCAGGTACACCGTCTTGCCCAGGAGCACGGCGGCGTCGTCGTGGGTCGGGATCGGGCAGCGTGCCGACGCGGCGGAGGTGCTGCGGCGGGCCCGACGAGGATCTGGTCGGAGGACGAGCCGGCGGCGAGCCCGCCGAGAAGCATCACCCGGTCGCCGCCGAGCGCGACGGCTGCGATCCGCGAGGTCTGCGCGGGGAGCGAGCCGATCCGCTGGATCGCGCAGCGCCGGCGGAGGTGACCGCCCGCGGCGGCGCGACCGCGGCGACGACCTTCGCCGGCAGGAAGTCGATGCCGTCGGGCTTCGAGAGGTACCCGCGGCGCGGACGAGGCGACGCCGGTGTGCCCGTACTGCCAGACGATGCGCCGGGTCCGCGGGTCGATGAGGATCACCCGGTCGCCGTAGTCGTCGTTGGCGGCGATCAGCCCGTTCGGGAGGCGCACCGCGAGCGAGGGCTTGTCGAGCAGGTTCGGCCCGGAGGAGTCGCCGAACGACCAGGTCACCGTCCCCGACGGTGTCATCTCGACGATGCTTCCCGGGATAGGTGAACGACGAGACGAGGACGCGGCCGTTCGGCAGGAGCTGGGCGTCCGAGGGGTACGAGACCGGTGAGGGCACCGACCAGACCAGGCGGCCGCGCGCGTCGAGGCGGTCGATCCAGCCGCCGATCTCGGTGACGAGCAGCCCCCCGTCCGGGAGCGGCGTGTCGCCGTTCGGGCTCGAGAAGCCCCGGGGCGGGTCATGGGCGCAGCTGCCGCCGAGGATCCGGACGACCGTTCCGCGCGGGGAGAGCTCGACGATGCGGCAGTTCTTGATGTCGGCGACCGTCGTGTCGCCGTTCGGGAGGCGGTAGGCGTCGTCGGGGGTGTTCAGGTAGCCGGGCGACGAGCCCGCAATGCCGGCGTGGCCGTAACGCCAGACGGTGCGGCGCCCTCGAAGCGCCACCTGCGCCAGCGTGTCGTTGAACTCCTCGTTCGTGATGATCGAGCGCCAGCCGGGCGTGAAGAACGCGTCGTCGGGGCCGCGGAGCGCGGAGTCCGTCCACACGACCTTCCCGGCGGGGGAGACGACGAGGGCGCGGTTGTTGTTCCGGTCGGCGATCAGCAAGTAGCCCGGCAGGGGGCCCGGGTGGACGGGCGGAAGGTGGAGCGCGAGCCAGGCCGGGTCGGTGCGCTGCGGTGCCGGGTGGACGGCCGCGGTCGTCCTGGTGGGGATCAGCGCGGCGCCGTCCCGCTCGAAGCCGTCGTGCCTGTGGAACCAGGGGTGGGCCAGCGGGTAGGTGGCGACGGCGATCCCGACGCCCGCCGCGACGGCGAGCCCCGAGGCCGCGAGGCGGAGCGCCCGGCCGGGGATGCGGCGGCCGGAGAGGTCCCAGCGCACGCGCTTGAGCGTCCGCACGGCGTAGGCCAGCACGTGGATCGTCATCGCGCCGAACCAGACGATGAAGCTCGCCTTGTGGAGCCCGGAGACGGTGCCCCCGTGCGGGATCGCGAGGAGAGTGACGCCCGTTCCGAACAGGGTCAAGGTCGAGAGGACGAGCACCGGCGCCACGAGGAGGCGCATCAGCGGAGCCGGAGGGCCTTCGCGGACGTACTCCGGGCTGCCGCGTGTAGTAGCGGACAAACCGGTAGCCCGTTGTCGCGAGCTTCAGGGCGACCGGGCCGAGCAGGAGCATCCCGACGAAGATGTGCACCGAGAGGAGCGGCCTGATCCAGGGGATCGTGGCGCCCTCGATCGCGAGGAGCACGAGCAGCACGCATCCCGACGAGCGAGGTGAGCCGCAGGTTCCCGGCCGCGCCGCTGTCGCGTCTGCGCCATGGACTCGCCGATGGGCTGACCGTAGGCTGCGACGACTCGAGAGGCGCCAGTCGATGAGCGACGAGTCTCTCATCCGTCATTCATCTTCTGCGAGCAACTATGAGAGCGTGCGCATCCTGGTCGTCGAGGACGAGCCGAAGCTCGGCCGGCTTCTCGTGCGAGGACTCGGCGAGGAGGGCCACCCGGCCGACCTCGCGCCGTCCGGCGAGGAGGCCTTGTGGATGGCGCGGGCCGCGCCGTACGACGCGATCGTCCTCGACGTGATGCTGCCCGGGATCGACGGGTTCGCGACGTGCCGCGAGCTGCGTGCGCGAGGCGTATGGACGCCTGTGCTGATGTTGACGGCGCGCGACGCGATCGAGGACCGGATCTCCGGGCTCGACACCGGAGCCGACGACTACCTCGTCAAGCCGTTCGCGTTCAGCGAGCTTCTGGCGCAGGCTGCGCGCGATCGCCCGGCGCGCGCCGGCAGAGCGGCCGACCGAGCTTCGCGTCGGCGACCTTCGCCTCGACCCGGCGACGCATCGCGCCTGGCGCGGCGAGAAGGAGCTCGACCTGACCGCCAAGGAGTTCGTGCTCCTCGAAGTCTTCATGCGCCGCCCCGGCGAGGCGCTCTCGCGGGTGCAGCTCCTCGACTCCGCCTGGGACATCGCGTTCGAGAGCCACTCGAACGTCGTCGACGTCTACGTCCGCTACCTGCGGGAGAAGATCGACCGGCCTTTCGCGAGGAGCTCGCTCGAGACGGTCCGCGGCGTCGGGTACCGGCTGAGCGACACTGCTTGACGTGAGCCGCCTGCCGATCCGGATCAGGCTGACGCTGCCGTTCGCCGTCGCGATGGCGGCGGTGCTGGCGGCGCTCGGCGGGTTCCTCTACCTCCGGGTCGGCTCGACGCTCCTCTCCTCGACCGACCAGACTCTGCTGGCCCACGCCACAGAAGCGACGCTGCGCATCGACCGGGGCAAGACGCCGCTCGACCTCGACTCCGCGAGCGGCGTCAGGTTCGCGCAGGTGCTCGACGCGAACGGCGTGGTCGTGCTCTCGCAGCCCGCCGGGCTGCCGGCGCTCCTCGACGTCGCTGCGGCGCGCCGCGTCGCGGGCGGTGGCTCCCTCAGGCTGAGCACCGCGGTCACGGGAGCGACGGCCGCTGGCGCCTGCTTGCGATCCCGGACACGGCCGGCGGCTCACACCGTGCGCTCGTTCTCGGCAGCTCGCTCGACGCACGAAGCGAGTCGCTCGAGCGGCTTCGCAAGGAGCTCTTCGTCGGCTCGCCGCTCGCGCTCCTGCTCGCGGCGCTCGCCGGGTACGCGCTCGCCGGGGCGGCGCTTCGCCCGGTCGAGGAGATGCGGCGTAAGGCGGCCAACATCTCGGCCGCGACACCGGGGAGCCGGCTACCGGTTCCGGTCGCGAAGGACGAGATCCAGCGCCTCGCCGAGACGCTGAACGACATGCTCGCGCGGCTCGAGACGGCCTTCGAGCACGAGCGGCGCTTCGCCGCGGACGCGAGCCACGAGCTCCGCACGCCGCTCTCGCTGCTCAAGACCGAGCTCGAGCTGGCGCTTCGCCATCCCCGGTCCCGGGCCGAGCTCGAGGACGCGCTGCGCTCGGCCGCCGAGGAGACCGACCGGCTGACCGCGCTCGCGGACGACCTCCTGCTGATCGCCCGGTCCGACCAGAGCGGTCTTCCCGTGAACCCCGAGCCGCTCGAGTCGGACGACGTGCTCGCTGCGCGTGGCCGAGCGCTTCTCGGCTCGCGCCGCCGAGCTCGGGCGGCGGGTCGACGTGGAGGGCGAGCGACGTCGCCTTCGAGGCCGATCCGAAGCGGGTCGAGCAGGCGCTCGGGAACCTGGTCGAGAACGGGCTCGTGCACGGTGCGGGCGTCGTGACCCTGCGCGCGCTTCGCCGCGACCAGCGGGTCGAGCTTCACGTCTCCGACGAGGGGCCGGGCTTCCCGGAAGGGTTCGAGACGAGAGCGTTCGACCGGTTCAGCCGCGCCGACGAGGCGCGCCGCCGGAGCGGGAGCGGGCTCGGCCTTGCGATCGTCGAGGCGATCGCGCGCGCGCACGGCGGGACCGCGGGCGTGTCGGGCGCCGACGTCTGGATCTCGCTGCCGGCGGGAACCGAGTCGCGCCGGGCGAAGGCGCGGCCCTCGCTTACTTCGAGAGCTTGAGCAGCGCCGACTGCAGCGACTGCTCGAACGCCTGGCTCGTGTAGGTCGCGCCCGAGACCTGCTGCACGTTCGCGCTCTGGCCGCTGAGGAACTCCTGCCGGAGGTAGGGGAGCGACTGCGACATGATGTATTGCGAGCGGTCGGTGTGGTAGCTGTAGGTCCCGCCGAGATCGGTGTAGCGGATCGTCTTCTTGCCGCCGCGCAGTCGTGATCTTCGCGGTGACGACGACCTTCACCGTTCCCCAGCGGCCCGCCTCGGCCTTGATCCCGGTGACCTTCCGGGTCACCGTCTTCTTCGCGACCGTCTTCGTCTGCGCACGGTCGCGCCGGTGCCTGGGCGACCGGGACGGCGATCGTGAGGGCGCAGAGCGAGGCGACCAGCTTCGATCTCATGCGGCCATGTGCGCGCGGTCGATGAGAGGAACGTGTGAGCCGGCTGAGAATCGGCTTAGAGGCGGGCTTTGAGCGCCGCTGCGGTCTTCGGGCCCCAGATCCCGTCGGGCGGTGAGGCCGACCGAATGCTGGAAGCGCTTGACCGCCTTCGTCGTGACCGGGCCGTAGTAGCCCGTGACGACGTGGTGGAAGAAGCCGAGCTTCTTCAGGCCGGCCTGGAGCCGCCGTACCTTGGCCGCCGGGATCGCGAGCTCGCACGCTCGCCGGAGCGCGTTCGCGCGCGCTCCGTGCCGCCCGCCACCGACGAGACCCAGGTTGCGAGGGCCTGGATCTCGCTCGCCGAGAGCGAGCCTCCAAATGACGGCATCCCGCCGCCGCCGTAGGTGACCTGCGATGCGACTGCTGCGCTCGACGGCCGGAGATAGTCGAGATTGGGGCCGGCGTTCCCGTTCGAGCCGGCGGCGGCGAGTGTGTGACAGCCGCCGCATCCGGCCTGCGACCAGGCCTGGGAGCCGGTGCCTGTGCCGGCACCGGCGGCGGCGGGGAAGATCGAGATGGCCGCTAGTGGCGGCCGCGAGCAGCAGTGAGGCGCTTCACGTGGTCTCCTTCCGACGTGGGTCATGGTCGGCCCAAGCGTACGAGCCTCGGATGAGCGCCCGGTGAGACCTTCAGCTCGAGCGAGCGGGCAGCCGGACCCGGAAGAGCGTGCCCTCCGCCGGGGACCGACTCGGCGTCGACCTCGCCGCCGTGCGCCTCGACGACGGCGGCGACGATCGCGAGGCCGAGCCCCGCTCCTCCGCTCGACCGGGCCCGCGAGGGGTCGGCGCGGTAGAAGCGCTCGAAGACCTGGGCGACCTGCTCGGCGTCCATCCCCGGGCCCGAGTCCGCCACGGTGAGAACCGCGTCGGCCGTCGCTGCGGGCGAGCTCGATGCGCAGCGGCGCGCCCGGGGGCGTGTGGGAGCGCACGTTCGAGAGGAGGTTGTCGACCACCTGGCGGAGGCGGTCGTGGTCGCCCGCGACGAGCGCGGGCGCGAGCTCGACCTCGATGGGGCGATCCGGCTCGAGCGTCCTCGCGGTCTCCACCGCCTCGGCGACGACCTCGTCGAGGGCGACCGGCTCGAGCTCGAGCGGGCGGCCCTCGTCGAGGTGGGCGAGCAGCAGGAGGTCGTCGACGAGCACGCTCATCCGCTCGGACTCGCGGCTGATCCCCTTCATCGAGCGCTCGAGGTCGTCGGGGCGGTCGGCGGCGCCGCGGCCGAAGAGCTCGGCGTAGGCGCGGACCGCGGCGAGCGGCGTGCGCAGCTCGTGCGAGGCGTCGGCGACGAACCGCCGGAGCTTCGCCTCGGAGGCCTCGAGCGCCGTCACGCCCTCCTCGATCTTCTCGAGCATCTTGTTGAGGGCGAGGCCGAGCCGGCCGACCTCGGTGCGGGTCCTCGGCGCGCTCGACCCGCTGCGAGAGGTCGCCGGCCGCGATCGCCGCCGCCGTCCTGCCGATCGCGTCGAGCGGGCCGCAGGCCGAGGCGCACGATCCAGAGGGCGAGCGCGGTCATCGCCAGCGAGGACGGCGGCCGTGACCGCGAGCTCGATCAGCAGCAGCCGGTGGAGGGTCGAGTAGACGTCGTCGAGCGGGGCGGCGATCGAGGAGGATCCGGTTCGGCGGTTCGGCTCGATCGAGGCGCGGACGCGATAGCTGCCGCCGCCGGCGAGCGCCGGCACGGTGAGGAAGCTCACGCGGTCGCCGTCCGGGAGCCGTCGACGACTTCGGGAGCGTGATCGTTGCCGGCAGCTTCGGGCCCGGGTGCCGGCGCCGACTGTCCGAAGCGCGGGATGCAGGTGGCGGCGAGGATCGCCTGGTTCGTCCGGCCGCACCTCGATGCAGTCGCCCGGGATCGAGTCGAAGAGCGCGCGGAGGTCGCCGCCCGGCCGGGGCTCCGGGCCCCGGGGCGGCCGAACAGCGCCGTCTCGATGCCGGGGTGAACGGAGTCGAGCGTGCTGTCGACGCGGTCGAGGAGGAACGAGCTGAGCGCGCGGTACGTCGCGACGTCGGCGACCACGAGGCCGACCGCGGCGATCGCGATCACGCCGAGCACGAGCCGCGCGCGCAGCGACAGCCGCCTGAGCACGGTCTACGGGCGCTCGGCTTCGAGCATGTACCCGGCCTGGCGAACGGTCTTGATCAGCGGCGGGCCGTACGCGTCGAGCTTGCGGCGCAGGTAGCTCACGTAGGTCTCGACGACGTTCGTGTTGCCGCCGAAGTCGTAGCGCCACACGTGCTGGAGGATCTGGCCTTTCGAGAGCACGCGGCGCGGGTTGAGCATGAAGAAGCGGAGCAGGTTGAACTCGGTCGCGGTGAGGTCGACGCGCCGGTCGCCGCGGAAGACCTCGTGGCGGCCCTCGTCGAGCACGAGGTCGCCGAGGCGCAGGACGTCGCCGGGCAGGTCGCCCGCGGTCCGGCGCAGGATGGCCTGCACGCGGGCGACGATCTCGGCGAGGCTGAACGGCTTGGTCACGTAGTCGTCGCCGCCGGCGCGGAGCGCCTCCACCTTGTTCTCGACGCCGCCCTTGGCGGTCAGGAACAGGATCGCGGTCTTGAACCCGCGCTCGCGAAGCCGCCGGCCGACCTCGAGCCCGTCGATGTCGGGGAGCATCCAGTCGAGGACGATCAGGTCGGGATCGAGCTCCATCGTCGTGCGAGAGCGCGTCGCGGCCGTTCTGGGCCTCGGCGACGTCGAAGCCCTCGTACCGCAGGGCGGTCGCGACCGCGTCGACGATCCCCGGCTCGTCGTCGACGACGAGGATCCGGGCGCCGGGTGCCGGGTTGGCTGTTCCGTTCAGCGGGGTCATGCTCGCATCGTGTCACCGCTTCCTGTGGGTTGCCTGTGAAACCGCGGGGATGGGCTGTGAGCTTGCTGTGCATGTTCAAGGCGGTGTCGGACACGATCCAGGGCCGCGCCGTGATGAAGGACAATTGTCGTGTCCGACACCGGCTACCTGAGTACGATGACGCCGATCGTGGACACGCCCGGCCTTCTCTCGCCGTGGCTGCTCGAGCCCGCGCCGATCGCCCTCGGGGCAGTCGCAGCCGCCTGCTTCACCCGCGGCTTCCTCCGCCTCCGCCGCCGCGGGCGGCGCGACCACGCGTCGTGGACGCGCGCGGTGCTCTTCGCCGCCGGGCTGGCTCTGCTTCTCCTCCCGCTCGTCTCGCCGCTCGACCCGCTCGGGGACCGCTTCCTGCTCTCCGCTCACATGCTGCAGCACGTGCTGATCGGAGACGCGGCGCCGGCGCTCATCCTGCTCGCGCTGCGCGGGCCGCTCCTCTTCTTCGTCGTCCCCGCCGGCGTCCTCGCGGCGGCCGGGCGGAGCGAGCGGCTGCGGCGTTTCGGCTCGTGGGTCGCGCGGCCCCGCGTCGCGGTCGCGTTCTGGGCGCTCGTCTTCGCGGGATGGCACGTTCCCGCCGCGTACGACTGGGCCGCCACCCACCAGGGCGCCCACGACCTCGAGCACGCGAGCTTCGTCACGGCGGGCTTCCTGCTCTGGTGGGTCCTGATCGACCCGGCGCGCACCGGCAAGGTCTCCCGCGCCCGGCGGCTCGGCACCGCCGCCGCCGTCCTCGTCGCCGGGACGGCGATCGCCGACACGCTGATCTTCAGCCTCACTCCGCTGTATCCGGCCTATGCCGATCAGCCGCACCGCGTCTTCGGCTTCACGCCGCTCCACGACCAGCAGCTCGCCGGGCTCGTGATGACCGTCGAGCAGATGATCGCCCTCGGGGCGCTCGCAGCCGTGCTCCTCGTGCCCGAGCTCAGGCGTCTCGGCGGGACAGCCCGGCAGCCCGCGACGTGAGCGGCGCCTACCGGTTCAGCTTCGAGCCGGTCTTCCTCGCCCTCGGCGCGGTCGCGGCGGTCCTCTACGTCCGTGCCGCCGCGCGCGAGCGCCCCGGCGCCGGCCGGATCGTGGTGTTCTCCCTCGGCCTCGCGCTCTCGATCATCCCGGTGAACTCCCCGCTCGAGACGCTCTCCGCGCACTACCTGCTGCTCGCCCACCTCCTGCAGAACGCGCTGATCGCCGACTGGGGCCCGCCGCTGCTCGTCCTCGGCCTGACGCCGGCGATGCGCCGCGGGGTCGCCGCGGCCGGCGGCCGGCCGCTCGAGCTGCTGACGAGACCCGCGATCGCGCTCATCCTCTGGCTCGTCATCTGGTACGGCGTCCACCTCGCTCCGTTCTACGACTGGGCGCTCCGCGACGGCTGGCCGCTCACGCTCGAGCACCTCCTGCTCGTCGCGGCCGGCCTCGTCTTCTGGTGGGCGGTCTTCGGCGAGCCGCAAGCGGTTGAGCTCCCCCGGCGTCCTCGCCTACCTCGGGATCGCGTTCGTGAGCGCGCCCTGGCTCTCGCTCGCGTACATCTTCGCGTCGCATCCCTACTACTCGTTCTACGCCGAGGCTCCGCGGCTGTGGGGCATGTCGCCCGTTCGCGACCAGAACCTGGCCGGCATCCTGATGAACGCCGAGCAGACGAGCATCTTCTTCATCGCGCTCGCCTGGATGCTTCTCCGTGTTCTCGCCGAGGAAGAAGAGGAGCAACGCGCCCAGGACGCCGCGTACCTGGAGGCTCACCCGCAGCAACTAGGATGACGCCCTTCGACCATCCAACCGAAAGGGGGCGAGCGGTATGGCAGACGGCGGGACGCCAGTCATCTTCGTGCACGGGCTCTGGCTGCACGCGAGCTCGTGGGGCGCCTGGGTCGACCTGTTCAAGGAGAACGGATACGAGCCGTCCGCACCGGGCTGGCCCGGAGACGCCGACACGATCGAGGATGCCCGCGGAAACCCCGACAGCGTCGCCGGGTTCGGGATCAACGCCGTGGTCGATCACTATGCCCAGGCGATCAGCGGCTTCGACTCCAAGCCGATCGCGATCGGTCACTCCTTTGGGGGCCTGGTGGTGCAGCGGCTCCTCGGGCAAGGGCTCGTCTCGGCCGCCGTCGCGATCGACCCGGCCCCGATCAAGGGCGTTCTCGCGCTGCCGCCCTCGGCGCTCAAGGTCGGCTCCGTCGCGCTCAAGAGCCCGTCGAACAAGCACAAGGCCGTCTCGCTCACGCGCGACCAGTTCCGCTACGGCTTCGGGAACGCGCTCTCCGAGCAGGAGTCGAACGAGCTCTTCGAGCGCTGGACGATCCCGTCACCGGGGCTCCCGCTCTTCGAGGCGGCGTTCGCGGCGTTCTCGCCGCACTCCCCGGCGAAGGTCGACACGAGGAACTCGACCCGCGGCCCGCTGCTCGTCACCGCGGGCGGCAAGGACCACACCGTGCCCCCCGCGATCAGCCGCTCGACGGTGAAGCTCTACCGCCACTCGACCGCGGTCACCGATCATCGCGAGTTCCCGGACCGCGGGCACTCGCTCACGATCGACAGCGGCTGGCACGACGTCGCGGACGCCGTCCTCCACTGGCTGAAGGAGAAGGGCCTCTAGGTCGACGCCGGAGCCGGCGCGAGTGCCGCCCGCACCGCGGGCGCGACCTCGGTGCCGAAGAGCTCGATCGCGCGAAGCAGCTCGGCGTGGGGCATCGTGCCCACGCTGAGCTGGAGCAGGAAGCGATCGTGGTCGAAGATCTCGTGCTGGTAGAGGATCTTCTCGGTCACCTCTGCCGGGCTGCCGACGAAGAGCGCGCCGTGGAGCGTGCGCCCCGCGTCGAAGTCCTGCCGCTGAGCCGGCGGCCAGCCACGCTCGCGCCCGATCTTCGTCATCTGGTACTTGAACGGGGGCCACGCCGCGTCGGCGGCCGCCTGCGACGTCTCGGCGATGAAGCCGTGCGAGTTGATGCTGATCGGAATCGAGCCCGGGTCGTGCCCGGCGCGTCGCGCCGCCTCGCGGTGCAGCTCGGCGAAGACGGCGAACCGGTCGGGCCGCCCGCCGATGATCGCGATCGCCATCGGCAGCCCGAGCGTCCCGGCCCGGACGGCCGACTCTGGGGCGCCGCCGACTGCGACCCACACGGGCAGCGGGCTGCTGGACGGGAAGCGGATAGACGCCGTTGCCAGCGGGGTCGGCACGGACCTCGAGCAGGCGTCTGAGCTTCTCCTCGAACAGGCGGTCGTAGTCTGCGAGGTCGTAGCCGAAGAGCGGAAACGACTCGATGAACGACCCGCGTCCGGCCATGATCTCGGCCCTTCCGCCGGAAAGCAGGTCGAGCGTCGAGAACTGCTGGAAGACCCGGATCGGCTCGTCGGAGCTGAGTACGCTCACGGCGCTCGAGAGCCGGATCCTGCTCGTCCGGGCTGAGCCTGCAGCGAGTACGACGGCCGGCGCGGACACGGTGAAGTCCGGGCGATGATGCTCTCCGACGGCGAAGACGTCGAGCCCGACCTGGTCTGCGAGCTCCATCTCCTCGACCAGGTTGCGGATGCGCTCCTCCGGGCTGATCGTCCGCCCGGCAGCGTCGGCGGTCAGCTCGCCGAAGGTGTAGATCCCTAGCTCCATCGCTCCAACCTAGCAGATAGTTGCGCCATCAAGTAGTTTGCTCCGACTCGTCGGCTCGGCGAATCTCGGTGATCAGGTCCTGTCCCGCCGCATAGAGCGCGGAGAGAGGATGCGCCCCCGTCTCGAGCTCGTGCTCCGTGGCCTCGCCCACGAGGACAGGCCCGGTCGTCAGGACGTTGAGCCTGACGCTGCCGTCGGGCGGAAGCGCGTCGGCCCGGCGCTCGGCGAGGCCCGGGGAGCCCTCTGCGACTGCCACCCAGCGCCTGGCTGCGTCCGCGACAGCCCGGTGCTCGCCGAGGCCGATCCTCGCGCCGCCGCTCGAGATGTACAGGCTGGCCGTCCCGTCGGCGAGCCCGACGAGGCTCACGACCCCCGTGTCGTGGCCGAGGTCCATGATCACCCCGAGCGCCCGTCCGCCGTCGACGACCGGAGGCGCCTTGATCTCGACCGAGCCGAAGCCGAGCGCCTGGTCGCGAAGCGCCGTGAAGACGTCGGCGATCTCGCGCTCGGCCATGGCCCCGGCGCTCACGACCCGGCCGCACGCAGGATCGACTCGATCGACCGAGCGACGTCATCCTCCGTGGTCGACCAGTTCGACACCGAGATCCGCATTGCCGCCACGCCGCGCCATGTCGTCCCCGAGAGCCAGCACGTTCCCTCCTCCTGTACGCGCTGGATCACGGTGCGGGTGCGGTCATCGTCGCCGCCGAAGCGCACGAGAACCTGATTGAGGACGACCTCGTTCAGTACCTCGACGCCGTCGGCCTCGCCGAGCTCCTCGCCGAAGCGGCGGGCGTGGGAGCAGCACCGCTCGACGATCTCGGCGACGCCGGAGCGCCCCAGTGAGCGGATCGCCGCGTAGACCGGGAAGCCGCGGGCCCGCCGCGAGAACTCCGGGTTCCAGTCCAACTCGTCGCGGGGGCCGTCGGGGTCGGAGTGGACGAGGTAGCTCGCCCTCACGCCCATGGCGGCACGGTGCGCGTCGGGGTGGGCGCAGAACGCGATCCCGTTGTCGTAAGGAACGTTGAGCCACTTGTGCGCATCGGTTGCCCAGGAGTCTGCGAGCTCCGCGCCGGCGGCCAGGTGCCGGAGCGCCGGGCTCGCCGCGGCCCAGAGCCCGAAGGCGCCGTCGATGTGCAGCCAAGCGCCCGCCTCCGCGGCTGCCGCGGCGATCGGCTCGATCGGGTCGCACGCGCCGGTGTTCACGTTGCCGAGCTGCGCGCAGACGATCGTCGGCCCTTCCAGGCGCTCGAGCGCGACGCGGAGCGCGTCGGGCTCCATCCTGCCCTGCTCGTCGGCGGGGACCGGGACGATGCACGCGGTGCCGAGGCCGAGGAAGCGAAGCGCGCGGTCGAGAGTCGTGTGCCGTTCCTCGCCGACGACGACATGGAGGGGAGGCGCCCCGGCGAGGCCGCGCTCCTCCACGTCCCACCCGACTTGCTGGAGGACCGAGTGCCTGGCGGCGGCAAGGGCGGTCACATGGGCCATCTGGCAGCCGGTTACGAACCCGAACGAGACGTCCCCCGGCAGGCCGAGAAGCTCGGCCGCCCACGCACCCGCAACCTCCTCGACCACGGCTGCCGACGGGCCCCCGACGTAGAGACCCGCGTTCTGATCCCAGGTCGACGCGAGCCAGTCGGCCGCGAGCGCGGCGGGGACGGAGCCTCCGATGACGAACCCGAAGTACCGTCCGCTCGGGATTCGCGACGATGCCCGGGTCGGCGGCCGACGCGAGGCTCGCGATCACCTCCCGCGCCTCGGTCGGCCCCTGCGGCAGTGGGCCGCCGAGCGAGGTGCGGAGCTCGTCCACGTCCGCAGACCACGTGACCCGGCGCTCCGGCAGCCCCTCGAGGAAGTCGGCCGCGTACGACGCAGTCTCCTCGAGCAGATCGCGGACCCCCATGAAGGGAATCTAGCGATGCGACGAGCCTCCTCCCGGCGCGGGCTCGGTGGAGCACGGCCGCGCTCAGGTCAGCTGGAAGGCCGACGACTGCTCGGCCAGTACGGCATGTGTCCCTCCGTCTCGAACGACGACGGTGACGCGTTTCAACGTCAAGCCCGAGGCCGCTGCGCGGATCGAGAGGGTCGAATCGTCGTTGACGTAGTCGACGTAGGTGTCGATCTCGTAGGTGTGCCCGTCAGGGCCCGTGACGGTCTGCACGGGGTAGCACGCCGCCGGGAAGCTGGCGTCCGGGCAGGCGGCGTCGCCGTTCGACCCTGCGAGGGCCTGGCCCGTAGAGAGTGGGATGTTCGAGTCGGCGCTGTGGCCGGTGACGTAGGAGGTCGTGCCGGTCGGGATGAGCGAGCCGTTGAGCCGGACCCTCGTGAAGTCCACGGTGCGATAGACCTCCATCTGGCTCTCTGCGAGCGCTGTCGCGCTTCCTCGTGACGCCGAGCGATGCAGCGAGAGCGCGCTGGCCGAGAAAACACACCGACCAGAGCGAGGATCGCGATGTTGATCATCATCATCGCGACGAGCATCTCGATGATCGTGAACCCCGATTCCCCTGTAGGCTCCGGCCCGGCGCGGCCGCCGTCGGGTGTCATCCCAGCTGCTGCCACGAACCCGGATTCGAGGCGAAGGACACCTGGTCCGGGCCGGTCGTGGTGCTCGTCGTGGTCGACGCCGCCTCGGGAGCGCCCGACGGCGGGTTCCACGTCGACTGCAGGTTCATCGCGCCCGACATCAGCGCCGTATCGGCGACGACGGGGCCGTTCATCTTCGCGCCGTTGCCGGCGTTGAACGCGCCGTTCGTATAGGCGATGCCCTCGTAGGTCCCGGCGCCGGACATCGTCCAGCCGGCCGAGACGTTGCCCGCGTTCACGGCGACAAGCTCGATCAGGTCCTGCGTGTTGTCGAAGTTCCCGAGGCAGGGGCTGCCGGAGATCGGCTTCGCGCAGAACTTCGCGCCGTTGCCGAAGGTCACCGTGCCGTTGACGTAGATCGTCCCGACGCCCTGGTAGAGGACGTAGTCGCTGCTCCCGAACGAGAGGTTCCCGTCGATGTAGACGGTGCCGTTGATGTAGAGCGTCCCCGGGTTGCTCGAGCTCATCCCGCCCGACGGGTAGGTCCACTTGAGCTCGCCGAGGAGGGTGCTGCCGGAGTAGTACTTGCAGTCGAAGCTGTTCATGATGTTGTTCCAGTTGTTCACGAGCTGGGTGAAGTCGATCGTCCCGACGCTCGAGTTCCGGGTCGTATCTCCGTCGAACACGGTGTGGTTGAACGTCGCGGCGGTCGACTGAGGGGTGCCGCTCTGCTGGTTGCTCGGGAAGGTGGAGTTGCCGTTGCAGCCCTGAACCGGGCCGGGTGCCGCGTTCGTGTACCAGCTCGTGCTGACGGTCGGTTTCGCGATCGTGTTCTGAGTCGAGGAGTAGACGTTGGCGTAGACGCCGGAGCCGTAGGTGGCCCCGCCCGTCCAGTCGACCGGGCTTCCCTTCTTGCTGCATGCGACGGCGAGCGAGTGGTTCTGGTCGTAGCAGCCGCCGACGACCGTCACCTGCTCGAGGTACTTGGTGGTGGTGCCGGCGAAGGCGGTCTCGCCCGATGAGGCGAGCTTGCCGCCGACGTAGACGGTGAGCGTGTTGCCCGTGCTCGTGGAGGGCTCCTGGATGTTCGAGCCGCCGCTGAAGCAGAGGGAGCCGTTCGTGTAGACGTTCACCGACGCGGTGCCGCTCCCGGTGAACTGGTTCGGGTTCGCGCCCCAGGTCGTGCAGTCGGACGCGGCGGCGCCGAGGAACATCCCGTAGCCGTAGGCGGCGGAGGCGGGCACGGTGATCGTCTGGGTCTGGGAGCTCGGGACGATCGTCTGGGCGAGCGTGACCCTGACCGTGTGCGTGGTCGGTCCCGAGCACTCCTGTCGAGGTGATCGTCCACGTGAACTTGGTGGAGTCGGCGACGCTGTCCTGTGTCCGCGCGGCGATGTACGACCAGGTGCCGCCTTGCAGGGTGCCGTGGCTCGACATCGACGTGGTCGTGTCTGCCGCGGCCTCGATCGAGCCCGTCGCGGCGGCGATCCCCGCCTCGGCGATGGCAAGCGCGGAGGTCGAGCGCGTGTCCCGCCCGAATGCCTGCTCGTTGGAGGTGACGAGCTGGATCGCGGACGCGGTGCTCACCATGAGCACGAAGGTCACGATCAGCGCCCAGATGAGGACGACCCCGTCCTGCTCCGAGGTGAGGCGTCTGACGGTCCGGCGAGCCCGGCCGTGGCAGTTGTGCGTGAACGGGGCCACTGTGATTCACCATCGGCCTCGGGCCACCGTCATGAGACCGCTCGATCAAGGGATGGTGAGGGCCGCTCCGGCTCAAGGCGGGAACAACCAGAGCCGATGGACGTCGCATGCCGGGTCTCGCGAACGAGTCCGGCCGTCTCTTCGCGGCCGGCCTGCGGCGGCTTTCTCACCGCCTTGGGCGGGAGGACGGCTTCACCCTCGTCGAGATGCTCTCGGTGATGGTCCTGCTGGGGATCCTCCTGAGCCCGATCATCACGTCGCTCGTCGCGACGATGAGCGCGCAGGCCCGCCAGGCGAGCGCGGTCACCGCGCAGGAGCAGGCGCGGCTCGCGCTCGAGCGGATGCGCCTGGACATCCACTGCGCCCACTCCGTCGGTGCGCCGCTCGCGAACAGCTCGGGCGGCACGACGATCATCCTCAACGAGACGAACGCGAGCGGACTGGCGGAGTGCCTGGGGCTGCTCGCCCAGAACGCGTCGTCGGTGCAGTGGTGCACCGTGCCCTACCCCGCCTCGACGACGCGCTACCGCCTCTTTCGCGAGGACGACCCGAGCGTGGAGTGCAGTGGGAGCCTGTCGACGTTCCAGGTCGACTACCTGAGGCAGTCGTCGGTCTGGGCGACGCCGGGATGCACGGGCGGCGCAGTCCCGACCGTGTCCGTCGCCCTGTCGATCGCCGTCTCACCGGGTACGACGGCCGCCGCCTCGTACGATCTCGACGATCAGATCGCCCTGAGAAACGCCACCGCCTGCACGTAGGTGTCCGACACAGCGTTCGTCGCGGCGGGTGGTCTCGGCCCTCGATCGTGTCGGACACCGCCTTGGACGTGATGGCAGTAGATACTCAGGCGGTGTCGGACACCGTACGAGCTACGTGATCCGGTGAGCGCTCAGGGTGGAGCCCGACACCTCGCGGTGTCCGACACCTGAGCGTCAGGTCTTGAGCTGCAGCGTCGTCGAGCCCTTGCCGCCGCCGCACGCGATCGAGTTCAGCGAGACGAACGCGGTCGTCGGCGTGACGAAGTGGGCGAGGAGCTTCCAGTCCTTGAGCTTGCTCTCGTAGGCGAAGTGACCCGAGGCGTCGACCGGGATGTTCGCGACGCTCGCGCGTCCAGCAGGGCGTCCAGCTGTGCCGGCGCGGACGCCGGGTCGCGTTCATGAGTGGGGGCGGGAGGATTCGAACCTCCGTAGGCTGAGCCGACGGGTTTACAGCCCGTTCCCTTTGGCCGCTCGGGCACACCCCCAGAGGTGCGCCGCATTGTAGCCTCCGGCCTGTGAAGCATTACGACGCGATCGTCGTGGGGGGCGGGCCGGCCGGATCCACGACGGCGTACCGCCTCGCCGAACAGGGGGCCTCGGTGCTCCTCGCCGACAAGGCGGTCTTCCCGCGCGACAAGCCGTGCGGCGGCGGGATGACGCTGCGCGCGGTGCGGCAGTGCCCGGTCGACCCGACGCCGGTGGTCGAGGAGCTCGTCGACCAGGTCGAGATCCGGTTCCGTTACGGAGCATCGGTCGTGCACAAGGCGAGCCAGCCCGTCGTCTGGATGACGCAGCGCTCGCGCCTCGACAAGTTCCTCCTCGACGCCGCGCGCGAGCGCGGGGTGGAGGTGCGCGAGGGCGTCAGGGTCTCGGTCGAGCCCGGGAACACGGTGACCCTCGGGCCGCGCGAGCGCGTGAGCGGCGAGACGATCGTGGGCGCCGACGGTGCCAACGGGATCACGGCGCGCGCCGTCGGCCTCGGCGAGGGGATCACCTACGGCGTCGCGTACGAGGGAAACGTGAAGTACCCGACGCTCGCCCGTGAGCGGTACGCGCGGCGGCTCGTGCTCGAGCTCGCGGACATCCCCGGCGGCTATGCGTGGGTGTTCCCGAAGGGCGACCACGCGAACGTCGGGGTCGGGGGGTGGCAGAGCGAGGGCCCGAAGCTCCGCGAGCACCTGCGCCGCGCCTGCGAGGCGCACGGGCTCGATCCCGACCAGCTCGAGGAGCTCCGCGGGCACCGCCTGCCGCTCCGCCGCGACGGCAACATGATCGCGGGGGAGCGCTCACTCCTCGTCGGGGACGCAGCCGGGCTGATCGACCCCGTCTCGGGGGACGGGATGTACGAGTGCTTCGTCTCCTCCCGGCTGGCTGCCGCCTCGATCCTCGACCTGCTCGCCGGGCGCACCTCGACGCTCGCACCGTACGCGGGTGCCGTCGACCGTGAGCTCACGCCGCTCCACCGCGCCTCGTGGAAGCTCAAGCAGGCGCTCGACCGCTGGCCGCGGGCCTCGTGGCAGATCGCCCGCTCGAGGCTCCTGTGGGTGAGCGTCCGCGGGATGCTCGTCGGGGAGCTGCCCGACCCGGCGAAGCAGCGGGGGCTCGCGCGGGTCCCGCTCCGGGCGCTCGCGATTCTCGGCCGCGGCGCAAGCTGATGCTCAAGCCGGCGGCGGCCGGTGCCGACTACTAGGTCGACATGCAACTCGACTCCGTCCTGGCCGAGGCAGTCTCGCTCGGGGCCTCCGACATCCACCTGAAGCTCGGAAGGCCGCCGCTCGTCCGCAGGAACGGGGAGATCGAGCAGCTCGACGGCACTCCGCTCACCGAGCACGACCTCCTCGCGTGCCTGACGGCCGTGACCGAGCGGACGCCTCAGCGGGCCGCGCAGTTCCACGAGACGGGCGACCTCGACCTCGCCTACACCTCCGAGGGCCTGCCGCGGTTCCGTGTCAACGTCTTCCGCCAGCGCGGCGCGATGTCGCTCGCGCTCCGCGTGATCCGCGTGAGGTGCCGATGATCACCGAGCTCGGCCTGCCGGGTGCGGTCACGAAGCTCGCCGAGGAGCACCGCGGCCTGGTGCTCGTCACTGGTGCGACCGGCTCCGGGAAGACGACCACGCTCGCGGCGATGGTCCGCAAGATCACGATGACGCGGTTCTCCCGCGCTCTCGACCCTCGTCGCGGCCGGCGTGGACATCATCCGGGCCCTCGAGATCACCGGCCAGGCCTGCGGCAACTATGTCGTCGAGGAGGCGCTGATCGACGTGAGGAACCGGGTCCGCGAAGGCTCGTCAATCGCGCAGCCGCTCGTCGACAACCCGGTGTTCCCGCCGATGGTCAGCCAGATGATCCAGATCGGCGAGGAGACGGGCGAGCTCGACAAGATGCTCGCCAAGATCGCCGACTTCTACGAGGACGAGGTCGACGCCTCGATCGGCGCGCTGACCTCGATCATCGAGCCGCTGATGATGATCGGCGTCGGCGTGATGGTCGGGATCATCCTCATCGCGATGTACCTGCCGATGTTCAAGATGCTGAAGCTCATCAGCAACAGCGGCTGAAGGGACTCACTCGACACGGGCCTTGGAAGGGGTTGATGGGCTCGCGGAACGGATTCGGCTAGCTCGGAAGGCTGAAAGAACGGTCGTCGCGGGAACGGAGCCCCGAGGTAGACGAACGTTTTCGAGGCCGTCTGTCATCACGACGACGAGCACGTTCTCATCGCCGCGGCCGTCGGCTTGAAGCCGTTGGTCGGTCCGAAGTACGGTGTGTGCGATCGCGTCATAGAGGGCCGTCATGCCGTCCGGCCGGTAGACGTGGTGGTCGAGCTCGGTCACGTTTTCGAGGGGCTCGCCGACCCAGATGTGTTCGAAGTTGGTGTCGAAGGTGGTCAGCGAGAGCGCGTCCCGCCTCCCTGGGCGCGAAGCTCACCGAGGTAGCCGTTGTAGCCCACGACGACAGCCTCCTCAACAGCCTGCATCGAGCCCGACTTGTCGAGCACGAACGCAACGTGCAGCGTGCCCTCAGATTCCGCGGCTCCATTTCCGTTCTCGCTTCGTTATGGCCGGCGACTGCGGGCTCCGTATAACTCCCGGTGTTCAACCTGAACCGTCCACCGGTCAGCGCTCAGCACGATGCGTCCGAGGTCGTCGGAGGAATCGCTCCCCAGCAACGAGCGCGTGGACACCGCCGATTGCGGCCGTAACACCAGCGCAAACCGCACCGAGAGTGCCCAGTGACGCCCACAGGAGCGTCGCGACGATCGGGGCGACAACAGTCGGGATGATGCAGCCGCAGCCGCAACACGTGCAACCTCGTTGCACGCGCACCACGACGGGTCTTGATTGTTGATTCATGCTCGGTCAGCTACAGCCGTTGAGCGTCCGGGAGAGCGCCAGCTTCTCGGCGGGACTAACGGAGAGCCGGTACTTGGTCTTGATCGCGATCTGCTGTTTGACGTAGGCGCAGTCGTAGGACGGATTCGGTGGGAGCCATTCCGACGCGTCGTCGTCGCCTTTGGACTCGTTCTCGGGGCCGTCGACGGCCAGCAGCACGGTCGGGTCGTTCGCGTAGTCGAGCCGTCGCGTCGCCGTCCACCTCGACGCTCCGGTCTCCCATGCGTCCGCGAGCGCAACAACGTGGTCGATCTGCACCTGCTGCGGAGGTCTCGACCCCACGCACGAACGCGATCGCTCGGGCCGTGTACGGGTCGCGGAGCCTTCCACGCAGGACGACGCAACTCGAGCCGGGCTCGAGCACGATCTTCGTCAGGTCACGCCGGAGGATGTCGTTGCGGGTGTCGCAGCCGTTGTGGTCGACGTCCTCCCAGGCGGGGCCGAACTTGTCGCGGTCGTACCCGCGCAGCGATCCCAGCACCCGCACCCGAAGCTGGGAAAGCTCCACAACAGCTACCTGCTTCGAGGACTCTCTGCCAGAACGCTGCTCCACCAACCAACGGGGCAGACGGAGAGACCGCAGCCGGAGCCGCGCCCGCAGTCGGAGCCGCCGACGCATGGCACCAGTAGGTTCGGCCGGCAACGACAACCACTCTCGTGTCGTTGGGATCGCGCTCGTCGGATACGAGGTACAGGACAGGCCGTGCCAGAGGTAGGTGTGATGGTCGGACGGGCAGGTGTGGGCGCTGTGGCACGGGTTCCGGTGAGCGTTCGCGGACTCGGCCGTCGCCACTGCAAGCGCGCACGCAACGAGCAGCGCGATAATCGCGCTCGATCGACTGGCTAGCACGGGGGAGCCTCGAGCCCACCGTTTCTTGACGACGGTCGCGACCGTCGAGATCGGGAGTGCGAGAGCGACGCCGTTGGCCTGAGGGTCGAAGCCGTACACGACTCCGATTACTCGTCCTTGCGTATCGAGCACAGGCCCACCTGAGTTCCCGTGTTTGACGGGTGCTGTGATCCGCATGACTTGGCCATATACGTGGCGGCTTGTGACGATCATGTGATGGTCGGGGCGAACCCTGATCCCAAGCTGTAGGCGCCGGTGCGGTCGAGCCCTTCCAGGGTGCCGGCCGCGCGGGCAGACCCGCACTCCCCGTTGGGATTACTAGGGGTCCGCACGTTTGCCCCGGATAGACACAGCGGTGCAGGTCAGCTGTCGTCGAACTCGAGCTCGCAGATGGAACTGCTGCTGGGCTACCTGTCCTTGCCGGGTTCTGGCAGTCGTTCCGAGGTCTTGAGGAGGCTGCGGTTACGAGCCGTCCTGGCGAATCGATCAGTCGTTTTCGCCCCGTTCCTATAGCGGCGAACCTCGGGCGCCTGCCAAACCACTAGGATCAGGCCGCTTCCGCCGACGGGAGCGAGCCGGCGCCGTTGCCGGGACCGTCCTTCCCGAAGGAGCTCGATGCGCCTCTCACCGTCCGAGCAGGACAAGCTGCTGCTCTCGGTCGCCGGCATGGTGGCCGCGAGCCGTCGCGCGCGCGGCGTGAAGCTGAACGAGCCGGAGGCGGTGGCGCTCCTCTCCTGCTGGGTGCTCGAGGCGGCGCGCGACGGCGACCGCACCGTCGAGGACCTGATGCAGGCCGGCCGCGAGGTGCTCCGGCGCGACGAGGTGATGGAGGGTGTGCCCGAGCTCGTCGACGAGGTGCAGATCGAGGCGACGTTCCCCGACGGACGCAAGCTGGTGACGCTTCACCAGCCGATCCAGTGATCCCGGGCGAGCTGCGCCTCGCCGAGGGCGAGATCGAGCTGAACGCCGGCCGCGAGCGGGTCACGATCCGCGTCCTGAATACGGGGGACAGACCCGTTCAGGTCGGCTCGCACGCCCACTTCGCGCAGACGAACCCCGCGCTCGCATTCGACCGCGCGGCCGCGCGCGGCTTCCGGCTCGACGTGCCCGCCGGGACGTCCGTCCGGTTCGAGCCGGGCGCCGAGCTCGACGTCACCCTGGTCGCGCTCGCCGGGGCGAGCGCGCGTCCCCGGGCTGCGCCTCGAGGGGACACTCGAATGAGCATCTCGCGCGAGCGGTACGCCGCCCTCTACGGGCCCACGACGGGCGACCGGATCCGGCTCGCCGACACGGACCTCTGGATCGAGGTCGAGCGCGACGAGTGCGTCGGCGGCGACGAGGCCGTCTTCGGCGGCGGCAAGACGATCCGCGAGTCGATGCTCCAGGGCAGCACCACGCGGGCCGAAGGCGCTCCCGACCTGGTGATCACGAACGCGGTCGTCCTCGACCACGGGGGCGTCTTCAAGTGCGACGTCGGTGTCCGCGACGGCCGGATCGTCGCGCTCGGCAAGGCCGGCAACCCGGATATCGCCGACGGCGTGCACCCGGCGCTCCGGATCGGCCCGAGCACCGAGATCCTCGCCGGCGAGGGCCGGATCCTCACCGCCGGCGGCATCGACTGCCATGTCCACCTCATCTGCCCGCAGATCGTCGACGAGGCGCTCGCCTCCGGGATCACCACCCTGATCGGCGGCGGCACAGGCCCCGCCGAGGGCAGCAAGGCGACCACCGTCACCCCCGGGGAGCGCTCGCTCGCGGCGATGCTCGGCGCGATGGACGAGCAGCCCGTGAACGTCCTGCTGCTCGGCAAGGGGAACACCGTCTCGGCGGAAGGGATGCTCGAGCAGGTGCGCGGCGGCGCCGGCGGGTTCAAGCTGCACGAGGACTGGGGCTCGACCCCCGCCGCGATCGACGCCTGCCTGCGCGTCGCCGACGAGACCGGTGTCCAGGTCGCGATCCACACCGACACGCTCAACGAGCTGGGCTTCCTCGAGTCGACCGTCGAGGCCATTGCCGGCCGGACGATCCACGCCTACCACACCGAGGGAGCGGGAGGAGGGCACGCCCCGGACATCATCCGGCTCGCCTCCTACCCGAGCGTCCTCCCGTCGTCGACCAACCCGACGCGCCCGCACACCGTGAACACGGTCGCCGAGCACCTCGACATGCTCATGGTCTGCCATCACCTCAACCCGCGCGTGCCCGAGGATCTCGCGTTCGCCGAGAGCCGCATCCGCGCGACGACGATCGCCGCCGAGGACGTGCTTCACGACCTGGGCGCGATCTCGATGATCGGCTCCGACTCGCAGGCGATGGGGCGCGCCGGGGAGACGATCCTCCGCACGTGGCAGACCGCGCACGCGATGAAGGCCCGGCTCGGCGCGGGCGGGCCCGCCGACAACGATCGCGCCCGCCGCTACGTCGCCAAGTACACGATCTGCCCGGCCGTCGCGCACGGGATCGACGCCGAGGTCGGCTCGGTCGAGCCGGGGAAGCTCGCCGACCTGGTGCTCTGGGATCCCCGCTTCTTCGGCGTCCGCCCCCATGTCGTGGTCAAGGGCGGGATGATCGCCTGGGCGCAGATGGGCGATGCGAACGCGTCGATCCCGACTCCCCAGCCCGTCGTCGGGAGGCCCATGTTCGCCGGCTCGGGCCGGGGCGCCGCCGAGGCGTCCGTCGCCTTCGTCGCCCCCGCCGCGCTCGAGGGCGGCCTCGCCGGACGGCTCGGCCTTCGCCGCGCGCTGCTCCCGGTCGCCGACACGCGCAAGCTGTCCAAGGCGGACATGCCCGAGAACACGGCCCTCCCGGAGATCCGCGTCGAGCCCGACACCTTCCGCGTCTGGATCGACGGCGAGGAGATCGAGCCGCGGCCCGTCGCGGTCCTGCCCCTGGCCCAGCGATACTTCCTCTTCTGAGGATGGGCTCGCTTCCGCTGCTCCTGCTGACAGACGCCCGCTTCCCTTCCGGCGGCTATGCCCACTCGGCCGGGCTCGAGGCTGCGGTCGAGGACGGGCTCGGAGTCGCCGGTGTGTGCGACTTCCTCGCCGGGAGGATCCGCGGCGTGGCTGCTCCCGAGGCCGTGATCGCCGTCGCGGCCGGGCGCGCCCGGGACGTGGAGTCGCTGCTCGCGCTCGATCTCGAGGCCGCGGCCCGGTGCCAGAGCCCGCCGCTCAGGGCTGCGGCGTCACGGCTCGGCTCACAGCTTCTGCGTACCGCGGCGACCGTCTGGCCGGGCGAGCAGCTGCTCGCCGCCTACCGCGAGGCGAGCGCTGCGACGCCGCGCCCCGTCGCCTTCGGCGCGGTCGCGGCGGTCGCCGGCCTCGACGACCTCGAGACCGCGCGCGCCTACCTCTACGAGGACGCTGCCACTGTCACGACGGCCGCGGTCAGGCTGCTCCCCGTCGACGGAGCGATCGCGGCCCGCTGGCTCCTCGACGCCGGGCCGGAGCTCGAGCGGGCTGCGCTCGACGCCGCCTCCGCCGGCGACGACCCGCGCCGGTGGCCGGGCGGGTTCGCTCCCGCGCTCGAGCTCGGCTCGCTCGCGCACGCGGCCCGGGAGGGACGGCTCTTTGCCTCCTGAGCGCGCGCTTCGCCTCGGGATCGGCGGGCCGGTCGGCTCCGGGAAGAGCTCGCTCGTCGCCGCGCTCTGCCGTGCTCTCGGCGACGAGCTCGCGATCGGGGTGGTCACGAACGACATCTATACCTCCGAGGACGCGCTCTTCCTGCGCCGCACCGGCGTGCTCCCTCCCGGGCGGATCCTCGCCGTCGAGACCGGCGGCTGCCCGCACACGGCGATCCGCGACGACGTCTCGGCGAACCTCGAGGCGGTGTCCGAGCTCGAGCGCGAGGCACGCCTCGACCTCGTCATGGTCGAGAGCGGGGGCGACAACCTCACCGCGATCTTCAGCCCGGCGCTCGCCGACGTCCAGATCTTCGTGATCGACGTGGCGGGCGGCGACGACATCCCGCGCAAGGGCGGGCCGGGGATCACGCGCAGCGACCTGCTCGTGATCAACAAGGAGGATCTCGCGGGCCTGGTCGGCTCCGACCTCGAGCGGATGCGCACCGACGCCCGCGACAAGCGCGGGAGTCGCCCCGTCCAGTTCCTCTCGCTGCGGCTCGACCCCCGTGCCGAGCCGGTTGCAGCCTGGGTGCGCGAGCGGGTCGGTCTCTTCCGTGCCGGCGACCTGACGACGACGGCGCCACACGAGGCGGACCACCACCATCACCACGACCACGTCCACTAGCGGCCGTCTCCGCGTCGAGGTCGAGGAGCGGGACGGGCGCTCGGCCCTCGTGCGCCTCGACGGCCATGTCCCCTACGCGGCCCGGGCTGTCCCGGCGCCCGCCGGGTGGGCGCGCGCCGTTCTCGTCCAGACGATCGCCGGGCCACTCGCGGGCGACCGCACGCTGGTCGAGGTCGAGGTCGGACCCGGCGCGGCTCTCGAACTCGTGACGAACGCAGCGACGCTCGCCTACCCCGCTGCCTCGGCGGCGCGCCACCGACTCCGGGTGCGGCTCGGCGAGGGTGCCCGCTTCGCCTGGCGGCCGGCACCGCTGATCCTGGCAACGGGCTGCGATCTGGAGGCCCGGATCGAGCTCGAGCTCGCAGCGGGCGCGGCTGCGTTCACACGCGAGCTCGTCGTCCTCGGGCGCGCGGGAGAGCTTCCGGGCGCGTATCACTCGGTGCTTCGGTGCGAGCTCGACGGGCGGCCGCTCCTCCACGAGGCGGTCGAGATCGGCGAGGTTCACGCCTCCTCCGCGGTGCTCGGCGGCGCAACGGCGTTCGCGTCCCTGGCGCTCCTCGGGCTCGAGGCACCCGGCCGGGCGGGCGCCGGCGAGCTCGATCTCGACGGCCCGGGCCGGGTGCTCCGGGCCCTCGCCACGGGCTCGGCGGACCTCGAGGCGCGGATCGCCCGGGTCGAGGCCCGGTGGGTCGACGTGGTCCGCTCTCGTGACGCGGGCGTTTTACATTCGCCTTACCCGCAGGCGACGCGGATCTGACAGCGGGGGGCGATGATTCGGACGTGCGCACTCCACTCCTGCTGCTTGCATCGTCTCTCGTTGCGGCAGCCTCCGCGGCCGGCGCAGGCGCGGCGAAGCTGCCGGCGCCTCCGAGCCTGCCCGCCGGGTGGTCGCACGCGTCGATCAACGTCGTGGTGCGGAAGGTCCCGCACACCTACACCTACGACCACGGCCGGGTCGTCGCCGTGACCTCGACGCTGCTCACCCTCCGCGAGCCGGACGGCAGCACGGCGGAGATCGCGATCGCCCCGAGCACGATCGTCCGGATCTCCGGCCGCCCGGCGACGATCGACCAGGTTCGCCCGCTCGAGGTCGCGACGACCGTGACCGTGGACGGCGGGCCGGCCGCGCTTGTGAAGGTGACGGTTCCGCTGGGAGTGAGGGCGTTGATCCGTCGAGGCGGGCGGTGAGCCCGGCCTAGGGCTGCGATGTCCGGTCACGTGCTCCTCGTCGAGGACGAGCCGTCGGTGGGCGAGCTCGTGCGCAGCTACCTGGCGCGCGACGGCTGGATCGTCATCTGGGTGCGCTCGGGAGAGGACGCCCTCGTCGAGCTCGACCGGCACTCGGTGCGGATCGTGATCCTCGACATCGGCTTGCCCGGGATGGACGGGTTCGCCGTCTGCCGGGAGATGCGCGGCCGCTCGCGGGTGCCGATCCTGATGCTGACGGCGCGCGACGAGGAGGCCGATCGTGTCGTCGGGCTCGAGGTCGGCGCAGACGACTATCTGACGAAGCCATTCTCCCCGCGTGAGCTCGTCGCGCGGATGAAGGCCATCCTGCGCCGCACAGAGCCTCAGCCCGATCGCGACCAGGTCGAGCTCGGCGACGTGACGCTCAACCGCGAGACGCATGACGTCACGATCGCGGGCCGGCCCGTCGAGCTGACGGCAAAGGAGTTCGACCTGCTCGCCTTCTTTCTCTCGAACCCCGGCGCGGTGCTCTCCCGCGACGTCCTGCTCGACCGGGTCTGGGGCGTCTCCTACCCCGGCGGGACGCGGACGGTCGACGTCCACGTCGCCCAGTTGCGGCGCAAGCTCGGTCGTCCGGGCCTGATCCGGACGCTGCGCGGCAGCGGCTACAAGGCGGTCGCCGCTTGAAGTCGCTCCGGGGCCGGCTGTTCGCGGCGATCCTGGCCGCGCTCGCGCTCACCCTGATCCTCACGATCGCGATCGGCGCGGTGCTGACGCGCCAGCAGGTCGGGCACGCCCAGGTCGTCGCGCTCGCGCGGCAGGCCGACAACCTCGCGCAGTCGCGCCGCCAGTCGGTGAGCTACGTCAACTCGAACACGGTGGACGGCGGCATCCGCACCGTCGTCGACACGCGGCCCGACCTCGCACCGTACGTCCCGAATGCGGACCGATCGTCGAACGGCACGACCACCTATGACGGCAAGCGCTACCTGTACTCGTACCGGACGATCCCGGCGCGCGGGCTCCTGCTGCTCCGTCCAGCGAGCTCGAAGTCGGCGGCGTGGCATCCGTTCCTCGGCGACCTGCTACTCGCCGCGCTCGCCGGCGCCGCCCTGGCTGCCGTGCTCTCGTTCGTCGTCGCCCGCTCGATCGTGCGGCCGGTGCGGCGGGTCGCAGACGCGAGCCGTGCGCTTGCGGCAGGTGAGACGCCGACGCCGCTTCCCGAGGCGGGAGCGACGGAGCTCGCCTCGCTGGCGCATGCCTTCAACGAGATGTCGGCCCAGCTCGCAGCCTCGCGCGAGAGCGAGCGGAACTTCCTGCTCAGCGTGAGCCACGAGCTGAAGACGCCGCTGACCGCGATTCGCGGGTACGCCGAGGGCCTCGGCGAGGGAGCGTTCACGCCGGATGAGGCTTCCGACACGATCCTGCTCGAGGCACGGCGCCTCGAGCGCCTCGTCCGCGACCTGCTCGACCTCGCCCGCATGAACCGGCACGAGTTCTCGGTCTCCCGCGAGCCGGTCGACCTGGACGAGGTGGCCCGCGCGGCCGTCGTGCGGCACGAGGCGGCGGCCCGGCAGTTCGAGGTGTCGCTGACGGCGGAGTGCGAGGAGTCGTGGGTCGAGGGCGACTCCGACCGGCTCCTCCAGGTCGCCTCGAACCTCATCGAGAACGCGCTCCGCGAGACCCCGCCGGGCGGCTCGGTCGTCGTCCGAGCCGAGCCGGGCCGGCTCGTCGTCTCGGACACCGGCCCGGGGCTCGAGGCCGCAGACCTCGCACACGCATTCGACCGTTTCTTCCTCTACGACCGGTACGGCCGCGAGCGCCCGGTGGGCAGCGGTCTCGGCCTCGCCATCGTCAGGCAGCTCGCCGAGGCGATGGGAGGGGCCGTCTCGGTCGAGTCGTCGCCGGGATCGGGCGCGATCTTCATCGTGACGCTGCGGCCGGCAAAGGTGTCGGACACGGCCTCGTTGCCGGCGACGAGATAGGGGCCTCGTCGTGAGGGTGTCGGACACAGCCTCGTTCTCTACTACGAGATAGGGGCCCTCGTCGTGTCCGCGACCGCCCTAGACATGACGATGGACGCGACGGCTAAGGCGGTGTCGGACACCGGTCGAGCCTTACGACCTGGCTCGAGCTCGCTTGCGGTGTCCGACACCCGGGCCGACCACCTCAAGATCCTGGCGCCCCCGCAGCGACCTCATCGTACGAAGCGCTCCGGCGCTACGGGATGGACGTCCAGCCGGCCGGGTGCAGCCGGTTCGGGCCTAGCGGCCTCTCAGATCAGCTTGTGGCGGATCGCGATCGCGACGGC
The DNA here is from genome assembly GCA_963723405.1 of uncultured Actinomycetota bacterium. GTDB lineage: Bacteria > Actinomycetota > Thermoleophilia > Gaiellales > Gaiellaceae > PALSA-600. Next base: position 290,268 of record CAVRQF010000002.1, on the reverse strand, counting down.
GTGCGTCCGGTTTGCCGCACCGAGCCGCTCGGCGGCGTTGCGGACGTGCGTGCGCACAGTCTCTGCGCCGATCCCGAGGCGATGCGCGATCTCCTCGAGCTGCAGGCCCTGCGCGAGGAGCGAGAGCACCTCCCGCTCGCGCCCGGTCAGGCGGAGCTCGTCCACCTCGGTCTTCGCCATCTCGCGAGTCTACGCCCGTCTTCCTTCGAGGGGTAGGGGTAGGCTCCCTCGTCGCACGATGGCTCACGCGACCCTCGCTCAGAGTGCGGCGCTCGTCGGGGCCGTCGGTTCGGTGCTCGTGCTCCTCGCCCGGGAGAAATGGGGGATCACGGCCGGGTTCCTGGCCCTGCTCGCGGCCGAGGCGGGGCTGCTCGCCGCCCTCGTGCCGCGCCACGACCTGAACCGTCTGACGACGCCCCTCCACCTCGCGGCCGCCGTCCTCGGCGTCCTGCTCGTCCTCGCCGGCGCCTACGCCTTCCTTCGCTATCCCGCGGTCGTGCCTGTCGCGTTGCTCGTCGTCGCACCGTTCCGGCTACCCGTGAACCTCGGCGCGCAGCAGGCGTTCCTGCTCGTGCCGCTCTACGCGGTCCTTGCCGCCGCCGCCCTCGCGCTCGTCGTTCGCGCATTCAGGGAGGCCGTCCCGGAGCTGCCGCACGGCCTCGCCGGCGCCGCCGCCGCCTTCGCCGCGCTCGACGGCGTCTCGCTCCTCTGGGCGCTCGACCTCCAGGAGGGAAGCAAGGAGCTCGCGTTCTTCGTGTTCCCGTTCGCCGCGCTCCTCACCCTCGTCGCGCGCGCCCCGTTCGCCACGTGGCTGCCCCGTGCGCTCGCCGTCACGGTTGTCGGCCTCGCGGTCGTCTTCGCGGGGATCGGCCTCTGGCAGGAGGAGACCCGCACCCTGTTCTTCGCGCACGACCTGCGCGTCGCGAACACGTACACGACGTTCTTCCGGGTCACCTCGGTGTTCAAGGACCCGAGCATCTACGGCCGGCACCTGGTCCTCGCGATCAGCGTGCTGCTCGTGCTCCTCTGGCTCGGGAAGGTGCGGTTCCTGGTCGCGGCGCCGATCGTCGCGTTGATCTTCGCCGGCCTGTACTTCTCCTACTCGCAGTCGAGCATGGCGGTCCTGTTCGCGATGGCGTTCCTGATCACGGTCGCGGTCGGCGACCGCCTGAGCCGCCGCGTCGTCGTGATCGCGGCGATCGTCGGCATCCTCGCCGCGGGAGCGATCGCCGGGCGGGCCCTCAGCCATCACTCCCTGCGGCACGCGACGAGCGGCCGCTCGCGGCTCGTCGTGGTGACCTCGAGGGTGATCCGCAACCATCCGCTCGTCGGCGTCGGGGTCGGATCGCAGCCGCTCGCGAGCCACAGCGAGGCGAAGACGAAGCTCGGAACGCGTAAGGACGCCTCGCACACGACGCCGCTCACCGTCCTCGCCGAGCTCGGGATCGTCGGCTTCGCCGTCTACGCGTGGCTGCTCGTCGTGGCCGCGCGGCTGCTGACCCGCGTCGTGCGCGAGCGGGACCGGGCGCTCGGTTTCTCACTTGCGGCGAGCTTCCTCGTCCTCGTCCTGCACTCGCTCTTCTACAGCGGGTTCTTCGAGGATCCGCTCACCTGGGGCGTCCTCGGCGTGGCGGCGGCGTCGCTCGTGGGGCTCGCAGCCTCACGGGCAGCCGAGCCCCAGGTTGTCCAGGAGAGTCAGGCTGTCCCGGAGACGTGACACAGCCGGTCGGCTCGACGTAGTGCCTACCGCCCACGCCCGCTCCGGTTGGCACACTGGGAGCCGGCCCTGCGGGTCGCCCAGTTGTGCGTAGAGGAATCCTCCTTGCCGTCGTAGTTGCGCTGCTCGCCGTCGCCGGGGCGGTAGTCGCCTTCTTCGTGCTGCGCGGCAATCCGGGCAAGGGCCATCTCGACACCGCCCTCGCGGGCGTCACCGTGGTCGCGCCGGCCAAGCCGGCTCACCCGAAGCCGAAACCGAAGCCGAAGCCGGCAGTCGTCGTCGACAAGCCCTGTTGGCTCAACTTCGGCGGCGACCCGCAGCGCACCTCGTCGCGCCTGACCCTGAACCTCGGCCTTCCCACCAAGCCGCTCTGGGTCCGCGGGCTCCACGGTTACGTCGAGTACGCGCCGAGCTACTGCCAGGGGCAGCTCTACGTGAACACGTTCAAGGGGCGGACGTATGCGATCAACGCCACGACCGGCAAGGTGCTCTGGATGAGCCAGGGGACGGGGCCGAAGCCGTCGACGCCTGCGATCGCCGGCGACCGGGTGATCGTGTCGTCGACGAACGGCACCGTGACCGCGCTTGCCCGCTCGAACGGCGCGAAGCTCTGGCAGATCGACCTGGCGGATGCCAAGGTGGAGTCCTCACCCGTCGTGATCGGCAAGACGGCGTACTTCGGCGCGACCGACGGCCGGCTGTTCGCGGTGAACACGGCGAACGGCCACGTCAAGTGGGCCTACAACACGGGCGGCCGGATCAACTCGAGCCCCTCGATCCTCGGGAACAGGATCTTCATCACCACGTATGCGGGCTCGATCCTCTCACTGGACCGCCTGAACGGGCATCGAAACTGGATCACCTACATCCGCCGCGACCCCGTCCAGTACGAGAGCTTCTACGCGAGCGCCTCGACCGATGGGAAGCGGCTGTACACGATCTCCCGCGCCGGGAAGGTCGTCGCGGTGCGCGTCTCGGACGGCTCGGTTGTCTGGACGCACGACCTGAACACGACCGGGTACTCGACCCCGGCGGTCGCCGACGGCCGCATCTACGTCGGCGACTTCAACGGCCTGATCCATGCCTACCGCGCCTCCGACGGCACGCAGTTGTGGCAGACCTACGTCGGCGGGCGCGTCCTCGCGCCGGGGTTGATCGTCGGTCCGCTCGTGTTCTTCTCGAACCTCGAGACGAAGACGTTCGGGCTGCGCCGCAGCGACGGGAAGGTCGTGTGGCACGTCCCGATGGGCAAGTACCAGCCGGGGATCGCGACCGACCGTCACTACTACTTCACGCTGAACGGGCTGCTCGTCGCCTACCAGGGAAGCGATGTGCTCAGGAAGAAAGCGGCGGGTGCCGCCGCCGCCAAGCGGGTGACCGCCGCAAAGCACGGCTCGAAGCATTCCAAGCGCTGACCCGGGCCCGGTACCAGTCGAGCCTGGCCCGCCCTGCCCGGGTCGAGCCGGTCTCGGCGCCGTAGCCGAGCTCCCGGAGGAGGTCGCCGGCGACCTCCTCGAACGCAGTCACGTCGGCCGGGGAGAGCTCCCGGCGCCAGTCGCGCAGCCCCCGGGTCGGCGAGCGCTGCAGGTTCTGCTGGTGGGGCTTCGCCGAGACGTCAACGCTGCCTGCGTACTCGAGCATGGCCGGGTCGTAGTCGAGCGCGGCGAGGCTGCAGATAGGGCGCAGCTCCGCATCGGGGTCCGCGACGGCTCCTCGTAGCGCACCTCGAGGTAGCGGTCGCCCACGCGCTCGCCCAGTGCCCGGGCAGCCTCGACCTCGGCGCGCCACTGGCAGGCGAACTCGCCGGCCGTCTCCGGGTGGGCCCAGCTTCGGGTCACGATCCCGGCCGGCATCGAGAGGAACGAGACGGCGGTGTCACGGCCGTCGCGGATCAGATGGACGTACCGCGCGTCGGGGAAGAGCCGCTCGAGGAGAGGGAGGTGCTGCATGTACAGCGGGGTCTTGTCGCCCCACCGGCTCTTGCCGCGCACGGCGGCGTAGGTCTCGTAGACCGCGGCGATCGCGGCGCCGAGCGGCATCCCCGGGGTCAGGCGCGCGCGTACCTCGGAGAGGGGGACGCCCCAGTCGCGGATCGTCGGCAGCCGGCTCAGGTCGTCGAGGAAGCCGTCGACGTCGAGCTGCGGCCGCGCCCGGTCCGCGAGCTGGGGGATGAAGTAGGACTCGTCGGGGACGGCGAGCTCCGGATGGCGGTCGAGCATGACCCGGAGGAGCGTCGTCCCGGATCGGCGAACCCCGAGGACGAGAAGCGGGGCGCTCGTCACTTCTTCGCGACGACGAGCAGCGCGCGTGCCCGGTGCCCGGCGGCGCCGACGACGAGCGTGTAGCGGCCGGTGCGCTTCGGCGCGCGGAGAACCAGGCGGCGCGGTGAGGTCCCGGCGGCGACGGTGCTCGACCCGTGCTTCAGCGTGTAGCCCACCTTGGGCGCGTCCGTCGAGACGGCGATCACGACCTTCGAGCGGGGATGCGCCCTGATCACCTTCGCCGGCAGTTCCACGTACCGGATCGTGACCACGCCGGCGGGAACGACTCTCGAGGAGTTGCCGGCCCTGTCGACCGCAGCGAGCGAGAGCCGGTAGTGCCCGGGCGGGAGAGGACGGCCGTTGACGCGGCCGTACCACTGGATCGTGTCCTTCTGGTGCTGGAACTTGGTGCGTGCGCGCTGGATCCCGTTCACGAACAGGAGCGCGTGGGCGTGCTCGTCGACCCGGTAGCGCACGTGGACCACGTCGGAGTGGCCGTCCCCGTCGGGGGAGATCGTGCGCGGATGGACGGCGATCGGGACGATCCGGGGCGGGGTCGTGTCGACCGTGATCGGAACGGGGAGGACGAGCGTCTTCCCGGCGCGGTGGAGTCGGATTCGCGGCTCGTAGACTGCCGTCGGGGACGACAGCGCCGACGCGGGTGAGCCCGTTCCAGGTGAAGTGGTGCTTCCCGCGCCCGAACAGCTTGTTGTCGACCAGTGTCCGCACGACCTGTCCGTGCGAGTCGACGATCCCCACCGTCATCCGGTCGCTGCGTGTAAGCCGGAACGCGATCGTGACGCGGTCCGAGGCGCAGTCGCAGACCGGCGAGAAGACCCGGACAGGGATCTGGACGGCGCCGATCGCGGCCTTCTGCACCTTGAGCCCTTCGCTGATCGCGAAGGCGGCCGCGCTACCTGCCATCACGACCAGGACGAGGATCAGCGTGGCGGTGCGCGCCAAGACGCGGAGTCTACGGCGGGCGGCTCACACAGCGCCTGCGAGGCGAGGGGCAGCCTCGGGCACTCGGCTACGATGGCGGCTGCCACGGCGGCGTAGCTCAGCTGGTCAGAGCGCCGGACTCATAACCCGGAGGTCGGTGGTTCGAGCCCACCCGCCGCTACTTACGCCGAACTGCGAGCAGGGACATTTGTGGCGCCGCCCTGCTCGCCCGGGTCCGATTCCTGCCCGAGCGAAGCAGGGCGCGCCGTTGAGAAGGTCGGGGGCCCGCTGCGGCGTCAGGCGTCCCTTCCTCACCTCGGCTCTCTACTTACCCGCCGAGGATCCCGGCGATACGCGGCTGGACCACCGGCCGTAGACTTGAACCGCATCGCTGAGCGAGCCCTCGACGAGAAGGGAGCCAACACGTGGCAATCGCATACATCCAGGAGTTCGTGATCAAGGACGGCGACCTGAGCACGACCAACTACGACGCGGTCAGTGCTGCAATCAACCTCGAGGACGCTCCCGACGGGCTCCTCATTCACACTGCCGGCTTCGACCTCGACGCCGGCCTCTTCAGGATCTTCGACGTCTGGGCGACGCGCGAGCACGGCGAGAGGTTCATCGCCGAGCGGCTGAACCCCATCATCGAGCCGATGATCGCCGCGGCCGCCGAGAATCCCGCTGCCAACTTCGACCCGCCGACCCGCGAGACCTGGTACGAGCTCCACGACACGTTCGACGGCTGAGCGCGAGTATCGACGGTTGCGGAGGGTAAGCTCGGGACCATGGCCGCGCTACAACGTGACCCTCCACGACCCGAGCGGCCGGATCGGGCCCGCAGTCTCGTGGAAACGCCTCGAGACCGAGACGCTGCTCGAGTACGGGAACGAGGTCGAGATCGAGTCCGACTCACCCGAGCCGGGCCGGATTCAGGCGCGCGTGACCGACGTCGACAACGACGCGTTCTTCACGAACAAGGTCACGGTCGAGCCGATCGAGAACGCCGAGCAGCACGGAAGCTGAGCGGGTCCCGCTACACTTCCGTCGCCCAGGGGCGGTGCGTCAGCATGCCGCGACAGCCGCACGCAGCACAGCCGCACGCCGTACAGCCGCCCAGAGAGCCCAGAGACCGAAGAGACCATGGCAAAGACCGGAGTGAGAGTTGCGATCACGCTCGCCTGCAACGAGTGCAAGCGGCGCAACTACCAGACGACGAAGTCCAAGCGGAACACGCCCGACCGGGTGGAGTTCAAGAAGTTCTGCCGCTGGTGCGGCTGCCACACCCCGCACCGGGAGACTCGCTAGTTGGCCCGCGAGGTCGACATTGCGCCGAGCGCAGGCACCCCCGGCAGGCGGCCTGCGACCGAATCCGCGCCCGCGGTCGGCGGCGGCAACCCGCTGCGCCGGTTCTGGCGGTTCTGCCACGAGTCCGCCTCCGAGCTCAAGAAGGTCGAGTGGCCCGGCCAGAACCAGGTGGTGCAGGGCACGGTCGTGGTTCTCGTCGCCTGCATCATCGTCGGCACGTTCCTCTGGGTGAACGACCAGATCTGGAAGGAGGTCGTCCCCAAGCTCCTGGGGCAGTAGCCATGTTCCGCTGGTATGTCGTCAACACGTACTCGGGCCACGAGAACAAGGTCAAGGCCAACCTCGAGCACCGGATCGAGTCGATGGGCCAGCGCCCGCGCTTCCGCCGGGTCGTCGTCCCGACCGAGCAGGTCATCGAGACCAAGGACGGGCAGAAGGTGCAGATCGAGAAGCGCGTCCTTCCCGGCTACGTCCTCGTGAACATGGACCTGAACGACGATGCCTGGACGGTCGTCAAGAACACGCCCGGTGTCACCGGCTTCGTCGGCGCAGGCTCCAAGCCCGTGCCGCTCGGGCAGGGCGAGGTCGACCGCATCCTCAAGACGGGCGCTGCGACGGCCGACCGGCCGCGCGCGCAGGTCGAGTTCTCCCTGGGCGAGTCGGTCAAGGTCACGAGCGGCCCGCTCTCCGACTTCGACGGCGAGATCGTCGACGTCAACCCCGACCAGCAGAAGCTCAAGGTGCTGGTCGATATCTTCGAGCGCCAGGTGCCGGTGGAGCTCGGTTTCGACCAAGTCAAAAAATTGGACTGAGAGAAGCTAATGGCCAAGAAGATCCTCACCCTGATCAAGCTCCAGATTCCCGGCGGGCAGGCGAACCCGGCACCGCCGGTCGGCCCCGCCCTCGGGCAGCACGGCGTGAACATCATGGAGTTCACGAAGGCGTTCAACGCGCAGACCGCGCAGGAGAACGGCCGCATCACACCGGTCGAGATCACGGTCTACGAGGACCGGAGCTTCACGTTCATCACGAAGACGCCGCCGGCCGCCGTCCTGATCAAGGAGGCGCTGCGGCTCGACAAGGGGTCCTCCGAGCCGAACCGCAACAAGGTCGGGAAGCTCACGAGGGCTCAGGTCCGCGCGATCGCCGAGACGAAGCTCGTCGACCTGAACGCGCGCGACGTCGAGCAGGCGATGAAGGTGATCGCAGGAACCGCACGTTCGATGGGAGTGGAGGTCGAAAGCTGATGGCGCAGCATGGGAAGAGATACAGCGGAGCGCGCACCGCGATCGACCGGGAGCGCGTCTACTCGCCCGTCGAGGCCGTTCGCCTGCTCAAGTCGAGCGACGGCGCGAAGTTCGACGAGACGATCGAGATCCACATGAACCTCGGGCTGAACGTCCGCCACGCCGAGGAGCAGCTTCGCGGAACGATGATGCTCCCGCACGGCACCGGTCGCGAGGCGCGCGTCGTCGTGTTCGCCGAGGGCGACAAGGCGCGCGAGGCCGAGGAGGCCGGCGCGGACATCGTCGGCTCGGCCGATCTCGCAAAGCAGGTCGAGGAGGGCTTCACGGACTTCGACGTCGCGATCGCGACCCCCGACCAGATGGGGAACGTCGGCAAGCTCGGGCGCGTGCTCGGCCCCCGCGGCCTCATGCCGAACCCGAAGACCGGCACCGTCACGATGGACGTCGGCAAGGCGGTTCGCGAGGCGAAGGCCGGCAAGCTCGAGTACCGCACGGACCGCGGCGCGAACGTGCACATCCCGATCGGCAAGCGCAGCTTCGACGAGCGCGCGCTGGTCGAGAACTACGCCGCGCTGATCGACGAGATCGTCCGGGCCAAGCCGTCGCAGTCGAAGGGGCGCTACATCAAGAAGGTCACGCTCGCGAGCACGATGGGGCCGGGCATCCACATCGATCCCGCCAGGACCCGCGACATCGCAGAGGAGCTCTCGGACGAAGGCTCCTCCACCAGTGAGGTAGCCTCGGTTCAGAGCTAAACGACTAGACCGCCGAAGACAGCTGGCAGCCGCAAGGCAGAAGCCCAGCCGAGGTGGGGCTTGGGAAGCGCGCACTGCGTTCTCCTTTCGGGCCCGCCTCAGTGCGGGCCTGGTCATTTCTGGAGGAAATGACATGGACAGAAACGAGAAGGAACGCGTCGTCGACGAGCTGACGGCGAGGCTCAAGGAGACGGAGACGATGATCGTCGCCGACTACCGGGGCCTCACGATGCCGCAGATCGACGACCTGCGCGGGAAGCTGCTCGAGCACGGGGCGCGTCTCACCGTGGTCAAGAACACCCTGACCCGCCGGGCCGCCGAGGCCGCCGGGGCAGATGCGCTGCTGACGCTCCTCGAGGGCCCCTCGGCGATCGCGTTCATCGAAAGCGACGGCGACATGGTCGCGGTCGCGAAGGCGCTCGCCGACTCGGCCAAGGACACGAAGATCCTCGAGATCCGCGGCGGGATCATGCAGGGCAGGACGATCTCCGCAGACGATGTCGACGAGCTCGCGAAGCTCCCGCCGTTCGACGTCCTGCGCGGGCAGGTGCTCGGCGCGATCATCGGGCCGCTGCAGAGCCTGCTCGGCCTCGTCAGCGCTCCGCTCCAGAACCTCGTCGGGCTGATCGACGCCCGGATCGAGCAGCTCGGGAATCAGCCTGGGGCTGATTCCCTAGTGGCGGCTGAGGCTGAGGCCGAGGTCGTGGCTGAAGCCGAGCCCGAGGTTGTGGCCGAGGCCGAGCCGGTGGCGGAAGTCGAGCCTGAGGTCGTGGCCGAGCAGCCGGAGCCGAGCCGAGGCCGAGAGCCGAGCCGAGGCCGAGGTCGCGGCGGAGGCAGAGGCCGAGGCCGGGAGCCCGTTGCCGAGGCGGAGGCCGAGGAGTCGAGGGCGAGTTCGTGACGTTCGTCGCCCCGAGCCGGCAGGTCTGCCGGGAGCCCGAGGCGAGTCGGCCGAGGCCGGAGAGCAGCAAGAGTGAGATGCCGAAGCGCCGACGAGCCAGAGACAGAAGAGAATCAGAAACGACAACTAGCCAATCCGGCGAAGACGGATTGACGAAGGAGGCATGAGCGATGGCGGCAGTTGACACTGTCTTCGAGCAGTTGGGCGCGATGAGCGTGCTCGAGCTGGTCGAGCTGAAGAAGAAGATCGAGGACGAGTGGGGCATCACGGCAGCTGCGGCCGTCGCGGTGGCCGCTCCGGGCGGCGGCGGTGCTGCGCCGGCCGAGGTGGAGGAGAAGACCGCCTTCGACGTCGTGCTCACGGCGGCAGGCGGGCAGAAGATCCAGGTGATCAAGGTCGTGCGTGCTGTCACCGGCCTCGGCCTCAAGGAGGCGAAGGACCTCGTCGACGGCGCCCCGGCGCCCGTCAAGGAGGGTGCCACCAAGGACGAGGCCGACTCGATCAAGGCGCAGCTCGAAGAGGCGGGCGCCACGGTCGAGCTCAAGTAGGGACCTGCTCACGGGGTCGATGCGAGGCCGGGCGGAAGGCCCGGCCTCGCTCGCTGCGGCCGCATCTGTGATGCTCTGGCCATGCCAGGCGGCAGGACGGCCCGGGTGGTCGACAGGCTGTTCAGAGATCGCCTCCCGCTGGTGGCGATCGGAGCCGTCGCCGCGCTCTACACGATCCGCGAGGCGTTCATTCAGGGGAGGAGGCTGGCCGCGGCCAACGGCTTCGGCTCTGACTTCGGCGGGACGATCTGGAGCCCCGACCGCGCGGTGCTTCACTGGGTGTCGCCGTACCCGGTCGGCCACGTGCTGCCGGCTGCGCCCGCGATCTACCCGCCGCCGATCTACCTTGCCACGCTTCCCCTCGGCTGGCTCTCACTCCACGTCGCGACCTGGGTGTGGTTCGGGCCCTGGCCGCCCTTGCCTGCGGGACGCTTGCCGTCCTGGGAGTGCGCGACCCGTGGTGCTACGTGTTGCTGATGACCTCGCTTCCAGTCGTCGACGCGCTCGTTCTCGGGAACGCCTCGATCGTCATCGGTTCCTCCTCGCGCTGGCCTGGCGGTTTCGGAACCGGCCGCTCCTCGGGCCGCTCGCCGTGGCAAGTGCCATTGCCATCAAGTCCTGGGTGCTGCCCATGCTGGCCTGGCTCCTGATCCGCAGCCCGCGTGCGGCGCTCCGCTGCGCGGCCATCCTCGTCGTCGCCGTGCTCGTGTCCTGGGCCGCGATCGGGTTCCACGGGCTCCTCGACTACCCGCGGCTGCTCCACGACGAGGGCAGGAGCTTCGTCCACGGGGGCACGCTCTTCGTCTCCGCCCTGGTGCAGCTCGACGTTCCGGTCAAGGTGGCTGCTGCGGGCGGGATCGCGGCCGCGGCGATCCTGCTGGCGCTCGCTGCGTTCCGCGCTTCCGACGAGGTCCAGTCGCTCGCGCTCGCGCTCCTCGCGGCGCTCGTCGCCACGCCCGTGGGCTGGCCTCGACTACCTCATCCTGATGGCGATCCCGATCGCCATCACCTGGCCTTCGCTCTCACTCGCGTGGCTGTGGTTCCCCGCGCTGTGGCTCTCCCCGTCGTACGCGAGCGAGTGGTGGGGCGAGGCCGGAGGCTCGATCGTCCTGTGCGTCCTCGCCGTGGCCCCGGTCGTGATGATCGCCGCGCGGCGCGCGGCCCCAAAACGAGCGGGCAACTGACGCGGGCGGTCAGCTGAGCCGGCCGTCGGCGACCGCACGGCAGGCCTCGCAGAGCGGCCAGCCCTGATCCCAGGGCACGTCCGTCTGATCGATCCCGCAGAGCGCGGTGTCGGGGTCCTCGTCGCTGACGAGATGCTCGACCTGTTCGAAGCCGCGTCCGTCGTTCCCGAAGAGCGGATCGCCGGCGACCCGCGGCCGCGGCCGCGAAGGCGCGATCGACGGACGGTCGCTCATCGTGGGAACGGTACCCTGCGCTGACGGGGAGGTCAGAGAGAAGCGTGCGCCTGCAAGCTTCGGCGTGGTAACCTACTCGCACGGTGATCTCGGCCCTCGCTGCGCGCCCCTTGCAGCTGGAGGGCCTTCTCCGCTAGTCTGGGAGGTTCGCCGCACGCCCACGGTTTCCTCGTCCGCACGCCCGTTTCTCTTCCGTTCCTCATTCAGAGCTCGCTCAAGGGAGGCTGTTTCATTTGGCCCACTCGGTCATCGCGCCCCGTGCGCGCAAGTCGTTTTCGCGTCTCAAGCATGTCCTTGACCTCCCCAACCTGATCGACATCCAGCGTGAGTCCTTCGACTGGTTCCTCCGTGAAGGCCTCCGCGAGACGATCGACGATATCTCGCCGATCGAGGATTACACCGGCTCGCTAGCCGTCGACTTCGGCGACTACGAGTTCGGCCTGCCCCAGTTCTCCATCCAGGAGTGCCGCGAGAAGGACCTGACCTACCAGGCCCCGCTCTCGATGACCGTCCGGTTCGTCAACAAGGACACAGGCGAGATTCGCGAGCAGCGCGTCTTCATGGGGGACTTCCCGATGATGACGGAGTGGGGGACGTTCATCATCAACGGCACCGAGCGCGTGATCGTCACGCAGCTCGTCCGGAGCCCCGGCGCCTACCTCATGGAGCCGAAGGATCCGACCAAGCAGGTCTTCACCGCGAACCTGATGCCGAGCCGCGGCTCGTGGCTCGAGCTCGAGATCGACAAGAAGGGCGTCGTCTACGCCCGCATCGACCGCAAGCGCAAGCTCCCGATCACGACGCTGCTGCGCGCGCTGCCGGCGGAGGACCCGACCACCGGGTTCCAGCTCGACACGTCCACGAACGAGGCGATCCTCAAGCTGTTCGGCGATTCGTACTTCATCCAGGCCACGCTCGAGAAGGACACGACCACGCGCGAGGAGGAGGCGCTGATCGAGGTCTTCAAGAAGCAGCGCCCGGGTGAGCCGCCGACGCTCGACAACGCCCGCAACCTCCTGAAGTCCCTCTTCTTCGACCCGAAGCGCTACGACCTCACCAAGGTGGGCCGCTACAAGCTGAACCAGCGGCTCGGCGTGGACGTGCCCGACGACTGCCGCGTCCTCACGACGCAGGACATCCTCGCGCTCGTCCAGAAGCTCGTCTCGCTCCCGCATCTGATCGGCGTTCCGGAGGACTCGAAGGACTTCGCCGCCGACACCTACGGCCTCGACCGCGGCCCGATCCGCTCCGAGCTCGACGAGTACGAGCACTTCGGGAACCGCCGCCTGCGCACCACCGGCGAGCTGATCCAGGAGGCGTTCCGCGTCGGTCTCTACCGCATGGAGCGCGTCGTCCGCGAGCGGATGACGACGGAGGACGTCGACACGATCACGCCGCAGACGATCATCAACATCCGCCCGGTCGTGGCTGCGCTGAAGGAGTTCTTCGGCTCCTCGCAGCTCTCGCAGTTCATGCAGCAGACCAACTCGCTCGACGGGCTCACCCATCGGCGTCGTCTGAGTGCGCTCGGGGCCGGAGGACTGACCCGCGAGCGCGCGCCCATCGAGGTGCGCGACGTCCACCCGACCCACTACGGGCGCATGTGCCCGATCGAGACGCCTGAAGGCCCGAACATCGGCCTGATCGGCTCGCTCGCGTCGATGGCGACCGTGTCGGAGTTCGGCTTCATCCAGACGCCCTACCGCAAGGTGCGGGGCGGGACGGTGAGCGACGAGATCGTCTACCTCGACGCAGCCGAGGAGGCGCAGTACACGATCGCGCAGGCCTCCGAGCCGGTCGACGAGAAGACCGGCAAGTTCCTGCACGACCACGTGCTGTGCCGCTCACGCGAGGGCGAGGCCGTCATGGCCGAGCCGGGCGAGATCGAGTTCATGGACGTCTCGCCGGCGCAGATCGTCTCGGTCGCGACCGCGATGATCCCGTTCCTCGAGCACAACGACGCGAACCGCGCGCTCATGGGCGCGAACATGCAGCGGCAGGCCGTGCCGCTGATGATCCCGCAGGCCCCGCTCGTCGGCACCGGTCTCGAGTACCGCGCCGCGGTCGACTCGGGCGACGTCGTCGTCGCGAAGGGCCCGGGAGAGGTCGTCGAGCTCGACGCGACCCGGATGGTCGTCGAGGGCAAGGGCACCCGGGACGAGTACGACCTGATCAAGTTCATGCGCTCCAACCAGGGCACCCTCATCCACCACAAGCCGATCGTGAAGCTCGGCGACAAGGTGGTCGCGGGCTCGGTCCTGGCCGACGGCTCCTCGACCGACCACGGCGAGCTCGCGCTCGGCGCGAACCTGCTCGTCGCGTTCATGCCGTTCGAGGGCTACAACTTCGAGGACGCGATCGTCATCTCGGAGCGGCTCGTCAAGCACGAGGTGCTCACCTCGATCCACATCCACGAGTACGAGATCGACGCCCGCTCGACGAAGCTCGGCGACGAGGAGATCACCCGCGACATCCCGAACCGCTCGGAGGAGTCGCTGCGGAACCTCGACGACCGGGGCATCGTCCGCATCGGCGCCGAGGTCGGCTCCGGCGACCTGCTCGTCGGGAAGGTCACGCCGAAGGGCGAGACCGAGCTGACCGCCGAGGAGAAGCTGATCCGCGCGATCTTCAAGGAGAAGGCGCGCGAGGTCCGCGACACCTCGCTCAAGGTCCCGCACGGCGAGGGCGGCGTCGTCATCGACGTCAAGACCTTCAACCGCGACGCGGGTGACGACCTGTCGCCCGGCGTGAACGAGCTCGTCCGCGTGTACGTCGCGAAGAAGCGCAAGATCAGCGAGGGCGACAAGCTCGCCGGCCGCCACGGGAACAAGGGCGTCATCTCGAAGATCGTCCCCGAGGAGGACATGCCGTTCCTCGAGGACGGCCGCTCGGTCGACATCCTCCTGAACCCGCTCGGCGTCCCGAGCCGCATGAACATCGGCCAGATCCTCGAGACCCATCTCGGGTGGGCCGCGGCGCACGGCGTGTTCGTCGGCGACGGCGTCGAGGTCGTGAACGGCAACGCGAGCCGCGTGATCAACGCGCCGACGCCGACGCCGGTCGCGACCCCCGTGTTCGACGGGGCGACCGTAGAGGACGTCGACGACGCGCTCGCCCTCTGGGCCGAGACGAACGGAGACAGCCCGATCAAGCTCGACGTGGACAAGAAGGCCCCTGCCGGCCGGCGCGTGTCGGGCAAGGTGCGGCTCTTCAACGGCCGCTCGGGCGAGCCCTTCGAGCAGAAGGTCACGGTCGGCTACATGTACATCCTCAAGCTGCTCCACCTCGTCGACGACAAGATCCACGCTCGCTCGACGGGCCCGTACTCGCTCGTCACCCAGCAGCCGCTGGGCGGCAAGGCGCAGTTCGGCGGGCAGCGCTTCGGCGAGATGGAGGTGTGGGCGCTCGAGGCCTATGGCGCGGCGTACACCCTCCAGGAGATGCTCACGATCAAGTCCGACGACACCGTCGGGCGCGTCAAGGCCTACGAGGCGATCGTCAAGGGCGAGAACATCGCCGAGCCGTCGATCCCCGAGTCGTTCAAGGTCCTGCTCAAGGAGATGCAGTCACTGGCGCTCGACGTCCAGGTCATCTCCGAGGACGGGGGCGAGGTCGAGGTTCGCGAGGAGGACGACGAGCTGCTCCGCGCTGCGGAGGAGCTCGGGATCGATCTCTCGCCCGGCTCGCTGCGCGTCGCCGGAGGTGCCGAGGAGGAGCTCGAGGAAGGCGCCGAGCCCGTCGAGGCCGAGGCGGACGCCGAGGCGGATATCGCCGTCGCCGACGACCTGCCGCTCGCCTCCTTCGAGGACGAGCTCGAGGTGGCCGCGCCGCTCGGCGAGGACGAGGACGCACCGGTCGGAGCGATCGACGAGCCGGACGCAGGTGATCTCGATGCCTGATCACGTTGCCAGTTCGCGGCGCGAAATGGCTGGACAAGGCGCTTGGAGAAGAAACGAATTGACGACACAGAGAGAGGCTCAGTTGACGCAGACGCCCACTAGCCCTTTCGCCGGAGGTGAGAGGGCTTGATCGACATCAACGACTTCGACGCGATCCGCATCGGGCTCGCATCGAGCAAGCAGATCCGCGACTGGTCCTCCGGCGAGGTCACCAAGCCGGAGACGATCAACTACCGCACGCTCAAGCCCGAGCGCGACGGCCTCTTCTGCGAGCGCATCTTCGGTCCGACCAAGGACTGGGAGTGCTACTGCGGCAAGTACAAGCGCGTCCGCTACAAGGGCATCATCTGCGAGCGCTGCGGCGTCGAGGTCACCCGGCAGAAGGTGCGGCGCGAGCGGATGGGTCACATCGACCTGGCCGCCCCCGTCTCGCACATCTGGTTCTTCAAGGGAGTCCCGAGCCGCATCGGCTACCTCCTCGACATCGCCCCGCGCGAGCTCGAGAAGGTCCTGTACTTCGCCGCCTCGATCATCACGAGCGTGGACGTCGAGGCTCGCGCGAAGGACCTGAACGATCTCGAGGACAAGGTGAAGGCCGAGGTCGAGCGGATCTACGTCGACCGCGACGAGGGCCTCGCCGCGCTCGAGCAGCGCCTCGCGCGCCGCCGCGCGTACTTCGGCAAGGGCTCCGACAAGGGGTTCGACGAGGACGACGACTTCTGGGCCCGCGGTCTTTCCGCCTGGGCCGAGGAGCAGCTGCTCCCGACCCTCGAGGAGGCGCGCACGCTCGTGAGCGGCCTCTTCGTCGAGCTCGTCCAGCAGATCACGACCGAGGACGCGAAGAAGATCCGCGAGCTCGTCCGCAACGCCGCGATCCGCGACGATCGCAAGCTCACGCCGCGTGAGCTCGAGCAGGTCGCCTCGGCGGCTGAGCAGATCCGGAACGCCCTCGCCGGCCTCCGCAAGGAGCAGGACGAGGCGACCGGGTCGAAGAAGGGCGCGGTCTCGAAGCACATCAACAAGCTGACCGAGGCGTTCCTCGGCGGCGAGGCCATCGAGGGAGCCGACGCGGAGATCGCAGCCGGCGTCGAGACGAAGAACCTCGAGAAGGCGCGGGATCTCGGCAACGGGCTCCTCCGCGAGGTCGTGGCCGCGATGGGCGAGGACGGCGACGTTCGCGAGCTCGCGAACGATCTCTGCCTGCGCACCGACGGGAAGATCCGGAAGGAGGACCTCGACTCGCTGATCCAGTGGGCGCTGAAGGTCCGCGAGATGTACCTCGACATCGAGTCGCGCCGTGAGGACACGCGCGAGGCTGCGGTCGACTCCGTGAACCGGCTCGAGCAGACCTGGCAGCTCTTCCGCGAGGCCGAGCCGAAGATGGTCGTGAACGACGAGCAGCTCTTCCGCGAGCTCAAGGACAGGTTCGGCTCCCCCTACGGCTTCGGGGTGTACTTCCGGGGCGGGATGGGCGCCGAGTCGATCCGCGACCTGCTGCGCGATCTCGACCTCGACGAGGAGTCGCTGTCGCTCCGCGACATCATCCGCACCTCGAAGGGCCAGAAGCAGCAGCGCGGGATCAAGCGGCTGAAGGTCTGCCAGGCGTTCGTCAAGAGCGAGAACAAGCCCGAGTGGATGATCCTCGAGGCGGTCCCGGTGATCCCGCCGGAGCTCCGCCCGATGGTCCAGCTCGACGGCGGCCGCTTCGCGACGAGCGACCTGAACGATCTCTACCGGCGCGTGATCAACCGCAACAACCGCCTGAAGAGGCTGCTCGACCTCGGCGCGCCCGAGATCATCGTCAACAACGAGAAGCGCATGCTCCAGGAGGCCGTCGACGCGCTGTTCGACAACGGCCGCCGCGGGCGCGCGGTCACCGGCCCGGGCAACCGGCCGCTGAAGTCGCTCTCCGACATGCTCAAGGGCAAGCAGGGCCGGTTCCGCCAGAACCTGCTCGGCAAGCGCGTCGACTACTCGGGCCGCTCGGTGATCGTCGCCGGGCCGAGCCTGAAGCTGCACCAGTGCGGCCTGCCGAAGCTGATGGCGCTCGAGCTGTTCAAGCCGTTCATCATGAGCCGGCTCGTCGAGCGCAAGAGCGTGCAGAACATCAAGGCGGCGAAGAAGTACGTCGACTCGATGACGCCCGAGGTGTGGGACGTCCTCGAGGAGGTCATCGCCGAGCATCCGGTGCTCCTGAACCGCGCACCCACGCTGCACCGGCTGGGCATCCAGGCCTTCGAGCCGGTGCTCGTCGAGGGCAAGGCGATCCAGGTCCACCCGCTCGTCTGCCATGCGTTCAACGCCGACTTCGACGGCGACCAGATGGCTGTGCACCTCCCGCTCTCGGCGGAGGCGCAGGCCGAGGCCCGCGTGCTGATGCTCTCGTCGAACAACATCCTCTCGCCGGCCTCCGGGCGCCCGCTCGCGACGCCGACGCAGGACATGGTGCTCGGGATCTACTTCCTGACGTACGCGTCCGAGGACCTGTCGAAGGTCGACTCGTCGAAGCTCGAGCTGAAGAGGTTCGCCACGGCCGACGACGTCGAGCTGGCAGTCGAGGGCCGCGGGGTGACGCTCGGAGAGACGATCGAGTTCAGGTTCCGCGGTGAGCTGTACGTCACGACCCCGGGCCGGGTCCTGTTCAACTCGGCCGTCTACCGGCAGCTCGTCGAGCTGATCGGCGGCGAGAAGGAGTCGCTCGACGAGTTCGTGTTCACCAACCAGACGCTGACGAAGCCGGACACGGACAAGTTCGTCCTGTCCCTGTCCGACCGGTACGGCGCGCACACGCTGGCGCCGGTCCTCGACACGATCAAGACGCTCGGCTTCCGCTACTCGACGCAGGCCGGCGTGACGATCTCGAAGAACGACATCGTCATCCCGCCGACCAAGGAGAAGATCCTCGCCGACTACGAGAAGCGGGTCGAGGACATCCACGGCCAGTACGACCGCGGGCTCATCACCGAGGACGAGCGGCACGAGACGATCATCAACATCTGGACCGAGGCGACCGACGAGGTCGCGGAGGCGATGCAGGAGAACCTCAACGAGCTGAACCCGGTGTTCATGATGGCCAACTCCGGCGCCCGCGGATCGTTCAAGCAGATCCGCCAGCTGGCCGGGATGCGCGGCCTCATGGCGAACCCGAAGGGCGAGATCATCGAGCGCCCGATCAAGGCCAACTTCATGGAGGGCCTGTCGGTGCTCGAGTACTTCATCTCCACCCACGGCGCTCGTAAGGGCCTCGCCGACACCGCGCTCCGCACGGCCGACTCGGGCTACCTGACGCGGCGCCTCGTCGACGTCTCGCAGGACGTCATCATCCGCGAGGCCGACTGCGGCACCGACGAGTGGGTCGAGCTGCCGATCCGGACGAGCGAGGGCCAGAACAAGTCGCTCCTCGGCCGGGTCGTCGCCGAGCCGGTCCACAAGCCGCTCGCAAGCGGCAAGCCGGGCAAGGTCACGCTCGCCGAGACGGGTGCCGTCGTCACGACGGCTCTTCTCGACGAGCTCGAGGCAGAGCTCGGCGCCGAGGCCGAGGTCCCCGTGCGGTCGGTGGTCAAGTGCCGTGCCGAGGCCGGGGTCTGCCAGGCCTGCTACGGCGTGTTCCTCGCCACCGGCGAGATGTGCGAGATCGGCGACGCGGTCGGGATCGTGGCTGCGCAGTCGATCGGCGAGCCGGGCACCCAGCTGACCATGCGGACGTTCCACACGGGCGGCGTCGCCGGCTCCGACATCACGCACGGCCTCCCGCGCGTCGTCGAGATCTTCGAGGCACGCAACCCGAAGGGCGCTGCGACTCTGGCGGAGACCGCCGGGCGGATCGAGATCGAGCAGACCGAGCGCGGCCCGAAGGTGTTCGTGCACCCGACGGAGCTCGGCGCCGACGGCGAGCTCGCGGACCCGGTCGAGTACCAGCTGCCGCGTCGCACGCGTCTGCTGGTCGCAAACGGCGAGGTGGTGGAGCCGGGCGACGCCCTCAACGAGGGGTCGCGGAACCCGGCAGACCTGCTCCACCTCAAGGGGTCGACTCCGACCGAGCTGTACCTCGTTGCCGAGGTGCAGAAGGTCTACAAGTCGCAGGGCGTCGAGATCCACGACAAGCACATCGAGCTGATCGTCCGTCAGATGCTGAAGAAGGTGCGCGTCGAGAGCGCGGGCGAGACCGATCTGCTGCCGGGCCAGCTCGTCGACCGGGTCCTCCTCGAGCGCGAGAACTCGAAGGCGAAGGCTGCGAAGTCCGAGCCGGCGACGTTCGAGCCGCTCATCCTCGGGATCACGAAGGCGTCTCTCGCCACCGAGTCGTTCCTCTCCGCGGCTTCGTTCCAGGAGACGACGAAGGTGCTGACCGACGCCTCGATCGAGGGCAAGATCGACCGGCTGCTCGGGCTCAAGGAGAACGTGATCATCGGCAAGCTGATCCCCGCGGCGACCGGGCTCCGGCGCTACCGGGCGATCGACATCTCGCCGAGCGAGCCCGTCTCCGAGGAGGCCTACCAGCACGGGGTCGTTCTCGCCGAGCTCGATCAGATCGGCCAGAACGGCGGCTCCCTGACGTTCGACGGCGACCTCGCCCTCGGCGACGGCGACGTCGGCGGTGCGACCGGCGAGCTCCCCGAGCTCGACACACCGGTCGACGACTAGCTCGAGCGCGACCAGGAAGCCGTTTGCGATTGCGAGGCCGGGCGAGAGCCCGGCCTCGCTCGTTCACACGGCTACACGGCAGGCCGGATCGAGTCGCCCGGGGGGTCAAGTCGTCCTGCGCCGCTGCCGACATCTACATGGCGGCCATGGCGCAAACCGCATCCATAGAGGCGACCTCGTCGCCCGTGCTCGGGACCCGAGCCAGGGCGGTCCTGATGATCCTGCTCGTGGGGATCACCTTCGCGCTCAGCTGGTACGCGGTGGGCCGGGCCTTCACGGAGGACGCGCGGATGGACGACACTCCGCTGTATCTCACCTACGCGCTGGAGATGCGGCACGGCCTCGTCCCGTACCGCGACTTCTCGGTCGAGTATCCACCCGGGGCGCTCGCGGCCTTCGCCGTTCCGTCGCTGATCTCGAGCTCACGCACGTGGCAGGCCTACGAGAGCTCCTTCGGGCTGACGATGGCAGTCTGCGGCCTCCTGCTCGCCGCGCTCGTGTTCCTGATGAAGCCGGGAGGCGTGCCCTCGCGTTCGTCGCGCTCTCGCCTCTGCTCGTCGGGTACATGATGGAGACGCGATTCGATCTCTGGCCCGCGGTGCTCGTCGCAGCGGCCGTCGCCGCGTTTCTCCACGATCGCCACAGGCTGGGCTGGCTCGCGCTCGCGCTCGGGTTCGCGGCGAAGCTCTACCCGGTCGTGCTCGTCCCGCTGGCCGTGACCTGGACGCTCCGTCGGCGCGGCCGGCGCGCGCTCGCCGAAGGGCTTGCCATCTGGGCCGCCACGGTCGCCGTCATCTTCGGCCCGTTCTTCGGGATGGCGCCCCACGGGATGTGGGAGAGCGCGTGGGGGCAGCTCTCCCGGCCGATCCAGATCGAGAGCCTTCCCGCCTCGCTCCTGACGACCTTCGCGCACCCGAAGACGTTCGAGTCGCACAGCTCGACGTCGATCCCCGGCTACGGGTGGCTTGCCGGGCTCAGCAGCGTCATCGAGCTCGCGTGCCTCGTGGCGCTCTGGATCGGGTTCGCCCGCGGCCGGGCGGACGAGGGGCGGTTCGTGCGCTACGCCGCCGCATGCGTCGTCGCGTTCATCGCCTTCGGCAAGGTGCTCTCGCCGCAGTACCTGATCTGGCTCATCCCGCTCGTGCCGCTCGTCGTGGGGCTTCGCGGGCTCATCGTCTCCGGGCTGCTCGCATCCGCCATGATCGGAACGCAGTTCTGGGTGTCCGGTGGTGGGTACGGGGTGTACATCCACGGCTTCCACGGTGCCCCGGTCGTCCTCGCTCGCAACCTGCTGCTCGTCGCGATCCTCGCAGTGCTCGCCGTCCCCACCGGGCGGCTTCGGGCCTGGCGGATCGGCGGGCCGTGAACCGGGTCGCCGCGCTCGACGGCGTGCGTGGCGTCGCGATCATCGCGGTGATCGGGCTCCATGCGTTCAACTGGCCACCGGACGGCGGACGCGGCGTCGACGTCTTCTTCGTGCTCTCCGGCTTCCTGATCACGACCCTCCTGCTGAACGAGCGCGCAGCCACGGGGCGGGTCTCGTTCCCGGCGTTCTACGCCCGCCGGGCACGACGGCTGCTGCCCGCGCTGCTCGTCATGGTCGCCGCGTACGTCGCGGTGTCACTCGCAACCGCTCATCGGGTCGGCCATGCCGCTGTTGCCGGCCTGATCGCGGCCTCCTTCACCACCAACCTCTTCGTGAGCACGGGGCACGACGACCTCGCCGGAGCTCTCACGCACACGTGGTCGCTCTCGGCCGAGGAGCAGTTCTACCTCGTCTGGCCGGCCGTCCTCTTCCTGGCGTTCCGCGGGGGAAGGCACGCCGCGATCCGCGTGCTCGTGATCGCGATCGCCGCGGTCACCGTCGAGCAGCAGATCGTGTCGGCGACGGGGGCCTCCCCCTGGCGGCTGACCGCCGGCCCCGACATCCGCGGCGTCGGTCTCGCGGTCGGATGCCTCGCTGCTCTCTGCGTGCCGGAGCTCCATCGCCTGCCACGAGCGCTACGCCGCGCAGGCCCGTTCGCGGTGCTCGTCTCGCTTGTCCTCGTCGCGCTCGGCTTGTCGTTGAACAGCGTTGCGCCGGAACGTCGCGGCGGCCTGACGATCTTCTGCGCCGCCGTCGCGATCGTCATCGTCAGCTTCTCCCGAGGGAGCTCCCTCACGGCTCGTGTCTTCTCGATCGCGCCCCTCGTCTGGCTCGGCCGGATCTCCTACTCGCTCTACCTGTACCACCTGCCGATCCTCATCGCGCTCGGAGCGCTGTCTCGCGGCTCGACGTCGCGGAAGATCCTCGCGATCGAGTTGAGCGTCCTCGCCGCTGCGCTCTCGTACCGGTTCATCGAGCAGCCCGTGCTCCGGAGAGCGGGGCGGCCGCGGCCGATTCTTCCCGCGCCGCCCGAGGTGCGGGCACCGGCCCTCGCCGAGGGCTGAGCTCGGGCTCTCAGCTCGCGATGATCCGCGCCTTGCCGGCGTTCTTGGCGCGCAGGAGCGCGTCGTCGGCCCGCTTGTACAGGTCGGCGGAGGCGTCGCCCGGGCGGAGCTCTGCGACGCCGGCGGAGATCTTGAGCGCCCCGACCTTGTCGACCTTCTGGCTCCGGATCGCGAGCGCGATACGGTCGGCGAGGAGCTCGGCGTCGTCTCGGCTCGCCTCGGGCAGGATCACGGCGAACTCGTCGCCGCCGACGCGGCAGGGGATGTCGGTGGCGCGGACCACGCTCCGCACCCGGTCCGCGACCTCGCTGAGCACCGAGTCGCCGCCGAGGTGGCCGATCCGGTCGTTGATCCGCTTGAAGTCGTCGAGGTCGAAGACGATCAGCGAGACGAACCGCTCGTAGCGCTGGGCGCGGGCGATCTCGCGGCCGAGGAACTCGTAGAAGAGCCGACGGTTGTGGAGCCCGGTGAGCGAGTCGAGCTCGGCCTGCTCGCGGGCCTCGGTGAAGCGGATCGCGTTCCAGATCGCCGGGCCCGCCCGCCGGGCAAGCCCCTCGAGAGCTGCCTCGGCAGCGTCGGAGAACCCGCCCGTGGTCGACCGTGTGACCGCGGCGAGCGAGCCGATCGTGTCGCCTTCGGCGCGCAGGGCCACGGTGAGAGCCGAGCGGGGCAGCCTCGAGGATTCGTTGACGTCGTCGAGGCGGTACCGGTAGACGACCTCGATCGCGCGCAGATCCGGGTGGCTCGGGAGATGGAGCAGCGTCCGTTCGATCTCGTCCGCCGTCATGCCCGGCTGCCCGTGTTCGGGGCTTCCCGCCCTCGTCCTCGCCGACCGCGATCAGCGCCGCGTCGACACCGGGAAGCGCGACGACCGCGTCGAGCGTCCGGTCGAGGACGTCGTCCGGGTCGAGCGAGGCGGCGAGCTCGGTGGTGTATCCGAGGCCCGTAGGCGAGGTCGCGCACGCGCGCGTCGGCCTTGCGCCGGTGTCCGTCCGACGACGACGAGCGCCGAAGCAACGGCAACGCACGCAACCGCGATCGCGATTCCGAGAGCTATACCCATCAATGTCCGCAGTTCCCGCTCGAGGTGAGAGAGGGGAAGTGGTGATTCTTGCAGGAATCCCGGACCCGACCGCCGAAGCCCCATGTTTGCTACCATCCCGTCCTGGTTCGGCACGGGCGGAGGTGCCTGCGCCGACCTTTTCCACGTAACGACTCAGTAATCGTTCTTACCTTCCAATAGGGGATTTCTTGCCGACTGTCAACCAACTCATTCGCAAAGGCCGCACGACCAAGGCCGCGAAGACGAAGACTCCGGCGCTGCAAGGCGCTCCGCAGAAGCGCGGCGTATGCACGCGTGTCTCGACGATGACCCCGAAGAAGCCGAACTCGGCGCTGCGGAAGATCGCGCGCGTGCGGCTCACGAACGGGATCGAGGTCGGCACCTACATCCCCGGCGAAGGGCACAACCTGCAGGAGCATTCGGTCGTGCTCGTCCGCGGCGGCCGCGTGAAGGACCTCCCGGGCTACCGCTACAAGGTGATCCGTGCCGCGCTCGACGCGTCCGGAGTCGCCGACCGCAAGCAGGGGCGCTCGAAGTACGGCGCCAAGAAGACCTCCTAAGGTGCCGGTCGAGTCCCATGCCTAGGAG
This sequence comes from uncultured Actinomycetota bacterium, assembly GCA_963723405.1. Taxonomy (GTDB): domain Bacteria; phylum Actinomycetota; class Thermoleophilia; order Gaiellales; family Gaiellaceae; genus PALSA-600. The sequence goes on along the minus strand of CAVRQF010000002.1, from coordinate 266,550 downwards.
AGCAGAGATACAGCCGCGCCCGTTGGGCAGCGATCCGCTGTTCGACAGCGTGCTCGTGACGCAGCTCATCAACCGCGTCATGCTCCACGGCAAGAAGGCGACCGCCGAGGGGATCGTCTACGGCGCGCTCGAGAAGGTGGGTGCCAAGACGGGCCGCCCGCCGGCCGAGGTGCTCGAGCAGGCGGTCAAGACGGTCACGCCGGTGCTCGAGGTTCGCAGCCGCCGCGTCGGTGGCGCGAACTACCAGGTGCCGGTCGAGGTGCCGCAGCGGCGCGGGCGCACCCTGGCGCTACGATGGCTGGTGACGTACTCGCGCGAGCGTCGGGAGAAGCACATGACCGACAAGCTCGCCGGCGAGATCTTGGATGCGCTCGAGCAGCAGGGAGCGGCGTTCAAGCGCAAGGACGACATGTACAGGATGGCGCAGGCCAACAAGGCCTTCGCCCATTATCGGTGGTAGGAGAGAGAGCTTGTCAGTGACAGAGTCAAGGGTGGCGCTGGACCGCGTCCGGAACATCGGGATCATGGCCCACATCGATGCGGGCAAGACCACGACGACCGAGCGGATCCTCTACTACACCGGCCGCACCCACAAGCTGGGTGAGGTCCATGAGGGCGCGGCCACGATGGACTGGATGGCGCAGGAGCAGGAGCGCGGCATCACGATCACGTCGGCGGCAACGACGGCGTTCTGGCACGACTTCGGATCAACATTATTGATACGCCCGGGCACGTGGACTTTACCGTCGAGGTGGAGCGCAGCCTTCGCGTCCTCGACGGTGCGGTCGCGGTGTTCGACTCGGTCGCCGGCGTCCAGCCGCAGTCCGAGACCGTGTGGCGCCAGGCCGACAAGTACAAGGTCCCGAGGATCGCGTTCATCAACAAGATGGACCGCACCGGCGCGAATTTCTTCGCCGCCGTGCAGTCGATGCGCGACCGCCTCGGCGCGAACCCGGTGCCGGTGCAGATCCCGATCGGCGCCGAGGACAACTTCCAGGGCGTCGTCGACCTCGTCGAGATGCAGGCGATCGTCTACAAGGACGACCTCGGCCAGCAGTTCGACGTCACCGAGATCCCGGCCGAGCTCACCGAGCAGGCGCACGAGTACCACCATCAGCTGATCGACGCGATCTCGCACTTCGACGACGAGGTGCTCGAGGCCTACATCGAGGACGAGACGTCGGTCACGGCCGAGCAGATCAAGCGCGCCGTCCGCGCCGGGACGCTCAGCGGCGAGCTCACGCCCGTCCTTCTCGGCTCGGCGTTCAAGAACAAGGGCGTCCAGCCGCTGCTCGACGCAGTGATCGACTACCTGCCGAGCCCCCTCGACGTCCCGGCGATCCACGGCGTCGACCCGAAGACCGCCGCCGAGGTCCAGCGCGCGACGTCGCAGGACGCGCCGTTCGCCGCGCTCGCGTTCAAGGTGATGTCCGACCCGTACGTCGGCAAGCTCACGTACTTCCGGGTCTACAGCGGCAAGCTCAAGTCCGGCGACAAGGTGCTGAACACGACCACCGGCAGGACGGAGCGGATCGGCCGCATCCTCCAGATGCACGCCAATCACCGCGAGGATCTCGATGAGGTCGGTGCGGGCGAGATCGCCGCGGGTGTCGGCCTGAAGCAGACGACGACGGGCGACACGCTGTCGGCGGAGAACGCGCCGATCGTGCTCGAGTCGATCAGCTTCCGCGAGCCGGTCATCTCGGTCGCGGTGGAGCCGAAGTCGAAGGCGGACTCCGACAAGCTCTCCTCGGGCCTCGCGAGGCTCGTCGAGGAGGACCCCACCTTCCGCGTCACCACCGACGAGGAGACGGGCCAGACCCTGATCGCCGGCATGGGCGAGCTCCACCTCGACATCGCCGTCGACCGCCTCAAGCGCGAGTTCAACGTCGACGCGAACGTCGGCCGGCCGCAGGTCGCCTACCGCGAGACCGTCTCGAAGCCCGCCGAGAAGATCCAGGGCCGGTTCGTCCGCCAGACCGGCGGCTCGGGCCAGTACGGCGACGCGATCATCAACCTGTACCCGCAGGAGCCGGGCGCCGGCTACGAGTTCGAGGACAAGATCGTCGGCGGCAAGATCCCGAGGGAGTACATCCCGGCGATCAACCAGGGGATCCAGGAGGCGATGGGCTCGGGCATCCTCGCCGGCTACCCCGTGGTCGATGTGAAAGTCCAGCTCGTCGACGGGAGCTATCACGACGTCGACTCGAGCGAGCGTGCGTTCAAGATCGCGGGCTCCATGGCCTTCAAGGAGGCGATGAAGCGCGCAAAGCCGAAGCTCCTCGAGCCGGTCATGTCGGTCGAGGTCACGACCCCCGACGACTTCCTCGGCGACGTCATCGGCAACCTCAACTCGAGGCGAGGCCGGATCGAGTCGATGGCGCCTGTCGGAAACGTTCAGGCGGTGAAGGCGATCGTCCCGCTCTCCGAGATGTTCGGGTACGCAACCGACCTTCGCTCGATGACACAGGGCCGGGCAGACTTCAGCATGCATTTCGAGCGGTACGAAGACGTGCCGGCCCAATCGCAGAGACGATTGTCGGCAAGCAACGGCGGCAAACAAAATTAATCTCCACTAACTACTAGTTTTTTCCGGAGGAAAAAACATGGCAAAGCAGAAGTTCGAGCGCTCGAAGCCGCACGTCAACGTCGGCACCATCGGGCATATCGACCACGGCAAGACGACGCTCACGGCGGCGATCACGAAGGTGCTCCACGACGCCGGCAGCGGCAACACGCAGGCACGCGACTTCGCGTCGATCGACAACGCTCCCGAGGAGCGCGCCCGTGGCATCACGATCAACACGGCGCACGTCGAGTACGAGACGGCGAACCGCCACTACGCGCACGTCGACTGCCCGGGTCACGCCGACTACATCAAGAACATGATCACCGGCGCCGCCCAGATGGACGGGGCGATCCTCGTCGTCAGCGCCGCCGACGGCCCGATGCCGCAGACCCGCGAGCACATCCTCCTCGCCCGCCAGGTCGAGGTGCCGGCGATCGTCGTCGCGCTCAACAAGGCGGACATGGTCGACGATCCCGAGCTGCTCGAGCTCGTCGAGCTCGAGGTTCGCGAGCTGCTCTCGAAGTACGAGTTCCCGGGCGACGACATCCCGGTCATCCAGGTCTCGGCGCTCAAGGCGCTCGAGGGCGATCCCGAGTGGACGCCGAAGATCCTCGAGCTGATGGAGGCCGTCGACACGTACATCCCCGAGCCGACTCGCGACGTCGACAAGCCGTTCCTGATGCCGATCGAGGATGTGTTCACGATCACGGGCCGCGGGACCGTCGTCACGGGCCGCATCGAGCAGGGCAAGTGCGAGGTCGGCAACGAGGTCGAGATCGTCGGCATCCACCCGGAGGTCGCGAAGACCGTCGTCACCGGGCTCGAGATGTTCCAGAAGACGCTCGACTACGCCCAGGCGGGCGACAACGCCGGCGCGCTCCTCCGCGGCGTCAAGCGCGAGGAGGTCGAGCGCGGCCAGGTGCTCGCGAAGCCCGGCTCGATCACGCCGCACACCCAGTTCAAGGCCGAGGTCTACGTGCTCGGCAAGGACGAAGGCGGCCGCCACACGCCGTTCTTCAACAACTACCGGCCGCAGTTCTACTTCCGCACCACGGACGTGACCGGTGCCGTCAACCTGCCCGAGGGGCAGGAGATGGTCATGCCCGGCGACAACACGAACATGGAGATCGAGCTGATCCAGCCGATCGCCATGGATCAGGGCCTCCGCTTCGCGATCCGCGAGGGCGGGCGCACGGTGGGTGCCGGCGTCGTCACCGAGGTCGTCAAGTAAGCAATGGCGCAAGGGAAGATCCGCATCCGGCTCAAGGGCTACGACCACCAGCAACTGGACCGGTCTGCCCAGCAGATCGTCGACACTGCTCAGAGGAGCGGTGCGACGATCACCGGACCGGTGCCCCTGCCGACCGAGAAGAACGTCTACTGCGTGATCCGCAGCCCGTTCAAGGACAAGGACTCGCGGGAGCACTTCGAGGTTCGCACACACAAGCGCCTGATCGACATCCTGAGCCCGACGCCGAAGACGATCGACCAGCTCATGCGGCTCGATCTACCGGCGGGAATCGATATCGAGATCAAGCTCTGATGGCGAAGGGGATCCTCGGTAGGAAGCTCGGCATGACCCAGGTCTTCGACGAGGAGACGGGCGCGGTCACGGGAGTCACCGTGATCGCCGCCGGGCCGTGCCCGGTCGTCCAGGTGAAGACGACGGGCACCGACGGCTACGACGCGGTCCAGCTCGCGTTCGACCCGGTGAAGGACTGGAAGCTGACGCTGCCCGAGCGCGGGCACCTGAAGCGCTTCGGCGTCGGCGCCCACCGGACGCTCGTCGAGTTCCGCGGCGCGATCGACGGTGCGGTCGAGGGCGAGACCGTCACGGTCGAGGCTTTCGCCGCGGGGCGACGAGATCAAGGTCGCCGGGATCGGCATCGGCAAGGGCTTCCAGGGCACGATCAAGCGCCACAACTTCTCGAGCGGCCCACGGTCTCACGGCTCGCACAACGTCCGCGCCCCGGGCTCGGTCGGTGCCTCCGCGACACCGTCGCGCGTCTTCAAGGGCGTGAAGATGGCCGGCAGGATGGGCGGCAAGCGTGTCACCCAGACCGGGCTCACCGTCCACGGCGTCGACGCGGAGCGCAACCTGCTCCTCGTCAAGGGCTCCGTCCCGGGCCCGAAGAACGGCCTCGTCGAGGTGCGCGGCTGATGGCCGCCCCGAAGGCACCGGTGCTCGGCGCGAACGGCGCGCGGCGAAGGAGGCGTCGCTCGACGCGGCCATCTTCGGCGCCGAGGTGAGGCCTCACCTCGTCCACGAGGCGGTTCGGGCCGAGCAGGCCGCGCAGCGCGCCGGGACGTTTGCGACCAAGAGCCGTGGGCTCGTGTCGGGTGGACGCTCGAAGCCGTGGCGCCAGAAGGGCACGGGCCGCGCCCGCGCCGGCACCACGCGCGCCGCGCAGTTCACGGGCGGCGGCCACGTGTTCGCGAAGGTCCCGCGCAGCTTCGACCTCAAGGTCAACCGGAAGGCGGCCAAAGCTGCCCTGCGGTCGGCTCTGGCCAGCCATGCCGCCGGCAGGGACGGTCGCGCTGTTGGATGCGCGAGTCGTTCGACGCGCCGTCGACCAAGACGGCGAAGGCGTTCCTCGAGGCCTCGAGCCTCGCCGCGCCGGTGGTCGTCGTCCTCACCGACGCCGAGGTCAACGCGGCCAAGTCTTTCCGCAACCTTCCGCGTGTCGCCGTCGTCGCTCCGTCCGAGCTCGAGGTCGGTGCCGTCGTGTGGGCGCGCTCGCTCGCTCGTGAGCGAGGCCTCGCTGCCCACCCTCGAGACGAGGGCACGCTAGATGCACGCCCATCAGATCGTCCTCGCCCCGATCGTGTCGGAGAAGAGCTACCACGGCTCCGTCTACGGCAAGTACACCTTCCGGGTGCACGAGGACGCCCACAAGACACAGATTCGCCAGGCGATCGAGGAGCTCTTCGAGGTCCACGTCGTCAGGGTCAACGTCTCCAAGGTCCAGCCCAAGCCGAAGCGGCGCGGGATGATCAAGGGTACGAAGCAGGGCTGGAAGAAGGCCGTCGTCCAGCTGAAGCCCGGCGAGACCATCGAGGTCTTCCAGGGAGCGCAGCTCTAGATGCCGGTCCGTCGCTTCAAGCCCACGAGCCCCGGCCGCCGCTTCATGACGGTCTCCGACTTCGCCGAGGTGACGAAGTCGAAGCCCGAGAAGGCGCTGACCGAGAAGTTGACCAAGAAGGGCGGCCGCAACGCAAACGGCCGCATCACGACCCGCCACCAGGGCGGCGGCCACAAGCGCCGCTACCGCGTGATCGACTTCAAGCGCACCAAGGACGGCATCCCGGCCAAGGTCGCCGCGATCGAGTACGACCCGAACCGGTCGGCACGCATCGCGCTGCTCCACTACGCCGACGGCTTCAAGTCCTACATTCTCGCGCCTGCCGGCCTCCGCGTCGGCGCAGAGGTGCAGTCGGGCCCCGGGTCGGACATCAAGCCCGGGAACGCGCTCCCGCTCGAGACGATCCCGACCGGCACGCTCGTGCACAACGTCGAGCTCAAGCCCGGCAAGGGCGGTCAGATGGCCCGCTCCGCCGGCTCCGGCATCCAGCTCGTCGCCAAGGACCAGGGTTACGCGACGCTCCGGCTCCCCTCGGGTGAGATGCGGCGCGTGCTCCTCACCTGCCGCGCGACGATCGGTCAGGTCGGCAACGTGGATCACGGCAACATCACCGGCGGCAAGGCCGGTCGCTCGCGCTGGCTGGGCAAGCGCCCCACCGTGCGCGGCTCGGCGATGAACCCGGTCGACCACCCGCACGGCGGCGGCGAGGGCAAGTCGAAGGGCGGCCGCCATCCGGTCACTCCGTGGGGCGTGCCGACGCTCGGCAAGCGGACCCGCGGCAAGAACAAGGAATCCGACAAGCTCATCGTCCGCGGCCGGCGCCGCGGGAAGGAGAAGCGTTAAGTGTCACGCTCCAGCAAGAAGGGGCCCTTCGTGGAGGAGCGCCTCCTCGCGCGCATCGTCGCGATGAACGAGGGCGGTCGCAAGCAGATGATCCGCACCTGGTCCCGCGCCTCGACGATCTTCCCCGACATGGTCGGCCACACGATCGCGGTCCACGACGGCCGCAAGCATGTCCCGGTGTTCATCTCGGAGCAGATGGTCGGCCACAAGCTCGGCGAGTTCGCTCCCACCCGCCATTTCCGCGGCCACGCCGGCGACTCGAAGACGCAGGTGAGACGGTGACCGACGCACGCCCCTATGTCGGCGCGACGGCCAAGTTCGTGAAGGTCACGCCCCGCAAGGCGCGCCTCGTCGCCGACCACATCCGCGGCCGCAGCGTCCCCGAGGCGCGGACGATCCTCGCGTTCATGCCTCGTGCTGCCGCCCGCGACCTCGAGAAGGTGCTGCGCAGCGCGGTCGCGAACGCCGAGTCGAACCCGAACCTGACGCTGGAGCGGCGACGACCTCTACATCTCGGCCGTCTACGTCGACGAGGGCCCGACGCTGAAGCGCTGGCAACAGCGCGCGCGCGGCCGTGTCAACCAGATTCTGAAGCGCACCTCGCACATCACGATCAAGCTCGAACAGCTCGAGACGCCCGAGCCCGGCAAGGGCTCGCAGGGAAGTCCCCCCGCAGCGACCAGCAAGTCGAGGCGCCGCACCAGGAAGAAGGAGTTGACTGCGTAATGGGCCAGAAGGTTCATCCCGGCGGCCTTCGGGTCGGCGTCATTCACGACTGGAAGTCGAACTGGATGGTCAGCACGAAGGAGTTCGCGGGCGCCCTGCTCGAGGACATCAAGATCCGCGAGCACATCATCAAGAAGCTCTCGCACGCGGGGCTGTCGGACATCCTGATCCGCAAGGACAAGCAGCGGATCACGATCGACATCTACACCGCGCGCCCGGGCATCGTGATCGGCAAGTCGGGCGTCGAGGTCGACGCGCTGCGCAAGGAAGTGCATGCGCTCACCCGCAAGAACGTCCACATCAACATCAACGAGATCAAGCGCCCCGAGCTCGACGCGAAGCTCGTCGCCCAGTCGATCGCCGAGCAGCTCCAGAACCGCGTGTCGTTCAGGCGCGCGATGAAGCGCTCGCTCGCCTCCGCGATCCGCTCGGGCGCCGCCGGCGTGAAGGTGCAGTGCTCCGGTCGCCTCGGCGGCTCCGAGATGAGCCGCTCCGAGCAGTACTCCGAGGGACGCGTGCCGCTGCACACGATCCGCGCCGACATCGACTACGGCTTCACCGAGGCCAAGACCCCGACCGGGCGCATCGGCGTCAAGGTCTGGATCAACAAGGGCGAGATCATGCCCGCCGGATACGGCGGCATCCCGGGCGGAGGCAAGGAGACCCGCCTGGGCGATCAGGACACCGCCCGCCGCCGCGGAGGAGTCACCGAGGGCCTCGGTGCCTCCCGCGAGGCAGGCCGCGGCCGCAGCCAGGATCGCGAGGGCCTCGGCCCCGTCCGCCGCGGCCGCCCCGGCCAGCGCGGCGGCAGGCCCGGCGGCCCCCGCCGCGATCGCGAGCAGCAGGCACCCGAGGCGGCCGAGCAGGTCGTCGCCGACACGCCGGCCCCCGACATGCCGGCCGAGCAGGTCGTCGGCGACGCCCCGACCTCCGTCGAGGCTCCGGCGACCCCGGTGGCCCCGGCCGCCCCGGCCGCAGAGGCGACGCCGAGGCCCCGCCGCCCGCGCCGGCCCGACGCCGCACCGACTCAGGCACCCGCCGAGACCCCGGCCCCCGAGGCTCCGGCACCCGCCGAGCCCTCCGCCGAAAGCGGGGAGAAGGCCTGATGCTGCTCCCGAGGCGCACCAAGTACCGCAAGATGCACCGCGGCCGCCGGCGTGGCGAGGCGAAGGGCCAGTTCCAGGTCCAGTTCGGCGACTACGGGATCAAGGCGCTCGAGAACGGCTGGATCACCAACCGCCAGATCGAGGCCGCCCGCATCGCGATGACCCGCAAGATCCGCCGCGGCGGCAAGGTGTGGATCAACGTCTTCCCCGACAAGACCTTCACCAAGAAGCCGCTCGAGACCCGCATGGGCAAGGGCAAGGGCTCGCCGGAGGGCTGGGTCGCCGTGATCAAGCCCGGCCGGGTGATGTTCGAGCTCGCCGGCGTCCCCGAGCCGCTCGCCAAGGAAGCGCTGCGGCTCGCCGGGCAGAAGCTCCCGATCAAGACGAAGTTCGTGAAGCGCGAGAGCGGTGATCTGTATGCGGGCTAGAGACCTGCGTGGCATGAGCGCCGACGAGCTCGCCCAGAAGCTGATCGAGACGCGGAAGGAGCTCTTCAACCTCCGCTTCCAGTCGGCCACGGGCTCGCTCGAGGACACGACGCGGCTGAGCCACGCGCGCCGTGACATCGCCCGCATCCTCACCGTTCAGCTCGAGCTCGCGAAGGCGCAGAGCTAGGAAGGCACAAGATGGCAGACGAAGAGACCAAGGAAGAGACCGAGATCGCAGCGACCGAGCCGGTCGCCGAAGAGCCCGTGGCCGAGGAGCCGGTGGCAGACGAGCCCGTGGCCGAAGAGGCTGCGGCGCCCGTGGTCGCCGAGGAGCCCGTGGTCGAAGAGGCCGCGGCCCCGGCGGCGGCTGCCGAAGTGGAGGCAGAGCCGGCCGAGGCCGAGCCCGTGGCGGAGGCCGAGGCTGCGCCGGCGCCGGTGGCAGAGGCGGCCGCGCCCGAGGCGCCGAAGCGCACGAGGCGGAAGCGACTCCCGCGCGCCGAGCGGCACAACCACTCCAAGCCCGCGCGGGTTGCAGCGACCGAGCGCAAGCCGATCGTTCGCACCCCCAAGCCCGAGTCCGTTCCCGGTCGCCGCCAGGAGCGTCGCGGAATCGTCGTCTCCGACAAGGGCGACAAGACAATCGTCGTCGCGGTCGAGACGATCCGGATCCACTCGAAGTACAAGAAGGTCATCCGGCGCTCGAGCAAGCTGCACGCACATGACGAGGGCAACGCAGCCGGGATCGGCGACGTCGTCCGGATCGTCGAGACGAAGCCGCTCTCGAAGACGAAGCGCTGGCGCCTGGCCGAGATCGTGGACAAAGCCAAATGATCCAACAAGAGACCAGACTCAAGGTGGCCGACAACACCGGTGCGCGCGAGCTCCTCTGCATTCGCGTGGCCGGCGGCTCCCGCCGGCGCTATGCGCGCGTCGGCGACATCATCACGGCGACCGTCAAGGCGGCCGCGCCGCAGGGCGCGATCAAGAAGGGCGAGGTGGTCAAGGCGGTGGTCGTGCGCACGAAGAAGCCGTTCGGGCGCGACGACGGCACCCTGATCGCCTTCGACGAGAACGCCGCGGTCATCATCGACGCGCAGCGCAACCCGCGCGGCACCCGCATCTTCGGGCCCGTCGCGCGCGAGCTGCGCGAGAAGAACTTCATGAAGATCGTCAGCCTTGCTCCGGAGGTGCTGTAGATGAAGGTGAAGAAGGGCGACCTGGTGCAGATGCTGTCCGGCAAGGACCGCGGCAAGCAGGGCCGCGTCCTCGACGCGCAGCCGCGCGAGGGCCGCGTGATCGTCGAGAACCTGAACGTCGCGAAGCGGCACACCAAGCCGCGCCCGATGCGCGACGCGAACCGCATGGGCGGCCAGCAGATGATCCCCGGTGGGATCATCGAGAGGGCCTCCGCCGTTCCCGTGTCCAACGTCATGGTCGTCTGCCCGACCTGCAAGCTCCCGACCCGGATCGGCCACTCGACGAAGGTCGTGAAGGGCGAGACGATCAAGGTGCGGGTCTGCAAGCGCGACGGCTGTGGGCAGGAGCTCGACAACTGATGGCCACCACCGAGACCACCCCTACGTGCCGCGGCTCAAGCAGCGGTACAACGACGAGCTTCGCGAGCAGCTGCAGGAGCAGTTCGGGCTCGAGTCGATCATGCAGGTGCCGCGGATCACGAAGATCACGCTGAACATGGGCGTCGGCGAGGCGAAGACCGACGCGAAGGTGCTCGACGCGGCGATGGACGAGCTGACGATCATCGCCGGGCAGCGCGCCCAGATGCGCCGCGCCCGCAAGTCGGTCGCCCAGTTCAAGCTCCGCGAGGACATGCCCATCGGGACGCGGGTCACGCTGCGCGGCGACCGCATGTGGGAGTTCCTCGACCGCCTGATCTCGATCGCACTGCCCCGCATCCGCGACTTCCGCGGCCTGTCGCCGAAGTCGTTCGACGGGCGCGGCAACTACTCACTCGGGATCCGCGAGCAGATCATCTTCCCGGAGATCGACTACGACTCAATCAAGGAGATCCGCGGCCTCGACGTCGCGATCACGACGACTGCCACGAGCGACGAGCAGGCCGAGGCCCTACTGCGGGGGCTCGGGATGCCGCTTGCGACCGAGGCCGGAAGGGACGAATAGCCGAGATGGCCAAGAAATCGATGATCGCGAAGGCCGCGCGCCCCGCCAAGTACAAGGTGCGCAACTACAGCCGCTGCAATCGCTGCGGCCGGCCTCGCGCCGTGTTCAAGAAGTTCGGGCTCTGCCGGATCTGCCTGCGTGAGCTCGCCCATCAGGGCGTCATCCCCGGCATGACCAAGAGCTCCTGGTAGGAGGAAGCGATGCTGACCGACCCCGTAGCGGACATGCTGACCCGGATCCGCAACGCCAACAAGGCGCTTGCACGAGCGGACCGAGATGCCGAGCTCCAAGCTCAAGGAGGAGATCGCGCGCATCCTCAAGGAGGAGGGCTACGTCCGCAATTACCACGTCGAGCCCGCCGGCGAGCTGCCCTACAAGGTGCTCGTGATCGAGCTCAAGTACGGGCGCGGCCGTGAGCGCGTGCTCACGGGCCTCAAGCGCATCTCGAAGCCGGGCCGGAGGATCTACGCCGGCAAGGACCGCCTTCCCCGCGTCCTCGGGGGCATGGGAACTGCAATCCTGTCCACGTCCCGCGGCGTGATCACGAGCCGCGCCGCCGAGGCCGAGGGCATCGGCGGCGAAGTGATCTGCTTCGTCTGGTAACGCCCATGTCGAGAATCGGAAGACAGCCAATCGAAGTGCCCTCCGGGGTGAGCGTCACCGTCGACCCGGGTCGTGTCACCGTGCACGGCCCCAAGGGCGAGCTCCGCGCCCAGGTGCCGCAGCGCATGTCGATCGCGCAGGAGGACGGGACGATCACCGTCACCCGTCCGACCGACCGCGGAGACGACCGCGCGCTCCACGGCCTGACGCGCACGATCGTCGCGAACATGGTCGAGGGCGTCACCAAGGGGTTCGAGAAGCGGCTCGAGATCCAGGGCGTCGGCTACCGCGCCGCGATGGCGGGCTCCAACCTCGAGCTCCAGGTCGGCTACTCGCACGTGGTGCGCGTCGTTCCGCGGCAAGGGATCGAGTTCGAGGTCCCGACGCCGACCCAGGTGACCGTGCGCGGCATCGACAAGCAGGCAGTCGGGCAGACCGCGGCCGAGATCCGGAAGGTTCGCCCACCAGAGCCCTACAAGGGCAAGGGCATCCGTTACGAAGGCGAGCACGTGCGCCGCAAGGTCGGGAAGAGAGCATGAGCAAGCTCAGTGTCCGCGAGGCGCGCCTGCGCCGCCATCGTCGCGTGCGGGGCAAGATCCGTGGAAGCGCCGAACGCCCTCGCCTGGCCGTGTATCGCTCGAACCGCGGCATCTTCGCCCAGCTCGTCGACGACGACTCGGGCAAGACGATCGCGTCCGCGTCGTGGACGACCGTCGCCGCCAAGGGCGACAAGTCCGAGCAGGCGACCGCGGTCGGCAAGGCGCTCGCCGCCGCCGCGGGCAAGGCCGGAATCGAGTCCGTCGTGTTCGACCGCGGCGGGTACCTGTACCACGGACGCGTGAAGGCTCTGGCCGACGGGGCTCGCGAAGGAGGACTGAAGTTCTAATGGCAGCAGTGGATATCGCCGAGAACAGGGAGCTCAAGGAGCGCGTCGTCGAGATCAACCGCGTCGCCAAGGTCGTGAAGGGTGGCCGGCGGTTCTCGTTCACCGCGCTCGTCGTGATCGGCGACGAGGTCGACCGGGTCGGCGTCGGCTACGGCAAGGCCCGCGAGGTCCCGCTCGCCATCTCGAAGGCCGTCGACGACGCGAAGAAGAACCTCTTCACCGTCCCGAAGCACGGCCAGACGATCACGCACGAGGTGCTCGGCCGCTTCGGCGCCGCCCGCGTGCTGCTGCGGCCCGCCTCGCCCGGCACCGGGGTCATCGCCGGCGGCGGCGTGCGCGCCGTGCTCGAGCTCGGCGGCATCCGCGACGTGCTTGCCAAGTCCCTCGGAACGACGAACCCGATCAACATGCTCAAGGCCGCCGAGGTTGCCCTCCGCGACCTGCGCCGCCCCGAGGAGGTCGCAGCAGCGCGCGGCAAGTCCGTGCGCGACGTGCTTCCCTTGCCTGCCGCCGCGAAGAGGAAGGCCGAGGAGGTCCCGGCACCCGCTGCCGCGGCCGCTCCCGAGCCCGTCGTGGAGGAGCCCGACGTGCCGGCCGAGAACGAGGAGACCGAGGATGACAAGGCTTAGGCTCACCCAGACCGGAAGCGCGATCGGTCAGTCGCCGCGGCATCGCGGGACTCTGCGCGCGCTCGGGCTCGGACGGATCGGCAAGTCCCGTGAGCACGACGTGACCCCGTCCCTCGAAGGCATGCTTCGGAAGGTTCGCCACCTCCTGAAGGTGGAGGAGATCTGATGCCCGAAGACCTCAACCTCTCCAATCTCTCGCCGGCCCAGCCGCGCAAGGAGCGCAAGCGCGTCGGCCGCGGCATGGGGTCGGGCAAGGGCCGTTATTCAGGCCGCGGGATCAAGGGCCAGAAGTCGCGCGCCGGCTCGCACTACATGCGCGCCGGCTTCGAGGGCGGCCAGATGCCGTTGACGATGCGCCTTCCCAAGCTGCGCGGCAACACGTCCCGCGACGCGATGCCGATCGGGCCGTTCCGCACCTACTCCCAGCCGGTGAACCTTCGCGACCTCGATCGCTTCGAGGCCGGCGAGGAGGTCACGCCCGAGTCGTTGAAGGCCAAGGGCCTGATCCGCTCGATCCGCAAGGACGTGAAGCTCCTCGGCGTCGGCGAGCTGACGAAGAAGCTCTCGATCACGGTGCACGGAGCCTCGGCGACCGCCCGCGAGAAGGTCGAGGCCGCCGGCGGCACCCTGACCCTGCTCAAGGAGCCGACCGTTCGGCGGAAGCGCCGGGCGGCCAGGAAAGGCCGGCCCGCGGAGTCGGAGGTGGAGACCGGCGAGAAGGCCGTCGCCGCCGATCTCGACGCGGAGGAGGCTGGGCCCGATGCCGTCTAGCCTTCTGCGCGGAGCGTAGAAGGCATGCTTTCCTGGCTCGCCAACGCCTGGCGGGTTCCGGATCTCCGGCGCCGAGTGCTGTTCACCGCCGGCATCCTGACGGCCTACCGGCTCGGTTCGTGGATCCCGGCGCCGGGCGTGAACGCGTCCGCGATCTCGGGCCTGTTCGGGGGCGGGGTCCTGGGGCTGCTCAGCCTCTTCAGCGGCGGCGCGCTCTCCCGTTTCTCGATCTTCGCGCTCGGGATCATGCCGTACGTCACGGCGTCGATCGTCCTCCAGCTCCTGACGGTCGCCGTGCCGCGCCTCGAGCAGCTCAAGCGCGAAGGCGAGTCGGGCTACGCCAAGATCACGCAGTACACCCGCTTCAGCACCGTCGGCATCGCTGCGGCGCAGGCGGCCGGGTACGCCTATCTCTTCCATCGCACCGGCGGGCTCAAGCTCGACACCGGCCGGCTCGTGCTGATCGTCATCACGCTGACCGCCGGGACGACCCTCCTCATGTGGATGGGCGAGCAGATCACCAAGCGCGGAATCGGAAACGGGATCTCGCTGCTGATCTTCGCCTCGATCCTCACCTCGGCGCCTGCCGGCATCCACGCCTGGCTGAACGGCCCGCCGGTCGAGAAGCTGTTCTTCCCGATCGTCGCGCTCGGCGTGATCGTCTCGGTCGTGTTCGTCCAAGAGGGCCAGCGCCGGATCCCGATCCAGTACGCGAAGCGGATGGTGGGGCGCCGCCAGATCGGCGGGCAGTCGACCTACATGCCGCTGCGCGTGAACATGGCCGGCGTGATCCCGGTCATCTTCGCCGCGACGCTGCTCGCGCTCCCGCAGACGCTCGGCTCGTTCTTCCCGAACACCCAGCACTTCATCAACGCTCACCTCTCGCCGCAGTCGTGGACGTACCTGGCCGTCGAGGCGCTCCTGATCATCGTCTTCACGTTCTTCTACACCGCAGTGCAGTTCAACCCGGTCGACCAGGCCGACGAGCTTCGCAAGTACGGCGGCTACATCCCCGGCATCCGGCCCGGCCCGCCGACGGCGGTGTACCTCGACCGCGTGCTGACGAGGCTCACGCTGCCGGGCTCGCTGTTCCTCGCGGCGGTCGCGCTCGTCCCCTCCATCTTCATCAACGAGTTCAACTTCTCGCAGGCCACCTCGCGGGCGCTCGGAGGCACCTCCGTGCTGATCGTCGTCGGCGTCGCCCTCGACACGATGCGCCAGATGGAGTCGCAGATGATGATGCGCTCCTACGAGGGCTTCCTGCGTTGAACCTGCTTATCCTCGGTCCTCAGGGCGCCGGGAAGGGGACCCAGGCCAAGCGGATCGCAGCGGACTACGCGATCCCGCACATCTCCAGCGGGGACATGTTCCGGGAGGCGATCGCCGCCGGGAGCGAGCTCGGCCGCCAGGTCGAGCCGATCCTCGCGAGCGGCCAGCTCGTCCCGGACTCGATCACCGTCGCGCTGATCCAGGAGCGGCTCGGGAACCCCGATGCGCTCGACGGGTTCATCCTCGACGGGTTTCCGCGGAACGAGCCGCAGGCTGTCGCGCTCGACGACATGCTCGCGAAGATCGGCCGCGGGCTCGACGCGATCCTGTTCCTGGAGGTCGGCGACGATGTCGCCACCGGACGGATGCTCAGGCGCGCCGAGGAGGAGAGCCGCCCCGACGACACCCCCGAGGTGATCGCCAAGCGCCTCGAGACCTACCATGCCGAGACAGAGCCGATCGTGGAGCACTACCGCGTCACCGGCCGCCTCGTCCCGCTGCACGCCGAGCTGGCGGTCGACGAGGTCTACGCCGAGATCCAGGACGCACTCGCTACGGTGGAAGCATGATCATCAGGAAGTCCGCCGGCGAGATCGAGCTGATGGCAGCCGCCGGCGCCGTCGTCGCGGGCACGCTCGCGCTCCTCGAGGAGCGACTCGAGCCGGGGATCACGATGGCCGAGCTCGACCTGATCGCCGAGGGGCTACATCCGCTCCCAGGGCGGGATCCCGACCTCCAAGGGCTACAAGGGCGCCGGCGGTGTCCCCTTCCCGACGGCGACGTGCATCTCGCCGAACGACGTGATCGTCCACGGCATCCCGAACGGCTATGTGGCGCGCGAGGGCGACATCATCTCGTTCGACATCGGCGTGACCAAGGACGGCCTCATCGCCGACTCGGCTGCGACCTTCCCCGTCGGCGAGATCTCGGCGGAGGCGCAGCGCCTGCTCGACGTCTGCCGCACCGCGCTCGACGCGGGGATCGACGCGGCCCAGATCGGGTCTGTCGTCGGCGACATCTCCGCCGCCGTGCAGACGGTCGTGGAGGACGCCGGGTTCTCCGTCGTCCGCAGCCTCGTCGGCCACGGGGTCGGGAAGTCCTACCACGAGGATCCGCAGGTGCCGAACTTCGTCACTCCGTACCGCGGCCCGCGGCTCGTCGAGGGGATGACGATCGCGATCGAGCCGATGATCACCGCCGGCGAGGCCGAGGTGCATCTGCACGACGACGGCTGGACGATCTCGACCGACGACCGCTCGCTGACCGCGCACTTCGAGCACACCGTCGCGGTCACCGTCGAGGGCCCGCGCATCCTGACGAAGCCCGCGAGGGTCCTGGTACCATGACTTCGCGCGGCGAGAGCCGCGTATTTGTCTGCGAAACAGTGATTTAACGAGAGAATTAGAGGGGGATTGGCCAACAAGGAAGAGAAGATCGAGGTCGAAGGTGAGGTCACCGAAGCCCTGCCGAGCACGATGTTCCGTGTCAAGCTCGATGGAGGCCACGACGTCCTCACGACGATCTCGGGAAAGATGCGCAAGCACTACATCCGCATCCTCCCCGGGGACAAGGTCAAGGTCGAGTTGTCCCCCTACGATCTCACGCGTGGTCGAATCACCTACAGGCACCGGTCTTGAAAACGCAGCTCTTGAAAGGCGACTCAGCATGAAGGTCCGTCCGTCCGTCAAAGCGATGTGCGAGCACTGCCGTGTGATCAAGCGGCACGGCCGCACCATCGTCATCTGCAGCAACAACCCTCGCCACAAGCAGAGGCAGGGCTAGCGCATGGCGAGAATCGCAGGCGTCAACCTCCCGAACCAGAAGCGGCTCGAGATCGGCCTGACCTACATCTACGGGATCGGCCGGCCGACCGCGCTGCACATCTGCCTCCGCCCTCGGGCTCTCCCCCGACACGAAGGTGCGCGACCTGACCGAGGACGAGGTTGCGAAGCTCCGTGACTACATCGACGAGCATCACCAGGTCGAAGGCGACCTGCGACGCGAGCGCACCCAGGCGATCAAGCGGCTGTCCGAGATCGGCGCCTACCGCGGGCTGCGGCACCGTCGCGGGCTGCCGGTGAACGGACAGCGCACGAAGACGAACGCCCGCACGCGCAAGGGCCCGAAGAAGACCGTCGGCCGCGGGAAGAAGGCCGAATAATGGCACCTCCTCGCAAGGCTGCGACCCGGGGCCGGGCACGGCGCCGCGTGCGCAAGAACATCGCGATCGGCCAGGCGCACATCAAGACGTCGTTCAACAACACGATCGTTGCGCTCACCGACCCTCAGGGCAACGTGATCGTCTGGGAGTCCGCCGGCTCGGCCGGTTTCAAGGGCTCACGGAAGTCGACGCCGTTCGCGGCGCAGGTCACCGCCGATGCCGCGGCCCGCAAGGGCATGGAGCACGGCCTCCAGAAGGTCGAGGTCTTCGTCAAGGGCCCGGGCTCCGGCCGCGACACCGCGATTCGCTCGCTGCAAGCTGCCGGCCTCGAGATCATCGGCGTCAAGGACGTCTCCCCGCAGGCCCACAACGGCGTCCGCGCCAAGAAGCGGAGGCGTGTCTAATGGCCCGCGATCGTTCACCCAAGTGCAAGCAGTGCCGCCGGGAGGGGATGAAGCTCTTCCTCAAGGGCGAGCGCTGCCTGACCGAGAAGTGCGCCGTCGAGCGCCGCAGCTACCCGCCGGGAGAGCACGGCCGGGGGCGCATCAAGCAGTCCGAGTACCTGCTCCAGCTGCGCGAGAAGCAGAAGGCCCGCCGGTACTACGGCCTGCTCGAGGCACAGTTCCGCACCTACTACGAGAAGGCGAACCGCCAGGGCGGAGTGACGGGCGAGAACCTGCTCAGGCTCCTCGAGACCCGTCTCGACAACGTCGTGTACCGCCTCGGCTTCGCCGCCTCACGCGCCCAGGCGCGCCAGCTCGTACGGCACGGCCACTTCGCCGTCAACGGCCGCCGGGTCAACATCCCGAGCTACGGTGTGCGTCCCGACGACATCGTCACGCTCAAGTCCGGCTCGACCGCAGAGCAGGTCATCCGCGACGCTACCGACCTCACCGCAGCCGTCGCCCCGTGGCTCCAGGCGGATCACGAGGGCCTCACGGGCAAGGTGCTGAAGTGGCCGGAGCGCGAGGAGATCGACACCCCCGTTGCAGAGCAGCTCATCGTCGAGCTGTACAGCAAGTAGCAGGGCAGTCGCGTCCCGCGATTTCCCTAGAGAGAAAGGATCCAACTTGGCTAGTCGTTCCACTGTGATGGACTTCCAGGTCCCGAAGATCACCCACGAGGAGGTCAAGGAGAACCGCGGGGTCTTCGTGATCGAGCCGCTCGATCGCGGCTTCGGCTACACGTTCGGCAACTCGCTGCGCCGCGTGCTGCTCTCGTCGCTCGAGGGCGCCGCCGTCACCTCGGTGAAGCTCGAGGGCGTCGCGCACGAGTTCACCACCCTTCCCGGCGTCCGCGAGGACGTCACCGACATCCTGCTCAACCTCAAGCAGCTCGTCTGCGTCCTGCACGGCGACTCCCCGGAGGTCGAGGTCCGCCTCACCGCCAAGGGCGAGGGCACCGTCACCGCCGCAGACATCGAGGTCCCCGCCGACCTCGAGATCCTGAACCCCGATCTCGAGATCGCGAACATCTCGTCCAAGGGCCGGCTCGAGATCACGCTGACGATCGGCCGCGGCCGCGGCTACGTCCCCGCCGAGGGGAACCGCGGTCACGCGCACACGATCGGCGTCATCCCGGTCGACTCGATGTTCTCGCCGATCCGCCGCGTCGCCTACGACGTCGAGGCCGCCCGCGTCGGGCAGCGCACCGACTACGACAAGCTCATTCTCGACGTGACGACGAACGGCTCGATCGACCCGAAGGACGCGGTCGGTCAGGCGGCGGAGATCCTCATCCGCCAGCTCGCGATCTTCACCGACCTCGACAGGATCGAGGGCTTCGGGACCGAGGTCGCTCCGCTCGACGGCGGCGCCATGGTGGACGTCTCCCTGGCCCACGGGATGGAGAACTTCCCGATCGAGGAGCTCGAGCTCGGCGTCCGCTCGTACAACTGCCTGAAGCGCGTCGGCATCGAGACGATCGGCGACCTCGTGACGAAGACGGAGAACGAGCTCGCCTCGATCCCGAACTTCGGCAAGAAGTCGATCGAGGAGGTCAAGGAGACCCTCGGCCAGCACGGCCTGCGGCTCCGCGGCGACAACGGAGGCTCGGACCTCCAGGCATGAGGCACCAGCGCTCGGGAAAGAAGCTCGGTCGCGACTCGGCTCACCGCCGGGCCCTGTACGCCAACCTGGCGTCGCAGCTGATCGAGCACGAGCGCATCCAGACGACGCTCGCGAAGGCGAAGGCGGTCAAGCCGCTCGCGGAGCAAATGATCACGCTCGGCCGGCGGGGCGACATCCATGCGCGCCGCCAGGCCGTGGCGTTCCTCGGCTCGAAGGACATCGTCCACAAGCTGTTCGACGAGCTCGGCCCGCGCTATGCGGAGCGTCCTGGCGGCTACTCCCGCATCCTGCGGCTCGGCCCGCGCCCGGGCGATGCAGCCGAGATGGTCTACCTCGAGCTCGTCGACACGCCGCTCGTGTTCAAGACGAAGGTCGAGGACGTGCCCGACGAGGCATCGAAGAGGCGGCCCGCGCCGAGGGCCGCTGGAGCCGGAAGACGCCGCCGAGGCGGAGGGCGAGGAGCCGTGAGCCCGAGGACTGCGAGCCCGAGGCGGAGGGCGAAGAGCCGACCGCAGAGGCGGAGGGCGAAGAGGCCGAAGCCGAGAAGTCCTCGACTAGAGCGACACTCCGAGCGTCACGCTCACGGCGACGATCACCGCGCCTGCGAGCGATACGGCTGCGAGCGAGGTCGTGAAGCTCGTCGAGAAGTACCGGGCGCGCAGCCACGCGAGAGCGATCAGCTCGAAGCCGACCACGAGGAGTGCGGTCAGGAGCGCGGCGTGGTACTCCGGGAAGCAGGAACGGCAGGGAATGCAGGATCCCGCCGATGAAGGTCCCGACGCCCGGTGATCCCGCCCCGCACGAAGGGGCTTCCTCGGCCTGTCAGCTCGCCCGTGTCGGACAGGCCTTCCGAGAACGCCATCGAGATTCCGGCTCCGAACGAGGTTGCGAGGCCGGCGACGAATGCGTAGAACGGCTTGTGGCTGATGATCGCGACGGAGAAGATCGGGGCGAGCGTCGAGAGCGAGCCGTCGATGAGCCCGATCATCGCCGGCTGCACTCGCTGAACGAGGAATTCCTGGTGAACCGCTCGCTGCTTCATCTAACTTATAGTGTATCCGACAAGCTGCAAGAACTAGAGCATAAGGCAGTCCTGACAAGCTAGGGTCAGGTGCGCCTGACGTGCGTCTGAAGCTCACCGTCGCCTACGACGGCACCGCGTTTCGAGGCTGGGCGCGCCAGCCGGGGCAGCGCACGGTCGAGGGCGTCATCCTCGAGGCGCTCGGCCGCGTCTACGAGTCGGCCGACCGGCTTGTCGTTGCGGGCCGCACCGATACGGGGGTGCATGCGCTCGCGAACGTCGTCTCCGTCGACGTCGCCGGCGGGCCCCCGGTCTCCCGCGCGGTCGAGGTGATGAACGCGGCGCTTCCCGCCGATGTCGCCGTCGTCCATGCCGACGAGGCCGCGCCCGACTTCCACGCCCGTCACTCGGCGCGGTCGCGCTCGTACCGCTATCGGATCTGGCGTCTCCGGGCCCGCTCGCCGTTCGAGGCGAACCGGTCGCTCTGGCACCCCAGGCCACTCGAGCTACAGCGCCTTCAGGCCTCCGCAGCGATGGTCGTGGGCGAGCATGACTTCCAAGCCTTCACCCCGGCCGAGACCCAGCACAGGACGTTCGTCCGCGTCGTCGAGGATGCGCGCTGGCACGACCGCCACGAGTCGGTCGAGCTCGAGATCACGGCCGACTCCTACCTCCGGCACATGGTGCGAACGCTCGTCGGGACGATGCTCGAGAAGGACCCCGACGACTTCCTGAGGCTCCTCCGGGGTGCTCCCCGCTCCGCCGCGGGCTCGACCGCGCCGGCATCGGGGCTCTACCTCGTCGCCGTCCGCTACGACGAAGACGTGGAGTGAAGGCGTCCAGACGAGCTAGCTACGATCGGCCGGGTGCGGTTTCCGGTCGTCCTGTTCGATCTCGACGGCACCGTCGTCGACTCAGGCGGGATCATCCTCGCCTCGATGCGCCATGCCACGCGGACGGTGCTCGGGCGCGAGATTCCCGACGAGGCGCTGATGGCGACGGTCGGCGGGCCCGGGCTCGAGGCCCAGATGCTCGAGTTCGGCGGGCCGGAGAACCTCGATGCCCTCGTCACGACGTATCGCGCCCACAACGAGCCGCTCCACCGGGAGCTGAAGATCTTCGCCGGGATGGACGATGTCCTGATCGCACTGAAGGACGAGGGGAGGAAGCTCGGGCTCGTCTCGGCGAAGCGCCGCGCCACCGTCGAGCTTGCGTTCGCTGCCACGGAGATCGGCCACCTGTTCGACGTCGTCGTCGGCGGGGACGAGGCCGACCGGCAGAAGCCCGCCCCCGACACGCTCCTGCTCGCGCTCGAACGGCTCGGCGAGAGCCCCTCCCACGCGGTCTATGTCGGCGACTCGCCGTTCGACATGGCCGCCGCGAAGTCGGGCGGCCTCTACGCGATCGGCGTGGCGTGGGGCGGCGTCCACGGGAGCTCGGCGCTCGCCCAGGCAGACGAGGTCGTCGGTTCGCCGAAGGAGCTCCTTGCCGCCCTCTAAGGCCCCCGACCGGGCCGCCGAGCTTCGCGACCGTCTGAACCGCTGGTCGTACGAGTACCACGTTCTCGACGCGCCCTCCGTGGACGATGCGGAGTACGACCACGACTACGACGAGCTCGTCTCGCTCGAGCAGGAGCACCCCGAGCTCGTCACCCCGGACTCTCCGACCCAGCGGGTGGGCGCGCCCCTCTCCGACAAGTTCGTCAAGGTGCGACATCTCGAGCCGATGGGCTCGCTCGACAAGGTCACGACGACCGAGGCCCTCGAGAAGTGGGCGAGCGACGTCCGCAAGCGCCTCGCAGCCACGTCCGAGCTCGCCGACGAGCCGGTCGCCTACGTGATCGAGCCGAAGATCGACGGCCTGGCGATCAACCTCACCTACGAGGGCGGCCTGCTCGTGCGCGGAGCGACGCGCGGCGACGGAGTCGAGGGGGAGGACGTGACGGTCAACCTCCGCACGATCGGCTCGATCCCCCTGCGGATGAGGGGCGACGATCCACCGGCGCTGCTCGAGGTACGCGGGGAGGTGTACCTGCCGCTCTCCGGCTTTCGCGAGCTGAACGCGAGGCTCGCCGGAACGAAGCAGAAGCTCGCGCCCAACCCGAGGAACGCCGCCGCCGGGTCGCTTCGGCAGAAAGACAGCGCGATCACCGCCTCCCGGCCGCTCGCGATGTGGGCCTACGGCATCGGCCGTAACGATGGCGTCGAGGTCTCCTCCCACTGGGAGACGCTCGCCTGGCTCCGCGAGCACGGCTTCCGCACGAATCCCCACGCCGAGCGCCTCGAGACGATCGAAGAGGTCGCGAGGGCCTGCCACGAGTGGGAGCACCGGCGCAGGGAGCTCGACTACGAGATCGACGGCATCGTCGTCAAGGTCGACTCACACGCCGAGCAGGCTGTGCTCGGCGCGCTGCACTCGCGCCCCCGCTGGGCCCGCGCGTTCAAGTGGGCGCCGGCGACGGCCCAGACGAAGCTCGTCCAGATCGCGATCCGGGTCGGGCGCACCGGCGCGCTGAACCCATGGGCGATCCTCGAGCCGGTCGAGGTCGGTGGGGTGACGGTCTCGCGGGCGACCCTCCACAACGAGGAGGACATCAACCGCAAGGAGATCCGCGCGGGCGACGTCGTGATCGTCCAGCGCGCCGGCGACGTGATCCCCCAGGTCGTCGGGCCCGCGGGACGGCATGCGCCGGGAACGACGGAGTTCCGGATGCCCGAGCGCTGCCCGCTCTGCGACACGCCGATCGTGAAGCCCGAGGGAGAGGCGATGCACCGCTGCCCCAACCGCGCCTGCCCATCGCGCGGCCTCGAGACGCTGATCAACTGGGTGTCGGCCGCGGCCGACATCGAGGGCGTCGGCGAGCAGTTCGTCCGGCGGCTCTGGGCGGCGGGGCTCCTGCGCTCGATGCCCGACCTCTACCGCCTGACCGCGGAGCAGCTGCTCGAGCTCGACGGCTACGGGGAGATCTCCGCGCGCAACGCGATCGCTGCGATCGAGCAGTCGAAGCAGGTCCCGTTCCGACGCGTTCTCTTCGGCCTCAACATCCCCGACGTCGGTTGGGTGACGGCGCAGAACCTCGCCCGCCACTTCGGCTCGGTCGACGCGCTGATCGCCGCGTCCCCCGAAGAGCTCACCGAATGCGAGGGGATCGGCCCCGAGCGTGCGGAGGCGATCGCCGAGTGGTTCGCCGACGAGGACAACCTCCGGCTCGTCGAGGAGCTCCGCGGGCTCGGTCTCGTCTTCGTCGCCGACGAGGATGACCGCCCGGTCGAGGGCCCGCTCACCGGCAGCCAGTACGTGATCACCGGGACGCTCGAGGGGTTCACCCGGGAAGCGGCGAGCTCGGCGCTCGAGTCCAGGGGCGCGAGGGTGTCGGACAACGTCTCGAAGAAGACGACCGGGGTGATCGTGGGCGAGAGCCCGGGGTCGAAGGCGGCGAAAGCGCAGTCACTCGGTGTGCCGATCCTCGGCGAGGCCGACCTGCGCGACCTGCTTGCGTAGAGGCTTGGTCTCTAGACCTCGGCGAGCAGGGCCTTGGCCACGCCGTCCTCGGCCGTGTGCGCAGCCCAGTAGTCGACCGGGTGGCCGTTCTCGATCGCGACGAACACGAAGCGGCGCCCGACGTAGCCGGAGAGCGCCGAGGCGATGTCGGTCGTCCCCGTCTTCGCACGCAGCATCGCGTGCTTCGGGTCGTCCAGCAGCCGGTGGCGCATCGTCCCGGTGACACCGGCGACCGGCAGGGCGTTCCACACGATCTTCCGCATCGCGGGGTCGTTCCACATCGTGACGAGCACGCCGCTGAGCTCGCGTGCCGTCACGCGGTCGTCGCGGGAGAGCCCCGAGCCGTCGGCGATGCGGACGCCTGCGACCGGGATGCCGGCGGCTACGAGATCGTGCCTCGTCACCGCAGCTCCCGCGGCGGTCGTCCCCTGCCCGAGCGTCTTGTAGCCGATCGTCTTCAGCACCATCTCGGCGGTGAAGTTGTCGCTCCAGTGATCCATGAACTGCAGCACCTCGGAGAGAGGCTCGGAGTAGACAGTGGCAAGCGGCACGGCCCCCCTGCCCGCGGTGCGCGTGCTCGCTCCCTTGGCTGCGATGCCGCGGGCGTGGAGCAGGCGGTCGAGCTTGGCGGCGGCGGCGAGCGGCGGGTCCGCGACGAGGTGCCCGTTCCGGGCGGCACGGTCGACCACGAGGGCGGAGAGCGGCGGCGACTCGATCCCCTCGAACGAGGGCAGCCAGCCGTCGGCCACCCGCTTCGAGTCGAATGCGGACGCGTCGCCGGCGACCCCGCCGGTCACGCGCCGGATCCCCTCTCGCCACAGGATCCCGACCAGGCGCTCGAGATCGCCCGTGGTGAGCGTCGGGTCGCCGAAGCCCTTGAGGATCAGCCTGCCCCGCCAGGTGCTGCCGACCCGGCGGCCCTCGCCGAGGACCTCCGTCGGCCAGCGGTACGACGGGCCGAGCTCGACGAGCGAGGCATAGGTGACGGAGAGCTTCTCGTTCGACGCGGGCTCGAGGGAGAGGTCTGGGTTCCGCGCGAAGACGACTCTTCCCGTCCCCAGCTCGACCACCATCGCGGTCGACGAGGTCGAGACGACGCCGGGCACGTGGAAGGTCCCGGCAAGCTTCGCGTGCAGGGCACCGGAGCCGGCGAGAGCGGGGCTAGCCGAGAGCGCCAGGGCAGAGACGAGGGCGAAGAGTGAGCGCTTCACCACCCGCCATTCTGCGGGACGCATCGGTCACCTGCCCTGGGAGGGCTCGACAGGGGGCGGAGCCTAGTCGAGGGCAATCGTGATCGTTCGCCGACCCCAGGCATACGCCTGGGCCGGGGTCGGGAACCACAGGTCGACGGACGAGCCGTACACGCCGGTGTCGGCCGCGACTGCGACACCGTAGCCGGGGACGACGATGCGGGTGCCGAGCGGGATCACCGAGGGGTCGACGGCGGCGATGCCCCAGCCGACGGGAAGGCCTGTTGCCGTGTGCCCCGAGAGGTCGTAGCCCGTGGCGACGACGGTCAGCGTCCGTCTGCCCGCCGGAGCGGTCAGGACCACGGTCGCCGCCGGCGCCGGCACGTCCGCGCTCGCGGAGCGGGGCGGAGGGGCGAGGAGCTGCGATTTCGTGTCGGCCGCGGCCGCCTGCGCGTCGATCCGCGAGATCCGCGCCGCGTCGAGCGAGCGCCGGTGGGCGAGGTCGTCGATGTAGGCGGCGCGATCGGCACGGACCTGCTCGAGCCGAGTCACGGTGCCGGCGGCAGCGGCGGTCGTCGCGGCGAGCGTCCGCGCCCGCCCTGCGAGCTCTCGCTGCAGCTCGATCGTGTGCCGCCTGGCGGCCTGCACCTGGAGCAGCACGTCGGCGTCGGCAGCGCTCACCCGGTTGTAGTCGTCGAGCTGGTTCATGGCGTCCTCGAGCGACTTGGCGCCCATGAGGATGTCGAGGGAGCTCGTCGTGCCGTGCGCGTAGATGAACCGAAGCCGCGTCGCGAGATGGAGCTGCGAGACCCTCGTGTTCGTGCGTGCGAGCTCGAGGGCCCGGCGGAGCACCGCGCGCTGCGCCAGGAGCCTCCCCTGGGCGGCACGGAGGGTCGCGAGCCGGCCCTTCGCCGCGGTCAAGCGTGCATCGAGCGAATACAGCTCGAGCACGGCCCCGCGGCTCTTGGCCGCGAGCCCGGCATCATCGGCCCGCAGGGCGGCGACGGCCGGCCGGCCGGCGCCCGCTCCGGCCGGGAGGGCGAGCATGCAGACGCACGCCACCACGCCCGGCAGCCACCCCAGCCTCCCTGTTGCTTGCCCGAGCAAGGGCGGGACCGTACCACAGTTCCACCTGCATTTCACGGTAAAAGCGGCCGGCCTGATTGAGGCTTCGGCAGCTCTTGGGACGGTTCCCGGTTGCACCGGATCCGAACAGGTTGCTAACCTGCCCGACTTGTGACGTGCCGGCCCCACCCGGTGCGCCGAGCCCATCCACTCTCGAGCTGGTCGAGGAGTGGGCCGGTGCCCTACGTGTTGCTCGCAATCGTGGCGGCGCTCCTCGCGGCCTCCCAGGCTGTAGCCGACCCCTCGCCGACCATCGCCGCGAAGCAGGCCGAGGCCCAGCAGGTGATCGCAGAGATCAACCAGCTCAACGTCAGCCTCGATCGCTCGAACGAGCTCGTCAACCTCGCGAACCTGAAGCTCACGCAGGTGAAGCACGACATCGCGGTCAACCGCCGCGAGCTCTCGGTCGCGAAGCGCAACCTGGCCCGCAGCCGGTCGTCGATCGCCGAGCGCCTCGTCACGCTCTACACGGCCGGGTCGACCTCGACCCTCGACGTGATCCTCGGCGGCCACACGCTGGGCGAGATCCTGAACCGGATCGACACCGCGAACCGCGTGTCGACGGTGGACGCGCAGGTGGCAACCCAGGTGCAGCGCTTCCAGGCGTCCGTGCTCCGTGCGCGCAGCGCGCTGGCGACCGAGCGCATCCAGGTGCAGCGGCTGGTCGCCGAGCGTGCGGCGCAGCAGCGTGCGATCGAGGTGCGACTGGGCGAACGCCGCTCGCTCCTCGGCTCGCTGAACGGCGAGGTGGCGCGCCTGATCGCGGCGCAGCAGGCCGCCCAGCTCAGGGCCGCACGGGCTGCCCAGGTCCGCGTCGCCGATGTCCAGACACAGGCGACGCAGGTCTACGCCGATACTGCGGTCGGCGCCACTGCCGCGACGCCCGAGGGCGCAACGGTCATCCCGCCGTCGCAGTACTCCGGGGTCGTCGGCGTCGCGATGTCCGAGATCGGCACGCCCTACCAGTGGGCGGGATCCTCGCCCGGCGGGTTCGACTGCTCCGGCCTCGTGATGTACGCCTACTCGCAGATGGGCGTCTCGCTCCCGCACTCCTCCTACGCGATGTGGAGTGACGGTGTCTCCGTGCCGAGAGACCAGCTCCAGGCCGGTGACATCGTCTTCTTCGACGGTCTCGGGCACGTGGGCATCTACATCGGCGGCGGCGAGTTCGTCCACGCCCCGCACACCGGCACCGTCGTGCAGGTCTCGAGCCTCGACTCGGGCTCCTACGCGTCGGGCTACGTCGGTGCGCGACGCGTCAGTTAAGCGCGCGCATGGAAATCCTAGATTTCCGCGCGCCGGCTCTCCAAAGGCCATCCCGAGCGAGCGCCGGCGAAGCCGACACTCGCCGATGAGTTGCACGCAGCACCAGAGTCTCTAGAGATAGAGGCTCGGCGTTTTGCGCGAAGGAGACGGTTTCCATTGCGCGAAAGGTGGGGACCCTCCCTACACTTTCTCCTGCTGATGCGGACAACCTGGAACGGATCGATCTCTTTTGGCCTCGTGAACATCCCGGTCGGGCTTTCGCCTGCGACCGCGTCGTCGGCGCGCCAGTCGGACGTCCAGTTCAAGCTGCTCCACCGCACGTGCCTGACACCGGTCAGGCAGAAGCGGTGGTGCCCCGTCCACGAGGTGGACCTCGGGCCCGACGAGATCGTCCGCGGCTGGGAGGTCGCCAAGGGCCAGTACGTGCCGGTCGAGGACGCCGAGCTCGAGGCGCTCGAGAGCTACGACACCTCGCGGTCGATCGAGATCAAGCAGTTCGTCCCGGCCGGTGAGGTCGACCCGATCTACTTCGACCGCACCTACTATCTCGTCCCGGCCGCCACCGAGGCGCAGCGGCGCCCCTACGCGCTGCTCATCGAGGCGATGGAGGGATCGGGGGTCGTCGGGCTCGGGTCGTTCGTGCTGGCGGGCAAGGAGAAGCTCTGCCTCATCCGCCCCAAGGGGCACGCCCTCGCGCTCGAGACGCTGTTCCTCGCCGAGGACGTGCGCGGCCAGGAGGAGATCGACGAGCCGATCGAGGCGACGGGTGTGAAGAAGGAGGAGCTCGCGCTCGCCCAGCAGATCATCGCGAGCCTCGCCGGCGACTTCGACCCGGCGAGCCTCCATAGCGACTACCGCGCGCGGCTCCGCGAGCTGCTCGAGGCGAAGCTCGAAGGGGTCGAGCCGCCGCCGCGGGAGCCGGAGCAGGAGGACGCGCCTGTCGTCGACCTGATGGAGGCCCTCCGCGCCTCGGTCGCCGCGTCGCAGGCCGAGCCGGCAGAGAAGCCGGCCCGAAAGAAGCGCGCAGCCGCCGCGAAGTAGCTCTAGCCGAGGAGGCTAATGCTTTTGTGGCAGCGCGTCGATCGCGCTCAGGTGGGCCTGGAAGAGCGTCTTGTCGATCTTGCCCTGGTAGATCGGGACGTGCTCTTCGATGCAGATCCTGATCACCTCCGTGCGGTCGAGGCCGACCTCCTTCGACAGTTCATCGGGCGTCAGATGATTGGCCATGTCGCTCCTTCGTCGAGGGCAAAAAGAAACCCGCCGCGCTCTTGGCGCCGACGGGCCGGTGTCACCGTGAGACCTGTTGCGACAGGCATGGCTTAAAGGCCCTGCCCTGTCCTCAGCCTGCTCATGCTCGAACGATAATGCATCGGGCGGCGCTGCGGCAAGGTGGGGGGCAAGGTGGGAGGGCAAGGCAGGGCGGCGCCCGGGTACCATTCTCGCCGACCGGGGTGTGGCGCAGCCTGGTAGCGCGCTCCGTTCGGGTCGGAGAGGCCCCCAGTTCGAATCTGGGCACCCCGATGTGGCGCCCGGGGAAGGCGGATCTGCGCCTTCCCCGGGCGCCGCTTCTATCCTCGTGTGCATGCTGCGCGCAGTCATCTTCGACGTCGATTTCACGCTCGCCCGTCCGGGGCCCGACCTCGGGCCGGAGGGATACCGGGCCCTTGGGCTCCGCTACGGGCTCGATCTCGACCCGTCGCGGTACGACGAGGCGCGCGCGGCGGCGTTCTCGGAGGTGAAACGACATCCGGAGCTCGACCACGATGAGGAGATCTGGGTGCTCTTCACCGAGCGGATCATCCTCGGGATGGGAGGCCGCGGCGACACCTACGCCGCGGCGGTCGAGATGGAGCGGCGCTGGTCGCACTCGGGTCACTTCGAGCTTTACGACGACGCGCTGCCCGCCCTCGAAGAGGTGCGCCGGCTCGGGCTGAAGATCGGGCTTCTCTCGAACTCTTCGCGGGACCTCGTCGAGTTCGTCGCGCACCATGGGCTGCCGGCGGATGCCGTGCTCACCTCGGGTGCGCACGGGAAGACGAAGCCTCACGAGTCGATCTTCCGCGCGCTCCTGAAGGAGCTCGAGGTGGCGCCGGCGCAGTCGGTCATGGTCGGGGACACGCTGCACGAGGACGTCGAGGGGGCCCTCGCGATCGGGATGCGGGCGGTGCTGCTCGACCGCGAGCGGCAGCATCCCGACGTCGAGGGCCGGCTCGAGGATCTCCGGGGGCTCGCCGGGGCGCTCGGGCTGGCATAGGCTGGGGGAGTGGGCCGGCAGAACGTCTTCTCGCCCGAGTTCGATCACTCCTCGGAGCGCGACACGTACCGGTGGAGGGGCGCTCGCGTCGGCGTGGCGGCGGGAGCGAGCCAGATCGGCGGCTGCGTCTACGAGCTCGCCGCCGGCGAGCGCACCTATCCGTATCACTTCCATCACGGGATGGAGGAGTGGCTCGTGGTGCTCTCCGGGGCTCCGAGGCTGCGTGGGCCCGAGGGCGAGCGCGTGCTCAGGGCCGGCGACGTCGTCTGCTTCCCCGTCGGCCCGGACGGCGCCCATCAGGTGACCGGCCCCGGCTCGGTGCTGATCGTGTCGGCGTCCTGCTCGCCCGAGTCGATCGAGTACCCGGACAGCGGCAAGGTGGGGGTCACACCGCCGCGCGCGATCTTCCGGACGGCTGATGCGACCGACTACTGGGAGGGCGAGTGAGCGAGGTGAACCTGTTCGACTCTCCCCGCGCTGCCGACGAGGGGGATCCTCCCGGCTACGAGGTGCCGTATCTCCGAATCGGCCCGCTGATCGGCGCCACCGCCCTCGGCATGACGGTGTACGAGCTGAGCGAGGGCAACAGCATCTGCCCCTATCACTACGAGCAACCCGAGGAGGAGTGGCTGATCGTCCTCGAGGGGCGCCCGACCCTGCGCGACCCCGACGGCGAGCACGAGCTCGTCCCGGGCGACCTCGTCTGCTTCCCGACCGGCCCCGCGGGTGCGCACAAGGTCACGAACCGCGCCGCCGAGCGCGCTCTCGTCGCGATGCTCTCGACGAAGGCCGAGACCTCCGTCGCCGTCTATCCCGACAGCGACAAGGTCGGCGTGTTCACGCGCGACCTGAGGCTGCTCCTCCCGAGATCCGCCGCCGTCGACTACTGGGAGGGCGAGCTGTAGGCTCCGGTGTCGGACACGCCTCGTGAGCTCGGCCACCAACCGACGCTCGCACGGTGTCCGACACCGCCTTGAACGCTACGAGCGCGCGTGCACGGGCGAGAGCCGGAGCCCAGGAGCAGATCGGCGACACCTCGGCCCGCGAGCCGTTCAGCTGCCGGTAGCCCAACGCGTGCTCGGCCTGCATCATCTTGTGGATCTGCGTCGTCCCCTCGTAGATGATCGGAGCGCGGGCGTTGCGGAAATAGCGCTCGATCCCGAGCTCGGCGCTGTACCCGTAGGAGCCGAACACCTGGATCGCCAGGTGCGCCGCCTCGAACGCCGACTCGGTCGCGTGCCATTTCGCCAGCGACGTCTCGCGGGTCGAGCGCTTCCCCTCGTTCTTCATCCAGGCCGCCTGCATCACGAGCAGCTTCGAGGTCTCGTACCCGAGCACCATCGTCGCGATCATCTCCTGGACGAACTGATAGCGGCCGATCTCGCTCCCGAACGTCTCGCGCTCCCGCGCGTATTCGGTCGACCGTTCGAGGCACGCGCGAACGACCCCGCACGCGCCGGCCGCCACCGTGAACCGCCCGTGGTCGAGGGAGTGCATCGCGATCTCGAAGCCCTGGCCCTCCTCTCCGATCCGGTTCTCGGCGGGCACCTCGACGTTCTCGAAGAAGAGCTCCCCGGTCGAGCCGGCCCAGATCCCGAGCTTGTGCTCCGTGTCCGCCGAGGTGAACCCCGGCATCCCTTTCTCGAGCACGAAGGCCGTGATCCCGCGGTGCCCGGCTCCAGGGTCGGTCTTCGCGAAGACGAGCGCATGGTCGGCGACGGTCGCGTACGAGATCCAGTTCTTCTGCCCGTTCAGCACGTAGGTGTCGCCCTCCCGCCGCGCTGACGACCGCATCGCCGCCACGTCCGACCCCGCGCCCGGCTCCGTCAGACCGAAGCAGGCGAGCTTCTCGCCGCGGGCCTGGGCGACGAGCCACCGCTGCTTCTGCTCCTCCGTCCCGTAGCGGAGCAGCGAGAGCGAGTTCAGCCCGACGTGGACCGAGATCAGCGTCCGGAAGGCCGCCTCGCCGCGCTCGATCTCCTCGCAGGCGAGCGCCTCGGCGACGAAGTCGAGCCCGGCCCCGCCGTACTCCTCGGGGATCACGATCCCGAGGATCCCGAGCTCTGCCATCCCCTCGATGAGAGACATGTCCAGGCGGTGAGCGATGTCGTTCTCGACCGCGACCGGCAGGATGCGATCGTCGACGAACGCACGAACCGTTTCCTGCAGCAGACGCTGCTCGCCGGTGAGCTCGAAGTCCATGTCTCAAGCCTAGTTGTCTCGGCCCGCCCGACTGAGATCGTTGCGCCGATAAGATTCCCGGCGATTTGAGTGCGCGCGCCTCCACGCCCGGTGCACGCGTCCGTCGTACTGCGCCCGCGGTCCGCGACGGACACGTCCGTCTCGCCGTTCTCGCGGCAGGGCTCGTCGCTGCCGTGCTCGCGGTCGGCCTCGCCTTCTCGGGCGCCCCGGGAACGCTTGCGGCCGGGACGAAGGTCGGCGGGGTCGAGATCGGCGGGATGAGCCCGAAGGCCGCGGTCGCGATGCTCGAGTCGCGGAGCGCGGCGGTCGGGCACGTCCCCGTGACCTTCGTCGCGGGCTCGCACCGGTTCCGGATCCGGCCCAACGAGCTGAGCGTGATGCCGGACTGGCCGCAGGCGGTCGCCAAGGCCCAGGAACAAGGAGCCGGGATGGACGTGATCCGAGGCTTCCGCCGGCTCGCCCTCCGGGTGTTCCCGGCTCACGTCACCCCGACCGTCCACTCCTACCGGGCGGCGGTGGGCTACGAGCTCGGGGTGATCGCGTCCAAGGTCGACCGGCCGTACCACGCCGCGCGCCTCGTCCGCACGGGGCTGCGGATCCGGGTCATCCCCGGCCAGGCCGGGGAGAGGCTCGACCGCGGCGCGGCGGCGAGGATCGTCGTCGCGTCACTCGCTTCGCTCGAGCGGGGCGAGCCCGGTGGAGCTCCCGACCGCCGTCGCGCCCCCTTCGGTGACCGGCCCGGACCTGAACGGCGCGAAGGCCGTGGCGGAGAAAGCGCTGTCGGCTCCCGTGACGGCCGTTGTCGCCGGTCGGAGGTTCCAGGTCTCGCCCGGGCAGCTCGGCCGGATGCTGCAGCTTCCGACGGCCAGGGGCGCCCAGCCGGTTCTCGGCGGGAGCGCTGCAGACGCCTTCTTCGCCCGTGTCTCGAGGACGGTCGGCCGCCCGGCTCGGGGCGCGTCGTTCGCCGCCTCGGGAGACACCGTCGGGATCATCCCGGCGCAGTCGGGCCTGGCGCTCGACGTCCCGCGGTCGGCGGCGGCCCTTCTGGCAGCGGCCGAGTCGTCCGGCAGCCGGACAGCCCATCTCGTGGTCGGCGCCGTGACGGTGGGCCGCACGACCGCTGCGGCCCGGGCGATGGGGATCAGCGGCGTCGTCGGCTCGTACGAGACCTTCTACGGCGGCGATCCGAACCGCATCCACAACGTCCAGCTCGTCGCTCATCTCGTCGACGGCAAGCTGATCGCCCCGGGCGCGACGTTCTCCTTCAACCAGGCGACGGGTGAGCGCAGCGCGGCGAAGGGCTTCCTCGAGGCGCCGGTGATCATCAACGGCGAGGTCCAGACCGGCCTCGGCGGCGGGGTGTGCCAGGTATCGACGACGGTATTCAACGCCGCCTACGAGTCGGGCCTCCCGATCACGGCACGCACGAACCACGCGCTCTACATCTCGCACTACCCGCTCGGGCGCGACGCGACCGTCGACTACCCCGACGTCGACCTGAAGTTCGTGAACGACACTCCGCACTGGCTCCTCCTGCGGACGTTCGTCGGCTCCGCCTCGCTGGTGGTGACGCTCTACGGGGCGCCGCAGCATCGCCGGGTCGTCAGCGACGCGGCGCCGCTCGACGTCGTCTCGGCGCCCCCGGTGCAGAAGAGGCTCGATCCCTCGCTGGCGCCGGGCACGAGCGAGGTGGAGGATCCCGGCGAGTCCGCATACTCGACCTCGGTTCATCGGCTCGTCTACGCGGCGAACGGAAAGCTCCTGTCCGACGCGACCTGGGCCTCGAACTACGTCGCGAGCCCGGAGATCCTGCTCGTCGGGCCCAAGCCGAAGCCGAAGCCGAAGGCCAAGCCGAAGCCGCCGGCTACGACGACGACCCAGACGACGCCGAGCGGCCAGGCCGCCCGGGCCCTGCAATAGCCTCGGCGAGCCAGTCGGGGATCCGCGTCGGCCGGAGTGTCTGCGCGTCGACGGTGGCGTGCGCGGTCCAGCCCTCGGTGATCGTCTCGCCCGACCGCTCGATCGCGTACTCGAACCTGAAGCGGGCGCCGCGGGGCTCGAGGCATCGGGTGTGGACGAGCAGCCGGTCGTCGAAGACCGCCGGCGCGATGAACCGTGCGTGCGACTCGAGCACGAACGACTCGATCCCGAGGTCGCGCAGCCGCTGGTAGCCGCCGGCGAAGCGCTCGAGGAACTCGACGCGCGCGACCTCGAACCACACGAAGTAGTTCGAGTTGTGGACGACGCCCTGGGCGTCGGTCTCGGCGAACCGAACGCGGATCTCCGCGGCGAAGTCGTACCCTTCCATCGGCGACACTTTCTCAGACGGTGAGCGCCAGCTGCGCGTGCTCCGCAAGCCCGGACACGCCGACCCCGACCAGGCGGAGCGGGCCGGGTCGGTCGCGGAGCGCGCGGTCGAGCAGCGTGCATGCGAGCTCGCCGATGCGCTCGGCGTCGTCCGTGCCCGCGGCGAGCGACGTCGACCTGGTGCGGATCGCGAAGTCGGGATACCGGAGCTTGGTCGTGACCGTCCTCGCGGTCTGGCCCCGTTCGCTCAGGTGCCGGGCGAGCCCCGCGGCCATCCGGCGGAGCTCGTCGTGGAGGCGCTCGACGTTCGCCGACGTCTCGCTCGAACGTCTCCTCGCTCGAGATCGAGATGCGCTCGGTCGAGACCTCGAGCGGCCGTGGATCGATACCGCGCGCCCGGTCGCGCACGAGCAGGCCGACCTTGCCCGGGAGGATCCGGGTGAGCTCCTCGTCGTCGAGTGCAGCGAGCCCGCCGATCGTGTCGACTCCCGCGCCGGCGAGGCGCTCGGCGGCCCGTGGGCCGATTCCGGGCAGCACCCGCGTCGCGAAGGGGGAGAGGAACGCCGCCTCGCTGCCCGGCCGCACGACCGTGAGCCCGCCGGGCTTGCGGCGGTCCGACGCCACCTTTGCCACGACCTTCGACGTCGCCACCCCGAGCGAGCAGGAGAGCCGGGTTCGGGCGCGCACGACCGCTCTGACCGCCTCTGCGAGCGCGCGCGCGTCATCGAATGCCGGCGCGATCTCGCCGAGGTCGAGATACCCCTCGTCGATTCCCGCTTGCTCGACGGTCGGGACGATCTCGCGCACGATCGACCAGACCTCGCGCGAGTGCTCGCGATACAGGGGCCCGCGCGGGCGAACGAACACGGCGTGGGGGCAGCGGCGGAGTGCCTCTGCGCACGACATCGCCGAGACGATCCCGAACCGTCGCGCGACGTAGTTCGCGGTCGCCACGACGCCACGTCCGCGAGGGTCGCCGCCGACGACGAGCGGGACCGTCTGCAGCTCCGGGCGCTCGAGCTCCTCGACGGCGGCGAAGAACGCGTCGAGGTCGAGGTGCGCGACGATGAGCACGCCGACGAGGGTAGTCCGCGAAGCGGCGGGTCACCCGCGGTCGGGGCGGCTGCCCGCGACCCGGCGGACGTAGCCGTCGAGGGCGCGGCCGTAGGAGCCCGGCGTCGCTCCACGGCTCGCGAGCTTGGAGACGAGTGAGGCCGCCTCGGCGCGCTCGGTCTCCGTCAGGTCGACCTTCACCCCGTCCTTGCCGAGCTCGAGGCTGCCGATCCGGTCGTTGAAGACGCCGATCACCGCTGCGCCGGTGCCCACGAGGAGGAGCACGAGCGCGAGCAGCTCGCTCCGCCGCGACGGGGAGGTGCCGCTGGTCGTCTTCACGACCGTCGTGACCTTGTGCGTCGGCAGGCTCGAGGCCGTCGCGTCGACGGTGGTGACCGTCCGGGCCGTCACGACTCCGCCTCCCGCGGGCGGGAGCCAGACCCGCCAGATCCCGACCCAGAGGAGCAGCGCGGCGAGCGGGATCAGGACGAGCGGCACGAGTCGAGCGCCGACCCACGTGGCGATTCTGGTCATGTCCGAAACTCTAACGAGTCGAGCTGACATATGTCAACGACCGAGAGCCGGTGGCTCACGTAGAGTTACGTCGATGGCCACCAACAAGTCCAACAAGTCAACAAGTCCAACAAGTCAGTGCTCTCCCAGCTCCAGTCGGTCGGCGAAGACGCCCTCGGCAGGCTCGCGAAGAGCCCGGCGACGCGTACCGCGCTCACCAGTGCGCTTCAGCTCAAGGATCGCGCAGGCAAGACGCTCTCGGGGCTCGAGGGCGTCGAGTCGAGGCTGGACGCGGTCGAGAAGCGCCTGGCGGCTCTCGAGGGCAAGGCGAAGAAGACGACCGCGCGCTCGACGACGCGGAAGACGGCTTCGAAGCCTGCCGCGGCGAAGACGCCTGCGGCCGAGCCTGCCTCGACCGCGACGCCGCCGGCCTCCTAGGCGGGCGAGCGCAGCTTCAGTCCGCCCGGCACGATCTCGAACCGGGCCGGGGTCGTGCCTGCGACCTCCCCGTCGAGCTCGAGCGGGATCGGCTCGGCAGCATCGATCGTGACGTAGCTCGAGCGCACCACCTCGACCTTGTGGTGGCCGACGTGACCGCCGCTGTAGAGCTTCGGCGAGGTGGTCACGAAGTCGAGCTTGCCGACGTCGCCGATCAGGACGATGTCGAACTCCCCATCTGCCGGGTCGGCGTCGGGGGCGAGCTTCATCCCACCGCCGTGCCAGCGCCCGTTCGCGACGATCACGTCGTGCATCGCCCCGCGGCGGCGACCTCCGTCGTAGGCGACGGTGACGTCGGTGTTCTGCCACGCGACGAACTCGCGGACGAGCGCGTAGTAGAACGTCCCCCGCCCGCCGAGCGCCTTCGAGCCCGTGTTGGCTCGGGCAGCGACGGCGCCGCTCATGCCGGCCGACCCGACGTTCGCGAAGACCCGGCTCGCCTCTGCCCCGTCCGGCCCGAGGAACGACGCCCGCCCGAGGTCGACCTCGCGGGCGACGCCGTCGATCGCGACGCGAACGGCGTCGTCGAAGCGGGTCGGGATGGCATGGGTGCGGCCGAAGTCCTGACCGGTCCCGTTGGGGAGGACGGCGATCTCGGCGCCGGTGCCGACGACCCCGTTCGCGACCTCGTTCAGCGTCCCGTCGCCGCCGACGACGACGATCAGCTTCCCTGCCGCCGCTGCGTCGCGGGCGAGCTCGGTGAGCTGGCCGGGCCGCTCCGACAGAAGCTCGTCGCCGACGAGCCCGAGCTCCTTCGCCCGCGCATAGAGCTTCGGCCAGCGCTTCGCGGTCGCGCCGTTCGCGCTCGCAGGGTTGACGAGGAAGACGGCCTTTTCGCTCACGCGAAAAGGCTAGTCGGCGACCGCTACGTCCAATGCGAGCTGCGTCATGCGGTCGACCGCGGCGCGCAGCTCCTCGTCGGTCACGCGCGCAAAGGAGCCGTCGATGATCATGTCGCTGACGGTCAGGAGGCACGCCGCCTCGACGCCCTTGAGCGCGGCGACCGTGAAGAGCGCCGCGGCCTCCATCTCGACCGCGAGCACGCCCCGGGCCGACCACCGTCCGTACTGGCCGGGGTCGGGGTTGTAGAAGAGGTCGCTCGAGACGATCGGGCCCACCTTGACCTCGGTGTCCGTATGCCGGGCGACGTGCACCGCCTCATGCAGGAGCGACCATGACGCGGTCGGGCAATGGGGCTCGTTGCCGACGAGGTGCATCGCGGTCGAGTCCGCCGGGACGGCCGAGAGCGCCACGATCAGGTCGCCGAGCGCGCCGTCGGGTGCCAGTCCGCCGCACGTGCCGACACGGATCAGCTTCTTGCACCCGAGCTGGATCAGCTCCTCGAAGACGATCGTCGCGCCCGGGCAGCCCATCCCCGTTCCCTGCACCGACACGGGCTTGCCCTTCCACGTGCCGGTGAAGCCGAGCAGGCCGCGCTCGGCGTTCCGCTGGACGGGGTCGTCGAAGTAGGTCTCGGCAATGTAGGAGGCCCGCAGCGGGTCGCCGGGAAGCAGGACTGCCTCGGCGTACTCGCCGGGCTCGGCCCGGACGTGAATCGGCATGACGTTCCGAACCCTACCCGTCTCCTAGAGTTTCCCGGGCATGCCCGGGAAACTCATCGAGCCGACCGTCGAGCAGGTCCTCGAGTTCTGCGCCCGCGACCCGGTCGAGCGGGTGTTTCTCGAGGACGTGGCGCGCCGCGGCTTCGGACGGTTCGTGGCCGTCCCGGGCGATGAGTCGTTGAACGCGCTGTGTCACCTGGGCGCGAATCTCGTGCCGTCGGGCGAGGGCTGCGCGTCGTTCGCCGACGTCGCCGCCGCTTCGGTCTCGAAGATGATCATCGGGAACGAGCGCGCCGTGGGCGAGCTCTGGGCGGCAGCCGGCCACCGGATGGCGCAGCCGCGGGCAGACCGGCCCGGGCAGCCGGTGTACGCGATCACCGAGCCGCCCGAGCCCGGCAACACCGGGCTTCGTGCGGCGACGCTCGACGACCTCGAGCCGCTCGTGCCGATCTGCGCCGCCGCGCACGAGTTCGAGCTCGGCATCGATCCGCTCGAACGGGATCCCGACGGCTTCCGCTGGCGCACGCGCGCACAGATCGCCGACGGCCGCTCCTGGCTCTGGGTCGAGGATCACGTCGTCCTGTTCAAGGCGGAGGCATCTGCCTGGACGCCTTCGGCGGTTCAGATCCAGCAGGTCTGGGTCGACCCGCAGGTGCGGGGCCGCGGCTACGGGGCGCGGGGGATGCGTGACCTCTGCCGCGTGCTCATGGCCTCGACGCCCGTCGTGACGCTCTTCGTCCGCACCGAGAACGCCCCGGCGATCGCGCTGTATGAATCGGTGGGCATGGTCCTCGTCGGTCGCTACCGCTCGCTCCTCTTCTAGTGGAGAAGGCGATTCTCGCGCGGCACGCCGAGAGCGTGTTCAACATCGCCGGGCTCGTGAACGGGGATCCCCGGGTTCCGGGCCCGCTCACCGCGAGGGGCGTCGAGCAGGCACGGGCTCTCGGCGCGGAGCTGGCGGGCACCCACATCGACCTGTGCGTGACGACCGAGTTCGAGCGGGTGATCCAGACGGCGAACGAGGCGCTCGGCGCGCGGGAGGTGCCGCGGCTCGTCGTTCCGGGCCTCGACGACCCACGCCTCGGCCCGTTCGAAGGCGGCACGCTCGACGGCTACCGCGAGTGGGCGAGGACGGCCTCCTCGACCGACAGACCGGGCGGCGACGGCGAGAGCCGCTTCCAGATCATCGCCCGCTACACCGAGGCCTACCGAGAGCTGCTTCGCCGCCCGGAGGACACGCTCCTGATCGTCGCCCATTCGCTGCCGATCGCCTACGTGCTCTTCGTGCTCGACGGGAACCAGCCCGCCTCACGGGTTCCGCTCGTCCCGAACGCGACCGCCTATCCCCTCGGAGTCGACGAGCTCGAGGGCGCGGTCGAGGTGCTCGATCGCTGGCTCGCCGCTCCGACATTTTGATCACACCCGGCGCGTTTGATCACACTACGGCCATGACCGTGCTCGAGCGCATCGAGGGCCACGTCCGCGGCAACGAGCTGATCGAGCCGGGCGCCGGCGTGCTCTGCCTCGTGTCCGGCGGAGCCGACTCGACCTGCCTCGTCCTGGCCCTGCGCGAGCTCGGCTACCGCGCCGGGGCCCTGCACGTCGACCACGGGCTTCGGGGCGTCGAGTCGGACGCGGACGCCCGCTTCTGCGCTCAGGTGCTCGGTGCGGAGATCGTCGGCGCCCCCGGCGCCGGGCTCGGCGAGGCGGGCCTCCGCGAGCTTCGCTACGCGCAGCGCCCCGAGCGGCTTCGCGCGACCGGGCATACGGCGAGCGACCAGGTCGAGACGATCCTCTACCGGCTCGTCACGAGCGGCAACGCGAAGGGAATCAAGGCCCGGCGGGAGGACGAAGTCGTGCGCCCGCTGCTGCCGCTGTGGCGGGAGGAGACGGTCGCGTTCTGCCGCGAGCGCGGCATCGAGCCCCGGCTGGACTCCTCGAACGCAGAGACGACGCGCGGCCTGATCCGGGACGAGATCCTGCCGCTGCTCGAGCGGATCCACCCGGCGGCGCGCGAGAACATCCTGCGCTCGCTCGAGACTCGCAGGACGATGCCCCCCGCGCTCGCCGAGCTGCTCGACACCCCGGCCGGCTCGCGGCGCGTCGACCTCGGCGGAGGCCTCCAGGCGGTGCGGGAGCACGAGCGTCTGTGGCTCGAGCAGGGGCCCGTGAAGCTCAGCGGGGAAATCGTCTTCGGCGGGTGGCGCATCCGTTCGCAGCTCCCAGGCCTTATCGTTCGCGGCTGGAGGCCCGGCGATCGGCTCGCCGGGCGATCGAAGAAGATCCAGGACGTATTCGTCGACGCCAAGATCCCCCGCTCGGACCGCGAAGGCTGGCCGCTCGTGGTCCGCGGCAGCGAGGTCGTCGCCGTGCCCGGGATCGTGCCGGCGCCCGGGGTGGAGATGACGCCGCTGTGAGCCGCCAGACCGGGGGGTGGCCCCCGGGTGGCAGCGAGCTCGAACGCGCCGTCGGTGAGGTGCTCATCGACACCGAGACGCTGCAGCGCAGGATCCAGGAGCTCGGCGACGAGATCACCGCCGACTACGCCGGCCGCGAGCTTCTGCTCGTCGGGGTGCTCAAAGGGGCGGTGTTCTTCATGGCCGACCTGATGCGGTCGCTGGGGGTCCCGTGCGAGATCGACTTCATGGCGATCTCCTCCTACGGCGCCTCGACGGACTCCTCCGGCGTCGTCCGCATCCTCAAGGACCTGGACATCAACATCGAGGGCCGCCACGTGCTCGTGATCGAGGACATCATCGACTCGGGGTTGACGCTCGGCTACCTGATCCGGAATCTGGAGTCGCGGTCGCCCGCGAGCCTCTCCGTGTGCGCGCTCCTGACGAAGCCCGATCGCCGCGAGATCGAGGTCGACGTCCGCTATGTCGGCTTCGAGATCCCGAACAAGTTCGTGATCGGATACGGCCTCGATTTCGCCGAGCGCTACCGGAATCTCCCCTACGTGGGTGTCCTCCACGACCACCTCATGCCCGAAGGGGTCTGAGAAAGGTCGAGCAGCTGAGTCCGAGCGTCAGGGGGAACCGCGCTTTGCCCACCGAATTGGTTCCGGTACCCTGAGAGGAGTCACCGTGAGTCGTCTCTTCCGCAGCGCATTCATCCCGCTCCTGGCGATCGTCCTGGTCGTCTGGCTGGCGAGCAATACCCTCATGTCGAAGCCCAAGCACGAGGCGCAGGGCATCTCGACGCTCTACGACCTGCAGCAGGCGATCAAGAAGGGCGATCCGCAGTTCAAGCTCGTCGTGTTCAACCCGGGCAAGCGCGCGCTCACGGCGACCGAGGCGGACGGGAAGACGACCGTCACGGTCCACTACCCGACCGATCAGTCGGCGACGCAGTTCCAGAACCTGCTCAGCCTCAAGAAGATCAACTTCGACTCCAAGGGGACCGGCGGGTTCTCGTGGACGTCGGTGATCGCTTCCTTCCTGCCCATCCTGCTGCTGATCGGGTTCTGGATCTTCCTGATGAACCAGATGCAGGGCGGCGGCTCGAAGGTGATGAGCTTCGGCAAGTCGCGCGCGAAGCGCATGGCACCGGACTCGCCCAAGATCGGCTTCAAGGACGTCGCCGGCGTCGACGAGGCAGTCGAGGAGCTGCAGGAGATCAAGGAGTTCCTCGAGAGCCCGAAGAAGTTCCAGGCGCTCGGCGCGCGGATCCCCAAGGGCGTCCTCCTCTACGGCCCTCCGGGCACCGGCAAGACGCTGCTCGCACGCGCGGTTGCCGGCGAGGCAGGCGTGCCGTTCTTCTCGATCTCCGGCTCGGACTTCGTCGAGATGTTCGTCGGCGTCGGCGCCTCGCGCGTCCGCGACCTGTTCGAGCAGGCGAAGCAGGCCTCGCCGTGCATCGTCTTCATGGACGAGATCGACGCGGTCGGCCGGCATCGCGGCGCGGGCCTCGGCGGCGGCCACGACGAGCGCGAGCAGACGCTGAACCAGCTCCTCGTCGAGATGGACGGCTTCGAGATGAAGGACAACATCATCCTGATCGCCGCGACCAACAGGCCCGACATCCTCGACCCGGCGCTCCTGCGCCCCGGGCGGTTCGACCGTCAGATCGTGGTCGACCGGCCCGACCGAAACGGCCGCCGCAAGATCCTCGAGGTGCACTCGAAGGGCAAGCCGCTCGCCCCCGAGATCGACCTCGACGCGCTCGCCGGCGGGACCCCCGGCTTCACCGGCGCCGATCTCGCGAACCTCGTCAACGAGGCTGCGCTCCTGGCAGCGCGCCACGGCAAGAAGATGATCGACCAGGACGACCTGGAAGAGGGGATCATGCGGGTGATCGCTGGCCCGGAGAAGAAGGCCCGGCTGCTGTCCGAGAAGGAGCAGCGAATCACCGCCTACCACGAGATGGGCCACGCGCTCGTCGGCAATTTCCTCGAGAACACCGACCCTGTGCACAAGATCACGATCGTCTCGCGCGGCCAGGCGCTCGGCCTCACGATCTCTCTGCCGACCGAGGACCGCTACATCATGAGCAAGACCTCGCTGGTCGAGACGATTGCGATGACGCTCGGCGGCCGCGCGGCGGAGGACCTCGTCTTCCACGAGGTCACGACCGGCGCCTCGAACGACCTCGAGAAGGTCACCGACATCGCCAAGCGCATGGTGATGCGCTACGGCATGAGCGACAAGCTCGGGCCCCGCGTTCTCGGCCGCAACGGCGACATGCCGTTCCTCGGCCGCGAGATGGGCCATGAGCCCGACTACTCGGAAGAGATCGCACGGGAGATCGACGACGAGGTGCGGCGGATCATCGAGGAGGGCCACGAGCTCGCGATGAAGGTGCTGCGGGAGCACCTCGACGACCTCCACCGGATCTCGCAGATCCTGATCGAGCGGGAGACGATCGACAAGGACCAGTTCTCGCGGCTGCTGGCGGGCGACTCCGAGCAGGACGTGTTCGAGCCGGCTCCCCCGCCCGAAGCCGAGCCCGAGGCGAAGCCCAAGGCGCGAGCGCCCCGGCAGCCCCGGCCCTTCCCGCTTCCGGGCTCGGCCATGAAGCCCGCCGAGCCTGAAGGCGCCTAGGCAGCCTCTCGAGGAGCGGTTCGCGCGCCCGTCCGTGATGGGCGTGGTGAACGTCACGCCCGACTCGTTCTCCGACGGAGGGGCGCACCTCTACCCGGCCGCCGCGCTGAGCTCCGCGCGCGGAATGCTCGACGAGGGTGCTGCGATCGTCGACGTGGGCGGCGAGTCGACGCGGCCGGGCTCCGGCGGCGTGCCGCTCGACGCCGAGCTCGACCGGGTGGTTCCCGTGCTCGAGGGGCTCGCCGGCAGGCCGGTCTCGATCGACACGGCGAAGGCCGAGGTCGCGCGGCGCGCGCTCGAGCTCGGCGCCGAGCTGGTGAACGACGTGACGGCGCTGCGCGGCGACCCCGAGCTTGCGGGCGTCGTCGCCGACGGGGGTGCGTACCTGTGCCTCATGCACATGAAGGGAGAGCCTCGGACGATGCAGCACGACCCGCGGTACGACGACGTCGTCTCGGAGGTCAAGGCGTTCCTCGAGGAGCGGCTTGCGTTCGCCGTGTCCGAAGGGGTTCGCGAGGAGCTCGTGTGCCTCGATCCCGGGATCGGGTTCGGGAAGACGGTCGAGCACAACTTCGAGCTC
This sequence comes from uncultured Actinomycetota bacterium, assembly GCA_963723405.1. Lineage (GTDB taxonomy): Bacteria > Actinomycetota > Thermoleophilia > Gaiellales > Gaiellaceae > PALSA-600. The sequence continues at coordinate 223,154 of CAVRQF010000002.1, read as the reverse complement.
GTGCGGCGGTTGCCGGAGCTGGCGGCGATCGGGCGTCCGATCCTCGTCGGCTTCTCGCGGAAGAGCTCGCTCGCGCGGCTCCTCGGCGACCCCTCGGGGACGGTCGGCACTGCGCACGCGTCGGTGGGCGCCGCTGTGGCCGCCTACGAGCGCGGGGCGACGATCCTCCGCGTGCACGACGTGCGCGAGCACGTCGAGGCGCTGACGGTGGCGGCGGCGGTGTACGGATGAGAGTCGAGCTGCGCGGCCTCGAGCTTCACGGCCACCACGGCGTCCATGCCGAGGAGCGCGAGCGCGGACAACGGTTCCTCTACGACGTCGAGCTCGAGGTGGGTGACCGCGGCGCCGACGACCGGCTCGAGAGCGCGGTCGACTACTCGCAGGTCGCCCGGCTCGTGCGCGAGGTCGCCGAGACGCCGTACAACCTGCTCGAGGCGCTCGCGACGGCGATCGCGGACGCGGTCGAGGAGCGGTTCGCGCCCGAGCACCTGCGCGTGCGGGTGCGCAAGCCCGACGTGCGGCCGGGAGGGATCGACGTCGAGTTCGCTGCGGTCACGGTCGTACGATGACGGTCGCCTACGTCGGGCTCGGCGCCAACCTCGGCGACCGGGAGGCCTCGATCCGCCGGGCGGCCGAGCTGATCGGCGCCGTGAGGCTCTCGACGATCCTCGAGACCGAGCCGTGGGGTCTCGCCGACCAGCCCGATTTCCTGAATGCCGTCGCCGAGCTGGAGACCGACGTGGGCGCGCGGGCGCTGCTCGACCGGCTGCTCGAGGTCGAGCGCGAGCTCGGCCGCGTCCGCGACGGCGAGCGGTGGGGGCCCCGGGCTATCGACCTCGACCTGCTGCTCTACGGGGCCGAGAGATCAGACGCTGCAGCACTTCAGCTGCCACATCCTCACCTCCACGAGCGCCTGTTCGTGTTGATCCCGCTCGCCGAGCTCGCGCCCGACCTCGTCGTCCCGGATCGCGGGCCCGTGGCGGATTTGTTGTGGAAGCTACAATCTCCGCTGTGAGCCATCTCGACGAGCTCGACGACTACGAGGCGGAGCTCGAGCTGAGGCTCAAGCGGGAGTACAGCGCGGTCTACTCGCTCTTCCGCTACTGCGTCCTCACCCAGGACGGCACCTACCTCTGCAACAAGCTCGACATGCAGTACGTCCCCCAGCCGGCGTACCCGTTCTTCGAGCTGAAGATGGAGGACGTGTGGGTGTGGGACAAGAGCCGGCCGACCCGGATGATCCCGCGGGTCGAGCTGTGGACGTCAGGCGACGTCACCGTCGAGGAGCTTCGCGGCGAGGGCGAGGAGCCTCCGTTCACCGCGGAGGAGCTCGAGAAGCGCCTCAGCGAGCGCCGCCCGCAGGACGACGACGCCTCGTAGCGCGGGCCGAACGGCCTGACCGATGCTGCTCGCGATCGACGTCGGCAACACGCAGACGGTGTTCGGCCTCTTCGAGGGCGATCGGCTCTCCGAGCAGTTCCGCGTCGCGACCGAGCCGCGCCACACCGCCGACGAGCTCGCCGTTCTCCTCCGGGCATTCGTCGATCTCGAGTCGCTCGACGGGATCGTGTTGTCCTCGACCGTCCCGGTCCTCGTGCGCGAGTACGAGGGGTTCGCCGAGAAGTGGGCGGGCACCGACGTGCTGGTGCTCGGGCCGGGAGTCTCGACGGGCGTGCCGATCCGGTACGACGATCCCCGGGAGGTGGGGCCGGACCGGATCGCGAACGCGGTGGCGGCGCGCGAGCGCCACGGCTCGCCCGTGATCGTGGTGGACTTCGGGACGTCGACGAACTTCGACATCGTCTCGGCGGCCGGGGAGTACCTGGGCGGCGTGATCGCGCCCGGGGTCGAGATCTCGATGGACGCGCTGTTCGCGCGCGCCGCGCGTCTGCTCAAGGTGCCGTTCGAGGCGCCGCCGAACGTGATCGGGAAGACGACCACGCAGGGCCTCCAGTCGGGGCTCGTCTACGGTTTCTCCGGGCAGATCGACGGCATCGTGGATCGCATCCGGGAGGAGCTCGGAGCGCCTGCTGCCACCGTCGTCGCCACGGGCGGCCTTGCCTCGCTGATCGCACCCTATTCGCGCACGATCGGGTCGATCGACCCGGAGCTGACGCTCCAGGGCCTCCGCCTCGTCTGGGAGCGTAACCGGGACTGAGTCAGCCGCCGCCGTACGCCGAGATCGGCAGCGAATCGAGCAGGACCTCGTCGACCGGCGGGGTCTCGCCCTCGAGGCGCTCGAGCACGTCGACCGCGCCCGGTGCCGCTGCGAGCAGGCGAGTCTCGACCTCCTCGATCGTCGGGAGCATCACGAGCTCCTGCTTGAAGGGCTTCGGGAAGCGCCCGCGGCCGAGGTACCAGGCGTAGAACTTCTTGAGGAACCCGGTGGCCCGCTGCTCGCCGAGCTCGCGGACGGTCTCGCGGATGAACAGGAGCAGCTCGGCAACGACCTCCTCGCGGCTCGGGTCCTCGTCGGAGCCCATGATCTGGGCGAGCGCCCACGGGTTGCCCTGCGCCGCGCGGCCGACCATCACCGCGCTCGCTCCGGTCGTCGCGAGCACCGCCTGGGCGCGGGCGCGCGACGTGACGTCACCCGACGCGATCACGGGCACACGGACGAGCTCGACGAGCTCGGCGGTCAGCGAGTGATCGGCGGTGCCGGTGTACATCTGCTTGGCCGACCGGGGATGGAGGGTGAGCGAGGCGGCGCCCGCCTCGACCAGACGCGGCCCGACGACGAGGCAGTCGCGCGAGCCGTTCTGCGTGCCGCGGCGCATCTTCACCGACACCGGCAGTGCGGTCGCCTCCGCCACCGACTCGACGATCCGCGCGGCGTGGTCCGGGTCGTCGAGCAGCGAGGCGCCGGCACCCGTCTTCGTCACCTTCCGCACCGGGCAGCCGAAGTTGATGTCGACGATGTCCGCGCCGGCCGCCTCGACCATGCGGGCGGCCTCGGCCATCGCCACCGGGTCGGAGCCGAAGATCTGGATCGCGAGCGGATGCTCGTCCGAGGCGACGCGGAGGTAACCGAGGGTACGCTCGTTGCGGTGCTGGATCCCCGCGACCGAGACCATCTCCGAGCACACGAGCCCCGCGCCGTGGCGTCGGCCCTGTCGGCGGAACGCCTGGACGCTCACGCCCGCCATGGGCGCGAGGACGAGACGGCCGGGGATCTCGACGCCACCCAGGAACCAGTGCTCGTGCAGGTCGACGTCCATGCAGCCCGATGGTAGCCATGGGCCTTGCGTAGGGCCTCCGGCCTCGCTACGATGGCCGCCCTCTCTTCACTGCGTCTTACCGAGGCGCGGTTCGAAAGGGGCCCTAGGGAGGTTGCTCTGAAGGAAGTCATACTCACAGCCGCGGGCTACGAGAAGCTCAGGCAGGAGATCGAATATCTCCAGACGGAGAAGCGGCGCGAGGTCGCCGAGCGGATCCGGGTTGCACGCGAGTTCGGCGACATCGCCGAAAACGCGGAATACGACGACGCCAAGAACGAGCAGGCGATGCTCGAGCACCGGATCGCGCAGCTCGAGGAGCGGCTCCTCTCGGCACGCGTGATCACCAAGAAGGAGGTCTCGAAGGACTCCGTCTCGGTCGGCTCGACCGTGCGCCTGCGCGACATCGCGGCGAACAAGACCGTCGAGTACCACATCGTCGGCTCCGCCGAGGCGAACCCGTCCGAGAACAAGCTTTCGAACGAGTCGCCGGTCGGCAAGGCGATCATGGGCATGAAGAAGGGCGACACCGTCGAGGTCACCGCGCCGCGCGGCGCGCTCAAGTTCAAGATCCTCGAGATCAAGGCCGCGTAATGGTGTCGGACACAGCGCCTGTCCTCCGGGACCGTGTCTTCGCTCGTTCGTGTCCGACACCGCTCTAGACGCCCGCTGCAGGGCCTGACGCGTTCCCGTATAGGGTCGCGCGGTGGAGATCGTTCGGCTGCAGCCCGGGCAGGTGGACGAGGTCAGCGCGATGCTGGCGCTCGCGTTCCAGGACGACCCCGCCTGGGCCTGGGTTCTTCCCGATGCCGAGCGGAGGGCGGCGCTCCTGCCCTGGCTCTTCCGGATGAACTTCGAGGTGACCGAGGCACAGGCCTGGACGACTCCGGGTGAGATTGCCGGCTGCGCGCGCTGGCTGCCGCCGGGCCGTCCCGTGATCCACGTCGGCGCGATGCTGCGCGCCCTCGTCGCGACCCCTCTGCGCGTCCGCGAGGCGACGTCGCGGTTCTTCGCCTACGGTCGCGCGGTCGAGGCGATGCGCGCTGCCGCCGTGCCCGAGCCGCACTGGTACCTCGCAGGCATCGGCGTCGACCCGTCCCGCAGGCGGGAAGGCATCGGCAGCGCGCTCGTTCGCCCCGGCCTCGAGGCCTCCGATCGCGAGTCCGTCCCCTGCGCGCTCCTCACGAACAACGAGGAGAACATCGCCTTCTACGAGCTCCAGGGCTTCGAGGTCGTCCGCAAGGGCCGCACCCCCGACGACGGCCCGCGGGCGTGGATGATGCGTCGTCGCCCGACGTCCTAGGCACTAGGCTGGCCCCGTGGACGACCTGCCAAAGCGCTTCCCCGACCGGGACGAGATCGCCGCCGTCCGGGCCGAGGCCGACCCGCTCGAGAACGGTGGCGAGGGAGAGGCCGAGCGCCGCCTCGCCGGCCGCGTCCTCGCGCGCCGCGACATGGGAAAGCTGACGTTCCTCGACCTCGTCGACCGCTCCGGCCGCATCCAGCTTCTCTGCCCGGTCGACCGGACGGGAGAGGTCGACGTGCACCTCGGCGACATCGTCGGTGCGATCGGCCGTCCGGCCAAGTCGCGGCGCGGCGAGCCGTCGCTCGCGGTCGACTCGCTCGAGCTGCTCGCGCGGATCCGCGCACCGCTCCCCGACACCTTCCACGGGCTCACCGACGTCGAGCAGCGCTACCGCCGCCGCTATCTCGATCTGCTCATGAACGAGGAGACGCGCAATGACTTCGTGCTCCGCGCCCGCATGATCACCGCGGTGCGCCGCGCCCTCGACGACGAGGGGTTCGTCGAGGTCGAGACGCCGGTGCTGCAGCCGCGCTACGGCGGCGCTTTCGCCCGGCCGTTCGTCACGCACTCGAACGAGCTCGGCACCGACCTCTACCTGCGGATCGCGACCGAGCTCTACCTCAAGCGCCTCATCGTCGGCGGGCTCGAGCGCGTCTACGAGCTGGGCAAGGATTTTCGCAACGAGGGCGTCTCCTACAAGCACAACCCGGAGTTCACGATGCTCGAGTGGTACGAGGCCTACGCGAACTACGAGGACACGATGAGCCGGATGGAGCAGCTCGTCGCGCGCGTGGCCGGCGAGACCCTGGGCACGACGACGGTCACGTTCCGCGGCCACGAGATCGACCTCGGCGCGTGGCGCCGCCTCAAGCTCACGGACGCCCTCGCCGAGCACGGTCTCTGGACGCGTGACGAGCCGCGAGCTCCGCGCCCGCCTGAACGAGCGCGGCGTCGATACGACTCACGACAGGACCTGGGCGCAGCTGATCGACCATGCGCTCTCGCACTTCGTCGAGCCCGCGCTGATCGCCCCGACGATCCTCCACGACTATCCCGTCGAGCTCTCGCCGTTCGCGCGGCCGTCGGCCGAGGACGGCATCGTCGAGCGGTTCGAGTACTACGCGGGCGGGATGGAGCTCGGGAACGCGTTCACCGAGATCAACGACTCCGAGGAGCAGGCCGCCCGGTTCGCGATGCAGGCGGACGAGGGCGCGGGCGGCAACGTCGAGGCCGAGCCGGGCGACCCCGACTACGTCGAGGCGCTCTCCTACGGCATGCCCCCGACCGGCGGGCTCGGGATGGGGATGGACCGGCTCGCGATGCTCCTGCTCGGGAAGGAGTCCATCCGCGACGTGATCCTCTTTCCCGCGCTCAGGGCCAGATAAGATCGGGTGTCGGGCCAGATGTGGTCGGGTAAGGAACCGCTGCGAGCGGCCGATCATGTCTCCGTGGGAGCGGCCGTCGCTCCCACAGCCACAGACCTCGGTACCATGGCCTGTGCGCGGATCCAAGGCAATCGGTGGACGCCGCCACCGGCGGCAGAAGGGTTGAGAGGGTGTTCGAGAGGTTCACAGAAAGGGCTCGCCAGGTCGTCGTCCTCGCACAGGACGAGGCAAGGGCGCTCAAGCACAACTACATCGGCACCGAGCACATCCTGCTCGGCCTGCTACGTGAGGAGGAGGGCCTCGCGGCGCGGGTGCTGGAATCCCTCGACATCACCGTCGAAGAGGTGCGGGCGCAGGTCGCGCGCATCGTCGGACAGGGCGACGAGGTCACGAGCGGGCAGATCCCGTTCACGCCGCGCGCCAAGAAGGTTCTCGAGCTGGCGCTCAGAGAGGCGCTCTCGCTCGGTCACAACTACATCGGCACCGAGCACATCCTGCTCGGGCTCGTTCGCGAGAACGAGGGCGTCGCGGCGCGCATCCTGCTCGACTTCGACGCCGATGCCGAGAAGATCCGCAACGAGATCATTCGCATGCTCTCCGGCCCCGGCCGGCGTGGGCAGGCGCAGGGCGGGCCTGCGGGCGAGAAGTCGAAGAGCTCCAAGCTCCTCGACCAGTTCGGCCGCAACCTCACGAAGCTGGCTGCAGAGGGGAAGCTCGACCCGGTGGTTGGAAGGCAGACCGAGATCGAGCGCGTGATGCAGATTCTCTCGCGCCGCACGAAGAACAACCCCGTGCTGATCGGCGAGCCCGGCGTCGGCAAGACCGCCGTCGTCGAGGGCCTCGCCGCGCGCATCAGCTCGAACCAGGTCCCGGACATCCTCAAGAACAAGCAGATCTACACACTCGACCTCGCCGCTCTCGTCGCAGGGTCGAAGTACCGCGGTGAGTTCGAGGAGCGCCTGAAGAAGGTGATGAAGGAGATCACCCAGCGCGGAGACATCATCCTGTTCATCGACGAGCTCCACAACCTCGTCGGCGCGGGTGCCGCCGAGGGTGCGATCGACGCCGCTTCGATCCTGAAGCCCGCGCTCGCGCGTGGCGAGCTCCAGACGATCGGCGCGACGACGCTCGACGAGTACCGCAAGTACCTCGAGCGCGACGCCGCACTCGAGCGCCGCTTCCAGCAGATCCGGGTCGAGGAGCCCTCGACCGAGGACACCGTTCAGATCCTCCGTGGCCTGAGAGACAGGTACGAGGCACATCACCGGTGCAAGATCACCGACGATGCGCTCGTCGCCGCGGCGACGCTGGCCGACCGCTACATCCAGGACCGGCAGCTGCCCGACAAGGCGATCGACCTGATCGACGAGGCCGCATCGCGCATGCGCATCAAGACGATGACCGCGCCGCCGCGCTACCGCGAGCTCGAGGAGGAGATCTCGCGCGTCCGCACCGACAAGGAGGACGCGATCGAGAACCAGGAGTTCGAGAAGGCCGCGTCCCTGCGCGACAAGGAGCGCAAGCTGACGCAGAAGAAGAAGGAGCTCGAGGAGGAATGGCGCAACCAGGAGCCCTCCGAGCAGCCCGAGATCGGTGAGGACGAGATCGCCGACATCGTCTCGATGTGGACGGGCATCCCTGTCTTCAAGCTGACCGAGGCCGAGTCGCAGAAGCTCATCCGCATGGAGGAGGAGCTCCACAAGCGCGTCATCGGCCAGGACGCCGCCATCGTCGCCGTCTCGAAGGCGATCCGCCGCGCGCGCGCCGGCATCAAGGATCCGAAGCGCCCGACCGGCTCGTTCATCTTCCTCGGCCCCTCGGGCGTCGGGAAGACCGAGCTCGCCCGTACGCTCGCCGAGTTCCTGTTCGGCGACGAGGAGGCGATGATCCAGATCGACATGTCGGAGTACATGGAGAAGCACGCCGTGTCACGGTTGGTCGGGTCGCCCCCCGGCTACATCGGCTACGACGAGGGCGGCCAGCTCACCGAGTCGGTGCGCCGCAAGCCGTACTCCGTCGTCCTCTTCGACGAGATCGAGAAGGCCCACCCCGACGTCTTCAACATCCTGCTCCAGATCCTGGAGGACGGGAAGCTGACCGACTCGCAGGGGCGCAAGGTCGACTTCCGGAACGTGATCGTGATCATGACCTCGAACATCGGGTCGACCTCGATCTCGAAGAACCAGGCGCTCGGCTTCAACCTCTCCGACGAGCAGGGCCTCTCCTACGACGACATGAAGAGCCGCGTCATGGGCGACCTGAAGAAGGCGTTCCGGCCCGAGCTGCTGAACCGGATCGACGAGATCATCGTCTTCCCGAAGCTCTCGAAGGAGGAGATCCTGCAGATCGTCGACCTGATGCTCAACCGGCTGCGCGTGCAGATGGCCGAGCACGAGGTCACGATCGAGCTGTCGCGCGAGGCCAAGGAGATGCTGGTCGAGAAGGGCTACGACCCGGCGATGGGTGCCCGGCCACTGCGCCGCGCGATCCAGCGCTTGATCGAGGACCCGCTCGCCGACTACGTCCTCGGCCGCACCCTGGCGCCAGGGTCGACCATCGTGGTCAAGCGCAAGAACGACGAAGAGGTCGACATCGAGGTGATCCCGCCGGTAGATGCTCCGGAGCCCGCAACTGTGGGCGCCGTGGCCGACTCCGGTGAGGACGACGAGTCCGCGCAGTAGTCGAGTAGTCCGGGTTACCAGCTCGGCGTATCGACGAACGCAAGCCCGCGCAGCGGGCGCGTCACCTGCTTGACGCGCCCGCCCGCGGCGCTCACCACCGCGATCTGGCTGCCGCGCACGAAGGCGATGCGACTGCCGTCGGGCGACCACGCCGGGGCTGTGGCCTCGGCGACGCTCGTCACCCGTGCCCGCCCGGTGCCGTTCGCGTTCAGCGTGTAGAGCTCGAGCTGGCCGCCAGACCGCGGGTCGGGGAAGACCGCTGCGATCCTCCGGCCGCTCGGCGACCAGGCGGGATCCTGGCCTCCGATCGTCAGGCGCCGCAGGCCCGTTCCGTCGGGTCGGATCGTGAAGAGCCCGGTGCCGGCCCCCGACCCTGTTCTCATCCGCTGGAACACGATCAGCCTTCCGTTCGGCGACCAGTCGGGGTTGAGCGCACCGACGCCGTCGGGGTTCCGGGTGATGTCCCTCGCGGTGCCGCCCGAGGCCGGGATGGTCCAGAGGTCGAACGTGCTTCGGGTCGCCGAGCTCGACCGGTAGACGATCGTGCGGCCGTCTGGCGACCAGGCCGGCTCGGCTGCGACCATCGCTCCCCGCGTCAGCCGGCGCTGCCCGGTGCCGTTCGCCCGCATGGTCCAGAGCGAATAGGAGAGCCCGTTCCGCGACACCCGGACGAACGCGATCCTCGTGTGGTCGGGCGACCACGCCGGATGCATGTCGTCGAACGCGCCGCTCGAGAGCTGCCTCGACGGGAACCCGATGCGCGGGATCACCCGGATCCGGTCGAAGTAGGCGGGCCTGCCGGTGCAGGTCTTGTGGGCCGGGCACGCGAGGCCCTGGACGTACAGGATCGGCGCTGGCGGCGCAGTGGCGACCCGTGTGATGGCGGCGTGCGCCGGTACGAGCACGAGCGCCGCGAGCGCGGCCGGGAGAAGCGCCTTCAATCAAGCCTCCTTAGGTGTCCGTGGGAGTCTCCGCCCAGTCCCGCCCGGTGCCGCACAACCACTGGAGCGCCCGGTGGCGCTCGTAGGCGATCGAGATCATCTCGGCCCGCTGCGGGGCCGTCAGCTCCCGGTAGCCGGTGCCGAAGGCCGGGAAGTCGCCGCGGAGCGGGGAGGGCAGGAGCCCGCGCTCGTAGCCGCGCATCGCCGCGACCGCGACGAGCTGCTCGAGCGAGTCCCAGCTCGCCGGCAGCTCCAGCGCGTCGGCCGACCGGAGCGCCTCGGTGCGGGTGCGCCAGTGCCAGAGCCTGGCGGTCTCGAGGGCGTGCTCGATCTCGGGCTTGGCACGGAGCGCGCCCGGCGCGGTGGGGGTGGCGAGCAGCCACTCGGGGTCGAAGGGCCGGTCGTACGGCTCGAGCTCGACGAGACCCAGCGACCAGAGGAGCACCCCGAGCCCCTCCCCCTGCCAGACGGCCTCGACGACGGCCGGGTCGTCCTGCGCGCCCGGGAGCATGGAGAGGGCCGTTCGGAGGGGCTCGGAGAGGGCGCGAACGCGTTCGAGCACCTCCCGGCGGCTCCGGAGCTTGGTGCGGCTCACGTACCGAGGCTAGCGGTCGGCCGGGATGACTCGGGCTCGGACGAGTCCGTCTCCCGCGATACGTACACTTGTTCGCCTGATGGCGAGACCGGCGGCTCTCCAACACGCGTGCACCGAGTGCGGGACGATGTCCGGACGGTGGCTCGGACGGTGCCCGGGCTGCGGTGCGTTCGGGACGATGCTCGAGGAGGCGGCACCGGCACGCGCTGCGGGGGCAGCGCCGCGACCACTCCTGCGGCTGGTCGACGTCAAGGCCGAGGAGGCCGACCGGATCCCGACCGGCGTCGCCGAGCTCGACCGCGTGCTCGGCGGCGGCCTCGTGCCGGCCTCGCTCGTGCTCGTCGGCGGCGAGCCCGGCGTGGGGAAGTCGACGTTGCTGCTCAGCGCCCTGAGGGCGATGAGCAGCGAGCGAAGGGTGGTGCTCGTGACCGGCGAGGAGTCGCCGATGCAGGTGAGCCTGCGGGCCGCCAGGCTCGGCGGCGCCGAGTCGGTCGAGATCGTCGCCGAGACCGAGCTCGAGAGCGTGTGCTCGATGCTCGAGCGGGAGCGACCGGGGGTCTGCGTCATCGACTCGGTCCAGACCCTCTACTCCTCGGAGATCGGCTCGGCGCCCGGCTCGGTCGCACAGGTGCGCGAGGCGGCGGCGCGCATCCTTCGTGTCGCGAAGGAGGCGGGGGTCGCGGTCTTCCTCGTCGGGCACGTGACCAAGGACGGCTCGGTGGCGGGGCCGCGCGTTCTCGAGCATCTGGTCGACTGCGTGCTCCAGTTCGAGGGCGACCGCTACCACGCCCATCGCGTCCTCCGCGCGACGAAGAACCGCTTCGGCTCGACGAACGAGCTCGCGGTGTTCGAGATGACGGCTACGGGGCTCGTCGGCGTCCCCGATCCGTCGGCGATCTTCGGGCGCAGCGAGCCCGGCGAGATCGGAGCCGCGGTGACGTGCGTGCTCGAAGGCACGAGGCCGCTGCTGCTCGAGATCCAGTCACTGGTCGCAGCGAGCGACCTCGCGATGCCGCGGCGCGTCGGGACCGGCGTCGATCCCAAGCGCCTGGCCATGATCGTCGCCGTGCTGTCCCGGCACGCGGGCGTCCCGCTCGGGAGCGCCGACGTCTTCGTGAACGTTGCGGGCGGAGTGCGGATCGACGAGCCGGGGGCCGATCTCGGGATCGCGCTCGCCATCGCGTCGGCGGCGCGCGGGGCGCCGGTTCGCGAGGGGCTCGGCGCATTCGGCGAGATCGGGCTCACCGGTCGCGTGCGACCGGCCACCCAGGCGGCTCGCCGGATCGAGGAGTGCCGAAAGCTCGGGCTCACCTCGGTGCTCGCCCCCGCGGGGACGGGAGGAGGGAGTCTCGAGGCGGTCTCGCTCCGGGAGGCGCTCGAAGCCGCGGTCGCGAAGACCTGATCGGGTTTCGGGTTTCTACGCGTCGATGGTTTCGATCCGTATGCAGGGGCTTTTCCGAAAATGCAGGGAGATTCTCGAAAACCCCTGCAAAAATGCTGCTTTCATGCGGGTTTTTGCTAGACTTGTCCATCCCGCCGGTAGTCATTCGTGACCACCGGCGCTTTCACGACACGGGAGAGGGAGTCAGCTTGTACAAGGTCGGCGACAAGGTGGTGTACCCGCACCACGGCGCGGGCACCATCGTGAAGCGTGAACAGCAGATGGTGCTGGGTGAGACACGGGAGTACCTCACGATCAAGATCCTGCACAGCGACATGACCGTCAATGTCCCGCTCGACAACGCGGAACGGGTCGGTCTGCGCAAGGTGATCGACGAAGAGGCCGTGAAGAAGGTCGTCAAGTACCTCACGAGCGGCGGCACCGAGATGCCGAAGAACTGGAACCGGCGCTTCAAGCACAACCGGGACAAGATGAAGACCGGAGACATCTTCGAGTTGGCAGAGGTCGTCCGGAACTTGTCGCTCCGAGACGGTGAGAAGGGGCTCTCGACCGGCGAGAAGCAGATGTACGTAAAGGCGAAGAAGATCCTCGCGTCGGAGTTGATGTACGCGAAGAACCTGTCGGAGGACGATGCCGTCACCTGGCTCGAGGGCGTCCTCACCGACAGCACCGGCCCGAAGCGGGCAGCGGCCAAGCGGCCGGCAGCGAAGGCGACGCCGAAAACGCCGGCTGCGGCTTAAGTGAGTGTGTGGGCCGTCCTCGTCGCCGCAGGGCGGGGAGAGCGGTTCGGGGATGAGCGGCCGAAGGCGTTTGCCCGCCTCGGCGCTCTCCCCTTGCTCGCCGAGTCGCTCCGGCGGCTCGACGAGAGCGAGTGGATCGACGGGATCGTGGTCGTCGCCCCTCCCGAGTGGGAGGAGCCCGCGATCCTCGTCGCCGAGGAGATCGGCGCGTCGAAGGTCACCTCGTGCGTCACGGGTGGAGCGACCCGCTCCCAGTCGGTGCGGATCGGGCTCGAGGAGGTCCCGGCAGAGGCGGATGTGGTGCTCGTCCACGACGCGGCCCGGCCGCTACTTCCGCCGGAGCTCGTCGCGCGCCTGCTCGAGGCGCTCGCGGACGGGTTCGACGGAGCCGTCCCGGGGCTGCCGGTCACCGACACCGTCAAGCGAGTTCGCGACGGGGTCGTGGTCGAGACGCCGGCGCGCGACGAGCTCGTGGCGGTGCAGACACCTCAGGCCTTCGTCGCCTCGGTGCTGAGGGCGGCGGCCGCGGGAGAGGGGTCCGACTGCTCGTCTCTCGTGGAGGCTGCCGGCGGGCGCATCAAGGTCGTGCCCGGCGACGAGCGGCTTCTCAAGGTGACGACGCCCGAGGACCTCAAGCGGGTCGAGGCGCTCGCCACCGCCGGGCCCGAGTAGCCTCCCGGCTGTGGCCGACGTCCGGATCGGGACAGGGTACGACGCGCACGGGCTCGTCGAGGGCCGGCCGCTCGTGCTCGGCGGGGTCGAGATCGAGAGCCCGCGCGGGCTTGCCGGCCACTCCGACGGAGACGTGATCGCACACGCGCTGATCGACGCTCTGCTCGGCGCCGCCGGGCTCGGCGACATCGGCGCGCTCTTTCCCTCCGGCGAGGAGCGCTACCGCGGTGTGTCGTCGCTCGAGCTGCTCCGCGTCGCCTACGCCGAGGTCCGCGGCGGCGGCTGGCGGCTCGTCAACGCCGACTGCGTGCTCATCGGCCAGGAGCCGAGGATCGCTCCGCACCGCGACGAGATGAGGCGGCGCCTCGAGGAGGCGGTCGGGGAGGGCCAGGTGAACGTCCGGGCGACGACGACGGACGGCCTGGGCTTCACCGGGCGGGGCGAGGGCCTCGCCGCGCAAGCGGTCGCCCTCCTCGAGCGCCGGGAGTAACGCGGGGGAACCGGCCGGTCCCCCCGCGAGCCCTCTAGGTCCCGACGTTCGTGATCGGCGCGTTGATCACGACGTGCGCGTCGGTCACGGTGAGCTTCCCCTGCTTGGCGAGGCCGTTGATCTGGTCGTCCTGCTGGAGCAGCACGGGCGTCACTCCGGGCTTCCAGGTGACGATCAGCTCCTCCCAGAGCGGGTTGTAGTCGGACTCGCCGGGCTCCGACCCGAACACGGCGAGCTGCCCGGGCGCGGCCTTGCCCGCGATGAAGTACTGCGGCGGGGCGCCCTTCACCTTCGCGAGCGGAGGCGAGTAGTTGATGTGCATTGCCGTGGCCTGCGCCTTGCTCGAGACGTCGGTCACCAGGTAGGCGTCCTTGTGGTGGTCGTAGTAGCCGAGATAGGTCGGGGTCTTGGTCTTCACCGACGGCCCGAGCGCGAGCATCGACGGGACCGCCGCGGATGCGGTGGCGGCAATCGAGATCACGACGACGGCTGCCGTCGCGGCGAGCTTGAAGCGGGTCATGGATCCCTCCCTGCGAAATCGTGGGTTCGACTGTCAGGTACGCACGCGCCCGAGGGGCGGATTCGGGACTACGCGGTGCCTTAACAGTTCGGGAAGCGCCGCGCGGCCGTCCGCGCCGACCGTGACGAGGCCGTCGCGCTCGAGCGACTCGATCGCCTCGCCGTCGCTACTGCCCTCTCCGGCGGCGACGGCTCGTAGCGCGAGCGCCCGGCGCTGCCGGAACGACCCCTCGAAACGCGACTGCTTCCGCAGCGGCTCGTACCGGCTCCCGCGGGCGGGGCACGCCGCGGCGAGCGGGCAGGTCCCGCAGCGGGGGACCCGGGCGAGGCAGATCGTCGCGCCGAGGTCGAAGAGCGCCTGCGCGCACGAGCCGTCGAAGCTCTCTCCGGTCCGCTCCTGCACGCGGCGGACGTTCGTGTCGACCGGAAGCACGTCGCGGCCGAACGCGAAGTTCGCGACCGCCGCCGCCGTGTAGGGCCCCACCCCGGGCAACTCGGCGAGGTCGTCGGGCCAGCCTCGCTCGGCCACAGCGCGCGCCGCGCGGTGCAGGTTGACCGCGCGTCGGTTGTAGCCGAGGCCCTGCCACTCGAGGATCACCTCCGCGGGTGTCGCCGCAGCGAGCGCCGCGGCAGTCGGCCACCGCTCGAGCCACCGCCGCCAGCGCGGGATCACGCGATCGACCTGCGTCTGCTGGAGCATCACCTCGCTGACGAGGATCGCGTACGGATCGGTGGTCTCCCGCCAGGGCAGCGCGCGCCCGTTTGCCTCGTACCAGTCGAGCAAGGCCCTTCGCACAACGCCACTCTAGACTCGTGGGATGCGGCTCTACGACACCCACTCACGCTCTCTGGTCGAGCTGCCGCCTCCCCCCGGGCCGGTCCGGATGTACTTCTGCGGCCCGACTGTCTACGCGCGCGCCCACATCGGCAATGCCCGGCCCTTCGTGATCGGGATGTGGTTTCGCTCCTGGCTACGGGCCACCGGCTACGAGGTGACGCTCGTCCACAACATCACCGACGTCAACGACAAGATCTACGAGGCGGCGCCCGGTCACAGCGCGGAGCTCGCCGAGAAGGCGACGGCCTGGTACCTCGAGGACACGGGCGACCTCGGGCTCGGCGTGCCCGACCTGATGCCGAAGGTCACGGATCTCGTCCCCGAGATCGTCGACTTCATCCGAGAAGCTCGTCGACCGCGGTTTCGCCTACCCGGCCGCGGGCGACGTCTACTTCCGCGTCGCGCGGTTCCCCGGGTACGGCAGCCTCTCGGGACAGCGGCCGGACGAGGTGGAGGAGCAGGAGCCGAGCGCGCTCAAGGAGGACCCGCGCGACTTCGCGCTCTGGAAGGCGACGAAGGAGGGCGAGGACACGAGCTGGCCCTCGCCGTGGGGGCAGGGCAGGCCCGGCTGGCACATCGAGTGCTCCGCCATGGCCGAGCACACGATCGGCGAGGAGTTCGAGATCCACGGCGGCGGCCTCGACCTGGTCTTCCCGCACCACGAGAACGAGCTCGCCCAGTCCCGTGCGCTCGGCCATCCGTTCGCGCGCATCTGGGCGCACAACGGGATGCTCCGCTTCACCGGCGAGAAGATGTCGAAGTCGGTCGGGAACATCGCCACGATCCGCGAGGTTCTGGACGAGTACGGCCGCGAGGCGGTGCTCGTCTTCTTCCTCGGGGGCCACTGGCGCAAGCCGATCGACTTCTCGCCCGACACGATGGCGCAGGCTGCGGCGCAGGCGGAAGGACTCCGGAACGTCTTCCGCGGTCCGAGCGAGCCCGGCGGCGACTGGGAGGCGTTCGCGGCCGCGCTCGACGACGACTTCAACACGCCCGAGGCGCTTGCCCTCATGCACGAATGGCGCGACCACGATCTGCTCCGCCGGGCGCTCTCCATCTTCGGCCTGGGCTCGCTCGCCGACAGGGACGACGCTCCGCCCGAGGTGGTCGAGCTCGCGGAGAGGCGGGTGGCCGCCCGGGCTGCAGCGCGAGTTCGCCGCCGCCGATGCGCTCCGCGAACAGATCGAGGCCGCCGGCTGGGAGATGCGCGACGAGCCGGGCGGCGGGTACACGCTCGTCCCGAAGCGGTGAGCTCCGACCTCGTCTACGGGCGGCGCGCCGTGCGTGAGGCGCTCCGCGGGCGGCGCGAGGTGCTCGAGCTCCTCGCCACCGACCGCGCCGCCGCCGCCGAGCCCTGGCTCGCCGAGGCGAGGCCGAAGATCAGGGCCGAGCGCGAGCTGACCGAGCTCGCCGGCACCCGCGACCACCAGGGCGTCGTCGCGCGCGTCGAGCCGTACCGCTACGCCGACGCCTACGAGCTCGCCGCCGCCGAGCGGCCGCTGCTCGCGGTGCTCGACCGCGTGACCGACCCGCGCAACCTCGGCGCCGTCTGCCGGAGCGCCGAGGGCGCCGGGGCGACGGGCGTCGTCGTGCCCGCCCACGGCTCGGCGGTCGTGACGCCCGCCGTCGCCCGCGCCTCGGCCGGGGCGATCGAGCATCTGCCGATCGCGGTCGTCACGAACCTTGCGCGCTACCTCGAGGAGGTCAAGGGCCCGGAGCTCTGGGTCTACGGCGCGGCCGGCGACGCGCCGAGGCGACGATGTGGGACACCGATCTCTCGGGCGGCGTCGCGCTCGTCTTCGGCGCCGAGGGGAAGGGGCTGCGGCCGCTCGTCCGCCGCAGCTGCGACGTCGCTCGTCTCGATCCCGCTCGACCGGCGAGGTCGAGTCGCTGAACGTCAGCGTCGCCGCGGCGCTCCTCCTGTTCGAGGCGCGCCGCCAGCGGCGCTAGCCGATGGCTGACCCGACCCTCTACCTCTTCGACGGCTACAACCTCCTGCACGCCGGGCCCTTCGCCGACCGCCGCGAGCTCGTCGACGCGCTCGCGAGCTTCGTCGCGACGACGCGGCGCGCGAGGCGTCGCCGTCTTCGACGGCGCCGGCGACGACACCGAGATCGGCCGGCTCTCCGTGCGGTTCGCGCCGGACGCCGACGCGCTGCTCGAGCGGCTCGCCGCCGAGCACCGCGCCCGCGAGCGCGTGCTGCTCGTCTCCTCCGACGCGACCGTTCTCGGCACGGCCGGGCGCGAGGTGGCGAACCTCTCCTCGCAGACGTTCTTCCGCGACCTCGCGCCCGCCGAAGTGCCGCGCCGCGCCGCCCGGCGGGCTCGGCGACAAGCTCGACGACGAGACCCGCGCCAAGCTCGAGCGCCTGCGCCGCGGCGAGTAGGTAACGTGCAACCGGGTCCATTGCAAGTGGACTTGTATTTTCTGGCAGGCCTTGCTAGATTCACCTCGACCTAAGGGTGAGAGTTCTCTGATTCGTCGGAGGAACCGATCCCGCTCGAAACGGGGGTTTGGGCATGAGCGTGCCAGAACAGCAACTGCACCGAAAGACCGCAGCAAAGGCTCAACGAGAGCTTGAGGATCTACAGCTCGTGCTCAAGGCGCGCAACGGCGAGCACGGTCGCGCTCGACGCGCTGATCCGGCGCTACACGCCGTTCGTCCGGCTGAAGGCGAGCGCCTATTTCCTCGTCGGCGGCGACAACGACGACCTGATCCAGGAGGGCCTGATCGGCCTCTACAAGGCGGTGCGCGATTTCCGGCCCGACAAGGAGACGTCGTTCCGCTCGTTCGCCGAGCTCTGCGTCACGCGCCAGATCATCACCGCGATCAAGACCGCGACCCGGTTCAAGCACTCGCCGCTGAACACCTACGTCTCGTTCAGCCACACCCCGGCCGGCCAGGACCCCGACGGCGACTGCACCCTCGGCGACGCGCTGCCCGGCTCGCACGTCAACGACCCCGCCGTCCACGTGATCTCGACCGAGGAGCTGCAGAGCCTCGTCGGCTGCCTCGGCACGAGCCTCTCGCCGCTCGAGTCCGACGCGCTCCGCCTCTACCTCGAGGGATGCGTCCTACGAGGCGATGGCCGACGAGCTCGGCTGCGACACGAAGACGATCGACAACGCGCTGCAGCGGGTCAAGCGCAAGATCCTGAACCACCAGCGCGACCGCCAGGTTCTCGCGTAGCCGCGAGCTACGCTGACGGTGCCGGGCCGGAGTAGCTCAGCTGGCAGAGCATCGCTCTTGTAATGCAGAGGGTCGCGGGTTCGAGTCCCGCCTCCGGCTCTTCCTGACAGCATCCTCTCCTAACTGGGCATTCGCTCCCCTGCGCGGACCGAGACCGGCAGCCGGTTCGCCGGCGGCGAGAGCGGGCACACCCAGCGCGGGTCGTAGCTGCACGAGGGGTTGTAGGCGAAGTTGAAGTCGAGCACGAGCCGCTCGCCGTCCGTGCCGAGGTCGGCCCCCTTCACCGTGTCGAGGACGTAACGGCCGCCGCCGTAGGTCTCGACGCCCGAGGTCTGATCGCGGAACGGCACGAACACGCCGCCGCCGTACGCGGCGAGCCAGTAGAGCTCGAGTGCGCGCTCCTCGCCGCCGAGCTCGAACCGGCCGATCGCGAAGCGCCGGAACGCAATCGTCTCCTCGCCGCTCGACCCGATCTGCGTCTCCGTGGAGTCGGCCTGCTCGACCGAGGCGAGCACCCGGAGGCCCGGGTCGTAGGGGAAGCACGGCACGCCGGGGTACGACGTCCGCTCCTCCGGAGGCAGGGGCGACTGCGCGTGTGTCCGGAAGAGCTCGTCGCGAGCGGCACGCCAGCCTTCCCACGCTCGCGGCGGGATCCGGCGCGGCCCGAACCTCCGCGTAGAGCGCGAACACGCGCCGCTTCCAGTCGAGGAGGTCGAGCTCGGCGACCACGGTCACTCGCCGATCGCCTTGAGCACGACCCGCTTGCGGCGGCGGCCGTCGAACTCGGCGTAGAACACCTGCTCCCAGGGCCCGAGGTCGAGGCTTCCGTCCGTGATCGGCAGCACGACCTGGTGCGCCATCAGTTGCCGCTTCAGGTGCGCGTCGGCGTTGTCCTCGCCGCGGTTGTGGCGATAGCTCGAAACCGGCTCGTGCGGGGCGAGGCGCTCGAGCCAGTCGTCGATGTCCGCGATCAGCCCGCCCTCGTCGTCGTTCACGTAGACCGCGGCGGTGATGTGCATCGGGTTCACCAGCACGAGCCCGTGCTGGATCCCGGAGCCGCGCACGAACGCCTCGACCCGGTCGGTGATGTTGACGTAGTCGCGCCGGTGCGGCGTCTCGAAGGTCAGGTACTCGGTCGCGTGTCTCACGGCAGCGCCTGCGCGAGGTCGGCCCAGAGCTGCTCCACGTCCTCGAGCCCGACCGAGAGGCGCAGCAGCCCCTCCGGGATCCGGTCGCCCTCCCAGCGGTGGCGGCTCTCCATCGTCGAGTTGACGCCGCCGAGGCTCGTCGCGTTCGCGATCAGGCGCGTGCGCGTCTCGACCGCCCGCGGGTCGGCGACGTCGAAGGAGATGAGCCCCGAGTACCCGGGATAGCGGACGAGCTCGACCGCGGGATGATCTTCCAGGCGGCGCGCGATCTCGGTCGCCGTCGAGGTGATCAGGCGCATCCGGCGAGAGAGGGAGTCGAGGCCCGCCGTCACGGAGGCCGCCGAGTGCGGCGAGCAGACCCCGCCCGTCAGCGTCCGCGTGCGGCGCAGGGCGTCCGCCCGCTCGGGGTCGCGAACGACGACGGCGCCGCAGAGAGCATTGTGGCTTCCGGTGATGAACTTCGTCGCCGAGTGGACGACCACATCCGCACCCTCCTTCAGCGCGCGGAGGTAGACCGGCGTCGCGACCGTCGAGTCACACACGATCAGCCCGTCGTGGGCGCGTACCGCGTCCCAGTCCGGGACGGTGAGCAACGGGTTCGCGGGGGACTCGACCCAGACGATGTCGGCCTCGGCGGGAGGCGGCCCGGTCTGGTCGTACTCGACGAACCGAAGTCCCCACTCCGCCAGCGATCCGAACAGGACCGACGTCCCGAAGTACGCGCCTTTCGCAAGCGCGATCAGGCTTCCCGGACGCGCGAACGTGAGCACGACCGCCGTCTCCGCGGCCATGCCCGACGCGAAGAGGACGCGCCTGTCCGCCCTCGCGCTCTCCGAGCAGCGCCTCGGCCTCGGCCCCGGTCGGGTGGGCGTAGCGGGAGTAGAAGAACTCCCGCGGCTCTCCCTCGAGGTCGTACGGCCAGATCGTGGAGCGGTCGACCCGTGGCATGGCTCGAGCCTAGCCGCAGCGAGTCTCTAGGAAGGCATGACGGCGCGGCGGCCGCGAAGAACGCTCGGCGCGGACCGGGCGTAGTCGAGGCCCGAGACCCACGTGAGCACGAGCGCGACGAGCAGGAGCCACCACGAGACGTCCGTGCTCCACGCGCCGGCTGCTGCGAGCCCGCCGGCTGCCGCTGCCACCGCCTGCGACCACGTCTTGAGCTTTCCGAGATCCCGGGCGGCGATCACGACGCCCCGCTCGAGCGCCGCGAGCCGCAGGCCGCTGACGAGCAGCTCGCGCGCGACGATCGCCGCGACCATCCACGCAGGGAACACCCCGGCATCGAGCAGCACGATCAGCGTCGCGAGCACGAGCACCTTGTCGGCCACAGGGTCGAGCAGCGACCCGAACGACGTGGTCTTCCCCGACCGGCGCGCGAGGCGGCCGTCGAACCAGTCGGTCGACATCGCGAGGCAGAACGCCGCCGTTGCCCAGTAGTAGTGGTTCGTGAAGTCGACGGTGAAGAGGACGACGACGATCGGCGCGGCCGCGATCCGGGCGAGCGTGAGCTGGTCGGCGACGGGCATTCCTTGCGAAACATACGCCTGCGGCCGGTAGTGTCGAGCCGATGGATCTGTACGAGCACCAGGGCAAGGATCTGTTCGCGGCGTTCGGGATCCCGGTGTCGGCGGGGCGGGTCGCGACGAGTGCCGAGGAGGCTCGGGCAGCGGCCGCCGAGCTCGGGGGCGAGGTGGTCGTCAAGGCCCAGGTGCTCACGGGCGGTCGCGGGAAGGCCGGCGGCGTCAAGCTCGCGGCCGACCCCGGGGAGGCTGCGCGGGTCGCGGACGGCATCCTCGGCCTCGACATCGGAGGGCACACGGTCCGCCGGCTCTGGATCGAGAGCGCCTCGGAGATCGCGCGCGAGTACTACCTCTCGGCGACCCTCGACCGGGGAGCGGGGAAGACGCTCCTCA
Organism: uncultured Actinomycetota bacterium; assembly: GCA_963723405.1. Lineage (GTDB taxonomy): Bacteria > Actinomycetota > Thermoleophilia > Gaiellales > Gaiellaceae > PALSA-600. The sequence goes on along the minus strand of CAVRQF010000002.1, from coordinate 202,118 downwards.
TGTTCACGACAGAGGGCGGTGTCGAGATCGAGCAGGTCGCCGCCGAGAGCCCCGACGCCCTCGTGCGCGTTCATGTCGACCCGCTCGAAGGGCTCGAGCCGCACCACGCCCGCGAGCTCACCGCGCGTCTCGAGGACGAGGGGGAGCGCGCCCAGATCGAGAGCATCGTCGAGGCGCTCTACCGCTGCTACGTCGAGTCGGACGCGACGCTCTGCGAGGTCAACCCGCTCATCGTCACCCCCGAGGGCACGGTCCGGGCCCTCGACGCGAAGGTCACGATCGACGACTCGGCCCTGTGGCGCCACCCCGGCCTGGCCGAGCTGCGCGACACGTGGGCTGCGGACCCGCTCGAGGCGCTCGCGCGCGAGCGCGGCGTCATCTACGTGAAGCTCGACGGGTCGGTCGGGATCCTCGGCAACGGAGCCGGGCTCTCGATGGCGACCGTCGACGTGGTCGTCGTGGCCGGCGGCCGGCCCGCGAACTTCTGCGACCTCGGCGGCGGCGGGTCGGCCGAGGGGGTCGTGGCGGCGCTCGAGGTGATCACCCGCGACCCGCAGGTGCGGTCGATCCTCTTCAACATCTTCGGCGGCATCACCCGCTGCGACGAGGTCGCACGCGGGATCCTCGCCGCGGTCGAGCAGACGGGGATCGCCGTTCCGATCGTCGTGCGGCTGGACGGCACGAACGCCGAGGAGGGCCGGCGCATCCTCGCGGAGGCGGGCAACCCCGTCGTCCGTGTCTCGCCGACGATGCTGGAGGCCGCGCACCTCGCCGTGGAGCTCGCGGCATGAGCTCGAGCGAGCCCTGGAGCGACCGGGCGGATCTGTACCGCACGAGCAAGGCCCACAGCGAGGGCCCCGATCTCGACCTGGTCGTCGAGTGGGCCGACGGCTGCGGCACCGCGCTCGACGTCGCGACCGGCGGCGGCCATGTGGCGCGCCGTCTGCGCGAGGCGGGGCTCGAGGTCGTGAGCTGCGACCCCGCCCCCGGGATGCGGCCCGACGTGATCTGCTTCGCCGAGGAGCTGCCCTTCGCGGACTCGAGCTTCGACCTCGCCGTGACGCGCGTCGCCGCGCATCACTTCGCCGACGTCGCGCAGGCGACCCGCGAGCTCGGCCGGGTCGCCTCTGCCCGGGTCGTGGTCGTCGACACCCTGTTCATGGGGGACGACGTCGAGCGCGCCGAGGCGCTCCGCGACCCGTCGCACGTTCGCAACTACAGCGAGGCGGAGTGGCGCGCGTATCTCGCGGACGCCGGGATCGAGGTCGACGAGGTGCGGACCTTCGACACGCCGATCGACCTCGAGCAGTGGCTCGACCGCACCGCGTGCACCGGTGAGACAGCCGAGGAGGTACGCGCCCTGCTCGCCCACAGGATCGACGGCGGCATGCTCACGCTCGACCGCATCGCCCTCCGCGGCAAGCCCGCCTGATGGCGGTTCTCGTCGGAGAGTCGACGCGGCTCGTCGTGCAGGGCCTGACCGGCACCGAGGGCCGGTTCCACGGCCTGCGCAACCGCGGCTACGGCACGAACGTCGTCGCCGGCGTGACGCCGGGGAAGGAGGGGCAGGACGTCGAGGGGATCCCGGTGTTCGACACCGTCTCGGGCGCGGTCGCCGAGACCGGCGCGAACACCTCGCTCGTGTTCGTCCCGGCCCGGTTTGCCGCGGACGCGGTGTACGAGGCGGTCGACGCCGGGATCGGCACCGTCGTCTGCATCACCGAGCACATCCCCGTCCACGACTCGCTGAGGCTCCGTGCGTACGTTCGCTCACGCGGAGCCCGGATGATCGGCCCGAACTGCCCAGGCGTCCTCTCGCCCGGGAAGGCGAACGTCGGGATCATCCCCGCCGAGGTGTTCGCCGCCGGATCGATCGGCCTCGTCTCGCGCTCGGGCACGCTCACCTATCAGATCGGCTACGAGCTGGCACAGCTCGGGCTCGGGAACTCGAGCATCGTCGGGATCGGCGGCGATCCGGTGCCCGGCTCGACGTTCATCGACGTCCTCGACCTGTTCCAGGCCGACGACGAGACCGAGCTGATCGTTCTCGTCGGCGAGATCGGCGGCGACGAGGAGGAGAAGGCGGCGCGCCACGTCGCCGAGAAGATCTCGAAGCGCGTCGTCGCCTACATCGCCGGCTTCTCCGCGCCGCCCGGGAAGACGATGGGCCATGCGGGCGCGATCATCTCGGGCAGCTCGGGGACCGCGCAGGCGAAGAAGGAGGCGCTCGAGGCGGCCGGGATCGCGGTCGGTACCACGCCGACCGAGGTCGCGGGGATCGTGGCCCGGGGCGGCGACTGAGCAGGTCCCCGCTAGATTCGGGGCCGTGGAGCCCGTCGTCTCCTTCGCGCGGGGCGTGCCCGCGCCCGAGTGCCTCGCCGAGGAGGAGCTCGCCGACTGCGCGCGTGCTGTCCTCGAGCGCGACGGCAAGACGATCCTCTCCTACGGCTCCGGCGCCGGGTACGCGCCGCTGCGCGCGACCGATCGCCGAGTGGTGCGAGGTGCCGGCCGAGCGGGTGATCCTCACGAACGGCGCGCTCCAGGGGTTCGTCCTGCTGGCGCAGCACTTCGGCCGCGGCAAGACGGTACTGGTCGAGCTCCCGACCTACGACCGGCCGCTGAAGATCCTCCGCGAGGGGGGCCAGACCGCGGTCGCCGTTCCCATGGACGAGCACGGCCTCATCCCCGACGAGCTCGAGCGCGCGCTTGCAGCGAACCCCGATCCAGCCTTCGTCTACACGATCCCGACCTTCCAGAACCCGAGCGGCCGGACCCTGCCGGCCGACCGTCGCCGCCAGGTGGTCGAGATCGCGGCGGCCGCACGGCGCGCTGATCGTCGAGGACGACCCCTACGGTCTGATCCGGTTCGAAGGCGAGCCCGAGCCGTCGATGTACGAGCTCTCGGGCGGGACGATCATCTACACGCTCGTCGTTCTCGAAGACGATCGCTCCAGGCCTCCGCGTCGGCTTCTACATCGTCCCCGAGGAGCTGGCGGCCTCGCTGACCGAGCGCGCCAACTCGACCTACATCACGCCCGTCCAGCTCAGCGAGGCAGTCGTCCACGAGTTCATCGCGCCGGGGCAGCTTCGAGCCGAACCTGGCCCGGATCAACGACCTGCTGCGGGCGCGGCGCGACGCGATGCTCGCCGCGCTCGAGAAGCACATGTCCGGCTGCACCTGGTCGCGCCCGGAAGGCGGCTACTTCGTCTGGCTCGAGCTTCCCGAGGGCACCGATGCCGCCGAGGTGATGAAGCGCGCCGAAGGCGTCACCGCCGTCCTCGGCACGGACTTCGGCGGTGCGCCGAACACGCTTCGCCTCGCGTTCAGCTACGTCTCGCCCGAGGAGATCGACCTCGGCGTGGCGCGGCTCGCAGCCGCGATCTGAGCTGCGTCTACGTCTAGGCCGCGGGAGCGGCGGCTGCGAGCGGGCGCGGGACGAGCCGCGGCTGCGGCGGCGGCGCGAGGACCTGCTCGGCCGCGCGGAAGGTCGGGCAGGGACGCTCGAGCGCGAGCGCGCAGAGCCCGTTGCGTCGGAAGTAGCAGTCGTGGCAGGTGGGAGTCTGGGGCATCTGGGTCGGGGGTTCGAAGAGTGGACGGGCGGGTTGACGAACGAGACGCGATCCTACGGATGGGCGGCGCCGGGATCAAGGGCTGTGCCCGGACAGAAAACGCGCAGTTTCCGCGCCGTTTCAGAACGGCGAATTCCCCAGGTTTCTAGCGCTGTTCCGGCAAGGTTGCCAGAGCGTGCAACGCCTGTTGAAAGTTCTTCACAGGGATGATGCGCAGCCCATGCGCGTACTTGCGGGCATCGACGGCGTTCTGGCCCGCCGGGACGAGGAAGGCATCCACACCCGCCTCGCGCGCTCCGATCGTTTTCTGCTTGATCCCGCCGATCGGGCCCACGCTGCCGTCGAGGAAGATCTCGCCGGTCGCCGCGATCTTGTGGCCGCGGTCGACGTTCCGTCCGAGCTCCTGGAGCACGTCGAGCGCGAAGGCGAGGCCCGCCGAGGGGCCGCCGACGCCGTGAGCGTCGATCGAGACGTGGAGCGGCAGCTTGATCGACTCGGTTGGGCGCGAGCAGCACGCCGACGACGCCCCGCTTCGAGCCGTGGCCGGCGGCGACGGTCGTGAGCGGCACCTCCAGCGCGCTTGCCGCTTCGCAGGATCGTGAAGCGGAACGTCGACCCGATCCGCGAGCCGCTCATCAGCCGCGAGACGTCGGCCGGCGTGTGGACGGGCTTGCCGTCGACGGCGATGATCACGTCGGTCGGGCGGAGGCCGTGCGCGGCCGGGAACCCGGGCTCGACGTCTCGACACGAGCGCGCCGTCCTCGCTCGTCGTCACCTTCTTGCCGACCGCCCGGAGCGCCACGGCCGCGGCGACCTGCTGCGACGTCCTCATCTCGGTGGCGTTCACCTGATCGTTCTGTGCGCTCGAGATGCCGGGCGGCACGACCTGCGTCGGCGGGACGAGGTCGGCGCCGGAGTGCAGCCCGCCGAAGATCTGCTCGAGGAGCGACGCCTTGCGGACGATGACGTCGACGAAGTAGATGCCCCCGGCGCCGGTCGGGTCGTGCCCGCCCGCCACCTTCACGAGCGGCGCGACCGGGTGAGCCTTGTCCGGCAGGAAGATGTAGTCGCGCGAGGAGACGAACTCGAGCGCGATGACGACGAGAACGAGCACCGCGCCCGCGGCCAGCGCGACGGTCGGGGTGAAGACGCGGCGCAGGACGGGACGGCGGCCAGAGCGCGGCGGGGCAGCCACTTCCACGCAATCACTGTAGACCGCGAAAGGCGGTTCGGGTCAGCCCGTGGTGAGCACGCCCACGACCTCGCGCACCGCTGCGGCGGAGGCGCTCGAGCGCGGCGCGCTCGGAGTCGTCGAGCTCGAGCTCGACGATCGCCTCGACGCCGGCCGCGCCGAGCTTCACGGGGACGCCGACGTAGAGCCCGTCGATCCCGTACTCGCCCTGGAGATAGGCGGCGCACGGGCAGCACGCGCTTCTCGTCGAGCATGATCGCGTCGACGATCTGGGCGGCGGCGGCGCCCGGGGCGTACCAGGCCGAGGTGCCGAGGAGGTTGACGAGCTCGCCGCCGCCCTTCGCCGTCCGCTCGATCATCGCGTCGATCCGGTCGGCCGAGACGAGCTCGCGCAGCGGGACGCCGCCGACGCGCGGTCGCGCTGACGAGCGGGACCATCTGGTCGCCGTGCCCGCCGAGGACGAGCGTCTGCACGTCCTTCGACGACGCGCCCGTCTCCCAGGCGACGAACGTCGAGAAGCGGGCGGTGTCGAGGATCCCGGCCATCCCGAAGACGCGCTCGCGGGGCCAGCCCGAGACGTTCTGCGCGACGTGGCACATCGCGTCGAGCGGGTTCGAGACGACGACGATGATCGCGTCGGGCGAGGCGGCCACGACCTTCGCGGTCACGTCGGCGACGATCTTCTCGTTCGTCGTGACGAGGTCGTCGCGGCTCATCCCGGGAGCGCGCGGCAGCCCCGGCCGTGATCACGACGACCGACGAGCCGGCGGTCTCCTCGTAGCCGTTCGAGCCGCTGACGCTCGGCTCGTAGCCGAGGACCGCGCCCATCTGGGCGATGTCGAGCGCCTTGCCCTGCGGCAGGCCCTCCTTGATGTCGACGAGCACGACGTCCGCGTAGTCGCGCGTGCGCGAGCACCTGCGCGCAGGTCGCGCCGACGTTCCCGGCGCCGACGACCGTGACCTTGCGTCGGCCGCTCATGCCGTCACGCCGCTCTGGAGCTTCTCGATCAGCGCGTCGGCGACCTCGCTCGTCCCGACCGCGGTCGGGTCGTCGCGGGTGGGCTTCATGTCGTAGGTGACGCTCTTGCCCTCGCGGATCAGCTCGGCGATCGCGGCCTCGAGCCGGTCGGCCGCGTCCATCTCGCCGAGGTGGCGGAGCATCAGCATCCCGGAGAGCATCTGCGCGATCGGGTTGACCTTGTTCTGGCCGGCGTACTTGGGCGCCGAGCCGTGGGTCGGCTCGAACACCGCGACGCCCGTCGCCGAAGTTCGCGCCCGGCGCGACGCCGAGGCCGCCGATCAGCCCGGCTGCGAGGTCGGAGATGATGTCGCCGTAGAGGTTCGGCAGCACCATCACGTCGTACTCCTCGGGCCGCTGGACGAGCTGCATGCACATGTTGTCCGCGATCCGGTCGTCGAACTCGATGTCGGGGTTCTCCTCGGCGACGGCGCTGCGCGACGCGCAGCCAGAGGCCGTCGGTGAACTTCATGATGTTCGCCTTGTGCACCGCCGTGACCTTCCGGCGGCCCATGCGGCGGGCGTAGTCGAACGCGAACTCGAACACGCGCCGGTGCCGGTGATCGACGTCGGCTTGATCGAGATGCCGGAGTCGCGGTGGGGCAGGTCGCGCGCCGTGCGCGGCGAGCCAGGCGATCAGCTCCTCGGCCTCCGGCGTGCCCTCCTCGAACTCGATCCCGGCGTAGAGTCCTCGGTCGTCTCGCCGGATGATCGACGAGGTCGACGTCCTCGTAGCGCGTGCGCACCCCGGGATAGGTCTTGCAGGGCCGCACCTGCGCGTACAGGTCGAGCGCGACGCGCAGGCCGACGTTCACCGAGCGGAACCCCCCGCCGACCGGCGTCGTGATCGGGCCCTTCAGCGCGACGCCGTTCGCCCGGATCGACTCGAGCGTCTCGGCCGGGAGCGGGTTGCCACCGTGCTCGGCCATCGTGTCGGCGCCTGCGGGGCTGACGTCCCACTCGAACTCGACCCCCGTCGCCTCGAGCACGCGGCGGGTGGCCTCGGTCAGCTCGGGGCCGGTGCCGTCGCCGGGGATGAGCGTCACACGATGCGCCATGGGCCGCGGATTCTACGTACGACCGGCGAATTCGCCACGACCCCGGTCTCTCGGCGAGGTTCGCCGGTAGCGTCCCGGCATGGAAGACTTCCGCCCGGGGCTCGAAGGCGTCATCGCGTTCGAGACGGAGATCGCCGAGCCGGACCAGCGAGGGATCTGCGCTCCGGTATCGCGGCGTCGACGTCGAAGAGCTCGTGGGCGGCCATCCGTTCGAGCAGGTCTGGGGCCTCCTCGTCGACGGCTCGTTCGCTCCGGGGATGCCGCGGGCAGAGCCGATCGAGCTGCAGGACCCGAGCGGGAACCCGATGGCCGACCTGCAGGCGGGGCTCGCGACGCTCGGGCCGAAGCTGGGCCTCCGCCAGCTCGTCGACATCGACGCCGACGCAGGCCCGCGACGACCTCGCGCGGCTCTCGGCGGCCGCGCTCTCGCTCGTCGCGCAGGCGGCGCGCGGCGGCGATCTACCCCGCGTCCCGGTGCGCGACGTGGACGCAGGCGAGAACGCCGCGGCCCAGTTCCTGATCCGCTGGCGCGGAGAGGCCGACCCCAGGCACGTGACGGCCATCGACACCTACTGGGTCTCGGCGGCCGAGCACGGCGTGAACGCGTCGACCTTCGTCGCCCGGATCGCCGCCTCGACCGGGGCCGACTGCGCCGCCGCGCTCTCGGCCGCGGTGGGCGCGCTCTCGGGCCCGCTCCACGGCGGCGCGCCCACGCGCGTGCTGAAGATGCTCGACGAGGTCGAGGCGGCCGGTGACGCCGACGCCTACGTCCGCGAGCTGCTCGGCCGCGGCGAGCGGATCATGGGCTTCGGCCATCGCGTCTACCGGGCCGAGGATCCCCGGGCCCGGATCCTCCGGCGCACCGCGCGCGAGCTCGGCTCCCCGCGGGTCGAGGTCGCCGAGGAGCTCGAGCGGGCCGCGCTCGCAGCTCTCCGCGAGCGGTCACCCGACCGCGCCGCTCGAGACGAACGTCGAGTTCTGGGCCGCAGTCGTGCTCGAGATCGCCGAGATCCCGCCGCCGATGTACCCGGCGATGTTCGGCTGCGCCCGCACCGCGGGCTGGTCGGCCCACGTCGTCGAGCAGCACCGCACCGGCCGGCTGATCCGTCCCTCCGCCCGGTACGTGGGCGATCCGGCGCACTCGCTGTGACGCTCGCCGAGGCAGCCGTCGAGGCCAACGCGCTCGCCGAGGCGGGCTCGGAGCGCGAGCTCGCCGAGCTGCGGGCGAAGTGGGACGAGGAGGTCGAGGCCGACGCGCGGTCGCAGGACTTCCGCGTCCGGGCGGTCGCCTACCGCGCGATCGGCCAGTTCCGGTTCCGGCAGAAGATAGAGCTCCTGCGCCGCGGCCTCGAGGACGTGAGCCCGGCCTGCCGCGGCTCGGCGCTCATCTCCCTCGAGCTGCTCTCGCGCGATCACCCTGGCGTGGTGAACGGTGTCCGCCCGCTCCTCCACGAGCTCGTGACCCACGACGACAACGACGCCGTCAGGCGCCTCGCCGTGGTCGCGCTGCGGAACGGCTCCGCACCACGTGACACGATCGGGATCCTCGCCGCGCTCGCCGACGACGACGAGGCCGGCCGCGAGCTCCGGGAAGCCGCGGGCAAGGTCGCGCAGCAGCTGCGACGCAAGGCCGGCCCAGCCGGGCGCTAGTCCCCCGGCGGCGGGCGTGCGGATGCGCGCCAGCCACGGTTCAGGCCAGGCGGAGTGAGTGGATGCCTTCGGGTAGGGCGGCGCAGAGCTCTGTGGCCATTGCGACGTTGAGCCCGGCTGCGGGGTGGCAGCTTGCGTGGACGAGGCGGAGTCGGTCGATGCTGACGCGGGTGTAGCGCTGGGTCGTTTCGAGGCGGGCGTGGCCGAGCATCTCGGCGACGTAGCGGATGTCGGCTCCGCCTTCGAGCATGAGGGTGGCGACGGTGTGGCGGAGGAGGTGGCAGCTGCCTTTCTTCGTGATGCCGGCGTCGCGAGGTAGCGGCGGATCCGGCGTGAGAGCCAGTCGGCGCAGAGCGGTTTGCCGACCGAGGAGAGGAAGAGTTGGTCGACGCGGTCGTCCGCGAACTGCGGGCGGACGAGGTCGAGGTAGAGCCGCAGCCAGAAGAGGGCGCGTTCGCCGATCGGGACGTAGCGGTCCTTGCGCCTTTGCCGCTGCGGACGAAGACGGTGCCTCGGTCGAAGTCGACGTCGTCGACTGTGAGGTCGATCAGTTCGGCTCGCCGAAGCGCGCAGGAGTAGAAGACCTCGAGCACCGCTCGGTCGCGAAGCCCGAGCGGCCGGGAGATCTCCGGCGCCGCCAGCAGCCGAGCTCATCTCGGTCGCTGCTCAGGGTTGCTTCGGGCAGCCGCCGATCAGGCTTCGGCATCACCAGGTCGCTCGCCGGGTTCGCGAGAACGCGTCCTGAACGGCGAAGCCAGGTGAAGAAATGCGTGATCGGGACGAGCCGCTGCGCCTGCGTCGCGACGGTGAGCGGCTGCCCGTCGCGCTTGCGGTGCTCGTAGAGCTCGCTGCTGGTATGCCTGCAACAGATCGAGCGTCACCTGCTGCGGATCGTCGACGCCGCGCCGATGACAGAACTCGGCGAAGTAGGCCAGGTAGCGGATGCGACAGGCGACGGTCGTCTCGGCGTAGTTGTGAACCTGCAGCCAGACGACGTACTCGGCAGCTTCGGTCTCGATCGCGGTCATCGGAGTCTCCTTCCCGAGACGGCGATCATTCAGGTACGGCCGAAAGTATAACCAAGCCGTTCCGGGCGACAGCTCAGGTCCATCCTGCTGCGGTCAGCGCCCGTCATCTAACTGCGACTCGCGAGACAGCGGGCTATTTATCCTTTTTTACTACGGCAGATCCGGTCCGAAGTTCGTCGCTGTGGAGAATGGTCGCGCCTGCTGCCTCGGCTGCTGATTCGATCAGTAGATCGTGGTGGCGCACCGCGCGGTGGTGGAGACGCCTTAGACGGTCAGCTGTTCGTAGACATCGAGCTTGCGTTCCCATTCGCTCTCTGCCGATTGGGCAGTCGGTGAGAGCCTCGAGCCGACGCGGAGGCTGTGGATCGGCTGCCGTCTCGGGAGCCGTTGAGGACCGAGGCGAACCAGGTCGCAGGTGCGATCCACGGCGACGATTTTCGTCGACCGTCTTGTGGCCGCCGAGTCGCCGGGTCCACATCCTTCCGCTCTTGGCGTCGAGCGCGAACTATGCTCGTGCCGGCCGGGGATGTAGTCGACGCCCCCGGCGAGGGCAGCGGAGTCCGTTCGACCAGTTCCGGCGCGTCGCGCGTTGGACGACTCTCGAAGTGGCTTCTGACCGTCTCGGTCGTTTGACAGATGCGGAGACCGAGCTGTCGAACGCGTCAGCGTCGTACATTGACGCTCGTTCTCTTCGTCTGGTGATCCACGATCCCAGTATACACCTCGGGGCCTGCGCATACGCATCACAGAGTGCGTCTTGCCGCATTAGCCGTAGAGCTGGCAATAGCCGCCATCCCGGGCGCCGATGAAACGGCTTAGGACCTCGAAACCGCAGGCCTGCAGGCCCGAAAGACGGCCGTCGGCAAGAAGGCGAGTTGGCCGCTACTATCGACCCAATCCACCGGGCAGTTCCTCACCGTCGACCCACTCGTCGACGACCTTGGCCTTCCGTACGCCTACGTTGCTGGAGATCGCTGTCGACGGAGTCGACCCGCTCGGACTCAGCCCGGACCTTCGTGCCTAAAGCCGGCCGGTCGATCACGTCTTCGTCGCACCATCGTCGCCAGGAGGAATCGCCGTCTCACCAGGCGATGGCATCAGCATGCCAGGGATCTCTTCCAGCGCAGTCTTCAAGACGCCGTTCGCCGCATTGGCCGCATGGCGTTGACGAACGCTAGGCGGCTGTCGGAGCCGACGAACACGGAAGGTTCGAAGAACCCATCACATCGTCGCCCAAGGCAGCAAGAACCCGAACGCAGTTGCCGCGCGCGCCGTTCCCCGGGCCACTGCCGGAGTCCAGACGTAACCGAACCTCGTGGAGTTACCGTATCCGCGTGCATCGAAGGCTCCACACGAACAACTACTACATCGCGGTCGATGCAATTCTTCGAGCTGCATTCAACCGCTCGAACTCGCTTGAGGAGAACCGCGCGGTTGTGACCTCAGCCCTCGACGAGATACGCGGAGCGATTGAAATCGGCGTGTTTCCGTCGTGAGCCAGAGTTTCATCTTCCGCGTTACGTTCGACGGAACCAGTATCAGCAGCTGGGCTATGACCTGCCCGAGCCGACGATCGATCTATACCGCTTCGAAGGAGCGTCACGGATCGCGGACTGGGTTCCGCAGCCCGTTTATGTTCACCATCCGCGTCTACGACGCCCGGATGTGTGGCACCTTGCTGGCGCCGCGGCCCTGGTGTTCGAAGAAGGCAGGGTCACTGATCTCGAACCGCTCATTTCCTCCGCCGGGGAGTTCTTGAGCTCACCGCATGGACGCGGGACCGCCTGTTGCTCCGACATCACGCAGGACGTCGACTGCCTCGATTTAGAGCGATCGACGCTCGGCCCGACGAACTCGAGGCCGAGCTTCGTCGAGCATCGACTTCCAGAAAGTGGCTTGTTCAAGGTTCCTCAGGCCGACGCCGTACACGTCCTGTCGTCGAGCGAGACGAAGAACCTGACTCTTTCCGGAAACGAGTTGAGCGCCTCGAGCTTGTCGGACTCGAGTTCGAACCGGTGTGGTCGTCAGCCGACGGGCCTCGCGAGTTCAGCCTCATGCGCATCTGACTCTCGCTATGGGGCGGCCCCGACTTCTCAGGTCGTAGTAGCCGCCACTTGCGCCGACGAAGGGGCAGGAGGCCATGGGACGAGGCGATCCTCTGCGTCTCCGGGTTGGCCGTCTTGCCACGCTATAATTCCTTGAGTGGCGACGCGTGAGGATCTGCACCGAACGGTCGATGCGCTGAGCGAGGCGGAGCTGGAGCGGGCTCGAATCATTTTCGTCGACCGGGTTGACGAGGACACTTCTCTCGAGTCGATCCTCGCCCGGCACGGCGAGCATCGGCTCGCCGTGGAGCAGTTCGCCTCCTACTTCGGTGATTTGCCGCAAGACGGCGAGGGCTCAGCGCGCGCATGAGCACGGAGGGGCCGGTGTTTCCGGTTGCCTTCGACGAGCTCGCTCTCGCTGAGGACCTGGCCCGGCTGGCCGCGGGCGGGGAACAGGCCCTCGAGGCATTGGCGCGCGACATCGACCGCTTGAGCGGACTGCCGCGAGGTCGCCGATGGCCTGTGAAGCGGAGGGAACGGATGGTACGAGGCTCGCACAGTGCGTCAAGACATATGTCCCGTGGCCAGACGGGCGCTTCGGCGCGGTGATGGTCGCCGTCTGCCATCCCGATCGGCCCGTCGGCCTCCGCGTCATTGCTTTCGGAGTTCGTCATCAGCCGCCCGAGTCGCACGCACTGAGCGTGTATGAGATCGCGCATCGCCGACTCAACGGCTGACCGGCGCGCTCTCGCTGGAGCGAGGTCGTAGTAGCCGCCAAGTACGACCCGCGGCTCGCGGGCCCGGTCGAGCTCTCAGAGACCGAAGGCGTACAGGCTGCCGTCGCGGGTCCAGATCGTCTTGCCGGTCGCAGCGCTCAGCGCTGACATTTGCCACCGTCGCTGTCTGCGTAGCGATGCTGACAACTGAGGTAAGGCTCTAGTCCTCGCGGCGACGGGCGTGCGGATGCGCTGCGAAGTACGACTCGCGTCGCCTGCGGTCCGACACGTGCGTGTAGAGCTCGGTGGTCGAGAGGTCCGCATGGCCGAGCATCTCCTGAACGCTGCGGAGATCGGCGCCGCCCTCGAGCAGATGGGTCGCGAACGAGTGGCGAAGGAGGTGCGGGTGGACGCGGCCGGGCTCGAGGCCGGCCGTCTCGGCGAGGCGCTTGAGGATGAGGAACGCGCCAGACCGGGTGAGGCCGCCGCCGCGTGCGTTGAGGAAGAGCTCGGGCCGGTGGCGCCGGTCGAGGTGGGGCCGGCCGCGCGAGAGATAGCGCAGGAGCGCCTCGGCGGCCCTCGTCCCGAGCGGGACGACGCGCTCCTTGTTCCCCTTCCCGAGCACGCGCACCGCGCGTTCGTCGAGGTCGACGCCGTTGCGGTCGAGCCCGAGGGCCTCCGAGATTCGCAGGCCGGAGCCGTAGAGGAGCTCGACGAGGGCACGGTCGCGGAGCGAGCGGGGCGTCGTGCCGGCCGCGGCGTCGATCAGCCGCTCGGCCTCGCTCGCCGACAGCGTCCGGGGGAGGCGACGGGTCCTGCGCGGCAGCGTGACCTCGGCCGCGGGGTTGTCCTCCCGCGCCCCGATCAGCTGGAGGTGCCGGAAGAACGTCCGTGCTGCCGCGGTGCGCCGTGCGAGCGTCGCCGCCGAGAGGCCCTGCGCGCGGAGCTCTGCCGTGTAGCCCTCGAGGTCGGTGAGCGTGGCCCCCGAGACAGGGCCGTCGAGCCACGCGCGGAGCGCGGTCAGGTCACGGCGGTACGCCTCGACGGTCCTCGGCGCGCGGCGCGCAGCCAGGAGCGCCAGGAACGACTCGAGCTCCGGATCGCGGTCGCTCATGACCGGGGGTGAGAGCGGTCGTAGACCCGGCGCAGGCGCTTGGCGCTGACAGCGCTGTAGATCTGTGTCGTCGAGAGGGAGCTGTGCCCCATCAGCTCCTGGATCGCGCGAAGGTCTGCCCCGCCCTCGAGGAGGTGCGTCGCGAACGCGTGGCGCAGCCGGTGGGGGTGAGGCATGAGGCGGCGCAGGGTGGAGGTGTCGAGCCGGCGGCCCCGCGTCGAGAGAAACAGGGCGGGCGCGGCGCCGCGGGCGAGCTCGGGCCTCGCCTCCCGGAGGTAGCGGGCGACCCAGTGGCCTGCCTCCTCGCCGAGCGGGACGATCCGCTCCTTGGCGCCCTTGCCCTTGCGGATATGAACGTGCTCCTGCTCGAAGTCGACGTCGCCGAGATCGAGGCCCACCGCCTCCGCGCTTCGGAGCCCGGCCGAATAGACGAGCTCGAGCAGCGCGCGGTTACGGATCGCGAGCGCGCCTCCCGGCTCCCCGGCAGCCTCGATGATCGCCTCGACCTCCGCCGCTTTCGGCGCCTCGGGCAGCCGCCGCCCGCGCTTCGGGGCGAGCGGGATATCGGGGACGTGGCCGGGCCCGAGCGTGAAGCGGAGCAGCGCCCGAACGGCCGACAGCCGCCGCGCGGCGGTCGCGGGCGCGAGCTTGCCGCCAGGGCGGGCCCGGCCGAGGTCGGAGGCGTAGTCGGCGAGGACCCGAACGTCGATCCGCTCGACCTCGCCGTTCCCGTACCAGCCGGCAAAGTCGCGGAGGTCGGACGCGTAGGCACGTCGCGTGGCATCGGACGGCCCGGGCGAGGCGAGGAAGCGGGTGACGGCGTCGTCGAGCCTCACGGCGACGACTTCGCGCTCGCGCTACGATCGCCTGCCGTGGACACGGACCCGCGCTACGAGGCCCTCGGTGAGCTCGCAGTCCACGGCGCGAACGTCCAGCCGGGCCAGATCCTTGGAGTCAGCGCGACGATCGGCCAGGAGGAGCTCGCCCGCGCCGTCGCCGCGGCTGCGTACCGTCGCGGCGCGCGCTTCGTCGACGTCTCGTACTTCGATCCGTTCGTCAAGCGGGCGCGGATCGAGCACGCCGACCCGCAGACGCTCGGGTTCGTCCCGCCGTGGTACGGCGGGCGGATGCTCGCACTCGGCGAGGCCGACTCGGCGCGGATCGGCTTCAGCGGCGTGGTCTGGCCCTACGCGCTCGAGGGGCTCGATCCGGCGCTCGTCGGGCTCGACCAGCTCCCGTGGCTCAGCGAGACGACGAGGGTCATCGACGACCGCTCCACCAACTGGTGCGGGATCGCCTGCCCCCACCGCCAGTGGGCGGAGCTCGTCTTCCCCGAGCTCTCGCCGGACGATGCCTACGAGCGCCTGTGGGAGCAGCTCTGGCATGTCTACCGGCTCGACGAGCCCGATCCGAGGGCCGCCTGGGACGAGCGGGTCGCCGGGCTGAAGGCCTCGGCGGAAGCCCTGAACGACCGCGCGTTCGACGCGATCGAGCTCTCGGGGCCCGGCACCGAGCTGACGATCGGCCTGCTCCCGTCCTCGGTCTGGCAGGCCGGCGACTTCACGACCAGAACAGGCATCCGCCATCTGCCGAACATCCCGACGGAGGAGGTGTTCACCGCGCCGGATCCGGAGCGCGTCGAGGGGTACGTGACCGCCACGAGGCCCCTCGTGCTGCGCGACGGCACGATCATCCGCGGGCTCCAGGTCAGGTTCGAGGGCGGTCGCGCGATCGAGATCGAAGCCGAGGAGAACGCCGAAGCCCTCCTCGGGCGCACCGCCCTGGACGACGGCGCCGCCCGGCTCGGCGAGCTCGCGCTCGTCGACCGAAATGGCCGCATCGGCCCGCTTGGCACCGTGTTCTACGACACGCTCCTCGACGAGAACGCCGCGAGTCACATCGCCTTCGGGAACGCATACGCGGCCTCGGCGGGGGAGGAGGATCGCGGCCGCCTCAACCAGAGCGGGATTCACATCGACTTCATGATCGGCTCGCTCGAGCTCGAGGTGACCGGCGTGACGCGCGACGGGACGCGTATCCCCGTCATGCAGGACGGCTCCTGGCGGATCTGAGCGTCCGGGCGCGGGGGAACCGCCGGTTCCGCTAGGTTCGGCCTCGTGGAGAGCGTCCACGACGTCGTCGTGATCGGTGCAGGCTGCGCGGGGATGCGCGCCGCGATCGAGGCGTTCGACGCGGGCGCAGACGTAGCTGTCGTCTCGAAGCTGCATCCGACCCGCAGCCATTCGGGCGCAGCCGAGGGCGGCATCAACGCGGCGCTCGGGAACGCCGCAGACGACTCGCCGGAGACGCACGCGTTCGACACCGTGAAGGGCTCCGACTTCCTGGCCGACCAGGACGCGGTCGAGGTCTTCACCCGGGAGGCGCCGGGCGACATCTACCAGCTCGAGAACTGGGGGGCGGTCTTCTCCCGCGCCGAGGACGGGCGGCTCGCCCAGCGGCCGTTCGGCGCCGCCGGCTCGCCCCGCACGGTGTTCGCCGCCGACATCACCGGCCACGTGCTGATCCAGGTGCTCTACGAGCAGCTCGTGAAGCGCGGGATCAAGGTGTACGAGGAGTACTACGCCTGGAAGCTCATCGAGGACGGCGGCCGCTGCCAGGGCCTCATCGCGTGGAACCTGCTCCACGGCGGTCTCGAGACGTTTGCCGCCCGCTCCGTCGTGCTGGCCACGGGTGGGATCGGCCGGATCTACCGGATCACGACGAATGCGTATGCCTGCACCGGCGACGGCGCCGCGATGGCGCTTCGGCTCGGGCTCCCGCTGAAGGACATGGAGTTCATGCAGTTCCACCCGACGACGCTCTACCCGACCGGGATCCTGATGACCGAGGGCTGCCGCGGCGAGGGCGCCTACCTCGTGAACAAGGACGGAGAGCGCTTCATGGAGCGCTATGCCCCGAACGCCCTCGAGCTCGCCTCGCGCGACGTCGTCTCCCGCTCCGAGCAGACCGAGATCGACGAGGGCCGCGGCGTGAACGGCAGCGTGATGCTCGACATGCGCCACCTCGGCGCGGCGCGGATCATCGAGCGGCTGCCCGGCTCGCGCGAGCTCGCGATCACCTATGCCGGTGTCGACCCGATCTACGAGCCCGTGCCGGTGCGACCGGGTGCCCACTACCACATGGGCGGCGTGCCCACCGACGCCGACGGGCTCACCGAGCTCCCCGGGCTCTACGCAGCGGGGGAGACGGCGTGCGTGTCGGTGCACGGCGCGAACCGGCTCGGCGGCAACTCGCTGATGGAGACGATCACGTTCGGCCGGCGGGCAGGCCAGGCCGCCGCCGAGGCGGCGTTGCACGTCGACGACGCGGCCGTCTCCGACTCGGCGCTCGCCGACGCCCGGTCGGAGCTCGACGCCCTGCTCTCCCGGGACCAGGGCGAGCGGCCGTGGCAGATCCGCGAGGAGCTCGGGTCGACCATGCTCGACAACTTCGGCGTGTTCCGGCGCGAGGACCAGATGCGCGACGAGATCGAGATCATCGACGGCCTCCGCGAGCGGTACGAGAACGTCACCGTCGACGACAAGGGAGGCGTCTTCAACACCGATCTGACCCAGGCGCTCGAGCTCGGCTCCTGCCTCGAGCTCGCGGCCTGCATGCTCCTCGGCGGGATCGAGCGAAAGGAGAGCCGCGGCGCGCACGCCCGCCCGCACGACTACCCGAGCCGCGACGACGAGCACTACCTCAAGCACTCGCTGATCCGCTGGGTCGACGGGCGGCCCGAGCACAGCTGGAGCCCGGTCACGATCACCAAGTGGCAACCCGTCGAAAGGACCTACTGATGCAGGTCGGCCTGAAGATCTGGCGTTCCGACCCCGCGACCGGCGAGCGCGAGCTGCGCGAGTACGAGGTCGAAGCGACCCCCGAGGCGACGCTGCTCGACGTCCTCGAGCTCGTCAAGGACCGGCTCGACGGCACGCTCGCCTACCGTCGCAGCTGCCGGATGATGATCTGCGGCTCCTGTGCGATGCGGATCGACGGCGTGACCGTCCTCGCCTGCAAGCACGCGATCCGCCCGTACGCCGAGGCCGGGAAGACCCCGGTGATCTCGGCGATGGGGAACCTCCCGATCGTCCGCGACCTCGTCGTCGACATGGAT
Source organism: uncultured Actinomycetota bacterium (assembly GCA_963723405.1). Taxonomy (GTDB): domain Bacteria; phylum Actinomycetota; class Thermoleophilia; order Gaiellales; family Gaiellaceae; genus PALSA-600. Next base: position 184,609 of record CAVRQF010000002.1, on the reverse strand, counting down.
CCGTTCTGGGCGAAGTTCCGGGCGGTCGACCCGTGGCTCAAGCCGGGCTACAACGTCCCGCCGGCGGGACGCGAGCACGTGCTCCCGCCGAGCAGGGTCGCGGCGATCCACAAGGAGTCGCTCTGCATCAACTGCGGCGCCTGCGTCTCGGAGTGCAACGCGATGGAGTCGAGCCCGGAGTTCCTCGGCCCTCAGGCGCTCGCCAAGGCGATGCGCTTCGTCGGCGACCCGCGCGACGGGGCGAAGAACGCGCGGCTCGAGGCGGTGAACGGGCAGCACGGCGTCTGGGAGTGCACCCGCTGCTACTTCTGCAACGAGCGGTGCCCGAAGGGCGTCGACCCGCGCGACGCGATCGCGAAGCTCGGCGCCGAGTCGATCAAGGAGGGGATCGACCGCGACATGGGGGCGAAGCACGCGAAGTGGTTCGTGACCTCCGCGAAGACGACCGGCTGGCTGCGCGAGACCGAGCTCGTGCCCGAAGACCCAGGGGATCGTCGAGTCGATCAGGCAGACGAAGTTCGCGCTCGGGCTCCTCAAGCGCGGCAAGGTGCCGACGCCGTTCCCGCCGCACGTCGCGAAGGACGTGCGCGAGTCGCGCCGCCTGCACGACCTTCTCTACTCGCAGGACCGGCGCGGGTTCGCCGGCATCGTCCAGGGCGAGAAGGCGCTCGCAAAGCTCTCGCACGGCCGGCACGACGACCCGCCCGAGCTCTACGCCGCCCGGTTCGTTCCCGAAGCCCTTCCTGCCGAGCGAGCGGAAGCGGGCGACGGCATGAAGCAGGTCGCCTACTACAAGGGGTGCCTCGCGTCCCTCTCGGCCAAGGAGCTCGACTCGGCGACCCAGGCGCTCGCGCCGCGGGTCGGGCTCGAGCTCATCGAGCTCGAGTCGGTCACCTGCTGCGGTGCCGGCGACATCCAGGAGGCCGAGCCGGACTACTACCTGCACCTGAACGCGCGGATCCTGGCGTACGCGGCCGCGACCGGCTCGGACACGCTGATGACGGTCTGCAACGTCTGCACGCTCAACCTCCGCCAGGCGAACTTCCAGCTGACGGGCGACCAGGAGCTCCGCGACCGGGTGAACGCGAACCTGCTCGCCGTCGGCGCCCCGGCCTACGAGCAGGACGTCGACGTCCGGCACCTGCTCTGGGAGCTCGCCGACGAGGAGGGCTTCAAGAAGCTCGAGAAGGCGGCGCACAAGGGGCTGAAGGGGCTCAAGATCGCGCCCTTCTACGGCTGCCAGATCCTCCGTCCGTCGCGGGTGATGGGGTACGAGGACCCCGACGCGCCCTCGTCGCTCGAGCGCATCATCGAGGCCTGCGGCGGCGTCCCGGTCGACTACCCCGCGAAGCTCAAGTGCTGCGGGTTCCCGATCATCCAGGCGCGCGAGGAGACCGCGCTCGGCGAGCTCGTCCAGCCGATCGAGCAGGCGATGGAGGCCGGCGCCGACGCGATCGTGACGCCCTGCCCGCTGTGCCATCTCTCGCTCGATGCCTGGCAGTCGAAGCTGCGCGAGACGACCGGGCAAGGACTTCGCGATGCCGATCCTGCATCTCTCGCAGCTGATCGGGGTGGCGGCCGGCCTGCCCGACTCCGCGCTGAAGTTCAAGCGCCACGTCGTCTCCGTCGAACCGGTACTGGAGAAGCTCGAGCGCTGATGGCCGACGCCCTCATCTCGCCCGACGTCGTCGCCAGGTACGCGGGCGACGCGGCGCGCGAGGTGGACGGCGTCACGCGGGTCGTCGAGGGCGTGCGGAAGGGAATCCGCGTGGAGAACGGCGAGATCGAGCTGCATCTCGCGCTGCGGTGGGGCGCCTCGATCCCGGAGGTCGGGGCGGTCGTCCAGGCGAGCGTCGCGGACTACCTCGAGCGGATGGCAGACCTGCGCCCCGCCGCGGTGAACGTCGTCGTCGAGGAGGTCGATGGCCCCGCCTAGGCTCACCGGGCTGACGAAGCTCACGCTCGAGACCGCGCCGTCCGTCTGTCACGAGTGTGTCTGGTGGCAGTCGCGCCGGTCGCGCGGGCCGGTCGACAAGGAGCGGTGGATGGAGCGCGTCGAGGAGGAGTACGGCGCGTTCGGGACGCTCTACCACGGTGAGGAACGGGAGGCGCTCGGGGTCATCCAGTACGGCCCGGCGCCGCTCTTCCCGCACGCGTGGGAGGTTCCGGGCGGGCCGCCGTCCGACGACGCGATGCTGGTCACGTGCGCCTATCTCGTCGATGCCTCGGCTCCCTGGGTGCTGCAGTCGCTCTTCCTGGGTGCGATCGGGGAGGCGCGCGACCGCGACTTCGCCTGCATCGAGGCGTTTGCCTACCGCTACCACGAGGGCGAGACCGCGCACGCCCGCTTCCGCGAGCACCGCACGGTCTTCCCGGCGGACTTCCTCGGCGACCTCGGCTTCCGGGTCGTCCGGACGTCGGGGCGCGTCGGGCTCGCGCGGCTCGAGCTCGGTGGGCTCGCGCCCGTCGAGGAGGGACGGCGCGCGAGGGTGCTGCGTGTGGTGCGGGAGGCGTTCCTGCCCGAAGCCCTGCCGGCTCCGCGAGCCTAGGCTTCTACGCTGCGACGCGGGTGCCGTCGAGCACGAGCTCGGCGATCTGGATCGCGTTCAGCGCTGCGCCCTTGCGGAGGTTGTCGCTGGCGAGGAAGAGCGCGATCCCGTTCTCCGTGGTCGGATCGCGGCGGATCCGGCCGACGAGCACCTCGTCGATCCCGGCGGCCTTGCCCGGGCTCGGGAAGTCGTCGAGGCGCACCGAGGGCGCCGACTCGAGGACGCTGCGCGCCTGCTCGGCGGAGAGAGGCTCCTCCGTCTCGATCCAGACGGCCTCGGCATGGCCCACCATCACGGGGACGCGGACGCAGGTCGCCTGGAGCGGCAGGTCGGGAAGCTCCATGATCTTGCGGGTCTCGGCGCGGAGCTTGGACTCCTCGTCGAACTCCTCGCCGTCGAACTCCCAGTCCATGCGAAGGTCGTGATCGGCAGGGCGCTCGGCGGCGAGACGCTCCATCGCCTGCGCACCCGCGCCGGAGACCGACTGGTAGGTGGCGACCCGGACGCGCTCGAGGCCGGCGGCCTCGTGCAGCGGCTTGAGGACGCACGTCAGCGGGATCGTGCAGCAGTTCGGGTTGGCGATGATGCTGCCGTTGTCGAGCGCGCGCCGCCCGTTCACCTCCGGGACGACGAGCGGGATCCCGTCCTGGAGCCGGTAGGCGGAGGACTTGTCGATCGCGATCGCGCCTCCGGCGACGGCGTGCGGGACGAGCTCCCTGGACGCGCCCGTTCCGACCGAGAAGAGGAAGACGTCGACGTCCCCTCGAGACAGCGCCTCGGGGGTCGCCTCCTCGACCGTGTGCCCCCGGACGACGCGGCCTGCCGAGCGGGCCGAGGCGAAGACCCGGACGTTGTCGAAGCCGTGCTCCTCGAGCAGGCCGAGCGTGACGGTGCCGACGGCGCCGGTGCCGCCGACCACCCCGATCCGGGTATCGCGTCCCACGTTTTCAGGTTAGCGCTCTCAGATCTCGCGGCGGCCCGAGAGGGCGCGGCCGAGGGTGACCTCGTCGGCGTACTCGAGGTCGCCGCCGACCGGGAGGCCGCTCGCGAGGCGCGTCACCGTCACGCGCGCCCGGAGGCGATCGGCGAGGTAGGCGGCGGTCGCCTCGCCGGTCATCGTCGGGTTCGTCGCGAGCACGACCTCGGTGACTCCGTTTGCATCGACGCGGCGGATCAGCTCGTCGATCCGCAGATCGGAGGGATCGACGCCGTCGATCGGGCTCAGCGCCCCGCCGAGCACGTGGTAGAGGCCGTGGTAGGCGTGGGTGCGCTCGAGCGAGACGACGTCGACCGGCTGCTCGACGACGCAGATCGTCGTGTGGTCGCGGCGGGCGTCGAGGCAGATCCCGCAGGTCTCCTCCTCGGTGAGGTTGCCGCACTCCCGGCAGAAGCGGACGCGCTCCTTGACCTCCTCGATCGCGGCGGCGAGCGCGAGCGCCTCCTCCGGCGAGCGCTGGAGGATGTGGAACGCGAGCCGCTGCGCCGTCCGCTGCCCGATCCCGGGCAGCCGCGTCAGCTGCGCGACGAGGTTCTCGACCGAAGGGCTGAGCACGCTCGCATTGTGCGCGAGGTGTCCGACACCGCGCTGTCCTCTTGACGCGATCTCGCAGCGGGCCGGTGTCGGACACCGCTCTGGGCGTATTGCCCGACGCGGTGTTCAAGGCGGTGTCGGACACGATCCAGAGATCACCTCGCTCCCCGGGATCAGCCCTGTGCCCGACACCAGACCAGGGCTACAGCTCGAGCTCCTGCGCGTCGAAGGTCGTCTTCATCAGCTCGACGATCTCCTCCTCCGTCGCAGGGCGGTCCGGCTCGCGCTTCTCGCGCTTGACCGGGGCGCCGGTCACGAACCTGAGCTCCAGTCGCCGGCCCGTCACCTCGTACAGCGCGTCGGAGAGGAGCGACACGCTGCGCGGCTCCTCCGCCCGCTCGCGGTGGAACGCCGCCTCCGGAGGGAACTCGAGCGTGAGCGTGTCCCCGTCGAGGGCGGCCGGATGCGCCTCGGCGAGCATCGCCGACGCGGGCATCGATCGCCTCTCGACCGCCGGCAGCACCGAGCGCCGCCAAGCCTCCTGCAGCTGCTCGAGCAGGACAGGAGGCGGTCGACGTGTCCTCGCGCGTCGGACTGTCGGCGACCGGCTCGGCCTAGATGAGGCTTTCTAGCCTTTCGGCCGGTGCGGGTCGTCCCTGCTCCAGCCTCTCGAGCCGAAAGGCCATCGACTCTCGCGAGAGATCCGACCCGGGCCGCGTCACCTTGACGAGCGCAAGCTCGAGCGGCAGCCGGGGATCGCCTCCCTGGCGCATGTCGTCGACCGCCACGTGCAGCAGATCGATCAGCCGCAGCACGGTCGGCGCTCCGAGCTGGTTCGCCTGCTCCCGCAGCCGCTCCCTCGCCTCCTCGGTGACGGGCAGCGTGTCGGGCACCTCGCCCGTCGCCTGCACCAGCATCAGGTGCCGCAGGTGCTCGAGCAGGTCGACCACGAGCCGGCCCAGGTCCTGCCCCTGCTCCGAGAGCTCCTCGAGGAACGTGAGCGACCCGGCCGTGTCCTGGTCGACGACGTGGTCGCACAGGCGGAACAGCACCTCGTCCTCGACCGTCCCGAGCAGCGCGAGCACGTCGGCGACGGCGATCGTCCCGCCGGTCGCCGAGGCGAGCTGGTCGAGCGTCGACTCCGCGTCGCGGTAGGCGCCCCGTCCGCCGCGCGCGATCAGCGCGAGCGCCGCGTCCGGCACCTGGATCCCCTCGCCGTCGGCGATCAGGCGCAGCTTCCGCACGAGCTCGGGCAGCCGAGGCCGCTGGAACACGAACGTCTGGCAGCGCGACCGCACGGTCGGCAGCACCTTGGCGAGGTCCGTCGTGCAGAAGACGAACATCAGGTGCGGCGGCGGCTCCTCGATCAGCTTCAGGAGGGCGTTCCAGGCGGCATCGGTCAGCTGGTGCGCCTCGTCGAGGATGTAGACCTTCGACCGCCCCTCGACCGGCTGCAGCACGACGCGCTCGCGGATGTCGCGGATGTCGTCGATCCCGCGCTGCGAGGCCGCGTCCATCTCGATCACGTCGAGCGAGGTCCCGTTCGAGATCGAGACGCAGGCGTGGCAGGTGTTGTCGGGGTGTGCGCTCGGCCCGAGCTTGCAGTTGATCGACTTCGCGAGGATCCGCGCCATCGAGGTCTTGCCGGTCCCGCGCGGCCCTGCGAAGAGGTAGGCCTGCCGGATCTTCCCGCCCTCGATCGCGTTCGAGAGCGTCCGGACGACCGCTTCCTGGCCAACCACCTCGGCGAACGTCTGAGGCCGGTACTTGCGGTACAGGGCGGTCACACGACGATTCAAGCAGATCGCGGCGTCGCTAGAGAGTATCGAGTTAACTCGATGGAAAACCCCAACACTCTTATTTGCACTCTATTTGTTCGGTGACGTACGCTACAGGGGCCACCGACCCAGAGCGGGAGAGACAATTTCATGAGTCCGACATCAGATGGTTCCAGCCTCCAGAAGAAGGATCGCTGGTCCGCAGGCGTCACCCCCTACGCGGAGATGGGGTACTACGACGCCGACTACGTCCCCAAGGACACCGACATCCTCTGTGCGTTCCGCATCGTCCCGCAGCCGGGCGTCGACCACATCGAGGCGGCGGCTGCTGTAGCGGGAGAGTCCTCCACCGCGACCTGGACGGTCGTGTGGACCGACCGCCTCACCGACCACAAGCACTACCAGGCGAAGGCGTACCGCGTCGACCCGGTCCCGGGCACCGACCAGTTCATCGCCCGGATCGCCTACGACATCGACCTCTTCGAGGAGGGCTCGATCGCGAACCTCACCTCCTCGATCATCGGCAACGTCTTCGGCTTCAAGGCGCTCAAGTCGCTGCGCCTCGAGGACATGCGCATCCCCCTCCACTACATCAAGACGTTCCAGGGCCCCGCCCACGGCATCGTGATGGAGCGCGAGTTCCTCGACAAGTTCGGGCGCCCGATCCTCGGCGCGACCGTCAAGCCGAAGCTCGGCCTCTCGGCCAAGAACTACGGCCGTGTCGTCTACGAGGCGCTTCGCGGCGGCCTCGACTTCACGAAGGACGACGAGAACATCAACTCCCAGCCGTTCATGCGCTGGCGCGACCGCTTCGGCTACGTGATGGAGGCCGTCTCCCGGGCGGAGGCCGTGACCGGCGAGGTCAAGGGCAGCTACATGAACGTGACCGCCGGGACGATGGAGGACATGTACGAGCGGGCGGAGTACGCGAAGGAGCTCGGCTCGATCATCATCATGATCGACCTCACGATCGGCTACACGGCGATCCAGTCGATGGCCAAGTGGTCGCGCGCGAACGGGATGATCCTGCACCTGCACCGCGCGGGCCACGGCACCTACACCCGCCAGAAGACCCACGGCGTCAGCTTCCGCGTGATCTCGAAGTGGATGCGCCTGGCGGGCGTCGACCACATCCACGCGGGCACGGTCGTCGGCAAGCTCGAGGGCGACCCGTCGACGACGAAGGGCTTCTACGACACCCTGCGCGACGGCTTCATCCCCGAGGATCCGCGGTGGGGGATCTTCTTCGACCAGGACTGGGGCTCGATGCCGGGCGTCATGCCGGTCGCCTCGGGCGGCATCCATGCCGGCCAGATGCACCAGCTCCTCCACTACCTGGGCGAGGACGTCATCCTCCAGTTCGGCGGCGGCACGATCGGCCACCCGATGGGCATCGCCGCCGGCGCGACCGCCAACCGCGTCGCGGTCGAGGCGATGATCCAGGCCCGCAACGAGGGGAAGGACTACTTCCAGGAGGGCCCGGACATCCTCGAGAAGGCCGCCAAGGGCTGCCCCGAGCTCGACGCCGCCCTCCAGGTCTGGAAGGACATCACGTTCGACTTCGAGTCGACCGACATGCCCGACGTCCAGCTCGTCCCGTCCATCGGCTACTAGGAGAAGGAGACAGAGACATGAAAGTCACCCAGGGAACGTTCTCCTACCTGCCGGAGCTGACCGACGAGCAGATCGACGAGCAGATCAGCTACTCGCTCCGCCACGGCTGGGCGATGTCGATCGAGTACACCGACGACGCGCATCCCCGCAACGCCTACTGGGAGCTCTGGGGCCTCCCTGCCTTCGACACGAAGGAGGAGGACTCCGAGAACATCCTGCGCGAGGTCCGCGCCGCACGCGAGGCCTTCCCCGAGCACTACATCAAGGTGATCGCCTACGACCCGACGCGCGGGCGGCAGACGACCGCGCTCGCGTTCATCGTCAACCGGCCGTCCGTCGAGAAGCGGTTCATCCTCGACCGGATCCAGGGCCCGGGGCGCACCAACCGCTTCCGGCTCGTGCCCGAGGAGCGCCCGGCCGCCAACGGCTCGGCGAACGGAGCAGCCGCCGAATGAGCTTCGAGTTCGGCATGAGGCCTCGCGGGTTCATCACGGGAGCCGCGGAGCCCGAGGAGTACGACGTCGACGAGGACGAGGCGGAGGCCCCGGTCCAGACGCACGACCACGCCTCCCTCCAGGAGGCGCTGAGCGCGACGAACGTCCTCGACGTCCTCGACGAGCTCGATCGCGACCTGATCGCGCTCGCTCCCGTCAAGACGCGGATCCGCGAGATCGCCGCGCTGCTCCTGATCGACCGCCTCCGCGCCGAGGTGGGCCTCGCCTCCGAGCGGCCGTCGCTCCACATGTCGTTCACGGGCAACCCGGGCACCGGGAAGACCACGGTCGCGATGAAGATGGCGGAGGTGCTCTACCGGCTCGGGTACATCGAGGAGCCTCGCGTCGTCGCCTGCACCCGCGACGATCTCGTCGGCCAGTACGTCGGCCACACCGCCCCGAAGACGAAGGAGGTGCTTCGCCGCGCCTACGGGGGCGTCCTCTTCATCGACGAGGCGTACTACCTGTACAAGCCCGAGAACGAGCGCGACTACGGCGGCGAGGCGATCGAGATCCTGCTCCAGGTGATGGAGGCCGAGCGCGACAAGCTCGTCGTGATCTTCGCCGGCTACAAGGACCGGATGGACGACTTCTTCCTCTCGAACCCCGGTCTCTCCTCACGCGTGGCCCACCACATCGACTTCCCCGACTACGACGTCGACGAGCTCATGGCGATCGCGCACCTGATGCTCGAGCACCAGAACTACGTGTTCGGCCCCGGGGCCGAGGACGCGTTTCGCGCGTACCTCGAGCGGCGGGTGCAGCGGCCGCGGTTCGCCCACGGCCGCAGCGTCCGCAACTCGATCGACCGCGCCCGGCTCCGGCAGGCGAACCGTCTCTTCGCCGCGGGCGGCGAGCTGTCGCGCGACGAGCTGATGACGATCACCCCCGACGACATCCTCGCGAGCAGCGTGTTCGCCGAGGACCACGAGCCCGAGGACGACGACGTTCCCGCCCTCGGGGCGATGTGAGCAGGGAGGACGAGGTGGGGCGCTCGATCATCCTCGGCGTCGTCGGCGACTCGGCAGCCGGCAAGACCACGCTCACGCGCGGCCTCGTCCGCGTGCTCGGCGAGGACAACGTCACGCACGTCTGCGTCGACGACTACCACCGCTACGACCGCCGCCAGCGTGCCGAGCGGAACATCACGCCGCTGCATCCCGACTGCAACCACATGGACATCATGGCGCAGCAGCTCGCGCACCTCAGGAACGCGCGACCCGTTCCTGAAGCCGGTCTACCAGCACCACGACGGGACGTTCGGCCCGCTCGTGCGGATCGACCCCAAGCGCTTCAGCGTCGTCGAGGGGCTGCTCGGGTACTACACCGAGGAGCTGCGGGGCCTCTTCGACGTGCGCATCTACCTCGCCCCGCCCGAGGAGCTTCGCCGCAGGTGGAAGGTGCAGCGCGACTGCTCGCGCCGGGGATACACGACCGACCAGGTGCTCTCGGAGCTCGACCGCCGCGAGCCCGACTCGGAGGCGTTCATCCGCCCCCAGCAGGCGCACGCCGACATCGTCGTCTCGTTCCTGCCGCTCGTCGGGCGACCAGGAGCACCTCGACGCCGAGCTCGTCCTGCGTCCGACGCTCAAGCACCCCGACTTCCGCTCGGTGCTCGACGCGGAGGCGGACGCGTCGGCGGGGATCCGGATCACCGAGGTCGGCGACGAGGTGCACCTGCACATCCCCGGCCGGCTCGAGCGCGAGCGCGCCGAGGCGATCGAGGAGATGATCTGGTCGGGCCTCCATTTCGCGAGCCACCTTCGCCCCGAGCGGCTCGGCGAGTTCACGATCGGCACCGACCTCCACCGCTCGGAGTCGCTGGCCATGATCCAGCTCCTGGTCCTCTACCACCTCTTCACCGCCACCGCGAGCGCAGCGCTCGACGGGATCGGCAGCACCCGCGCCGAGCCCGCCGGGGTCTAGCGTAGGACGCGTAGTCGCCGGCTGCTTCGTAGAACACGTCCGCGAGCTTCAGCCGCTCGTGGATCACGTTCACGGCGCGGTCGCAGTCGGCCGCAGGTACGACGCACGAGACGCGGATCGACGAGGTCGAGATGATCTCGATGTTGATCCCGGCGTCCGCGAGCGCCTCGAAGATCGCGGCCGCGACGCCAGGGTTCGTCCTCATCCCGGCGCCGATGACCGACACCTTCGCGATGTCGCGCTCGGAGGAGAACCCCTCGGCGCCGATCTCGGCGGAGAGGCGCTCCAGGATCGGCTCGGCGAGCTCGAGCTCGTTCTCCGGAAGCGTGAAGGAGATGTCGGCGAGCCCGTCGATCGAGGTGTTCTGGACGATCTCGCCGATGTTGATCCCGGCATCGGCGAGCGGCCGGAACGTGCGACCGGCGACGCCGGGCCGGTCGGGCACCCGGCGGATCGTCACCTTTGCCTCGCTCGTGTCGTGCGCGATCCCCGAGATGATGGCCTGCTCGAGCATGTCCTCCTCCTTGAGGATCCAGGTTCCCTCCGAGTCGTTGAAGGACGACCGGACATGGATCTTGACTCCGTGGTTTCGAGCGTACTCGACCGACCGCAGCGCCAGGACGCGTGCACCGCTCGCGGCGAGGTCGAGCATCTCCTCGAACGAGACCTCGCGCAGCTTGTGCGCACCGGGGACGATGCGCGGATCGGCGCTGTAGATGCCGTCGACGTCGGTGTAGATCTCGCAGGCGTCGGCTCCGAGCGCCGCGGCGAGCGCGACGGCGGTCGTGTCGGAGCCGCCGCGGCCGAGAGTCGTCACGTCGTTGGTCGTCGGCGAGACGCCCTGGAACCCGGCGACGATCGCGATCTTGCCCTCGTCGAGCGCCTCGTGGACGCGGCCGCGGCGCATCTCGATGATCCGCGCCTTGCCGTGCGTCGTGTCCGTCAGGATTCCCGCCTGGGAGCCCGTGAACGAGACCGCCTCGTGGCCGAGGTCGTTGATGGCCATCGAGACCAGCGCCATCGAGATGCGCTCGCCCGAGGTCAGGAGCATGTCCATCTCGCGCGGAGTGGGCATGGAGGTGATCTGCGCCGCGAGGCCGATCAGCTCGTCGGTCGTGTGACCCATCGCCGAGACGACCGCGCAGACCCGCGCCCCTTCCTCGGCGGTGCGCACGATCCGGCGCGCGACGCGCTTGATCTCCTCGGGCCCTGCCACCGAGGTGCCGCCGTACTTCTGGACGATGACGGTCACGGTGCCGAAACCTACCGGCGGGCGTAGAGGGAGAGCCCCGAGTAGGCGTAGGCGTTGAGCGCCCAGAGCGTCGCCGGGGTCCTGCCGGCGCGGAGGAGCTTGCCGGCGATGTTCCGGTGTGCGAGCTCGCCCGTGCCCTGGGCGTACTCGAGGCGGACGGGGCGCAGGCCGGCACGCCCGAACGCCCAGAGGTAAGCCCACATCGTGTGGACGTGCTCGTTGATCCCGAGCTCCTTCTCGTGCTCCTGCTCGGGGTTCGCGCCGCTGCGGTAAGGGGCGCGGGTGCCCTCGTTGATCCCGGCGACGATGCCGCCGCGGCGGGTGACACGGGCGAGCTCGGCCACCATCGCACCGAGGTCGATGGCGTGGTGGAGGGTCGCGACGCAGAAGGCGACGTCGAACGTCGCGTCGGCGAACGGGAGCCGCTCGCCGTCGGCCTGAAGACGCAGGTACGGGCCGACCCGCTCCTCGAAGAACGCGCCGCGCCCGAGCCCGATCAGCGGGTCGACGACGAGGTCGCAGGCGACGTACTCGCAGCCGAGCGGCAGCAGGTGGAGCGAGGCCCAGCTCTTCGCGGCCCCGATCTCGAGGACGCGATCGCCGGGTTTCACGTACCGGTCGAGCAGGAGCCCGAAGCCGTGCTCGGTCGCGGCCCAGGCGCGGTCTTCCCATCCGAGGTCGCGGTTCAGGAACGGGAGCGCGGCGTCGATCCGGTCGTCGGCCTCGTACCAGCCCTGCTCCCGGGCGAGCTCCGGCCAGGCGGCGAGCTCGCGCAGCTTCGCCTCGATGCCGGGCGCGTCGCGGTCGAGCAGGCGTCGCAATCCCACCGTCCGTCCCGAACGCGCGTCCGCAGCGCGTGCACGCGAGCGCCGCGTCGAGCGCGCCGTGGCAGGCAGGGCAGACGACGAAGGCGGGAAGGTCCACGTGAGCCAGGCGCTAGTAGCGGTCGATCTCGACGAGCCGCTCGTCGCTGATCCCGAAGTGGTGGGCGATCTCGTGGAGCACTGTCCGCTTGACCTGGGCGCGGAGGAGCTCGGGCTCGTGGCCGTATGCTCGCTCGAGCGGACCGCGGTAGATCGTGATCAGGTCGGGGAGCGCGCCCGCGTAGAAGTGCGTGCGCTCGGTCTGGGGGATCCCGCGGTAGAGCCCGAGGAGGTTCTCGCCGGGCGGCGGCTCGTCCTCGACGACGACGCCGACGTTGTCGATCAGCTCGGCGATGTCGGGCGGGAGCGAGTCGAGGGCGTCCGTCACCCACGAGTCGAACTGCTCACGATCCGGGCTCACGATCCCAGGGTAGTGGCCCCTAGCTCGCGTCCGTCTTCTCCACGTCGAGCATGAGCCCGCGAACCGCAGTCACCCGGACGTGGTCGCCGACCCGCGCGCCGTTCTCGGCGTGTGCCTGCCAGATCTCGCCGTCGAGCTTCACCTGGCCTTCCGGTGCGAGAGTGCTGATCGCCTCGCCGACGAGGCCGATCATCGTCTGCACCCCGACCTGGGCCTTGCGCCGCCGGCTGTAGCGGATCCCGAAGAACCAGAGGCTGAGCTCGAGCACGGCCGCGACCGCGATCACGAGCAGGCTCCACGGCATGGGCAGGAAGATCAGCGCGAGGATCAGGGCGAGAATCAGGAGCACAGGCGCAGCGTAACCGCGTTCACCTACTAGTCACAGAATCGCCACAGCGCTGTCTCAGGAGCTAGCGGCATACTTCCGCAATGGCTCGTACGGTCGAGCTTGGGGGGACCGAAGCTCTCGCAGCAGCATACGAACGCGGGTACGCGCAGAGCGACCTGCTGACGCTCGGGATCGAGGAGGAGTTGATCCTCGTCGACCCGGAGTCGTTCGCGCCGATCGAGGCGATCGAGCTGGTGCTCGGCGCCGCGCCCGACCCGCGGGTGATGGCCGAGTTCCGAGCGGCGCAGGTCGAGCTCGTCACCCCCGTGGGCGTGACGGTCGGCGCACTGCGTGCCGAGCTTGCCGCCACGCGGGGCGCGATCGTCGACGCGCTCGGCGGGCAGGTGAGGCTCATCGGGGCCGGCACCCATCCGACTTCGACCGGGCCCGCGGAGATCACCGACCGGCCGCGCTACCGGCAGATCGCCGCGGAGCATCCGTGGGTGCTTCGGCGCGGGCTACCGAGCGGCCTTCACGTCCACGTCGGGCTCGACGACGCCGACGAGGCTCTCGCCGTGTACAACGCCGCGCGCAGCTACCTGCCCGAGCTTGCCGCGCTCTCGGCGAACTCGCCGTTCTTCGAGGGCATCGATGCGCAGCTCGCGTCGTCCCGCCTGAAGCTGGTCGAGGACCACCCTCGCTCAGGGATCCCGCCGGTCTTCTCGTCCTGGCGCGAGCTCGCCTCGTTCGTGAACTGGGGTGCCGGCGGCGGGCACTTCTCCGACCTCACCTACCTCTGGTGGGACCTCCGTCTCCGTCCCGATCTCGGCACGATCGAGTTCCGGATCGCAGACGCGCAGTACTCGCTCGACCACACCGCTGCGCTCGCAGCCGTCGTGCAGAGCCTCGTCTCGGCGTTGCGCCAACGGGTGCGTGCCGGCGAGCGGCTGCCTGCACACCCGACGCATGTTCTGAACGAGAATCGGTGGCGGGCTGTCCGGGACGGGATCGAGGGCGAGCTCGTCGACCTCGTGACGGGTGAGCGGGCACCGACCCGCGGCCGGATCGCAGCGCTGCTCCTCGAGCTGGAGCCGTATGCGGCCGAGGCCGGCTGCGGGGACGAGCTCGAGCTCGCCTGGCCGATGCTCGTGCGGAACGGCGCTCGCCGCCAGCGTGAGGTCGCCGCCACGCGCGGGCTCGACGGGCTGCCCGCGTGGCTCGCAGCGGAAACGGAGCAGCCGTCGCGGCGGGCTCCGGGCGCCGGCGTGCTCGACACTATCGAACACTAGTTCGACTAGCTCGACCTGAGCGGGGCCGGGACGGCTACCATGCCCCGCCTGACCGCGGCCTGAGGGCTTGTACGAGAGCCCACGCCGCGGGACGTAGATGCACCGGCTGCGCATGCGGCCCCCCCGACGAGCCCGTCAAACACGCAACAAGGGCTCGCGCCGTGTCCCCTCAGAGGAGGTCTCGATCCTGCGGTATCGCGCAGCCATATCGTTTGCCGTCTCGGCGCTCATCGCCGTCTCGGCGGCAACATCTGCCAAAGCAGTGTCCGCAAGGGCCGCTTTTGCAGCACTGCCCGACTGGTGGGTCTCGCAGGCCCTCTGCATCCACCGGCACGAGTCGGTCGACTGGCATCGCACCACCGACTGGCTCGGGAACCCGTCCCGGGACCACGGCGGGATGCAGATAGACGTCGGCACCTGGCTCGCACATGCGCCGAGGAGCTTCCCGAGCGAGCCGGCCGCGGCGTCGCCTCACGAACAGCTCGTCGTCGCGTTTCGCATCTGGCGCGCGAACGGCCACCGCTTCGGCGGAGGCCAGTGGCCCCATTCCTCGATCGCCTGCGACGTGGACTAGACGCGATAGAACGCGTCTGAGGACGACGAGGGAGCGCGCCGGCACCTCCGCGAGCGAGCGCCCGGGGTAGGCCTCCCCGTCTGCCTCGGGATCCGCGGTCGAGAGCGCGAGCTCCCACTCGAGGCCGAAGCGGCGCGGCGGTAGCCGGAAGACGACCGCCTCGGGCGTCGCGTTCAGCAGCACGGCGAACGAGTCGCCGTCCACCGGCTCGCCGCGAGCGTCGACGATGCCCGTCTCCTCGCCGTTCAGGAAGACGCCGAGCTCGCGCGTGTCGGGGCTCTGCCAGTCGCGATGGGCCATCTGGCGGCCGTCGGGACGGAACCACCAGGCGTCCGGGAGCGTCGCCTCGGCGGGACCGCCGTCGAGGAAGTCCGTCCGCCGAAAGACGGGCTGCGAGCGGCGGAGCTCGAGCAGCCGCCGCGTGAAGTCGAGGACGCTCGCCTGGGCGTCGTCCAGCTCCCAGTCGAACCAGGACGTCTCGTTGTCCTGACACCACGCGTTGTTGTTGCCGCCCTGGGTACGGCCGCGTTCGTCCCCGCCGAGGAGCATCGGAACCCCCTGCGAAAGGAGGAGCGTCGCCAGGAAGTTCCGCTGCTGGCGGGCTCGCAGCGCGCTCACGTCGGGATCGTCGGTGGGCCCTTCGATCCCGCAGTTCCAGGAGCGGTTGTCGTCGCGCCCGTCCCGGTTGTCCTCGAGGTTCGCCTCGTTGTGCTTGGAGTTGTGGGAGACGAGGTCGGCGAGCGTGAACCCGTCGTGGGCCGTGACGAAATTGATCGACGCCGACGGACGGCGCCCATCGTCGCGGTAGAGGTCGCTCGAGCCGGTGAACCGCGACGCGAACGCCGCGGCGTTCGTCTCGCCGCGCCAGAAGTCCCGCATCGTGTCGCGGTAGCCGTCGTTCCACTCCGACCAGAGCGCCGGGAAGTTGCCGACCTGGTAGCCGCCCGGCCCGAGATCCCACGGCTCCGCGATCAGCTTGACCTGCGAGAGCACCGGATCCTGGTGGATCGCGTCGAAGAATCCCGAGAGCCGGTCGTAGTCGTCGTGCTCCCGCGCGAGCGTCGAGGCGAGGTCGAAGCGGAACCCGTCGACGTGGCACTCCGTCGCCCAGTAGCGCAGCGAGTCCATGATCATCCGCAGCACGCTCGGGGAGACCGCGTTCAGCGAGTTCCCCGTGCCGGTGAAGTCGACGTACCGGCCCGGGTCGTGCGCGTCGAGCCTGTAGTAGGCCGGGTTGTCGATCCCTCGGAACGCGAGCATCGGGCCGCGGTGGTCACCCTCGGCGGTGTGGTTGTAGACGACATCGAGGATCACCTCGATCCCCGCACGGTGGAGAGCCTTGACCATCCCCTTGAACTCGGCGACCTGCTCACCCCGCTTGCCCGTCGCTGCATACGCCGAGTGGGGCGCGAAGTACCCGATCGACGAGTAGCCCCAGTAGTTCGTGAGGCCCTTGGCGTGCAGGAAGTCCTCGTCTGCGATGTGGTGGATCGGCAGGAGCTCGACGGCGGTCACGCCGAGGAGCCTCAGATAGGCGATCGCCTCGTCGGACGCGAGGCCCGCGTAGGTGCCTCGAAGATCCTCGCGCACGCCTGGATGGCGAGCGGTGAGACCCTTGACGTGCGCCTCGTAGATCACCGTCTCGGGCCACGGCGTCCGCAGGAGCTCGTCGCCCTCCCAGTCGAACGAGGGATCGACCACGATCGACTTCGGGATCGCCTCGGCGTCGTCCTCGTCGTCGGGCTCGTCGGAGTCCGGCGCGTAGGGGAGGAGCCGCGCCTCGTCCCACGCGATCCCGCCCTCGACCGCCTTCGCGTACGGGTCGATCAGGAGCTTCGCCGGGTTGAAGCGAAGCCCTCGTTCGGGTGCGTACGGGCCGTGGGCGCGGTAGCCGTACCGCTCGCCGGGGCCGACGCCCGGCAGGAAGCCGTGCCAGTTGCCGGCGGTTCGCTGCGGCAGGACGTGCCGGATCTCGGCGCCGTCGGGCGCGAAGAGGCAGAGCTCGATCCGCTCCGCGTGCTCGGAGAACAGCGAGAAGTTCGTGCCCTCGCCCTCCCAGGTCGCCCCGAGAGGGAAGGGCCGTCCCGACCACATCAGCCGCCGTCCTCGGGAACGAGCCAGAGGACGGCGAGCGGCGGGAGCTCGAGCTCGGCCGACCATTGCTGCCCGTTCCACGGAATCTCCTCGGCGCCGACGGCGGCTCCAGGGCCGACGTCGGTCCCGCCGTAGGCACCGGCATCCGAGTTCAGGAGGACGCGCCAGGGCCCGGCCCTTGGCAGCCCCACGCGATAGCCGGGTCGCACGACCGGCGAGAGGTTGCACACGCAGACGAGGGCCCGTTCGCCGCCGTCCGAGAAGCGCGCGAACGCGAGCGTGTTCGAGACGCTGTCGCCGGCCTCGAGCCACGTGAAGCCCGACGGGTCGAAGTCGCGCTCCCACAGCGCCGGCTCGCCGCGGTAGAAGCGGTTCAGGTCGCCGACGAGCGCATGCACCCCCGCATGCTCCGGCGAGTCGAGCAGGTGCCAGTCGAGGCTCCGGTCGGCGCTCCACTCCCGCTCCTGGGCGATCTCGCCGCCCATGAAGAGGAGCTTCTTGCCGGGGTGCGCCCACATGTAGGCGTAGAGCGCCCGCAGGTTGGCGAACATCTGCCAGCGGTCGCCCGGCATCTTCTGGAGGAGCGAGCCCTTCCCGTGCACGACCTCGTCATGGGAGAGCGGGAGGATGAAGTTCTCGGTGAACGCGTAGAGCAGGCCGAAGGTGAGCCGGTCGTGGTGGTAGCTCCGGTACACGGGGTCGTGCGAGAAGTAGTCGAGCGTGTCGTGCATCCAGCCCAGGTTCCACTTGAAGCCGAACCCGAGCCCGCCGTCGGACGTCGCGCGCGACACTCCGGGCCACGCAGTCGACTCCTCGGCCGCCATGATCACCCCCGGAGCCTGGGCGTGCGTGACCTCGTTCAGCTCGCGCAGGAAGGCGATCGCCTCGAAGTCCTCGTTGCCCCCGTAGGCGTTCGGCACCCACTCGCCCGCCGCCCGCGAGTAGTCCCGGTAGAGCATCGACGCGACGGCGTCGACCCGGAGCCCGTCCGTGTGGAACTCGCCGAGCCAGTACAGCGCGTTCGCGACGAGGAAGTTCCGCACCTCGTTGCGTGCGTAGTTGAAGACGAGCGTGCCCCAGTCGGGATGGGCGCCGCGGCGCGGGTCATCGTGCTCGTACAGCGCGGTGCCGTCGAAGCGCGCGAGCGCGAACTCGTCGCGCGGGAAGTGCGCCGGCACCCAGTCGAGGATCACGCCGAGCCCGGCGGCGTGCAGCCGGTCGACGAACGCGCGGAAGTCGTCGGGGGAGCCGAAGCGGGAGGTCGGCGCGTAGTACCCGCTCGTCTGATAGCCCCACGAGCCCGAGAACGGATGCTCCATCACCGGCAGCAGCTCGACGTGCGTGAACCCGAGCCCCGAGGCGTAGGCCCCGAGCTCCTCCCCGAGCTCGGCGTAGTTGAGCGGCCGGTTGCCCTCGAGCGGGTTCAGCCGCCACGAGCCGAGGTGCACCTCGTAGACGGAGAGAGGGCTGTTCCAGGGAGCGGGCCGCTCTCGCTCGCCGTCGGCCCAGCGGTAGCCCGGAGCGGTAGAGGATCGAGGCGGTCGACGGCGGCTGCTCGGCCGCGCGGGCGAGCGGGTCGGCCTTGAGAACCGGCGGGCCCGAGCGCGGACGCACCTCGAACTTGTACCGCTCGCCCGGCCCGAGCCCGGGGATCTCGAGCTCCCACACCCCGGCCGAGCCCAGCGACCGCATCGGGTGCACCCGCCCATCCCAGTGGTTGAAGTCGCCGACGACGCTGATGCCGCGGGCCGACGGAGCCCAGACCGAGAAGGCGGTGCCGTCGTCGTGGACCCTTGCGCCGAGCACCTCCCAGAGCCGCTCGTGGCGGCCCTCGGAGATGAGGTACAGGTCGAGCTCGCCGAGCGTCGGCGGACGCGAGTAGGGATCCTCGTACTCCCAGGTGCTCCCGTCGGGCCAGACCACCTCGAGCCGGTAGCGGAGCGGGAGCTTGCCCTTGGGCAGGTGGGCCGCGAAGAGCCCGGCCGGATCGACGAGGGTCATCTCGGTCGGCTCCGCCCGCTTGCGGATGACCCGCATCGCCGCCGCGCCGGGCCGCAGCGCCCGCACCACGACTCCCTTCCGCTCGGGATGCGCGCCGAGCACGGAGTGGGGGTCGTGGTGCTCCCCGGCGAGCAGCGCAGCGATCTCGGCTTCGAGGCTCATGCGACGCTCAGCACGTGTGCCTGCCGCTCGCCGGGGACGAGCCTCACGTAGTTCCCGCCGGTCTTCCACGTCCAGGTGCTGCCGTCGAGGAGGTCGGTCACCGCGAACGAGTCGGCCAGGCCGGCGTCGGCCGGCACGGTGACGAGGCCGGTCTGCGCCCCGTTCGGGTCGAGGTTCACGACGACGACGACCGCATCGTCCCCCTCCTGCTTCAGGTAGGCGAAGAGCTGCTCGTTCGCGGTGTCGAGCAGGGTCACGTCGTCGATGCGGCGGAGCGCCGGGTGCTCTCTCCTGGCCGCGTTCAGCGTCGCGACCAGCGGGAGGAGGGGGCCGTCGAGCGAGCGCTCCTTCAGCTCGTACTTCTCCGAGTCGAGGTACTCCTCGCTGCCCGGGTGGACCGGCGCGTGCTCGAGATCCTCGAAGCCGGAGTAGATGCCGTAGCTCGGCGCCAGGGTGGCTGCGAGCACGAGCCGAGCCTCGAAGGCAGGACGGCCGCCGCTCGCGAGGTACCCGGTGAGGATGTCCGGGGTGTTGGTGAAGAAGTTCGGCCGGAAGAACTGCACCATCTCTCCCCGGAGGAGATCGCCGAGGTACCCGGCGAGCTCGGGCCCGGTGTTTCGCCAGGTGAAGTAGGTGTAGGACTGGCTGAAGCCGGCCTTGGCGAGCGTCGCCATCAACGCCGGGCGCGTGAATGCCTCGGACAGGAAGACGAGATCGGGGTGCACCGCCTGCGCCTCGCGGATCAGCCACGACCAGAACTCGACCGGCTTCGTGTGCGGGTTGTCGACGCGGAAGATGCGGATCCCGCGGCCGGCCCAGAGCAGCACGAGGTCGAGAAGCGCCTGCCAGAGCGCGCGCCAGTCCTCCGAGGCGAAGTTCAGGTTGTAGATGTCCTGATAGCGCTTGGGCGGGTTCTCGGCGTAGGCGAGCGTCCCGTCGGGCCGGCGCCGGAACCACTCCGGGTGCTCCTCGAGCCACGGGTGGTCGGGCGAGCACTGCAGGGCCAGGTCGAGTGCGATCTCGAGCCCGTGCCCGGCCGCTACGGCGATCAGCCGCTCGAGGTCGGCGAGGCTCCCGAGCTCGGGGGCGACCGCCTCGTGGCCGCCGTCGGGGCTTCCGATCGCCCACGGGCTTCCCGGGTCGCCTGCCTTCGCCTCGAGCGCGTTGTTGCGGCCTTTGCGGAACGTCGACCCGATCGGATGGATCGGTGGGAAGTAGAGGACGTCGAAGCCGAGCTCCGCGAGCCGGGGCACCGCCTTCTCGACGCCCGCGAAGCCGCCGAACGAGCGCGGGAAGAGCTCGTACCACGCTCCGACCCGGGCTCGCTCCCGGTCGACGATCAACTCGAGCGGCGGGTCGAGCGTGACCTCGGCCTCCCGCGGAAGGTCGGGGTCGGCGGCGAGTGCCTCGTCGAGCGTGAGGGTCTTCGCGCCGAGCAGGCGCGCCCCCTCGGCGAGCTCGCTCGAGAGGTCGGCCTGGCCGGCCTCGACCTTCCGCTCGAGCTCGTTGCGCCAGGACGCGAAGCGGTCGACCCAGGCGACGACGGCGTATTGCCAGCGGCCGAGCGCCTCGACGGTCAGGGCGCCGAGCCAGCGGTCGTTGCCGAGGTGCTCCATCGGGGTCTCGGCCCACCTTCGTGCGCCCGGAGCGCGGGAGCAGACGGCGGCACGGAGCATGTCGTGGCCGTCGGCGAAGATCGTCGCGCTCACCTCGAGCGTCTCGCCTGCCGTCCGTTTCACGGGCCAGCGGCCGCAGTCGAGGCTCGGCCATACCTCCTGGATCTGGATCCGCGGCGGCCGCTTCCTCGGCGGCTCCGTCATCGGAGCACTCGCCGGTAGACCTCCACGACTCGCTCGGCGATCGTGCTCCAGGCGAAGCGATCCACCGCGCGCCCACGGCCGGCCTTCCCGAAGCGGCCGGCGAGGACCGGGTCGGCGAGCACGGTGCCGATGCGCTCGGCGAGGGCCTGGGCGAAGACGTCGGCGTCGACAGGCTCTCCGGAGCCGTCGCCGCGCGGCTCGATCGGAACGAGCAACCCGGTCACGCCGTCCTCGACCACCTCGGGGATGCCGCCCGTGCGGGTGGCGACGACGGCGGTCTCGCACGCCATCGCCTCGAGGTTCACGATCCCGAGCGGCTCGTAGACCGACGGGCAGACGAAGACCGTGGCGTGGCTCAGGACCTGGATCAGCTCGGGCCGCGGCAGCATCTCCTCGATCCAGAGAACACGGTGCCCGGCGGAGCGAAGCGACTCCACGCCCGCGAGGATCTCGGCGCCGAGCTCGGGTGTGTCCGGGGCCCCGGCGCAGAGGACGAGCTGCACGTCGGGGTCGAGCATGGTCGCCGCGTGGAGGAGGTGCGTGAGGCCCTTCTGCCTCGTCACGCGCCCGACGAAGACCACCGACGGTGACTCCGGGTCGATCCCGAGCCTGCCGAGGAACCCCGTCTCGAGGTCGGGGCGGAACTCGTCGGTGTCGATCCCGTTGTGCACGACGCTGACCCGGGCGGGATCGATGACGGGGTAGGCGCTGAGGATGTCGTCGCGCATCGCCGCGGAGACTCCGATGATCGCGTCGGCGCCCTCGAGGCCCGTCCGCTCGCAGAAGCAGGAGAGGGCATAGCCCCCGCCGAGCTGCTCGGCCTTCCACGGCCGCAGCGGCTCGAGGCTGTGGACGGTCGCGACGTGTGGGATCCCATGGATCAGCTTCGCGAGGTGCCCTCCGAGGTTCGCGTACCAGGTGTGGCTGTGGACGAGGGTTGCGTCTCCGGCGCCGGCCGACATCGCAAGGTCGATCGACATCGCACGGAGCGCGGCGAGGTGGGGGGCGGGGCCCGTCAGCTCGTCCCACGGCTCGTAGGCGACGACCGGTGGGCGCCATTCCGCGGGCCTTGGCGCTCCCCAGCAGTGGACCGTGAGGTCGACGAGCCGCGAGAGGTCGCGGGCGAGATACTCCACGTGAACGCCTGCTCCGCCGTAGACGTCGGGCGGGTACTCGCGCGTGAGCAGCGCGACTCGGGTGTCAGGCACGAACGCGCTCGCCCTTGCCGACGACGACGACACCGCCGGGCGAGACGACGAACCGCTCGCGGTCGCGCTCGAGGTCGACGCCGAGCGTCGCTCCCGGCTCGATCACCGCGTTCTTGTCGATGATCGCGTGCCTCACGACCGCCCCGTCGCCGACGTCGACGCCGTCGAGCAGGACCGAGTCGGCCACCTCCGCACCCGAGCGCACGAGCACCTCGGGCGACAGCACCGACCGCCGCACCGTCCCGCCCGAGACGATCACGCCCGCGCACACCATCGAGTCCACGGCGAAGCCGGTGCGCCCGGGCTCGTCGAACACGAACTTCGCCGGCGGCAGCCGGTCGGGCTGCTTCAGGATCGGCCAGTCGCGGTTGTAGAGGTTGAAGATCGGGTCCGGCGAGATCAGGTCAATGTGGGCCTCGTAGTAGGCGTCGAGCGTCCCGATGTCGCGCCAGTACCCGTGCTCGCGCTCGGAGACTCCCGGGACGAGCGAGTTCGCGAAGTCGAACACCTGCGCCTCGCCGCGGTCGACGAGCATCGGGATGATGTCGCCGCCGATGTCGTGGCCCGACGCCGAGTCCTTGGAGTCGGCGGTCACCGCCTCGATCAGCACCTTCGCGTCGAACACGTAGTTCCCCATCGACACCATCGCCTGGTCGGGATCGTCGGGGACCCCGAGCGGGAACTCCGGCTTCTCGCGGAACGCCCTGATGAGCCGCCCGTCGGGGGCGAGCTCCATCACCCCGAACGCGACCGCCTGCTCGAGGGGTACCCGCAGCCCGGCCACCGTGACGCCCGCCCCGGCTGCGACGTGCTGTGCGACCATCTGCCGCGGGTCGATCCGGTAGACGTGGTCGGCTCCGAAGACGCAGATGACGTCGGGGTCCTCGTCGCCGATCAGGTTCAGGTTCTGGAAGATGGCGTCGGCCGAGCCCGAGAACCAGCGGGGCCCGCGGCGCATCTGGGCGGGCACGGGCACGACGTAGTTCCCGAAGAGCGTCGAGAGCTGCCAGGTCGAGGCGATGTGCCGGTCGAGGCTGTGGCTCTTGTACTGCGTCAGCACCGCGATCCGCAGGTAGCCGCCGTTGACGAGGTTCGAGAGCGCGAAGTCGATCAGGCGGTAGTTCCCGCCGAACGGGACGGCAGGCTTCGCTCGGTCGATCGTCAGGGGCCAGAGACGCTTGCCTTCTCCGCCGGCCAGCACGATCGCGAAGGGCCTCGCCGCGCTCACGGAGCAAGACTAACCGCGGTAGACGTGATCGACGTAATCGTCGACCATTCGCGTCGCGGTGAACGTCGGTGCGAGGCTCAGGAGCGCCCGCTTGATCAGCTCGCACCAGCCGTGCGGCACGCCGGCTTCGTCGCGGTCCCGGAAGAGCGGCACGATCTCGTACTCGAGCAGGTCGTAGAAGAGCGCCGCGTCGCGGGCATCGATCGCCTCGGGCGGCTCGTCGCCGTCCCCCGGGATCGCCCACCCGTTCGAGCCGTCGTACCCCTCCGCCCACCAGCCGTCGAGCACGCTCAGCTGGAGGGCGCCGTTGAAGGTGGCCTTCATCCCGCTCGTGCCGCTCGCCTCCATGGGCCGGCGCGGCAGGTTGACCCAGACGTCGCAGCCGGAGACCAGGTGGCGTGCGATCGAGATGTCGTAGTCCTCGAGGATCACGACCCTGCCCGCGATCTCGGCGTCGGCGTGCTCGAACGCGTAGAAGCGCTGGAGGTCGTCCTTGCCGGGGCTGTCGTTCGGATGGGCCTTCCCCGCGATGACGAGCTGCGCCGCCCGGTCGCCCGTGAAGATGCGGCGGGCGCGTTCCGGGTCGTGGGCGAGCAGGTGGAACCGCTTGTAGGTGGCGAGCCGCCTCGCGAAGCCGATCGTGAGCGCGTCGGGCTCGAGCGTCTCCTCGTTCTGGCGGATGAAGTCGAGCTGCTCGCCGCGCAGGAGGCTGTCCTGCACCTCCTTGGCGCGGACGAAGTCCACCAGGCGCCGCCGGGCCTCGCAGCGGGCGGCCCACAGCTCCGCGTTCGGGATCTCGAGCACGCCTTCCCAGGACGCCGGGTCGGCGGGCGCCGCGAGCCAGCGGCCGTCGAGGTGCCGGACGAAGAGCTCGCGCATCGGCGCCGAGATGAAGGTCGAGAGGTGGGCGCCGTTCGTCACGTGCGCGATGGGAACGTCCTCGGGCCCCGGGAACAGCGGCCGCCACATCTCGCGGGCGACCTCCCCGTGCAGGCGCGACACGCCGTTCCGGCTCCGGCTGAGCCGGAGCGCGAGGGGTGTCATCCCCGGCTCGCCCTCACCCGGGACGACGCGGCAGAGGTCGAGGAACGTCTCGTCGTCGAGACCGAGCCTGGCCGGTAGCCCGGAGTAGGCGGCGAGGAACTCCTCCGCCGTGTAGGTCTCGTTGCCCGCCGCGACGGGCGTATGGGTGGTGAAGACGACCCGCTCGCGAACGGTCTCGAGCGCCTCTTCGGTCGAGGCGCCGCCCGCGATCGCGCGCGCGGCGAGCTCGAGCGCGGAGAGCGCGGGATGCCCTTCGTTCAGATGGATGACCGCCGGGTCGATCTCGAGCGCCTCGAGCATCCGCGCCCCGCCGATCCCGAGCAGCCCGTACTGGGCGAGCCGAACGGCACGGCTTCCGTCGTAGAGGCGTGCGGTCGTCCACCGCTGGACGGCGTCGTTCTCGGGCAGCTCGGCATCGAGGAGGAGGAGGGGCACGCGCCCGACGTCGACGCGCCACGCCTGGAACTGCACCGGCGCGCCGTAGAGCTCGACCTCGAGCAGGAACGGCGATCCGTCGGGCCAGGTGACCCTGGCCATCGGCAGCGACTTCGGGTCGAGCTCGAGCCAGTACTCCTGCTGGCGGCCGGAGAGGTCGAGCCGCTGGCGGAAGTAGCCGCGGCGGTAGAGGAGGCCGATTCCGACCATCTCGAGCGCCTGGTCGCTCGCCTCCTTCAGGATGTCACCGGCGAGCACGCCCAGACCGCCCGAGTAGATCGGCATCGAGGCGTGGAAGCCGAACTCTGCGCACATGAACACGACAGGCCCGTCGATGCCCCTGCCGGACGGCTGCCGGGAGAGAAGCGCGTCGATGCGGCCCGCGAGAGCCTCGACGCGGACGAGCAGCTCGGGGTTGCGCTCCGCGGCCTCCTGGGTCGACGGCCAGAGGTCGTTGAGGAACCGCACGGGGTTCTCGCCGGAAAGCTGCCAGCGGTGCGGGTTGATGTCCCGGAACACGTCGGGGCCGTCCGGGTCCCAGCTCCAGGCGTAGTTGTACGCGACCGGGGCGAGCGGCTTCAGGCCCGGTGTCAGCCGCTCGGCGAGGAGCTCGATCCGCATGCGGAGGTCCACGGCACCCGGAGTGAAGATGCGGCCCGGCACAGTCTCTCGTCTATCACGCCGCGGCGGGCGGCGCCCGGAATACCGTTTTGGCAGCGGCGCCGTTCCGGAGCGACCGTTCAGGCACCGACGAAGACGGAGCCTCCGAGGAGCTTGCCGTACTTGGCGGCCTTCCGCGGGCCATACCCGGGCCACACGTACCAGCGGAACCTGCCCTTCCCGAATTTATAGGTGTGGCCGCCGTACTCCCATCGCTTCGGGAGCTTGAACTTCGTTCCGACTGGCCATGCGGTCAGCACCTTGTGGTTGCCGGCGAAGAGCTGGAGGTTGTAGTAGTCGGCACCGGCGACGGCGGCCCAGCGGAGGAGCGGCGGCCGCTTCACGGTCTGACCTCGCGCCGGGGTCGTCAGCGCGAGCGGTTCCGCCGTCGCCTTCGCCTCTCCGACGTTCCCGGCCCGATCGGTGACCGAGAGCACATAGCGGTAGCGGGCCCCGTTCTTGAGCTTCGGGTCGGTGAACGAGCGTCCGTCTCCCTTGTAGACGGTCGCGAGGCCGTGCCGCCCGGACGCGCGCTTCACGTGATCGAGGTCGCATCGGCCGGGGCGGTCCAGCGGAGCGTCGCGGTGCCGTTGCCGGTCGTCACCTTGACGTTCGTCAGCTTCGGCCGGGAGTCGTCGTACTTGAAGCCGAGCTTCTGCGAGGTGACGTTGCCGGCCATGTCGCTGCAGGTGGCCGTGAGCGAGGCCGTGTCGCCGACCGGGCCCGAATAGGTGCCGCCGGTGCAGGGGCCGATTCCCGACCCCGCGTCGGTGCCCGTTGCCGTGAGCGCGACCGGGTGGTTGTACCAACCGTTCGCGTCGGGCGGACGGGCCAGGACGGCCGTCACGCTCGGCGGTGTCGAGTCGTACTGGAGCACGAGCGAGCCGCCCGCGGAGTTCCCTGCCTTGTCGGTGCAGGTCCCGGTCACGGTCGCGCCGGGGGCGTCCGGGCCTCCGTAGTTGGCGCTGGTGCAGGAATCGATCCCGGAGGTCGCATCCGAGCCGGTGAACGCGATCCCGACCGCGTGGTTGTACCAGCCGTTCGCGTCCGGGGCACGAGCGGGAGTGCCGCTCACCGAGGGCGGCGTCGAGTCGTACTTGAGGTTGAACGAGGAGGCAGCGCTGACGTTTCCGGCGACGTCGGTGCAGGTGCCGCTGACGGTTGCGCCGCCGCTGTCCGGGCCGCTGTAGGACGTCTGGGTGCACGAAGCGATCCCCGATGTCGCATCCGTGCCCGTGAAGGTCACGGTGACCGGCCCGTTGTACCAGCCGTTCCCGTTCGGACCGTGGTCTGCCGACGAGCCGGTGACCGTCGGGGCGTCCTTGTCGATCTTGAACTGGAGCGAAAGCGTCGGCGTCGCGACGCCGTCGGTGGCCGAGCACTGGTAGCTGTCGGTGCTCGAGTGGAACGTCACTGCGGTCTGGCAGGTCGACGAGGTTGCGCCCGGAGTCTGGATCGCCACGCTCACATCGCTCACGTACCAGCCGTTGTTGCCGGGCGTTCCGGAGGTGATCGCATAGGTGATCGACACGGCCGCGACGGCGGGCTGAGCCGCGACCGCGGCTACGGAGACGAGAACGGCGAGCACGGTGGCGGCGCGGGCCCGCCTCATGACGCGGGCCTCGAGCCGCGCTCGATCCGATACGCGAGCAGCAGGAAGCTCCCACTCGCAGCGAGGAGCATCGCGAGCGCGAGTGACGGGATCACCAGGCTCGGCCCCCGGCCGATGGTTGCCGTCCAGCCGAGAGTCGGGCGCCAGACGTCGGCGGCGGCGAAGTCGGGGGTCGGAAGCCGCGTCGTAGACGCGTTCTTCCCAGGCCGCTAACGAGTGCCGGAAGCCGCGGCGTGGAGCACGGTTCTTCCGAGGCCGCTGACGACTACCGGAAGCACGAGTCGGTGGGCCGTTGCGGTGTCACGTCCGCCGGGGGAACGTTCCGGGACGGTCGTGACGAGGGTGCTGGTGCCCGTCCCTGTGGCCGGAGGCGTCACCTCACTGTGCCGGCACGGCCTTCGCCGGAGGGCTCTCGAGCGCCGCGTGGTCGGTTGCCGGCGCGGCCTTCGCCGGAGGGCTCTCGAGCGCCGCGTGGTCGGTTGCCGGCACGGCCGCCGGTGTGGCTCCGGCGCGGCGTGGGGTGCGAGACCGGTGTGGTCGCCGGCCGGGGCGAGACCGGTGTGGTCGCCGGGTGGGGCGCAACGGGAGTCACCCGCGGTACGGAGGTCGGTGCAGGCTGCATTCGATCCGTCTGTGAGCCTGCATCCCCGAACGTGTCAGGACGAACGCCTGTTGCCCCGGCCACGACCGGCGGGCTGGGATCAGGTGAAGGCGCCGCCATCGCGGCAGCCGGCACGGCGCTGAGCACGAAGGCGAGCAGGAGCCAGGACTCCAAGTGTCTCCTGGTCGCGGGCCCAACCCGGCGCAGC
The DNA here is from genome assembly GCA_963723405.1 of uncultured Actinomycetota bacterium. GTDB lineage: Bacteria > Actinomycetota > Thermoleophilia > Gaiellales > Gaiellaceae > PALSA-600. The sequence goes on along the minus strand of CAVRQF010000002.1, from coordinate 156,917 downwards.
CGCGGTTGCTTACACACGTCCACCCCCGTTCCCCCCGGCTCTGCGGTCTTGCTGAGAGAAGGCTAGACGCCGCACGGCTCTTGTCAACCCCGAATCCCTGAGTCGAGTGAGTGCCGGCCGACTCGCGTCCGAGTCGGCCGGCAGCTCCTCTGGTTACTGCATCTGACCGGCGTACTGCAACGCGCCGTTGCGGTTGTCCGCATCGCCCGTCGAGCTCGCCGTGTTGCCCTGCGTGAGGTGCCCGCTCTTGCCCGGGCTCCAGACGGCGACTCCGCCGTTTGCGTTCTTCGGCGCGTACTGCAGCGCCGTGGAGAGCCCGAAGCCGATCTGCAGGTTCCCGGCCCACTGGCCGAGCGCCTGGATCTGCGGACCGCTCCCACACCCACAGCCGCCAGAGCCCGACTGGGTCTGAGCGGCGTCCTGCGACGTCGAGTTGTCGTTCGTCGAGTTGGCCGTCGAGTCGGCGGTGTTCGACTGGTCGACCGACCCGCCGTACCCTGGGCTGTAGACCCGTGCGCCGCCGTTCTTGTTCGACGGATTGATCTGGAAGACGCCCGAGAGCGCCCCGCCGAACTGCTCGTTGTCAGCCTCCTGGCCGAGCGCCTGGATCTGGATCCCGGAGCCGGACTGGGCCTGAGCGGCGTCCTGCGACGTCGAGTTGCTGTTCGTCGAGTCAGCCGACGAGTCGGCCGTGTTCGACTGGTCGACCGAGCCGTCCGTTGCCGGGGCTCCACACGCGGACCGGGTCGTTGGAGTTGCCGCTCGAGCTGCAGCCGCACTCCGACTTGCCGAAGTCCTGGGACGCACCGGAGGCCGCGAGCGCGGCCTGACCGTTGACGGCCTTCTGGCCCAGCACCTGAATGCCGAGGCCGCCGCCGCCGCACCCGCAGAGGCTCTGCGGAGACGACTGATCCTGATCGGCGGTCTGCGTGGTGCTGTTCGAGTTGGTCGCCGAGGCGTCGGACGTGACCGCGTTCGACTGGTCGACACTACCGCCGTTGCCGCTGCTGCCGACACGGACGGGGGAGTTCTCGTTCTTGGCGCCGGACTGGTCCGCGGCCGAGAGCGCAAACGCGCCCTGGAGGCTCCCGCTGGACTGGTCGACGTACTGGATCGGATCGCTCGAGCAGCCGCAACCGCCGCTGCCCGACTGGCTCTGATCGGCCGTCTGGGCCGTGCTGTTGTCGTTGGAGGCATCAGCGGTGGAGCCGACCGTGTTCGACTGGTCGACAGCCCCGTCGTTGCCCGGGCTCAGGACGCGAACCGGGAGGTTCACGTTCTTCGCCCCGACCTGAGTCGCCTCGGAACCGGCACCGGCAAGCTGCAGGTTCCCGGCCGACTGCGTCGGCGACCTGGATGTCCGTCGGGCCGCCGCAACCGCACCGGCTAGAGCTGCCGGTCGGATCCTGCGACGCCGTCTGCGTCGTCGAGTTGGAGTTCGACGCATCCCCGTTCGACGTGACCGTGTTCGACTGGCTCACGGGCCCGTTGTTGCCGGGGCTCAGCACGCGGACATCGATGTTCGAGTTGCTCGGAGCGACCTGCGTGGCGTAGGACGCGGCTCCCGCGAGCTGCGCATTCCCTGCCGACTGGTCGGTGGTCTGGATGCTGCCGCCAGATCCACCCGAGGTCGCGGGAGCGACATCGGTGGAAGCCGGCGTCAACGCCTCGGGCGCGCAGCCGCATGAGCTGCCTCCCGACTGCGTCTGATCGCTCGTCTGCGTGGTCCCGTTCGTGTTCGTCGAGTCCGCGGTCGAGCTCGCGTCGTTCGACTGGGTGACGGCACCGTTCGAGCCGGGGCTGAGCACGCGAACCGGGATGTTCTGGTTGCTCGCTCCGACCTGGGTCGCGCTCGAGAGCGCACCGGCGACCTGGCCGTTGAGGGCCGACTGGTCGGCGGTCTGGATGCCGTTGCCCGACTCGCTCTGGCTCGCACCCTGAGTGGTGGAGTTCGAGTTCGTCGAGCTAGCGTCCGACGACGCGGAGTTGGTCTGCGTGACCGCTCCGTCGTCGCCAGGGCTGAGTACCCGAACGGAGATGTTCGAGTTGCTCGGTGCGATTTGCGTCGCTCCCGAAGCGGAGGTCGCTTGCTGCGCACTGCCGGCGCTCTGGCCCGCCACCTGCACCCCTGGGGATGCAGCAGCGGCGGTTCCTGCGCCTATCGCGAGCAGCAGCGCCAACGCTCCGAGGAGGGACGCGATGACTCTTGGTCTCATCACGTTTCTCCTTTATCGAGCGTTTTCGGTGCGCCGGCCGCGGGACCGGCACACGAGGCACTGGGATCGGCTCGCGCCTTATCCCGGCCGCTCGCGTCGGCCCGCGCGCAGCAGGCGCGGGCGCCGCTCGGTCCCGACCCGGAGCCATTGGGTCAGACCGGGCGAAAGGAAGATGAAAGCCAGGGCGAGTGCCACGAGCCCGCCTCCAGCAGAGCCGGCGCCGTGCGCGCCTGCGCCGGCCGCCGGGTTCGCGCCGCCCGAGGAGGTCTCGAGGATCGAAGGCGTCGCCTCGTTCGCCGGCGCCGGGGCGTGCGCGGCGGGCTCGCCCTTGGAGCGGGTGCGGTCGACGGCCGCTCCGAGGGGGACCGGTGTGGAGGAGCCGATCGCGACCGAAGCCTGCGGAGGCAGGAACGCCGACCGCGCGGCCGACGTGTGACTGTAGGACGAACCCAGCGCTCCGCGATTGTCCGAGCGCTCCGCTGTTGCCCTGCTGGGCCGCTCCCGCACGGTCCGTCGGTGCGTGGACGACATCGAGCGCCGGCAACGCTGTCGGCGGCACGACCGCTCCGCTTCCGGCCCCGGCGATCGGTTCAGGCGCCGGCGCCGTCGCCGGAGAGGCGGCGAGCCCGGACGCAACCGTGTGCTGATCGCCCGAGATCGGTGCGGCGGACGGCTCGGGCGCCGGTTGGGGCGGTAGCTCAGTCGCGCTCGCGGGAGTCGTGAGCTCGGGCGGTTCGGAATCGACCACCGCGTCGCCCGGGAGCTCGGGGCTCGACGACGGCGATACCACGCCGCCCTCTACCGGGAGAGCGAGCTGGGCCGGCGGAGCGAGCTGGGCCGGCAGAGCAATCTCGGTTGGCTGGTCGATCTCGGTCGGTAGGGCGATCTCGGCTGGCAGGGCGATCTCGGCTGGCAGGGCGATCTCGGCTGGCAGGGCGATCTCGGCTGGCAGGGCGATCTCGGCCGGCAGGGCTATCTCGGTCGGTTGGGCGACCTGGGCCGGCAGCGAGACCGGAGCGATCGCCGCTGGGCTCACGTCCTGGAGGACCGACGCGATGTCACCGGCAATGCTCGTCGCGGCGCCGGAGTTGGTCTGGGTCACAGGCCCGTCGTCCCCCGGGCTGAGCACCCGGATCGAGATCGCGATATTGCAGCCGGAGCAGAGCACCTGACCCGACGCGTCAGACGTGTCCGACCCGCAGTCCCAGTTCCAGTTCCAGATCCACTCGCCCGCCGCGGACGGGGTCCCTGAGCTCGTTCCGGCCGTGTCGTCGGAGCAGTTCCAGTTCCAGTTCCATACCCAGGTGGACGGAACCGATTGATCGACATTCGGAGAGCTTGTATCCGCGCTCACTGAAGTCGGGACCGAAATAACCGGAGCGGAATTAGTACTACTTGTATTGCCTCCTTGATACTGCGTCCCGGTTCCCGCCGGAGAGGAGGGGACGGACACCGCCGGAGTGGTGGTTGCGGGCTGGCTGCTGGTCATCGCCGCCGGCGGGGCGGGCGTTGTCGCCGGGTCGGGGGCCGGGGCGTCTTCCGGAGTACTCGCCGGGCCCGCCGCCACCGGTTGAGGAGGACTGGCAGCTATCGGCGCCGGGTCCGCGGGCACCGTCGTCGTGGCGGTCGAGGCCGGCGGCGGAGGAGGAGTCGCGGCAGGCGACGCCGTCGATGCCGGAGACGGATCAGGGGTGGCCGGAGTAGGTGGTGATATCACCGGTATCGCGCTTGATACCGCCGTTTCCGGGGGAGCGGCGGTATCGGCCGGCGGAGTTTGCGGCACGGCCGCTGAGCTGTCGCTCGGCGGCGGGGAAGCCGGATCGCTCGGAGCGGCGGTGTCACTTGTCCCGGTGTCGGGGGCCGGCGGCACCGTCGGGACGGGCGGGGCCGGGACAGCCGCCGTGACGGCGGCCTGGATCAGGGTTGCAAGCGTCGAGCTGGACTGTGGATCGGGCGTCAGCGCAGACGGGTCAGGCCCGTCTGCGAGTGCCCGCATCGGCAGGGCCAGGGCAACGACGGTGATGGCGACGACCGCGGCCGGACGGAGACGAGTGGGACGAGAGGACAACGACGATGTCCCATGGGTTCCGAGCCGGAAGGGCCGCACGTAGTGGATATACCCATCGACTAGTTAGGAGATACGCGGAAAGAAAAGCATTGCTTTTTGTTCTGACCAGGATTATCCTGAGCCGGCGTGATCGCGGCGACAGAGGCAGCCACCGCCATGGAGCTCCGGAGGCCTGATCCGGGGGCCCGGGACCGGGCGATCGAGGCGTATCTCCCGCTGGTGCGGAAGATCGCCCATCGCTTCTACGGCCGAGGCGAGCGCCACGAGGATCTCGTCCAGGTTGGTGTGATCGGGCTGATCGGCGCGGTCGATCGCTGCGATCCCGAGCGGGTCTCTTCCTTGACCGCCTATGTCGCGGTCTGCGTCGAGGGGGAGATCAGACGGCACCTGCGCGACCGCTGCGCGATCGTGCGGGTTCCGCGGCGCGTGCAGGAGGACGCCGCCCTCGCCGCCGTTGCCCGAGTTCACGTTCCTCTCGAGGACGGGATGGAAAGCGCGGCGGCGCTCACCGAGCCGTCGGACGACCAGAGCCTCGCCAGGGCCATGGTCGCCCTGGCCGCGGAGTCGCTCGACGGCCGCGAGCGGCACATCGTCGCCCTGAGGTATTTCGGCGATCTCAGCCAGGCCGAGATCGGGGGCGTCGTCGGCATCTCGCAGGTGCACGTCTCTCGCGTGCTCCAGGGGGCGATCGCGAAGATGCGCGCCCGGCTCGAGCCCGACGACGAGCTCGCCTCGGCCGCCTTCTGACAGCGTGAGCCGCGGCTACTCTCTCAAAGTGGTGAGGGAAGGGGCGGAGTCCGCCCCGGAAAAGAGCGACGACAAGGTCCACAGCGGTCGGCTGCTGCTGCGCATGCCGCACACTCTTCACGCCGAGCTCGCCCGGCTCGCGGAGACGCGCGGGGTCAGTCTCAACCAGCTCATCGTCGGCCTGCTCTCGAACTCCCTCGACCCCGCAAGCCGCTCGGCGCCCGGCGGGCTCGAGGCTGCAAGCAGCTCCGACCCTCGGGCTCAGCGCCGGCTGAGTGTGGCCCTCACCGTGAACCTCGTCGTTCTCGCGGTTGCGGGCGTGATCGCGATCGCGCTGCTGGTCGTCGCCCTCACCGGCTCGCTCTGACCGTCTTTACGGCTTCGCGCAGCCCTCGTCTCTGCCCCAGGTGAACCAGTCTTGCCGCCGGAGTCCGGGTCACCGCTCCCCGCTGCGTTCCCGGCCGTGCCCTGCGACGCCAGTCGCGGAACAGTCGCACGTTGAGTGGGGATCGAGGGCGACGGGCTCGCCCTCTCGATCTCCGCCAAGAACAGACTCGCGTGAGGCCTGCTCCGAGGCGACCTCCTTCACCCCGAGCATGCGGCCGACCGTAGCATGCGAAACCGCTTGGTGCCCCGTGCGCGTAGAGGGTGAGAAGGAACGTGATCCTCACGTGGGAGGTGCTTACGCAATGTCGTATCTCGATCTACGCCGGCCGGCCATCGCCGGGCTTTGGTTCTCTCGGCGATTCTCGTGCTCGGCGCGGGGACAGCAGGCGCGGCGGGAACGCTCGTCGCCTACAACATGTATCCGCTCGTCTCCGACGGCACGGCCGTCAGCGCGCCGCTCGCCGACACGGCGCTCGTGAACGGGTGGGGCCTCAGCGCCAGCGCCACCTCACCGTGGTGGATTTCCAACCAGAAGACCAATACCTCGACGCTCTACACGGGCGTCGGGTCGAAGAACGCGACCATCGTGGCCGTCGCAGGAGGGCCGACCGGCACGGTCGCGAGCTCGAGCACGACCGCGTTCGCAGTCAGCCAGAACGGCGTCAGCGGACCATCCCGCTTCCTGTTCGACACGCTGGGCGGGCAGATCCTCGGCTGGACGCCGACGGTGAACGCGACGAACGCCGTCGTCGCGGTCGACAACACCGCGGGCGGGGCGATCTACACCGGCCTCGCGACCGCGAACGACCGGCTCTATGCGGCCGACTTCCACAACGCCCGCGTCGACTCGTTCGACGCCTCGTTCAAGCCGCTCGGGCTCCCGTTCAAGGATCCGCAGATCCCGTCCGGCTGGGCGCCGTTCGGCATCCAGGCGCTCGGAGGGAACATCTTCGTCGCCTACGCGCAGCAGGACCCGGCGAAGAAGAACGCCGTTCCGGGCGGCGGGCTCGGCTACGTCGACGAGTTCAGCGCCGATGGGGCGCTGCTGATGCGGGTCGCGTCGAAGGGCAGCCCGAATGCTCCGCTGAACGCTCCTTGGGGGTTGGCGATGGCGCCGGCCAACTTCGGCGCCTACAGCGGCGACCTGCTCGTGGGCAACTTCGGCAACGGCCGGATCAGCGCCTACCAGCTCCGCTCGTCCGACAACAAGTGGGTCTACAAGGGCCAGGTTCGGGTCGCGAGCGGTGCGCCGATCGTGATCGACGGCCTCTGGGCCATCGCCTTCGGCAACGGCGCCTCGGCCGGGCCGACGAACAACCTGTACTTCGCCGCCGGCCCCGCCGGCGGCTCCCACGGGCTGTTCGGCTTCATCGCCGTCGGCTGACTCAGGCGCGAGCGCGGGCCGTGAGCCCGCGCTCGCGCAGTCGAGGGCCTCCGCTCGGTTCTACTATGCGATCGTGACCGGAGGAGGCGTTGGCAAGCCGATCGAACCGGACTCGCCCCACGAGCAGGCGCAGCGGGTCTACGCGCTCACCGATCGCCTACAGGTGCAACTGCGTGTTCTGGACGAGTCCGCGGCTTCCGTCCGTCAGTCGGCCAGATGGGCGACCCCTGGAGATGGCGAGGACGCCGATCTCGAGGGTCTCGCCTTCGTCGTTCTCATGGAAGCGTCCAAGTCGGCGCAAGAGGACTTGAAGGAGATCATGGCGAGCGTCAAGGCGATCACCGAGGCCAAGTCCGCGGTTCGGGCCTCCCCGCGCGGCCACGCTCCGAAATCCTCCGTCGACGGTCGCCAGAGCACGTGCATTTCTACCGGGGGCCTACACCCTCGCAAGGAGACGCTCGATCGCAGCGGCGATCGTCCGCAGGTCCGGAGCTCGTGCCTCGACCCGTGATCGCTCGCCGCAGCGCGGGCACTCGACCGTGAGCCAGAGTGGCAGCACCGTCGACCCGGCTGCTTCCAGCAGCAATGCCCGCAACTTCGGCGCTCTCCGCCGTCAGTTCGGCCAGCGTCGGGACATTCGCCGGAGCGATCGCGCCGGGCGGAGTCGCCGTCGTCATCGCCGTGACGATCGGCAGCTCCTCGACGACAGGACGCGCCCGCTTCTTCGGCACCGCGCCCCTCCTCACCATCTCCGCCCCATGCTCTTCGGCGAGCCGGAGATGATGCGGGCAGAACTCCGCTCCCTCGGTCTCGATCACGACCCGACAGCGTTGGCCGTTACGAAGGCTTGCCTTGCATTGCCCGTAGTTCGCCACGGCACGAATCGTTGCGCACGCCTCGCGTGCGTGCGTGCATGCGTGCGCTCGTGAGTGGCGCAGGGCGAGGATGCGCACGCGTGGAGGAGACTGCACAACATCGGCGGCCTCGCTGTGGTCGAGTGGCGCGGGCGTGGGGGCGGGTGCTTCGGGCCAAGGAAGGAGGAAGGCCCGCCGGAGCGGGCCTTCCTGTGGTCGTGGGTTCGTCTGGTCGTTTTGGGCGTGTCCGCCGGAGAGTTGATGCTCGGGCAGAGTGCGAACCTCGGTCAGGGGGATTCAGCCAATGGGTGCGGGCGTGGCTTTGTTGTAGGCGGCGGGACCCTCGACCGAACAGGGGAAGGTGAGCGGCGGCAGCGGGACCAAGAACGCTGTCCCAGCATGCACAGCTGCCTCGACCTGGTCGAGTGTCGTGATAAGCGGTTGCTGCGGATCGACGCTGGTGAACAAGACGAGAACCGGCTCCCACAGCACGTTGAAGTCGCCTCCGTCCTTTGCGACCCCGACCAAATGGTCGTGGCCCAACACCCCACCTCCGTAGACGGACGAGTCGATACTCATGGCAGCACGGCAACTGCGTTCCCGTGGTCGATGCAGTTGTCTCCGGTTCCTGGGTTTGTGGGTACTAGGTGGTCACAGTTCAACGTCGTCGGATCAATGTTCGAGCCGACGGGGTAGACGGGGAGAAAGATCGGGGCGACATTGACGGGCAGTGAGAAGCCCAGGTCGAGGAAGGGCACCATCTTCTTTGGCAGGTTGCTCGCCGAGTTGGCGTTGTTCGGCGTTCGGAGATAGACGAGCGTCCCGGTGGTGTCGTTGTAGGCGGGTTCGATCGTTGCGCCGCCGCCCGTGAAATGTCCGGAGACGGGGTCGTATGACGTGTTGCCGACCATCCGTTGACCGCTGGGTGCGGAGCCAGCCGAGCCTGCCGAAGCGAACACGAGCAGGGCCACCGATGAGGTCAGAATCGACCCGACCAACAATCGTCTAAGCATTTTAATCCTTTCCTTTTGCTTTCGTCCCGAGACGGAACGAAGGTCAGTGCCCGATGAGATCGCCGCACTGTTGAACCGTCGAGTCTGGACCCCTTGACCACCCGAAGTCAATACAGGCAACAACTGATTCACGCTGTCCCGTGGGCGGCGCACCCGATGACCTCCTACTGGTGCAGTGGGCGATCAGCTCTCAACCCCGCATGACTGCTCGTGTCAGGAAAGCTTGGAAACGGGATGGAAACGGCCCGAGGCGACGGGGTGCAGGGGTACCTACCGTCAACGTGATCGCGCGCCTCGAGCGAAGATACGAGCCGTCCTACGCCGATGCGACGACGTCGATAAGCCCGCTTCACACTTGACGGCCCTCCCCCCGCCTGGCCTTGGATCGACGCTGATGACCCACGCCGCCTCCGAGGGGCGTTTCTTCGCTACGCGCGCGCTCTCGTGGGTCGATCCGGGCGTGGATGCGCAGACAGCGACGCCGATGGTTTCTGCCGGATAACCCGACCCTCAAGCCGTTGATTTGCTTGCATACTCGAGCGGCGCTAGGGTTCGTCGGGCCGGGGTCCGACTTGGGGGAGGTTGGTATGGCGACGGTACACACGCACTACGTGACGTATGACCGTAAGGGTGGTCGCCGACTTCATGCAGGTTCCGCGACGGATGACATCGTGGCTCCGCTGACCACGATCACGCCGTCTGGAGGGACCTACGGCGCCTGGGCGTCACCGAGTATCTCCTGGTCTGACACCAACGGCAGTCACTCTGCTGATTTTGCTTTCTGGTCTGTGGTCGGAGCCGCAGATGGTGGTTCGGTTTCGACCTCACAGAGCTTGAGCATCACGGTTGGCAGCTCTGATGTGCAGGCCGTCGCCTGGTACCTCCCGACAGGCGGTGGGAACGGGACGGGCGGACCCGCGTTCTACATCGATGCGTTCGATGTGAACGCCGGGCGGTTCTTCGATGAGGACTTCGTTACCGTGACGCCGGACGCAGGTCTCGCCGCGAACGCGAACGAGACAGGAGTCGTGCCCACCGACTCGGCCGAAGACATTCACGCGGTTGGTTCGATCGAGAGCGTCCCGTTCCTCGACTGGACGAAGTTCGTCCAGCCAGTTCCACAGGTGATCAGCAGTGAGGACCTTCACGCCGACGCAGGAGGTACTGCGCTCGCGTTCGCCTTTTACCAGACCCCGGTGAGTGCGACGCCTCGAGTGCCGGGGCACTACGGGATCGGCGGAACGATCGTGGGTGGCGTGGCACGCGACGGCAGTGGAGGAATCATCGTCGGTGGTCATTACCACCCGATCGGTCCCTGGAATCCATTCCTTGCCACCCTGGCTGTCGTCGAGGCCGCGAAGGCACTCCCCACCGGCGCGCGCAACCGTGTGCAGATCGAGGCGCTGCGCGGCCTCGTGGCTTACGCAAACCAGGTTCAAGAGCAACTCGAAGCCGGTCTCAGATCGGAGGGCTGACACCAGAGTCTGACATTGCCGCGAACTTGCAATTCATGTTGCGGGCGACGCAACAAGAGTCCACTCGTCATCTGATTGCCAAAAGGACCGTCGGACGCGATGGCGCTTGCAGCCAAGACCATCGCTCCCGACGCTTCTCAGCTTGCCAATTCCGAACTCCTTGCCAGAAACGGCAACGGGGCTGGGCGTAGATACGACCCTCGCAGTGCGGCGCATTTGGCGGTCGGTGGCACTTCCATGTCCTATCACCCTCGGCAGCGATGGCCAGGTGCATCGACTCGACCATGCCCCAAGCGAGGTGACACGTTCGGCTCGTTTCCAAACTCGTTTCCAATCCGAGCAAGCTGGAGCGGTTGCAAGCTCTCCTCCAAAGAGAAAGCCGTAAGCGTTCAGCCCGTTTGGTTGTTAGTTGAGCGCGGGTGTCGGGTCGCCGCGGGCGTGGGCGGTGATGACCTCGGTGAGGTAGGTGAAGAGTGATTGCTTGCGGAGTCTGCAGGTGATCGAGGCGGAGAGGAGGCGCTCGAGGCTGCGTTCGCCGTGTTCGGATTGGGTGCCGAGCGAGAGCTTGCGGTGGATGACCGCGCCGCGGAGGCCGCGTTCGGCGTGGTTGTTGGTTGGCTCGACGCCGTCGGTGTGGCTGAAGGTCCAGAGGGCGGGCCAGCGTTTGAGCAGGTTGCGTGCGAACTGGCGGTGGTACTTCGTCCTTGGGCTCTTGCGGGAGGCGTGCTCGAGTTCGGTCTGGAGCTTCGTCTGGAGCGGCGCGATCCGCGTTTGAAGTGCAACTCGCTCACCGTCCTGCTGGAACTGCTGCCACGCTTTGAACAGGTCGCGCGCGACGACCAGTCCGGCATTTCCGAACTCCTTTTGTTCGGCCATCCTTCGCTGTGGGCGATGAAGTCGCGGAGCAGGTGCGCCCAGCAGAGCTGACGGCGGGTCGGGTCGAGGTAGTCGTAGCCGGGGCCACGATCCGAGCAGACGATCCCGTCGTAGCGCTCGCCGAGCATGGTCTGGGCCTCGGCAGCGTGCCGGCCGGCCGCGATCCGGAACACCGCTGTGCGGTGGGTGAGCGCGCCCCAGAGCATGCGGCGCTCGCCGCCGGTCTTCCATCCGGTCTCGTCGATGTTGACGACCGGCGAGCGCTTGATCTCCTGCTCCAGCCGTGTGTGCGGGGCGGCGAGCGCCTCGCCGGCGCGCTGCACGATCGCGTCCACCGTCCCGGTCGAGAGCTCGACCCCGAACAGCTCCCGAGCGAGCTCGGTCGCGTCGCGGCGCGAGACGCGGTTACGCACCGCGAGCGTGACGACCGCCGCCTGAAGCCGCGGCCCGAACGCCCACCGCGACCCGGCGGGCGGCTCCGCCGCAGTCACAGCCGCGCACTCCGGGCAGCACACCCGGTGCAGCCGGTGCTCGGTCACCCTGACCGCGATCGGCGGCAGTTCGGCGACCTGACGCCGCGAAGGTTCGGCCGCATCGACACGATCCGCATCGAGGAACGCATGCGCACACGACCCGCACCGGATCGGCCAATACTCGACGACCTCATCGATCTGCTCGGGCGGAAGCAGCCGGCGGTACCTGCCTTCGTGTCCGTGCTGCCCACCCCGCTTGCCGCCTGACCCCTTCCCGCCCGGCCGCGGCGGCGCCGACGGAGGATCCTGCGACGGCGGCAACGACGAGTTGCGCGAACTCCGATTCAGCCGACGCTCAAGCTCGCCGACCCGACCCTCAAGACGCTCGTTCGCCTCGACCAGCCGCTGGTTCGTCTCGACCAGTTCATCGAGCCGAAGCAACAGGCCCACAGCCACCTCGCGATCACCATCCAGGACCGCCTCAGCCTCAACCCGCTCCACACCACAAGATTCGCCGCTGGCGAACCGGTCCCTACCCAGGCTGAACGCTTACAGAAAGCCCCGCGTTAGCAGGGCTTTCAGAGCATGGGCGCACCTGGGATTGAACCAGGGACCTCCCGCGTGTGAAGCGGGCGCTCTCCCGCTGAGCTATGCGCCCGGGAGGGCTTCAGGGTAGCCATTTCCGACGTTTGTGCGCTCGAGGCCGGCCAAAGTCGCGCGTCGGAGTGTTACGGGATCGCTGCGAGCCGCAGGAACGATCCGCACCGGCGAGAACCTCGGTCATATGTCCTCCGGCAGCGCGCAAACCGAGAGCAGCGCCGTGGAGCACGGCGGCACCTGGAACTGCGCGGCGCGTTCGGAAACGACTCGTTCGGCAGGCTGGCGGAGAAAGCGGCGCGGTTCTTCGGCACGCCGCAGTACATCGTCGGCCAGACCGTCGCAGTGTCGCCTGGGTCATCATCAACTCGACCCAGGTGCATCTCGGGTTCGCCTGGGACGTCTACCCGTTCATCGCGCTGAACCTGCTCTTCTCACTGCAGGCGGCCTATGCGGCGCCGCTGATCCTGCTCGCCCAGACGCGCCAGGCCGATCGCGACAAGTTGCACACGGACGATGGTCGAGAAGGGCCACACCCGGCTCGAGCATGCGGCGAAGGCGGAGACCAACAAGCTCCTCGAGCTGCTTCAGTCGAACACCGAGCTCACGCGCGAGGACAAGGAACTGACGGCGCAGGTCGCGGACCTGACGAAGCAGATCCACGCGCTGCTGAGCTCGCCGCCGAAAACGTGAGCCCGAAATCGCGGGACGCCGGGCCCGAAGCGACCAAAAAGCCGCGGCACCTGCGAGGGATCCTTAGGGCTGCTTCCTTCCAGACCTGACCCGGTTCGGAATCTCGCAGCGCCGCGGTGGGCGCAGTCTACGGCTCGGAGCTGATTCTGCGCTCAGCCGTCGAGCCCGAGGCTCGAGGGCGTGCCCGGCTGCGCGGTGAACTTCATCTTCGTGGGGCCGCACACGTCGCCGTTCGAGCTCTGCGAGATCGAGATCGTCCCGGAGACCTTCGACGGGCTCGTGAAAGCGCCCTGGACGACCGCCGTCGTCATCGTGTTGTTGCTGGCGCCGGGAAGCATCTGCTTCGACGTGACGATGAAGGAGCCGTTCGGCGCCACCGTGATCGACCTGATCGTCGCCCGGGCCTCGGGCGAGCCGTACGGGTCGGTGCCGACCGGGAAGGCCCCGGTGCCGAAGCAGCCGAGCGTCCCGAACTGGAACCGCTTCAGCGCTTTGCCCGTGGCTGCCGCGTTGAACGTGACGATGTCGTCGAACCCGTTGACCGGGCGGAGCGACGTCGTCCCGGCGAAAGCCCCCTTCGTGGGGAGAGCGGCGCCGGCGACCGCCGCCACGGCGAGGGTGGTCAGAGCTGCCAGTGTGATCACGAGCTTGCGCATTGGTCCCTTCCGTCGTTCACCACGGCCGGCAGTCTTGCGGCCCCACTAAGAAGATAGTCCAGCCCGGACGGCAGGGTCAACGAGATCTGCGCGAGATTTACCGACTGCTTACGCCACGATCGCCCGTCCGACCACGGCTGCCTCGGCGCCCGCAGCGGCGAGCTGATCGCACGTCGGCCGGTGAGCGGACACCGCCGGCGGCGAGAACGGCGAGGCCCGAGGCGGCGACCGCCTCGACCAGGGCGAGATCGGGGCCCGAGAGCGTCCCGTCGCGGTCGATCGCCGTGCAGAGCACCCGGGCGACCCCCGCGTCGAGGCAGAGCTCGACGGCGCGCTCGCGCGTCAGCCCGGACGCCTCGGTCCAGCCGACGGTGCGCACCATGCCGTCGCGGATGTCGAGGGCGACGACGAGCCTGTCGCCGAGCTGCTCGGCCCACGGGCCGGGGATCGGGGAACGCAGCCGTGCCGACGACGACCCGGTCGGCGCCTGCGTCGAGCAGGGCGAAGGCGTCCTCGAGCGAGCGGATCCCGCCGGAGGCCTGCAGGCTCGCGGGGGACGCGGCGCCGGCGACCCGGCGTACGAGCTCGGGCCGCGCACGGCCGCTGCGAGCGCCGTCGAGGTCGACGAGGTGGATCCGACTCGCCCCCTCCGCCGCGAATCGCCTCGCGAGCGCAACCGGGTCGCCCGGGCTCTCGACGACCTCGTCGTAGTCACCCTGGTGGAGGCGCACCGCGCCCTCGCCGAGGACATCCACGGCCGGTATCACTTCGATCGGGGCCGGGAGCCCGCCCGGCAGGAGCCAATCAGATAGCACGGCAGCATGTTAACGTGCTAACATGAAATCCGCAAATGGAGAGCGGGCGACACTCATGGCAGACGGAAGACCTACGGCACCTCTCGGAGGCGATTCTCGCCCTGGAGACGCCGGAGGAAGTGGAGCGCTTCCTGCGGGATCTCTGCACGATCGCGGAGCTCGAGGCGATGGGGCACCGCTGGGCGGTGGCGCAGCTCGCCGACCGGGGGCTGCCGTACCTCGAGATCTCGCAGCGAACGGGCGCCTCGACGACAACGGTGACGCGGGTCGCACACTGGCTTCGCCACGGCGAGGGCGGCTACCGGCTGGCACTCGACCGGACGGGAGCCGGGGTACGCTCGACGCAGGCTCCATGAAGGACGCCGGCCGCCTGACGATCGCGGTTCCCGTGAAGGGGCGGCTGCGCGAGCCTTCCGTGTCGCTCCTCGAGGACGCCGGCCTCGGCCCCGAGCAGCCCGGCGAGCGGGCGCTCGCATTCCCCTGCCGGAACGCGCCGGTGGACGTGCTCCTCGTGCGCGCGGCCGACGTCCCCGAGTACGTGCAGGACGGCGTCGTCGACTGCGGGATCACGGGCCAGGACCTCGTGCGCGAGCGCGGGGCCCGCGTCGACGAGCTGCTCGAGCTCGGCTTCGGCTCCTGCCGGCTCGACGCCGCGGTGCCCGAGGAGTCGCGGTACGAGGAGATCGCCGATCTCGCCGGCGCGACGATCGCCACGGTGTACCCGCGCCTGGCGCGCGAGCTGCTGCCGGTCGAGGTGGAGCTCGTCGACGTGAGCGGCTCCGTCGAGATCGCGCCGCGGCTCGGTCTCGCCGACGGGATCGTCGACCTGGTCTCCTCGGGGAACACGCTGCGCACGAACGGCCTCCGCTCGCTCGGGACGCTCTTCTCCTCGCAGGCGGTGCTGATCGGGAAGCCGGGCGCCGAGGCGGGCACGCTCGTGTCGATGATGCGGGCGGTGGTGGAGGCGCGGGCGCACCGCTACCTGATGCTCAACACGCCCGAGACAGAGCTCGACGCGGTGTGCAAGATCATCGGCTCGCGCTCGCCGAGCGTGCTGCCGCTCGCCGAGCCCGGGATGGTCGCGGTGCACGCGCTCGTGCCGTCGGCCGAGGTGTGGCGCCTCCTGCCCGAGCTCGAGGAAGCGGGTGCCTCGTCGATCCTCGTGGTCCCTGTGGAGCGGATGACCCGATGACGATCGTCGAGGACATCAGGAACGAGGGCGACGCCGCGGTTCGCCGCTGGGCGCTCGAGCTCGACGGTGTCGAGCCGGCGCGGGCGGTACCCAAGCCGGATCTCCTGCCGCGAGACGCTCTGCTCGCGCTCGCCGACCGCGTTCGCCGGTGGCACGAGGTGCAGCGCCCGGTCGACGTCTCGCTCGAGGTCGAGCCGGGCGTCGAGCTCGAGCGGCGGTGGGTGCCGCTCGAGACGGTCGGCGTCTACGTCCCCAGGAACCTCGTCTCGACGCTCGTGATGTGCGCGGTGCCCGCGCAGGTCGCAGGTGTCCGGAACCTCGTCGTCTGCACGCCGCCCGACGGGGCGGGCCTCGTCGCAGCGGCTGCGGAGGTGCTGGGGATCGACGAGGTGTGGGCGCTCGGCGGCCCCCAGGCGATCGGCTGGCTCGCCTACGTGCGCCAGGTCGACAAGATCGTCGGCCCCGGCAACGCCTACGTGAACGAGGCGAAGCTCGAGGTCTGGCGGGATGTGGCGATCGACCTTCCCGGTGGGCCCTCGGAGGTGGTCGTGGTCGCCTCGGGAGAGGTCGACCGGCGGATCGTCGAGCTCGAGCTCGCCGCCCAGGCCGAGCACGGCCCCGACACGGTCTGCCGGGTGGTCGAGACGCTCGAGGAGGCCGAGGCGATCGCGCCCGAGCACCTCGTGCTGCTCGGCGAGGCGGAGGCGCTCGCCGGACGAGTGCGGAACGCCGGTGCGGTGTTCGTCGGCGCGAGCTCTCCGGTTGCGGCCGGCGACTACGCGACCGGCGGAAACCACGTTCTGCCGACGAGCGGCTGGGCGCGCTCGACGGGAGGGCTCGGCATCGAGACGTTCCTCAAGCCGGTGACGACGCAGCGGCTCACTCCCGAGCGGGCTCGCCCTGATCCGGCCGACCGTGGAGGCCCTGGCAGCGGCCGAGGGGATGCCGGCGCACGCAGAAGCGGTGCGGCGGTGAAGCAGCTCTCGTCACAGTTCCGCGCCTACACCTGGGCGCCGCCGAACGACGAGGTCGCGCGCCTCGCCGGGATCGACCCGTCCCAGGTCGTGCGGTACGACCAGAACACCCCGCCGCTGCCGCTCCCGTCGACCCGGCCCGGGACGATTGCAGGCGCGCTCGCCGGCATCAGCGGCTATCCCCCCGGCGGCTACGTCGAGCTACGGCGCGCGATTGCCGCCTACAACGGCGTCGATCCGGATCAGGTCGTGCTGGGAACCGGGGCCGACGACCTCATCCTCCTGTGCGCGCGCTCCTTCGCGGGGCCCGGCGACCGGATCGCGATCCCGTCCGCGCCCACCTATCCGCTCTACCGGATCGCTGCGCAGCTGGCCGGGGCCGAGGTGGGCGACGACGATCCCGTGCTGACGTTCACCTGCCGGCCGAACAGCCCGGACGGCGCGCTCCGCCCGCTGCCCGAGGCGCGGCCGCTCGTCTGCGACGAGGCGTACTTCGAGTACTGCGGCGAGACGGCGATCCCGCTCCTCGACGACGGCGTCATCGTGCTGCGAACGTTCTCCAAGGCCTTCGGGCTGGCAGGTGCGCGAATCGGCTATGCCCTCGCTTCGCGCGCGGTCGCGGCGGAGCTGAACGCGCGGCAGGCGCCGGCTCCCGTGTCGTCCCTCGCGGCGGCGCTCGCGATCGCGGCGCTGGCCTCGCCTCCCGACGTCCGGCCCGTGATCGAGGAGCGAGAGCGGCTGGGCCGCGCGCTGCGGGGCCTCGGCCTGTCGCCTCTCGTCTCGAACGCGAACTTTCTCTTCGTCCCGTTCGAGGACGGACGCGACCTCGGCGACCGGCTCCTGCGGCAGGGCTTCGTCGTGCGCGCCTACGACGACGGGATCCGCATCACCATGCGCGACCAGGTCGACGACGACCTGCTCGTCGGGGCGATCGCGCGTGTGCTCGACCGGCCGGCGCCCGTGGCTCCGCCCGGCAGCCGGCGCATCCGGCACGTGCGCGCGACCGCCGAGACGCGGATCGCGGTGCGGCTCGGCCTCGACGGCGCCTCGCGCGTCTCGGTGCAGACGGGCGGCGGGATCTACGACCACTTCCTCGAGCAGCTCGCGTTCCACGCCGGGCTCGACCTCGTCGTCGAGGGCACGGGCGACCTCGAGACGGGCGATCACCACACGGTCGAGGACACTGCGCTCGCGTTCGGCGAGGCGCTCGACCGGGCTCTCGGCGACAGGCGCGGGATCGCGCGGTACGGCGACGCGACCGTGCCGATGGACGACGCCCTCGCCCGGGCGGCCGTCGATCTCGGCGGGCGGCCGTTCGCCGAGCTCTCGATCGAGCCCGAGCCCGGGATGGCCGCGCATTTCTTCGGCAGCCTCGCTCAGGCCGGACGCCTCGCCGTGCACGTCGAGGCGTCGGGGCGCGACGCGCACCACACGGCCGAGGCGGCGTACAAGGCGGTCGGGCGGGCGCTGAAGACGGCGCTTGCGCGTCGAGTCCTCGGGGATCCCTTCGACGAAAGGGGAAGGCTATGAAGGTCGCCGTCTGCGACTACCGCGCCGGGAACATCCGGTCCGTGGAGATCGCGCTCCGCCGGCTCGGCGCCGAGCTCGTCGACGACGTCGCGGGCGCCGATCTCGCGGTGCTGCCGGGCGTCGGCTCGGCGCGCTCGGCGATGGACGAGCTCCGGCGGCAGGGAATCGACGAGGCGCTTCGCACCCGGGTCCGCGACGGGCGGGCCGTGCTCGGCATCTGCCTGGGGCTGCAGCTCGCGCTCGAGCACTCCGAGGAGGACGGCGGTGTCGAGGGGCTCGGGCTGCTGCCCGGACGATCGGTACGGCTCACCGAGGGGAGGGTGCCCCGCATGGGCTGGGCCGAGGTCGACGGGACGGCCTACTACTTCGCGCACTCCTACGCGTGCGTCACGCCGCACGCGACAGCCTGGTCCGAGGGGATCGTGGCGGAGGCACGCGCCGGGTCGTTCCTCGGCGTGCAGTTCCATCCCGAGAAGAGCGGCGCCGCCGGCGCGCGCTACCTCGACCGGATGCTCACGGAGGTGAGGGAGCGATCCCTCTCCCGCGTCTGATCCCGTGCCTCGACGTGGCTGCCGGCCGCGTCGTGAAGGGCGTTCGCTTCCAGGAGCTGCGCGACGTCGGCGACCCGGTCGAGCTCGGCGCGGCGTACTCCGATCGCGGCGCCGACGAGCTCGTGTTCCTCGACGTGAAGGCGACCCTCGAGGAGCGTGACACGCTCGTCGGGGTGGTGCGGCGCGTGGCCGAGCAACTCGCGATCCCGTTCACGGTCGGCGGCGGGATCCGCTCGGTCGCCGACGCCGACGCGCTGCTCTCGGCCGGCGCGGACAAGGTCTCGGTCAACTCCGCCGCGCTCGCATCGCCCTCGCTGATCACCGCCCTGGCGGAGAAGCTCGGCTCGCAGGCGGTGGTCGTCGCGATCGACACCGAGGACGGGCGCGTGAAGGCCCGCGCCGGGACGACCGACGCGGCCCGCGGCACCGTCGAGTGGGCGATGGAGGCCGAGGAGCGGGGAGCGGGGGAGATCCTGCTGACCTCGATCGACTCCGACGGGACGCAGGAGGGCTACGACCTCGAGATCACGAGCGCCGTCGCCGGTGCCGTCTCGGTGCCGGTGATCGCCTCCGGCGGCGCCGGGAACGCGCGCCATGTGGCAGACGCACTCGGGGTGGCACAGGCCGCACTGCTCGCGTCGATCCTGCACGAGGACCCCGAGCGGCTCACGTCCCTGCGGCAGGAGCTCCTCGAGCTGGGAGTGAGGCTCCGCGATGCCGCCTGAAGGCGAGCTGCGGGCTGCGATCGTTCAGGACGCCGCGACGGGCCGCGTCCTGATGCTCGGCTGGATGGACGCGGAGGCCGAGAGGCGGACGCGCGAGTCCGGAGAGGCGACCTTCTGGAGCCGTTCCCGGCAGGAGTACTGGCGCAAGGGCGAGACCTCGGGGAACATCGCTCGCGGTCGAGGAGATCCGCGACGACTGCGACGGCGACGCGCTGGTGGTCCGGGTCCGCCCGGCCGGGCCGGCGTGCCACACGGGCTCGTTCTCGTGCTTCGCGCCCGGCGCTCTGGCGAACGATCTCGCAGCGCGCGCAGGACCGGCCCGAAGGCTCCTATACGACGAAGCTGCTCGACGACGGTGTCCCTGCCGTCGCCCGGAAGGTCGGCGAGGAGGCGGTCGAGGTCGTCACGGCGGCACTCGCGGAGAGCGACGAGCGGGTCGTCTCGGAGGCAGCCGACCTGATCTACCACCTCTATGTGCTGCTGGCAGCCCGCGGCCTCGACATCGCGGCGGTCGAGGACGAGTTGACCCGGCGAAGCTCCTAGAGGAAGGGCTTCGCGACCATGTCGATGATCACGAGCAGGAGCACCGCGATGTCGAAGCGGGCGATCAGCAGGATCTGCGCGATCGCCGCCTGAGTCTCGGGCGCCTCGGGGCCCTTCTCCTCGACGAGCACCGACAGGCGCCTGGCCCTCGGAGCGAGCACCCCGATCCCGATCACGAAGGTCGTGGCGAACCCGATCAGCCCGAAGATCAGCCAGAACTGGTCGAAGGCGAGGTTCGCGTTCGTGGTCATGCCGATGCCCGCCGCCAGGACGACGATCCCTGCGGGCGCGAAGATCTTCTCGCCGGCGAAGGTCGCCATCTTCGCGATCTGGGCGACCTCGGCCGGGTCCCGCGCTCGCTCCGCGCGGAGGCCGTAGATGGTCAGGAGAGCGCCGCCGCCGATCCAGACCACCGCGAACAGGACGTGGACGGTCTTGAAGATGAAGTACCAGCTCGACGACCAGAGGAACAGCACTGCGACCACGAGGAACGCGAGGCCGATGATCGCCGTCGGGACGAGAGAGACATCGCGCCCGGGCCCGGTGCCTCTGGTTTCCTGGACGCCCTCGCTCATCGCAGGTGGGAGCCTAACGTTGCGCGCCGACCTCTGTCGTGTCGGCGAGGTCCTCGACCACCTCGGCGATGTCGCGGTTCGCGTTGAAGACCCGGAGCTGGGCCTCGGCGCCGTTCCCGCGGTCGAGGATCTCGGCCACGCCCTCGAGCTCGCGCTCGCATCCGAGCTCCCTGGCGTGTGGCTCGAGGTCGCGCACCGTTCGGCGGATGAGCTGGGCGATCGGCACCCGGTTTCGCCGGCCCGTGACGAGATCCATCACGGGCGCCTGCAGCCCGTGGCGGGCGGCCAGCCATTTGTTCTCCGTCGTCAGGATCCGGTGGAAGCTCGCCGGCGCACCGACCGACTCGACGTGCTCGGACAGCAGCTTCACGAGTGACTGGTAGTACGCCGTGATCGCGACCACGTCCTCGATCCGGGTGATCGCGTCGCAGATGCGCAGCTCGACCGTCCCGAGCCGCGGATGCGGCCGAATGTCCCACCAGATATGCGTGTAGTCGGCGATACAACCCGTCCGCTCGAGCTGGCCGACGAGCTCGGCGAACTCCTCGTAGCTCTCGAATCGCGGCGGCACGCCCGAGCGCGGCAGCGCCGAGGAGACCATCTGCCGCGACGAGGCGAGCCCGGTCGGCTCGCCGCGCCAGAACGGAGAGCTCGCCGACAGCGCGAGAAGCTCGGGCAGGTGGAGGATCAGCCCGTTCGACACCTGGACGGCCTTGTCGGGGTCGTCGACCGCGACGTGGACGTGCATCCCGAAGATCAGCTCGCGCCGCGCGATGTACTGCATCTGGTCGACGAGCTTGCGGTAGCGGTCCTTCGCGGTGATCCGCTGCCGCTCGAACAGGCTGAACGGATGCGTGCCGGCCGACGCGAAGCGGCAGCCCTCGGCCGCCGCGAGCTCCGAGACGTAGCGGCGCAGCCGGCGAAGCTGCACCTCGACCTCCGCCGCGCTGGCGCACACCGGCGTCGTGATCTCGATCACCGACTGCATCAGCTCCGGCAGCACGCGGGCCGTGAACTCGTCGTCGGTCACCCGCGCCAGCACCGAGTCGACGTGCTGGACGAGGTCCCAGGTCTGCGGGTCGAGGAGCATGTACTCCTCCTCGACGCCGAGCGTGAACGCCGCGCTCGAGCCGAAGCGGTGGTCGAGGACGCTCGACTCGAACGTCCCTGTCGCGCGCTCGGCTTGCCCGGTCACTGCCTCGACCCTCTCATCGCGCGCTCCCGACGAGCGCATCGGCCTCGATCTCGACGAGCCAGCGCGGGTCGAGCAGGCCGGTCACGACCCCTGTCGTCGCCGGCCGCGCCTTCGCGAAGAACTCGCGGTGTGCCCGCCCGACCGCGTCGATGTCGCCTGCGCTCACGACGTAGATGCGGGTTCGCACGACGTCGTCGAGCGTCGCTCCGGCCTCGGCGAGCGCATTCCCGATGATCTCGAGGCAGATGAAGGCCTGCTCGTAGGCGTCGGCGGGCGGATCTGCGTCCCCGGGCATGATCGGCGCCGTCCCCGACACCCAGACGCTCTGCCCGACCCGGACGGCGCGCGAGTAGCCGACGCGTTCCTCGAACGCGGCGCCGGAGGAGATGAGCTGCCGATCCATCGGTGGATAGTGTCGGGGTTGTGGATGCTCTACGGCAAGTGGACGGCTGGCCGTCGAGCCGTGCGGCCGCAGGTGTGGTCTACCCCGACGGCTCCGTGTCCACACACGGCGACGTCGACCTGCCTCTGCGTTGGGCCTCGGTGACGAAGCTCGCGACCTCGGTCGCGGCGCTCGTCGCCGTCGAGGAGGGAATCGTCGACCTCGAAGACCCTGCGGGCCCGCCCGGGTCGACGCTGCAGCACCTGCTCTCTCACGCCTCGGGCCTCCCGTTCGACGGGCCGAACCCCGTGGCCCGGCCCGGAACGCGCAGGATCTACTCGAACACCGGGATCGAGACCGCCGCCGAGCACGTCGCCGGGGCCGCGGGGATGCCGTTTGCCGAGTACTTCGAGTCGGTGTGGGGGTTCCCGCTCGCCGGCTCGCCTGCGCACGGCGTGAAGCTGGCGCTGACGACGCTGCTCGAGGTCGCCCGGGAGCTCCTGTCCCCCAGGCGCATCGCCGCCGAGACGCTCGCCGAGGCTGTGACGGTGCAGTTCCCGGGCCTGAACGGCGTCGTCCCGGGGATCGGCCGCTTCGACCCGAACGACTGGGGGCTCGGCCCGGAGCTGAAGGACGGCAAGCAGTCGCACTGGACGGGCACCCAGAACTCTCCCGCCACCTTCGGCCACTTCGGCGGAGGCGGGGGCTTCCTCTGGGTCGACCCTGTTGCCGGGATCGCGCTTTGTGCGCTCACCGACCTCGAGTTCGGCGCCTGGGCGCTCGAGTCGTGGCCGCGTCTCTCGGACGCGGTGCTGGCTACTCCTCTTCGCTGAGGCCGAGCGCGCGCTCGAGGGCGCTCTTCGGCAAGCGCGCCGATCGCAGAGGCCTGAGGCTCGCCGTTCTCGAACAGCACCATGAGCGGGATCGACGAGACGCCGTAGCGCTGAGCGAGCCCCTGCTCGTGGTCGACGTTCACCTTGACGATCTTGATGTCGTCGCGCTCATCTGCAATCCGGTCCAGTACCGGGGCGACGGCATGACAGGGGCCGCACCACTCGGCCCAGAAGTCCACGATGACCTTGCCCTCCGAGTCGAGGACGGTCTCCTGGAAGTTCGTCTCGGTTGCTTCGAATGCCAATTCGTTGTGTCCTTTCTCCGTAGTTACGCAACAGATTAACGCCCCTCGTGGGCGGACCATTCCCCTCCGTAGACTGGAATGCGTGTTCGACCCCCTGCCGGAGAAGCCCGACTCGAACGCGATCGAGCTCGCTGTGCTCGATCGCTGGGATGCCGAGAGCACCTTCGAGGCGTTGCGCGCGCGCAACCGCGGCGGCCCGAAGTGGTCGTTCTTCGACGGCCCGGTCACCGCCAACAAGAAGCTCGCCGTGCACACGGCGTGGGGGCGGACGCTGAAGGACGTCTTCCAGCGCTACAAGGCCGCCCGCGGCTTCGACCAGCGCTACCAGAACGGCTTCGACTGCCAGGGGCTCTGGATCGAGGTCGGGGTCGAGCGCCAGCTCGGCTTCAACTCGAAGCGGGAGATCGAGGAGTACGGCCTCGAGCGCTTCGCCGCGAAGTGCCGCGACGTCGTCGTCGAGTCCTCCCGGCAGCTCACGCGCGGCTCGATCCGGCTCGGGCAGTGGATGGACTGGGGAAAGGACTACTTCACCTTCAGCGACACGAACATCGAGTACATCTGGCGCTTCCTGAAGATCGTCGACGAGCGCGGCTGGCTGTACCTCGGCCATCGCGCGACGGCCTGGTGCCCTCGCTGCGGCACCTCCCTCTCCCAGCACGAGCTGACGCAGGGCGGGGTCTACCAGGAGAAGACCGACCCGTCGCTCTACGTCCGGTTCCCGCTGCTCGACGCGGGCCACGAGGGTGAGTCTGTGATGGTCTGGACGACGACTCCCTGGACGCTCCCGGCCAACGTCGCGGCGGCGGTCAACCCGGACGGCGACTACGGCCTTCAGGAGAGCGGCGAATGGGTGCTCGCGGCCCTCTTCCCGGACGAGACGTTCGTAAGGCGGGCCAGGGGCTCGGAGCTCGTGGGCCTCAGGTACGAGGGCCCGTTCGACAACCTGTCGCCCGGCGCCTCGATCGAGCACCGGGTCGTCCCGTGGGACGAGGTCTCGCTGGAGGAGGGGACGGGGATCGTCCACATCGCCCCAGGCGCCGGCCCCGAGGACTTCGAGCTCGCGCGCTCGCTCGAGCTGCCCGTGCTGGCGCCGATCGACGAGTCCGGTCGGTTCTACGACGACTATGGCTGGCTTCACGGCCTCTCGACCGTCGAGGTGACCGACCAGATCGTCGGCAACCTCTCGGAGCGCGGCTTCCTCGTCTCGGCGGGGACGCACCGTCACAACTACGCGCACTGCTGGCGCTGCGACACGCCGATCGTCTACCGGCTCTCCGACGACTGGTTCATCGCCGCCGACGAGATCCGCCCGACGCTCCTCGCGGAGAACGCCAAGGTCGAGTGGGTGCCCGAGTACATGGGCAAGCGCATGGACGACTGGCTCCGCAACCTCGGCGACTGGAACATCTCCCGCCGCCGCTACTACGGGCTGCCGCTGCCGTTCTACCCGTGCGGGTGCGGGCACCTGAACGTGATCGGGTCGAAGGCCGAGCTCGCCGAGCGCGCGGTCGACCCGCTCGACGACCTGCAGGAGCTCCGCCGCCCGTGGATCGACCGCATCCGGATCCGCTGCGCCGACTGCGACGAGCCCGTCACGCGGGTCCTCGAGGTCGGCGACGTCTGGCTCGACGCCGGAATCGTCCCCTTCTCGACGCTCGGGTGGCAGAGCCCCGAGTGGATCCCGGAGGGCTACGCGACCGGAGCGGCCAAGGGGCTCACGACGGCCGACCTGCCCGACCACGCCTACTGGGAGGAATGGTTCCCCGCGGACTGGGTCAGCGAGATGCGTGAGCAGATCCGGTTGTGGTTCTACTCGCAGTTCTTCATGTCGTGCGTGCTGGTCGGCCGCACGCCGTACAAGCGGGTGCTCGGCTACGAGAAGATGCTCGACGAGCAGGGCCGCGAGATGCACGGCTCCTGGGGGAACATGATCGACGCCGAGGATGCGTTCACGCGCATGGGTGCCGACGTGATGCGCTGGCAGTACTGCGCCCAGCCGCCGGACCGCAACCTGCTCTTCGGCTTCGGGCCGGCGCACGAGATCAAGCGGAAGCTGCTGACCCTCTGGAACTCCGCGGCGTTCCTCGTGAGCTACGCGAACATCGCGGCGTTCGAGCCGGTCGCCTCAGATCTCGATACGGGCCCGCCCGCCGAGCGCCCGCTCGACCGGTGGCTCGTCGAGCGCACGCACGAGCTCGTCCGCGAGGCGGAGGCGGCCTACGAGGCGACCCTCACAGTGAACGTGATCCGCGCGTTCGAGGCTTTCGTCGACGACCTCTCGAACTGGTACATCCGCCGCTCCCGCCGCCTGTTCTGGGAGGAGGACGAGGTCGCGTTCCGGACGCTCTGGTACGCGCTCGTCCAGTCGCTCCGCGTGATCGCGCCGGTGATGCCGTTCCTCACCGACCACCTCTGGTGGAATCTCGCGCGCGGCCGCGAGGGGTCGGTGCATCTCGCCGGCTGGCCCGAGGTTCCGCCGGCCGACACGACGCTGCTCGGTGAGATCGCAGCGGTGCGCACGGTCGTCGAGCTCGGCCGGCAGGCTCGGTCGACCTCGGGGCTCAAGCTGCGTCAGCCTCTTCGCCGGATGGTCGTCTCGGGCGCGCCGCTCGCGCACGGTCACGCAGACGAGATCGCGGACGAGCTCCGGGTGAAGGGTGTCGAGTTCGGCGAGGTCGAGGCTTCCGAGCTCCGGGTGAAGCCGAACCTGCCGGTGCTCGGGCCGAAGCTCGGTCCTGCGCTCCGCGAGGTCGGCGCCGCGCTCGCCGAAGGACGGTTCACCGAGCTCGAGGGCGGTCGCTTCCAGGTGAACGGCCATGTCCTCGATCCGGGGGAGGTTCTCGTCGAGCGGACCGGCCGCGAGGGGTGGGCGGTCGCAGCGGACGGCGGCGTCACCGTCGCGATCGAGACGGCGCTCGACGACGAGCTCCGTCTCGAGGCGCGCGTGAACGACCTGATCCGCTCGGTCCAGCAGCTCCGCAAGGACAGCGGGCTCGAGATCACCGACCGGATCCGCCTCTGGATCCCCGAGACAGACCTGCTCCCGTTCGCGGACAGGGTCGCCGAGGAGACGCTCGCCGTCACGGTCGAGCTCGGGCCGGAGCTGAGGCTCGAGAAGGCCTGAGGCTCCTTGGCGAGGCTCGTCGCGATCGGGGTCGTCTCCGGGTTCGTGAGCGCGCTGCTCGGGGTCGGCGGCGGCATCGTGATCGTCCCGCTCCTCATGCTCTGGGGCGGTCTCGACCTCCGGCGCGCGACCGCGACGTCACTCGCCGCGATCGGCATCACCGCCGTCGCCGGGGTCGCGACCTACTGGGCACTCGGCGACATCCGCCCGGGATACGCGGCGCTCGTCGGCCTGCCGGCAGCCGTCGGCGCAGTGGCTCGGCACCTCGCTCCAGGCCCGCCTCCACGTGCGCCTCGTCACCTACCTCTTCGCCGCGCTCCTGGGCGGCGTCGCGGTCTGGCTGCTCGTGTCGTGACCGGGGTCCTCGCCGCTCTCGTCGGGCTCCTCGCCGGCGTCCTCGCCGGGATGTTCGGAGTCGGCGGCGGGATCCTGTTCGTGCCGGCGCTTCTCGCGCTCGGCCTCGGCGCCCACGAGGCGATCGGCACCTCGCTCCTCGCGATCATCCCCGCGGTCGCGGCCGGGACCTGGCGGAACACCCGGGCCGGGAACGTCCGCTGGCGCGAGGCGGGGCTGGTCGGGGTCGCCGCGGTGGTCTCCGCGCAGCTCGGGGTCGCTCGCCGCCGAGTCGCTTCCCGGGCACGTCCTCCGGAAGCTCTTCGCGGTGCTGCTCCTCGCGGTCGCGGCGCAGATCGCGCTGAGCGCGAGGACGCCTCTAGCGCTGGGCGTCGGCGAGCTCGAGCTCGCGGCGGAGCTCGACCGGCAGCCGGAACTCGATGTCCTCCTCGAGGAAGCTGTGCTCCTCGAGGTCGGTCACCCCGCGCGCGCGGAACCAGTCGCAGACGCGTCCGACGAGCTTCTCCGGCGCGGAGGCGCCCGACGTGATCCCGACGACGCGGATGTCGTCACCGAACCAGGCCTCGTCGATCTCGGTCTCGTCGTCGATCAGGTAGGAGGCGACTCCGCCGGCGTGCGCGGTCTCGACGAGCCGGTTCGAGTTCGACGAGTTGCTGCGAGCCGATCACGAGCAGGAGGTCGATCTCCGGAAGCAGCTCCTTCACCGCCCACTGGCGGTTGGAGGTCGCGTAACAGATGTCCTCCCGCTGCGGCGCGCGGATCTCCGGGAACCGCTCCCGGAGCGCGGCGATCACCTCGCGGGTCTCGTCGACCGAGAGCGTCGTCTGCGTGACGTAGGCGAGTTTCGTGCCCGGCGGGAACTCGAGCTCGGCGACCTGCTCGCGCGACTCGACGAGCGACGATCGAGTCCGGGGATCTCGCCCATCGTCCCGACGACCTCCTCGTGGCCGGCATGCCCGATCAGGACGACGGTGTAGCCGTCGGCTGCGTACCGGCGCGCCTGGACGTGCACCTTGGTGACGAGCGGGCAGGTGGCGTCGATCGTGCGGAGCCCGCGCGCCTGCGCGTTCGCGTGCACCGACGGCGCGACGCCGTGGGCGGAGAGCACCATCGTCTGGCCCTCGGGTACGTCCGCCTCGTCCTCGACGAAGACCGCTCCGCGCGCCTCGAGGTCGCGCACGACGTGGGCGTTGTGGACGATCTGCTTGCGGACGTAGACCGGCGCGCTCGTAGAGCTCGAGCGCCCGTTCGACCGTCTCGACCGCCCGCTCGACGCCTGCGCAGTAGCCTCGCGGCGAAGCGAGGAGGACTTTCCGACCATCTGAAAGGAGTGTAGTGAGCCGAGAAAGCCCGCCGCTCGGGGGGTCGGCGCGACGGGCTCTCTCGTTGTTAATGCTCTCCGCTCTCGTAGAGACGGTTTGCATCGCCCAGTGCGTCAAACGGTAACGCTCCGGCGGAGGAAATGGGCCGAGCGACCCATCTTTGCAAATCAAATCGCGTTTTCGCGCAGCAGCGGGTCAACGTGAGTCTGGGCGAGCACGATCGCGGCGAGCACGACGAGCGCGCCGGCGAGCTGGGGCGCCAGGGCCTCGCCGAGCCAGGCCCACGCGACCACCGTCGCGACGACGGGCTCGAGCATCGCGATGATCGCGACCCGCGTCGCCGGCAGCTGGCGCAGTGCGCTGACGAGCAGGAAGAACGGGACGATCGTCCCGACGCAGATCACGAACACGATCAGCAGCCAGACGGGCAGGTGCCAGTCGGAGAGGTGGCCGAGCAGCGAGACGTCGGCGCCCACGCGGTGGCCGGGGAAGCTCCACCACGGCGCGAGCAGCGAGAAGAACAGGGTCGCGAACCCGAAGCCCCAGAAGAGCAGCGCGACCGCCCCGCGGTCGCCGACGGCGCGCTCGGCGAGGAGCAGGTAGAGCATGTAGGCGGCGGCCGACGACAGCGCAGAACACGAGCCCGGCGCCGGCGATCCCGCCTCCGCTGCCGACGTCGACGATCAAGCGCGAGCCCGCCGAGCGCGAGCGCGAGCGCGAGCCAGATCCGGCGCCGCACCGGCTCGTGGTAGACGAACCGCGCCCACAGGGCGACGAGGAGCGGTGCGAGGTACTCCACGAGCAGCGCGATCCCGATCGGGACGCGGTGGATCGCGAGGAAGTAGAGCCACTGCACGAACGCGAGCCCGCCGATCCCGAACAAGCGCCAGGAACGGCAGCTCGCGGAGGCGGACGCGCATCCGCTGCGGCGCGCGGATCGCGAGGATCACCGCAAGCCCGACGAATGCGCCTGCGCACCGCACCTCGGTCAGCCGGAGCGAGGAGACCCCGGAGGCGAGGATCACCTTCGACACGGTGCCGTTGACGCCCCAGAGGGTCGCCGCCGTCGCCGCCATCAGGTACCCGAGCCGCCGGTGTGGCTGCGAGGCCGGCTCGACCTGGAACGGGGCCTCGCTCAGCGGACAACCGCCGTCGAGCTTCCGTCAAACCTACTGCTCATGCGGCATGATCGGGACGGGCGGATTCGAACCGCCGGCCTCCTGCTCCCAAAGCAGGCGCTCTAACCAGGCTGAGCTACGTCCCGCTGTCGCTAACCCTAGCCGGACTCGGGGACATCGCCCGAGCAGGAAGGCCGGCGTTCGAGAGGCCCATCTCCGGTCAGCAGGCGCCCGTTCTGGCGCCTGGGCCCGGCGCGACGACGAGGAGCCAGTAGCGCCCGAGCTCGTTCAACCTCCAGCCGGCATCGGTGAAGACCGTTGCGGCCGGCCGGCCGAGAACCCGGCTGATGACGACGTAATAGAGACCGTTCGCGAGAACTGCCGGCAGAGCGTCGTCAACGGGAAGGTAGACAACGTGGTGGGCCAGCTTCGGTCCATAGAGAAGATACGAGGGCTCGTTCGGTTGGAGCAACGCACCGACGCAGGCCTTGGCGGGGACGAGTCTCCTATAGGCGTCGAGGACCCCGTGGAGGTTGCCGTTCTGCAACATCAGCGCCTGGTTCCAGGTCAGCTCCCAGGGCGGGCCGGACCGATTCGTGAGGGGCTTCCTGAGGTCGCGCGCGAGCGTGAGCCCGACCGTCACGGAAGCGATGACGAGGATCGCAGCGGTTATCGCGCGGTCGCCGAAGAACCAGGCGAACAGGGGCGCGGTCAGCACCATCGGCACGACCAGGAAGCGCGTCAGCCAAGGGTTGTACACGGACTGAAGCGAAAGGAGGATCAAGAAGCACGGTAGGGCCGCCGCGAGCGCCAGCTGGCGGGTGTCGGCGCGGCCTGCCCGGTACATCCCCACCGTGAGCACCGGGACGCTGAGCAAGGCGATCGAACCGACAGGGCCGAAGGCCGCGTCGTCTTCGTTGGCCATGTGGTTCAGCCCCGCCTCGTTGGCGCCGAACGCATAGTCGTGCACCGGGATATGGGCGCGGGTAGTGAGGAACGCCAGCGTGGCGCCGCCTGCGATCACGAGCAGCGGCGCGACGAGAGGAATCCCGGCTGCCCCCGCCGTCAGCAGCGACCATCCCCGAGCACCTGATCGCCGCGCGCGCGCGGCGACTGCGATCGCGACCAACAGCCCTATCCCTGCAAGGGCGTACACGAGCCGGTCCGACAGCACCGAGGGATCGAGAGCTCGGTAGACCACGTGCAGCCCTGTTCGGAGGCTGCCCGGGAACGATGGTGAGGTCGTCCACTCCTTCCGGCCGCCGCCGTGCCCGAGAACGTGGCCGGTATGGACGGTGTTCAGCACAAACCCCCACATCCCGACGAGCAGGAACGCTGCGATCCCGCCGGCCGCGACGAGAATGGCGGCACCCCGGCCGCGCATCGAGACCAGCCAGGCGAGCACCGGCCAGACGAGCACGGTGGTGAGCTTTGCACCCGCGCCCAGCCCGAGTGCGGCACCGGCGAGCGTCAACTCGGCGCGGCTGCCCCCGAGGATCAAGCAGACGGCGACCGCGGGGAACGACGCCGCGACGAGGTCGTTCTGCGCCGTCGTAGCCTCGAGGGCGACCAGCGAGAAGCTGGCCACGACGAACGAGGCGCATGCCGACGCTCGAACGTCGAACCCGAGCCGTCTCGAGGTGCCGTAGACCGCGATCAGGATTGCGATCTCTCCGAGGTACTGAGCGAGCGCGAAGAGCCGGCCGCCACCGGTCGCGACGAACAGATAGAGGATCTCCTGCTCGGCCAGCGGCTGGAACTCGTTGATCCGATCGTCAGGTGCGTTCGGGACCCAGTAGACACCGCCGTGCTGAAGCCAGGCTGCGACCCGGGAGAGGTGGTAGGTGAGCGAATCCCAGTTGTTGGGCGGCACCGCCAGCGCGAGCACGAGCTCGTACCCGAGGACGATGACGACGAGGGTGAGAAACGCCGCCACGATCGGGTCGTCGACGACGCGGCGAAGCGCGCTCCGCGCGCTACCCAGCTGCGGGCGGGGCCGGCCCCGTAGGTACCAGACTGCGAGCGCCGCGGCGAACAGGATCGTCTCGGCAACGGCAAGACCTCCCCGCGTCACCCGGTGGAACGGAGACAACACCAGGACGACGAGCGCAACGCCGCCCACGAACGCGAGGTAGGCGGCAAGGAAGGTCGATACGAGGCTCGTCAGACGAACGCTCGCCGCCAGCAGGAGAGCGGTCGCGGCGGGGAGCACGATCAGCAGCGCTTCACCCACGCGCCAAGCTTCGCAGAGAGACGAGGGATGTCCTAGCTCAGGACCCAGTTCCCTGCGACCAGGATCGGTAGTTCGTCTCCCGCCTCGGTCACGCCCGAGATCGCGATCTCGTTGCTGCCGATCATGAAATCGGTATGCAGGCTCGAGTGGTTGACGCCTCGCTCGTGGCGCTCGTCCGGAGAGAGGCTCCCGGCGGCGGGAACGGCCTGCAGGATCGCCTCGCCGAAGGCGATGTGGCTCGCGGCGTTCTCGTCGAAGAGCGTGTCGTAGAAGACGAGCCCTGTCTGGCCGACGCGTGAGGTCCTGTCGACGAGGGCTACCTCGCCGAGACGCGCAGCGCCCTCGTCGCTCGCCACGTGGGCGCGGATCAGGTCGCGCCCCTCGTCGGCGTCGACCTCGACGGCACGGCCCCCTTCGAATCGCACCCGGAGGCCCCGGATCACGGTGCCCTGGAGTTGCAGGGGGTAGGTCGCCGCCACGGTCCCGTCGACGCGGCGCGCGTCGGGCGTCGTGAAGATCTCTTCGGTCGGCATGTTCGCGACGTGCCCGATCCCGCGGGAGAGGTCGACGGCGCTCTGCCAGAGCCCGTCGGGATGGAGGCCGACCGTGAGATCCGTGCCGGGGCCGCGGTAGCGGAGAGCGTCGAAGCGGCGCTCGTTCAGCGCCCCGGCCCGCTCGCCCAGGCGGTCGAGGTGCTCTCGCCAGGCCGCGACGGGGTCGGGCTCGTCGAGCCGGACGGCCGTTGCGATCGCATTCCAGAGGGCCTCGACGTCGGGCGTGCCGAAGACGAGCTTCGCCCAGCCCTCGCTCGGGTACGCGACGATCGACCAGTTGCACCGGCCGCCCGTGAGCCTCAGGCC
This sequence comes from uncultured Actinomycetota bacterium, assembly GCA_963723405.1. Classification (GTDB taxonomy): domain Bacteria; phylum Actinomycetota; class Thermoleophilia; order Gaiellales; family Gaiellaceae; genus PALSA-600. Next base: position 124,847 of record CAVRQF010000002.1, on the reverse strand, counting down.
GGCTTCGGCCAGCTTGCGCATCCGCGCGCCCGCCACGCGCGCGCCGTCGAGGTCGGCGAGGAGCTCCGGCTCGGGGTTGCCGGCGATCGCGAGGAGCGCGCCGCCGTCGACGCCGAGGTCGTCGATCCGCTTCACGAGCCACGGCGGTGACCATCCGAGCATGTCGTCGCCGGCGTGCTCGATGTGCGAGCGCCGGACGCGCTGGTCGGAGTACTGGACATCGACGTACGACGCACCGGCCGCATATGCCTCGGCGGCGACCGCGCGCACGAGCGGCGCATGCTCGACGTAGGCGTTCACCGCGAGGCGCTGGCCGGGCTGCAGGTTCACTCCGACCTGCACCGCAAGGCGCGCGTAGGCCGCCAGCATCTCGTTCTGCTCCACGAGCTGCACCCTATGTGGAACGTCTCCCGCCGCAGCCACTACACTTCGATGCATGGGTCGCTTGTCGCTCGCGGGGCTGGCGGTCGTTGTCGTGACTGCGCTTACGGGATGCGGGGGGAAGACGTCATACACGGCTGACCACACGAAGAATTGCCTCGTGCAGCGAGGCGTGCGCGTCGGCGGCCCGCTCGACTTCGTCGCGGGTACCGCGATGGGCGGCGCGTTCCGCGCGAACCTCGGTGACAACTGGGTCACGATCGCGTTCGGCGACAACCTGAAGAGCGGCGTCGACATCGAGAACGCGTACACCCGCTTCGCCCTGCCGAACGTCAAGGCGGGGCTCTCCGACGTGCTGCGCCGCTACAACAACGCCGTCACCCTCTGGCACGTCCACCCGAACGACAGCGACCTCTCGCTCGTCGTCGGGTGCCTCCGCTGAACCTCCGGCTACCCTTGCCCGCAGCCCTGCGGGTGTAGCTCAATGGTAGAGCCCCAGCCTTCCAAGCTGGTTATGCGGGTTCGATCCCCGCCACCCGCTTCTTCTTCTTCTTCTTCTTCTCTCTGAGTAGTTCCATATTTAGTTGCAATAAGTTGGAGGCGCCGCTGAGGGCAGTGGCAAGGGAACCCCGGGACGGATAGCTGGGACTGCTAGGCACGCATGCGGATGCCGATCGTCATCCTTTGCTGAACCGCGCTGCCTCGTCCGAGCCTCCGGTGGCGTCGCCAGGGCTGTAGGAGTGTGCACCGGTGCCGGCCAGCTTGCCGCCGTCGACGATCAGGTATTCGTCGCGGATCGGACGATTCGCGAACCAGCATTCGAGGATCTCGCGGGTCCCGGCGGCGTAGCGTGCCTGGGCCGAGAGGCTCGTTCCTGAGGTGTGGGGCGTCATGCCGTGGTGCGGCATGGTGCGCCAGGGGTGATCCTGCGGTGCCGGCTGCGGGAACCAGACGTCGCCGGCGTAGCCGGCCAGCCTGCCACTCTCGAGCGCGCGGACGACCGCGTCGCGGTCGCAGATCTTGCCGCGCGCAGTGTTGATGAGGTAGGCGCCGCGTTTCATTCGTCCGATCAGCTCGTCGTCGAAGAGATGCTCGGTCTCCGAATGGAGGGGGGCGTTGATCGTGACCACGTCACTGACGCTCACGAGCGATTCGACCGTCGGGTGGAAGGTGACACCGAGCTCGCGCTCGACGGTTTCTGGGAGACGGTGGCGGTCGGTGTAGTGCAACCCGACCTCGAACGGCTTCAGCCGTCGCAGTACGGCGGAGCCGATCCGGCCGGCTGCGACGGTTCCGACCTGCATGCCCTCGAGGTCGTACGACCTCGACACGCAGTCGGCGATGTTCCAGCCACCGCTCACGACCCACTGGTAGGACGGGATGTAGTTGCGGACGAGCGCGAGGATCATCATCACGACGTGCTCGGAGACGCTGATGCTGTTCGAGTACGTGACCTCGGCAACCGTAATCCCGTGCTCGATCGCCGCGTCCAAGTCGACGTGGTCGGAGCCGATGCCCGCCGTCACCGCGAGCTTCAACTTCGGCGCCCCGCGCGATTCGCTCGGCGGTCAGGTAGGCAGGCCAGAATGGCTGCGAGATCACGATCTCGGCATCCCCCAGCTCTCGCTCGACGACCGAGCCAGGCCCATCCTTGTCGGAGGTCACGATCAGCCGGTGGCCCTGTCCCTCGAGGAACGCCCGCAGCCCGAGCTCGCCGGACACGCTCCCCAGGAGCTCGCCCGGTGCGAAGTCGATTGCTTCCGGGGTCGGGGTCGACTGCCCGTCGTAGTAACGGTCTATCCTCGGGATCTCGTCGCGGGCGTACGAGGTCGGGTATCCGTCGACCGGATCGTCGTAAAGCACGCAGAGAACGTTGGCCATGACAGGCTCCTTTTTGAAGGCCATCTTGGGCTTCTACGAGCGATGAGTGTTGTCTGAGGAAAGAACAGTATGTGGTCCTGAGCATGTCGGTAGACGACGAGATGAACGATGCCTGCCTAGCGCTTGGATCGACGAGGACGCAGGGAGCTGAATCGTCCTACTCGGACTCCGGATGCGCGGCGCTGTCGAGCGCCGGTGCAAGGCTCCAGACGAGCATCTCGTCATGCTCCAGACAGAAGAGGGCTTGACATATGCCGATATCAGAATATGATCGTTGCGATGGCACGAGCAGCGACGACGTCGGACGTCTTCAACGCGATCGCCGAGGAGCAGCGCCGGCAGATCCTGACGCTGCTGCGAACGGGTGAGGCGCCGGTGACCGAGTTGGCCCAGGAGCTGGGAATGACCCAGCCGGGGGCGTCCAAGCACCTGCGGGTGCTCCGGGAGGTCGGACTGGTGAGGGACCGCAAGGCAGGCAGGCAACGCCTGTACGGCCTCGACGCCCGCGGGCTGCGACCGGTTCACGAATGGACCGGCGGTTTCGAGCGGTTCTGGAACGAGAGCTTCGACCGGCTGGACGAGTACGTGCAGGGCTCAGGCGGGCAGCGCAGGAGGAGTAGCCGATGAGCGCGACGGGACGAGGAGCGCCGGCGCAGTCCGCGACGGCCGATCGCGAGATCGTGATCTCCCGGGTCATCAGCGCCCCGCGGGAGCTGGTGTTCGAGGCGTTCACGGAGGTGCGGCACCTGTCGCGATGGTGGGGGCCCGAGGGGTTCACCACCACCACGCGGGCCTTCGAGTTCCGCGTCGGCGGGGAGTGGGACTTCGTGCTGCACGGACCGGACGGGACGGACTACCAGGAGTGGATCTCCTGGACCGAGATCGCCCCGCCGGAGCGGATCGCGCTGGTGCACGGCGAGTCCCGCGGCGACCCAGATGCCTTCGAGTCGGTCTTGACGTTCGCGGGCGACGGCGCGGCGACCCGGATCGAGATGCGCACGGTGTTCTCCACGAAGGAGCTGCGCGACGAGGCGGTCGAGCGCTACCACGCGATCGAGGGCGGCCGGCAGACCCTGAGCAACCTGGCTGCCTACGTCACCGAGACCCTTCGCAAGGGGAGCTGAGGGCTGATGGCCGGGAAGGTGTTCTTCAGCGTGACGATGTCGCTCGACGGGTTCGTCGCCCCCGAGGAGCGCCGCGACGACCCGGACGCGCAACGCTGGACGGCGCAGTGGATGGAGCTGCAGCAGTGGATCTTCCCGCAGCGGTTCTTCAGGGAGAACCTGAAGCTCGGCGAGGGCGGCGAGGAAGGGCGCGAGAACGAGATCGTGCAGGAGACGTTCGAGCGCACCGGCGCGAGCGTCATGGGCAAGCGCATGTTCGACCTCGGCGAGCAGGCGTGGCCGGAGGAGGCGCCGTTCCACACACCGGTCTTCGTCGTGACGCACGAGAAGCGTGACCCCTGGGAGCGGCCGGGCGAGACCACCTTCCACTTCGTCAACGACGGCATCGAGCCCGCGCTCGACCGGGCCCGCGAGGCCGCCGGCGGCCGGGACGTCCGCATCGCGGGCGGCGGCGCGACGATCCTGGAGTACGTGAACGCCGGCCTGATCGACGAGTTCACGATCGCGCTCTCACCCGTGCTGTTCGGCTCCGGAATCCGTCTGTTCGAGGGCGTGGACGCGGGCCGCGTGGCCCTGCAGCCGGTCCGCGCGGAGCCGACGCGGCACGTGACCCACCTGACCTACACAGTCCGGGGACGGTAACTGTCTGGCACGCCAGGTCGGTCAGCGAGTGGAGAGCGCAGGGTCGAGGCACGGCGAGTCGCCTGGACGAGCGATCACGTCGGCAGCCACCCGGGCGCCGAGTGGCAGCGGGTCGTGCGGGATCTTCCAGCCGGCGCTCGTCAGCTTGTCGATCCCCGACTGCGTCGTGGGGTGCATGCAGCGGGCGCCCTTGTCGTAGATGGTGCCCCAGCTGATCGCCGCGGCAACCGGGGCTCCCCGGCTCTTCAGGACGCCGAGGAAGTGCCCGAGGTCGTCGCAGCAGCCGTTGCACGGGCTGTAAGCGGGGCCCTTGCTTCGGAGCTTCCGTTCGCGGGAGTCGTTCGTCAACACGAGGCACCCGATCCGCGCTTGCCAAGGCACCGGCTGGTGGTCGATCCAGTTCGTCACCTGCATCTCGGCGTGGTGGTCGTTCCGGCAACTCTCGTTCCAGCTCACGTCCAGCTTGGCGACGTTGAACGTCACGAGGTTCAGGTTCGACGAGCCCGGCTCCGGTAGGAACAGAAACCCGCCGAACACCGGCGGCGCGGCCCCGGTCGGCTGGATGAGCACGTACTGGAACGTGCCGTACGGATCGAGCCGCTCCTCGTAGACGGTCGGTCCGAGCAGGTGGTTCGGCGGGTTCTTGAGACGCTGCTGCCCCGGCCGGCCCGCCGGCTCCGTGGTGGGGTCGAGGAGCGGCTTCGAGTCCGCGGAGCGGAATCGCGCCCAGGTGAGGACCTTCCCGCGGTCGGCCGGATATCCGCGCGCCTCGAGGGCATGCGCGGCCACCGCGAGGTAGTCGACGCGGCCGCTCGCAACCAGCTGCCGCGTCGGCGCAGGCGGAACCGTGGCCGACGTGACGTGGGGCGAAGCAGGCCCGTGGCCGTTCGGGCCCGCGTAGCGGAAGACAGGGACTGTAGAGCCGGACCTGCAACGGATGGCCCTTCGGGTCGGGGCCCAGCTTGCGCCAGGGGCCGCCTCCGGCACGGGTCTCGTAGTCGTCGACGGACGAGGAAGCGGTGTTGTCGCTCGTCACGGGGCAGCTGAAGCGGAAGGTGAGCGGCTTCGCACGCACGCCATCCGTGTAGCCGATCGCCCCGGCGGCCCCGCGGCCGAGCAGCTGGTCCTGGAGCCAGATGTCCGCCTGCTTGCCGTCATCGATCGTCTTCGGCGGCGGAACGGCCCAGAACGAGCCGTTGTCCGTCGGCCGGCCGTCGAGGCTCAACGGCCTGCCGCTCCGATTGACGATCCGCAGGTAGCAGGAGAAGTCGGCGGCGGGTGAGACGATCGGGGACGCCATCGGCGGCGCGTCGGCTGGAAGCACGCCAGGCCCGCTCGCGGCTATGACCACCTTCTGCAGTTGGGCCTTCCCGCGATCGAGGTCAACCGTGGTGAACGTGAAGTCCTTGCTCGCCAGGTCCGGCCTCGAAACGCACTCGTAGCCGCTGTTGACGTAATTGACGGGCGAGCGGTCGAGGCAACGGATCGCGCTATGGGTGTGGCCGAGGACGATGAGGTCGGCGGAGCGACGCATCGCTTCCCGCTGTGCGAACCAGCCAAGGAACGCGCCGTTCTGGTCGGCGAGGGCGGCCCGCTCCGCGTCGAGGCGCCTCGCCTCCTTCACGCGGGCCCAGTGCCCGAACAGATACTTGAAGTCGGCCTTCGTCTGCTGCGGCGTCGTCGTCCTCCCGTCCGGTAAGACGATCGGCTCGGTCAGCGGCATCCTGGTGATCTTGCAGATGTAGTCGATGACAGGCGTCGCGATGTCGTCGTTCCGGCCGACCAGGAGCTTCGCCAGCTGTCCGAAGGAGCCGTACAGCCCTCGCAGCTCGACGCCCGTCGGATTGCCCTGCCCCGGCAGGTCTGCAGCCGTCTGGCCCGGCGTCAGCTTCTCCTTCACGAGCTGGTAGGCGATGGCGCGCGAGATGACGTGGCCGAGCGGGAGCCCGTGCCAGGGCCCCCGCTCGTCCGGAGCGTTGAACATGCACCAGTGGTGGCCGTGGGAGAACGCCGTCCGGCCGCCGCCGGCCCCGGGCAGCACCAGCACCGGATCCCCGATCAGCCTGAGCGCCTCTCCCTTTCCGACGTCGCCGCCGAGCGATCTGTTGAGCGTGTCGATGTCCGCGCTCGTCAGCGTGCCGTCGTGGTTACCGAGCATGAGGCTGACGTGTTTCGGAAACGCCTTGACGAGCTCGGCGAACGGCCCGCTGCGGCCGAGGAGCACCGGGTTCGCGTCGATGATCTCCTGCATCGTCGGCGGCCGCTGCCAAGGCGGGTACGTCCAGACATCGAAGACGTCGCCGAGAAGCACCACATCGCGCACCTGCGGGTTGCGGGCGATCCACTTCAGCGCTGCTGTCAGGTACGCGTCGTGTACGTACGGCTGGTACCAGCAGGTCGGCGCGAGCTTGCCCGCCGCGCTGCTGCCGATGTGGATGTCGCTGAGGACGACCGCGAGGTTCGGCCTGACCATCACGATGGCAAGCGGCGGCCGGCGCCGGCCTCAGTGGTTCGAGCCGTCGGAGGCGTACTCGCCGGCACCGGTGTCCTCGAGCCGATAGGTCTCGGCGAGCCACTCCTCGGCCTCCGGCGCCACGCCCGCTCCTTCGAATTCGAGCTCGGAGACGGCGCTCGTCCAGTCGTCGGAGGCCGACTGACCACCGCGTGGGTCTTCGATCTCGATCTTCTGGTACGTCAGCGACACGATGTCGACCGGCCCGCCCTGGTTGGCCTGCGTGCGATCGTTCAAACGCCGGAGGTCCGAGACGGACGCGTTGGTCAGCTTGACGCGTTGGGCTACGACCTCGGCGCCTCCCGTCGCCGCGCTACGACTCCGACGAACTCGATCACCACGGTCCTCAGCAGCCTCGTTCGTGACGAGAGCCTGGAAGAGAAGTGGCGAGGCGGAGCTCCACGGCAGCGTCAGCGTCACGGGGCCGTGCTGCCGCTTGCCGGTTGGAAGCCCGGTGGCAGCATCGCGAGGCGACTTCACCTCGTGCGCGAATCCGCTCGCAACGATCCAGCCTTCACGGCCCTTCTGCGTCGTGTTCCCCGGGAACGCGCCGGAGACGGCCCCCTGGAGCTGGACGAAGATCAGCCCCGGAGTCACCTTCACCATCGAGCCGATCCGGGCCGCGCCGGATCCCGCTGCCTGCGCCGGCGGGGATTCCGGCGCCGGCGGGGACTGAGTCATGGCCGCACCCGTTGCGATCCTCACGGGCGCTCGCGAGAGCGCGGCGCTCGGCGCCCTTGTCAGGTCCTCGTACTCGTGCTCCTCCTCATACTCGCCGGAGCCCGTGTCCTCGCGGTCGAGCTCCGTGAACGGGGATTCGGGCTGCCACTGGAGATCACTCATCCGCGCGGATTGTCGGCGGGCCTCGCCGGAGCGTCAATGGATCCTTGGATCCGGATCGGTCCAGGCCTGTGCCACGTCCGGCCTGGGCCGAAGAGTCCATTGCGCCACGGGCGCGCAGGCGTCACCGTCTCGGGGATCGTCGATATCCGCGAGCAAGGGGGCGGAATGAGCAGCTATGTGACAGGCTCGATCGCCGACGCGACCGAGTACGAATGGGCGGACTCATCCGCCGCCGGGCCGGGGAGCCCCTTCCACGAGGCCGAGACCGGCGAGGAACCGGCCGCGGGCGAGGATACGGGCGAGCTCGAGGGCTCGCAGGCAGCGGAGACACCGTTTGTCGCGGGCGAGGCGTTCGAGCGCCGCCGGCGAGGGGATGTATGCCGGCGACATGCACGAGCTGCTGGCGGAGCTGTACGACACCGAGTTCGACCGGAACCTGCTCGAGCTCGCCGATGCCGCCTCCGAGGCCGCAGGCCAGAGCCCGATGGTGCAGGGCGAGGACGCCTCGCGCCGAGGCGGAGCAGTACGTCCGCGAGTGGCTCGATCCGCTCGCACCGCGACGCGCAGGCGATGCTCGAGGCGATAGGCGACTCGCTCTCCGGCCGCGACCTCGCGGAGCTCGACGAGCTCGAGCTCGACGAGGTCGTTCGCGCCGCACGAGCCGGTCGCGACCGGCGAGAACCCGGTGTTCGAGAACTTCCTCGGCGGCCTCTGGAAGAAGGCGAAGGCGGTCGTCTCGGGAGCCGTGAACCTCGCGAAGAAGGGGATCTAGGCCATCGGCGTCGCTCCTGCCGATCAACATCGATCCTCGACCGGCTGAAGGCGCTCGTGCGGCCCCTCCTCGAACGTGTCCTCCAGCTGGCGCTGAACCGGCTGCCGCCGGCGCTGCGGCCGGCCGCGGAGCAGCTCAAGCGCCGGCTGTTCGGCGAGGTCGCAGGCGGAGGAGCCCGAGGCCGAGGCCTTCGCGGGCCTCCTCCCGACCACCGTGGACGTCGCCGACGTCCAGCGCGAGTTCGACGGCAACGTGGCCGGCCTGCTCCTCGCGAGCGACGAGGCCGAGCAGGACGCGATCGTCGGCGAGGCCTACGAGGCGACCGCGCAGGGCGAGGACCCGATCAACGAGCTCGCGGATGCGCGCGAGCGGTTCGTGGCGCAGCTGAGGCACTCCCGCCGGGCGGCGACCCGCTGCCCGCGGTCCAGAACTTCGTCCCCGTCGTGATGGCGGCGATGCCGCTCGTCCGGCTCGGCATCTCGTTGATCGGCCGCGACCGCGTCGTCAACTTCATCTCGCGGTTCGTCACGCAGATGATCCGGCCGTACATCGGCGATCTCGCGCCGGCGCTCTCACAGGCGATCGCCTCCGCCGGGCTCGGCCTCATGTCGCTCGAAGCGCCGGTGGATCCACATGCCGTTGCGAGCACGGCGCTCGCCGGCACCGTCGAGGACACCGTGCGCGCGCGTCGCCGAGCAGGCCGGCGAATCGCTGGAGCATCCGGAGATGCTGGAGGCGACGGTGGCGAGCGCGTTCGACGAGGCCGCCGCACAGCACTTCCCGCCGACGCTGATCAAGCCGGGGCACCGCAAGTCTACCTCGGGCGGCAGTGCCGGCGGCGCTCGCACCACCACGGCACGCCCACCACCCGGGTCGCGGGATGTGGGTCAGGCTTCCGCACGCCCGCTGGTACCGCAGGTACACGAGGGTGCTCTCCGCCCGGATCACGCCGACGATCGCGCGGCAGATCCGCGTCTTCGGCGGAACCACGCTCGAAGCGTTCCTGCGCGACCACTACGGAATCACGGGTGAGGTAACGGTGCCGGCGCAGCTGTACGAGGCTCTGCCCGGCGCGACCCTCGGCCGGATCGCGGCCCACGAGAGGCGGACGACGGGGCTCGGCCGCGCCCACGCGCACTGGAAGCTCCAGCCGCTGACGCCCGAGGCCGCGGGCCTCCTCTTCGGCGAGCCGGGGCTCGGCCGGGCCGTCGATCCGAGGTACCTCGCGCGGCCGGAGCGGATCGCCGTCGGCGAGCGCTTTTACCATCTCGAGCTCGGCGCCGCGGGTCTCGCGGCACACGCCGCGGTCGCGACGGCGGGGCCGGTCGTCTCCGGGGTCGTCGCCGCGCCGCGGGCGGCGCCTCCGCGCCGACGACCAGGTCGTCCCAGGTAAACGTCCTCTCTCGCCGACGCGCCACCGGATCCGCGTCGCGCTCCACCTCTCGGAGGCAGACGCAGCAGGAAGCGGCCGGCGCTCGTTCGCGGAAAGGAGCCGCTCGGGCGCAGGGAAGCTCCTGCGCCAGCGCCTCGACGACGGGCTCCGGCTCGCGCTTTCAGCCGCACCCGGCGGGCCACCTGCGCTGGATCGCGCCGCCCCACGCGCCGGGACAGCCGGCCGCGACGGCCGTCCATTCGCGGCTTGCCCTGGCCGACCCCGGCGGTGGCCGCGCGCCTCGTCCAGCGCGTGCTCGGCTGGGCCGGCGCGCCGATGCTCGAAGCCGTCACGCGCAGACCGCAGGAGGTTCTCGCGGCAGTGGAGCGGCGCGCCGGCGGCGTCACGTTCGTCGTGAGCCTCGAGGCCGTACCGGCGCTGCACCTGCGGCACCCGCACCCGGCGGGCCGGCATCAGCCGACGGCGCACCGGTGGCGACGGTCGACGTCATTGCGGGGTTTCGCGGTGCGTGAGGACGATGCCATCCGCGTCCAGGTCAGCCGCCAGATCGCGCATTGGCGCGCGGCGACCGTGGCGCTCGCGGACCTCGACAGCTTCGCTGCGCCCGCCGCCTGGGCGAGCCTCGAGCGCTATCTCGGCACGCGCATCAGCGACTCGCTGCAGGCCGCCGTCGCGCGGCTTCGCACGCGAGATGGACGTCCTGGAGGCTCGGTTGCGAGCGGCTGCGCAACGAGCGTCAGCTGGATGCAGTCAGGCGCGACGTGATCGAGTTTCGCAAGCGCTTCCTCCTCGTAGAGGACGTGCTCGAGTTCTACGGCGACGCCGTCAACTCGCGAACGACGCCGAAGCTGACAGCGCTGCTGCGCGGCTGCGACGAGCTCGCGCGACTCGCAATGGAAGCGTGCTCGAGCCGCTCGGGCATCCGGTCCCCGCCACGCTCTCCTTCGTCCACAAAGGCCTTGGCGCTTCCATCTTGCGCGCGAGCCAGAGGCTGTGGGACGGCGTCACGCTCAATCCTGCCGCCGTGATCAAGATCACGAGGCACAACATCTACCGGCCGACGGCGCTGATTCACGAGGCAGGCCACGAGGTGGCCGGCGAGCTCGGGTGGGCGGAGGAGATTGCAGGGCTGCTCGAACGCCGGCTCGGCCACGCTCCGCCGGGGTGGGCGCGGTCTGGGCGTCCTGGAGCAGCGAGATCGTGGCCGATGTCTTCGCCTTCGTCAACGCAGGCTACGGCTCGATAGCGGGGCTGCACGACGTCGTCGCCGGCGACGAGCAGGCGGTGTTCCGCTTCCTTCCCGGCGACCCTCACCCGATCGCGTACCTGCGCGTCCTGCTCGGCACGGAGCTCTGCACGCGCAGCTACGGCATGGGCCCCTGGGACGACCTCGCGGAGGCGTGGGTCCTGGCGCATCCGCTCGCCGATGCGCCGCCCGGGCTGCGTCCGCTGCTCCGGGAATCGACGAGCCTGCTGCCGGAGATCGCGGAGCTCTGCTTGCGCGCGAGGCTTCGCGCCTTCCGGGGCCGCTCGCTGATCGATCTCGTCGATCCGCGGCGCGTCGCGCCCGAGCGAGCTGGTAGCGCTCGAGCGGCGCACCGGCCCCTCGGCGCTGCTCTCGCCGCACTGGCTGCGAACCGAGGCGCTTCGCCTGCTCGCGCTGACCTCGTACCGGACAGCGACGGACGCCCGGCAAGTCGCAACGGGCGTGGACGACGACGAATGGATGATCCGACTGGGCGGCGGCCTGCTCGCCGCCGCATGACAAACGACCCGATGGAGGAGCCACCGACATGAGCAACCGCGAAGACGATTCCCCGACCGATCAGCCGGTGTTGGTCGTCGGCGGCCGATCGACGCCCTGCAGGGGCTGATCGAGCAGCCGCCCCTCAGCGACTCCCAGAAGGACATCATCGGCTGGTACAACCAGCTCGCGGATCAGCTCGCCGGGCCGGCGTCGGGCGACGGGCGCGGGCCGGCACAGCGCCCGCCGTGGATCGTGCTGGCGCCCAGATCGACGAGCATCGGGATGGAAGTCGAGCGCGAGATGCTGGTCGAGGGCAGCGGCTTCCGTGCGCTCACCGACGTACGGGTCAACGGCGAGCTTCCCCAGAGCTGGCAGGCCGTCACCGACGGCGAGCTGCTGATCCGACGTCGGCGACGCCGCCCGCGGCGAGTTCCTCGTCGAGCTCAGGTCACCGGGCGGCATCGTCGACACGATTTTCATTCCCGCCGACGACGCGGGCGACGAAAACGACGCGAGATCGGAGGCGAGCAATGTTCAGGACAGCTCGCTACCTGGTACGAAAGCCGAACCCGGCAGCGACGGCGCCGCGAGGTGTCTTCGCCCTGCATCCGATGCAGCACGATGCGTTTCCTCGAGGAGATGTGGCTGATGCGCATCGATCCGGCATCGCGGCCGAGCGCCGCGCTGCCGGGCGCGATCTACCAGGCGTCCGGCATCGAGCCCGATCTCGCCGGCTTGCCCGGCGACATCTACCCGACGCCCTTCGATCCCCCGGTCGTCGGAGACAACGGGAGCCTCACGGCCTTTCGCCACCTGATGTACGCGTACCTGATCGAGAACACCCGCGTCTTCGAGATCTTCCGCCGGGTGCTCGAGGAGTGCTTGCACGGCGAGCGGCTCGACGTGCCCTCGCGGGAGGGCCAGGACTGGTTGCGGGCAACGGAGTCGCTCTTCTTCAGCAATCAGTCTGCGGGGCACCTCGTCGCCGTCACCAGCGAGATCCGGCCGGACATCCGCGCCGTGCGCCGCAACGCCTACTACCGCCTGTTCGGCGTCGACCTGAACCACGGGTACGACGACGGCCGTCCGTACCCGTACGCGAAGCCCGACGCTGCCAACAAGGAGTTCGTCGGGCTCTTCGAGGAGTTCCTCCGCGAGGTCTGGCGCGGGATCGAGAACTACACCAACACGAGCGGCGCCAAGCCGACCGACGATGCGGCGATCGCCGAGCTCGGCGGAGCACTCGCGGACATCCTGACGGTGAGACGCCGCAACGGCGCGCTCTCGCGGGAGGAGTTCTCCGCGGTGGCGGCGATGTCATGGTTCCATCTCACCCTGATGAGCGACACGGCGATCGTCGTCGACCTGAAAGCCCAGGCGACGAGCCCCGAAGAGCGCCTCCGCAAGATCGGCGAGCGCGTCAAGCTTCAGCCGCACCCGAAGAGCGAGCAGTACTTCGTGATGGCGGACGCGGCCTCGACCATCCTGACCGCGATCGAGGCGCGTCTGTTCGCGAACCCGCTGGGCGTTCCCGCGCTCTACGCGGACACGCCCGGCAACCAGGTCCGCGCGAGCATGATGACGATCATCGCGCAGTGGTCGATCGCCTCCGGCCGCGACATGAAAGCGACGTCGGTGGCCCCGTCCGACCGGACGACGTCCCGGCGGCAGGTGGCACCGGCGCGGCCGAGCACCCCTCGTCGCGAGCTCACGACGAGGGTCTGACCGGAGTCTGGACATCACGATCGAACCGGCATAGACTCGCTCCCGACTTAGCAAAGGGGGAAGGAGGCTGCGCTCAGGCCTCTGCTGATGACACGGCACGGCCATCAGGTCGCTGCGGCAATTGCCGCCGATACCGAAGCGCTGAGCCGGGCCGGCGCACGGATTCTCATCGCCGCAGCGACGACGCTGTACCGCGACGGGGTGTTGGCAGCGCTGCGCGACCATGAGCGATTCCTCGTGGTCGCGGTGGCGCAGGACGAGCGCGAGTTCGTCTGGCGGGTGATCGCGGAGCGTCCCGACGTCGCGCTTCTCGACGTTGAGCTCTTGCGCTCTGCGGCTGCGCAGGGCTTGCTGCCCTCAGTCGACGGCGGGCCTCGCATCGTCGCGCTCGCGGTCGGGGATCGCGAGGAGGAGATCTCTCGCCTGCGCGGACGCCGGAGCGACCGAGATCGTACGCCGCCGGGCCGACCGCGACGAGCTGCTCGCGACCATCGAGCGCGCCCTCCTGGGGGACAGCAGGCTGTCTTCTCTCCGCAGCGCACTCGCGCCCGAGCGGCCGGACGTCCCGGCTCGCGAGCCGCCCAGGCTCACACCGCGCGAGCTCGAGATCCTCAGGATGATCGAGCAGGGTGCGACCAACAAGGCGATCGCGTTCGCGCTCGGTTGCTCGAACTCGACCGTCAAGAACCACGTTCACGCGCTGCTCGTGAAGCTCGGCGTCAATCGCCGTGCCGAGGCCGCGCGGGTCGCGCGCGAGCTCTACGGGCCGCTCGACGCGGCCTAACCGTCCCTTCCGTTCTTCTTCCTGTGAAAAACGAGCGGCCCCGGGTGGAGTCGAACCACCGCACGCAGCTTCGAAGGCTGCCGCTCTGTCCGCTGAGCTACGGGGCCGGGCGATCGAAGGGGTGGCGGACGGGACTCGAACCCGCGACCACCGGGACCACAACCCGGGGCTCTACCAACTGAGCTACCGCCACCGCGCGCCCGACATCGTATCGGCGCCCGGCACGGCAACCGGCGCTGGATGCGCCCGGGAGGATTCGAACCTCCGACCATCGGCTTAGAAGGCCGTCCCGACCGAAACGCGTCAACTCGCACGAGCCGACCGAAACCGCTTGAACAAACAGGGCGAGCGGACTTCGGGAAGCTGGCCCCGCATGGCTCCACGAGCGCGGCCTCGGGCGTTTGGGGCATGAATGGGGCACACGAGGACGTCGTAGACTCGCTGGTGTGCGCGAGCCGGCGCTCACGGCTGAGGAGCTCCACGAGCGCGTGAAGGCGTGGCGCACCCGAACCGTTCGCGGCCTCGACCCGCCCGCCCTCGAGGCCTGGCTGCTCGAGCACGGCTTCGCCCGCCGCGTTCCTGGTGGGCTCACCGCGACCCGGCTCGGCCGCGAGCTCGCCGAGACCCTCGCGCTTCCGGCGCGGCAGCCATAATTTCAGGCGATGCTCAGGCGCCGCACCCGCGAGCCCGTCGAGGCGCCGCCCACGCCGCGGCCCACGATCTACGGCGGCGCCCCGCGACCGTGGAGACCCCTGGCCTCCAACCTCCCCGGAAGCAACAATGAGGCCATGCGCCCCGCCCCTGTGCCGGCGACCGTGGCTCTCTTGATCGAGGCCGGCGAGAGCGACAGGCCGCACGGCTCGCACGGCGAGATGTTGCCTTCGCCTCCCCCCACGCCGCCTGCGCAACTTGGGCAGACGTTCGTGATCGAGCCGCCCGATTGGGAAAGCGAGCTCGCGGCACGGCCCCCGGATCCGCCGAGCGATCCGACCGACACGATCGGTGCGCTCGCGTCGATGCGCATAGAAGCGGGCGACCTCGACGACCTGCCCGAGTTCGTCCTGCCGCTCACGCTTCCCCGGCTCGAGCGGCCCAAGCCGCCGGCGCCCGACTGGTCGCGCGAGTCGACGGACGCTCCGAGCAACACCTCGCCGAGCTACAGGCGAAGTCTTTGCAGTCGAGGCCCGCATGACCCGGACCGTGTACGGGGTCGTCAGCGATTCGGTCGGCCTCGCGGCGAACGGAAGCACCGCCTGGGCGACCCCTGCGGCGCACATCAGGGCGGTCCAGAACCCCACGCTCGCGGTCGACCTGGGCCACGACGGCCGCCAGGTAGGCGAAATCGTCGACCTCCAACGGATCGGCGAAAACGTCTGGGCTATCGCGGAAGTCCACGACAATGTCGTCCCGTCCGTGGCGGTAAGGGTGGGGCACGAAACGAGAAGCGTCGCGCATCCCCTGGTACTGGTCCGCGTCGACGATCGGCAGCCCCGAGCACGGGTTCGTGTTCGACTCGGTCGCACTGACCCCGTCACCGGCCCGTGTCGGCGCCAGGCCGGTCGTGTTCCGGGACGGCGACGTACACGCGGCCGCATCTCGGTCGGGCGACCGGTTCGAGCGGCAGCTCTTGAGAAGCCCGGAAGAAGCGCGGTACGGGCGGCACCGGGGCCCGATCGTCGTCAGCGGCGACGAGGCGGTCGCGCAGCGGCACACCACGCTCACCTACGCCCGCGCCGCGGACGGGATCGAGCACCGGTCAGCGACGGCGGTCGGGGTGAACCACACGCGTCGGGAGGTCGACATGATCATCGCGCCCGCGGCGCAGCCGGCCACGATCCGCGAACCGACACGCACCTATGTCGAGACGTTCGTGCACGGCTGCTTCGACGGCTGCGAAACCGACCCCGCGAAAGTCAAGGTCAACCTTCACCACGACTGGACACGCCTCATCGGTCGCGCGATCCGCCTCGACCCGTGGGCCGAGGAAGGACTGACCGGCACCGTCAAGCTCGCACGGGTACGCGACGCCGACGAAGCACTCGAGATGATCGACGACGGACTGCTCGGCGTCAGCGTCGGCTTCGGCGTCACACGGGGCGGCGACGAGTGGCGCGACCAAAGCCACCGCCGCGTCACACGCGCGATGGTCGACCACATCGCCCTCGTCGGCAACCCCGCCTACACCGGCGCCCAAGTCGTCGGCGTTCGCGGCAGCTCGATGCTCCCGGTTCGCTGACCAGGACTCGCTGCGGCGAGAGACTCCCTGGACAGGGTTCCCTCGCCGCAGCCAGTCGCGAGCCGAGGCAGACCCCACACGGGGCGGGTGCCGCCGTCGAAGGGAGGTGTCCCCGACATAGGCACCTCAGACTCGCACCACCCAAGGTAGATCCGGGCGGTCGGGCCGCACATGACACGAACAGGTCATTCCCAACAGAGCCACACGAGGGCGCCACGAACCCGCATGGTTACGCGGTTCTTTAGTGGGGAGAACATCCTCGTGATGAGCACCGCCCTTCGCAGGCTCTACGCGCTCCTCCATTGGCTCTACGCGAAGATCGTGACCGAGCCAAACGAGCGGCACCGCCGACAGGTCGAGGACACCGATGCCGATCAGTAAACGCACCGGCCGCACCTACACTCGCAACCCCTGCATCCAAGCCGTTTTTTTGTGCCACCCCGCGCGCAACACTCCGCAGTACTTCTTCTATCTCCCCCCGCCGATGCGTGCGTGGGTGTCGCCATAAGAGGCGACGGCTGGCGAGGTTGGCTGGTTGGGGGCGAGAATGCGCGGGTGTTCTCGACGACGTTCCCGCAGGCGTCTTACTGCTCGAGGTGCTTCGGGTACATCGGCCCGTCCGGGAAGCGTGTCCCGTATGTGGGGGGTGAAGCGATCCTGTGGACTGAGTGCGCGCGGTGCATGGAGAGGCGCGTCGAGGAGGAGGCCGGCGACGAAGGTCGGCGCCGGCGGGAAGAGGAGCGCCGCCGGCCGCGCGTGTGCGAGTTCGAGGGCTGCGACGAGGAGTTCGTGCAGGGCACGCCGTGCTAGGCGTTCTGCTGTGACGAGCATCGCTGGAAGGCGCATCGCCTGGCGAAGAGGCAGCGAATCGCGGCCCCGTAGCCCTTTCCCTACTGATCCAGTAGGGAAAGCAGGGCGGTCGGGGTATCGTCCATCAGGCATGGAGCCGATGCAGCCGGGGGCGCTTCTCGCGTGGGGGCGCCCTTGGTGTTCTAGGATCGGCGCCAGTCCATGTCACCCTCGCGCCCTCGCCTCTGGTGAAGCCCTGGTGGGGACGGTGCGCCCGCGGAGACCCTGCAGCAACTCCGCAGCCGGCATCCGGGATTGTCGCTCGACGCGATCGCCATCGAGGCCTTCGACCACGCCGACTATGCCGAGGAGTTCGCGCGGCTCGGCGTGAGAGTCGTACTCACCCGCGACGAGATGCACCAGGGATCCCTGCTACCCCATGACGGGCCGTTCATTCTGATCCCTTCGAGGAACGCGATCGCCGTTCGCGAGCTCGTCATCGCGGCCAAGCCCAAGGGCGGGAGGCCTAAAGGGTCGTTTGTCGAGGAAGGGACGTTCTTGAAGGTCTGGGAGATGGCGCTCGACGGAAAATCGATCCGTGAGATCTCCGAGGCAACGGATGGTTCGTCCGAGCTCGAGTTCGTCAACCGGGACAAGGTCACGGTGATCGTCGAGGCCGTGATAGCCGACAAGACTGCAGCTCGGCGCGCCCTCAGTGGCCGAAAAACCCCCAACGGTTTCTCGGCCACTGACGACGGGATCAAGCTTCCCGTCCCGAAACCCGCATAGGCAAAGGGTTTTCGCGCTCCCCGATTCGCGGGGTGGCCGAGTATCGGCCGAGTTACCCGCAAGCCACCCCGGCCACCTTTTTCATTGCTCGGGCGCATCGCGTCAGCCCGACAACGATGCGCCCGAGCCGAGAAAGGGGAGCCGACCCCCGTGAACAATCTACCGCCGCTCGACGAGGCGCTTGGACACATCGCTCGCGGTTACGCGACGCTCCCAGTCGGCCCCGACAAGGCTCCCGCGCACCGGCTGATCCGCAAGACTCGCGGCCAGGCGAGCTGGAAGCAGCTCGAGCGCGACCCCGCCGGCGCCGACGAGGTTCGCGCCTGGTTCGAGCTCGACGACGGCACCGGGATCGGCGTCATCTGCGGCGCGGCCTCCGGAATCGTCGTCGTCGACGTTGACGACCAGGCCGCCGCCCCCGAGCTCCCCGAGACCGCGAACGTGACGACGCCGCGCGGCCGCCACCACTACTTCGCCGTCTGCGGACTAACGCCGAGCCGCACGTTCCCGTGGGGCGAAGTCAGGGCGAACGGGAGCTATGTCGTCGCGCCCGCGAGCTTCGCTCGCTACCGCTGGGAGCTGTCGCCGAACGACGTCGAGCTCGAGCGTTTCGACCCCTCGATTTTTGGCTTGGGACAAGTAGGAACGTATCTAGCTAGTAAGGATCTCTCTTCACCCTCTGTAACCCCCATACGTTCTACTTGTCTGAGAGTTACAAGCTCTCAACCTCACGTCGTCGAGAGCGCAGCCGCACTCGCTGATATCGAGCGACACCGACGACTACGGCGACGTCCCGCTGCGACAGCTCGAACGGATGAGCGGCGAGCTCGCCGACTGGCAGGCCCGCCGGCCGGAACGGAGCCGCTACGGGATCATGCAGGCGCTCCGACAGGCGCTCGAGGCCGCCGTCCGCTGGGAGCTGATGGGCCGCAACCCCGCGAAGCTCGCAGGCCGCAACCCGCAACCCTCGCCGAGGCCCGTGCGCGTGTTCACGCTCGCCGAGGTCGACGCAATCGCCGCCGAGCTCTCTGACGGCTACCGGCCGCTACCCGCGTTCGTCGCCGCGACGGGGCTTCGTCCCGAGGAGTGGGCCGCGCTCGAGCGGCGCGACGTCGACCGGCGCGGCGGCCTCGTGGTTGTCCGCACCGTCTCCGATGGCGAGCTCGTCGAGCTCGGCAAGACGAGCCGGAGCCGCCGCCAGGTACCGCTCTCACGCCGCGCCCTCGCTGCGCTCGACTCGCTACCGCCGCGGCTCGACACGCCGCTCCTCTTCCCCGCCCCGGCGGGCGGGCCCATCAACGGGAGCAACTGGCATCGGCGCGAATGGGGCCCCGCGATCATGGCGTCGGGCGTAGCCCGGCCCGCGCGCCCGTACGACCTGCGCTCGACGTTCGCGTCGAACGCGCTCGCCGCCGGCGTCTCGATCTTCGAGCTCGCCCGGATCATGGGCACGAGCGTCGCGATGATCGAGCGGCACTACGGGGCGCTCCTCGACGGCGCCGGGGCGGCGATCGCCGGGAGGCTCGGCGCGCTCGAGGCCGAGCTCGACGCACAGGCCGCCGAACGTTTAGGGCACCAGTGGGGCACGGCGCCCATAGGACTAGTCCTATCGTCGGCCGAATACAGTCCGCGGTTTGCAGGGGTTTCGGGGGATGCGCCCGGGAGGATTCGAACCTCCGACCATCGGCTTAGAAGGCCGCCGCTCTTCCACTGAGCTACGGGCGCGCGCAAACCAAGGGTAGACCAGCGCCCTGCCGCCCAGAGCCCGGCCGGCGTGACCGTCCGCACTCGCGGCGGCGGCGCCGGCGAGAGCGTCCGCCGCCACGAGGAGGAGCGCGGCCGGCACGACGGCCCGGCCTCGGTACTCGTGAGACGACTACGAGACGGGGTGGTTCGACCGGACGACCCCGCTCGGGTCGACCGCCTGCTTGATGCGGCAAAGACGGCTGTGTGCCTCTCCGGCCCAGAACGCGCCCGGGTCTCGCCGCGTATCCGCGAAGTTCAGGTAGGCGTGCCGCGCCGTCCATGACGCGAGCGCGTCCTTGACGAGCTCGATGTAGCCGCGCACGCCTGCCGTCGCCTCGGGAGTCGGCGTGACCCCGACGGCGTAGAGGGCATAGCCGGCCTCGATCGAGGCGAGGGCGCCGTGCTCGGGGCGTGACCGGCCGAGCTCACCACCGAGCTGCCGCACCTCGACCGAGAGGAGCGGCGATCCCGACCCATGCCCCGCGACCCGCACCAGCGAGTCGATCGTCTCGGGCCCGAGCTCCGAGAGCATCACGCCGTCGCCGGTGCCAGGGACAGGATGGTCCGGATCCATGTGCAGGCGAGTCAAAGCCGTCATCGGGATCTCCGAGATCGTGTCCATCACCGGGCCGAGCGCGCGAAGCGAGGCGATCAACTCGTCGGCTGCCGACGGGTCGCCGGCGTGGATCACCTCCACCACGACGAACGACTTCCCTCGCACCGGCTCCGGGACCTCGGGGATCGGCGGATACTGCAGCATCCGCCCGACCGTGGTCGTCTCGTCGGGGAGCCCGGCGCGGACGAGCTCGCCCCAGGCGTGCAGCACTTCCGAGGCGCGCTCGAGGGGCCACCAGAGCAGTCCCGCGTACACAGATTCGATCGGGAAGAGCCTGAACTCGAGCGCGGTGACGACCCCGAAGTCGCCCCCGCCACCGCGCAATGCCCAGAAGAGGTCCGGGTCGGTCGTCTCGGTGGCCCGGCGCAGGATGCCGTCGGCGGTGACGACCTGGATCGCGGTGACGCTGTTCGACGCCAGCCCGTGCTTGCGGCTGAGGAAGCTCACGCCGCCGCCCAGGGTGTAGCCGACGACTCCGACATCCGGCGAGGAGCCGGCAAGGCCGGCGAGGCCGTGCTCGGCGGCCGCCTCGACCACCTCGAGCGACAGGACGCCGGCCTCGACGCGCGCGACCCGCTCTTCAGGGTCGATCTCCACGCGCCGCATCCGCTCGGTCTTGACGAGCACCGTGTCCGCGAGGTCGCCGAGCGGGGCCGCGTTGTGGCCCGTGCCCTGCGCCGCGACTCGAAGCCCGAAGTCCCGGGCAAGCTCGACGACCGCGACCACGTCGTTCGCCGACTCGGGCAGCGCCACTGCTGCCGGCTGCTGGTCGACGGCCAGGTTCCAGGCCAGGCGGGCCTCGTCCCAGCGGCCGTGGTGGGGCAGCACGACCTTGCCCTCCAGGCGCGACACGGCGTGCCCGAACGCTCCCATCCTCGCCTGCCGGGTAGCAGACATCTCCGTTCCTCCTTACGTTGGCTTTTCCCTGGAACGACTTTCGCTTCCAGCCGCCTCGTCCGCATCGGGGTTAATCCCGTCTCAGACCTTAGGGTTTCTTCCCAACTGCCAGACGGGCTTGCGGTGCTAGATGAGCTTGATCAGGTACATCGCGAGCCCGTTCGTGAATCCGGCGCCGATCGGGACGATCCCCTCGTAGAAGGACGCCTTCCCGGCCGGCAGGCTCACGATCCTCGGCTTCGTCACCTTCGCGCCCGGTACCGGCCGCTGGCTCGTCGGGCCCGCCGGCGGTGAGCTTTGCTACGAGGACGAGATCGAGGCAGAAAAACCGATGGAGGCGCCGGACACCCCGTCGTAGCCAGGCAGTCAGTGCGGGCGAGAGGAGTCGAACCTCCAAGGGCCGAAGCCCACCGGGACCTAAACCCGGCGCGTCTGCCAATTCCGCCACACCCGCGCGGCTTCACCGATCGTAGCCCTACGACAGGAACTCGACGTACTCGGAGACGGGCTTCCGCTCCTTCGCGGGCGGCGAGGTGGCCGGCCGGCCGAGGTGGATCAGCGCGACGAACTCCTCACGGTCGGCGAACCCGAGGATCTCCCGGGCCGCGCCGGTCTCGAAGAGGGCGGGCGTTCGCCAGTAGGAGGCGAGGCCGCGCGCGTGTGCGGCGAGCAGGACGATGTACACCGCGCAGCCGGCGGCGAAAGGTCCTCGCGGTCCTGGTGGTCGTCGCCGGCGAGGAGCGCGCTCGCGACCACGAGCGTCGGCGCGCGCCCGAGCTTCGACGCCTCGTTCGGCTGCACCCGCGGCGACCAGACGGTCGAGCGTCTCACGGCCGATCACCCGGAAGCGCCACGGCTCGGTGAGGTGGTGGTTCGGGGCGAAGCGCGCCAGGCTCGAGGAGAGCCTCCACGGTTTCCCGGTCGACCGGCTCCGGCTCGTAGGCCTTGTGCGTCCTCCGCGTCCGGATCGCGTCCTCGACATCCATGGCGGCAACCTACGAGCCGCGGGCTTCACGGAGCCGCCGGCGGCGCGGCAGGCTGCACGTTCCTGATTCAATGGCTCGCCTATGGAGGCTCAGCTCGAGCGGCTCGAGGGTGACCGCGTCCGGCTGACGGTCGAGGTGCCCGCGGCCGAGGTTCACCATGCGGTCGAGCACGCGACGAGCGACCTCGCCGAGCGAGTGCGCGTCCCGGGCTTCCGCCCGGGGAAGGTGCCGCGCCAGGTGCTGGTCGCAGCGGATCGGCCGCGACCGCGTCTACTCGGAGGCGGTCGAGTCGCACATCGGGAGCTGGTTCTGGAATGCCGCGCGCTCGAGCCGCCTGCGGCCGAAGGAGCAGCCGGCGTACGACTACGAGCTCCCCGCGGGCGACGGCGAGACCTGGAGCTTCACCGCCGAGTTCCCGAATCAGGATGCGGTCGAGCCGGCGGACTGGACGAAGCTCGAGGTCCCGAGGCTCGAGCCGGAGGTCACCGACGAGGTGGTCGAGGCCGAGCTCGCCGAGCTCCAGCGCACCGTCGCCTACCCTCTCGCCCGTCGAGGGCCGCCTCGCGCACGCGGACGACGTCGCCGTTGTCGACATCGTCTCCGAGGAGGGCCCCGGCCAGCGCGACTACGTCGTCGAGGTCGGCACCGAGCGGCTCCTTCCGCGAGCTCGAGGACGCGATCAAGCACCTGCTGCCCGGCGACACCGACGTCGTGGCCTTCGGGTCGCCCGACGGGTCGCACCAGAACATCTCGGTCACGCTGAAGGAGCTCTACGAGCGCGTTCTGCCGCCGCTCGACGACTCGCTCGCGACCTCCGCGTCGGAGTTCGACACCTTCGACGAGCTGCAGGGCCGACATCGTCTCGAACGATCGAGGCGCAGCTCGAGCAGGAGGCCGACGCCCGGTTCCGCATCGACGCGGTCGACGAGCTCCTGAAGGCCTCGAAGGTCGAGGTCGCCGGCCTCGTCGTCGACGTGCGCACCCGCGACCTGCTGAACGCCTTCATCCGCCAGCTCGAGACGCGCGGCATCGACCCGGTCGCGTACCTACGCGCGGCCGGGGTCTCCGGCGCCGACCTCGAGCAGCGCTTCCGCGAGGAGGCGGCGAACTCGATCGGCCGCGAGCTCGTGCTCGAAGGCGTCGCCGACAAGCTCGGCATCGAGGTCTCCGACGACGACATCCGTAGCCGAGCTGCTCGAGGACGGCGAGAACGAAAAGGACGTGGACGAGTTCATCGAGGCCGGAGGGCGCCGACCGCGTGCGCGACGACCTCCGCCTCAAGAAAGCAGTCGATCGGGTCGCCGCCGAGGTGACCCCGATCTCGCAAGAGCTCGCGAATGCACGCGAGAGCATCTGGACGCCGGGCAAGGAAGAGGGCGGCGCGGCGGAGAAGACACTGTGGACACCCGGCGAGAAGGAGCGTTAGATGAGTCCGTTGATCCCGATGGTGGTGGAGCAGACGTCTCGCGGCGAGCGGGCGTTCGACATCTACTCGCGCCTGCTCGCCGAGCGCATCGTCTTCCTCGGGACCCCCGTCGACGACCAGATCGCGAACCTCACGATCGCCCAGCTCCTCCACCTCGAGTCGGACGATCCCGGACAAGGACATCTTCCTCTACATCAACTCGCCGGGCGGGTCGGTGTACGCCGGGCTCGCGATCTACGACACGATGCAGTTCATCAAGCCCGACGTGCAGACGATCTGCGTCGGGATCGCGATGAGCATGGGCTCGCTGCTGCTCGCCGGGGGCGCGAAAGGAAAGCGGATGGCGCTGCCGAACTCGCGTATCCTGATCCACCAGGTGTCCGGAGGGTTCCAGGGGCAGGGCACCGACATCGAGATCCAGGCGCGTGAGGTCATCGGGCTGAAGCGCCGCCTGGAGGAGATCTACTCCGAGCACACCGGCAAGAGCATCGAAGAGGTGTCACGAGACATGGAACGAGACTTCTTCATGAGCCCGCAGGAAGCCACCGAGTACGGCATCATCGACAGCGTGATCACCCATCGCGACACGGCGGGGAAGTCGGAGGCGGCGGCCTAGCCGGGGCGGAGCCGGAGACGACGATGGCACGCCCGAGCGACGGCAACGAGCAGCTTCTCTGCAGCTTCTGCGGGAAGTCGCAGCGGCAGGTGAAGAAGCTCATCGCAGGGCCCGGCGTCTACATCTGCGACGAGTGCATCGATCTCTGCAACGAGATCATCGACGAGGAGCTCACGACCCCGTCGGCGCTCGACCTCGACAACCTGCCGCGCCCCATGGAGATCTACACCGAGCTGAACGACTACGTCGTCTCGCAGGAAGAGGCGAAGCGCACGCTTTCGGTGGCGGTCTACAACCACTACAAGCGCGTGCAGATGGGCACCGACGACGGCGACGTCGAGCTGCAGAAGTCGAACATCCTGCTGCTCGGCCCGACCGGGTGCGGCAAGACGCACCTGGCCCAGACGCTGGCGCGGATCCTGAACGTCCCGTTCGCGATCGCCGACGCGACCGCGCTCACCGAGGCCGGCTACGTCGGCGAGGACGTCGAGAACATCCTGCTCAAGCTGATCCAGGCTGCCGACTTCGACATCAAGAAGGCCGAGACCGGGATCATCTACATCGACGAGGTCGACAAGATCGCGCGGAAGGCGGACAACCCGTCGATCACGCGCGACGTGTCGGGCGAGGGCGTGCAGCAGGCGCTCCTGAAGATCCTCGAGGGAACGGTGGCCTCGGTGCCGCCGCAGGGCGGGCGCAAGCACCCGCACCAGGAGTTCCTCTCGATCGACACGACGAACATCCTCTTCATCTGCGGCGGCGCGTTCGCCGGCCTCGACAAGATCATCGCCAAGCGCGTCGGCAAGAACGCGATCGGCTTCGGCCGCGAGATCTCCTCGAAGCGCGACGCCGGCTCCGCCGAGCTGCTCGCCCAGGTGATGCCCGAGGATCTCCTCGAACTTCGGCCTGATCCCCGAGTTCATCGGCCGCCTGCCGGTGCTCTCGGCGGTGCACCAGCTGAAGCGCGAGGACCTCGTCCAGATCCTCACCGAGCCGAAGAACGCGCTCGTCAAGCAGTACCAGCGGTTCTTCAACTACGACCACATCGACCTCCACTTCACCGACGACGCGCTCTGGTCGATCTCCGACAAGGCGCTCGACCGCGAGACCGGCGCGCGCGGCCTGCGGTCGATCATCGAGAACGCGCTCCTCGACGTGATGTTCGAGCTGCCGTCGCGCAAGGACGTCACGCAAGTGCGTGATCACCAAGGAGACGATCGAGAAGAACCTCAAGCCGACGCTCGTCACCTCGGCAGGCGCCTCGAACGAGCGCGACCGAGCTGGCCGAAGAGTCGGCGTAGCCGGCGCGCGCCGTCGTTGACGACGCCGGCGCGATGCACGCGGTCGACGGCCGGGCGCCTCGGTCGTGCGCGACCGCCTCCGCCGTGGGCGAGCTTCGCGCTGATCCGGCTCGGCACTCTGGATCCTCACCGACGCTACACGGTCCTCTGGTATCCGGAGCAGCGGCTCGGGCGTGCCGGCGTTCACGGCCTGGGGGAAGCTCCCGAGCGTCTTCTTCGGCACCTTCGAGCACTGGGACGCGCGACTACTTCCTTCAGATCGCGAAGCGCGGATACGACCGCCGCAGCGCGGCGTTCATGCCGGCGTTCCCGGCGCTCGTGCACGTGCGCGGCCGCGCGACGCGGCTCGGCGCTCGTCGCCGCCGTCGTGATCGCCGTTCGCCGGCCGCGATCGCCGGGGTCGCCTACGCCTGCCGCATCGCACGCGAACCTCGCTCGACGACGACGTCGCCTACGACACCGCGATCCTGCTCGCCGTCTACCCCGTGGCGCTCGTCTTCACGGCGCCCTACTCGGAGGGCCTCTTCCTGCTGGCGTCGGCCGGGTCGCTCTACTACGGCGACGCGCGAGCGGCTCTGGCCCGCCGGCCTGCTCGCCGGCCTCGCGATCGCCACGCGCGTCACCGGGCTCGCGCTCGATCCCGGCGCTTCTGATCCTCGCCTGGCCGCTCGGTCCGCCGGCGCGGCGCCGCTCGTGCTCGCGCCGATCGCTCGGGCTGCCGCTCGCGGCGCTCGTTGCCGTCGCGGCGTATTACCAGCATGCCGTCGGCGACTCGCTCGCCTTCGTCCACGCGAAGGGGCAGTGGGGGCGGCACGTCGCGCCGCTCGGGCCGCTCGAGGCGGCCTGGATGTCGGCGAAGGCCGCCTACCACGGCGTCGTCGGGCTCGCGCGGTGTGCCAGTCGACGCTCGGCTGGCGAGCCTCTGCCGGCGACAACATCGATCGACTTCGTCGTCCTCGTCGCTGCGGTCGCGCTCACCGTCGTCGTCTTCCGGCGCCTCGGTGTCGCGTGGGGCGTCGTACTCCGACCGGTCTGCTCGCGATCGCCACGGCGGCGCCGGTCACCGACGGCGGCGAGGTCCTGCAGAGCTTCCCGACGCTACGTGATCGTCGACTTCCCGCTCTTCATCGCGGGCGCCTCGCTCCTCCAGGGCAGGTCGACCCGGCGCGCCGTCACGCGTCGGCGCTCTCACCGCAGTCGCCGCGCTTGCCGCGCGTGGCCTTCTCCCGGAAGCTGTGGGTCGCCTGACACGCCTCGGGCTAGGCTGATCAGCCTCGGCTAGGCTGATTCGATGGAGCACGCGGTACGACCCGAGCGGCGTCGAGCCGCGCTGGCAGGAGGCCTGGGAGGCCGAGGGCCTGTACCGGGCCGGCGCCGGCGCACGCCGTCCCGAGACGTTCGTGATCTGCGTGCCGCCGCCGAACGTCACCGGCGAGCTCCACATGGGGCACGCGCTCAACGGCTCGATGCAGGACGCCCTGATCCGCTGGCACCGGATGCGCGGCTACGACACGCTCTGGCAGCCGGGCTACGACCACGCCGGGCATCGCGACGCAGAACGTGGTCGAGAAGCAGCTGATCGCCGAGGGCACGTCGCGCCAGGAGATCGGCCGCGAGGCGTTCCTCGAGCGCACCTGGGCCTGGCTCGAGAGCACGGGCCGCGTGATCATGGGCCAGTTCCGGCAGCTCGGCTGCTCGCTCGACTACTCCCGCGAGCGCTTCACGATGGACGACGGCTACGTCGACGCCGTCATGACCTACTTCGTCCGGCTCTGGGAGGCGGGGTGGATCTACCGCGCGAACCGGATCGTCAACTGGTGCCCCTACCACCAGACCGCGCATCTCCGACCTCGAGGTCGAGCACGTCGACATGGACGACACGCTCACCTACGCGCGCTACCCGTTCGTCGACGGCTCGGGCTCGATCACGATCGCGACCGTGCGGCCGGCGACGATCCTCGCCGACGTCGCGGTCGCCGTGAACCCCGACGACCCGCGCTACGCCGACGCGATCGGCAAGGAGGTCGTCGTGCCGGTCGTCGGCCGCCACGTGCCGGTCATCGCCGACTCGCGCGTCGAGCCCGAGTTCGGCTCCGGCGCGCTGAAGATCACCCCGGGCCACGACCCGATCGACTTCGAGATCGGCCGCGACCACGGCCTCGAGACGCTCACCGTGATCGGCCCCGACGGCCGCATGACCGCCGAGGGCTTCGAGGGCCTGACCCAGGCGGAGGCCGACCAGGTCGTCCTCGACTGGCTCGCCGGGCAGGGCCAGCTCGAGAAGCGCGAGCACTACCGCCACTCGGTCGGCACCTGCGAGCGCTGCCACTCGCGGATCGAGCCGCTCGTCTCGCCGCAGTGGTGGTGCCGCATGGACGAGCTCGCGCGGCCCGCGATCGAGGCGCTCGAGGCGCGCCGCGTCCGCTACCACCCCGAGAGCCAGCACCGGTTCGCGATCGAGTCGCTCGAGCAGGCGCCCGACTGGTGCGTCTCGCGCCAGCTCTGGTGGGGCCACCAGATCCCGATCTGGACGTGCGCCGAACGGGCACCAGCTTCGCGGCCTGGCCGCCGCGCGACGACTGCCCCGAGTGCGGCTCGACCGAGCTCGAGCGCGAGACCGACGTCCTCGACACGTGGTTCTCCTCGGCGCTCTGGCCGTTCGCGACGCTCGGCTGGCCCGAGCGGACGCCCGAGCTCGAGCGCTACTACCCGGGGAACGTCAACGTGACCGCGCGCGAGATCATCCGCCTCTGGGAGAACCGGATGATCTTCTCCGGGCTCTTCCTGCTCGGCGAGGTGCCGTTCACCGACGTGATCATCAACTCGACGGTGCTCGCGGTCGACGGCCGCCGGATGTCGAAGAGCCTCGGCACCGGCATCGACCCGCTCGACGCCGTCGCGCAAGCACGGCGCCGACGCGACCCGCTACGGCCTGCTGAAGATCTCCTCGACGCAGGACGTCCGCTTCAGCTGGGGCGCGATCGAGGAGGGCGCCAAGCTCGCGAACAAGCTCTGGAACGTCGCGCGGCTGATCCTCCAGAAGGCCGAGGGCGCGGAGCCCGTGCTCGACCCCGCGTCGCTCGAGGAGACGTGGATCGTCGGCGCGGATCGACGAGACGCGCGCCGAGATCGAGGAGCTCCTGCCGCGGTTCGACTTCTCCCACGTCGCCGACTCGCTCTACCACCTCACCTTCGACGACTTCTGCGACTGGTACGCGGAGGCGATCAAGCCGCGGCTCTACGCGGACGACGCCGGCGGCGATCGCGACCGCGCTCGCGCGCGCTCGAGCGCCTGCTCGCGCTGCTCCACCCGGTGCTGCCGCACGTCACCGAGGAGATCTGGTCGCAGTTCCACGACACACGCCTGATCCTCGGGCCGTGGCCCGAGCCGGGCGAGCGCGACGCGGCCGGCGGCAGAGGCGATGGAGCGCGTCCAGGCTGCCGCGGCCACCTTCCGGCGCAGCGGCGCGCTCGTCGCGCTCGAGGGCGACGAGAAGCGGATCTTCGACGCGGTCGTGAAGCCCGAGCGCCGTACGGCGGGCGACGACGGCGCCGTCGAGGCCGAGCGGGAGCGCCTGCGGAAGGAGATCGCGCGGTCCGAAGGGATGCTCGCGAACGAGCGCTTCGTCGCGAAGGCGCCCGCCGGAGGTCGTCGAGGCCGAGCGCGCAGAAGCTCGAGCGGTACCGGCGTGAGCTCGAGGCGCTCGACGGCTGACGATCCCGTCGCCTGGCTCGAGAGCCTCTCGCCGTGGCCCGAGGAGTTCGGGCTCGGGCGCATGCGCGAGCTGCTCGCCTCCCTCGGCGACCCGCAGCTCGCCTACCCGGCGATCCACGTCGTCGGCACGAACGGGAAGACCTCGACGACGCTGATGACGGCGGCGCTCCTCCGCGACGCCGGGCTCCGCGTCGGCGCGTACATCTCGCCGCACGTGCGCGGGTGGGCCGAGCGGATCCAGGTCGACGGTGCCGACGCCGACATCTCGCGCGGCGCTCGCGCGCGTCCGGCCGCACGCCGAGCGGGGCGCGACGCAGTTCGAGGTGATCACGGCGGCCGCCCTCGCCGAGTTCGCCGAGCGCGCGGGTCGACGTCGCGGTCGTCGAGGCGGGCCTCGGCGGGCGGCTCGACGCGACGAACGTCCTCGCGGCCCACGTCGTCGTCCTCACGAACGTCGCCCTCGAGCACACCGAGGTGCTCGGCGACGACCCGCGAGGAGATCGCGAGTCGAGAAGCTCGCCGTCGTCAGCCCGGGAGCGGTCGTCGTGCTCGGAGAGCGGGAGTGGGCGGGCCTCGCGCGGGACGCAGGCGCAGCCCGCGTCGACGTCGTGTCGCGCTCGAACCTCGCGCTCGCCGTCGCTGCCGCCGAGGCGTTCCTCGGCCGCGAGGTCGACCCGGCGGCCGCCGAGGCCGTCAGCGTGCCCGGCCGGCTCGAGCGCCGCTCCGAGCATCCGCTCGAGATCTGGGACGGCGCCCACAACCTCGCCGGCGTCGGCTACCTGCTCGCGCGGCTTCCCGCGCGGACGTACGCGATCGTCGCCTCGATCCTCGCCGACAAGCGCCCCGAGGAGATGCTCCGGGCGCTGACGCCGCTCGGCGACACGCTCGTCGCGACCACGTCCGGGAACCCTCGCGCGCTGCCGGCCGAGGAGCTCGCCGAGCCTCGCGAGGCCGCACTTCGAGCGCGTCGAGGCCGAGTCGCGACCCCGTCGACGCGCACTCGCCCGGGCGCGCGCGCTTGCCGGGCCGGATGGTGCCGTTCTTGTGACAGGATCGCTCTACTTGCTCGCGGCGCTATCGCTCGGTGGCTAGAACCCGTAGAATTTCGCGGGCCAGTGGACGCCCAAGCGTCTTCATCTTCGCCGCCGTCCTGCTCGCCCTCTACGTTGGGCTTGCTTTTGCCGCGGGCTGGCTGATCGGGAGGTTCTTGCTGTGAGCGGATCGATCTTCACCGCCTCGATCTTCACCGGTGTCCACGACTTCTTCCACTCCGCGACGTGGCACGCGGTCAGCCTCGGCCTCGTCGCGCTCGTCCTGCTCTTCTGGCTCGCGACGGTCTACTGGGTCAACAAGGACGCGCGCCGGCGGATCGAGCAGCCCTCGCTCGTCGCGCTGGCGACGCTCATCGGCGCGATCCCGCCGTTTCTCGGCCCGCTGATCTACATGCTGTTCCGCCCGCCGGAGTACCTCGAGGACGTGCGCGAGCGCGAGCTGGAGATCCGCGCGATCGAGAGCCGCCTCGGGCCGCCGCGAGCTGAAATGCAAGGTCTGCGGCGTGCGCGGTCGAGCCCGACTTCCTCGTCTGCCCGGTCTGCACGACGAAGCTCCGGGCGCCGTGCGCGGAGTGCAACCGGCCGCTCGAGCCCGCCTGGCAGGTGTGCCCGTACTGCGCGACTCCCGTTCCCGTCCAGGCGCCGGTTCCGCTCGCGCCGAAGGTGCGCCGCACGCAGACCTCGAGCAGCGCGTCAGCAGGAGCAGCTAGCCTGCGCGACCGCATGGCCGTCGAGCGGACACTGATCCTCGCGAAGCCCGACGCCGTCGAGCGCAGCCTCGCCGGCGAGATCGTGGCGCGCTTCGAGCGGCGCGGGATGCGCCTGCGGGCGGCCCGGCTCGTCGTCGCCTCGCGCGAGCTCGGTGAGGCGCACTACGCCGAGCACGTGGAGAAGCCCTTCTTCGGCGAGCTCGTCGACTTCATCACCTCCGGCCCGACGCTCGCGTTCGTCCTCGAGGGCGAGGGCGCGATCGCGACGGCACGCAAGACGATCGGCGCGACGAACCCGGCCGACGCAGATCCGGGCTCGCTCCGCGGCGAGTTCGCCCTGGCGATGCCGAACAACCTCGTCCACGGCTCCGACTCGCGCCGAGTCCGCCGAGCGCGAGATCGGCCTCTGGTTCCCCGATGGGCTGGTCTGAGGACGCGGCTCGTAACCGCGACCTCTGGACGAAGTCGAACGCGGAGTACACCGACGCCCAGGCGGCGGAGAAGTGGGCCCTGGACGAGATCACCTGGGGCCTGTGGGACGTGCCGGAGTCCGAGCATCGGGGTCATCGGTGACCTGACGGGCCTCGACGTCGTCGAGCTCGGCTGCGGCACCGCCTACATGTCGGCCGTCTTCGCGAAGCTCGGCGCGCGGCCCGTCGGGGTCGACATCACGCCCGCCCAGCTCGAGACGGCGCGGCGGCTGATGGCCGAGACCGGGATCGAGTTCCCGCTCGTCGAGGCCGATGCGGGGGAGACGGGCCTGCCGGACGCGAGCTTCGACCTCGTGTTCTCGGAGTACGGGGCGTCGATCTGGATCGACCAGGAGCGGTTCGCGGCGGAGTCCGCGCGCCTGCTCAGGCCGGGCGGGCGGCTCGTGTTCATGTCGACCTCGACCGCTTGCGGTCATGTGCTCGCGTCGAGGACGAGAAGGTCGACGAGACCCTGCATGCGCCGCTCTTCGGGATGAACCGGATCGAGTGGCCCGACGCGGTCGAGTTCTGCCTTCCCCATGGCGAGCGGATCGCTCTCCTGCGCCGGCACGGCTTCGCGCTCGAGGCGTCTGGTCGAGGTCCAGGCGCCCGTGTCGGCCGAGACCCATCGGTTCTACGACTACGTGCCGGTCGAGTGGGGGCGGCGCTGGCCGGCCGAGGAGATCTGGGCGGCGCGGAAGACAGTGTGATCGTCCTCGCCTCGACCTCGCCGCAGCGCTCGCGCGATCCTGGCCCAGCTCGGCATCCCGTTCGAGGTCGTGGCGCCGGTATTCGAGGAGGAGCCCGGAGGCGACCCGCTCGACCACGCCGCCGGCAAGGCGAGGTCGGTCGACGGCGGCGACCGGCCGGTGCTCGGCGTCGACACCGTCGTCCTCTGCCGCGGCGAGCAGCTCGGCAAGCCGGCCGACGAGGCCGACGCGCGCCGGATGCTCGAGACGCTCTCGGGCTGGGAGCACGAGGTCGTCTCCGGCCTCTGCCTCCGCCGCGGAGAGTGGGAGGAGCTGCACTCCGAGACCACGCTCGTCAGGGTCCGTCCGCTCGACGACGGCGATGTCGACCGCTACCTCGCGAGCGGCGAGTGGCGCGGCCGCGCCGGCGCGTACGCGATCCAGGGGCTCGGAGCCTCCCTCGTCGAGCGGATCGAGGGCGACTACCTGAACGTCGTCGGGCTGCCGGGAGCACTCCTCGTCCGCCTGCTCGCCGAGCGCTTCCCCGGCGTCTACGGGTTCGGTTAGGCGCACACAGCAAGCAGCGCGACCCCTGCGAACACGAGCGCGGAGCCGATGAGTCGTCCTCGCGAGACGTGTTCGGCGAGAACGCCGGCCGGCGAGCGCCGTTGCGATCACTATCGAGGTCGAGCGCACCGCGAGCACCGGCGCAGCCGGGCCGTGCCGGAGCGCCAGCAGCCCCAGCGTGAACGAGCCGATGTTGGCGAGCGCCGCGAGGACGATGGAGATCCCGAGCTCGTCACGCACCGCGCCGAGCCCTACTACCGGTGGGTAGACGAGGGACGGCCCGGCCAGGACGAGGACGAAGTACGTCAGTGCGCCGGCGTGGTGGATGCCGGCCCGGTCGACGAGCGTGTAGGCGGCGATGGTCGTCGCGATGGTCAGCACGAGGAGGAAGGCTCGCGCGTCGCCGCGACCCTCGGGGCCCCGGACGAGCACGACGCCCGCGGCAACCAGCAGCACCCCGCCGATCTCGCCCGCGGAGACCGCGTGCCCGAGGACGGCGACCGAGACGCAGAGCACGATCACCGGCGCCAGGCCTCGTGTGAGCGGGTAGACGAACGAGAGTTCGGTCGTCCGGTAGGCGTAGGCGAGCGCGAACACGTACAGCGTCTCGAGCAGCGTCGAGGCGAGCGCATATGGCCACACAGACGGCTCGGCGCTCCAGAAGACGACGACAGCGGCGCGACGATCGCGACGGAGAGGACGAACGTCGCAGCAGTCGCAGCCTCGACGTCTCGCGCGCGCGCAACCAGCAGGTTCCAGGTTGCGTGAAGCGCCGCCGAGCCGAGCGCGAGAGTCAGGGCGGGTAGAGTGATCCTCGGGTCCAGATGGGCATCTTCAACTACCTCACGGGTTTCGGCGGACGTGACATGGCCGTCGATCTCGGCACGGCCAATACGCTGGTGTACGTCCGCGGCCGGGGGATCGTGCTGAGCGAGCCGTCCGTGGTCGCGATCGATCAGTCGACGGGGGATGTGCACGCGGTCGGTCTCGAGGCCAAGCGGATGCTCGGCCGGACGCCGGGGACGATCAGCGCGATCCGGCCGCTCAAGGACGGGGTCATCGCCGACTTCGACGTGACCGAGCAGATGCTCCGCCACTTCATCCAGAAGGTGCACCAGCACCGGTTCGCCCATCCCCGCGTGGTCGTCTGCGTCCCTTCGGGCGTGACCGGGGTCGAGAAGCGCGCCGTCGAGGAGGCAACTCTGTCGGCGGGCGCCCGCCAGGCCTATCTGATCGAGGAGCCGATGGCCGCCGCGATCGGCGCCGGGCTGCCGGTCGCGGAGCCGACCGGGAACATGATCGTCGACATCGGCGGCGGCACCACCGAGGTCGCGGTGATCTCGCTCGGCGGGATCGTCGTCTCGCAGTCGCTCCGTGTGGGCGGCGACGAGATGGACGAGGCGATCATCAACCACATCAAGCGCGAGTACAAGCTCCTGATCGGCCAGCAGACCGCCGAGGAGATCAAGCTCGAGGTCGGCTCCGCCTACCCGCTGAAGGAGGAGATCCAGGCGGAGGTCCGCGGCCGCGACATGCTCAGCGGCCTTCCGAAGACGGTGATCCTCTCGAGCGAGGAGGTTCGCCACGCGCTCGAGGACCCCATCGCGCAGATCATCGACGCGATCAAGTCCACGCTCGACAAGACGCCGCCGGAGCTCGCCGCGGACATCATGGATCGCGGCATCGTGCTCGCCGGCGGCGGTGCGCTCCTGCAGGGCCTCGACCAGCGCCTCCGCCAGGAGACCCACATGCCGACTCACCTCGCCGAGTCGCCGCTCACGTGCGTCGCGGTCGGCTCCGGCCGGAGCCTCGAGGAGTTCGAGGCGATGCGCAACAGCGCCAAGGCGCGGGCCCGCTCACGCACCCGGAACGGCCGCGGGCGCTACTAGCGGACGCTTCGGATCTGCGCGAGGACGACGACCGCCACGGCTGCGACGACCCCGAAGAAGGCCCCGAGCACCCAGTGGCCGTCCGCGAGGAACAAGAGCGCGACCAGGAGCAGAGAGCCGGCGACCACCGCCACCCGTCGCTGGTAGCGCCGGCGTAGCTGCGCTCTCCCGTCGACGCTCATTGGGCGATCTCAGTGGCCGGGGTCACGGATGCATCTCAGCACGACGAGGCTCCCGTGTCCAGGACCGCTCTCAACTCGCGGCGGTGACGACCAGGTTGCTCGCGACCTCGGTCGTGAGGATGTCGGTGCTCACGACGAGGTCGTAGTGGGTCGGGAGCTCCCGGTCGATCCCGTAGAAGCGCTTGAGATAGCCGGCCCTGCCCGAGTCCTCGTGCTTGACCAGGCGAATCGCCTCGCGGGTGTTCACTCCCCTGATGGCCGCGAGCCGCTCCGCGCGCGTTCCCTCGGACGCGGTGACGAGGACCCGCACGACGCGGGGCCCGCTGAGCGCGAACGAGGCAGCGTGTGAGGCGATCACCACAGATCCCTCGTCGGCGATCGCAGCCAGGACCTGCTTGATCAGCGCGCGCAGCTCACCGTCGCCCGGGAGCATCCTCCCTTCACGCTCGGTCGGGACGACCGGCGCGGCGGTCGGCGCGACGACGCGGCCGAGGACGCGGTCGAGGAACGATCTGCGCCGCTCCACGTCGCTGACGAAGCTGGGCGCGAGGTCGGTCCACTCCGCGGCCTGCTCGATCACCTCGTCGTCGACGTACCGGAAGCCCAGCTGCTCGGCGGCGGTCCGCCCGACCGTCTCGCCCTCGGCGCCCGTCGTGTGCGAGATGCAGACAACCGAGACCGTCAAGCGATCCTACTCACTTTCGTCGAGATGTCCCGCCACGTCCCAGGTCCAGAGCTCGACGACGTTGCCGTCCGGATCGTCGACGTAGAGGGCGCGGCCCCGGGTGTCGTCGAAGACCACGACCTCGGGCTCGTATCCGGCCGCTCGTAGCCGGGTGACGGCAGGATCGAAGTCCTCCTCCGCGATCCCGAGCGCGTAGTGGACGTGCACCCCGCCGCGCCCGCCCGCGATGCCCACCTGCGGCCGCCACAGGCCGATCCTCGTCTGCCGGCCCGCCATCACCCAGATCGCCTCCCGGTGGGGCCAGCGCTCGACGACAGGCAGCCCGAGCGCGCCCGCATAGAACCTCTCCGCCGCGTCGAGGTCGAGCACCTCGAGCACGAGCTCGTTGACGCCGCTCACCGGGATCCCTTCGGGCATCCCGGCGATCATGCCTGCCGGCGCAGCGCAGCGTGTGGCTGCTCGGGCGCGGGACGCGGCTCGTAGGCTGCCCGTATGCCGGGCTCCCACCGCCGCATCCTGTACCTGACGAGCGCGATCGTCTTCGTCGACACGCTCTTCTTCGCCGCGCTCACGCCCCTGCTCCCCCACTACGCGCACGAGCTCGGGCTGGGGAAGGCCGGTGCGGGCTTGCTCGCGGCCGCCTATCCGCTCGGGACGCTCGTCGGCGCGATCCCGAGCGGCATCGTCTCGGCACGGTTCGGCGTCAAGCCGACGGTGCTCGTGGGACTCGTCGGGGTCGCGATCACGACGGCGCTCTTCGGTGTCGTCGACCAGGAGTGGCAGCTGGACAGCGCACGATTCCTGCAGGGGCTCTCGAGCTCGTTCTCATGGACAGGCTCGCTCGCCTGGCTCGTCGCGAGCGCGCCCGCCGGCGCGAAGGGGCGGCTGATCGGCCAGGCGTTCGCCGCGGCGGTCGCGGGCGCCCTCTTCGGGCCGGTCCTCGGTGGCGTCGCGACCGTGGCGGGCACGGGCCCCACGTTCGGCCTCGTCGCCGCCGCGTCACTCGGGCTCGCCGCGCTCGCGATCCTGACGCCCGCACGCCGCCCCGACGACCCGCAGCCGATCGGGATGCTCGCCGCCGCCGTGCGTGACCGCCGCGTGTTGCTCCCGATCTGGTTCGTCCTCCTGCCCGCGTTGCTCTTCGGCACTCTGGGGGTGCTCGGGCCGCTCCGGCTCTCGGCGCTCGGCGCCGGCGCGATCGGCATTGGAGCCGTCTGGCTGGCGGCAGGGGTCCTGGAGACCCTCAACAACCTCGTGGTGGGCCGGGTGTCCGACCGCTTCGGCCCGCTCGTGCCGATCCGGGCTGCGCTTCTCGTCACGATCGGTGCGACGATCGTGCTGCCGCTGCCGGGGAACGTCTATGTCCTCGCCGTCGTGATCATCATCGGCGCGATCGGCTTCGGCACCTTCTACACGCCGGGGATGGCCCTCCTGACGAACGTGGCCGAGGCACGCGGGCTCGACTACGGCTATGCCTTCGCGCTCCTGAACCTCGCCTGGGCGCCGGGACAGGCGGTCGGCTCGGCGCTCGGCGGCTCGATCGCGGAGGCGACCTCCGACGCCGTGCCCTACTACATCCTCGCGGGAGCCGCGCTCGTCACGCTCCTCGCGCTCGGGCGCACCCAGGCCGCCTCGGCGAGACGACTCGCGAGGCACGCCCGCTAGACTCTTACGGCTCGTGCCTCGCAACCGGAACGTCCGCGTTGCGGTCCTGGGCTCCTCGGTCCAGCGCGCCGCTTCTTCCGGCCACTCACCGTCCCGCTCGAGCCCTCTCAGGCGCCGGATCGTCGTGGCCGGCCTCGTCGTGCTCTCGCTCGTGCTCCTCACGCTCTCGTACCGCTCGAACGCGCTCGACCCCGTGGAGAGCACGGCCGCCTCGGCCCTCCGGCCGTTCCAGATCGCCGCGAACCGGGTCGCGCATCCGTTCCGTGACGCCGCCGACTGGACCCACGGCCTCTTCGATGCGAAGTCCAGGAACCAGCGCCTCGAGGCAGAGAACGCACGCCTCCGCCAGCTCAACGCGAAGCTCCAGAACGCGTTCGAGGAGAACGCCATGCTCCACAAGGATCTGCACTACGTCCAGGGCCCGACGTTCCCGAAGGGGTACGACGAGGTCGGCGCCCGGGTGCTCTCGAGCCCATCGGCGCTCGAGCAGAGCGTCACGATCTCGGCGGGCCGCGACCAGGGGATCCGCGAGAACGACGTCGTCCTCACCAACGAGGGGCTCGTCGGGACCGTGTCGAAGGTCCTCGGGAGCGAGTCTCGAGTGGCCCTGATCACCGACCCGACGAGCGCCGTCGGCGCGGTCGACGCCCAGAACCTCTCTGCAGTCGGCGTCCTCGAGCACGGCACGGGCCCGAGCTCGCTCGTCCTCGACAACGTCGGCAAGGACAAGCCGCAGGTCGGCTCCGGAGACATGATCATGACTGCCGGCTCGGCCCCGGGCCCGCTGCAGTCGATCTATCCGCGCAACATCCCGATCGGGTTCGTCTCGAGCGTCTCGCAGACCGACACCGACATCTACCAGAACATCCAGGTGCAGCCCTTCGCCGACCTGTCGTCGCTCGAGTCGGTGTTGATCCTGATCCCGAAGGAGCGCACGCCGGCGGGGCACAAGTGATCGTCGATGCGGTCAAGGCGGCGCTCCTGCTGTTCGTCGCCCTTCTCGTGCAGGTCGCCTTCCTCGATCCCTACGCGCCGCTCGGCGGCACCGCCGACCTCCTGCTCGTGACGCTCATCTCGATCGCGCTTCTCCGGGGCGCGGTCTTCGGCGCGCTCGCCGGGTTCTGCGCCGGGTTCCTGATCGACACGTCGACTCTCGGAACGCTCGGCTTCACGTCGCTCCTCCTGACACTCGCCGGGTACTGGACCGGCCGGTACGGCGAGACCACCGCGCGCGACCGCTTCCACGCGCCCTACCTCTCGGTGGCGGTCATCACCGTGCTC
The DNA here is from genome assembly GCA_963723405.1 of uncultured Actinomycetota bacterium. Classification (GTDB taxonomy): domain Bacteria; phylum Actinomycetota; class Thermoleophilia; order Gaiellales; family Gaiellaceae; genus PALSA-600. The sequence continues at coordinate 86,736 of CAVRQF010000002.1, read as the reverse complement.
TACGGCGTCAGCACGCTCGGGCTGCACTTCTTCCTCGGCCAGCCGGCCCCGGCCGGGGCGTACCTTGCAGGGCTTCCCGCCACGGTGCTGCTCAACCTCATCATCACGTGGCCGGTCTACGGTCTCGCGCGCAGGCTGTTCCCGCCGGCCGACGCACTCGACCGCGTCCACGAGGTGCGGCTCCTTGGCTAGCGAGCCGCGCTCGCGCCGCTTCCTTCCGGGAGACCCGCGCGTCGAGGAGCCCTACCGGCTTACGCCTCAGCTCGCCCTCCGGGTCGCGATCCTCGGGTCCGTCGCCCTCGCCGTCTTCGCCGTGCTCTTCCTCCGGCTGTGGGCGCTCCAGGTGCTCTCGGGCTCGAAGTATCAGAAGGAGGCCGTCGACAACCGTGTCCGGAGCATCCCGGTCGACGCGCCGCGAGGCTGGATCGTCGACCGCAACGGACATCCGCTGGTCGAGAACGCCGTCGGGACGAGCCTCGTCGTCTGGCCCGCCGACCTACCGAAGTACCGGAAGACGAGAGTCGCCGAGCTGAACGCGCTCTCGATGGTCGCGTCGATGCCGGTGAAGGAGATCACCGCGCGGATCAAGCCGTACGCGAACGACCCGTTGACCCCGGTCGTGCTTCGGCGGGGCCTCCAGGCGAGCTCCGATCAGTACCTGTACCTGAAGGAGCACCAGCGGCAGTTCCCGGGCGTCGAGCTCGCCGGCAGCTACGTGCGGAAGTACCCCTACAAGTCCCTTCTCGCCCAGGTGCTCGGTTACGTGGGCCCGATCGGCCCGTCGCAGGTGAAGCCGGCGAAGAAGGCCGGGTACCTGCCGCAGGACGTGATGGGGCAGGCAGGCATCGAGCAGAGCTACGACCGGTACCTCAAGGGCAAGGACGGCGTCGACCAGCTCACGGTGAACTCCCTCGGGCAGCCGACGAGCCCGATCAGGCCCGCGATCGTCCCGACGCAGGGCAACACGCTGCGCCTGACGATCGACATCCGCCTGCAGCGCGCGGCGGAGCGCGCGCTCCGCGCCCAGATCCAGGCCGCGCGGGTCGCGGGCGAGACGTATGCGGACGGCGGTGCCATCGTGGCGCTCGACCCCCGGAACGGCGCCGTCCTCGCGATGGCCTCCAACCCGACCTACCAGCCGTCGGTCTACGTCAGCCGCGACGCGTCGAAGCTCGCCCCGCTCCTCAACGCCAAGACGGCGACGGAGAAGAACTCCCCGAGCCTGAATCGCGCGATCGACGGCTTCTACCCGCCGGGGTCGGTGTGGAAGCCGGTGACGGCGCTCGCGGCGATGCAGGAGGGGATCCTGACCCCGTCCGAGAGCCTCCAGTGCAGCCCCTACTTCGACTACTACCAGCAGCGTTTCAAGAACTGGGACCCGTACGTCAACCAGCCGATGGAGCTCGGGCAGGCCCTCGCCCAGTCGTGCGACACCTACTTCTACCGGGTCGGCCAGAGGTTCTTCGACCTCCCCTCGAACCGCGGCGCCACCCTCCAGCTGTGGGCCGACCGTTTCGGGTTCGGAGCGAAGACCGGCATCGACGTCGGTCCCGAGAACGCCGGGCTCGTGCCAACCCCCGACTGGCGCTGCCGCCACTTCGGTGGGCCGCCCTGCGCCGGCTACGTCGACCGGGTCTGGAAACCGGGCTACGAGGTGCAGCTCGCGATCGGCCAGGGTGACCTCGAGGTCACGCCGATCCAGATGGCCCGCTTCTACGCGATGATCGCGAACGGCGGGCAGATGGTCACGCCGCACATCTCGGAGGACGTCGAGACCCAGACTGGCGACGGCGGCCAGCCGGACGTGCTGCGGGTGCTCGCGACGCAGCAGCCCACCCCGAGCGGGGTCGACCCGGCCGCGCTCCAGGCCGTGCAGCAGGGCCTCTGGCTCGGGACGCATTCGGTGTACGGCACCTCGTACGGCGTCTTCGGCCAGTTCCCGGTCTCGATCGCCGGCAAGACCGGGACCGCGGAGAAGGATGTGACCGTTCCCGGCTATCCGAACCCCGTGAAGCTCAACCAGTCCTGGTGGTGCGGGTACGGGCCCACGGAGAATCCCTCGATCGCGGTCTGCGCGGTGATCGAGAACGGCGGTCACGGCGGCACCGCAGCCGCACCGGCGGCGCTGCAGGTGTTCGAGGCGTACTTCAAGAAGCACGGCCTGACCACGACCCACCTGACGGACTGATGGCGATCGAAGCCGTCGATCCGCGCGCCCGCGGGCTTCGCAACCGCCGGTTCGACGACGCCGTCGGCATCGTCGAGCTCACCCGCCGCCTGGACTGGGTCCTGCTCGGAGCGGTCGCCACGGCGGTCGCGTTCGGGCTCTGGGCGATCGCGGGGATCACCAGGCACGATCCCGGCGGGAGCGCTGCGCAGCGCCAGGCGCTCTACGCAGGCGTGGGAACGGTCGTCCTCGTCGTGGCGTTCCTGATCGAGCCTTCGGTCTACCGGCGGCTCTGGAAGACGATCTACATCAGCCTCTGCGGGGTGATGGGAGTCGTCCTCCTCGCCGGAGCGGCGACGCGCGGGTCGAAGCGCTGGATCGACATCGGCTTCTTCACCTTCCAGCCGTCCGAGTTCGGGAAGATCCTGCTCGCGCTGGCGCTCGGCGGGTTCCTGGCAGGCAACGCGCGGCAGGTCACCCGGCTCGATGTGCCGCTGAAGACGATCCTGCTCGCGGCCGGCCCGATCGGCCTCGTGTTCCTCCAGCCCGACGCCGGCACCGCCCTCGTCTACACCGCGGTGCTCGTCGCCGTGCTCTTCGTCGCCGGCATCCGCTGGCTCCATCTCGCGCTCTTCGCCGGGATCGGGACCATCGTCGTGCTGGCCGTCCTCTGGTGGCTCCCCGCGGCAGGCGTCCAGGTGCTGAAGCCCTACCAGACTGCGCGTCTCACGAACACGAGCTCCTACAACCTCACAGAGTCGAAGATCGCGGTGGGGAGCGGCGGCGTCCGCGGCACCGGTGTGGCGGGGGCGACCCAGACCGCGCTCGACTACCTGCCCGCACACGCGACCGACTTCGCGTTCGCCTCCGTTGCCGAGCAGCGCGGGTTCATCGGCGCCGGCGTGCTTCTGCTCCTCTACCTCCTCGTGGTGTGGCGCGGGCTCAAGATCGTGACGACGGCCTCCGACCTGTACGGCGCGATCGTCGCGGCGGGGATCGTGTTCGCCTTCCTGTTCCAGGTCTTCGTGAACGTGGGGATGACGATGGGGATCGCCCCGATCACCGGCATCCCGCTTCCCTTCGTCTCGGTCGGGGGCTCGTCGATGATCTCGAACCTGGCCGGCATCGGCGTGCTTCTCGGCATCCACGCCCGCGGCGGGAGGCGCAGAGGATGAACGGCAAGCTGCCGCTGCTGGCGCTCCGCGTCTATCAGCAGAGCCGCCAGGCCTCGCTTCCGCCGGGGCCGGTCGCCGTGGCCGGAGCGAGCGAGCTCGTGCCGCTCCTCGCCAGGGACCTTCGCGAGGGCGGGGACGAGCGCGCCGTCCACGAGGGGCCGCCCACAGGTCATGCGGCTGCGCTCGTCTGGATCGGCGCGCCCGACCTCGAGGTGCTCCGCGCGGCCGCGCGGAGGGAGACGCCGATCGTCGCGCTCACCGAGGGGGCGAGCGTCCCGTACGTCCTCGACACGAACCTCGTTCGGATCGCTCCGGGCCGGGGCCTTCCGGTCGCGGAGACGACCGTGGCCGCTGGCGCGTGTGCTCGGCGCGTCCGGCCCGCGCGTCGCAGCGCGCCTTCCGGCGCTTCGCGTGCCCGTGGTCTCGCGCCTCGTGAAAGAGAGCTCCCTCAGGAACGGGCTGATCGGCGCTGCCACGTTCCTGCCGGGGGCGGACCTGCCCGCGATGACGCTGAACGAGCTCGTCCTCGCGATTCGAATGGCGGCCGCGGCCGGGCGAGACGCCGAGATCGCCGGGCTCTGGCCCGAGCTGGCCGCCGTCGCTGCGACCGGGTTCGCCTTGCGCAAGGTCGCCCGCAGCCTGGAGCACCTGCCGCTGCCGCGCTCCGCCGTGCGCGGTGCCGTCGGGCTCGGCGGCACCCGGCTCGTGGCCGAGGCTCTTCGCCGCCGCCTCTCCGTCCGACCGCGGTCCTAGGCTCTCTCCCAACCGGAAGGAGGGAGCTGGATGGGCCTGACGTCGGACACCGAGCTACACGAGCTGCTGCTGATCGAGGAGGCTGATGCCTGGTTCGAGTACGCGGACGCGACCAAGTCCGAGACCAATGCACGCTATGCCGAGATCGAGCCGTGGGCCTGGGCGCGCCTGCAACAGCGGCTTCGGCTCGTGCGTAAGCGCCGTGCTCGTCTCCAGCCGGTGACCGAGGCGGCCTGACGCCCGCCGGGGAGCGGCCCGTCCGCTTGCTACCCTGTGTCGCAGGCAATGCCATTGCTTTCCGTATCCAACCGCTGCGCGCGCCCGCTGATGGCGACGCTGCGCGTGCCCACTCCGAAGGAGATCCTCTTTGCCTCTTCCCTGGTTCCGACGCCAGAAGAAGGCGGAGCTGGCGCCGTTCGAGGCTGCCGTTCCGACCGTCGAACCTGAACCGACCATAGCGACTGCGCCGCCGGCCGAAGAGCCGGCCGCAGATGGACAACCGACACCGACCAGAAAGCGCCGCCGCGGCAGTCGTGGTGGTCGTGGGCGCAAGAAGCGCCCGGCCTCCGGCGGGGCAGTAGCCACCGCCGAGGTGGAGACGGCGGCCGAGAAGCCCGCGAAGCCCTCGAAGCCGCCGACACGGCTCCCGCCGAGCGCAAGAGTCGCCCGGCCCGTTCCCCTCGCCGTTCGGCGCCCCGCCGCGCTCCGCTACCGAAGGCGGCGCGCCGCCTCCTCGTCTCGGTCGATCCCGGCGAGAAGCGGGTCGCCCTGATCGAGGACGGCCTCGTCGCCGAGGTGTACCTCGAACGGCCCGAGCACCGCTCGATCGCCGGCAACATCTACCTCGGCACCGTCGACAACGTGCTGCCCGGCATGGAGGCCGCGTTCGTCGAGATCGGGCTCGAGAAGAACGGCTTCCTGTACGTCGACGAGATCGTCGGCCCCGAGCTCGAGGGCCGCCGCGGGGCCCGCAAGATCCAGGACCTGATCCAGCGTGGCCAGACGATTCTCGTCCAGGCGGTCAAGGACCCGATGAAGACCAAGGGCGCAAGGCTCACGACCGAGATCTCGCTTCCCGGCCGCTTCGTCGTCTACGTCCCGCAGGGCGACGGCCTCGGGGTCTCGCGCCGGCTCGACGACGACGAGCGCAACCGGCTCAAGGGGATCCTGAAGGAGATCTCGCCGAAGACCGGCGGCGTCATCGTGCGCACGGCGGCCGAAGGCGCCTCCGCCGAGGACGTCGAGCGCGACCTCGACTTCCTGATGCGCCTCTGGTCGACGATCGAGGCGAGCGCGAAGAAGGCGAGCGCTCCGGCACTGATCTACCAGGAGGCCGAGCTGCCGCTCCGCGTCACCCGCGACCTGTTCACAGGCGACTTCGAGAAGCTCGTCGTCGACCACGAGCGGACCTACAAGCGGATCGTCGGCTACCTCAAGAAGACCTCGCCGCACATGGTGGAGCGGGTCGAGCGCTACAAGGAGCGCACGCCGCTTCTCGAGGCCCTCGGCGTCGAGAAGGAGATCCAGTCCACGCTCAGCCGGCGCGTCGACCTGCCCTCGGGCGGCTACCTGATCTTCGACTACGCCGAGGCGTTCACCGTGATCGACGTGAACACCGGGCGCTTCGTCGGCTCCCGCTCGAAGCGAAACGGCGCCGGCCGGCTCGAGGACACGATCACGAAGAACAACCTCGAGGCGGTGCGGGAGGTCGTGAGGCAGCTGAGGCTGCGCGACATCGGCGGGATCATCGTCATCGACTTCATCGACATGGCGAACCCGAAGAACCGCCAGCAGGTCGAGGATGCGCTCCGCCAGGAGCTCGAGCGCGACCGCACGAAGACCTACGTCGTCGAGATCTCGCCGCTCGGCCTCGTCGAGATGACGCGGCAGAACGTCACCGACGGCCCGCGCGAGGTCATGACCCGCAAGTGCCCGACCTGCGACGGCGACGGGATCATCGTCTCCGAAGGGACGGCCGCCGTCGACGTCGAGCGCAGGATCCGCGCGCTCGTGACGCCCGGCTCCCGGGCGAAGGCGTTCAAGGTCGAGGTGAGCTCGAAGATCGTCGGCCTGCTCGTCGGGCCCGACGCCTCACGCCTCCAGGAGCTCGAGGAGCTCACCAAGCGCCGCTTCTTCTTCGTCGGCCTCGACGACGTGCATCTCGACCACATGCGCCTGCTCGAGCAGGGAACCGTCGAGAAGCTCGCGCCCGAGGCGCCGGTCGAGGTCGGCCAGGACGTCGAGTTGAAGCTCGGCGAGGTCGGCCTCTACGACGCTCGGGCCGGTGTCGGGAAGCTCAAGGGCTTCGAGGTCGTCGTCGCCGACGCGGCCAAGCTCGTCGGGAAGAAGGTCAACGTGCGCGTGGTCGCCGTCATGGACGGGATCGCGTTCGCGGTCGAGGCAGGCACCGACAGCGGCGCCCAGCCCATCACGGCCGAGGCGGAGGCCGAGAGGCCGACCCGCGCGAAGCGGCCGACGAAGGCGGCCGAGGCCGCAGAGGCCGGTGAAGAGGCGCCCGATCCCGAGGAGGAGGCCTCCGAGGACGAAGCCCCGCAGGAGGATGTTGCAGGGGAGGATGTCGCGGAGAAGGTGCCTGCGCCGCCGAGCCGCTCGCCGCGGCGGGCTCCCGCCAAGAAGGCCGGGGCTGAGGCGGCCGAGGCTGGGGCGGCCGAGCCGGGAGCCGAGGTCGAGACCGAGTCCGAGCTACCCGCGAAGCCTGCACCGCGCCCGTCGAGATCCCGCAGGCCCGCTGCTTCGGCCGCCGCGTCTGTCGCAGAGACGACAGTCGAGGGCGAGGCGGCGTCGACCGTGGAGGCCGAGGGCGAGGCCCCCGGAGAGGGCGCCGAAGGTGACACCCCGGCGACGCCGCGCAAGCGCACCCGGCGCGGCACCCGTGGCGGGCGGGGCCGCAAGCCCAAGCCGGCCGCTGCGACCCAGGACGCCGACGGAGAACGGAGTTCCCGGCGAGGCCGAAGGCGAAGCCGAGGCTGAGGCGCCCGTACCTAGCGAGGAGGAGTCGGCGGCACCCGTCATCCATCTTCCCGACCGGGACCTCGGCGCGGCCACGAACGGCGACGAGGCCGGCGAAGGTGAGGCGTCGTCCGCCCCGCGCACGCCGACGCGTCGCGGCTCGCGCGGCGGCCGAAACCGGAAGCGCAAGCCGGCGGCAGCCCAGCGGCGGCGCAGTGAGAGCCGCACTGAGGCACCGGGGAGAGCCACGCTGAGAGCGGTGGCGAGGCGCCGCGTCCGGGAGCCCCGACGAGTGGGTGTACACGCCGATGAGCGAATGGGGCGACTCCTAACCGCTACACTTCGCCGAACTGCGGGCGCAGCGCGCCCGTATTTCTACGCTCTGACACTCTCTGCTCTGGGACATCACATGGATTACGCGATCATCAAGCTCGGAAACAAGCAGCACCGTGTCCGCGACGGCGAGACGCTCGTCGTCGACCGGCTGCCCACCGACGAAGGCAAGACGTTCGAGCCGGTCGTGCTGCTCGGCGACACGAAGGTCACCGCGACCATCGTCGCCCACGAGCGCGGGCCGAAGATCATCATCGGCAAGTACCGCCGCCGCACGGGCTACAAGCGCCACAACGGTTTCCGCGCGGCGACGTCGCGTGTCGAGATCACGCTCGGCGCGGGGGCGAAGCGCTCCGAGGCGAAGGCCGAGAGCCCGGCAAAGCGGGTCGAGGCCGATGCTCCTGTCACGGAGGCCGCCGAGAGCGCGCCGGTCGAGGTCGTCGAGGAGGCAACGGCTGCGACCGCCGAGACCGGAGGCGCGCCCGCCGGGTACGAGTCGATGACGGTGGCACAGGTCAAGACCGAGACGAAGGAGTGGAGCGTCGAGGAGCTGCAAGCGGCGCTCGAGTACGAGAAGGCCCACGCGGACCGCAAGGGCGCCGTTGCCGCGCTCGAGTCGGCGATCGCGGGCGACGACGAGGCGAGCGCGTAATGGCACACAAGAAGGGCCTCGGCTCCTCGAAGAACGGTCGTGATTCGAACCCGCAGTATCTCGGCGTGAAGATCTTCTCGGGCCAGGATGTCCGCTCCGGCGAGGTCATGGTGCGACAGCGCGGCACGAGGTTCCGGCCGGGGCCGGGGGCGAAGCTCGGCCGCGACGACACCATCTTCGCCGTCCGCGACGGCAAGGCCGAGTTCCGCAGGAGCGGCGAGCGCCGCTTCGTCTCGGTCGTCGACGCGGAGTAGGGCCGGCCGCGGGGGCGGCGGGCAGCATGTTCAGCGACCGCGCCGAGATCCATGTCAAGGGCGGGCGCGGTGGAGACGGGGCGCTCTCGTTCCGCCGGGAGAAGTACGTCCCGAAGGGCGGGCCGGACGGCGGCGACGGCGGCGACGGCGCCGACGTGATCGCGCTCGCCGACGCGGGGCTGCGGGACCTCTCGTCGTTCCGGCGACGACGCCGGATCACCGCGCCGAACGGCGGGCCCGGCCGAGGCGCCCGCAAGCACGGCGCGAACGGTGAGGACGAGATCGTGCACGTGCCGGTCGGGACGCAGGTTCTCGACGGGGACGACCTCGTCGCGGACCTCGTGCGCCCGGGCGCCACCGTCGTGCTCGCACGCGGCGGCCGCGGCGGCCGCGGTAATGCCCGGTTCGTGAGCTCGACGCGGCAGGTCCCGCGCTTCGCCGAGGTGGGGATGCCGGGCGTGGAACGCGATCTCGAGCTCCATCTGAAGCTCCTCGCCGACGCCGCGCTCGCCGGCCTTCCGAACGCAGGCAAGTCGTCGCTCCTGCGCCGGCTGTCGAACGCGACGCCCAAGGTCGCCGAGTATCCCTTCACGACGCTTGCCCCCGTGCTCGGGACGGTCGAGTCGCCGGACGGGAGGCAGCTCGTCGTGGCGGACGTGCCCGGCCTGGTCGAGGGTGCGAGCGAGGGCATCGGGCTCGGGCACGAGTTCCTGGCCCACCTGGAGCGGGCGCGGCGCATCCTCCACGTGATCGACGCCTCGCACCCGGCCGACGAGCAATGGCACCTGATCGACACCGAGCTGGCGGCCTACGGCGCCGGCCTCGACGAGCTCCCGCAGATCGTCGTGCTGAACAAGATCGACCTCGAGCCAGAGCCGGAGTTCGGCGTCTCCGACCCTCGCATCGTGGCCGTCTTCCGGATCTCGTGCGCGACCGGTGCCGGGGTGGAGGACCTTCGCGAGGCGCTCTTCATGCTCGTTCCCGAGCCTCCGCCGGCGGCGGTCGACAGCGACGAGCCGGCCGAGTTCCTCGTGTACCGGCCTCAGCCGAAGGCCCGCTCATGGAGCCTGCTGCGGACCGAGGACGGCTTCCGCGTCGTCGGGACGCCGCCGGACGAGGCGGAGCTCGAGCGCGCCCTCCGCGAGGCGGGGGCCAAGAACGGCACGGCGGTCGAGGTCGGCGACGAGTCGTTCGAGTTCGTGCCGTGACCGCTCTCTTCGGCGGGGCGTTCGACCCACCGCACAACGGTCACGTCGCCCTCCTGCGCGGCGCGCGCGAGCAGCTCGGCGTCGACGACGTGCTCGTCGTCGTCGCAGCGTTCCCGGGTCACAAGGCCGTCGAGACTCCGGCCACGGTCCGGTTCGAGTTGGCCCGGGCGGCGTTCCCGGGCGAGCCCGTGCTGCTCGACGACCATCCGCGCACGATCGACATGCTTCGCGAGCACCCGGAGTGGGAGGGGGCCCCCTTTCTGCTGGGCGCCGACGAGTACGCAAGCTTCGCGAGCTGGAAGGAGCCCGACGAGGTCCTGCGCCTCGTCCGTGTCGCCGTCGGCACGAGACCCGGGTTCACGCCTCCCCGGACCGATGACCGCGTCACCTTCTTCGAGATCGAGCCGGTCCCGGTCTCCTCGAGCGAGGTCCGCGAGCGGCTCGATCGCGGCGAGGACGTGTCCGAGCTCGTTCCCGAGGCCGTGTGGGAGCTGATCGAGCGTGGCGGCCTCTACGGCCGCGGCGGCTACACTGAGACCAGTTGACGTCTATCGAACAGGCGCGCCGGGTTGCGGCGCTGGCGCAGGAGAAGCTCGCGAGGGACGTCGTCATCCTCGACATGCAGGCGGTGTGCAGCTACACCGACTACTTCGTCGTCTGCACCGGGAGCAACGCCCGCCAGGCCAAGGGCATCTGGGACGAGGTTCACGCCAGGATGAAGGCGGACGCCGGCCTGCTGCCGCGGTCGATCGCCGGTGAGCGGGAGGCGACGTGGATCGTCGCCGACTACCTCGATGTCGTGCTTCACGTGTTCACCCCCGAGGCGCGCGACTTCTACCGGCTCGAGGATCTCTGGGGCGACGTTCGCCACGAGACGCTCGAAGCCGCGAGCGCCTAGCTCTGTTGTCCATTTAGGACACGGCCCGTCCGAGGCTTGCCCTAGGGTGAGTCGTGTTGCGCGAGCTGACGACAAACCAGAAGGGGCTGCTAGCGGAGAATGCCGCGATCCGGCAAGCGATGACGGCTTGGGTTTGGCGGTGCTCGAGGCCGTTGGACGACGAGCGGTATGACCTCATCCTTGACTTCAGGCCGGGATTGGTCCGTGCTCAGTGCAAATGGGCTTCGCGTGACGGGGACGTTGTGGTCGTCCGCTGTTACACCGCTCGGCGGGGTCGGGACGGGATGATCGTCAGCTATACACGGCCGACGAGATAGACGTGTTCGTAGCGCATTGCGAGGAGCTCGATACCTGTTGGCTGTTGCCCCGTGACGATGTCTGACGGAAAGCGCGTCGTGCATCTTCGACTCGCGCCCGCCAAGTAACAGCCAGCTCGCGAAGGTTCAACGCGCGAGCGACTACGAGTTCGGCGCTAGACTTCCGCGGGACCGGGGCCCATAGCTCAGTTGGGAGAGCGCCGCGCTGGCATCGCGAAGGCCGCCGGTTCGAGCCCGGCTGGGTCCATGCTACCGTCGATGACACGACACGATTGACTGACCCGGTAAGAGCCGGTTACTGATCGTCTCGTCGCGGCAATCGTCCTCGACTGAGCTGCTCGGCCTTGCGGACTGATCCTTGGCGTTGAACTTTCGCCGAGACCCCCGACCTCTGGACTTCTCGTGCGATTTGCATCAGTGTCGTGGCGACCGGATGCACTGTCGTCGATGCTGGAGGTCGGGAAATGGCCGATGAACATGAAGTCGACGTCGCCGCTGACGCGGCGGATCGTCTGGATCTGCACGTTGGTCTCGGGCCGATGGACACGGTGACGTGGAAATCGCCGCCACCGCCCGACCCGTGCGCCTGTCCGGTGGTTGCCGTTCATCGGCCGGGCGTCAGCTCGGGGGCACAGGGAGTCGGGCTCGGGAGCCTGCCACCCGGCAGCGTCACGTTCCCGCCCCTGGCTCAGGTTTATCTGGCCCCGGGAAGCTACGTGGTCTCGACCAATTTCTCCGTGTCGTCGAACTTTGGCGCAGGTGCGATCGTGTTCGCGTACCTCGGAACGCGCAGTCAGGGCAACCTGAGCTGGACCTGGCTTCGGATGCCGCCCCATGGCTCGCCCGGCGACGGCCAGATCGTGCACCTCCAGGGTGTTCTCACGCTCACCGCGGGCGACTGGCTCGGCGTGGACGCGTACGGAGGGGCCCAGAACAACAACTTCCTCGCCTACGACATCTGGCTGATCGCCCAACGGACCGGCGTCGCGAACGTGCAGACGATCTGAGTCTCAGGCGCTCTGCATCATCGCCTGGAAGTTCCGCGTCATCGTCTCGCTGACACGGCGAAGCTCCTCCGCCGGGCTGAACTGCACGTACTCCGTCCCTGCCTCGACGACGGGGATGTGCCCCGGCGGGAGATAGAACGCGTCGCCGGCCTCGATCACTTCCTCGTGGTCGTCGAAGCGGAACGTCATCCGGCCCTTCAAGACATACCCCCAGTGCGGCGAGATGCACCTGTCGCCCGGCAGCCCTTTGAGGAGCGGCGTCCCGTCGGCGTCGCCGCGGAAGCTCAGGAAGTTGATCGTGTAGCCCTCGACGTCCTCGTGCCGGTCCTCGACCAGCCCGTGATCCTCGACGTGCTCTGCGCTCTCGCGTGAGACCTTCGGCATGACCTCTCCTCTCGATCGGATGAATCGAGGGTACGAGCGCGCAGCTTCGGCGTCATGGGGCGTTCGCCTCATCTTCGAGCGGCGCGCACCTCGATCTCCTCCTCTGGCAGCAGCCCGTGGCGAAGCGCGAAGAGCCCCGCGCCGGCGCGGTTCGAGGCGCCGATCTTCGTGTAGATGTGCTCGACGTGGTTGCCGACCGTCTTCGGCGTGATCACGAGGCTCGAGGCGATCTCCTTGTTCGAGAGGCCACGCGTGAGCAGCCGCAGCACCTCGATCTCGCGGGCCGTGAGCCCTGCCGGCCCCTCACGGCGGCGGCTCACGCGATGACCGGCGGCGCCGAGAACCGCCTCGACGGCCTCGGGGTCGAAGCGTCCGCCCCGCGCGTCCGAGCGCAGCTCCACGGCCGCCTCGTCGGCTGACCGTGCAGCCCGGTAGGGCCGTGGCTCCCGCATCGCCTGATATGCGTCGGCCGCTCCGAGGACCCGCGCGGGCCGCGAGATCGCCGCGCCCGAGAGGCCGCGCGGGTATCCGGACCCGTCGAGACGCTCCCGATGGGCGACGGCGATGGCGCCGAGCGGCGCAAGCGCCGCGGACTGCTGGAGCATGCGCTCGGTCAGGTACGGGTGAAGCCGCACGCGCTCCCACTCGCCGACGCCGAGCGGGCCGGGTCGGTCCCAGATCGTGTTCGAGACGCCGAGCCGTCCGAGGTCGTGCACGACTCCCGCCCGGCGCAGCATCGTGACCGAGGAGTCGTCCAGGCCGAGCTCGGCGCCCGCCGCCGCTGCGAGCTCTGCGACCGCGGGAGCATGGCCGAGCGTGTACGGCGACTTCAGGTCGACGAAGTTCGCGATCGCGAGGAGCGCCTCGTCGAATCGCTCGCCGGACAGCACGACGGCCAGCGCCGGCTCGGCATCGATCACTGCGTCCCACGTACCGACCGCGTCGAGCCCGGACAGGAGCAGCTCGCCCTCGTCACAGACGAGCCCTGCGAGCACGGGGTCGAACTGCTTCCCGCTCCGCTGCGCGGCCATCGCCTTCGCCGCCTCGACGCCGCCGACCCGGTGGGCGACCTCGACGAACTCGGCGAGCTGCGAGAGCCGGGCCGCGACGGGAAGCTCGGTGCCCGAGAGCGTCCCGGGCCAGCCACGTCCGTCCCACTGCTCGTACGCCGCGCCGAGGGACTCGAGCACCGGCTCGGACAGGCGGAGCTGCTCGGCGAGGGCTCGGGCCATGGCGGCGTGCTGCGCCATCATCCCGTCGATCTGACGGTGCCCCGAAAGAACGAACTCGAGCCCGACGCGGAAGCGGTGCAGCGGGGGGTTCCCGGCGCCGATCAAGCGGACCCCGGCTGCGGCTGCACGCAGTGAGCGGAACTCGTAGTCGTACTTCCCGGACTTCATCACGATGTCGTCGCCGAACCACTTCGCCTGCTCGTGGGCGTCGGAGTGACAGCCGACGTTGATCAGGAGGGCCGTGTAGTAGACGACGCCGCGGGTCTCCTCGTCGAGCCCGATCCGCTCCGCGAGCCGCAGCGCGACCAGGCACTGGCGGAGGACGTGCTCCATCGGCTGCCCGAACCCGAGGTCGATGCCGAGCGAGAGCGCGGCGACGAGCTCGGCCAGGCGCACCTGCGTCGGCAGGGCCTCTCCGGTGCCCACACCCGGGAGCGTACTCCGTCCGGGACGTGGTCTCCGGGGCTTGTCGCCCCGGAGACCATGACCCGATCGTGCAGTGCTAGCCGGTGGCGCTCATCGCTGCCTCGTCCCATTTGGCGAGCAGCGCGTAGAGCACGATGATGTTCAGAGCCAGCACTGTCAGCGCCCAGAGCGGGGCCGCAGTCGCGCCTTCGAACGCGAGCATCTCGAGGATGTTGAAGCTGACCAGGATGATCGTCAACCAGCGCGCCCAGCCGGCACCGGCCAGAAGCGCCATGCCCGCGAAGCCGATCGCGATGCCCCAGAGCAACGTGATCCACCCCCACGTCCTGATGTCGAACACGATCACCTGCGAGCCCGAGATCGCGTAGTACTCCTTGCGGATGATCGCGATCAGGCCCTGGAAGAAGTCGAGCACGCCGATGATGACCATCAGCCAGCCCGCAAATGCGATCCAGCCTCCCCACTTACCCATACCCACCTCCTTCGGATTCCGTTCTTTCGCCGCTCGTTGGAACCGATCCTCGCATGCGTACCTGACAACACGACAGCGCGAGCTATCGTCGCAGCGTGGTCCTGAAGCAGTACTACCTCGGCTGCCTCGCTCACGCTTCCTATCTCGTGGCCGACGAGATTGCCGGCGTAGCGGCTGTCGTCGACCCCCAGCGCGACGTCGGCGAGTACCTGGCCGACGCCGAGGAGATCGGTTGCCGGATCGAGCACGTCTTCCTCACGCACCTCCACGCCGACTTCCTCGCCGGGCACCTGGAGCTACGCGACCGGGTGGGTGCGCGCATCTTCCTGGGGTCGCGGGCCGAGGCGGAGTACGAGTTCACACGGCTCGCCGACGGTCAGGCCGTCGAGCTCGGGCGAGTCAGGCTCGTCGCGCTCGAGACGCCTGGGCATACGCCCGAGTCGATCTCGATCCTCGTCTTCGACCCGGATCTCGATCCTGACCGGCCGCACGCCGTCTTGAGCGGCGACACGCTCTTCATCGGCGACGTCGGCCGGCCGGACCTCCGCGCCTCGCTCGGATGGAGCGCCGATGACCTCGGCTCGATGCTGTACGACTCGGTGCACGACAAGCTCCTGCCGCTGCCCGACGAGACGCTCGTCTACCCGGCCCACGGTGCCGGCTCGCTCTGCGGCAAGCACCTCAGCACCGACACCGTCTCGACGATGGGAATCCAGCGCCGCTACAACTACGCGCTCCAGCCGATGAGCCGGGAGGAGTTCGTTCGGGTCGTCACGGCCGACCAGCCGGACTCGCCGGCGTACTTCACCTACGACGCCGTCCTGAATGCGAAGGAGCACCCGACGCTCGACCAGGCGCTCGCGCACGGCCTGACCCCGCTCACGGTCGACGAGCTGCTCGACCTCGTTGCCCACGGAGCCCAGATCCTCGATGCCCGCGCCGGTGTCGACTACGAGGGCGCGCACCTCACGGGCAGCGTGAACATCGGGCTCGACGGGAGCTACGCCACCTGGTCGGGCACGCTCCTCGACCATGACCGGCCGATCGTGATCGTCTCGGCACCGGATCGCGTCGTGGAGGCGACGACGCGGCTCGGACGGATCGGCTTCGACAACGTCGCCGGCTATCTCGACGGCGGCATGCTCGCGGCGCTCGGCCGGCCGGAGCTCGTCGAGCGCACCGAGCGCATCACGGCGGCCACGCTCGCCGAGCTGCTCACGGAGGCGGAGCCACCGTTCGTTCTCGACGTCCGCGCCGAGGACGAGGTGGGGGACCTGGCCGTCGCGGGGAGCGTGAACATCCCGTTGTCGAGGCTCCTCGACCATCTCGAAGAGCTGCCCCGCGACCGCCCGATCGTCGTCCACTGCTCGGGCGGTTACCGGTCCGCAGCGGCGGCGAGCATCCTCCGCCGCTCGGGCTTCGATCGGGTGTCTGACCTCGTCGGCGGCCTCAGCCGCCCGCTCGCGGAGCCGTCAGGTCGACCAGCTTGACCAGCGTGTTCCAGTTCCGTTGCGTGCCCGTGACTCGGAGCACTCGCTCGAACCAGTCGAGGGTCAGCTTCGTTCGCCCGGCGCCGTTTCCCAGGCTGAGGTAGATCTCCCGCCCGGCGACGCTGAACCGGTCGCCGGGGGAGCGGTTCTCGTCGAGCCGGTCGACGGCGTCGGGAGCGGGCGCCCGGTCGAGGAAGACGACGTGAACCGCCTCGTCGAACGGCGCCCGTGCAGCGATCGCCTCGAGCTCCGCGTGTCCTTCGGATGATCACCCTCGTGTCGAGGCCGAACCGCTCGGCGACGGCAGCCTCGAGCGTGGCGGAGACCCGTGCGCTATCGCTGTCGCCGGCGCCGAAGACGACGTTTCCGCTCTGTAGGTAGCTCGCCGCGCCGGTGTACCCCAGCGACGCGAAGAGCTCGACCAGCTGTGCCATCGGGAGCTTGCGCCTTCCCCCGACGTTCACACCGCGGAAGAGGGCCGCATACGTCCTGGTCCGGGCCATCAGAAGATTCATTCTGGCGACCCGGCCCGCCGGAGAGAGCGCCGCCGCAACCGTCGTCCGGACGGCTGCGGCGGCGCCTGCCGGATCGCTATGCCGACGCGCGGCTCCAGCCCTTGACCGTGCTCCACAGCGGAAGGCCCCGAGACCCGCGAACCTCGGGCGCGAGCTGGGCGGCCCGCAGGCGAAGCAGCGGGATCAGGTGAGCAGTCGGCGCGAACGGGTCTGCCAGTACCGCTCCCGAGACCAGCGACATGGCCGCGACTACCGAGCCCTCGACCTGCGCCACGACATACCGCCCGGCCGGAGCAGGCCTGCCCTCGAGCAGGCGAGGCGTTCGAGCGCAGGGTCGTCGTCGACCCGGCAGAGCCGCAGCTCCACGGCGTCTTCGTTCTGTGCGGCAGGCGTGGGACCTGCCTGTCCGACGAACGCCGCCCGCGCCCGCCGGTCGAGGTCCCGATTATGGTCGTGAATGGTCATCTGCAAGAACTCCGGATGCATCTCCCGACTCCCTCCCTCGTCGCGTAACCTGTGTTAGGATCATAGCGGTTACATAACCACTAAAGCAAGTTTGGAGGTTAGAAGTTTCTTGACGGACACAGAGCTCATACGTGACTTCGTCAATACCAGGGACCTGCTCGACGACAAGGAGGAGTTGGTCTCCCCCGAGTCCCTCGCCGCCTGGCTCGATGGGCGGGCGCTTAGCGGCGGGAACGTCAAGGCCACGCCGTCGGACCTGCGCCGCGCGATCGCGCTCCGCGAGGCGCTCCGGCAGTTGCTGCTCGAGCACACCGGCGTCGAGATCGACAGGGACGCGGCCTCCCGTGTGCTCGACAGCGTTGCGCGCAGGGCCAGGGTCGGGCTGTGCTTCGAGGAGTGCGCCGGCTCGCTCTCACCTGCCGCGACCGGCATCGACGCCGCGCTCGGGAGGCTCGCCATCGCGGTTCACGGCGCGATGGCGGACGGCTCGTGGGACCGCCTCAAGGCCTGCCGGGCCTCGGACTGCGAATGGGCGTTCATCGACACGGCGCGCAACCACTCGCGGGCCTGGTGCTCGATGAAGTCGTGCGGCAACCGAGAGAAGGCCCGCGCCTTCCGCGAGCGGCACCGCCACGGTTGACGACCTAGCTCACGAGGAGACCGCGACGTGCGCATACGCGGTGGCGCTCGAGAACTGGTCGAACTGCCACTGCGTGACCTTCGGCCCGATGATGTGGGCGGTGTTCTGGAACAGGTAGGGCACCCAGGGGACGACCTTCGTCATCAGGGTCCGGTCGAGCGCCTCGTAGCAGGACAGCCGCGCCTGGCCGGCGAGCGTGCCGCAGTGATCGACCTGGGCGTCGACGTTCGGAACGTCCTTGACGTTTCCCGTGACCCCGAGGGGCTTCGCCTGTGACGGCTCGAGCCCGACGAGGGAGTAGTTCGTGTTCCCTTGCGGGATGATCGAGTGCCCGTCGAAGAGCGGCTTGAAGAACGTGAGCGCGTCGGCGTAGTCCTTGGCCCAGCCGGGGAAGGTCGAGATCGCGATGTTCTTCGACGTGGTCTGGAGCGTCGGATAGGCCCCTGCGATGGTCGAGACGTGGAACTTGATCCCGATCTTCGCGGCGTCGGCCTCGACGATCGGGAGCATCCGTTGATAGGTCGAGCTCGTGTCGACGAGCAGAAGCACGTTCTCGCAAGCGGCGGCGGTGCACGTGCCGTCGTGCTTCGTGTCGTACTTCGAGCCCTTCATGGCGGCCTTCGCCTTCGCGAGGCTGCCATGGTCGCCGGCGGTGGCGTAGGGGTCGTATTCCGCGAGCTGGTTGGAGAAGATCGAGTCGGGGACGATGTGCCCGGCGATCTTCCCGAGGAGCGGGCCGCCCCAGATCTGGCGGAGCGCCTCCTTGTCCATGATCCAGTTCATCGCCTTCCGAACGTGGATGTCGTCGAAGGGCGGCTGCGTCAGGTTCATCGTGATGTAGTCGACGAGATCTGCGGGGTTGAGCTTGAGGTACTGCTTCTTCGACGAGGAGGTCGCGTACTGCTCCAGGGCCTGGGGAGGGAGGCTCGGTGCGTTTTCGTCCTCGAGCTCGCCCGCGCCGACCCGGTCGACGATGTCGGTGACGTTCGGGTCGATCGTGAACTGGAACTCGTCGGGGAGGCTCTGGCGTGCGGCGGGCGAGTCGGTCTTCGGGTCGTAGTCCGGGTTGCGGACGAGTGTCAGGTTCGAGACGCCGTCGAATCCGCTCATCGGTGTGAGCTTCGCGCAGGAGGAGTCGTCGACCTTGTCGGCACCCTCGATCATGTACGGCCCGGTCGACACGACGTCCTTCCCGTACTTGCCTGCCTGGCCTTCGAAGCATTTGGCCACCTCGGCGGGGATCGGGCCGGCCGCGGGCATCGCCAGGCGATAGAGGAAGTCGCCGGTCGGCTGGGTGAGGTGGAAGACGATCGTGCTCGGATTCGGGGTCGTGATTCCGGTGATCGTCTTCGCCTTGCCGGCGCCGTAGGCGTCGAACCCCTGGATCACGGTGTAGTAGAAGGGATACTCCGCGCCGTTCTTCGGGCTCGCGATCCGTTCGATCGCGTAGCGGATGTCCGCCGAGGTGATCTGGCGGCCGACGGGTGGGCCGAACCTCACGCCGTGCTTGAGGTGGAACGTATAGGTCTTGCCGCCGTCCGTCGGCTTCGGGATCGACGTCGCAATGTCCGGCACGAGCACGTTCCCGGCGGGGCCGGCGACGTGGTCGTAGCCGACGAGCGTGCGAATCATGAGGTTCGACTCGATCGCCCAGGAGAAGGTGTAGTACTCGCCGGTCGGGTCGAAGCCGTCGGTGAACCCGAACGACGACTCGAACGCGACCCTGAAGACGCCGCCCGGCTTCGGCGCGGAGGCGTTTCTCTCCGCGCCTGCCGATGCGCCCGCGCACGCGGCCAGCGCGACTGCCGCAACCACGATCCACCTCCGCAATGCCGCCATCGCGTGCCGCCCTCCGTGTCGTCCCCGCGCGAGTGTCTCAGACCGGGCAGGCCTTGTAAAGGTCGGCCTGTCCCCAACGGACAACTGGCTCAGACGTTGCACATTTGTCAGAGTCTCGTTGCATTTCTTCCGCTAGGTTGTCACCATCGACAACGGAGGTGGAACTGTGTTTCTGCAATTGACGGAGGAGCTCCTCGATCTCTCGGTCAGCGTCAAGGGCCGCCATGCAGGGGCGTTCGCGATGGTCCTCGCGTGCTGTAGCTCGAGCTGTTGTTGTTTCAGGGGCGGAGACGAGGACTGAGCGTGATCGCTCCCGAGCGGCCGCTCCTCGCACCGTGGTACCGCCTCGTCGAGGACGGCGACCGCCTGCTGCTCGAGCACGGGCGATCGGTCGTCGTCCTCGAGGGGGCCGCGGTGAGGACGCTGCTGCCCGAGCTTCTTCCCTTGCTCGACGGCACGCGGACGCTGCGCGATCTGGGCGAGGCGCTCGGTCCGGCTGTGCGGCCCGCGGTCGAGCAGGCGCTCGAGCTCCTTGCCGGCCACGGGCTGCTGGTCGAAGGGGGAGAGGCGTCGGCGCCGGAGCTCGCCCTTGCGGCGGCGTACGGGCTTGCGCCGGTCGATGCGGCCGCGCGCCTTCGCTCCGCGAGGATCGGGATCGTCGGCTCGTCGAGGCTGGGCGCCGACGTGGCGCGTCTGCTCCGGCGCGCCGGCGTGGGCCGGGTCGAGCGGCTCGCCTGGAAGCCCGAGCAGAAGGTTTCCCTGGCGGTGGTCGCCCCCACCGCGCTCGAGGCGCCGCGGCTCGAACGGTGGAACGCGGTGGCGCTCGAGGGCGACGTCCGTTGGCTTGCCGTCCGGCCGTTCGACGGGGCGTCGGCCACCGTCGGACCGCTCGTCGTCCCACGCGAGTCGGCGTGCCACGAGTGTCTGCTCCTGAGGCTCGCCGGGCTCGTCGAGTACGGCAACGACTTCGCCGCCGTCGAGCGGACGGCGGTGAAGGTCGAGGCAGGCGCCCCGTTCGAGACGCTCCTGTCGGCGCTCGCCGCGCAGGTCGCGGTCGCGTGGGCCGGCGGGCAGGACACCCGGCTTCCCGGCCTGTTGCACGTCATCGAGGTGGGTCCGCCGCTCGCGCTCTCGACCCACCCGGTGCTGAGAGTGCCTCGTTGCCCGGCGTGCTCGACTGCGGAGCAGCTTGCGCCGGCGGTGCCGTGGCACGAGGCGGCCGTAGCGTGATCGGGACGCTGCCGCCCCGGCTCCGGCGCGCCGTCTCGCCGTACACGGGGATCGTCGGCGCCGTCGAGGAGTGCCTCCACGGAACCGCCGATCCGCCCGTCTTCCAGATGGCCTGCGAGCTCCCGGCGGGCGAGGCTCTCGCTCGGCGCTTCGCTCGGCCACCTGTTCTCGGTCGGTGGGGTCGGCAAGAGCCGGGCCGAAGCTGCGAGCGCGGCCGTCGGCGAGGCGCTCGAACGGTACTCCGCGACGTACGTTCCCCGCGAGCGGCTCGTGATCGGCACCGCCCGCGAGCTCGGCCGCATCGCCGTCGCGCCCGAGCGATTCGCGCTCTTCTCCGAACGGCAGCATGCGCAGGCTGCGTTCCCGTTCCGGCGTTTCGACGCGGGCTCGCGGATCGCGTGGATCGAGGGCCGGTCGCTCCCCGGCGGCGAGCCCGCGCTCCTGCCGGCCGAGCTCGTGTACCTCGGGCCGGCGACCGTCGCGGGCACCGCTCCGATCGCGCACTCGACGAGCAGCGGCCTCGCCTGCGACGAGAGCGAGCTCCTCGCGATCGTGAAGGGCGCCTTCGAGCTTCTGGAGCGCGACGCGTTCATGCTCGTCTGGTCGAACCGGCTCTCGCTGCCGCTGCTGCGACGCCCGGGACGAGACGTTCGACCGTGCCGGCCTCGCGTACTCGGCGGTTGACCTCTCCTCGATCCATCGTCTTCCGTGCGTGCTCGGCGTCGTCCGTGCGCCCGAGGGGGCGCCCGGCGCGCTCGGAGTCGGCGCGGCCGCGGCCACGGCGGTCGAGCGCGCCTGGTGGAAGGCGCTCGCGGAGGCGTTCTCCGCCCGAGCAGCGGGCGTGAAGCTCGCCCTGCTCGATCCGGAGGGCGGACGCCGGCCGGTCGTCTCGTTCGAGGACCACATTCGCCGCTACGCCGATCACCGGCACGCTGCGGCCGCCGCCTTCCTCGATTCCAGCTCGGTGCGCGTGGCCCTCGATTCGGTCTCGCCTCTCGAGGGCGATCGCCCCGTGCAGTGGCTCGCCGCTCTCTGTCGCCGGGTCGCCGACGCCGGATCGAGCGCCTACGTCGTCGACGTGACCGCGCCCGATGTCGCCGAGCTCGGCGTGAGCGTTGCGCGGGTGATCGCTCCCGAGCTGTGCGCCCTCGACGCAGTCCACGGGGCCCGTTTCCTCGGTGGCCGCCGGCTCTACGAAGCCGCTTCCGCTCTCGGCCTCCGATCAGGGCTTCTCCGAGAGGATCGCATCAATCCCGATCCCCACCCGTTCCCTTGAAGCGGGTCCTGCCGACAGCCCAGTTCGCATCGATCGTCTACGGTCGGGCCGGGGTCTCGCTCGACGACCCCGCGGAGCTCTTCCACGAGGCATCGTGCCTCTACCCGAACGTCGCTCCGCCGCGACTCGATGTCCTTCGCGACCTCGCTCAGGGCGGCGAGCTCGCGGTCGCGGCGACACGGTCGAGCCGCACCCACGACCACCGTCCCGGCGTCGCGCTCCCGCCGCCTCGGCCCTTGCACGGAAGGCTCGGCGACCTGCTCGCCCGGCGGCGCTCCGAGCGCGCCGATCCCCTGCGGCCTGTCGGCGTCCGTGACCTGTCCACGGTCCTCGCCGCGTCCTACGCGGCACAGCCGCGGGGCGGGGTGCTGCGACGGCCGGTCCCATCGGCCGGTGCGCTCTATCCCCTGGAGGCATACGTCATGAGCCTCGCCGTCGCCGGCCTCGAGCCGGGGGTCTACCACTACGACCCGTTCCGGCACCGGCTTTCCCTGCTCGGGCCCGTTCCCTTCGCGCGCCTGCGCGAGGCGCTCGTCGATCCGGGTCTGGCGGACACCGCGGCAGCGCTCGTGGTGGTCACGGCCGTGTTCTGGCGCTCCCGCCTCAAGTACGGGCTGCGGGGCTACCGGTTCGCGCTGATCGAGGCGGGGCATCTGGTGCAGAACGCCGTGCTCGCCGCGGCGGATCTCGAGCTCGCCGCCCTTCCGCTCGGCGGGTTCCATGACGCACTGCTCGACAGGCTCGTCGGAGCGAACGGGCTCGACGAGGCGTCGCTGTATGCGCTCGCGGTTTCGGGGACGCGGTGAGGCCGCACGTCCTGCTCCGGCTCGCCGTCGGCGTCGCGCTGGCCGTGGCGCTACTCGTGCTTCTCGCTCCGGCGGCGCCTGCCGGGCGGGTCGGCCCCTGGGCTGCTGCGGTAGCCGGCGCCGCCGCCGGGCTCGGCCTGTACCTGGCAGTCGCACGACACCGTCCGTATGTCCCGCCGTTCGTACCGGCCGCGCTCGCAGCGTGCGCGGTGCTCGTCGTCCCCGCTGCGAGCGAGGAGGTGGTCTGGCGCCGCGTGGTGCTCGGGGAGCTCCTCCGAGCCGGGCCTCTGGCCGCGCTCGCGGGCAGCACGCTCGGCTTTGCCCTCGTGCACCGGGCCCGGCAGGGTCTCCACCTCGGCACCGGCGCCGCGTTCGGCGGCCTCTACCTCGCAACGGGAGCCCTCGCAGCTTCGATCGCCGCGCACTGGTCCTACAACGTCCTCCTCTTGATGCTGGCGGAGCATCGGAGCCGACGGGAGGGCGCGCCGTGAAGGTGGCCGAGCTCGCGGCTGTGAGCAAGCGCTTCGGGCCGCTCTCCGCCCTCGATCACGTCTCGTTCTCGATCGGGGACGGCGAGGTCGTAGCGTTGCTCGGGCCGAACGGGGCGGGGAAGACGACGGCGCTCGCGCTGCTCCTCGGGCTGCGTAGCCCCGATCGCGGGACGGCGCGGCTGTTCGGCGAGGATCCCCGGCGACCACGGGCGCGCCGGCAGGTGGGGGTCGCGCCGCAGGAGGTGATTTTTCCGCCGACCCTGCGGGTGCGCGAGGTGATCGAGCTCGTGTGCGCGCACTTCGAACGGCCGCTTCCCTCCGGGCTTCTCGCCGACCGCTTCGAGCTGGGGGCGATCGTCCAGCGGCAGACCGGGGGCCTGTCGGGCGGGGAGCGCCGCCGCCTGGGGGTCGCACTCGCCTTCGCCGGCCGCCCGCGGCTGGTCGTCCTCGACGAGCCGACCGCCGCCCTCGACCGCGACGCACGTCTCGCGGTCTGGGATGCCGTCGAGGGCACACGCGCGGGAGGGAGGCGCGCTGCTCCTGACCACGCACCATCTCGACGAGGCCGAAGCGCTCGCCGGGCGGGTCGTTCTGATCGAAGGTGGCCGGGTTGCCTCCGACGGGCCCCTCTCCGAGCTGAAGACGGCGGCCGGGCTGACCCTGGTCCGCTTTCGTGCGGAAGCGGACGTTCGGATCGAGGGAGCCGAGCGCGACGGCGAGACGCTTCGACTTCTCGTCCTCGACGCCGGTGCGGCCGTCGAGCGGCTGGTGCGCGCCGGGATCCCACTGCCGGGTCTCGAGGTCCGGCCGCTGACGCTCGAGGAGGCGCTATCGTCGAGGAGCACGCTGCGGTGAGACTGACGGTCGCACATGCGCGGGCGATGACGCTCGAGCTCGTCCGCTTTCCCGCCTATGTCGTGCCGACGCTCTTGCTCCCGTCGGTGTTCTTCCTGTTCTTCGTCTCGCCGGGCGCGTCCGGCCCCGCGACGGCGCGAATGGCGACGTTCGCCGGGTTCGCCGTCATCGGGGTCGCGTTCTTCCAGTTCGGGGTCGGGATCGCCGCCGATCGCGCCTCGCCGTGGGAGGCCTACCTGCGGACACTGCCCGTCGGCCCGGGCCCGCGCCTCCTCGCGCGGCTCCTCTCGGCGGCCGTCTTCGCCGTCGCGACAGCCGCGCTGCTCGTGCTCACGGCGCTCGTCGTCAGCACCGCGGCGCTCAGCCCGACCAGGTGGGTCGGGCTGTCGATTGCGCTCCTGCTCGGGACCATCCCATTCGCATTCCTGGGGATCGCGCTCGGATACTGGGCGCCGGCGAAGGCTGCCCTGCCGCTCGCGAACCTTCTGTACCTGGTGCTCGCCTATGCGGGTGGGCTCTGGACACGCCCGTCAGCGCTGCCGGACGCCGTCAGACAGGTCTCGCGGTTCCTGCCGACACGGGCGCTCTCCGACGGTCTCGTGACCGCGGTGGTCGGAGGCCGCATCGACTGGGGAGCATGGACGGCGCTCGCGTTCTTCTCCGCTCTGTTCGCAGCGCTCGCGGTCGCCGGGTACCGGCGAGACGAGGGAAGACGGTTCTCGTGACGCCTGCCCCGACGCCTGCCGGCGGATCCCGTAAACTTCGCACCCGTGAAGCTCTGGTGGGAGTTGATCATCGTTCTCGTGGTCCTCAAGATCCCCGTCTTCTATGTCGGATGGGTCATCTGGTGGGCGATCAAGGCCGTGCCCGAGCTCGGCACCGAAGGCGGAGCCGACGGTGTCAACTGGTCGCCCTGGCGGCGGCCGCCGACGGCAAGCGGGCCGCCCGCGCGATCGGATCGTCGCGGCGGCCGGCGAGCGCGGCCGGCAGGCCGGTCCCGCGCGGCGAGGCGCGAGGCGCGCATGCTGCGTGACACGACGACGAGGAGCGGGAGCCAGTGATCGGCAGAGACCTCGCGGCGCTCGTCCTCATCGTCCTTGCGCTGGTCGCGGCCGTCGTCGAGCTCTTCTACAAGCCGTTCGGGATCGCGCTGCCGGCGCTCATCGTCACGATGGTCGGCATCTCGATCAGCGACAGATACCGCCGGCTCGGCTTCTACGCGACGCTTGCGATCACCCTCGGCTTCCTGATCGGCGCGTCGTTCGCCGTCTGGGACTCCCGGCCGCTCTACTGAGCCCGGCACGCGTGAGCGCGGGGCGACGGGACGACACCCGCCGCTGATACAACAGGGAATCGACATGCACGACGTCGACGGCGTCAACGCCGGGTACGCACGTCTGCTCCTCGATGAGTATCTCGAGAACCCCGAAGCCGTTCCGGCGGAGTGGCGCGCACTCTTCGAAGCAGGCGACACGAGCCTCGTCCAGGAGCTCCCCGGGCTCGCCCGCCTGCTCGAGCGCCTGCCCCGCGATGGCGGCAACGGGCAGACGACCGTCGCCAGTCCCGCCAAGGCGCCTGCCCCGGCTGCGCCACCAGCTTCGATCATCCCGCCCCCTTCGGGCACCCCGCCGCCCGGTCTCGACGCCGAGCTGCTCGGCGGCGTCGCCGCGGCGATGGCCCTCGTCAAAGCACACCGGATGCACGGCCATCTCGCAGCGCACCTCGACCCGCTCGGGTCGGAGCCGATCGGCGACCCGGCGCTCGACCCGCTCCGCCTCGAGCCGAAGCTGACACCCGAGCTCCAGGCTCGCATCCCGGCGACGATTCTTCGCGTCCACGTCTCCGGCGACAGCCTCGCGGAAGCGCTCCCG
Source organism: uncultured Actinomycetota bacterium (assembly GCA_963723405.1). Classification (GTDB taxonomy): domain Bacteria; phylum Actinomycetota; class Thermoleophilia; order Gaiellales; family Gaiellaceae; genus PALSA-600. The sequence continues at coordinate 61,010 of CAVRQF010000002.1, read as the reverse complement.
CGCCTGAAGGAGACCTACTGTGGGTCGATCGCCTACGAGATGGAGCACATCTCCGACCACGAGCAGCGCGTATGGCTGCGGAAGGCGATCGAGTCCGGGCGGTACCGCACACCACTGATGCTCGAGGAGAAGCGCCGCCTCTACGACCGCCTCTGCGAGGTCGAGGAGATGGAGCGCTACCTGAGGCGCTCGTTCCTCGGACAGAAGCAGTTCTCGCTCGAAGGCCTCGATGTCCTGATCCCGATGCTCGACGAGGCAATCGAGGCCGGCGCTGCGTCCGGCAGCCGCGAGGCGGTGATCGGCATGGCCCACCGCGGCCGCCTCAACGTCCTCGCGCACACGATCGGGATTCCGTACGAGCAGATCATCCGCGAGTTCGAGGGAGAGCGCGCGATCGAGGTCGTCGCCGCCGACGCCGAGGGCGGGACCGGCGACGTCAAGTACCACCTCGGCGCCGAGGGGTCGCGTGAGACCGCCTCGGGCCCCGTCACCGTCAAGCTCGCTGCGAACCCGAGCCACCTCGAGGCCGTCAACCCCGTCGTCGAAGGGATGACGCGTGCCGACCAGACGGACCGCTCTTCGCGCGACGGCTCGCACGACCCCCGTCTCGCCCTGCCGATCCTCCTGCACGGAGACGCGGCGTTCGCCGGCCAGGGAATCGTCGCGGAGACGTTCAACCTCTACGCCCTCGAGGGCTACTCGACCGGCGGGACCCTCCACCTCATCACGAACAATCAGGTCGGCTTCACCACCGACCCCGCCCAGGGCCGCTCCACCCGCTACTCATCCGATCTGGCGAAGGGATTCGACACCCCGATCATCCACGTCAACGCCGACGACCCGGAGGCCGCGATCTCGGCCGTCAGGCTCGCGCTCGCCTACCGCACGCGGTTCGGCCACGACATCGTCATCGACCTCGTCGGCTACCGCCGCTTCGGTCACAACGAGCAGGACGAGCCGGCCTACACCCAGCCGATCATGGCCGGGCAGATCGAGGATCACCCGACGGTGCGGGAGCTCTACGCGGCACAGCTCGTGGGGGAGGGGCTCCTCGGCGAGGACGAGGCACGCGCGCAGGTGGAGGCCGTCGCCGTCCGCCTCCACGAGGCGCACGACCGGCTGCGCGCCTCGTTCGGGCAGGCGATCCCGGCGAAGTCTCACGACGAGGCCGTTCCCGTCGCCGTCGCGAGCGCGGTCGAGACGGGTGTGAGCGAGAAGCGCCTCAGGCGCTTCACCGAGCAGCTCATGTCCGTCCCGGACGGGTTCACGATCCACCCGAAGCTCCTACGGCAGCTCGAGCGCCGCACGGCCGCCCTCGACGACGGAGGAATCGACTGGGGCCACGCCGAGTCACTGGCCTTCGCCTCCCTCCTTCGCGACGGGATCCCCGTCCGGCTGACGGGGCAGGACACCGAGCGCGGCACGTTCTCACACCGCCACCTCGTCCTCCACGACGCGGTCACGGGCGAGATCGAGGTGCCGATGCAGAGGCTCAAGAGCGCCCAGGCCTCGTTCGAGGTCTACAACTCGCCGCTCTCGGAGTACGCCTGCGTCGGGTTCGAGTACGGCTACTCGGCTGCCGCGCCCGAGGCGCTCGTCCTGTGGGAGGCGCAGTTCGGCGACTTCGCGAACGGGGCGCAGACGATCATCGACCAGTTCATCTCGAGCGGGCTCGCCAAGTGGCGCCAGACCTCACGGCTCACGCTTCTTCTTCCGCACGGCTACGAGGGCAACGGCCCCGAGCACTCGAGCGCCCGCCTCGAGCGGTTCCTGCAGCTCGCCGCGCAGGAGAACATCCGGATCGTGAACTGCACGACCTCGGCGCAGTACTTCCATCTGCTCCGGCGTCAGGCCCTCGACGCGGTCGCGCGGCCGCTCGTCGTGATGACCCCGAAGGGCCTGCTCCGCCTGAAGAGCGCCTCCTCGACGATCGCCGACCTCGCCGAGGGCTCGTTCCGGCCGATCCTCGACGCCGACGTGGATGACAAGTCCGCGGTCCGACGTCTCGTCTTCTGCACCGGCAAGATCTACTACGACATCGTCGGCCACGAGGCCGCCGCCGAGGCCCACACGGTCGCCGTTGCACGGATCGAGCAGCTCTACCCGTTCCCGGTCGAGGCCGGCCGCGCCGTCATCGGCTCCTATCCGCTCCTCGACGAGATCGTCTGGGCACAGGAGGAGCCGCAGAACATGGGGGCCTGGAGGACGATCCGCCACCGCCTCGAGGAGGCCGCGGCCGGTGTGCCCGTCCGATACGTCGGGCGTCCGTGGCGGGCGAGCACCGCCGAGGGCTACCCGACCGCTCACGCGCTCGAGCAGGAACGGATCGCGCTGGCAGCGATTCTTTAGTGCGAGACGCCGTCGGGAATGTGCCGAGACTTGCGAAGGGTGGACTAACGCTTGCGCCGGCGCATCGCAGTGCTCACGAGCCACGGCCCGTGCCGCCCCGCGAGCAGGAACGCACGCCGCTTCTGCTCCGGGGGGAGCCAGCGCCAGACACCCCACAGGAGCGCGGCAGTCTGGAGCGGCCGGGAACGCGGCTTCTGGCGCTTTGATTTCGGCATGTGAGCATTGTCCCCGCTGGGAGGCTCCGTGTAAACCAGGAGCCCGCAAGGCGTTACACTGACCGCAGTGCAGATCGAGCAGGAAGAAACCCCCGAGGACACCAGTTCGCTCTTCGCAGCGGTGATCCAGGAGCACCTGGAGCTACGGCGGAGAAACGCGGCGCTCGAGCACGAGATGCCGCTCGAGCGTTACATGCCCGACGACCCGTTCGAGAACCATCCGCTCTTCAAGACCGAGGAGCAGGCAAGGATCGAGGACACGCTCGACGGCGCCCAGACGATCGTCGACGAGCCCACTTCGCTCGAGTGGCCCGCCGCCTCCGAGGCCGCGTTCCCGGAGGAGCCGGCCGAGCCGGCGTCGGAGGAAGAGGATGCCGAGCAGGCATCCGACGAGGCTCTCTGGTCGCGCTCCCGCGACTTCGACTGGGGCGACTGACACACCGCGGGTGCGGGCTACCCTTGGCTCGATGACCGAGCTGAGGACAGAAGCCCTCTACGTCCCGACGGGCGATCAGCCCGGCGGCGATCGAGACGCTCGCCTCGGGCCTCCAGGCCGGCGAGCGCTACCAGACGCTTCTCGGCGCAACCGGCACCGGCAAGACCGCCACGATGGCGTGGATCATCGAGAAGGTCGGCCGTCCGGCGCTCGTGATCGCCCACAACAAGACGCTTGCCGCGCAGCTCTGCAACGAGTTCCGCGAGTTCTTCCCCTCGAACGCCGTCGAGTACTTCGTCTCCTACTACGACTACTACCAGCCCGAGGCGTACGTTCCCCAGGCCGACCTCTACATCGAGAAGGACAGCTCGCGCAACGACGACATCGACCGGCTGCGGCACGCAGCCACGTCGAACCTGCTCTCCCGGCGCGACGTGGTGATCGTCGCCTCGGTGTCGTGCATCTACGGCCTCGGCTCGCCAGAGGAGTACGAGCAGCGCGTCGTGTTCCTGAACGTGGGCGAGGAGCAGGACCGCGACCTCGTCCTCCGCAAGCTGATCGACATCCAGTACGTCCGCAACGACATGCTGCTCGGCCGCGGCCGCTTCCGCGTCAAGGGCGACATCCTGGAGCTTCAGCCCGCCTACTCGGAGACGGCCTACCGCGTCTCGTTCTTCGGCGACGAGGTCGAGGCGATCACCCACTTCGATCCACTCACCGGCGAGGTGCTCTCGCGGCTCGACTCGGTGACGGTCTTCCCTGCGACCCAGTACGTCACCTCGCGGCCCACGGTCGAGCGTGCGGTGGTCGAGGTCCGCGCAGAGCTAGAGGCACAGGTGAAGAAGTTCGAGTCCGAGGGGCGGATGCTCGAGGCGCACAGGATCCGCCAGCGCACCGAGTACGACCTCGAGATGATGCAGGAGCTCGGGTTCTGCAACGGCATCGAGAACTACTCGCGCATTCTCGACGGCAGGCCGCCCGGCTCCGCGCCGCACACGCTCCTCGACTACTTCCCGTCCGACTTCGTCGTCTTCGTCGACGAGTCGCACCAGACGATCCCGCAGATCGGAGGCATGTACGAGGGCGACCGGTCGCGCAAGCAGACACTCGTCGACTGGGGCTTCCGGCTTCCGTCGGCGCTCGACAACCGCCCGCTGCGCTTCGACGAGTTCCTCGCCAAGGTGCCCCAGCTCGTGATGGTGTCGGCGACGCCCGGCGGCTGGGAGCTCCGCCACTCGACGCGCGTCGCCGAGCAGCTGATCCGGCCGACCGGGATCGTCGACCCCGAGATCGAGCTTCGTCCGACCCGCAACCAGATCGACGACCTGCTCAACGAGATTCGGCGCCGCGAGGAGCGAAACGAGCGCACCCTCGTCACGACCCTCACCAAGAAGATGTCGGAGGACCTGACCGACTATCTCCTCGAGGCGGGTGTCCGGGCCAGATACCTGCATTCGGAGATCGACACGCTCGAGCGGATCCAGATCATCCGCGACCTCCGCCTCGGCGAGTACGACGTGCTCGTCGGCGTGAATCTCCTCCGCGAGGGGCTCGACCTCCCGGAGGTATCGCTGGTCGCGATCCTCGATGCCGACAAGGAGGGCTTCCTCCGAGGACAGACCGCGCTCGTCCAGACGATCGGGCGGGCCGCGCGCAACGTGAACGGCACCGTGCTCATGTACGCGGACAAGCGCACCGAGGCGATCCAGTACGCCCTCGACGAGACCAGCAGGCGCCGGGCGAAGCAGCTCGCCTACAACGAGGAGCACGGGATCACGCCCTCGTCGATCTCGAAGGGCGTCTCCGACATCGCCGAGTTCCTCTCGCTCGACGCGCCGCACGTGCCGAAGCGAACCCGCCGCGGTCAGAAGGTCGAGGGGATGGACCGGCCCGAGGTCGAGAAGCTCGTCGTCACCCTCGAGGAGGAGATGTACACCGCCGCCGACGAGCTCCGGTTCGAGTACGCGGCCAAGCTGCGTGACGAGATCAAGGAGCTTCGGCGCGAGCTCGTCGCGTTCGACGAGGTCGCTACCTAGCCTCTACCTCGGGGATAGGAGCGGGTCCCGGTGAGCACCCAGTCCGTGCCGCTCCACACGTACGCCTCGACGACGAGCTCGTTCCCGTCTGCACGGTGGACGAGGACGCCGCGCGCCTCGTGGGCCCGGTTCGGGCGGGGCCGTCCCAGGCCCGGCGCGGTCGCGAGCACGCACGCGGCGGGATCGCCCGGCACTACCTCGAAGTCGCGGCGCTCGGCGATCGTCGTCTGATGCACGTGGCCGCCCAGGATCAGCTCCGCCCCCGCCCCAGCCAGGCGGCGGAGCACGTTGCCGCGATTCGACAGGGGCCGCTTCCGCGTCCGCCAGGGCGCGCCCGCCAGCTGATGGTGGAGCACGACGACCCGGAACGTCCCTGGCTCGGCGGCCTCGAACCGGGCAACTGCGCGGTCGAGATCGGGGCGGCGGATCCGCCCGCGCTGGTAACCCCACGGTGTGACGGAGCTCAGCCCGACCACTTCGAGGCCGGGCGCGGTGTGGACGGGATCGAGGCTCCAGTGGCGCTCGAACTCCCGGAAGGTGTGCAGCATCCGCCCGGGGGGAAGCATCGGGATGTCGTGGTTCCCGGGGACGACGAGAAGAGGCGGCCCGAGCGTGCGCAGGTACTGCGCGGCGGCCTCGTGCTCGTCCGGCCGGCCGCGGTGGGTGAGGTCGCCGCTGGCGACGAGGAGATCGGGCGCGACGCGCTCGACGAGCTCGGCGATTGCCCTCTCCAGGTCGGGGTCGTCGAGGCCGTTCCGCGCGCCGAAGTGGAGGTCGGACACGTGGAGGATGGTCGATGGCACCGTCGAAGCAGGCTACAGTGAGTGATGTGAAGAACGAGCCCGGCGGGGAGATCTTCGACGACCTCTATCTGGGGGTCAGGGCGGGCGGCGCCCGCCGCAAGAAACGCCGCGGCGAGCTGCTGACGGCCGAGGAGGCCGAGGCGCTCAGCCGCTGGGAACGCCTGTCCGCCTGGCGCAAGGGCGTCGCGGTCGGCGGCTTCGCGGCCGGCACGTTCGGGCTCGGCTTCACCCTCGGCGGCCTCGTCTTCGGCCGCTGGCGCAAGGCGTAGTCCCCCGACACGGCCCGAACCTCGGCCACGTCGAAGCGAACGTCAGTTCGCCCGGTAGAATGGTCTCCACATGGCGGCCGACGAGCTCGTAGTCCACGGCGCCAGGGAGCACAACCTCAAGGACATCACCGTCCGGCTCCCTCGGCAGAAACTCATCTGCATCACCGGGCTCTCCGGCTCGGGGAAGTCGAGCCTTGCCTTCGACACGATCTACGCCGAGGGCCAGCGCCGGTACGTCGAGTCGCTGTCGGCGTACGCGCGGCAGTTCCTGCAGATGATGGAGAAGCCCGACGTCGACTCGATCGACGGGCTCTCGCCGGCGATCTCGATCGACCAGAAGACGACGTCTCGGAACCCGCGCTCGACCGTCGGCACGGTCACGGAGATCTACGACTACCTCCGACTCCTGTACGCGCGCGTAGGGCGCCCGCACTGCCCGATCTGCGGCAAGCCGATCGCCGGGCAGGCGGTGGACTCGATCGTCGAGCAGATCCTCGCGCTCCCCGAGGGCACACGGTTCACGGTCAACGCCCCGGTCGTCCGCGACCGGAAGGGCGAGTACCGCGACGTGTTCGAGAGCCTTCGCAACGAGGGGTTCACGCGAGTCAAGGTCGACGGCGAGCAGCACCTGCTCGACGAGCCGCCCGTGCTCGACAAGAAGTTCAAGCACACGATCGAGGTGGTCGTCGACCGGCTCGTCATGAAGGACGACCTCCGCCTCCGGCTGACCCAGTCGGTGGAGACGGCGGTCGCCCTCGCCGAGGGGCTCGTCGGGATCGACCTGATCGACGGCGGTGAGAGCCTCGTGTACTCGGAGCGGTTCGCCTGCCCCGATCACGGGGTCTCGCTTCCGGAGCTCCAGCCGAGGATCTTCTCGTTCAACTCGCCGCACGGGGCCTGCCCGCGCTGCACGGGCCTCGGTGCGCAGCAGGAGATCGACCCCGACCTCCTCGTCCCGGACCCGAGCCTCTCGATCGACGAGGGCGCTCTCGTCCCGTGGGCGGTCGGGGGCTCGAGCTTCTACGAGTCGGTGATCCAGGCGATCGCCGACCGCTACGAGATCCCGACCGACCGGCCCTGGCAGGAGCTGACCGAGCAGCAGCAGGGATGGTTCCTGAACGGCACGGGCGGCGAGCGCATCTACGTCACGTATCGCAACAGGATGGGCCGCCGGCGGGCCTACACGCTCGCCTTCGAGGGGATCGTCGCCTCGCTCCAGCGCCGGTATCGCGACACCGACAGCTCGACGCAGCGCGAGCGGATCGAGGAGTACATGTCGTTCCGGCCCTGCCCGGTCTGCAAGGGCGCGCGGCTCAAGCCCGAGGTGCTCGCGGTCACGGTCGGGGAGCGGAACATCCACGAGTTCACTCGTCTTTCGGTTGCGGCGGCGCTCCGGTTCCTCGACGGCCTCGAGCTGAGCGAGACCGAGCAGCTGATCGGCGCGAGGATCGTGAAGGAGATCCGCGAGCGGCTCTCGTTCCTCGACAACGTGGGCGTGGGCTACCTGGCCCTCGACCGCGCGTCGGCCACGCTCTCGGGCGGGGAGGCGCAGAGGCTGCGGCTCGCGACCCAGATCGGCTCGCAGCTCGTCGGCGTCCTCTACATCCTCGACGAGCCGTCGATCGGGCTCCACCAGCGCGACAACGACCGGCTCATCGGCACGCTCGAGCGGCTGCGCGACCTGGGCAACACCGTCATCGTCGTCGAGCACGACGAGCAGATGATGCGGAGCGCCGACTGGCTGGTCGACATGGGGCCGGGGGCCGGCGAGCACGGTGGTCACGTCGTCGCCGAGGGGTCGGCGGCCAAGGTCGAGCGGAACGGCAAGTCCGTCACGGGGCAGTTCCTCTCCGGCGCCCGCGGGGTCGCAGTGCCGGAGCGGCGGACCGAGGATCGCGGTCACTTCACGGTCCGTGGCGCCGCCCAGCACAACCTCAAGGGCATCGACGTCGAGTTCCCGATCGGCCGCTTCATCGCGGTGACCGGCGTCTCCGGGTCGGGCAAGTCGACGCTCGTGAACGAGATCGTCTACAAGGCGCTCGCGAACCGCCTCCAGAGAGTGCGCGTCAAGCCGGGCGAGCACGAGAGCGTCGAGGGGATCGAGGCGTTCGACAAGGTGATCGAGATCGACCAGCGCCCGATCGGCCGCACGCCCCGCTCGAACCCGGCCACCTACACCGACCTCTTCACCCACATCCGCGAGCTCTACTCGCTGACGCCCGACGCGAAGGTGCGGGGCTACAGGCCCGGACGCTTCAGCTTCAACGTCAAGGGCGGCCGCTGCGAGACGTGCAAGGGCGACGGGCAGATCAAGATCGAGATGCACTTCCTGCCGGACGTCTACGTCCCCTGCGAGACGTGCAAGGGGCGCCGGTACAACCGCGAGACGCTCGAGGTGCGCTTCAAGGGGAAGACGATCGCCGACGTCCTCGAGATGTCGGTCGAGGAGGCGCTGCGCTTCTTCGCGAAGATCCCGAAGATCCGCCGACGCCTGCAGACGCTCCATGACGTCGGCCTCGACTACATGACGCTCGGCCAGCCGGCGACGACGCTGTCGGGCGGGGAGGCGCAGCGGGTGAAGCTGGCCGCCGAGCTCGGCAAGGTCGCAACCGGCCGCACCCTCTACATCCTCGACGAGCCGACGACCGGCCTCCACTTCGCCGACATCGAGAAGCTGCTCGAGGTGCTTCAACGCCTCGTCGACACCGGGAACACCGTCCTCGTGATCGAGCACAACCTCGACGTGATCAAGCAGGCAGATTGGCTCGTCGACCTCGGGCCCGAGGGCGGCGAGGCCGGCGGGGAGGTCGTCGCGACCGGAACGCCGGAAGAGGTCGCCGAGGTAGGCGAGTCGCACACAGGCGCGTTCCTGCGGCCGCTCCTCGAGCGGCACGCCGTCGCCGCGGCGTAGCCTGGCCTCCGATGACCACGAGGCAGAAGCACCGGGTCTACGTGGGCCTGGCCCTGACGTGCCTGGCGCTGTTCGTCGCCGGGCTCGTCATCGGGTTTCGGGGTCGCCACAACGCGATCTGCCAGGACGGGCGGCCGCCGGTCCACCAGCGCGAGGACGCGATGGGGCAGGTCGAGTTCGTCTGTCACGACGGGAAGACCGTCACCAACTAGAGGGCTGACGTGCGCGAGTGGTGGCTGCGAACGGTGCTGGTCCTGACCGCGCCGACCGCGGTGTTCGTCGCGCTGCGGGACGACACCCGCGAGACCGCGGCGAAGCGCGCCGAGCCGGTCCTGCTCGTCATCTGGCTCGCCGGGATGGCCTACGTCCTCTCGACGCGGACGGCGGCTCACCTGATGGACGACAACGACTACGACGGGCTCCTGGTCGCGGTCTGGACGTTCCTCGCCGGCGGGCTCTTCGGTGCGTTCGGCTACTTCGCCCTGGGCGGTGCGCTCCACGGCGTGGACGTCGCACTCGGGCTCGCAGGGGTCGTACCGGCGAGCTCGCCACGTGCTTGCGTTCGCGGCGGTCCCGATCGCGTTGTCGCTCCTTCTCTGGCCGGTCGAGCTCCTGCTCTGGGGGGATGCGCTCTTCCACGAGGGCGGCGCCGACGCCGGCACGGGCGGGAGGTTCTTCGAGGCCGTCGACCTCGGCCTGCTGGCCTGGTCCGGTGCGTTGCTCGTGATCGGCGTGCGCGCGGTCCACGGCTGGGGCTGGGGGCGCTCAGCCGTGGCGGCCGCAGTCCCGGCGCTCCTCGTGGCCGGGCTGCTCGTTCTCTAGCGGCGTTCGGCGAGCGCCGCCTCGAACTCGGCGAGCTCGGGCTCCGGGATCGAGTAGGTGTGCTGCTCCTCCGGAAAGGCGCCCGAGCGAACATCGGCGACGTAAGCCCCGAGCGCCTCGCCGATCTCCTCGGCGATTCGCCCGTACTGCTTGACGAAGCGCGGTGCCGGCCCGTCGTACATGCCGAGGAGGTCATGCCACACGAGCACCTGGCCGTCGCAGCCGGCCCCGGCGCCGATGCCGATCGTGGGTATCTCGAGGGCCTCGGTGATCCGCGCCGCGACCGGGCCGGGGACGGCCTCGAGGACGACCGCGAAGCAACCGGCGTCCTGCAGCGCGAGTGCGTCGTCGTAGAGGGCGAGCGCCGCGTTCGCCGTACGGCCCTGCGCCCGGAAGCCGCCGAGCTTCGTCGCCGACTGCGGCGTCAACCCGATGTGGCCCATCACGCCGATGGAGGACTCGGCGATGGCACGCGCCCGCGACGCCATCCGGCCCGAGCCCTCGAGCTTCACGCAGTCGGCGCCGCCTTCCTTCAGCATGCGGACCGCGCTCGAGACTGCTTGCTCGTCGGAGGCCTCGTAGGAGCCGAACGGGAGGTCGCCGATCACGAGCGGGCGCCGCGCGGCGCGGGTGACGGCCCGGATGAGGAAGATCATCTCGTCGAGCGTGACCGTCACCGTCGAGGCGTGGCCCAGCATGACCATCGCGGCCGAGTCGCCGACCAGCACGAGCTCGACGCCGGCTTCGTCTGCCAGCCGCCCGGCCGGGGCGTCGTAGGCGGTGACCATCGTGATCGGATCGCCGCGGCGCTTCATCTCGCGCAGCTCGGGCAGGGCGAGCTTCCCCGGCGCAGGCAGCGAAGGGCCGGGCGCGCGGGGCCGCGTGCTCATTCCGTCCCCCCTTCCAGCAGCACGTTGTCGATGAGACGGGTCGAGCCGACGGTCGCGGCGACCGCGAGGGTGGGGCCGTCGAGGTCGGCGACCGCGACGTACTCCGGCTCGATCCCCGCCTCGGCGAGGATGGCGCGGGCGCGGGCCGGATCGTGCGTGGCGAGCGCGCGCGGGATCGCGAGTGCCCGCCACCGCTCCTCGGCCGAGAGCCGCCCGTTGCGCGAGGAGAGCGCGAGCCCGTCGGAGTCGCGCACGGTCGGCACGGCTCGCAGTTCCAGCTCGAGGTTCAGGTCACGAACGACTTGCTTGACGACCGCGACCTGCTGCGCGTCCTTCCGCCCGAAATAGGCGACGTCGGGTCTGGCGATCGCGAAGAGCTTCACGCACACGGTGGCGACGCCCCGGAAGTGCTCGGGCCGTGCTTCCCCTTCCAGGCCGTCCGCGGCGCCCTCGGGCACGATCCAGGTCGCGAACCCGGGCGGGTAGAGCTCCTCGGGGGTGGGGGCGAAGAGGATGTGCACACCGGCGGCGGCTGCGGCGCGCTCGTCCGCGGCGAGGTCACGTGGATAGGCGACGAGATCGGCGGGGTCGCCGAACTGCGCCGGGTTGACGAAGAGGCTCGCGACGACCGTGTCGCATTCCGCCCGCGCCTGCTCGAACAGGGCCAGGTGGCCGGCATGGATCGCTCCCATCGTCGGGACGAGCCCGATTCGCCCCGTCCTCGCGGGGACGAGCGCATCGCGCAGCTCGGCGATCGTCGTCACTGTCTTCATCTGTCGTACTCCAGTTCCTCGCGGATACCGGGCAGACGGATCATACCTCCGTCGCGCCTGCCGTCCGACGGTTGGAGCACCATCCTCCTCGTCAGATGAGCCACCAGAGCACTGGTAACCTGAGGCCGCGATGCCGATCTACGAGTACGTCTGCATGAGCTGCGAGTCGCACTTCGAGGAGCTCGTCCGCCACGACGAGACCCCTCGGTGCCCCGACTGCGACTCGGCGCAGGCCAAACGTCAGTTCTCGGTTTTCGCGGCCCACGGCACCAGCAGGCAGCCGAGCCTCGGCGGCGCTCCGGCTCCACGCGGCGGCTGCTGTGGCGGGGGCTGTGGCTGCGGCCATTGATGCACTGACTGGCCACGCGGACCTCGCCGCGCTGCGGGACGCCGTCTCGGGGTGCACGCGCTGCGTGCTGTCTGCGACACGGACCCAGGTCGTGTTCGGCTCGGGGTCGCCCGACGCCGACCTGATGTTCGTCGGGGAGGCACCCGGCTTCCATGAGGACAAGCAGGGCGTGCCGTTCGTCGGCTCCGCCGGCCAGCTCCTCGACAAGCTCCTCGCCGGGATCGACCTGACCCGCGACGACGTCTTCGTGGCGAACGTCCTCAAATGCCGTCCTCCCGGGAACCGCGATCCGCTTCCCGAGGAGATCGCCGCCTGCGAGAGCCACCTGTTCCGGCAGATCGCGCTGATCCGGCCGAAGGTGATCTGCACGCTCGGGAACTTCGCGACGAAGCTCCTCTCCGGCAAGCCGGACGGGATCACCCGCGTGCACGGTCGCGAGCAGGAGGTCGTCCTCGGCGGGACGAGCGTGCTCCTGTACCCGATCTTCCATCCGGCCGCGGCGCTCTACACCCCACGGATGCTCGACGTCCTGCAGGTCGATTTCGGGCGGCTCCCTGAGCTGCTCGGCGCGACGACGGCTCCGCCGGCGCCCGAAGAGGCGACGCCGGCGCCGGTCCCGGAGCCGGCGGCGGTTCAGCTCGGGCTGTTCTGAGGGGTCCGCTACGGTCGCCTGCGCATGGGGGCTCGCCTCTGTCTCTCGGGCACCGCCGTCCTAGCGTCGGCCCTCGCGTTTGCCGGTACCGCCCTCGCTGCGAAGCCGAAGGCGTCCGTGCAGCCGGTGGCCTCGCGCGTCTACGTGCAGAGCGTCCCGCTCTCCCCGCATACCGGAGCGCCGCACGGTGAGGCGGGAGCGAGCGGAGCGGTCACGGTCTGCCTCGACCCGTCGAGCGGAGCCGTCGCCTACAACTTCACTTCCCTGATGCTCGCCGACAAGCCGACGAGGGCCCAGATTCGCGAGGGCACGGCAGGCGGCTCGGTGGTCACGTTCGGCGCGCCCGGGATGATCGACCCGACCATGGGCGAGATCGAATGGAACGACTCGATGCCGGCCAAGGCGGCTGTCGTCTCACGTCTGGCGAGCTCGCCGCACGGCTACTACGTCACCGTGAACACGAGGGCGTTTCCGAACGGTGCGCTTCGCGGCCGGCTCACCGGCTGGAAGAAGGTGAGCTCCGACTCGAGCGCCGCCTCCGAGTGCGCGTTCAGCTGACGAGCTCGGCGTCGGCGGCGGAGACCGAGGCGGTCGGCGCCCGCCTCGCGGCGCTGCTCGAGGTGGGCGACGTCGTCGCGGTGGCCGGCGATCTCGGCGCCGGGAAGACGACGTTCGTGCGCGGCGCCTGTCGCGCGCTCGGCGTCGACACCCCGGTGACGAGCCCGACGTTCACCATCGGCCACCGCTACGACGGCCGTGTCCCGGTGGCTCACCTCGACCTCTACCGGCTCGACGGGATCGGTGCCGAAGGGTGGGGCGATCTCGAGCCCTACTTCGATGGCACGATTTGCTTCGTGGAGTGGCCGGAGCACGCGGGCGGTTGGCTGCCGCCGCCCGTGGCGTCGGTTTCGCTCTCCCACGTCGACCAGAGCCATCGGAGCATCAGGATTCAGAGTGAGCACGATCTTCGCCTTTGATACTGCGACGCAGGTGACGAGCTGCGCGCTCATCCGCGACGGCGACCTCGCCGGGGAGCGGATCACCGAGGCGCGCTCGGTTCTCGCCGCCGCCGCCGACCTCGTCCGCGAGGCCGGGCTCGCCCCCCGGGAGATCGATGCGCTGGTTGTCGGCACCGGCCCCGGCAGCTTCACGTCGATCCGTATCGGGCTCGCCACCGCCCGCGGCCTGGGCCTCGCGCTGGGCATCCCCGCAGCGGGGGTCTCGACGTTCCTGGCCTTCGAAGGCGGGAGCCCGGTACTCGACGCCAAGCGAGGCCAGGTCTTCACGGAGGGGCCCGCGGTGGGCCCGCCGGAGGACCTCGAGGTCGACGGCCGCCGGCTGCTCGGCGACGGCGCTCTCCGCTATCGCGACCTCTTCGAGGCCGCCGGCGCCGACGTACCGCCGGACGGAGATCCCGCCCACCAGCCGGCAGCCCGCCTCCTCGTCGCCCACGCCGGGTCCTGCCGGACCCGCCGATGTGCTCGAGCCCCTCTATCTCCGCGCCCCCGACGCGGCTCTGCCACGGTGACGGCGATCGCGATCGAGATCCGCCCGCTCGGCCTCACCGACCTGTCGGCGATCGAGTCGATCGAGAAGCGCGCCTACCGCACGCCGTGGTCGCGCTCGATGTTCGCCTCGGAGCTCGCGAAGGCCAGCTCGATCTGCCTCGGCGCGTACGAGGGCGACAGTCTCGTCGGCTATGTCGTCAACTCGCGCTACGTCGACGCGTGGCACGTGATGAACGTCGCGGTCGACCCCGACGTCCAGCGCCACGGCATCGCGACGCGCCTGCTCGAGCGGCTGTTCGAGCTCACGCGCGACGACCAACGCCGTGGCTACACGCTCGAGGTTCGCGTCTCGAACACCGACGCGATCGCGCTCTACGAGAGCCTCGGCTTCGCCCGCCAGGGCATCCGCCGCGCCTACTACACCGACAACCGCGAAGACGCCCTGATCATGTGGCGCGACCCAGAGCCATTTGGCTGACGCCAAATGGCTAGTTGGCGCGCTGGGGGTCCCATTGGCGATCGAGTGCCTCCTGGAGGGCGGCGGCACGTTGCGGACCGACACCGCGCGACGCCCTGCCATGTCTCCGGGTCCCCCGCGAGCACAGCACGGAGCGAGCCGAAGGCTTCGAGTAGGGAGCGCGCCGTCGCGGTCGAGATACCCGCAACCGATGCAAGCATCGCCTCGGCCGGCATCACGTCGCGCGCCCGCTTGGGTCGCTGCGAGTAGACCGGGCGGTCTCGAACGAGGCCCAGTTGACGGCGTCCGGCGAGGCGGGCCAGCCATTGGGCCGAGTCTCGTGTGTCAGTCGAGCGAATGAGATGGATGCCGAGATCGGAGGCGGCGAGGCACAGGCCCCGAAGTGCGTCCGGCAGGACCGACCCTTTGTAGAGGTCGCGCCCTTCGATCAGGAGAAATGGGGACCTGCCCGCAACCCGGATGCGGCTCATCTGCGCCCAGAAGCGGCCGCTTACGATCGATCCGTGGAGGTCGGCGACAGACTTTCGTTCGACCAGGGTTCCTGCCCCGCAGTGGTAATCCCCGGCTGGCAAGCGCCTGCGGATCACCGTGAGTCCGAGCTTTTCCAGCTCGGCCGGGACCCCCGAACGCTCCTCGTTGAAATCTGCATGGACGACCAGCACCGGCCCAGTGTCACCGCAAACTCGCTGCCGTTACTGTGACGGTTGTGCAACCACCGACGACAACTAGGCCATTTCGCGCCAGCGAAATGGCCATTCTCGGGATCGAGACGTCTTGCGACGAGACCGCCGCGGCGGTCGTGACAGGGCACGGGGTGATCCGCTCGAGCATCGTCGCCTCGCAGGCCGAGCTTCATGCGGCGTACGGTGGGGTCGTGCCGGAGATCGCGTCGCGGCGGCATCTCGAGCTCGTCTCGCCGGTGATCCGCGAGGCACTCGGCGAGGCCGGGTCGTCGCTCGCCGAGATCGATCTCGTGGCGGTGACGGCCGGGCCCGGGCTGATCGGGGCGCTGCTCGTCGGTGTGTCGGCGGCGAAGGGGCTCGCGTGGGGAAGCGGGTTGCCGCTCGTGCCGGTGAACCACCTGCACGGCCACGTCGCTGCGCTCTTCCTCGAGCCGCAGGCGCTCGAGCCGCCGTTCACCGCGCTGCTCGCGAGCGGCGGCCACACCATGCTCCTCGACGTGCGCGACCGGGACTGGGGGTCGATGAGGGTGATCGGCTCGACGCTCGACGACGCCGCCGGCGAGGCGTTCGACAAGGGCGCGCGCCTGCTCGGGCTCGGCTATCCCGGCGGCGCCGAGATCGATCGGCTCGCCCGGGAAGGCGACCCCGACGCGTACCCGTTCCCGGTCGCCCGGGTGCCGGGCCTCGACTTCTCGTTCTCGGGGCTCAAGACCGCCCTCCTCTATGCCGTGCGCGACCTGGCGCCCTCGGAGCTCGACGCGCGCCGAGCCGACCTCGCGGCGAGTTACCAGCGGGCGATCGTGCGCGCTCTCGTCGAGCGGATCGAGGCGACCGGCGCGGACACCATCGCGATCGTGGGCGGCGTGGCCGCGAACTCCGAGCTCCGGGCCTCGCTTCCGGAAGCCCACGCGGCCCCTCTCCTGCTGTGCACCGACAACGCCGCGATGATCGCTTCGGCAGCGAGATTCACCGAGCCCGTCCCAGCGGCCGAGTACCTTGCGCTCGATGCGTTTGCTTCGACGCCCTGAGGTTCGCATCTTCGCCCTCGTGGCGATCGGCGTCGCCGCGTGGCTCACCGTCCGTCACTCGTCCTCCTCCACGCCTCCCGCCGCGAAGCCCGCGCCGGTCTCCTGGATCGGGCTCGTCAACCAGGCCCGCCCGGCGGTCGACACCGCAGGCCGGGTGATCGTGGTCCTGAAGACCCCGTCGGTCGCCCAGCACGTCGCCGCTGCGCGGATCGCGACCGGCCAGGCCGAGCGGCGCTGGACGGCGGAGGCCTACGCGGCGCAGCAGCAGGTCCTGATCCAGCTCGCCCGCCACGGGTTCAGCATCCGCCCCGACTACACCTACGCCCGCGTTCTCGACGGGTTCGCGGCCGACCTCGACCCGCGGGCGATCGCTCTCCTCCAGCACAACCCGCAGATCGCCGGGGTCTACCCCGTCCGGGTCGCTTACCCCTCCGCGATCTCGGCTTCGACGTCTACCGGCGTCGGGCCGGGGATCGTGCTGTCTCGCTTCGCCGGCGCCGGCCTCCGCATCGGGCTCCTCGACACGGGAGTCGACCTGGGCCATCCCTACCTCGGAGGCAGGGTCGAGCCGGGGATCGACGTCGTGACCGGGACCGCGGACGCCCGCGCCCAGCCGAACCCGCAGGGCTCGGGACAGATCGAGCGGCACGGCACGGAGCTTGCAGGCGTCCTGGTCGGGTCGGGGGGGCCGCGTGGGCTCCACGGCGTCGCGCCCGGAGCATCCGTGCTGCCGATCCGCGTCGCGGGCTGGCAGGCGACGGCCACCGGAAGGGACGCCGTCTACGCCCGGAGCGACCAGATCATCGCCGGCCTCGACCGCGCCGTCGATCCCAACGGCGACGGCGACGCCCACGACGCCGTCCGGATCGCCCTGCTCGGTGTGTCGGAGCCGTTCGCATCGTTCGCCGACAGCCCCGAGGCGCAGGCGGTGGGAGGGGCGATGACCCTCGACACCCTCGTCGTCATGCCCGCGGGGAACGACGGCGCGGCCGGGCCGCTCTTCGGGTCGATCGCGGGCCCAGGCGGGGCGGCCGCCGCCCTCGTGGTCGGAGCGACCGACTCGCGACCCTCCACCTCGACTGCGAGGGTCGTGTTCCACCAGGGCGTGGCGACGCTCGCCGACGCGACGCTGCCGTTCCTGGGGACGCTGACCCCTGCGCGGCCGCTCCGGCTCACGGTCGCGGTCCCCGGCGCCTCCGGCAGCCTCCACGGCAAGGCCGCGCTCGTCGCGGCCGGCTCGAACCCGGCTGCCGCGGTCCGCGCCGCGGAGGCCGAGGGCGCTGCGGCGGTGTTCCTCTACGGCAGGTCGATGCCGGCGGGCTCGCTCACCACCGCGACCGTCCCGGTGATCGGTGTCGCGGAGAGCACCGCTGCATCGGTCGTCGCCGCGGTGCGGCATCACTTCCTGATCGAGGTCGCTGCGGGCCGCGCCGCGACCAAGCCGAACGTCGACGCCGGGCGCCTGACGGCTTTCTCGTCGCGGGGCCTGACCCTCGGGGGGCTCCTCGCGCCGGAGCTCTCCGCACCGGGCGTCGGGATTGCGACGTCCGACCCCTCGACCGCAGACGGGGAGCCGGAGTTCACCTCGGTGACGGGGACGAGCGTCGCAGCAGCAGCCGCTGCAGGTTCAGCGGCGCTTCTCGCCGAGGCACGGCCGGGGCTCTCCGCGGTCGACCTCGCAAGCCTGCTGACAGGCTCGGCCTCCCGCACCGGTGCGGCGCCGGCTGCGGGAGGGGCGGGCGCGGTCGATCCCGGCGCGAGCGCCGCGGGCGAGGTCGCGGCCTCCCAGACGACGCTGTCGTTCGGTCCCTGGAGTGGATCGAGCTGGCACCAGGCGCGAACGGTCACGGTCCACAACGTCTCGAGCCGGCCCCTCACGATCGCGCTCGTGTCGAGCTCCCGCCTCGTGGCGGTCCGGCCGGCCTCGGTCGAGCTGCGCCCGGGGCGGAGCGCAGCCGTCAGAGTCACCGCGCAGGCCTCCAGACGGCCTGCCCTGACCGTCGTGACAGGTGCCCTCACCGTTCGTCCCGCCGGCTCCCAGGCACTCCGGATCCCGTGGGTGATCGTCTTTCGCCCCTACCGGGGCCCGCTGATCGGACCGGCCGGCATCTCGCCGCCCTCGTTCTCCCCGTCCGAATCGAAGCCGGCGACACTGACGGTCGTCGCAGGCCGGATCATCGGCGGGAGCGTCGTCGAGATCGTGCCGGTCGCACGTCTCGACGTCGCGCTCTACAGCTCGAGCGGTGCGTTCCTCGGCCTGCTCGCGACCGTCCCGGACCTGCTGCCCGGCACCTACAGCTTCGCGGTCACGGGACGCGGCCCCGGCGGCGGGGTGCTGGAGCCCGGTGCCTACGAGATCCGCCTCGCCGCCTGGCCGACCCTCCGCGGCCCGCCGACGAGAGACAAGATCCACTTCCGGATAGGGTGAGGCGTGTCGACGATCGAGAGCCCTTTCGCGATCGCCCGGGCGCAGCTCGCGAACGTCGCAGGAGTCTTCGGCCTCGACGACGATCTGGTTGCCATCCTCGGCGCGTGCAAGAAGGCCGTCGAGGTTTCGATTCCGATCGCCATGGACGACGGGTCGGTGCGCGTCTTCACCGGCTGGCGCGTCACCCACAACATCGCCCGCGGCCCGTCGAAGGGGGGCCTCCGTTACCACCCGGGCGTCGGCCTCGACGAGGTCAAGGGCCTCGCGATGTGGATGACCTGGAAGTGCTCGCTCATGAACCTGCCGTTCGGCGGCGCCAAGGGAGGCGTGGTCTGCGACCCGAAGCAGCT
Organism: uncultured Actinomycetota bacterium; assembly: GCA_963723405.1. GTDB lineage: Bacteria > Actinomycetota > Thermoleophilia > Gaiellales > Gaiellaceae > PALSA-600. The sequence continues at coordinate 42,030 of CAVRQF010000002.1, read as the reverse complement.
GTCGCCGGGCGAGCTCGAGCGGTTGACCCGCCGCTATACGTCGGAGATCGTCAACGAGATCGGCCCCGAGCGCGACATCCCGGCTCCGGACGTCGGCACGAGCCCCGCCGTGATGGCCTGGATCTTCGACACGTACTCGATGAACCGGGGCTACTCGGTCCTGAGCGTGGTCACCGGCAAGCCGCTCGCGGTCGGGGGGTCGCTCGGCCGGGTCGAGGCGACCGGACGCGGCGTCTTCTTCTGCCTCGAGGAGACGCTCGCACGCCGGGGCGAGGCGATTGCGGGCCAGAGGATCGCGATCCAGGGATTCGGGAACGTCGGCTCCGTCTTCGCCCGTTTCGCCGCTGACGCCGGCGCGGTCATCGTCGCCGCGTCCGACTCCTCCGGCGGCCGCTACGACGAGAGCGGCCTCGACGTCGCAGCGCTCGCGGCCCACAAGGCGACCGGCGGGAGTCTTGCCGACGCCCCCGGCGGGGAGCCCGTCACGAACGAGGATCTCCTCGCGCTGCCATGCGACGTCCTCGCACCCTGCGCACTCGAGCTCGTGCTCTCCGAGGCGAACGCGGACCGGGTGAAGGCAAGGATCGTCCTCGAGGGTGCCAACGGCCCCACGACCCCTGGTGCGGACGCGATCCTCGAGGGCAACGGCGTGCTTGTCGTGCCCGACATCCTCGCGAACGCGGGCGGTGTCGTCGTCTCGTACTTCGAGTGGGTGCAGGGTCTCCAGGAGCTCTTCTGGACGGAGGGCGAGGTGAACGAGCGGCTGCGAGCGATCGTCTCGAACGCCTTCGCCGAGACCTGGGACATCCACGAGTCGCGCGGCGTATCGATGCGTGTCGCCGCGTACGGCCTGGCCGTCTTGCGCGTCGCGGAGGCGACCACGATCCGCGGGCTCCACCCCTGAACGCCACCGTCTCTCTCTACTCCGCCCGCGACTGCCATCTCTGCGAGCGGGCGCGCGCCGAGCTCGCCGCACTTGCGACGGAGCTCGGCTTCGAGATCGACGAGCTCGACATCACCGGGATCCCGGAGCTCGAGCGGCGCTATCGGGAGTGGATCCCGGTGATCGAGGTCGACGGCGAGCAGGTCTCCGTCTACCGGGTCGAGCCGGCAGCGCTGCGTCACAAGCTCGGTCTCGAATGACGAGCTTGTGACAAACCGAATGCTGTGCTCGAGCCTTCCGGCACAATCCCTCGTTCATGTTGCAAAGTCAGCCGGAGGGAGCGCGCCCGTTCGAGAATCGCGTCGGAGTAGGCGTCGCCGCGCGACTCTCCCGCTACCTCCAGGTGCTGACGCAGGCGAAGAAGATGGGGAAGGATCGCATCTCCTCGCAGGAGATCGCCGACTACACGAACATCAACGCGACGCAGATCCGGCGCGATCTCTCGAACTTCGGGAAGTTCGGCAAGCGCGGCGTCGGCTACTCGATCGACGGCCTGCTCGCCGAGATCCGCCGGATCCTCCGCACCCAGGGGCAGCACAACATCGCGCTCGTCGGCGCAGGCCGCCTCGGCCATGCGATCGCCGGCTCGTCGATCTTCGGCGAGCACGGGATCACGATCGCGGCGATCTTCGACGTCGACGAGCGGATCGTCGGCCGCCCGATCGGGGAGACCGAGGTCAGCCCGTACGCGCGGCTCAAGGACGTCGTGCACGACAAGAACATCGTCGTCGGCGTGCTCGCCGTCCCCGCCTCGGCCGCGCAGCAGTGCGCGGACGACCTCGTCGACGCGGGCGTGAAGATCATCTTCAACTACAGCGAGGCGCTCCTCGACTGCCCGCCCGACGTCACCGTGCACACCTCGAACCCCGTGGTCGAGCTGCTGCACGCCCTCTACTTCCACCTGACGTAGTGCGAATCCACCTCTGGCACGGATACCTGCTCGGGGGGACCGGGTCCAACGTCTACACCAGAGCCTTGGCGCGGGAGTGGAGCCTTGCAGGGCACGAGGTGACGGTGGTCTGCCAGGAGCGCGATCCCGGCCGGTACGACCTCGCGGGCGCCGAGGTCGTCAGGCCGGAGCTGCCGGGAGGCCTGCTGCCCGTGTTCGTCCTCGACCGCTACGAGGGGCTCGAGCCGCGCCTCCTCCAGGACTTCACGCCCACCGAGGGTGAGGCATACGTCGAGGCGAACGCCGCCGCCCTCCGTGACCTCGGTCCCGCCGGTCTCGTCTTCACGAACCACGTCCTGATGGGCGGAGCGGTCGGCGCGCGCCTCGGCGGGCCGTTCCGGGTCAAGGCGCACGGCTCCGAGCTCGAGTACTCGATGCGCGGCCGGCCCGAGCTCGAGCGGTGGGGGAGTGAGTGCCTCGCAGCCGCGGAGGCGGTCTACGTCGGCTCGGCCCACATCCGCCGCGTCGTCGAGGAGGTGACGGGCGCGGTCGAGCGCATCGTCGAGGTGCCGCCCGGCGTCGACGTCGACGAGTTTCGCCCTCGGGACCGCGACGAGGCGCTCGCCGACCTGCTCGCCGAGGCCCGCGCCGACCCGCCGAACCCCGGGAACAGGGAGGAGCGGCTGCCCGACGAGGGGAACGCGGAGCGCCTCGGGGCCTTCCTCGCAGGCGACGAGCCGACGATCGTGTACTTCGGGAAGCTGATCGAGAACAAGGGCGTCCAGCTGCTGCTCGAGGCGCTCGACGGGCTCGATGCGCGTGCGGTTGTCGTCGGGTTCGGCGACTACCGAGGCGAGCTCGAGCGGCAGGCCCGCGGCCGCGTCCTGTTCACCGGTCCGTTCGAGCACCGCCACCTGGCGCATCTGCTTCCGCTTGCCGACGTGGCCGTCGTGCCCTCGATCTTTCCCGAGGCGTTCGGGATGGTCGCCGCCGAGGCCGCCGCGTGTGGCTGCCCGCCGCTCGTGGCCCGGCACAGCGGTCTCGCCGAGGTCGCCGACGGCCTCGCGGACGAGTACCCGGCGCACCTCCGTCATCTGACCGCGTTCACCTCCGGCGACGTCGCCGACCTCCGCGCCAAGCTCGCCGAGCTGGTCGCCCTCCCGGCCGCCGACCGCGAGCAGATCCGGGCTGCGGCGCGCCGGGCCGTCGTCGCCCGCTGGTCGTGGGCCGGCGTCGCTTCGCGGCTTCTCGCGCCCGTCGCGTAGCCTTCGCCCCGCCATGGGCGAGGAACAGCACCTTTCGGCCGAGGAGCAGCTCGCCACCGCCCGGGCGGCGTTCGAGGACGGCACCGATTTCACGGTCGCGGTCGAGGAGGAGTTCGCGCTGCTCGACGCGCGAGACCCTCGGCCTCGTGAACCGCTTCGAGGAGGTTCAGGCCGCCGCGGCCGGGACGGAGGTCGAGCCGCACCTCGTGGGCGAGCTGATCGCGTCCGAGGCCGAGGTTCGAACCGGCAAGTGCAGCGACTTCGCCGAGGCCGCAGCAGCGATGGGCGAGCGGCGCGTCGCAGCTCCAGGCGATCGCGCGCGACCTCGGTCTCGCGCTCGGGGCGAGCGGCACGCACCCGTGGGCCCGCTGGCAGGACCAGCGGATCATCGACACGCCGCACTACCGCCGCAACGACGAGCTCCTTCGCTACGTCGCGTGGCGCAACAACACCTTCGGCCTTCACGTCCACGTCGGGATCCGCGGCGGGGACCGCGCGATCGCCGTGCAGAACGCCGTGCGCTGCTACCTGCCCGAGCTGCTCGCGCTCTCCGCCAGCTCGCCGTTCGTCGAGGAGGTCGACACCGGCCTCCATTCGGCGCGGACGCAGACCTTCACCCGGGCCTTCCCGCGCTGCGGCATCCCGGACGCGTACGACGGCTGGCAGGGGTTCGAGGACTACGTGTCGTTCCTGTACCGCACCGGCTCGATCGCGGAGCACACCCAGCTCTGGTGGAGCGTCCGGCCTCACCTCGCGTACCCGACCGTGGAGATCAGGATCGCCGACGCGCAGCCCGACCTGGCGGAGGCCGTGTCGCTCGCGGCGCTCTCCTACGCGCTCGCCGCGCGCTGCGCCAGGGCGGTCGACGAGGGCGAGCCGCTGCCCGACGTGCCGCACCGCCTGCTCGAGGAGAACATGTGGCGGGCGATCCGGTGGGGGCTCCCGGGCGAGCTGATCGACTTCGATCGCGGCGAGGCCGTGCCCGCACGCGCCCGGATCGAGGCGCTCATCGACTGGGTCGCGCCCGTGGCCGACGAGATCGGCGCGGCAGCGTTCCTGGCGATCCCGGCGGCGAACTCCGCCGAGCGGCAGCGCGCCAGGTGGCAAGATGGGGCGACGTTGGCGCAGATCTACGCGATGGAGGGGATCGCCGGTGAGCGAATCGGTTGACGAGCACGAGCGAGAACGACGAGATCGACGGGGACGCCGGGGCCGGGGAGATGGACGAGGCGCTCGCCGAGATGCTGGAGACGATCAGGCAGGCGGACGTCGCCCCGCTCATCCTCTCGACCATCTCGACCTTCGCGTCGGTCGCCTACGGCAAGCTCGACGCGAACGACCTCCCGCAGGCGAAGACGGCGATCGACGTGATCGATGCCCTCCTGCCGCTCCTCACCGACGAGGTCGACGAGGACATCCGGCGTGACTTCGGCCAGGCGTTGACGAACATGAAGCTGGCCTACGCGAACGCCGTCGCGACCGCCGAGTAGAATCCCGCCCGCGCCGAATTCGTTTCGGGCCTCGACTTCCCCAGGAGCAGGAGGGATATGGACTGGTTCATGCATCACGCCGTGCTCGTCGCACTCGTGGGAGCTGGCGTCGCGGTGGCGTACGGAGCGTGGCTGACCGTCTGGCTTCTCAAGCAGCCCGCGGGCAACGAGCGCATGCGCGAGATCGCGAGCGCTGTTCAGGAAGGAGCCTCGGCATACCTGAAGCGGCAGTACATGACGATCGCGGCTGTCGCGATCGTGCCGTTCGTGCTGCTCGGGGTGTATGACAAGCTCGGCTGGGGCGCCGCGTTCGGCTTCCTGATCGGAGCGCTGCTGTCGGCGTCGGCCGGCTTCATCGGGATGAACGTCGCCGTCCGTTCGAACGTGCGCACGGCCGAAGCCGCCCGCGACGGGGTGGCGCCTGCGCTCAAGGTGGCGTTCCGCGCCGGCTCGGTCACCGGGCTTCTCGTCGTCGGGCTCGGGCTGGGCGGCGTCGCCGGGTACTACTGGTTCCTCACCGCCGGGCTCGACAACACGCCGGTCTCGGCGATCCACGACCTCATCGGGCTCGCCTTCGGCGGCTCGCTGATCTCCGTCTTCGCCCGTCTCGGCGGCGGCATCTTCACGAAGGCGGCCGACGTCGGCGCCGACCTCGTCGGCAAGATCGAGGCGGGGATCCCCGAGGACGACCCGCGCAACGCGGCAGTGATCGCCGACAACGTCGGCGACAACGTCGGCGACTGCGCCGGTATGGCCGCCGACCTGTTCGAGACCTACGCGGTCACCGCCGTCGCGGTGATGCTGCTCGGCACGGAGTTCGGGCTCCCGGCGGACAAGCTCTACCTCTACCCGCTGGCGCTCGGCGGCGTCTCCGCGATCGCCTCGGTGCTCGGCACGTTCTTCGCGCGTCTCGGCAAGGGCGAGAACGCGATCATCGGCGCGCTCTACAAGGCCGTGCTGGCGGCAACGCTCCTCTCGGCCCTCGGCTTCATCCCGGTCACGAAGGCCTTCGAGACGACCGCGTACGGCTTCAAGGACCTGTACATCTCGGCCCTCGATCGGCCTCGTCGTCACCTTCCTGCTCGTCGCGATCACCGAGTTCTACACCGGCACCCGCTGGGCCCCGGTGAAGAGGATCGCGAAGGCCTCGGTGACCGGCCACGCGACGAACATCATCGAAGGCCTCGCCGTCGGCATGCAGGCAACGGCGGCGCCGGTCATCGTGATCGCGGCCGGGATCCTCGTCGCGAACCACTTCGCCGGGCTGTACGGGATCGGCGTCGCCGTGATGGCGCAGCTCTCGATGACCGGCCTCATCGTCGCGCTCGACGCGTTCGGCCCCGTCACCGACAACGCGGGGGGCATCGCGGAGATGGCCGATCTGCCCGAGTCGGTGCGCGGCGTCACCGACCCGCTCGACGCGGTCGGCAACACGACGAAGGCGGTGACGAAGGGCTACGCGATCGGCTCCGCAGCGCTCGCGGCCCTCGTCCTGTTCGACTCCTACACGACGGGCCTGCAAGGAGAACGGCCTGATCGACGAACTTCAGCCTCTCCGACCCGTGGGTCGTCGCCGGGCTCTTCATCGGCGGGCTGATGCCGTTCCTGTTCGCGTCGCTTGCGATGGAGGCCGTCGGCCGGGTCGGTGGTGAGGTCGTCCAGGAGGTGCGCCGGCAGTTCCGCGAGCACCCGGGGATCATGGAAGGGACCGAGCGGCCCGAGTACGGCCGTGCGATCGACATCGTCACCGGCTCCGCGATCAAGTCGATGCTGCTGCCGGCGCTGATCCCGGTGCTTTCCCGATCGTCGTCGGGCTGATCAGCGTCCGCATGCTCGGCGGCCTGCTCGTCGGCACGATCGTGACCGGCCTCTTCCTCGCGATCTCGATGACCGCGGGCGGCGGGGCCTGGGACAACGCGAAGAAGATGATCGAGGACGGCGCTCTATGGCGGCAAGGGCTCCGAGGCCCACGCCGCTGCCGTTACGGGCGACACCGTCGGCGACCCGTACAAGGACACGGCCGGCCCGGCGATCAACCCGATGATCAAGATCACGAACATCGTCGCGATCCTGATCATCCCGCTCCTCGTCTCCATCCATACGTAGACCCGTGGGAGGGGGCGGCGGTCAGCGCGGCCCCCTCCCTCTCGCGCTTGTAGGTTCCCCCCGTGCCCGAGACGTAGGCAGTCGCACGCGCTCGAGCGGGTTCTCGGCACGCCGGCGCTCTTCGCGACCGCGTACGGGAACGTCGGCTCCTCGATCTACTACGCGCTCGGCGTCACCGCGGCGATCGCGCTCGGGCTCACGCCGCTCGTCTTCATCGTCTCGGGGCGTGATCTTCGCGTGCACTGCCGCGAGCTATGCGGAGGGGACCGTGAACTTCCCCGAGGCCGGCGGCTCGTCGAGCTTCGCGCGCCACGCCTTCAACGAGCTCGTCTCGTTCGGGGCCGCCTGGGCGCAGATGCTCAACTACATCATCACGGTCGCCATCTCGGCGTTCTTCGTGCCGCACTACCTCTCGATCTTCTGGGAGCCGCTGAAGACGAACCCGTGGGACATCATCGTCGGGATCCTCGTGGTCGTCCTTCTCGTCGGGATCAACATCATCGGGGTCAAGGAGGCGGCGACGCTCAACGTCGGCCTGGCGGTCGTCGACTTCGCCACGCAGCTTGCCCTGGTCGTCCTCGGGTTCGTGCTGATCTTCGACCTGCACGTCCTGAGGGCGAACGTCCACTGGGGCGTGGCCCCGACCTGGTCGCAGTTCGCGCTCGCGATCCCGGTGGCGATGATCGCCTACACGGGGATCGAGACCGTGTCGAACCTGGCCGAGGAGGCGCGCGACCCGAGGCGCACGATCCCGGGCTCGATCCGCCTCGTCGCGATCGCCGTCTTCGCGATCTACTTCACGCTGCCGTTCGTCGCGCTGTCGGCTCTCCCGGTCTACCAGGACTCGAGCGGCAACTACGTGACGAAGCTCGGCCTGCCGCCGGATCAGGGCGGGTTCGAGAACGACCCGGTGCTCGGGATCGTCCAGAACCTCGGCCTGCACGGCGCGTTCCTGTCGGCCGCGAAGATCTACGTCGGCGTCCTCGCGGCGACGATCCTCTTCATCGCCACGAACGCGGGCGTGATCGGCGCGTCGCGGATCACCTACTCGATGTCGACCCACCGGCAGCTGCCGGAGCGCGTTCAGGCGGCTGCACCCGAAGTTCAAGACGCCGTGGCTGTCGCTCATCGTGTTCGCCGGGTTCTTCTCGATCCTCTTCATGCTCCCCGGCAACGTCAACTTCATCGGCCGGATGTACGCGTTCGGCGCGATGCTGTCGTTCACGATCGCCCACGCGGCGGTGATCCAGATGCGGCGGAAGCCTCCCCTGATCGAGCTGCCCTACCGGGTCCGGTTCAACCTGAGGATCGGGAAGGTCGAACTGGCCCCTGTTCGCGGTGATCGGCGGGATCGGCACCGGCCTCGCGTGGCTCGTCGTCGTGAAGCAGGACCCGGCGACGCGGTACGCCGGGCTCGGCTGGCTCGCGGCCGGCTTCGTCTTCTACTACTTCTACCGCCGCCGCCTGGGGATCCCGCTGCAGAGAGACGGTGCTCGCGCCTCTCCACTTCGGGCCCGCCGTCGCGCTCGAGTACCGCGCGATCCTCGTGCCGATCGTGTCGGGCCGGGAGGCGCACGAGGCGATCGACCTGGCCGCGCGCCTCGCCGCCGAGCGCAGCGCGACGATCGTCGCGCTCCGCGTGATCGTCGTGCCGCTCGAGCTCCCGATCGACACGACATGGACGACGAGGAGGCAGAGGCGGACCGCCTCCTCGACGACGCCCGTCTCGCCGCCTCGGCCTACGGCGTCCGGACGATCGACCGCATCGTCAAGGCGCGGAACGCCGGCCGGGCGATCGTCGAGGAGGCCGAGCGCCGCGAGTCCGAGATCGTCGTCCTCGGCGCCCCGCGTCTGCAGCATCGCGCGATCTTCGGCAAGACGGTCGACTTCGTCCTCAAGAACGCGCCCTGTCGAGTCATGGTCGCCGCCGGGAAGAGGGCCGCATGAGGACGCACGCCACGATGACGCTGGTGCTCTCGCTCGTGATGGTCGGGCTCGGGGTCGCGCTGCTCGTGCGCACGCTGGCGGTCGGGGGCGGGCAGGTCGGGATCCTCATCGGGATCGCTGTTCGTCGGGCTCGGCGCCGGGCGCTTCTACCTCGCCCGGAAGGCAGGCGCGTGGTGGCCCGCAAGCTCCCGGGCCTGCGCCGCGAGCTCGACGCGCGCTCGCTCTTCTCCTCGGCCTACGGCGAGATCGCCTCCTCGATCTACTTCGCGCTCGGGATCGTCGCCCTGCACGCCGTCGGGTTCACCCCGTTCGTGCTGCTCGGAGTCGGCCTCCTGTTCCTGCTCGTCGCCCTCTCCTATGCCGAGGCGACCTCGGCGCTCCCCGAGACCGGGGGTGCCGCCACGTTCGTCCGGCGCGCCACCAACGACCTCATGGGCTTCATGACCGGCTGGGTGCTCTTCCTCGACTACCTGATCGTGATCGCGCTCTCGGCGCTGTTCGTGCCGCACTACCTCGCCGGAGCCTTCCAGATCGGGGCCCTCGACCGGAACCCGTGGGACGTCGTCGTCGGCGTCGGGGTCATCGTCTTCGTCGGCGCGATGGGCCTCGTCCGCCGGCCGTCGCTCCACACCTTCGCGATCCTCGTTCCCGCGCTCGACGTGATCGCCCAGCTCGTGCTGATCGTCTTCGGGTTCGCCCTGCTCGTCTCGAAGCACTCGTTCATGCACGGGACGTCGCTCGGCACCGCGCCGACCGTCCACTCGCTCGTGTTCGCGATCCCGCTGGCGATGCTCGCGTTCACCGGGCTCGAGACCGTTGCGAACCTCGCCGAGGAGGCGCGCCGCCCCGGCGTCGACCTGCCCCGCTCGCTCTTCACCGCGATCGGCACCGTCGTCACCGTCTACGTCGCCATCGCGATCGTCGGGCTCTCGGCGTTCCCCGGTCCCGTCTCCGAGCTCGGCACCACGTGGCTGCGCTCCCCGCTCGTCGGGATCGCGGACGCGATCAGGGCGCAGACGAACAGCACGCTCGGAGATGCGATCCGCTTCTTCGTGGGCGTCAGCGGCGCGTTGATCCTGGTCGCCTCGGTCACCACGTCGGTGTCGGGGTTCTGCCGCCTCGCCTACTCGCTCGGAGAGCACGGCCAGCTCCCGCAGGCGTTCGGACGCCTCAACCGGCGAACGCTCGTCTCTCCGTACGCGGTCGTCAGCGTCACGATCCTCTCGAGCGCGATCGTGATCGCCTCGGGCTGGCTCCGCCACGACGTCTCGTTCCTCGCGAGCCTCTTCTCGTTCGGCGTCCTCCTCGCCTTCACGGCCACCCAGCTCGCGGTGATCAGGCTGCGCGTCACCGAGCCCGACCTTCCCCGCCCGTACCGGACGCCGCTCAACATCACCGTTCGCGGCGCCGAGGTCCCGCTCCCCGCGATCGTCGGCGCAGTCCTCACCGCCGCGGTGTTCGTGCTCTCGGTGGTGACCCACCCGGGCGCCCGTTATGCGGGCCCGGTCTGGCTGGCGATCGGCGTCGTCGTCTTCGTCGGCGTCCGCCGCTTCCACGGGCAGGGGCTCACCGAGCGCGTGATCGCGCCGGACACGGTGCGATTCGCCGACGTGCCGCGCTTCCGGCGCGTGCTCGTCCCGATGAAGCTCGGGATCATCGGCGAGGAGATGGCGGCGACCGCGATCAAGGTCGCCGCCGACCACCGCGCCACCGTCGAGGCGATCTTCGTCGTCCTCGTCCCGCTCGAGCTCCCGCTCGATGCACCGATGCCGGACGCCGAGGCCCGCGCCGCCGCCTCGCTCGAGGAGGCGAAGGCGCTCGGGGCCGACCTGGGGGTCGAGGTCGACGTCGAGACCGTCCGCGCCCGCGCGATCGGCAAGGCAATCGTCGAGCGTGCCCGCATCACCGGGGCCGACCTGATCGTCCTCGGGTCCTCGCCGCGCTGGCGCCGCCAGTCGCGGTTCTTCTCGCCGACCGTCGACTACGTGCTCCGGCAGGCCCCCTGCGAGGTGCTCGTCGTCGCGTTCCCGCAACGGGTCCTCGACGAGGAGCTTGCCCTCGGTTAGCTACGCTGGAACCAGGTGAAGGTGCTGGTTGTCGGATGCGGCCGTGTCGGCAGCGCCGTCTCTTTGCAGTTACGGGCTGCGGGCTGGGACGTGAGCGTGATCGACGAGAACGAGGATGCCCTCGGGCGTCTCGGCGACGACTGGACCGGGGAGTTCCACGTCGGCCACGGGATGGACATCCAGCTGCTCCGCACGGCCGGGATCGAGGAGGCCGACGCGGTCGTCGTCACCACCGACGGCGACAACTCGAATATCGTGATCGGCCAGATGGCGCAGAAGAACTTCGGCGTCAGGTCCGTGATCGTCCGGATCCTCGACCCGGCGCGCGCCGACTTCTTCAAGACCCGCGGACTCGACGTCGTCTGCCCGACCCAGAGCGCCATCGTGACGCTCACCACCGCGGTTCGCGCGGTCGAAGGCGCTCTGACCTGAGTCAGATGTATCTCCTGATCGCAGGCGGTGGCAAGGTCGGCTCGAACCTCGCGCGGGCGCTGCTGCGCGACGGGCACGAGGTGACGCTGATCGAGCAGCGCCCGGGCCGGTTCGCCCAGCTCGAGGCCGAGCTCGAGCACCAGGTGCTGCGCGGGGATGCGACGGAGCTCTTCGTCCTCGAGCGCGCCGGGATCAGGCGCCCGCCGGACGTCGTCGTCGCCGTTACCGGGGACGACGAGGACAACCTCGTCATCTGCCAGCTCGCGCGAGACCTCTACGGCGTCGAGACCGTCATCGCGCGTGTCAACGACCCGCGAAACCAGCCGTACTTCGACCTGCTCGGGATCACGCCGACCGTCTCGGCCACCGCCTCGATCATGGCCCTGATCGAGCACGAGGTGCCCGAGCACGGGCTGATCCACCTGCTCGAGCTCCGCAAGGAGAACCTCGAGATCGTCGAGATCCTCGTCAACCCCGACGCGGACTGCGCCGGCAAGTCGATCCGCGAGGTTGCGCTGCCCGAGGGCTCTCGCGTCATCTCCATCGTCCGGAACGGGAAGGCGGAGGCCCCCGACGGGGCGATGCAGCTCGAGCCGGGCGACTCGGTGCTCGCGATCCTCGAGCCGGGCAAGGAAGACGAGCTGAGAAGGGCTCTCGTCAAGCGCGCGTGAAGACCGGCCTCTAGCCGGCCCGGCGCCGTCGCACCTGGGGGCCCGAGTGCCCGAGTGCGGCGTAGGCCAGCGCCTGGAGCGACTCGTTCAGGTTGCGGAGCTCGTGGGTGATGATCGCGAGATCGTCCCGGCTCTCCTGGCGGCGATTGAGGCGCGACAGTTCGGCGGCGATCTGATCCAGCCGCTCGAGGACGGCCTCGAGTTGGCGATCGGTGAGCTCGGGACCCCCGTTCAAGTCTGCAAGTCTGCCAGAGAGCGAACCTCGCGCGTCCCGGGCCCGAGCCGCTCCCGCAGCCGCTCGAGCGCGCCGGGCCCGGCCTCGAGCGCCTCGATCCGCCGCGCCGCGCCGAGATGGGCGACCGCGATACGGGCCAGCTCCTCGGGCGCGTCGGTGAAGACGCCGATGCGGATGCCGTCGGCCTGGAGCCGGCGAAGCGCGGCCGTCGCGGGGGCGCTCGGACGAAGGTAGACCGGTGCGTGGTCCTCGGCGAAGCGCTCGAGCAGCACGCGCCAGTTTGGCAGCTCTTCCTCGAGCCGCACTGGGTCGACGTGCGCGCGGCGCGAGACGTCGGCGAGCCACGCCTCGTAGAGAGGCCGGGTGTCGCCGAGGACACCGTCGAGCTCGATCGCAACCGGCGGCGGCAAGGTGCCCGATGCTACTCGCGCCGGACCGGAACGACGGCGAGCGAGCCTCCCTCGCCGACGATCCGCACCTGCGCCCCGTAGTGCTCCGCGATCAGCTCCGCGGTCGCAATCTCCGCAGGCGTGCCCGCAGCGACGAGCCTGCCCCTCGACAGGACGATGAGGCGATCGGCGTACTGCGCAGCGAGCGTGATGTCGTGCATCGCGCAGACGACGGTCAGCTCGGATTCCTCGCGCAGAGCAGCGACCAGCTCGAGCGCCTGCTGCTGGCGGCCGATGTCGAGCGACGTGGTCGGCTCGTCGAGGAGGAGCAGGGGCGCGTCCTGGGCAAGCGCGCGAGAGAGCACGGCGCGCTGTTGCTCGCCGCCGCTCAGCGTCTGGAGCCGGCGGCCGGCGAGCTGTCCGAGGTCGAGCCGCCCAAGCGCTCTGCCGGCCTCCTCGAGGTCGTGCGCGCTCTCGCCGCCGAACGGGCCGAGGTGAGCCGTCCTTCCGAGCAGAACGTACTCGCCGACCCGCATCCCCGGCGGGAGGAGCGGGGCCTGGGGCACGAAGGCGAGCCGCCGCGCCAACGGCCGGCGCGCAAGCCCCGAGACCTCGTCGCCGTCGATCCTGATGGAGCCGGAGTAGGCGAGGAGTCCCGCGACCGCGCGGAGGAGCGTGCTCTTGCCGGCGCCGTTCGGCCCGATCAGCGCGACCCACTCGCCCGGGCCGATCTCGGCGTCGACACCCGTCGAGGACTCGCGACCGGCCGAGGTCGACCTCGAGCGACCTCACCGAGACGGCCGTCACCGGAACGTCCTGCTCGTGCGGAGGACGACGGCGAAGAACGGCGCCCCGAAGAACGCCGTGACCACGCCGATCGGGAGCTCGCCCGGCGAGATCACCGTCCGCGCGATCACGTCGCAGAGAACGAGGAACGCCCCTCCGAGGATCAGCGACAGCGGCAGCACGATCCGGTAGCTCGAGCCGACGGCGAGCCGTACGAAGTGAGCGACGATGATCCCGACGAACCCGATCAGGCCGCTGACGGCGACGACGGCAGCCGTGCCGATCGTGGCGGCGAGGACGATCGTCAAGCGGACGCGCCTCACGTTCACGCCGAGCGTGGCGGCCTCGTCGTCACCGACCGCCAGGACGTCGAGGGCCCGGCGGTGGAAGAGCAGCACGACCGACGCGACCGCCACGTACGGAAGGGCGAGCAGGACGTCGTGCCAGCCCGCGGTGTCGACGCTCCCGAGGATCCAGCTGTAGACCTGCTGGAGCGTCTCGGCGTGCTGCTGCTGGATGAACGTCTGCACCGCCGTGAGGAAGGCGACGACGGTGACGCCCGCGAGCACGAGCGCGGCCGGGTTCCCCGCCGTGGCGGCGGAGGCGCCGAGCGCGTAGGCGAGGACGACCCCGAGCGCAGCGCCGGCGAAGGCGGCGACCGGCAGGAGGTCGTACGAGTCAGCCGCGTGGTTCGCGTAGGAGATCACGAGCGTCGCGCCGAGGCCGGCGCCGGCTGCGACGCCGAGCAGGTACGGGTCGACGAGCGGGTTGCGGAACACCCCCTGGTAGGCGCCGCCCGCGAGCGCCAGCATCCCCCCGACGAGCAACCCGAGAACGACTCTCGGCGCGCGGAGCTGCCACAGGATCGCGGAGTCGGTCGCCGACATGCTCGAGTGGACGCCGAGGAACGGCACGTGGGAGAGCGCATTGCGGACGATCGCGCCGGCTCCGATCCCTGCCGGGCCGACGAAGAGCCCGACGAGCACGGCCACGACGAGCAACACCAGCGCGCCGAGAACGGGGACGAGCGCGCGCGGCGGAGAGGGGACGCGAACCGCGCCCTCCTCTCCGGCCGGGCGCGCGACGGAGCTCACTTCGAGGAGCTGGCTTTCGCCTTGCTCGCGATTGCCTGCACGAAGTCGACGATCCGTGGGCCCCAGCGCGAGGCGATGTCGTCGCTCACCGGAACGACCCCGCCGTCCGAGACGGCGGCGATCGTCTTCCACCCCGGGCGCGCGCCGAGCTTGGCGGCGGTCTGGCCGCAGCACTTGGTGTCGGCCAGGACGATCAGCTTCGGATCGGCGGCGATGATGTACTCGTTCGAGAGCTTCGGGTAGCCGGAGCCCGTCTTGTCGGCCGCATCGGCGATGTTCTTCAGGCCGAGCATCGTGTAGATGCGGCCGATGAACGTCTTCGAGGTGACCGAGTAGAGGTCGGGCTCCAGCTCGTGATAGACGGTCAGCGGCGGTTTGGAGCGCGGCACCGACGCCGCGATCGCGGCGATCTTCCGCTTCATCCCGGCAACCACCGCCGCCGCCTTCGCCCGGTGGCCCGTGGCCTCCCCGAGCGCCGTGATCTGGCCGTAGGCGTCGGCGAGCGTCGCGGCCGTGGGCTGGACGAGCACCGGGATCTTCAGCTTGCCGAGCGCCTCGACGACGTGGTTCGCGTCGAAGGAGACGACGACGAGATCGGGCTTGTACCCGGCGATCGCCTCGGCGTTCGGCGTGTAGCCCGAGAGCTTCGTCTGCGGCGCGTTCGCGGGGTAGTTCGACTGGTCGTCGACCGCTACAACCTGCTTACCGGCACCGATTGCGAACAGATCCTCCGTCGCCGTCGGCGAGAGCGACACGATCCTCTGCGGCACCGCAGCCCTCTGCGCCGCCGCCGGCGCCGTGAGCACGAGCACCACCAGGGCTGCTGCCCCGGCGAACCTTCCGATCTTCATACAGAACCTCCGCGTTGAGCGGAGGGAGGTGGCCCCGCGGCGTCGCCGCGCAAACCGCCCTTCCTCCGAGGGCTAGTTCGTCGACGGGAGCAGGCGGCCTGGCTCGTCCTCCAAAGGCCGGAGGCATCGCAGTTGCGGGACAGCGCCGGATTCGCACCGGTTTCGCTGCTTTCCCACCGGCCGGAGATATGTGTCCGGCGCGCCCGAGGATAGCGGAGCACGCCGCTCCGGCCCGACCCGACCGGATCCCGCATACTCAGGTGGTGGTCGCCGCTGTCCTCACGATCGGGAACGAGATCGTCTCGGGGGATATCGTCAACACGAACGCCGCCTGGCTGGGAAAGCGGCTCGAGTCGCTGGGCGTCCACGTGACGCTCGCGGCAGCGCTTCCCGACGAGATCGAGACCATCGCCTCGTTCGTCGCGCGCGAGCGCGCCCACGTCGATCACCTGATCGTGACCGGCGGGTTGGGAGGCACCCCGGACGACGTCACGCGCGAGGCGATCGCGGCAGCCTTCTCCGTCCGCCAGGTCGAGGTGCCGGAGCTCGCCGACGAGCTTCGCCGCCGCTATCCCCGCAGCCCCGACTACGCGGCCCGCTGGGCCGAGCTCCCGGGAGGGAGTCGCCCGCTCCGGAACCCGAAGGGCGGTGCGCCCGGCTTCGCGATCGAGAACGTCTGGGTCATGCCGGGCCTGCCGGCGGAGATGGAGGCGATGTTCGACGCGTACGCCGACGAGTTCCGCGGCGACCGCCCGATCGCCTCGTGGCGCCGTCTCGTCTCGACACGCGAGAGCGACATCGTGCACCTCCTCGCGAGCGCGACGACGCGGTGGCCGGCCGTGTCGATCGGCTCGTATCCGCGCTTCGAAGCGACGGGCCCACTGGTCGAGGTGGTGCTGAAGTCGGCCGACCCGGGCGCCCTGGCCGAGGCGGTCGCGTGGCTCGAGCGCGGCCTCGAAGACGTCACCGACGGTTAGCTAGACACGCTGCGTGTCGCGCCGGTACGCCCAGCGGGCGACCGCGGTCGTGCCGAGCGTCCAGACGATCATCACGGCCCAGCCGGTGCGCGTCCAGCCGGCGCCGCCGAGCCCGACGTGGCCTGCCTGGACGAGCCAGTACGACGGGAGCGCCTCGCCCACGTGCGTCATCACGGCGCCGGAGAGGGGGAACCACGTTCCGCCGAGGATGGCGAGCAATGCGGTCGTGCCGCCCATCGCCGGGCCGATCGAGTCGGGTGTGAGCAGGTGGCCGAAGACGATCCCGAGCGCTGCGAACGGCAGGAGGCCGAGCAGGATCAGCACGGTCATCCTCATCCAGTCGTTCGCGCTCATGCTGACGCCGAGGGAGACGCCGGCCAGGTACAGCGCGGTCAGCGTGATCCCCGCCATCACGTAGCCCGTCAGCACCTTCGCCCGGAAGTACGTCCGCGTCGTCAGGGGGGTGATCCGAAGCTGGCGGTTCCAGCCGACGGCGCGCTCGCCGGAGATCCGCGCGCCGGCCGCGAGCATCGCGTTCATCGTCCCGAACGCGGCGAGCCCGACCATGAAGTAGAGCGGGGCCGAGAGCCCGCTGTGACCGAGGTTCGTCTCGTTCGCGGTTCGGCCCGGCGATGAGGAAGTAGAGGACGAGCGGGAAGCCGAGCGAGAAGAAGAAGAACCGGCGGTTCCGGAGCGTCCGCTTGAGCTCGAACCCGAGGTAGTCCAACGTCATTTCTCCGCTCCGGTCAGCTCGAGAAACGCCTGCTCGAGGCCCGCCCCGGCGATCTCGATGTCCCGTGCGTCCGGCTGGGTCGAGACGAAGGCGCGGATCGCAGCGTCCGAGTCGGTGCAGACGAGGACGACGGCCTCGCCGCGGCGCTCGGCGCGCGACACGCCGGGCAGCCGCTCGAGCTCCTCGAGCGGCGTCTCGGGCAGCGTCGCGCGGATCGTCCGGGTGCCGACCATCGCCTTGATCTCGTTCGGCGGCCCGTCGGCGACGACGACCCCGTTCGCCATCAGCACCACCCGGTCGGCGTAGAGGTCAGCCTCCTCCAGGTAGTGCGTCGCGAAGAGGACGGTCTTCCCGCCCTCGGCAAACGCGCGCATCGCCGTCCAGAAGCCATGTCGTCCCTCGACGTCCATCGCGACCGTGGGCTCGTCGAGGACCAGCAGGTCGGGGTTCGAGACGAGCGCGACGGCGAAGCGGACCCGCTGCGTCTGCCCGCCGGAGAGCTTCTGCGTCCGGCGTCCGGCGATCTCGGTGATCCCGACGAGCTCCAGCACCTCGTCGACGTCGAGCGGCGACGGGTACAGGCCCGCCATCACCGCCACGAGCTCGCGCACGGTGACGTCGCGGATGAGCGCGCCGGTCTGCAGCATCGCCCCGACCGCGCCGCCGTCGATCGCGGCCCGCGGCTCCGAGCCGAAGACCGAGACCGTGCCGCCGTCGGGCTCGAGGAGGCCGAGGAGCATGTCGATGGTCGTCGACTTCCCGGCGCCGTTCGGCCCGAGCAGCGCGACGGTCTCACCCGGCGAGACCGCGATGTCGATCCCGCGCACGGCTCGAACCTCGCCGAACGACTTGGCGAGGCCGCTCAGCTCGATGCCTGCGGCAGCCCCCATGCCTTCACTCTGCCACCGGAAGCACGGCTCACGGCCCGGGTGCGCGTCCCTTCGGTGGCGGGCCGTCCGCCGTCCGGGCGTCGAACTACGGTCCACCTCATGCCGCGGAAGGGGCCGATCGAGCGTCGCGTCTCGCGCTACCAGCGGGAACCTGCCTCGGTTCGCAACGCCGTCCGCGTGATCGTGGCCGCCTCAGGGGCGGTGGTTCTCGTCAGCGCCGCCCTGATGCGGCTCCTCGACCACGGCGAGTACCCGCACTACGGGCGGGCGCTCTGGTGGGCGATGCAGACCATCCCGACCGTGGGCTACGGGGACGTCACGCCGGCGCACCCGTCCGGCCGGATCATCGCCACCGTCGTGATGCTCTGGGGGATCGCGTTCCTCTCGATCCTCACGGCCCTGATCACCTCGACCTTCGTCGCCCGCGCTGCGCGCGAGCGCGAGAAGGAGCTCGCGGCGAGTCGATCCGTCCCGACCCGTCCGTGAAGCTCGACGAGATCGGCGCGCGCCTCGACCGGATCGAGGCGCTGCTCGCGAACCCGGAGTGAGAACGGGCGAGGCGGAGCGCCCCGCCCGTTCGGATCTCCCGAGCTCAGTCCTCTTCGAGCTCCGCGTCGTCGACCGCGTCGGCGATCGCGATCGCCAGGCCGAGCGCCCGGACCATCTTCCCGGCCGCCGACACGACGCGGGCCGTGCCGACGATCGGCGCGACCGCGAGGAGCACGTCCTGTGCCGACTCCGAGTCGACACCCATCTCGGTCGCCACGCCGAGGTTCATCAGATATGACGCCGGCGCCGCATCCACCGCGATCAATGCGGCGAGGCGGACGAGCATCAGCGTCTCCGCGTCGAGGCTCGTCGCCTCGATCGAGTCCGCCGTCATCTTCGCGAGCAGGTCGAGGACCGGCGTCTCCGTCGTCTCTTCAGCCATTCTGGCCTCCTTGGTTCGAGCCTCGAACCGCCGGCGCGCCGGCGGCCCCCTTCGCGTCCTTCTATCAGAGGCGGCATCGTCGGGACAGGCATTCTCCACATCGCCGCACGTCGCTAGCCTGGAAACGATGCCGTCACCGACCGCCTCCGAGAGCTACCTCGCCGAGCTGAACGGTGCCCAGCGCGAGGCGGTGACGACGACCGAAGGGCCGCTCCTCGTCGTCGCCGGAGCCGGCTCGGGGAAGACGCGCGTCCTTACCTATCGCGTCGCCTACCTGCTCGAGCAGGGGGTGAGGCCTGACGAGATCCTCGCGATCACGTTCACGAACAAGGCCGCCGCCGAGATGCGCTCACGGATCGAGTCAGCTGTGGGGCCCCGCGCCCGCGCGATCTGGATCCTCACCTTCCACTCGGCGTGCGGACGGATCCTCCGGCGCGAGGCCGAGCGGCTCGGCTACCGGTCGAACTTCACGATCTATGACCAGGCCGACCAGGTCCGACTGGTGCGGAACTGCCTCGAGGAGCTCGAGCGGGACCCGAAGCGGTTCACGCCGCGCGGCATCCACACGCAGATCTCGAACGCGAAGAACCAGCTGATCGGTCCGGACGAGTACGCGAAGCGCGTGGAGAGCTTCTACGACCAGACCGTCGCCGACGTGTACGCGGCGTACCAGCGGCGCCTCTTCGGGCTGAACGCCGTCGATTTCGACGATCTCCTGATGCTCACGGTCGAGGTGCTGCAGCGGTTCCCCGAGGCGCGCGAGCGCTGGGCGAAGGCCTTCCGCTACGTCATGGTCGACGAGTACCAGGACACGAACCACGCCCAGTACGTGCTGTTGCAGCTACTCAGCTCACATAAGAAAAATCTTATGGTCGTCGGCGACCCAGATCAGTCGATCTATCGGTTCAGAGGCGCTGACATCGGCAACATCCTCTCGTTCGAGCGTGATTTCCCGGGGACCCGCGTGATCCCGCTCGAGCAGAACTACCGCTCGACGAACGCGATCCTGAGCGCTGCGAACGCGGTGATCGAGAACAACCGGGAGCGGAAGGAGAAGCACCTCTGGTCCGACCTCGGCGAGGGCGAGCCGGTTCGCGTCGTCGAGACGGAGGACGAGCACGCCGAGGCGCGGTTCGTGGCTGCGGAGGTCGCCGCGCTCCTCGAGTACGGGCTCTCGCTCGGAGAGATGGCGGTGGTCTACCGGACGAACGCGCAGAGCCGCGTGCTGGAGGACGTCTTCGTCCGTCAGGGCGTCGCCTACCAGGTGATCGGCGGGCCGCGCTTCTACGAGCGCGCCGAGATCAAGGATGCGATCGCCTACCTGCAGGCGATCGACAACCCCTACGACGGGGTGTCGCTCTCCCGGATCGCGAACAAGCCGCGACGCGGGGTGGGGGACACGTCGATCTCACGGCTCCAGGCGCTCGCCGACGGCGAGGGGATCTCGCTCTGGGAGGCGGTCGGCCGCGCCGAGGAGGCCGGGCTCGCGACCGCGTCGCTCAAGGCGGTCCAGGGTTGGAGGACGCTCCTCCAGTCCCTGATGGCGAGTGCCCAGGAGGTGTCGATCGCCGCCCTGCTCGAGGCCGTGATTACGCGCACCGACTACGCGGCGTTCCTGCTCTCGACGCTGCCGAAGTGGGAGGCGGAGGGGAAGATCGAGAACCTCGAGGAGCTCGTGGGGGTCGCCCGCGAGTACGAGGCCTCGGCGGACGAGCCGTCGCTCTCGTCGTTCCTCCAGGAGATCTCGCTCTACTCCGACCAGGACGCACTGCGCGACAACGAGACGGCCGGTCAGGTGACGCTGATGACGCTGCACAACGCCAAGGGGCTCGAGTTCCGTGCCGTGTTCATGCTCGGGATGGAGGAGGGGATCTTCCCGCACTCGCGGTCGATCGAGGAGGCGGAGGTCGAGGAGGAGCGGCGCCTCTGTTACGTCGGGATGACCCGCGCGAAGGAGCGGCTGACCATGCTCCATGCCTCGCGCCGGTCGTTGTACGGCCGCAGCGAGGCGAACCTCCCGTCTCGGTTCCTCGACGAGCTGCCCGGGCTGGGGGTCGAGCGCGAGCGTCTCCGGCCATCGTCCTGGTCGGGCTACGGGGCGCGGATCCCCGAGCGGGCGCGCTCGCCGCAGGCGGACGTGCCGGCACTCTCGACCGGCGATTCGGTGAAGAGCGCGTCGCTCGGGGCGGGAATCGTCACGCGGATCGAGCCCGACGGTGTCGTCACGGTCAGGTTCGAGGGCGGCGCCGAAAAGCGCCTGATGCTCGAGTACGCCGGGCTCGAGAAGATCTAGCCCTTCGGCCGGGTTTCCCGGCTCGAGGCTCTGGTAAGTTCAGCCGGCGGCGCGCTCTGCGCCGCCGTCAGCGGGAGCGCTGCGCGAGGGGACGGTTTCGTGCGCCCTGTTCGCGACCACGACCGCGGCCACTGGTACGAGCGCGCCTGTCAGGGGCCGGCCGCGCGTGCGGCCGCGTGCGGCGCCCAGGTCGTCAGCGACTCCGACGGCGTCCCGCTCGCCTCGACTGCTCCCCCGGCGAGCGCGCTCGGCCCGTCCGCATTCCACACCGGCTATGCGCTTCCCACGACCTCGGCCTCCGGGACGCCCACGATCGGGATCGTCGATGCCTATGACGACCCGAACATCGAGGCCGACCTCGCGGCCTACGACGCCAAGTACGGCCTGCCCGCGTGCACCACGGCCAACGGCTGCTTCAAGAAGGTGAACCAGAACGGCGGCACGACGTACCCCTCGGGGACGAGCTGGCACCTCGAGATCGCCCTGGACGTCGAGACGGCGCACCAGATCTGCCAGAACGGCAAGATCCTGCTCGTCGAGGCGAGCAGCAACTCGATGGCCAACCTCGGCACCGCGGTGAACAGGGCGGTGACGCTCGGCGCCAGCGTCGTCTCGAACTCCTACGGCGCGAGCGAGTACTCGAGCGAGACGAGCGACGAGAGCAAGTACTTCAACCACCCGGGCGTGATGATCACGGCCTCCTCTGGCGACAACGGATACGGGGTCGAGTTTCCGGCCGCGTCCCAGTACGTGACCGCGGTCGGCGGCACCACCCTGCAGCTGAACGGCGACAAGACATGGTCGAGCGAGCTGGTGTGGAGCGGCACGGGCTCAGGCTGCTCGGCATACGAGCCCAAGCCCGCCTGGCAGAGCGACACGGGCTGTGCCAAACGCACGGTTGCGGACGTCTCTGCCGACGCCGATCCGAATACCGGCGCCGCGGTCTACGACTCGATCGGAGCGAGGAACGGCGCCGCCTGGCACCAGGTCGCGGCACGAGCCTCGCCTCGCCGCTCATCGGCGCCGTGTACGCACTCACGGGGGACACGAGCGGCAACTTCGGCTCGATCCCGTACGCGCATGCCGCGTCGCTCCATGACATCGTCTCGGGAAGCAACGGCAGCTGTAGCCCTTCGTACCTCTGCGCCGCAACCGGAGGCTTCGACGGCCCGACCGGTCTCGGCACACCGAACGGGCTGGCCGCCTTCACCACCGCCCCGCCGACGCCGGACTTCTCGCTCAGCGCCTCGCCGGCGAGGCGGACGATTGCGCAGGGCGCCGTGACCACATTCGCCGTGACGCTAACGCCGGTCAACGGCTTCTCGGGCTCGGCCGGGCTCGGCGTCAGCGGCCTGCCGGCTGGCGCAACCCCGAGCTTCAGCCCGGCGAGCGTTAGCGCCGGCACGACGTCGACGCTGACCGTCACCACGTCGTCCGGGGTGACTCCGGGCACCTACCCCCTCACGATCAGTGGCACTGCGGGCGCCCTCACGCGTAGTGCGACGGCGAACCTCGTCATCCTCGCGCCCCCGACCCTCATCGCGACTCCGTCCAGCGTCTCGGCGGGCGGAAACGTGACGGCGACCTGGGCGAACGTCGCCACACCGAGCACGACCGACTCGATCGCGGTCGCAACGTCACCATCGCTCAGCATCGTGAGCCAGGTCTGCGACTCGAGCTGCTCGACGGCAGCCGGCACGACGGCGAAAGCGTCCGGCTCGTGCTCGGTCGCCATGCCCACCACCGCGGGCAGCTATGTGCTGGAACTGCTCGCGGGCGGTACCTCGACGGTGATCGCTTCTTCGACCCCGATCACGGTGACCGCTGCAAGCAAGGCCACCCCGACGCTCTCGGCTCAGGCCTCCCCGGGCGTTGCGCTCGGCGGGTCTGTGTACGACACAGCGACGCTTGCGTCGGGGAGCTCGCCTACCGGCTCGATCACGTTCTCGCTCTACGGCCCGGGCGACACGGGGTGCTCCAGCACGGTGACGACCTCGACGATCGCGGTCAGCGGCAACGCGTCGTACGTGGCGACGTCGTTCGCGCCCTCCACGGCGGGGACGTATCTCTGGGTCGCGAGCTACTCCGGAGACGCCGGCAACAACGGGGTCTCGGGCACCTGCGGGGCGAGCGGCCAGTCGGTGACCGTCGGTCCCGCCGGTCCCACGCTCACCCTCAGCACGACGAGCACCTCGAAGGGATCGACGGTCACCGTGAGCTGGAGCGGCGTGCCGTCGCCGAAGATCACCGACTGGATCGGGATCTTCGCGCCCGGCTCCGCGAACTCGGCGTACGTGAGCCGGATCTACGACTCGAGCTGCTCGTCGTTCCCCTTCTTCTCGACGGCGAAGGCGTCGGGCTCGTGCTCGTTCAAGGTGCCGTCGACCGCCGGGGCCTACGAGTTCCGGCTGCTGGCCTCGAGCGGCCCCACGCTGCTCGCGACCTCGCCGTCGATCACCGTCTCCTAGCTCGCGAACGCCGCCAGGAGCAGGTCGAGGAAGCGGGAGCGGTCGGCGCCGTACGCCCACCGTGCGTTCGGTGGCGTCGTCGGGATCGGACGGAGGTCGACCACGGTGCGCCCGCGGGTGAGCTCGCCGCGGAGCTCGACGTCGACGAACGCCTCGCGGGTCGTGATCACCTCGGGATCGATCAGGGAAGCGACGCAGACCGCGTCGTGGACGGGGGCCGAGTCTGGGATCGCCGGCGGCTGGATGGCGCCGTAGCCGGCGATGCGGGTACGGATGATCGCCGCCGCGGCGGTGCCGGCCGGGGTGCCGAGCGCGGCGAGGCGGTCGCAGTCGGCGCCCGTGACGAGCGCCTCGTGGGTGGCGTCGAGCGGCACGACCACGATCTCCCGGATCCCGCTCTGCAGCACGATGCGCGCGGCCTCCGGGTCGGCCCAGATGTTGTACTCGGCCGCTGCGGTCGCGTTCGCCCGGACGTGGCCGCCGCCCATCAGCACGAGCGCCGGGATCCGCTGAGCAAGGTCCGGGTCGAGCCGTAGAGCCGTGGCGACGTTCGTGAGCGGGCCCGTCGCGACGAGCGTCACGTCGGAGTCGTCGCCGAACGCCTCGACGAGGAACGCTGCCGCCGGGGTGTCGCTCGGGCTCGAGCGGGCCGCGGGCAGGTCCAGGTACCCGCCGTGGATCCTCTGCCCGGCGTCGGGGTGGTCGCGCACGGCGGTCGACGGGAGGAGAGGGCCGGGGGCGCCCCGGTGCACCGGCGTCGCGGCGCCGACGTGCTGGAGCACGCGGAGGCTGTTCTCGGTCGTGTGCTCGATCGAAGCGTTCCCGGCGACGGTCGTGACCGCGAGCAGCTCGAGTTCGCGGATCGAGCGCGGCGAGCATGATCGCGATCGCGTCGTCCGTGCCGGTGTCGACGTCGAGGATGAGCCTCGTCAAGCGGAGTACTCGCCCTCGAGCACCTCGAAGCGCCAGACCTCGCTCTCGGCGTTCATGGGCGGACGGTCGGCGTGCCGGGCATGTGCGTCCGAGAACTGGCCGGAGCGCATCCAGGCGAGGAAGTCCTCTTCCGAGGCCCAGCGCGTGTAGACGAGGTACCGGCCGTCCTCGACCGGCTTCAGGAGCTCGAATGCCTCGAACCCGGGCGCGCCCGAGACGGTGCCGGCGCGCGCGGCGAACCGCTCCTCGAACTCGGCGCGGCTTTCCTCGGCCACGGTGATGGCGTTGATCACGACGATCGACATCGCCGTGAGCCTAGACGTCCTGCCTCGGGACGTTGTGGACGCGGCTGATGGGTGGCCGGGCGCGAGCGAGCTGTGTGGTCTGCGCTCGTTGTAGTAGCGGAGCCAGTGTGACAGGGCTTGGGCTCGGTGGTCGCTTGTGCGGTAGATCTGGCCGAGTCCCCACTCGCGCTTGAGGGTCTGCTGGAAGCGCTCGACCTTTCCGTTGACCTGGGGTCGGCGCGGCGGGATCAGCAGGTGGCGGACTCCGTTGCGTGCGAGGAGTTCGGCGAGCGCAGGGTTTCGGGTGTAGACCCAGGCGTTGTCGCTCATCATCCGCTTCGGCGCGATCCCTTCGGCGGCGAGGGCTGTGAGGGCGCGCTCGACGAATGCGGTCACCGTGGGTGCTTTCTCGTCGCGGTGGAGCTCGGAGTAGGCGTAGCGGGAGTGGTCGTCGACGATTGAGTGCACCCACTCGTAGCCGACCTGCATCCGCGACTCCCGGGCTGTTCGATCGCGAACACCGGTCACGGCATGACCTGGGCGGCTGAAACGGACAAACCGTTTCGTGTCGATGTGCAGCAGATCGCCGGGGCAGGGCCACTCGTACAGCCGCGGCCGCTCCCGCCGCTCACGCGGATGCCGCGAGATTCCCGCCCGGCGCAGAGCCCGCCAGACCGTCGCGTGCGCATGACCGGTCTCGCCGGCAACCAGCCGCGGCCCCCAGCCACTCCTCAGCCGAACCGCGCAGATCCGCTCATGCTCAGCCGCTGACAGCAACCGCGGACAGCGATGAGGCCGAGAGGAGCGATCCTCGAGGCAGCCCAGCGTCGCTCGAGCATCCGGCGGCGCCTCGCACCATCGGCGCCACCACTTACACGCCGTCGTCGGCGAGACGCCGCGGCGTCTCGCCGCCTCACGACACGAACACCCCTGCTCGACATCAGCAACCAGCGCCCGACGCCCAGCAAGTCCGAGACGAGCATTACGGTGAAGCCCCATCCGGTCCTCCTTCGACTGTGAGCCTTGGCAGACCCACAGCCTCGAAGGAGGCCCGGATGACCTACTCAGCCGTCCACAACCTCTCGAGGCACGTCACCTAGACGTCAGCGCCGGGCGGTCGCCGGTCGGCGGGCGCGAGCGCGGCTCGGAGTGCAGCGAGCGCCCCGACTCCGATGCTGAGCCAGAGCGGCGCCCCGATCGCGACGAGCGCCGCCGTCAACCCGACCGCCGCGGCGACCGGCAAGACGATCCGTTGGAATGACGACTGCATGCCCTCAGTTCAACCGACGCTCGTGAAGAAGGTCTGAACACCGCCTGAGGATTCTCTGAGGCCGACCCTGCGGTACACTCGCCCAAGACCCGGGGCGGTTAGCTCAGTTGGGAGAGCACCAGCTCGACAAGCTGGGGGTCACTGGTTCGAGCCCAGTACCGCCCATCTACTAAAGCCCCGCTCAGGCGGGGTTTTTGTTGCCCAAGAGGCAACGCCACCGGGGTCGTGTCCGGTAAATGTCCGGTACTAGCTCTGCCGGTCTGCCTCGTCGACCCAAGCTAGGCGTGCGGTCGCGGATGGATGCCGGTCGAGTCGGTGTGCGTGCCGTCGGCGTCTTCCCACTCGACCCATGAGCGTGAGCTCACCGGTCGGGAGCGGCTGACGATGCCGCGCGCGGCTGGGGCGGGTTACAGTCGATGCTTCGATCGTCGGTACCAAGTGAGCGAATCGCGCATCCCCAAACTTGAGCCCTGCGAGAGCACGATGGCCGGAGACGGCCCGCCATCGGATCTGGGAATCTGGCCCGTATATGCCTGCTCCGGCCCGCTCGGACACAAGGGTCGCCATCAGCAGGCCAAAGGCGGAGGGCACCGGCCGGTCACATGGACCGACGAGGAAGCCGTTCAAGATCGCTGCCCTTCTCTCAGCCCAGAACCGCATACAGGCCGCCCTCCGGACTTCGAGGGCCCTCGTCCACCTACGTTGCGCCCGCGAGGCTGGGCATCAGGAAGTGGTGCACTCGATGATCGTGCGGAAGCCCTACGGAGTCGCCGAACAGAGAGACTGGGGAAGCGACTCCGACTGAGCCGCCCGTCGCACCTCGAAGCCATCCCGCCCGACGTGCCCCACACGAGAAGGGGCGGCCCGAAGGCCGCCCCCGTAGAACAGCTACTGCTCGACGCCCTTTACTTGATGGGCATCCCGATGCAGGAGTGGGCTGCGTCGAGCCGCCGCCCTGCGCGAGACGTACTCGCCGTGGTTCTTGAAGTGCGTCAGGTCGGCCGTGGTCGCGCTGACCTGGAAGGCGATCGGACGAGACGTCGGGGTTCGCGGTGCCGAGCGCCTCCGTGTGTCGTCGAGCTGCGCGTTGGTCAGCGAGTAAACCTCGCCGCTCTGACGCGGGTCGCCGTGTAGCTGATGGTTGTTGCTGTTGAGCTGGCCCGCGATCGTCTCGGTGCCGAGAAGACCGTTTAGTTGGTGCCGCTGACCGAGCCGGTGCCGAGAACGAGCCGTCGCACGGATTCACCGTGACGTTGTAGGTGTGCGTCCAGACGTCCCGAATGGCCGACATGTCCTTCGGCTGCATGGCGGTGATCGTCATGGACTGGGTCTGGTAGCGCGCAACGTCAGCCGAGGCGAACGCGGCGACTGACATGGATGCGAGTGCCGCAACGGCAGCCGCGAGGATGATCTTCTTCAAGGGTGTTCCCTCCAATCTTCGGGTTGATGGAAGCCCGCGAGGCTGAGTCCGACGTTCACGCCGGGGTCCTTGGGCTCTCTCTTCCAAGGTACGGTCGGCGTGGGTGTCCTGATAGGACACGAATGGGTCATTCGGCCGTGGGGGAGACGGGCTCCAGAGCCCCCGGAGCGCCTCTCAGCGGGCAACGCGGCGACGGAGCTCGCCGGGCCCGCGCGAGCAACCGTTGAGGGCCGGCACCTACACTTCGGCCGTGGACGAGCTCGCGAAGCTCGAGGTCGAACGCAAGCGCGCTGGCGACCGCGTGAGCTCCGTGGAGCGCGAGTGGCGCGAAGCCCTCGAAGCCTCGCGCCAACGTCGGCCGAGCTCGCCCACCTTGAGCGCGCACGGCGGCACGCGACCGCCCGCAAGACGGCCGAGGAGAAGCTCGCCGCGGCGAAGGGGCCGACCAGCCGTGGCCCGAGAGGCTCCAAGGCGCCAGGGACGCACGCCAGGACGCCGACCGCGCTCTACCGGGTCTACGTCGCGCGCATCTCGGCGAGCTCCTCGACGAGCTCGAGGCGGCCGGCGAGACGGCGGCGGAGAACGTCAACTCTGCGGCGGCCGCCCTGATCGCCGCGACGTCTCGAGTGGCAGGCGGTCGCGGGACGAATCTCGGCGACCATCTCGCTCGTCGCCCGGCCGTCGACCGCCGATGTGTGCCGCAGCCGGGTCGAGGCCGACGAGGCTGCGCGAGCCGCGATCGCCCTGGTCAACGTTGGTGGCGAAGTGGGCCACGGCTCGACCGGACCGGCCGCCGTGGGCCACGCTGCTCAGTGAGGACGAGGTCGTCCAGGTCGTCGATGAGCCCGACGTGGTGACCGCGTGACCGACCTCGACGAGGTCAGGAGCGCGATCGCGTTCGAGAACAACCTGAGCGCGCCCGAGGTCGCGGAGCTCGCGAGGCACGCGAACGCCAAGGTGACGCTGACCGTCTACGCCGGGCTCACCGACGGAGGCCGCGAGCGCGCCTCCCGCGAAGCTCGCCCAGGGCGGCTTCGGGGCCTGACCGCCCGTGTCCGGCGTGTCCGATTTGTCCGGTACTAGCGTCCGATCAGGGCCGGTCGTTCCGGACACGACGAGCCAAAAACCACGGATTCGCAGGCGCGAACCGGACCAGGGGCGGCCCCACGCGGACACCTGCCCCGTGTCGACAAGCTGGGGGTCACTGGTTCGAGCCCAGTACCGCCCATAGAAAAGCCCCGCACATGGGGCTTTTTTGTTGCATCAATGAGCAACGGCTGACAGACATTGGCATTGCCACGATGTTCGCTCAAAGCAGGAACGGACTGGCACACCAAGCGCCAAGCCAGTGCTGGCCTCGGAGTTCCGCGTCGACTGAGGAGGCGAGCCCCGGTTCCGCTGGTTGGGGGTCAAGCCTTGCACGGGTCTTGCCTAGTAGCGCCGACCCCAAGAAAGCCCTGCGAGTCGCATCCGTTCAAGTCGTCTGGGTGGGCGGCTTTGGGTGTTCAACACCAAGTCCCTTCGACGTCCGAGCGGGAGCGGGTGCTGAATGTGATGATGTGGTCTCACCGGCGAAGGGGGCGATAAGGCGTGACGTTTAAAGCGACGGGTCCGACTGACGTGCAACGGGTGACGGCTCCTGAGCAGCCGCCGCCGGTTGTCGAGACGCGGTTTGCGGGTCGGTTGGAGTTCGAGGGTGGCTTCCCGACCGAGGCGACGGTGCAGGAGTTGTACGACCAGCTCGATTTCCAGCGTGGCTGTCAGGTGTTCCTGCGGCACATGATGGCCGCCGCGATCTGGGGGTTCCAGCAGGCGTTCACGCGCGATCTCGACCTGGGGCCGACGGATCTCCTGATGCTGCACGCCGACGCGCGCGGCCTGGCGCTGACCGGTAACTCCGAGACGGTCTACGGCGTCGCCGTGATCGACACCAAGCCCGGCCCGGTGGTGCTGGATGTGCCGCCGCGGGTGCTCGGGTTCCTGAACGACCAGTGGATGCGACCGATGGGGGACATGGGCATCGCCGGCCCCGACCAGGGCCAGGGTGGTCGCTACCTGCTGGTGCCGCCGGGCTACGAGGGCGAGCTTCCGGCCGACGGGTTCGTGGCGACGGTGCGCCTGCGTACCTACCGCCAGTGGCTCGTGCTGCGCGCCTTCATGGGGCCGGGCGGCGACCCCGCTCCCGCGATGGAGACCCTGCGGGGCACGAGGATCGCGCCCTTGTCCGGGCAAGGACGCGGCACCCACGCGCCATCTTGATGGCACCGGTCTCTCGTTCGACACGATCCACCCGGCCGATGTCCGGTACTTCGAGGACCTCGCGGCGATGGTCGAGTACGAGCCTGCCGATGCGATCACGCTCGATGAGGCCGCGGAGTTGCTGCAGATCGGGATCGAGAAAGGGAAGCCGTTCGCGCCCGACGCACGGATGCGGGCGATCCTCGACGAGGCCGCCCATGTCGGCAGCTACATGGCCTTCGCGATCACCAACGCCCCCCGCGGCGACTACCGGCGCTGGACCGACCGCGAGTGGTTCGACATGATCCACGGCTACCCCACGTTCGTCGATGAGCAGGGACGGCCGCTGATCGACGACATGGTGAGCATGGCCTGGTTCGCGACCGGCCGCGCCACCGCGATGGCGGGCGCGAAGCCCGGCGTCGGCTCCGCCTACACCTGGGCCTACAGAGACACCAACGGCGACTGGATCGACCCGGCCCGTACCTACCAGCTCCGGCTACCGGGTCCGATCCCGGCGAAGGACTTCTGGTCGGTCGTGGTCTACGACGTCTGGACCCGCTCGATGCTCGCCAACGGCCAGCCGTTCCCCAGCGTCAGCTCCTACTCCCCCGGTGTCGAACTCGACGACGACGGCGGCGTGACGCTGTACATCGGCCCGGAGCCACCAGCGGGGAAGGAGGCGAACTGGATCCGGACGCTCCCGGACACGGGCTGGTTCCCGCTCATCCGCCTCTACGGACCACTCGAACCATGGATCGACGGCAGCTGGAAGCCAGACGACCTCAAACCCACGAGCTCCTGACGTCGCAGCCACGCCTGGGCGGGCGAGCGTGCATGGAACGGTGATGAATCGGAGTTCGGGGTTCTCGAGGCCGGCCAAGCTGTGATCGTGCTCATGAAGGATCGGAGGGAAGGAACGTGACGGAGGCGGGGCAGGCGCTCGATGCCGGGACGATCGCGGAGGAGCGTGCCTATGCGCTCGGCGTTGCGGCATACCTCTGGGGCTTCACGATGAACGAGCTCTACCGCGTTCGTTCGACTGCGCTGGCGCGACCGGGTGGGGCGGTGAACGCGTTCTTCCATCGGCGGGAGTTGATGACGCCGGAGCAGGCGCGTGCGGGAGGCGTCGTGCGTTCCAACAGCGCCACCCTGTACTCGTCTGCGTGGCTGGATCTCGCGGTCGAGCCGATCGTGCTCGAGCTTCCGCCTGTCACCGACCGCTACTTCACGTTCAACTACGTCGACTACTACCAGCGCAACGAGAACCTGAGCAACGTGACGGTCGGTCGTGCGGGCGGGGCGTATGCGTTCGTCGGGCCGACTTGGCGGGGCACGTTGCCGGAGGACGTGAGGCGCATCAATGTTGCCACCGACACGGTTTGGATCGTGGGTCGGATCGAGGTCAAAGGGCAAGACGACGTCGCGAACGTCAATGCGCTGCAAGACCAGCTCAGCCTGACTGCGCTACACGCGTGGCGATCCGGACAACGCAACAGCATGGGCGAGAACACGTACTCGCAATGGACGCCGTACGACGTGACCGCCGAGCCTCTGAACTTCTTTGCGCGGCTCAACGAGGGACTCCGCTGCAACCCGCCACAGGACGAGGACCTCGCCCTCCTCGGGCTCTTCGAGAGCCTCAACATCGGCCCCAACAAGTCGTTCGAGTCCTGACAAGCTGATCCCGCGACCGCAGCAGGCCTTCGACGCGCCGCCAAGATTGCGCCTCACATGCTCGCCGCGGACTTCCAGGCGCGGCTCGGGCAGGTGATCAACGGCTGGCAGATCACGACCGACCTCGGAAGCTGGCGGACGCCGGACACCGACCAGCTCGACTTTCTTCTGCGATCGGCCATCGCCAAGGAGGCCCAGCCCGGCCAGAACCCGGCCGAGGCGCTCTACCCGATCGCATTCAGCACTCCCGACGGGGACCCGCTCACCGGCTCCAACCGCTACCAGTTGCGGTTCGCAACGGCCAGCTGCCGCCGGTCAACGCGTTCTGGTCGCTCGCGCTCTACGACGCGAACGGATACTCGATCGAGAACCCGATCCATCGAACCCAGCTCGGCTCCTACGACGAACTACAGCCCGCCCCGGATGGCTCGGTGGCTATCTATGTTCAGCACGAGACCCCTGGGCCGGGCGGCGGAGCAACTGGCTTCCCGCACCTGACGGCCCGTTCAACCTCGCGCTTCGGCTCTACAACCCCGGTCCGTCCGCGATGACACTCGACTGGACACCGCCCGCAGTTGAGCGCATTGACTGACGCCGTGAAATCACAGCTCTCATCTGTCTACCTCGGTTCCCGTCGCCAGTCTCGCTTCGATGGACACGGGGCTAACGGTTGGCAAGGATCGGCCTTGCCACGGTGTTCGGTCCAACAATACGAGCGAACGTCGTAGTGTGCGCGACCCTCATTTCCGCGGCGCGGGCGAGACAGCGAGCCCCACGGGAGCCAGTTTGGGGGTCAGCCCCGATGAGAGTCGGGATGCCGCGGCGTCGCGTTGAGGGGGTCAGTCGCCGCAGCAGTTTTCAGTGCTCCCGCACGGCATCTACGTGTTGATCGCTGGCTGAATCAGCGTTGGACTTACTCGCCTTCGAGAACGGCTTGGAGCATGCGTAGTCGTTCTTCTTCGAGGTTAATGAGCAGGTTGGCCGCCTTCTCCTGGAAGTTCGGCACGTACGTTTGAAGAGCAGCCGGACCTACCGGACCGGCCATCTGTGCGTGAAGCGTTTCGATGGTCTGGCTGGTGAGGTCGTTCCAGATACCTATGGTGAAACCAGCCTCCTCGAGGATGTACCGAAGGTCGTCGTTTTGGACGAGGAAGCTGATGTGGGGTGCATCGGCCCAGGGGACGGGGAAGCGGATCGGTTGCCGAGGTCCGGCGATGATGTCCCAGATCGCGAGGCGGCCGCCGTCTTTCAGGACGCGGCGGGCCTCGCTGTAGAGGCGTCTCTTGTCGGCGATGTTCATCTGTGCGTGCTGGCTCCAGACGACGTCGAACGAGTCCGAGGCGAACGGGAGGTCGAGTGCGTCGGCGTGCACGACGGTGATGCGGTCGTCGAGTCCCGTTGCACGGTTGAGCCATTTGGCTGTTTCGCAGTAGTCGGCGGTCAGATCGACGGTGGTCACGCGGCAGCTGTAGTTCTGCGCGAGCAATCGGGCCGGGCCGCCGAGACCCGCTCCGACGTCCAGGATGTGATCGGCGGCCCCGATGGCGGCGAGATCGGCGAGGTCGGTGGTTGCTGCGCGGCCGCGCAGATGGAACTCGTCGATCGCGCCGAGGTCGTTGATCGAGAGATGCTCGAGGTCGTTGCCATTCGCCTGGAGGACCTCGGTGATTCGTGCGCGGAGATCGTTCCGACTGTATTGGGCCTCAATGATCGACGCAGCACTCGAGGGTTCTGTCTCGGATTGAGTTTGGATGTGGTTCATCGGATGCCTCCGGTCTTGTTGTCGTGTTTGGTGAATGGGCGGTCTGCTCGGATCGAGTCGCGGTTGGACTCGGCCTTCTGCCGCGGATGGGACGGGCGCGGTCTCGGCGCCGGTCGTCGCATCGCGAGGCGCTCGGATGCTTCGAGGACGCTCATTTCGTCGTTCCCAGGGCGGGCTCAGCCGCGTGGCTCGAGGAGCGCTCGTACAGTCTCCTGAGGGGGCGCGGGGCCCACCAGTTCCACTTGCCGAGCAGTGCCATCAGCGAGGGCACGAGCAGGGCGCGGATCACGAATGCGTCGATGAGCACTGCGAGCGCGATGCCGAGGCCGAGTTCCTTGATGAAGACCAGCTTCGAGGTCACGAACGCGCCGATCGCGACGGAGAACAGGAGCGCGGCTGCAGTGACGATCCGCCCGGTGCGCTCGATTCCGATCGCGACGGCGCGGTTGTTGGGCATGCCGCTGTCGTGCGCTTCCTTGATTCGCGAGATCAGGAAGACGCCGTAGTCGGTCGCGAGCCCGAAGGCGATCGCGAAGAGCAGGATGGGCTGGGTCGCGTCGAGGGCGCCCGGTGCTCCGGTAGGAGAGCAGGCCTTGCAGGTTGCCGTGCTGGAAGATCAGGACGAGGATTCCGAACACGGCGCTGAGGCTGAGCGCGTTCATCAGGACTGCCTTCACTCCGAGCACGAGCGAGCCGGTCATCAGGAAGAGGACGGCCAGGGTTGAGGCGATGACGAGCGCGAGCACGAGGGGGAGGTGCGTCCGGAGGCTGTGTTCGAGGTCGACGTATCCGGCCGTATCGCCCGCGACGCCGAGGTAGAACGGCGTTTGGAGAGAGCGGACGTCATGCACGAGCTGCCGGCTGGCTGCGCTGTATGTCGGCGTCGCCGGTGCGACGTCGATGAGCGAGAGCCGGCGCCCGGCGGGCTGGGCAGGGGCGACCGCGGACACGTCGGGGAGTGCGCGGATGCGTGCGGCGAGGGCGGTCACCTGGCGCGAACCGGCCGGGGCGCCGACGACGACTTCGAGCGGCGCGGTGCGTCCGGGCGGGAATTCGCTCCGCAGTGCCGCGTCGACGCGATACGCGCTCGCGCTGCCGGGGAGTTCGCTGGCGTTGGCGGGGAGGAACTTGATCGACGCGAACGGCAATCCGAGCGCAATCAGCCCGACGGTGGTGAGCAGTGCGATCCTGCCTGGGCGCGCGATCACGAACCGTGACAGCCGGTACCAGAAGCCGGTTTCGGCTGGTTGCGCGTCGCGGTCGGCGGCGCGCTGGAGCCACTTGGGCGCGAGGGCGTTGATGCGTGGTCCGAGCAGCGCGAGCATCGCTGGCAGCACGACGAGCGCGAGCGTGGCGGCGACGAGCGCGACGATGGCGCCTGCGAGCCCCATCGAGAAGAGGAAGTTCTGCGGGAAGACGGTCAGCGAGGCGAGCGCCGCCGCGACCGTCACCGAGCTGAACGCGATCGTCCGGCCCGAGGTAGCGACCGTCCGGCGAAGAGCGTCGACGCCGAACCCGGCCCGAGCGGCCTCTTCGCGATAGCGGGAGACCATGAACAGGCTGTAGTCGATCGCGAGGCCGAGCCCGAGGCCGGTCACGATGCTTTGGGCGAACACCGACAGGTCGGTGAAGCTCGAGACGATCCGCAGGGCGAAGAAGGTGAGGAGGATCGCGAGGCCGCCGAGTAGCGGCGGCAGCAGCGAGGCGACGAGCGAGCGGAAGAACAGCAGGGAGAGCAGGAAGATGATCGGGAACGCGAACAGCTCGGCCCGTGCGAGGTCGTTGCCGACCTGGGTGTTGACCTGCGCGTTCGCGATCGCGCCGCCGCCGAGCTCGACGTCACGCTGGCCGGCGAACTCGCTCTCCAGGCGCTTCGCGTCGTCTTGGATTCTCAGGTCTGACTTCGGCTGGAAGTAGGCGACGACATAGGTCGCGCGTCCGTCGCGGGAGACCATCGCCGAGTCGTGGCTGTCGTAGTAGCTCGAGACCGTCGCGACGTCGCGACTCGAGCGGAGCTCCGCCTCGACCTCCCGCACGCGGCGCTCGGCCGTCGCGCTGTGGACGTTGCCGACGGTCACGAGCGCGACGACGCCGGGGTCGATCTGCCGTCCGCTCGCGGCCTGGTAGCGATTCGTCGCCTGGACCGACTGGGTCGAAGGGTCGGTGTCGCCATACGGGCTGAGTCGTTTTGCCACGCCCAGCCCGAAGACGCCGGCTACGGCGATGCCGACCAGGGCGACGAGCAGCACTCGGCGCCGGTTCCGATACACGAATGACGCGAACACGTCGAACATCTCTTCCCCCTTAACTTGGAAGATCCAAGTAATAGCACGCTTGGACTATCCAAGTCAAGTCGGGTATACTGGGGGCATGGCTTCTCCGGTCGGCTACCAGACCTTCTGTCCCGTGGGGGCGGCGCTCAACGTCGTCGGCGAGCGCTGGGCGCTCCTCATCGTCCGCGACCTCTTCCTCGGCCCGCGCCGCTACTCCGAGCTGCTCAAAGGCCTCGGCGGCATCCCAACCGACATCCTCGCGACGCGGCTACGGACCCTTCAGGAGCAGGGCATCGTCAGACAGGTCGGAGAAGGGCGCGCCCGGCGGTACGAACTAACCGAGTCCGGTCAGGCACTCGGCCCGGTACTCCGCGAGCTCGGCCAGTGGGGAGCCGACCGGCTCAGGCTTCCCGCCGACCCGGCCGAGATCCCGACGCGAGTCCCGCTCACCTCGCTCCTCCTCGGCGGCGCGCCGTATCCGCGCCAGGCAAACGGCGAGTACGAGGTTCGCGTGGGAGAGGAAACCGTCCGAGTCGAAGTCGTTGCCGGGCAGATCCATGCCGCCCCACACGGCGAGCCGGACACCACGATCGAGCTGAACCGCGCCGGAATGAGGGCACTGATCCTCGGCGCTCGCGCCTCCGAAATCGAACAAGCCGGCGACCTCTCGATCCAAGGAAACCGTCGACGCGCGCATGCCTTCCTCAACACCCTCACCGGGCCGCCACGACTCGCCGCGATCCGCGAACAACTCGAAGCTGCCGCCGCGGACGCATAACAACAGGCTCTCAAGAGACGTGGCAAGAATGGCAAGGTTCGGCGTTCGTTCGGGTTCGCTCAGGCGTTCCCTCGAGGAGGTGATTCCGCTCAACGAGGTCGTGCAGGCGAACAGGGGCGAACTGACGCGAACGCCTGCGCCAAGTCGACAAGCTGGGGGTCACTGGTTCGAGCCCAGTACCGCCCATAGAAAAGCCCCGCACAAGGGGCGTTTTTGTTGCAAGAGTGAGCAACGGCTGACAGAGATCGGCCTTACCACGGTGTTCGCTCGAACCATGAACGGGACTTGCGCACCAAGCGCCAAGCCAGTGCTGACCTCAAGTTCCGCGTGCGGTGGAGGAGGCGAGCCCCAGCTGCGCTGATTGGGGGTCACTCGTTCGCTGAGGGACGCGTCTGCATGTCGCACCGCGCGCCTTCGGCTCAGAAACGATCGAGCCCCTCCTTACCATGGAGGTCTTGGGGCGGTAACTGCGTGCACACGCGGTTACTTGCGAGCACGTTTGTCCTGGAAATTGGAGGTTCGGACCGTGCCGGCAGTACCCGCACGCGACCGTTCGTGCTCATTCTCGCGTACCCGTCTCGTACCCGCGAGCTGTTGTCTGTTCTTAAAACAAAATACGAAAAGGCCGGGGCTCGACGTCGAAGTGGAAGCCTGGGTCGCCGTGAGAGCGGTTGAGACTCGTCTTCGCTGTCGGATAGGCGTTCTGGTCGCACAGTCTCCACGGGAGGCTTGCATGTCTTCGCTGCCGTGGCCGGCACCGTGCCGCGCGAGGACCGCGACCTCGACGGCAGGTGTTCAATGCCTTCGACGCGGACCGGCTCAGAGCCGCGATCACGGGAGCCTGCAGGGCCCAGCAATCCCCGCCCGAGCGCTTGGACCGCGCCGATTGGAGCCGGCCGAGCCTATGTGGCGTCGAGTGGTTCGATCAGGTGACGCCAGCCGCCTTCAAGGCGGTGCGCACGACGGCTGGAGTGGAGTCGGAAGTCCTGCCCATACGCCCCAATCGCATCCGCAGAAGCCTTCACATGCGGAGCTGACCACCTCTCAGTCTTGAGAGGGCGTCGACCGGGAGAGGTTGACCGGCTGCGATCACCTTGTTGGCTGCTGGTGTCCTCGGCGGGCGAGAGTGGGAGGGGTGCATGCACTCCGCGCGGGCGCCCTCGCTTTGAGCTGAGGACTAAGCGCGGGCGTATCTGATGTGAGTCACCCCGGGCGCCTCGACCGACTCGATCTGCGCGAGTTTCGCGTCTCCGAGGTTTTCGAACAGCCGGGCGCCGCCTCCGAGCAGGATGGGAACGATCGAGACAACGATCTCGTCGAGCAGACCCGCTGCGAGGTATTGCTGCGCGACGGTTGCCCCGCCCCCGAGGGACACCTCCTTCTCTCCAGCTGCCGTGCGTGCCTGTTCGAGCGCCGACTCGATTCCGTCGGTAACGAAGTGGAATGTCGTCCCGCCTTGCATCTCCACTGGCTGGCGCTGATGGTGAGTGAGGACGAAGACGGGATGGTGGAAGGGCGGATTGTCTCCCCACCAGCCCTTCCACGACTCGTCCCACGGTCCCGGGCCGCCGCCGAACATATTTCGGCCCATGATGATCGCGCCGGCGCCGCCGAGGATGTCCTCGGCGAACGGCGTGCTCGCGTTGATCTCGCCGCCTTCCTCGCCGTGGCTTCCGCGGAACGCCTTGAGCGGATAGAGCCAGCCGTGGAGCTTCTCGCCGCCGACCCCGAGCGGATGCTCCGGCGACTGGTCCGGGCCGGCGACGAAGCCGTCGATCGACATCGTGATGTTCAGCTTCAGCTTGCTCATTGATCCTCCCCCTGTCGTCATGCTCCTAGGACAGCCCAGCGCGTCCGAAGTCATCGGTCAAACAAGGAGACTCGCGAACGCCTTCGTTTCCCGGGCGCCTCTAGCCAGTGCTTACCTGAGACGTCGCCATCTAGGTCGAGGCGTACTGCGGTGATTGGGGCGGCACGAGTGCGGCGCGCGATGATGCTGGCGCGGTCTGTCTGCTTAGCGGGATACGAGCTTCGAGAGTTGTTGGGCTGTGTGGGTGATAGCGATGGGTGAGCCGTCGGGCTCGAGGGCGGCGCCGTTCGTGAGCGGTCCGGCGTCGACTGGGTCGAAGCCGAGGCGGTCGATGAGCCGCATGACCCTTGTCACGGCCTCGGGGTCGTCACCGGCCGCGCCGAGCGCGATGCGCTCGGGTGCTCCTTTGGTGCGCCGGTTCTCCTCGAGCTGGTGGTAGCCGAGTTGGTTGAGGCTCTTCACGACTCGCGCGTCGTGGAAGCGCTCCTGCACGACGCTACTGGTGCCGTTCGACGCGGTGGTCAGTTCCGGGTCGTCGCCGTCGACGGGCTGCCAGTAGTTCATGGCGTCGATGAGGATCTTGTTGGCGAAGAGGTCAGGTGCGAGTTCGCGGAAGCGGTGTGTGGGGACGGCCAGGACGATGATGTCTGCGTGGCGTACGACCTCCGCGGTCGTCGCTGCGCGGGCGCCGGGGGCGAGCACCTCGATCGTGAGCGCGATTTCGTCGGCCGGGCCGGATCCCGAGATGGCGACGTCGTAGCGGGCCGCGACGGCGGCGCGGGCGACGGTGGTGCCGAACTTGCCCGCGCCGACGATCCCGAGGCGCAGATCCTCGAGTTCGGTGGCGCTTTCGGCGGCCGGGTGTTCCGCGAAGGCGACGGCCATCGTCAGCTCCCGACGCCGGCTGCTCGAGCGGCGTCCGTTTCGGGAGCTGTCGCAACGAGGTCGCGGACGCGGGGGATGACTTCGCGGCCGAAGAGCTCGATCATGGCCATGCGCTGGTCGTGGGGTACGCGTCCGATGGCGTAGTGCAGGTCGAAGCGGTTGAGGCTCAGCGTGCGCACGACCCTGGCGATCCGGTTGGCGACGGTGTCGGGCGAGCCGACGTACATCGAGCCGTGGTCGACCTCGGCCAGGAACTGCTCGTAGGTCGGGGGCTGCCAGCCACGCTCGCGGGCCGCCCACTCGAACTGCTCCTTGTAGTAGGGCCACTGCACCTCGACGGCCTCGTCGTCCGTGGTGCCGACGAACCCGAGCGTGTGCAGTCCGACCGGCAGCTGCGGCTGTCCGTGCTGCTCGAGCGCGCGCTTGTACAGCTCGACGTACGGCGCGAACCGATCGGGGTCCCCGCCGATGACCGCCAGCATGAGCGGCAGGCCGAAGCGCGCGGCGCGCACGACCGACTGGGGGCTGCCTCCTACGCCGACCCATGTCGGTACGTGTCCCGCGGGGATCGGCGGGCTCACGAACTGGTCCTCGAGCGCCGACCGGAACTTTCCCGACCAGGTCACGGGCTGCTCGCGCAGCAGCCGCACCAGCAGGTCGAGCTTCTCCTCGAACAGCTGCTCGTAGTCCGCCAGGTCGAATCCGAAGAGCGGAAACGACTCGGTCAGCGAGCCGCGGCCGACGATCAGCTGCGCTCGGCCGTTCGAGACGGCGTCGAGGGTGGCGAAGTCGGTGTAGAGCCGCACCGGGTCCTGCGTGCTCAGCACCGTGACTGCGGTCCCGAGCCGGATCCGCTCGGTGCGGCCGGCGATCGCGGCGAGCACGACCGGGGCCGCCGAGTCCATGAACTCGGTCCGGTAGTGCTCGCCAACGTTGAAGGAGTCGATCCCGACCGCCTCCGCCAGCACGGCCTCTTCGACGGCGTTGCGGATCGCCTCGTCGCCGCTGACCGAGCGGCCGGACTGGTCGACCGTGATCGGCAGGAAGGTGTCGAGACCGAATTCGAGCGTAGACATTGACGTACTCACTCCTCCTCGTTGGTTACTTGACTACTCAAACGTCTCGACACGAGGACGTATTCTCGGCACGAGGTCGCGCCGAACCGACCTCAAGGGGAGCGAGTCCCGCCAGGTCCGCGGGCGTTGGCATTCAGCCGCGACGCTGATCTGGTCAGCGGGCCGGCAGAGTCTGTGCGCGTGTCTTCGCGCGTGCCTCGCGCCACCAGATGAGCTCGTAGGTGTGGAGCCCGACCCAGACGGCGGTCACGAGGGTGAGCGCGACCAGCGCGGGCACGACGAGGGCAACGGGTAACAGCAGGGCGCAGGCGATCGCAGCTATTAGACGGCCGCGCCCGAGCGTGCGCGTTACCCGGATGCGGATCGCGACGAAGGCGAACAGGTAGAGCGCGGGCCCGACGCAGAGGGCGACCGCCGAGATCGTGCCGAGTTCCTTGTCAACGTGCGCGAGCGTCGACTTCATCGCAAACGCGAAGAGCACGATGCCCGCCACCATCGGCAGATGGAGGTAGCTGTAGACGTCGCGTGCGAGGGCGGTGCGCTCCGGACCGTTTCGGCCGGTGAGCAGGTGCTCTGCCCGGACTGGGAAGTAGTCGAAGTAGGCCAGCCAAAACGCTGCCGCGACCACGAACCCGAGCACGGCCGCGACGATCACGCCGGTGCTGAGTCCGCTGAGCCGTTCCCCGAGGCCGATCGCGATCAGGGCCTCGCCGATGGCGATGATCACGATCAGGCCGTGACGCTCGACGAAATGCGCAGGTCGAATGTTCCAGCCGCTCGCACCGCCGAGGAGCGGCCCGAAGAGACCGATGACGAGAGCGGCCAGCCAGAGGATGGGCTTGAGCCCGCCGTGGACGAACCCCGCCGCCAGGATGAGCGCCGCGCCAGAGAGTGCCCCGGGCGCGTATCGGAAGATCGCCGCCAAGAGATTCCGGTCGCCCCGTGCCACGAGTGCGTAAAGCGTCACATGCATGACGTTGACGATCAGGAAAGCGATCCCGAAAACGACGCCGTGACGCCCGAACGCGTCGGGCACGGCCAGCGCCGCGACGAACATCGCACCCATCGCAACCAGCATCGCCGCCCAGACCGCGCCGACATCGGGATCGACGGTGTTGGTCAACCAGGCGTAGGCGGTCCATGCCCACCAGAGGGTCGCGAGAATCAGGAGCCCGTGCCCGAGGCCGCTCCAGGTCGGATTACGCGAAAGGACCGTGGTGACTTGCGTGAACCCAAACACGAACACGAGATCGAAGAACAACTCGAGCGGCCTCACCGCATGCCCACGATCGTCAAGCTGCTCGCTCACGACAGGAGGCTAACGCGTCGACTCGGCAGCAAGCCCCAGGGGTGCCGGGGTGCCCTCGTCCCAGCTGATCACGGCGTCGCTACGTCGGCTAAGCCGGCCTCTGCGCTTCGTTGCGGGCTTCGATTGCCTTGATGGTCTTGCCCAACTGCTTGCCCAACATGGGCTTACCGATGATCCCGACCGCGATCTCGAGCGCCCGTCCCTTGAAGTTCTTGCCCTTGCGGACGACGGCGACATGGATGTCGGTCGTCCCGTCGGGCGACTGCGTGAAGGTGTAGGTATGACCCGAGTTGCCTCCCCACACGTTCGAGTCGGTGGTCGTGAGCACGGCGCGGGTTGGATCGGACCAGTCGTAGTGCAGGCGTTCCCAGATGCCGCTCGAGCCCTCGGTTACGTCGGCCTGACCGGGGCCCTGGTCGTGCACCTCGAGGTAGCTATCGGCGCTGTTCGGGAAGAGGTCGGCGCGGCCG
Organism: uncultured Actinomycetota bacterium; assembly: GCA_963723405.1. Classification (GTDB taxonomy): domain Bacteria; phylum Actinomycetota; class Thermoleophilia; order Gaiellales; family Gaiellaceae; genus PALSA-600. The sequence continues at coordinate 389 of CAVRQF010000002.1, read as the reverse complement.
GGCCCGAAGTGGTGAGCCCGGTGATGAACTGCTCGGGCGTCAAGGTGGTCGTCCGGTGGACGTGGATCGTGGCCATAGGGCTTCTCCGCTCCCTTCTGGGCGCCGCGCGCCGGCCGATGCACGGCCCTCGCAGTCGCCGATCGAGTCTGAAGTCTGACGTGTTTGCCACGACGGCGACCCCGAGAAAGTTCATGCTGGTTGCGGCATTTCGCTTGTCTGGTGCCCTTGCGGCGGTGCATCGGTCACGTAGATTGCGGCTCTCACCGAGCACGGGGCGCGAGTAAGTCGATTCCGCCTCCAGAGATCGAACGTGGAAGGCCGCAAGGCCCAGGACGGCCGGTCAGTGGAGACGGAGGATGAAAGCGTCACGGGTTCGGTGTTCCTTTTCG
>CAVRQF010000001.1:0-406297 GCA_963723405.1 uncultured Actinomycetota bacterium | reverse complement strand
AGATCCCGAAGCTCACGGACGACGTCGGCGTCGCTGATGCCGAGAAGGGCGCCGCAGCCGCCTACGCGGCGCAGGCCGCCGGATCAGCGTCTCTGATGCCGGGCAGGCTCTCGGGCAAGGTCTGCATCGTCACCGGCACGGGGGGGAGCATGGGACGCGCGACCGCGCTGACGTTCGCCCGCGAAGGTGCGCTACTCGTTGGCTGCGACGTGGCGGTCGAGCCCGCGGAAGAAACATCGAGATGGTCAAGGCTGTGGGCGGCGAGATGCTGTCGCTCCAGCCTTGCGTTCTCAGCGACCCGGCCGAATGCGCGCGAGTCCTCGATCGGCCGTGAGCGAGTTCGGCCAGATCGATGTGCTGTTCAACCTCGCCGGCAGGTCGCACTTCGGCCGGCTCGAGAGCGTCATAGACGAGGAGTGGGATGCGGCTCGCCGGGACGAGGTCGACTTGATCTTCTACCTCACGCGCGCAGCTTGGCCTCAGCTGATAGCGAGCCGCGGCGTGGTCGTGAACATGGCTTCGCTGAACGGGCAGCTCAGCTTCAAGAGCCTCGCATCGCTGTCGCACACGACGAACAAGGCGGCGATCATCGCGATGACGCGCCAGCTCGCGATGGAGGGAAGCGAGCACGGCATTCGAGTCAACTCGATCTCGCCGGGCCTGATCCAGAGCGGCGCAACACGAGCCCATCTCGACGACAGCGTGGGCGGGTTTGCCCGCGAGATGATCGATAGGACGCTCCTGGGCCGTCTGGGCGAGCCGGAAGACGTCGCGAACCTCGCGTGTTCCTTGCCTCCGACGAAAGCTCGTACATCACAGGCATCGACGTCGTCATCGACGGCGGGATGAAGGTGTGGTGATACCCGATGCCGCCCGCTAGCGCCTCCGCACCGGCGGTGTCCGCGACCCGTCGGCACGTGTCCTCCTTCTGGGTCGTCGCGTTCGCGTTCCTTGTCGTCATGGGATTCGCCACCCTTCCGAGCCCGCTCTATGGGCTCTACCGGGAGCGCGATGGCCTCTCGACGTTCGAGATCACGATCGTCTACGCGATCTTTGCTGCGGGCACGATCGCCGCGCTGATCGCCGTGCCGTTCATCGTCCAGCGGATCGGGCGCCGCGGGGTGATGCTCGCCTCGGTGACGACGATGATCGTGGCCGCGGGCGTGCTCGTTTTGTGGAAGGCGCTGCCTGGCTTGATTGTCGGGCGCCTGGGTACCGGGTTGTCGGTCGGGCTGGCCGCCGGTACGGCGATCACGTACCTCATCGAGCTACGGCTCCGTACGGATCCGAATGCGTCGCCGGCCCCCGCCCGGACGATCGGGACGTCGGTCAACGTCGGCGCGCTCGGGGTTGGTCCGTTGGTGGCAGGCTGCCTCGCGGCATGGGTGATTCGGCCGCTCACCGTGCCGTACCTGGTCTGGATCGCGCTCGGGGCGGTCGCATTGGTCGGTCTCGCTACCGCGCCGGAGACTGCTGCGCCGACGGCGAGCGAGCGCCGTTCCCCGTAAGGCTTCCCGTGGCGGCGGGCGCGGCGACCCTCGCCGCCTTCGCGGCCAACGGGCTCTTCGCCGGGCTGTCCGGACTGTTCCTCGCCACCACGTTTCACAATCCGTCGCACGCGCTTGCGGGCGTGACACTGTTCATCGTCTTCTCGGCTGGGGTGGTGTCCCAACTCGCGACGGACGGGCTGCGCGCGTCGTACGCGTTCGCACTCGGGACGATCTCGATGCTCGTCGGACTCGTACTTCTCGTGATCGCGGTGCGCCTTTCGACCCCGAGTCTTGCGCTCTTCCTCGTCAGCGGCGCCCTGATCGGAGCGGGAGCGGGCGCCGTCTTCAAAGGGACGACCGGGCTCGTGCTCGATGGGACGGCGCCCGAGAACCGCGTGGCGATGACCGCGGAGTTGCTCATCGCGCTCTTCGTTGGCCTGTCGGTTCCCGTCATCGGCGCGGGAGTCGCCCTCGACCAAGGTGCAAGCGCGCCGAACACCGTGCTCGTCTTCGCGATCCTCGTCGGGCTCGGTGTCGCCGGCGCGGGATGGGGACTGCTCGCGCGCAGACCGAAGAGCTCACGCAAGTCGCATGATCGACGGCGAGGCACGGCGCCTCGTCGACGAAAGCGGACACCGAACGTGAACATTCGCGGGCGGTGCTCTATAAGTGTTGGATGAGAGCGATCGTCTATTCCGAGCTTGGCGGGCAGGAGGTGCTCCGCCTCGTCGAGCGTGAGCCGCCGCGCCCGGGCCGGGGCGAGGTGCTTGTTCGGGTCGTGGTATCGGGTGTCAATCCGACCGATTGGAAGGCCCGCCAGGGGAGCGGTGGGGCGACACCTACACCGTTCCCTGAGGTCGTGCCGAACCAGGACGGGGCCGGGGTGATCGAGGCGGTGGGCGATGGGGTCGATCCGATTCGCGTCGGTGAGCGGGTCTGGGTGTGGGAGTCGGCCTGGCGTCGCGCCGACGGCACTGCCCAGGAGTTCGTCGCGGTCCCGTCGCGGCAGGCTGTCTGGCTTCCGGATGATCAGAGCTTCGACGTCGGAGCGAGTCTCGGGATCCCGGCGCTCACGGCTCACCGTTGTCTGACTGTGGCTGAGCTGGGGCCCAGGCGTCTGAAGCCAGGCGCGCTCGTGGGGCGCGTGATCATGGTTGCAGGTGGGGCCGGCGCGGTCGGCCATGCGGCGATTCAACTCGCACGCTGGGCGGGAGCAACCGTGCTGGCGACGGTCAGCAACCCGGCCAAGGCGAGCCTCGCAGCGGCGGCCGGGGCATCAAGCGTCATCAACTACCGCGATGAGGACGCGAGCGAACGGATCAGGGAGCTCGCTCCCGACGGCGTCGACACCATAGTCGAGGTCGCGCCGGCCACGAACGCTGCGCTTGATGCGCGGTGCTCGGGCCCGAGGGTGTAGTCGCCGCCTACTCGAGTGAGCCGGGGAGGCTCGAGCTCGCCGTCGGGAACCTGATGGGGCGGAACGTGAGGTATCAGTTCGTGCTCGTCTACACGGTGCCGCCCGAAGCCAAGGATGCTGCGGTCGAGGACGTTTCGGCGGCAGTCGCAGGTGACGCGCTCTCGGTCGGTGTGGAGGCCGGGCTCCCACTCCACCGGTTCCCGCTCGCCGAAACAGCGGCTGCCCATGCTGCGGTCGAGGCAGGAGTCGTCGGGAAGATCCTGATCGACGTTGCCGACTGAAGCCCAGGCGGACGAGTAGACCGCCGGGAGGGTGCAGCTCGCAACTGCGGCGCACCCTCCCGTAACGGTCGTTCTGGGTCAGTGCGTGGAGGCGTAGACGTAGGCTCCGATTTCCTTGATCTGAGCCGGGCTCAGGGTCGCCGCGAACGACGGCATCTGCCCTCCGCCGGCCGCGACCTGCTTCGCGACAACGGCTGCCGAGGGCGCGAGCTGGTCGAGGTCGGGCCCGATCCCGCCCGCGGCGTGAGCCGCCTTGAGCGCGTGGCAGGCGCCGCATCCCGAGCTCTTGAACAGGGCCGCACCCGCGGCGGTGTTGCCGCTCGTGCCTCCCGAGGGGCTGCCGCCCGTGGCAGGCTTGACCAGGACCGTCCCCTTCATACCGGAGGAGGCGGCGTTCAACGGCAGCGTCGAGAGATACGAATACGTTCCCTTCCCCGGCAGGTTCACGGTCAGCGACGCCGTCTTGCCGGGCGCCAGCGCACTCGTTGTCTTGCCGACGCAGGCCGTTGCCGGCGCGCTGCCAGGCTTCGTGCACACCTTGAACCGGTAGTTGATCTTTCCGTCGTTCGTCACCTTGAACACGACCGTGCCCGCGGGCACCGACTTTGGGACGACCGTGACCTTGTACTGCGACGGCTTCCCGAGGGTCACCGTGACAGTCGAAGGAGACGCAGAACGAGCGGCCTCAACGGTTCCGGCAGAGAGGAGCAGGAGAATGCCTGCGGCGAGCGCGAGGAAAAGACTCATACCAGCCACGTAAACTGTCGATCGACGCTCGAACCGGAAACTGTGCATTCGTTTGCCCCTCCCTGTTAGTGCGATTGGCCGCCTGCCGACGAGAAATCGTATCCGAGAGGGTTATTCGGCAAACCTAGAGCCCCGGTTTGCGACCCGGACCCATCTCAAGCTGAAGCTTCGCCCGTCCTGGGACGGCGGCCCGGGAGTCGCGCCGGCCGGCGACCGTGCCCGGCCCTTTCGGATGGGGGTCGTCGACTTCGCTGCGTTCGGGCCCGGAAGCAGTGTCGGCACGGTGAGCTTGCTCGGAATCAGGCGGACCGGAATCAGATCCCACCGGGGGTCGGCGAGCGAGCCGGTCTTGCCGTGTGCCTTCGCCGAGATCGAGGTCATCTCGACCTTGCCGAAGTTCGTCAGATTGGCCTCGTGGCAGTAGTAGCCGACGCACTCCGCGGGCGCCTCGACGACCCATTCGGCGGTCGAGGTGTCCTGCGAGCTGTACGCGATCTTCCGCACGAAGGTCCAACCCCGTGTCCTGTCGCGGAGACGCAGCTCGATCTCGGCCGGGCTGAGGACACGGACGAGCCCGGTCATCGTGTCGCCGGCTACGACCTTGTCGGTGATCTGCGGGAACGCCTGGTAGGAGAGATACGGCACGACCTCGAACCACGCGTAGTAGACCGGCCGGCCGGCGGCACTGCAGTTCGAGTCCGTCCCGACCTCTTCCTGGTCGTGGGAGCGATAGCCGCCGAGCCCCACCCATGCGGTCGAGGACGATGGCTTGTTGACACCCCGGCAGTGGGCAACCGGGACAATCCACGTTCCCGTAACGCTCGTGAAGTACCGCGTCCCGGCGGTCGATCTGGGCGCGGAAGCAACGTACCCCGACCAGTTGGGCGTGACGACGGTCTTCGCATGCTTCACACGGGTAATCGAGTCGCCGTGCGCCTCCGTCGGCCAGATCGTCGCGGAGCACAGCACGAGCGCGACGGCAACGGCGCCGAGGACAGGCCCCACTCGACGACCGCGAGCAACCGTCATCCGAGCCGATCATAGCTTGTCATCGAGTTTTCTTTACTCCCACTCCAGGAATCCGTATAGTCCGACCTGATCGGAGTGCTCATTCGGTCAAACGCGCAGTCGTTTGTGGTTCGGGTATCGATCGACGGTTGAGGTCGAAACCCATTGAGTGCGGCTCGGAGGGGGTAGTGGCCGCAGTGGCTAAGGAGACATCGCTCGTCGTTGTCGTTTGGGAGATGTCGCCTCGATTGGAGGTGGCCTCTTCTCCGCCCGGGGCACGAGCCCGGGTAGGCGAGGTAGCCGGTACGAGGAGGTCGTCGCGGGTGCGCGGTGTCCGGAATCACGTACCGGTCGACGCGCCCACGACGAGGTCGACCCCGAACGCACCCCGTTGGGCTGGCTGGAACGCGCACGTTCACTGGACTTGCTCGGCGCCCACGGCGGGAAGGGCCGGGTTTGCACCCGGCAAGTCCCCCGAGACCGCTGCGCCAAAGCAAGAGTCACCTCTCTGGGAAGGAGCCTGATGCGTCGCTCTCGGTTAGTTCCACTTCTCCCTCTGGCCCTGGCGGTCTTCTTCGTCGTCACCGGGAGCTCCGCTGCGGATCGGTCGAACGTCAAGGCCGAAGCGGCGATCGCCCTGACCCCGGCCTTCACCACGGCACAACTGACCGCGCATGCCGGCGCCAACTGGATCCAGGTTCAGGGCGACCTCCAGAACGACCGCTTCTCGACCCTCACTCAGATCAAGCCGTCGAATGTCGGCAAGCTCAAGCTCGCCTGGCACATCCACATGGGTGACTGCCCAAGCAGGAACCAGGTCTGTAGCGGCGAGGAGGAGAACGCCACGGTCTATGACGGGGTCATGTACCTCGAGAACGTCCACAGTCAGGTCTTCGCGCTGAATGCTGCGACAGGCAAGACGATCTGGAAGGTCAACCCGACCTGGCTGGCCGGCTACAAGCCCGGTGCTGGCGGCCGGACTCCGGGCGTGTCCCTCGGCGGCGGACTCGTGTACCAGACGCTTCCGGACGGCGTTCTCGTCGCGTACAACCAGAAGAACGGCGACATCGTCTGGTCGACGGTCGTCGGAAACTGGAAGAAGGGCGTGACGCTCTCGGTCAGCCCGGCGTACTACAACGGGACCCTGATCGTCGGCACGAGTGGCGGCGACGGTGGTGGCGTCAGCTCGATCATGTCGGCGTTCAATGCCGAGACAGGACAGATCATCTGGAGCTGGAGCGAGATCCCGACTCGCGGCCAGCCCGGTGGCAACACCTGGCCCCTCTCCGATCGCACGGGTGCGAACTACGGCGGCGGCGCGATCTGGGAGAACCCCGTCATCGACGCGAAGGACGGGCTGGTCCTCGTCGGGACGGGCAACCCGAACCCGTGGAACAGCCGCGGGCCCGGAGAGAACCTGTGGACCGACTCGCTCGTCGCGCTGAACGTCAACACGGGCGCATTCGTCTGGGGCTACCAGATCTCGCACCACGACGAATGGGACTCCGATCTCCCCAACCACTCGTTGCTGGTCAACGAGAAGGTGGGTGGGAAGCAAGTCACGGCGGTCGTCGCGGTGACAAAGGACGGTCAGACCTACGTCCTCAACGCGAAGAACGGCAAGCGGCTCGAGCCGATCAAGATCCAGAAGGTGCCGGTCAGCGGGGCGCCGCTCACCTACAACTGGCCGGTGCAGCCGATTCCCCAGACACCGAACACGCTCACGGGCTGCATCGCCGGCGACCCGACCAGCTACAAGAGCGCGAACCACTGCTATGACCAACCGCTGAAGGGCGGCGGCGGTCGGATCTGCGCCGATCCGGCCCGCTGGGCGGGACTCAAGGCTCCGAACGGCAAGCCCTACAAGGTCTCGTGCTACTGGGAGCCGTACACGACCAAGCAGTTCGTCGTGACGCCGTTCGAGTCGATGGACTGGCAGGAGAGCTCCTACAGTCCCGTGACGCACGGCTTCATCTCGTGCGGGACGACGAACCGGGCCTTCGCCTTCGCGCAGATCCCGCCTGCATCGCAGGTCGTCGATCCTGCGGGCGGCATCGGCTTCGGCATCAGCGCGGTCATCGACGCCTCGATCGACCCGCTCAACCTGAACGACTTCGGGAACTTCACCTCGCTCGATCTCTCGACGGTGTCGCCGTCATCGGGCGGGAAGAACCAGTGGCATCAGATGTGGCTCGCGCCGTGCTTCAGCGGGTCCGCCAACACGGCGTCCGGTCTGACCTTCATCGGTCACCTCGGTGTGGGCCTCGCGAAAGACGGCAAGGGCTATCTGGCCGCAGTGGACACGAGAACGGGCAAGCAGCTCTGGCAGTCAGCGTTGATGGACGCTCCTGCCGCGGCGCCGCCGGTCACCTACTCGGTGAACGGCGTTCAGTACGTGTCCGAGGTCGTCGGCGGTGAGAACCACACGGACCCGACTAGGCCCAACCCGAACAACCCGAACGAGCGTGTCCGCGGAGACAGCGTGTACACCTTCAAGCTCGGGTAGACGGCTCGTCGAACAGAAACGACCGGAATGGTGGACGGCTCCCCTCGAGGGGATGCCGTCCACCATCGTCTAAGGTCCGCGACGTGCCGGCGGCGGGCAGATTCTCGGTGGCACTGGGCGAGTCGCTCGTGCCGATGTGCCTCGTGGCCGCGGTGCTCGGACTCCTCGGCTGGCTCTCGGAGAGCGCTCTGGCCGGGGGAGACCGGAGCCCGGCATCCCGAATCAGCCCGAACTGGTCGGGCTACGTCCTCACCGGGGCGCCCGGGACCAGGTACTCCAGCGCGACCGGCACGTGGAGGGAGCCGGCGGTCACGTGCGGGCCGGGCAGCCATGCATTCTCGACGATCGCCGTCGGGCTCGGGGGCTACGGCGTTCACACGCAGAGCGACGAGCAGGTGGGCGCGGACGGGAACTGCACCCCGACGGGGAAGCCTCGCTACTTCGGGTGGTTCGATCTTGCCCCGTACCCGTCGTACACCGTGCCGCACGCCGTCCATTCGGGAGACGTTCTCACAGCGACCGTCACGATCCTCACGGACACACGCCCGGCAATCGTGAAGGTGGAGCTCGACAACCGAACCGCGGGCTGGCGCTTCATCCGCGAGATCTCCTGGGTCTCGGCCGGCCGGTTCCTGGTTGCTCCGGGCGCGCAGAACACCGGGATCCAGAGCCTGCCGGACGGCACGTCGGCAGAATGGCTGGTCGAGGCGCCCGCGACCTGCCTGCGTCAGGTTTGCACCCAGGCGTCCCTGGCGAACTTCGGTTCGGTCGTGATGACGGGGATCTCGGCGGTTGCAGACGGCGTCACCGGCACGCTCTCGAACGGTGCGTGGCAGCTCACGCGGCTGCGACTCGTGCCCGGCCGGGTTCGCGTTCCCAGCTACCCGAGGTCGACGCCCTTCGCGCGCAACCCGGCCGTGACCGGCGAGGCGGCCTTGCCCGCCGGCGCGACGCCCGGCACTGCGTCCACGGGCGGCCGCTCGTTCAAGGTCAAGTGGTCGGCCGCCCCCAGAGGTTCTCTCTGAGTCGCCGTCGCCGCTGACCGGCCGAAGACCACGGTTCTAGCGTTTCGCTGCGAGCGCGAGCGCCTTGACGACGAGCGCGGGCACCGCGGGCTTCCCCCGCGCTGGGCCCTGCTTCGTCTGGCGGGACACCGTCACGACCAGGTTGCGAAGCTGCTCGGCTGCGATGCCGGCTCGCCGCCACAGCCCGTGGTTGGCCTCGAACGACGCGCTCGCCTTGACCACGCTTGGATAGACGTAGATCGTCGCGGTCCACCCGTCACGGGGGGAGATGGTCGAGAGGATGGTCACCGGGCTCGCGAATGAGCTGTAACCGGTGTCGAACACCGGATCGCCGGCCGCGGCGAAACCGTGTTTCACCTGCTTCGCCGAGTAGGTGCGCAGCCGCTCGGCGCCGGCAGGCGGTGAGGTCAGGAATCCGGCGATCACCGCGGCGATCACTGCGGGGATCGCCGCAGCCATGACCCACGGCCACCTCACGGTCGGGCGATCACGACAGACGCGCGCTCAGGAGGGCGAGGGAGGCTTTGGTACAGTCCATAAGTGCTCATGGGGCTTCGCTGGTCCGGGTTGCCACTCGCAATCTACGCCGTGGGCTCCGCCTTGGGCGTCTCGATTGCGTCCGGCTCGGCGAGCACCACCCAACCATCGGTCTTCGTCCCGATTCACGTGACGATCACGGATTCGAAGGTGACGATCTCTCCGAAGTCCGAGCCGCGTGGTTCGACGGCGCGTTTCATCATGAAGAACACGAGCTCGAAGCCCGTGACCTTCAGCGTCGGCAAGGAATCACCCGGGTCTCGGCGCCCGGTTCGGGTTCAGGACGGTGCTCCGGCCGGGCGCCGACAAGACGCTCCTCCTGTACCTCGCGGCTCGCGGTCGCGTGCCGTACTACGTCGGGGGTTCGTACGGGAGCGCGAAGGCATCCCAGAAGGGCCAGCTCATCGTCGGTGACACCTGCAGCGTCTGCGCACCGCCGGGCCCGCCCCTTCCTCCCTAGCCGGTTCGCGCCTGAAGCCTCCGCTAGTGCAGGCAGGGGGCGAACTTCGTGCGATCGCTTGGCGTCACCCCGCCGGTCGTCGAGTAGAAGAAGACGTTCTTCGCCACGCCCACGTCGTTGCGGAGCGCCGCGGGTGTGACCGTCAGCCCGCGTGTCCGCAGAGCCTGCACGGCGATCCGCACCGCTCTCCTCTCGGTCGCGAGGGCTGCGGCGGGATCCTTCGCGAAGATCAGGAAGACGTAGGTGTGTGGCGGGACGCCGCCCTTCGGCTGCGCGGGATCGAGAAGCCCGCTGCCCGTCTTGCCGATCTGCACCCGGAGGTTCCCGCCCGACGACGGCAGGGTGGTGTTCTTCACGACGGCGGTGTGGTACCCGGCCTTCTCGAGGCAGGTCTGCGTAGCCGACAGCGTGTAGCCCTGGGCCCCAGACCGAGAGCCTCCGCAGCCGGCGACGAGAACGAGCGCCAGGGCTCCGGTTGCCATGACGACGGCCCGGGGCATGAGGGTCCGATGATAGCGCGGGCCCATCGGCCTCACGGTTCGCAGACCGCCCCGATCTGAACCAGGAACCGCGGCGCGAGGAGCGAGAACAACCGGTTGAGGTGGAAGAGCCCGAGCACGCGGCGTCCCTGAAGCACGGTGCGGACCGAGATCGCATGGTTGAACGACGTGTCCGGCGGGTTCGACGTGAAGAGCCCGAACGCGCCCCAGCTACTGACTGCCCGCTCGTTCCGCGGGCATGCCAACCGCTTCCGCTGAACGGCGAGATTCGCAACGGTGCGCGGAACGAGGGTCTCGGCCTTGAGATCTCCCAGTGGGCCAGGAGGCACGCCCCCGTAGGCCGAGGTCGTCGATCGCTTGTTCTTCGGGATCAGCGAGACGCACCCGATGAGCGGCTGGAACCAGCCGGGCCGGCCGTTGTCGCTCGCGGCATGGAAAAGAAGAACCGGTGCCGCACCCGGCTTCACCAACGGGCCGATCCTGCCACCGGTGGCGTCGTCGAACCAGACCCGTATCGCCTTCGAGCTCGCACGGGCGTCCGTCCCCGCCACGATGAATCCGATCCGCCGGGGGCAGCCGAAAAGGTAGGTCGCCTCGCCGTCCGCCGGAACATCGATCCAGGGTCCCCTCGTGCCGAGGCAGTTCTTGATTCCCTGACACTCGGTCGTCGTCGAGGGGACGAGGTAGAACGGCTGGGACGACGGCACCGCCGACGCGCTGCCGGAACCCGAGATGGCCACAACGACAAGGCAGCAGGCGAGCACGAGAGCCTTCGGCATTCGGGACAACCACCCGGGGTACACTCGAATGGGCCGTGAGTCGGCCTACTCCCCTCCCGACCGCCACATAAGGCGGATGATACCCGGGCCTATCCGAGCACGGCTTCGCGGCGTCGCCGCCGTGGGTGCTGATCCCGTTCGTTGCCGCTCTTGCCTGGTGTGGCTCGGCTGTCTCGTCCTCGGCGACAGGTCCCACGAGTGACCAGACCGCAGCAGCGCGCGCCGCGCTCGCGCTCCTCGGCCGGACGCCGATTCCTCAGCGGGTCGTTGCGATCAGCTACCAGGCCGGCCAGGCGCCCTTCCTCTGCAGCGTTCTTCCGACCGCGAACCCGGGCACCTTGCAGCTCGTCGTCGCCTGGAACCCGACCAATCCGGCGTTCGCAACTCAGGCAAAGAGCGTCCTCCAGGCGACGATCGGGGCTCGGTCGGCTGCCCACGATCGGTTCTCGGTGACGAGTTACGGGGGTCAAGGCGGAAAGCCCGAGCCGACTGCCCTGAAGGCGATGCTCGTCCGGACTGCGACCGCGACCGATGGTGCGCGCTGCGTCGCGCTCCAGAACGGCGATCTCCGCCTCGTGCCGCAGGGGCGGGGGTCGAGCCCTGCGGCGGTTGAAGGCCAAGCGTCTGGAGCGTCGATCCTGAGACTCGCGGCGCCCTGGCTCCTGCTCCTCCTCGTTGCCGTCCCCGTCTGCGCGGTCATCTACGAGCTGCTGAACCGTCGGCGGTCTCGGAGAGCCGCCGCGTGGTCGACGAGCGCGATGCTTCCCAACCTCGTCATCCGGCCCATCCGGCGATTTCGACGACTGCCGCGGCTCCTCTTCCTGCTCGGGCTGGCTTCACTGCTCGTCGGCCTCGCCCGACCGCAGCGCGTCGTCGGAAGCACGACGCAGCAGAGCCCGACGGTGGTGCTCGCGTTCGACACGTCGGGCTCGATGGCGGCACGGGACGTGAGCCCGTCGCGCCTCGGAGAGGCTCGCGCGCTCGCGATCAGCTTCCTGAATCATCTTCCGAGGCGCGATCGGGTGGGAATCGTGAGCTTCGCGAACACGGTGCAGCTCGCGATCGCTCCGACGCGCAACCGTGCCGCAGCGATCGCAGCTATCCCGTCGGCGGTGACCGAGCGCGGCGGCACCGCACTCGGTGACGGGGTGACCTATGCAGTGGCGCTCGCCGGCGGGGCCACAGGCACGACGAGACCCGAGACGATCGGGGAGACGGGGGCGGTGCTGCTCTTCTCGGACGGCGTGCAGACGAGCTCGGGCACGACGCCGGCCCAGGCGGCGGTGTCGGCCATCGTCGACGACGTGCCGGTCGACACCGTGGCGATCGGTACGGCGAAGGGATCCGTCACGCAACTCGAGACCGTCGCCGGCGTACGCGCCCGCGCGACCCTGCCGGTTCCGGCGCAGCCAGGGACGATGAGGATGCTGGCAGCCCAGACGTCGGGGATCGCGTTCACCGCATCGTCGCTTCGATCGTCCGCGAACCGGCAGAGGGTCTACGAGAGACTCCACGGCTTCACGTCGTCGTCGCGAAGAACCGACAGCCTTGGCTGGGTCGCGGCGGGCATCGCCCTCATGTTCATGCTCGCCGGTGCGGCGGTGTCAGGCCTCGAGGCCGGCAGGCTCGTGTGAGACGCCGGTCGCACGTCCACCGGCTCTCGCGGGGGACATCTGCATGCCGGTCTCGATGACGCTCGACCACCTCGACTTCGGCTCGCCCTGGCGTCTCGTCGTGCTCCTGATCGTGCCGCTCGTCCTCGCCCTCGTCCTCGTCCTCGCTCGTCGACGACCCCGCGGGAACGTCCGCTTCACGAACCTCGACATCTTGGCGCTGACAGCGCGTCGCGGCAGACACTGGATGCGGCTGCGTGCCGCTTCTGCTCCTCGCGCTCGCGTTCGCCGCCGCCGTCGGCGCGTTCGCGCAGCCTCGTGTTCCGGACGCGGTAACCGACCGCAGCACGACGATCCTCCTGCTCGCCGACGTCTCCGGCTCGATGCAGGCGACGGACGTCCGTCCGTCACGGCTCGTGGCGGCGATCACCGCGATGCGGGACTTCCTCGCCGCGGTTCCGCAAGACGACAGAATCGGCCTGATGACCTTCAGCGACGCCGCCGAGGTACTCGCGGCGCCCACGACCGACAGGTCCCCGGGTCGAGAGCAACCTCCGGCTCCTCGAGCCTCAGGGCGGAACGGCGCTCGGATCGGCGGTCACGGCGGCGGTAAGGGTGCTCCTGACAAGCCTCGCCGGCGAGGGTATACAGCGTCGACCGGGCAAGCCGTTGCCCGCCGCGATCGTGGTCGAGTCGGACGGAGCGCAGGACCGAGGGACCGTGACGCCCCTCGAAGGCGCCGACGCCGCCAAGGCGGCGGGGATCCCGATCTACGGTGTCTCACTCGGCACTCGCCACGGCTTCATCACCGAAGGCGAAGGGCCGCTGAGCCGCTCGATACGAGTCGTTCCCGACCCGGGGGTGATGGCGCTTCTCGCCCGCGAAACCGGCGGAACGTCCTTCGACGCCACGACAGCCGTGGGGCTCGATTCGATCTATCGGCAGCTTGCGAGCGGAATCGATCGCCATTCCGCGCGCGAGGACGTGAGCGCGTGGTTCGAGGCGGCCGCCGCGGTGCTCCTGGCGGCTGCCGTCGGCCTCGGCATTGCTCTCGGGCCGGCGCTTCCATGAGAATTTTCCGGGCTGCTACCTTAGGTCCCAGACGCAGGAGAGGCGGCCAGTGCAGACGAGCGGCGCACTTCCAGGTTGGCAGAGAGCGGTTGTTCTTGGCGCGCTTCTTACGGGGCTCGGCGTGTGGGCCCTTACCGCTCCCGTCGGAGCTCGAGCACGTTCCGGCCACATCGACACCCGGGGATTTACGCTCTACGCGCGTGCCGAGCAGGAGCAGTACGTCAACAATCAAGACGATCGTACGCGCGGCAAGGGCAACAATCCGTTCGGCAACTTCCGCGATACCTCGGGATCTCAGACGAAGAGCCCCAACGGCCCGTTTCCCGGTGACGAGTCGATCTTCTCCTTCAACCTCTACTCCGATTCCGACCTGACGAGCCGTGCCGGCACAGCCGTTTTCGTGTGTCAGTACAACTACGACAAGAACGCGTTCTGCGACGCGAGCTTCCGACTCGCGACCGGCGAGACGCTGCTGGCCGAAGGCTCGTTTGCCTTCTCGGCGCCGAAATTCACGCTGGCCGTGACCGGCGGCGTACGGCGGATCCAGGAGCCTGGCGAAGGGGACGGTGAGCGAGGGGCCAAGCCCGCACCATGCTCAGAAGCTCGACTTCCATCTTGCGTAGTCGCCTCGTGCGACTCTGTGCCGCGGTGGCCCTCGCCGGGCTCGCCGCGTCCGTTGGCGCGGCTGCATATGCACACGCTGCGCCGGCAACACGGTCGCTCCACCTCTACGGCTTGCTGACGGGGAAGGCGTTCGTGAACAACACGGACGATCGCGCGAGAGGAGAGGGCCACAATCCCTTCGGCAATCCGGGCACGGAGCCGACGCCGCCGGCAAACGAGAAGGTGTTCGGCCCGTTCGCGGGCGACGAGGCCGAGTACACCTTCTCGCTCTATACGAGCCCCGACCACAAGTCGAAGGCCGGAACGGCGAGCTTCGTCTGCCAGTACGACTTCGACGAGGACTCGTTCTGCGACGCGTCCTTCGAGCTGGACCACGGCACCCTGCTCGCAAAGGGCGGGTTCGCGTTCGAGGCGCCTGAGTTCTTGCTCGCCGTCGAGGGCGGCACCTCCGCCTACCGGAACACCACCGGCGTCGTCCACATCACGGCGCTCGGGAAAACGACCCAGCCGCAGCCCGTGGCTCGCGCCGCGCCGATGATCCAATCGCAGAGCC
The DNA here is from genome assembly GCA_963723405.1 of uncultured Actinomycetota bacterium. Lineage (GTDB taxonomy): Bacteria > Actinomycetota > Thermoleophilia > Gaiellales > Gaiellaceae > PALSA-600. The sequence continues at coordinate 391,686 of CAVRQF010000001.1, read as the reverse complement.
TCGCGTTCACGCTCGACCCCGTGGCGCAAGGTCACACGGAAAAACTCACGCGATACTCCAACGTGACCAATGAGACGTTCGTCAACAACGACGACGACGAGGCCCGCGGGGCGGTCAACAACCCCTTCGGAATCAACGACCGGAAGGCCGCGGCACTCGATGAGAGCGGCAGCGGCCCCTTCCCCGGGGACGAGGCTCTGTTCAAGTTCGGGATCTTCTCGAGCTCGAAGCTCGACACCGACGCGGGGTCCGGTGTCTACACCTGCCAGTACTCGTTCTCGAAGAACGCCTTCTGCGACGTCACGTTCGAGCTCGACGGGGGAACGCTCGACGCCGACGGAACGCTCGACTTCGGCGCACGCGCCTGGTCGTTGACGGTCACGGGCGGCACGGGGCGATACGCGGGGCTTTCTGGTGAGGTCGACGCCACGTCGAGCGGCGAGCACGCGCAGCGGCTCACGTTCCTTCTGGACTGAGAGTCGGCTGATCCGAGCCGAGGTCGGTTGCATCGGGATGGGGAATGGTTCACTGTTACGCCGTTCCGTCAAAGCAGCACCAATCGGAGGTGGACCCAAGTGAGACGCTCGTGGATTTCGATTGCCGCCGCCCTTGTCGGGGTCGGCGCGCTTGCCGCGGCGGCCCTGACCGCGAACGCGGGAGTGACGCGCGCCGCCGTGAGCCCGGCGTCGTGCGCATTCGACCTCAAGATCGGCGACGTCCTGCCTTTCACCGGCGACCTCGCCGCGTACGGCGGGAACATGGATCGAGCCGTGAAGCTCGCGGTCGACCTCGAGAACAAGTCGCTCGCCGCCGCAGGGATGACGGGCGCCAAGGTCGAGGTCGTCGGCTCCGAGGACGGGCAGACGCAGGCGAGCGCCTCCGTCGAGGGGGCGACGAAGCTGATCAAAACCCAGGGCGCGAACGTGATCATCGGTGAGATGGCCTCTGGCGCGACGATCCCGATGGCCCAGTCGGTGACCATCCCCGACGGCATCGTGACACTGTCCCCCACGGCCAGCGCGCCGCAGATCTCGACGATCAAGGATCGCAACCTCCTCTGGCGGCTGTACCCGTCCGACTCGCTGCAGGGCAAGGTGCTCGCTGCGGCAGCCGCGTCGGCGTTCAAGAAGGGCGTGCTCAACATCGGCGCCCGCAACGACGCCTTCGGCACGGCGCTCGCGGCGCTCGTGAAGAAGCAGTACGTCGCGCTCGGCGGCAAGGTCGGGAAGACAGTGCTCTGGAACCCGAACCAGGCGAACTTCGACACCGAGGCGGGCCAGCTCGTCTCCGGCGATCCGGCCGGCTGGGTGATCATCGACTTCCCGGACACGTTCCAGAAGTTCGCCCCGTCGCTCGTGCGGACGGGACAGTGGGATCCCAAGAAGACGTTCATGACCGAGGCACTGCGGAACGGCGACATGCTCAAGGCGATGGCAGCCCGGTGGACGGGCTGCGCGGAACGGCTGCGAGCTCGGCCGGCGGCCCCGCGGGTAAGGCATTCGCCGCGCTCTGGAAGGCGCAGGTGCACGGCGCGAAGCCCTACACCGGCTTCGAGGGCACGGCATTCGACGCCTCGATGACGGCGTTCCTCGCGGCGGTCAAGGGCTGCTCGGCCTCCGACGCCAGGCTCAAGGCGAACCTGATCCCGATCTCGGGGCCGCCCGGGATCAAGGTCACGTTCCGGAACCTCACGACGGGCGTCAAGGCGCTCCTCGCGGGCAAGGACATCGACTACGAGGGCGCCTTCAGCCCTGTCGACTTCGACAAGAACGGCGACATCGGCTCGGCGGTCTACGAGATCTGGCAGAACGACGGCAACGGCAAGATCTCGACGCTGCACACGGTGACGTTCCGCGGTTGATCCGCGCGCGCGTCAGGGAGGGCGGCGGCTTCCAGGAGGCCGCCGCCTACTCCCGCGCCGTGCGCGCCGGGCCGTGGGTCGTCGTCAGCGGGACGGCGGCGCTCGGCCCGGACGGCACGGCGCTCCACCCGGGAGACTGCCGCGCCCAGACGCTCGCTGCGCTGCAGCGCGCGGTCGCGGCTGCCGAGGAGCTCGGCGCGGCCCTCGCCGATGTCGTGCGGACCCGGATCATCCTCGTGCCGGACGCCGACTGGCGCGGCGCCGCCGACGCCCACCGTGAGGTCTTCGCCGACGTCAACCCGGCGAACACGACCTACTTCTGCGGTGGGCTGATCCCGCCCGGTGCGCTCGTCGAGGTCGAGCTCGAGGCGCTGGTGGACGAGATCCCGCCCAGGTAGAGCTCGACCACCTTCGGGTCGTGGAGCAGCTCGGCGCCCGGCCCCTCGTGCGCGTTCCGTCCCATGTCGAGCACGTGCGCGCGATGCGAGATCGCGAGCGCGCGGCGAGCGTTCTGCTCGACCATCAGGATCGCGATCCCGAGCCGGTTGATCTCGAGCAGCTGCTCGAAGACCGTGTCCATCGCGGTCGGCGACAGGCCCGCCGATGGCTCGTCGAGGAGAAGCAGCTCGGGGCCGGTTGCGAGCGCACGGGCGAGCGCGACGAGCTTGCGCTGTCCACCCGAGAGCGTGCCCGCATGCTGGCGCGGCCGCTCGGCGAGGAGCGGGAAGAGCTCGAAGGTACGCGCGAGCGCGGCGCGGCGTTCCGCGCGAGGGAGGCCGAGCACGCTCACCTTCAGGTTCTCGGCGATCGTGAGCGAGGGGAAGACGTTGGCGAGCTGCGGCACGAAGTTGAGGCCGCGCCGCGTGCGGAGGTCGGGCCGCAGGTGCGTCACGTCGGCGCCGCGGAGGGAGACCCGGCCGGAGCGGACGCGGACAAGGCCGTAGAGCGCCTTGAGGAGCGTCGATTTCCCGGCGCCGTTCGGCCCGATGATCGAGACGATCTCGCCGGGCTCCGCGCGGACGTGCACGCCGTGCAGGACGAGCACGGCGCCGTAGCCCGCCTCGATGCCCTCCGCCTCCAGGAGCGCCTCGCTCACGCCGACGGCCTCGGGGTGCGCGCCGAGGTAGGCGTCGATCACGCGCGGGTCGCGGCGCACCTCGTCGGGCGTGCCCTCGCAGATCACGCTCCCGTTCGCGAGCACGATCACACGGTCGCTTGCGCGCATCACGACGTCCATGTCGTGCTCGACGAGGAGGAAGGTGATGCCGCCCTCGCGGCGCAGGTCGAGGATGTGGCCGAGGAGCTGCTCGCGCAGCACCGGCGTCACGCCAGCCATCGGCTCGTCGAGGAGCAGGAGCTCGGGGCCGGTCATCAGCACCCGAGCGAAGTCGAGCAGCTTGCTCTGCCCGCCCGAGAGAGTGCCCGCGTAATCGCCGGCGAGGCCGTCGAGGCGGACGAGCGTGAGCAGCTCGAGCGCACGCTCGCGGGCGCGCCGTTCGAACTCGCGGCTCGCGCGACGGCGCAACACGGTTCCTCCGAGCCGCTCGCCGGGGTTGCCAGGGGCGGCGAGGATGACGTTCTCGAGCACCGTCAGCCGGCCCAGCGCCCGCGCGGTCTGGAAGGTCCGCGCGAGCCCGAGCCTCGCGACACGGTACGGCGGCAGCCGGTCGATCCGCCGGCCATCGAGGAGCACGGAGCCCGAGTCGCCGCGCAGGTAGCCCGCGACGATGTTGAAGAGCGTCGACTTGCCGGCGCCGTTCGGGCCGATCAGCGAGGTGATCGACCCGCGCTCGACCGCGAAGCTCGCCTCGTCGACTGCGCGGACGCCGCCGAACGAGCGGCTCACCGCGCGCACCTCGAGCATGCTCGCGCTCACTCCAGCACCATCTCCTCGCGCCGGCCGAGGAGGCCCTGCGGGCGGAAGAGCATCAGCCCGATCAGCACGAGCCCGATCAGCAGCAGCCGCACATATGCCCGGTCATCCGAACTGAGCCACGAGAACGGCGGGAAGCCGAAGAAGCGCGTGCCCGCGAAGAGGATCCCGAAGATCAGCGAGCCGACGGGTACGGCCCAGACACGGCCGGTGCCGCCGAGGATCACGATCATCCAGGCGAAGAACGTGATCAGCGGCTGGAAGTCGTCGGGGCTGAAGAACGAGAACTGCCAGGCATAGAAGCACCCGGCGAGGCCGGCGAGGGCGGCGCCGAGTGCGAGGCTCTGGAGCTTGACGGCGAAGGGGTTCTTCCCGAGCGAGGCTGCGGCGTCCTCGTCGTCGCGGATCGACTTGAGCAGGCGACCCCATGGCGTCCGCACGGCGAGCGCGGTCAGCGCGAGGAGGACGAGGGCGACCGCCCAGACGACGAGCAGCATCACGACGTCCTTGTTCGAGACCCCGAGCCCGCCGCCGAGCCAGGAGGAGAAGCGCCTCCACTCGCCGTCGTACTCGGCCGCCTGGTCGACCCCGCCGAGCGCGATCGTCCCCTGCGAGCCCCCCGTCAGTCCGTCCTGGTTGGTGGCGACATAGCGGACGATCTCTCCGAAGGCGATCGTGACGATCGCGAAGTAGTCGGCCCGCAGGCGGAGCGTCGGCAACCCGACGAGGATTCCGGCGACCCCCGCTGCGACGACGCCGAGGAAGGCGGCGAGCCACATCGACATGCCCTCCTTCACGGTCAGGATCGCCATCGTGTAGGCGCCGATCGCCATGAACCCGACCTGACCGAAGTTGAGGAGCCCGGTGAAGCCGAACTGGATCTGCAGACCGAGCGCGAACAGGGTGTAGATACCGGCCACGACGCCGACGAAGGCCCAGAAGTCGCCGCTGATGATGGTGCTCAACGCGGTCCGAGCCCTTCCGAAGAGGCCCTGCGGGCGCAGGAGCAGAGCGACGATCAGCAGGGAGAAGGCGACGACCGGCTTGTAGACCGGGTCGACGCCGCCCGCGAAGCCGCTCCAGGTCGAGAGCTCCATCGCGAGCCCGAGCGCAAGGCCGCCGACGAGGGCGCCGTAGGCGCTGCCGATCCCGCCGAGGACGACTGCGGCGAAGATCGGGAGGAGTTGCTGGAAGCCGAAGTTCGGGTCGAACGACGACTCGACGAGCCCGAACAGCACCCCGGCCAGCGCGGCGAGGGCGCCGGTGAGGATCCAGGTCGCCATGATGATCCGCCGGGTGTCCATCCCGGCGATCTGGGCGAGCGTACGGTCGTCCGACATCGCCCGCATCGCCCGGCCGAGGTCGGTGCGAGCGAGCATCAGCGCGACGAGCACGATCGAGACGACGGCGACGACGATCGCTGCGCCCTGTGCGCCGGAGAGCCGCACCGACCAGATCACGTACACCTTGTAGGGGTCGATCCGGTACGCCCGCGACTGCGGTCCCCAGCCGAGGAAGATGCCCTCACGGAGCACGAGCGCGAGCCCGATCGAGGCCAGGAAGAGGCTCATGAACCCGGCCTGCCTGCGTCGCAGAGGGCGCCAGAGCACGAGCTCGATCAGCACGCTGAGCAGCGCCGTCGCGGCCATCGCGAGCACGACCGAGAGGAGGAGCGGCAAGCGCCAGGTGACGTTGAAGAGGCAGGCCGTGAAGGCGCCGAACGCCATCACGTCCCCATAGGCGAAGTTGACGATGCGCAGGATGCCGTAGACGACCGAGACTCCGACGGCCGCGATCGCGATCACCGAGCCGGTGACGAGCCCGTTCGCGAGGAGCTGGAGGAACATCAGACGATCGCCGGCTCGGGGACGAGGCGCCCCTCGGCGAATCGGGCCGCGTCGAGGATCGCGAGCGCGGGGTCGGGCGGCTCGCCGAGCACCGCGCCGGCCACGATGCGCGAAACCGCCGGTGCGAGCATGAACCCGTGGCCGCTGAAGCCGGCAGCGACGTGGAGCCCGTCGAGGCCCGGAAGCGGCCCGAGGATCGCCTGCCGATCGGGCGTGGCGTCGTAGATCCCCGGGACGACGATGCCGAGGTCGACATACTCGAGCGCGGGCACGAGGGTGCGGATCCCGGCTCGCACGTTCGCCTGCCACGCCGGCAACCCCGTCTCGGGATCCCCGGCCGCGCCGAGGTCGCTCGTCAGCACCCGGCCGTTGCCGAGCTGCTTTGCGGCGAAGCGGAGCTCCGCCGAGACCACCAGTGGCTCGAGCAGCCGCTCGCGGATCGGCGCGGAGAGGAAGAGGAAGCGCTCCTCCGGCTCGATCGGCAGCTCGATTCCGAGCGGCGCGAGCAGCCCGGGGGTTGCGACGCCGGCCGCCACGACGACCGCGTCCGCGCGGCGCCGTTCTCCGTCCTGAAGGACGGCGGCCCACCCTTCGCCGTCCGGCTCGAGCCGGACGACCTCGGCCGCCACGACCCCAACGCCGTCTGCGAAGGCCTCGACCACCGCTTGCGGCCGCTCGAAGTAGCCGTCGGTCGCACACCACGCGGCGCCTGTGAGGCTCGAAGGGTCGAGGCCCGGGACGAGCTCGGCCGCCTCCGCCGCCGACACGATGAGCGAGGGCACGCCCTCCTCCTGCTGGAGCTGCACGCTCGCAGTGAGCCGGTCGAGCACGGCCTGCGAGTGTGCGGTGAAGAGGTAGCCGCACTCTCGGAGGCCGAACGGGACGCGCGCGCCGAGGCGCTCCTCGGCGACGTGCCAGAACGCGAACGACTCGGTCGCCAGCCGGCAGTTGACTGCCGTGCCCCACTGCCGCCGGATGCCTCCGGGCTGGACACCCGACGCGCCGGCGCCGATCCCCTCCCGCTCGAGCACGGCGACCGCGACCCCCGCCTGCCCGAGCTCGCGCGCGATTGCGAGCCCGACGATCCCGGCCCCGACCACGAGCACCTCGGCAGGACGGTCGACCACGATCCGCAACTATGGCGCATGCCGCGGCGGAGGTGCGGCTGTACGACCTGAGGGTGACGGTCGAACCGATCGAGGGGCCGCTCGGTCTTCGTCGTGAAGCCCGGTCGACTCCTCCGAGCAGGTGAGGATCCCCGTCGGCCGCCACTGCTGCGATGCGAGGCTTCGATCAGTACCACTTACCCCGAGCAAAGCCGCCGAAGGCGACCAGGCCGATGAGCGCGACGATTACGCCGATCCAAAGGCTCCAGACGAACGCCAGGACGATCCCGATGATGACGAGCAAGCCGCCCAAACCGATACCCGCGAACCCACGCTGCGTGTCTCCTGCCATGCCATGCTCCCTCCGTTGCGGACGTTCGTCTCATCTGGGTACCCCGATTCCCGCGAAAGAACGCGCAGCTATTCATTCAAGCCGAGGCGTGGTCGACCGTCCCCCCGCGGGATCGGGGACTGAGGTTAGCCTGACGGATGCAGATGGCAAAGAGCCGTGAGCGGACGGAGTACTGGAAGAAGGATCCGGATGAGCACGACTTCCCTGCAGCAGGCGAGTATCTGAGTCTGCTCTTTCCAGAGGCGCTGTCGGCGGCGCTTGTCGAGCAGTTGCGCGTTGCGAGCACGGTGGAGCGCAAGGCCAAGGACCTGTTGCGCGCGAGCCGGCTTCAGCTCCTGCCGTCGAATGACTCCGAGGTCGCGAAGGACCTGAAGCGGGTCGCGAAGGGCGAGGCGCTCTCGCCGGTCCTGCTCGTGCGCGGACGAGCGACGGCGGATGTCCCTCTGATCGTGGCGGACGGATACCACCGAATCTGCGCCAGCTACTACCTGAACGAGGACGCCGATATCCCTTGTCGGCTGACCGAGCTCGTCGAATCGCTCGAACGGGGGCGGCTGACTAGGCCGGCGGATCGTCGCCCGCGGGCGGCCGGGGCTGTTCGGCCAGAAACCGCTGGAACTCGGCGCCGAGCTCGTCAGGAGTGGGAAGCTCGTGCCCCTCCTGGGTGAGCCCGTACCCGCTCGCGGGCTGGTCGCGTTCTTCGAGGTCACGCACGATCGACTGCAACCGCTCGTCGCCGGCCGTCTGGGAATCGATCGCCGCTTGGATCTCGAGCGCGCGCTCCCGGAGCGGATCGAGCGCCAGCGAGAGCCCGGTAGCCCGCTCGACGGACTCGAGCAGCGTCAGCGCGGCGGCGGGGTATTCGAGCTGGGAGAGGTAGTACGGGGTATGAGCGGCGAAGCCGATCGCGGCCCGATCTGCGTTCCCGAGGCGATACTCGAGCAGGTGGCCGACGGTTGCGGGGACGAGCACCTTGGTCGCTCCGAACGGCGGCGGCTCGAGCAGCTCGGCCGGGCGCCCGTGCGAGGTGATCGCGATCGGGCGGGTATGAGGGGCTTCCCACGGGACACTGTGCAGCCCAACGCTCAAGCGGACGTCGAGGCGATCGACGACGATGAGCACGGCGGCGATGAATCGCTCCCACTGCACGTCTGGCTCGGGCCCCGCGAGCAGCAGGAACGCGCTGCCGTTGGCATCGCGGAGGAGGCGCACGTCGAGCGCCGGGGCCTCGTAGCTCGCCCAGCGGTCGCTGTCGAACAGCAGCACGGGCCGCCTCGAGCGGTGGTCGAGCAACTCGTCGACCTCGAACCGGACGACGACCTCGGACTCGAACGACGCCAGGAAGTGCTCCCGAACGAGCTTCACCGCGTGCCCGGCATCGACGAACCCGTCGAGCGCCTCGATGAGAACCGTCCCCTCGCTCAGGCTCGGCTCGGCGAGGAACTCGATCAGCTCCACCGGGTCACGCATACGGGCGACGGTACCGAACGCAGCGACGGCGCGCCGCTGTCTCCCATGGGCCGCGTCTGACGAAGCTGCTCCCAGCCGGCGTCTCCCACCGCTGGACGCGAGCCACAGACTCTGCGAACCTTCTGCCCACCGCGTGTGGCAGGAGGAGACTCCATGGCGATCAAGGCCGGCTTCACCGAGGACGAGTGGACAGCGCTCGAGCAACGTGTGATCGGCGCCGGGATGTTCGTCTCGGTGAGCGAGCGCGATTTCACCCACACGACCAGCGAGTCGAACGCACTCGCGATGTACGTCGCCGGGCAGTCGACGAGCGGGAGCTCGACGCAAAAGCGCCACACGAGGCTGCCGCATATCGCGAGCTCGTCCTCGGTGCCGCCGACAACGGAAGACGCTCGGGCTGGAGTGACGGTTAGCGGACGTCGAGGAACGGGGCGCAAGCGGGCTTGCTTCGGTTCCCGGCGGGATCCGAGGCGACGACGCAGAAATGCAGCTGGCGGCTGCGAAGCTCGGCCGGCACCAGCCAGTGGACCGCGACGTTGCGGGTGCCAACCACGAGCGCCGACGGTACGACGAGCGTCGCCAGGAGCGAGCTCTTCTCGTAGACGCGTACCGTTGCGTTGCTGCGGCCGCTGTCGTCGAAGACGTCGAAATGCAGCGTCGCCTGCCTGCCTCGCCGGGCGGAGGCGGGGTGGGTGGTCACCAGGGGCGCCGTGATGTCCGGGGACGCCAGCGCCCCGGCACCGAGGAGGTCGCTGACGGCCGTGGTCGCCGTGCGGGTGAGGTCGTCGGGGCTTCCCGCCGCGATGGGGATCGACTCCAGCACGTGCGACTCCGGCCCGGTCGAGCGGCCACCGTCGTAGATGCCGAAGCCGGCGGGCATCACGACGAGGAGTGGCCCGACGTACCAGAGGCCCAACTCGGTGCCGAGAAAGCGCGCGTAGTCGGAAGGATTCCCGTAGAGCGACGGGATCGACCCGAGGTCGGCGGTGTCGTAGATCACCGCGACCTTCACCCGCTCGCCGTGGAGGTAGACCGTGTCCGCGGCGTGCTCCAGCGCGGCGGTGACGTCCGTCGAAGGCGACTGATAGGGGACGAAGACGTTCTGCACCAGCAGGTAGTCGCTGGCCGGGTCGCCGTCTGCCCGGGATGGTGCAGCGGTCGTCAGCGCAGCCAGCAGCGCGAGAGCCAGGGTGGTCGCGAGCGGTCGCCGCGCACACGCGCGTGGAGGGGAGAAGCGATCTCCCCTCCACCGCGGCGCCCGTTCGAGAACTGCTGCCTCACTGCGTGCAACTGGTGGGCTGCGCCTTGTCGAGTCTGAGCGCCGTCGTCGGCGTGCCTCCGGGTACGACGAAGGTCACGTTCACGACCGCCGGATCGGTCGTGCTCGGGTTCTTGACGATGAAGGTGCTGGCGCCGGTCTCGTAGAAGGACTGTCCGGCGGTGAACGTCTGCGACGAGCAGTCGGTGCCGTAGCGGATGACCTGGCCCGAGACGACCGTCGAGGTCAGGTAGCCGGGATGGCTGTGCCACCCCGACGCCGCTCCGGGCGCGAACGTCGCCTGCTGGTTGACGACCTCGGGCTGCTGAAGGAGCCCGATCGGCACCATCCCGAACTTCGCCGACACCAGTGGATGCAGGTTCATCCAGAGGCCGAGGTTGGTGACACCGGCCGCGCGCAGGCGCATCAGGAACTCGGGCAGCTGGTCGGCGGAGTACTGCTTGTCGCCCCAGGTCGCGCCGGTCGCCTGGGCCGTGAGCCCCGTGTTGAAGGCGAGATCGGCCTGTAGCGCACCGACGGAGAGGATGGTCGAGGTCTGCCCCTGGCTGGGGGTGGCGAGCGCGACCGCTGTCCAGGTCGCCGCGACCCCTGCCAGGAGAACGATGATCAGGCGTCTCATTGCGGTTCCTCCGATCTGTCGACGTTTGCGATTCCCTCCCCGCCGATCGTTGCCCGGGCAGCAGCATCCGGCCAGGAGGCCACCACCCGGCTTCGCAGGAGGCTTCCCTCCCGATGCGCCCGAGGGATTTCGCCTACGCTGAGGCATTGACCTCGTCCGCCGACCTGCCCGCCGTGCGGGCGCGGCTCATCGCCGCGGGAGACGAGGAGTCGCGCAGAATCGAGCGTGCGCTCCATGACGGCGTGCAGCAGGACCTGATCGCCGTCTCGGTCCGCCTGCAGCTGGCGCGCCGGCTTGCGGCGAGCGACCTTCCGGCGGCGATGGCGCTCCTCGGCGAGATCGAGGACGACGTGCGGGAGGCGCTCGACCGGGTGCGAAGCCTCGCGAACGACGTCTACCCGTCGGTGCTCGAGGCGCGGGGCCTTCCCGATGCCCTCCGCGGAGCCGCCTTCACGGCGACGATCGAGGCGGAGGGGCTCGGCCGCTACCCGGCCGAGATCGAGCGGGCGGTCTTCTTCCTCTGCCGGGCCGCGCCGGTCTCCGGTGGAAGCGAGGCGATCGAGCTCCGGGAGGAGGGGGGAGAGCTGCAGGTCGCCGTCGACTGCGACACCTCCGGCTTCGGCCCCGACGCACTCGCGGTGGCGCGCGACCGGATCGAGGCGCTCGGGGGCATCGTCGTGCTCGAGGCAGCGCGGCTGACCGCGACCGTTCCCGTCTTCTAGCCGCCCTCGGAGAGATAGAGGATCACCGCCTTCACGCGCTTGTGGACCGAGGGCTCGAACCCGATCCCGAGCTTCTGGAAGACCGAGTGGATCACGTTCTCGACCGATCGCTCGGTGAGGAAGAGCGTCTGTGCGATCGCGGCGTTGTTCTTCCCCTCGGCCATCTCTCGCAGCACGTCTCGCTCGCGTGCCGTCAGCCCGTGGATCGGCGACGCCGCGACACGCGTGTTCTCGGCGACGAGGCTCTCCACGACCTTCGGGTCGATGACCGACCCGCCTTCTGCGACTGCCCGGATCGCGTTGACGAGCTGATCCAGGTCGGCGACCCGCTCCTTGAGGAGGTACCCACGTCCCGCCGTGCCGGCCTCGAGCAGCGCGAGCGCGTAGCCGGGCTCCGCGTACTGGCTGAGGACGACGACCCCGACCTCCGGATGGGTCTCGCGCAGGCGGGTCGCCGCCTGGATGCCCTCGTCGACCCCGAGCGGCGGCATCCGGATGTCGGTCACGAGGACGTCGGGGCGCGTCTCGCCGACGGCGGCGAGCAGGGAGTCGAGATCGCCGCAGACTGCGGCGATCTCGATCTCCGGATCGCTCTCGAGCAGGCTGCGTACTCCCTCTCGGGTGAGGTAGTGGTCGTCTGCGAGCACAACCCGTATCGGCACGAGCCTCCTAGGATGACGCAATGGACGAGCTCGTGCTGATCGTCGACGACGACGCGCGGAACGTGAAGCTCGCCCGCGTCGTGCTCGAGGCTGCCGGGCTGCGAACGCTTTCCGCCGGGACCGCGGCCGAAGCGCTCGCGCTTGCGGCCGAGCATCGGCCGGACCTCGTGCTGATGGATCTCCGGCTCCCCGACCTCGACGGTGCCGAGGCGGCGCGGCGGCTTGCGGACGGCGAGCGCACGGCGCAGATCCCGGTGGTGGCGCTGAGCGCGGAACCGGCCGCCGATGCCGAGGACTGGTGCCGCAGGGCGGGGTTCGCGGCCTACATCGAGAAGCCGATCGACGTTCAGGCGTTCCCCGAGCAGGTGCGGCGGCACCTCTCGCGCGACCGAGGCGAGGCAGTCCTCGCCTCGAAACAGGGTGCAGGCACTCTGGACGCGGCGCGGCCTCCGTGACACGATCGGCCTTCGATCGTCGAGCTGAGAGGAGAAGCGACGTGAGGCGCACGCTGTTCATCGGATGTGCACTGGCAGTCGGAGTGACCGTCGCGGCACTGGCCGGCTGCGGCGGGTCGGGCAAGCCCTCCGCGGCTGAGCTGCAGACGCAGAAGCAGGCCACGCTCTACCAGATAGAGCAGATCGAGAAGACCTTCCACAAGGCCGCGACGACGCACGACGTGAACCTGATGATGACGCTGTTCGCGCCGGGCGCCGTCTTCAACCTGGGCACGGAGACCTACACCGGCCGCGGCCAGATCAGGAAGTTCTTCGCCACGAAGAACAAGGCGTTCTTCCCCCAGAACCACTGGCAGGCCGACACGCCGTCGTTCCGGATCAAGACGACCGTGAACGGCGACAAGGGAACGCTCTATTTCGAGTGCGACTACATCGACATCAAGACGAACCAGCTGATGGCGGCGGTCGGCGTCGACCACCAGGTGCAGAAGATCAACGGCAAGTGGCTGATCATCGACTCATCGGCGGCGCCGACGTCGCTTACCGCCAAGGCGTGAGCTGATGGCCCAGCCCGGGGCGCTCAGGCGGCCGTCCCCGAGCCGGCGGTGGGCGGCGTTCGTCGGCTCGGACAACCGGCTCGTGCGCGCCGTTGCCGTGGCGCCGGCGAACGTGCGCACGAAGCTGCTCGTCGCCTTCCTCGGGATCGCGGCGCTGCTCGTGCTCGTCGGCGTGCTCGGACTGCGGTTCCTCGCGCAGGCGAACGCCCGGGTAGAAGGGCTCGGAACGCTGCAGGCTCGATCCTCGACCTACAACGAGCTGCAGACGCAGGCGAGCATGCTGCGGCAGCTGCTCGGGTTTCGTAACGGCGGCGATCCCGGCCCGGCGACCGTCACCGGTGCGAAGAGCTCGTTCGGAGGGCGGCGCTGGGCGCTCGTCGACGGGGAGATCCGGTTCGGCCTGTCGGAGCTCGGGCCGTCGACGAGCGAGGCGACCTACAGCTTCGTGCCGCCGCCGGGCGACGAGCGGATGCTCGCAGCGGATCAGGCGCGACTACCACCGGTTCGACGGCGCGATGACCACGGTGCAGGCGCTCGACAACGCCGGCAACACGAGTCGGCGGTCGAGGCCGCCGCTCGCCGCCGCAGTTACGGCCGACGAGGACCTCTTCCTCGCGACGAACGATCTCGCCGAGCGGACGAGCAACGAGACGGCCGCCCTGATCGCCGCGAATCGCAGCGCCTATACGTCGTCGCGCAATCTCTTCGTCGCAGTCGGCGCGATCAGCGTCCTGCTCGCGGTCGGGCTCGGGTTGATCCTCTCGTGGTCGCTCGTCGGGCCGATCCAGAGCACCGAGGCGCGGCTCTCCGAGATCGCCGAGGGAGATTTCTCGGGACGGGTCGACGTCCCGAACCGTGACGAGCTCGGCTCGCTCGCCGCGCACGTGAACCGCATGAACGACGAGCTGCGGCGCGTCTACGGCGAGCTCGAGACGGCGAGCCGGCACAAGAGCGAGTTCCTCGCGAACATGTCGCACGAGCTGCGCACGCCGCTGAACGCGATCATCGGGTTCTCGCAGCTGCTGCGCCAGCAGCTGCTCGGCCCGGTCAACGCGAAGCAGGACGAGTACCTGGAGGACATCCTGGCGTCCGGGAACCATCTCCTGTCCCTGATCAACGACGTGCTCGACCTCTCGAAGGTCGAGGCGGGACAGGTTCAGCTCGAGGTCGCGCCGTTCTCGCTGCGCGAGGCGCTCGACCGCGGTGTCGTGATGGTGCGCGAGCGGGCGACCGAGAACAACGTGCAGCTCTCGCTCGGGCTCGCCCCGGGCGTCGACATCGTCCGCGGGGACGAGCGCCGCGTTCGCCAGATCGTCTTCAACCTCCTCTCGAACGCGGTCAAGTTCACGCCGCCGGGCGGCGAGGTCGCGATCGCGGCCGCGAGGGTCGACAGGGAGGTGCGGGTATCGGTGACCGACACGGGGCCCGGGATCGCGCTCGCCGACCAGGACCGGATCTTCGAGGAGTTCCAGCAGACCGACGCCGGCGTGCAGCAGCGGGAGGGCACGGGGCTCGGGCTCGCGCTCTCGAAGCGCCTCGTCGAGCTGCACGGCGGCCGGATCTGGGTCGAGAGCGAGCCCGGGCACGGGAGCCGGTTCGTGTTCACGCTGCCGGACGGAGAAGCCTCGGATGGCGGGTGAGTGCGTCCTCGTCGTCGAGGACAACGAGAGGAGCATGAAGCTCTTCCGCGACCTCCTCCAGGCGACCGGTTACACCACCGTCGAGGCGTGCACCGGCGAGGACGCGGTGGCGCTGGCGCGGTCTGCAGACCCCGGCGATCGTGCTGATGGACATCCAGCTCCCCGGGATCGACGGCGTCGAAGCGCTGGCTCGCCTGCGCGCCGACGAGCGCACTGCCTCGATTCCCGTGGTCGCGCTGACGGCCCAGGCGATGCACGGCGACCGGGAGCGGTTCCTGGAGGCCGGCTTCGACGGCTATCTCGCGAAGCCGGTCGACCTCATCGAGCTGCTCGCCGCGGTCGAGAGGCACTGCGCCAGACCTCCCTAGGCCCGGCGGCTCGTCGAACACAGAAGTCAGCCGGGGTCGATCAGCTTGCCGTTTCGTGACAGGTTCGGGTCGGTACATGCCGCGAGGTTGAAACAGCAGGGCCGTCGCTTGCCGCTCCCCAGCTTCGAGATGCTCACTTCGACTCGCCGTTTGCGCGTCTCAGGGTTCCTCGTCGCATTGACCCAGCGAACCCATTCCCAGCGCGCCATCGGCGTGATCTCATCCCAGAGGGCCTGGACCTCCAGCGGCGCAGCTGCCAGGGCTGCCTCGAGATCCTCGGGCACGGTCGGCTCCGGCCAGTCTTCGAGTGGCTCGAGCTCGAGGGTCGCGGTGTCGCTCGCGCTCAGAGCCGCGGCCTGTTGCAGCTCACGGTCGATGGTCATCCAGTGGCCGAACTCGCCGTCTGGCTCCAAGACCGTCCGGAAGCCGTGACCGTTGAGCGTTCCCTGTACTGCCACCTGCCCGCGCGACGGCAGTTCCCGGCTCGCCGGCTCGGGCAAGCGCAGGAGAGCCCGGCCGTCGACCGCGTACAGGGTGGCGTCGAAACGAATCGACCCGGCCGGGCGCTGCCTCGTCATGTGCTCGATCGTAAGGAATCGGATGCGAGCCACGGCCGTTCGAGAGAGTGCAGATGCTCATACGAAGAGAGGAGTGGGGTTAAGTTGGCGAAGATCGGTGACAAAGTCGAGCCGTTCCGGCTCGTACGCGGCGTGGGAGACGTCGTGACGTCAGACGAGCTGCTGGCCGAGGGACCGCTCGTCATTCATTTCTTTCCGTTCGCGTTCACCGGGAGTGTCGCGGCCGGCAGTGGGTGCGAGGCGCAGGTCTGCGGCTTCGGCGCGCGGCTCGACGAGTTCGAGGCGCTCGGCGTTCGTCTGTTCGCGGTCAGCCGCGACTCTCCGCAGGTCCTTGCCGTCTGGCGCGAGCAGCTCGGCCAGCGTTACGAGTTTCTCTCGGACTGGGAGTGGCAGGCCGCGCGGACGCTCGGGGTGCTGATGGAGGAAGGGCTCGAGACGTTCCGCCCGCTCAACACGCGCGGCGCGTTCCTGATCGATCGCAGCGGGGTGCTGCGCTACGGGTTCGTTGCGGATTCCATCGGCCAGCTTCCCCCCGTTGCGCCCGTGCTCGAGGCCGCGCGAGAGCTCGCATGACGTCCATCACCGGCGCTCCTCGATGGTGGCGGGAAGGCGCGCCGTGCGGAACCACTGCGAGAGGTCGGGCGCCCAGACGATCGTGAAGAGGATGAGGAGGCCGCCGGTGATCAGGCTCGAGACGTAATCGGGAGAGCCGAGGATGGAGAGGATCTCTTCGAGCACGCTCAGAGACAGGACGCCTGCCGCGATCCCGACGGCGCCGCCCTTGCCACCCGACAGGCTCACGCCGCCGATGAGCGCGGCTGTCGCCGAGAACGTCAGCACGTCGAAGCCGATGTTGGTCGGGCTTGCGGTGGCGAGGCTGTAGCTGAGCAACGCGCCGGGCAGGGCCGCGCCGAGCGCCGCGACGATGAACACGCCGACCAGCAGCCGATCGACCGGGACTCCGGCCACGCGTGCCGCTCGCCGGTCGCCGCCGAGCGCACGGATGTCCCTGCCGACCCGCAGATACCGGAGCACGATCGCGGCGACAACGAAGATCCCGAGCGAGATGAGGCTCCTGATCGAGAAGATCTGCAGGACCGGCTTGTCGAGCCTGAGACCGACGGTGTAGTTGTCGTAGACCACGCTCTTCGAGTGACCGAGGATGTAGGTGATCCCGAGGACGACCAGATAGCCGCCGAGGGTCACGGGCATGGAGTTCAGGCGGAATCTCGCGATCAGGCTGCCCTGGGCCAGGCCGACGATGCTCGCCGCGCCGAGCGCGGCAATGATGCCGACCAGTGGCGAGCCGCCGCCCGTCAGCACCGCAACCATGCCGCCGAACAGATAGACGGAAGAGACGGAGAGGTCGAACTCGCCCGCGATCATCGTGATCCCGAGCGCGAGCGCAACGAGGCCGTATGAGGCGAAGTTCTGGAAGATGTCGTAGACGTTGGCGGTGCGCACGGTATACCGCGTGAGGAGCGGCACCAGCGCCAGCGCGAGGACCATGCCGGCGAGGATCGCGTAGGGCGCGACCTCGGCGGCACGGGGGCGGCGACGCCTCGACTCGATCGTGCTCACCGGCCGCGCTGCCTCAGGTTGGTGAGCACGACGACGACGACGACGATGATGCCGCGGACGAGGATCTGCACGCCCGTCGAGTAACCGCGCAGCAGGAGCATGTCGGAGATCGTCGCGATGAAGATCGCGCCCAGGGCCGTCCGCGCGATCGACCCCCGCCCTCCAGTCACGGCATTTCCGCCGACGAGAGCTGCGGCGATCGCGTCGTACGTGTAGCTCCCGGTGAGGAGAAGGGACGCGTTGGCGCTCGACGCGCCGATCAGGATCCCCGAGCCGGCGGTGTACAGCGATGCGATACCGAACGCACCGACCGTCAGCAGCGTGATCGGCAGGGCTGCTGCCCGCGCGGCGACGCGGTTCTCGCCGAGGAGGTAGATCTGGCGTCCGAACCGCGTTCGTCTCATCACGATCGCCAGAACGACCGTGACGACGAGGAAGAAGTAGACCGGGGCAGGCAAGCCCAGGACCGGGTTCGCGAGGCGCTCCCAGCTCGTGGCTCCGACGGGTGGGACGATGCTCTGCCCGTTCGAGAGCCACACCGCCATTCCCTCCATGAGGCCGGCGGCGCCGATCGTGATGATGATCGGGTTCGCTCCCCAGGCGCCGACGGCGAAGCCCTGAACCGCGCCGATCGCGAGGCCGAGGAGCAGCGTCAAGGCGATCGCCGCGCCGAGATCGATTCGGAGTGCGTAGAGGAAGACCATCGCGGAGATCGCGGCGGTCTGGCCGAGCGCGAGGGAGAAGAGATTGCCGCTCAGGATGATGACCGTCAGCCCGACGGCAATGATTCCGACGAACGACGCCGAGGTCAGGATGGCCTTGAAGTTGCTCCAGGTGAGGAACCCGGTCGTCGTTGCGGCGCCGTAGACCGTCAGGGCGACCAGCACCCCGATCCAGATTGCGAGCGCCACGTCAGTGAGACGGACCGCCCGGCGCTCCAGGCCGAAGCGGCCCAGGCCGGAGGTCATCGGGCCGCTCACGATGACGCTCCGCTCTGGTCGCCCTGGTTGATGGTCATGTCCGCGAGGATCGTCGAGGCCGATGCCTGTGCCCGCGGGACGACCGACACGACGCGACCGGCGAAGATGGTCACGACGACGTCCGCGAGGTCGAGGATCTCGTCGAGCTCCGTCGAGGAGAAGATCACCGCCGTGCCCTTGCGGGCCGTCTCGCGGACGAGATTGTGGATCTCGGCGCGCCCCCCGACGTCGACGCCGCGGGTCGGCTCGTCGAGCGCAAGCAAGGCCGTTCCGTCGAGCTGCAGCGCCCGGCCGAGCAGGACCTTCTGCTGATTGCCGCCGCTGAGGCTGGCGGCCGGCGAGCCGAGCCGGTCGAGAGGGACGGCGACCATGGTCGCGAGCTCGCGGGAGCTGCGCTGGATCCGGCGCCGCAGGAGGACTCCGAGCCGGCTCAGCCGCCGGAGCCGCGTGACCGTCAGGTTGCGTTCCACCGGCTGCCCGAGGAAGAGCCCCTCCCGCTGCCGGTCGTTGGGGATGTAGAGGACGCCCGCCTCGGCAGCGCGCCGCGGCGTGTTCAGCAGCACTCGCTTGCCGTTGACCTCGATCGCACCGGAGGCATTCGGCACGAGCCCGCCGAGCGCGCGGAGGACCGTGCTCGTGCCTGACCCCACCTGCCCGGCGAGGCCCGTGATGATCCCGCTCTCGAGCGTCAACGACACCTCCTCGACGCTGCCGGCAACGTGCAGCCGATCGATCCTGACCACTTCTGCGCCCGTTCCGGGCAGCGCGTGCTCGTGCTCGACCTGCGTCTTCGCTCCCTCCATCTCACCGAGCATGTGGCCGATCAGCTCGCGGCGGTCGATCTCCCCGATCTCGTGCGTCCCGACCCGTATCCCGTCCCGCAACACCGTCACGCGATCGCACAGCTCGAAGACCTCGTCGAGCCGGTGCGACACGTAGATCACGCTGCGACCCTGGGCGACGAGGTCGCGAGTCGCCTTGAACACCCGCTCGATCTCCGGCTTGCTCAGGGTCGCCGTCGGCTCGTCGAGGATGAGCAGGCGGGCGTCGCGGACGAGCAGGCGGGCGATCTCCACGAGCTGACGCTCTCCGATCGAGAGGGCCTCGACCGGTGTCCCGAGGCGTACATGGCGGAGCCCGAGCTGGTCGAGGACGCTCCGGGCATGCTCGGAGAGGCGCCGCCTCCGGTAGAGGAGGGGCACGTCGAGACCCCCGAGGAAGATGTTGTCCTCGACGCTGAGCTCGGGCACGAGGCTCAGCTCCTGGTTCACGAGCGCGATCCCGTGGGTCTGGGCGTCATGCGGATTCCGGAGCGTGAGCTCCTGGCCGTCGAGGCGGATCACCCCCTCGTCGGGCCTGACGAGGCCGACGAGTGCCTTCACGAGGGTGCTCTTGCCGGCCCCGTTATGCCCGCAGATCGCGTGCACCTCACCGACCCGGACCTCGAGCGAAAGGCCGCGGACCGCCTTCACCGGACCGAACGACTTGGAGAGGTCGACGACCTCCAGGAGGACCGACGGGCCCGTCCGATCGTCAGAGGGAGAACGGGATCCGGGCGATCTCTCCGCCGGATCCCGTTCGCCGCTCATCGAATCGGAGCCGGTCTCGTTAGAAGGTGCAGATCTTCGAGAGCTGGGCTACGTTCGCCGAAGTGATGCGCTGCTCCTGGACGTACTGCACCTTCGGGCTCGGCGTCTTGCCCTGAAGGATCTGAGCTGCGAGCTTGACCGCGAGGGCCGCCTCGACCTGCGGTGCCTGGGTCCCCGTGCCGTACTCCTCGCCGGCCTTGATCGCCGTCATGCCGACCGCCAGGCAGTTGCTGCCCGAGATGATCAGGCCCTTCTTGGCCACGCCGATCGGCACGCCGGCCTGCTTGGCGCCCTGGATGATCCCGACCGCCATGTTGTCGGCCATGCCGTAGGCGCCCTGGATGCCGCCCTGGGAGGCGTACTTCGAGAGCAGCTCCTGCGTGTCCTTGGCCGATGTCGCCTGATCCCAGTTCGCGTCCTCGACCGCAACGACCTTGAACTGCGGGAACCTCTTCATGTACGCGGTGAACGTCGCCATGCGGTCGGTCACGTTGTTCTGGCTGGCGGTGCCCGTCAACGCGATCACATTGCCCTTCGTGAAGCCTGCCTTCTTCATGCCCTCGACGAGGTTCATCGCCGCGTACTTACCGAGTGCCGGATCGTCGGTGCGGGCTTCCGCCGTGACCAGCTTCGCGCCTGCCGGCGACTGGCGTCCGATCGCGCCGAGGACAGGGATGCCGGCCGCCTTTGCCCGGATGTAGGACGGCACGATCGCGGATGCGCTCGACGGCACCGAGACGATCAGGTCGGGCTTGTCCGCGATGAGGCGGTTCATGTTCTGCGCGTCGACCGCAGGATCGAACACGGAGGTGAGAACAGTGACGCTCGCCCCCTGCTTCTCGAGGCCGCTCTTGACCGAGTCGGCCCAGGCCGCGCAGAACGGATTCTGGTTGGTGCAGATGATGACCCCGACCTTCTTACCGGAAAGCGGGCCCGCCTTGCTCGAGCCCATTGCCCCGGTGGTGAAGACGGCTGCGGTAATGACGAGCGCCGCGAGCGAAACCCAACGCGTTGTCTTGCGCGTCATGCTGTTACGTCCTTTCGGTTCGAGACGATTGATGAACGCTGCAGAAGTGGTGGTGCGTTGCCGCCTGGCACGAGGTTGGACAGGGCGGGGACAAACTAGTTAGGCACCGACGACAATGCATACGTAGTCATACGATTGGGCGAAAATACAACCTGTGCCAAAGCGTGTCAATCGGGGCCCGTTCCGGCAGGTACGTCTCACGTCCCGTGTACGGCCCCGAGCGTGTCGCGGTGGACGATGCCAACCGGGAAGATCCGTCGACGCGGCGGGAGCCCGTTGTCCGACTCGATCCTCTCCAGCAGGAGCTTCGAGGCGGCGCGGCCCATCTCCGCGAGCGGCTGGCGGACGGTCGTCAGGTTGAAGCCCTCCCAACCCGCCATGTCGATGTCGTCGAAGCCGACGATCGAGAGCTCGGCGGGGACGCGAACCCCTACCCGACGCGCAGCGTCGAGAGCTCCGAACGCGATCACGTCGTTCGCCGCGAAGACGGCCGTGGGGCGCGGTTCACCTGCGAGCAGGTCGAGGCACCACTGGTAGCCGCTGTGGTGACTGAACTGTCCGACCCGGCGTAGTGCCTCGTCGAGCCCGACGCCGCTCGCGTGCAGTTGCTCCCGGAAGCCACGCTCGCGGTCGCGGCTCGTCGTCGTGTTCTCGGGCCCGGTGATCAGCGCGATCCGGCGGTGTCCGAGCTTCACCATCGCGTTGGCTACGAGCCTGCCTCCGCGGTAGTTGTCGGAGACCACGGTGTCCACGGGCGCGGATTCGATGTAGCGGTTCACGAGGACGACGGGGAGGTCGCGCGCACCGTGACCGGGTAGCGGCGTGTCGAGCGTCGCCGAGACGTAGACGAGCCCATCGACGGCAGCCCCGTTCACGAGCTCGCCCACGTGCTGCTCGACGCTCGCGTCCGTCTGCTCGTTGAAGAGGATGGTTCGGTAGCCGGCGAGCGCCAGCTCGTTGTGCAGGATGTCGAGGAGCTCCGGGTAGAACGGATTCGTGATGTCGCCGACCACCACTCCGACCGTGCCGGTCCGGCGGGTGATGAGGCTCCGGGCGGCGAGGTTCGGGGTGTAGTTCATCTGCCGTGCGGCCGCCTGGACGCGGGCCACCGTGTCTGCGGCGACGCGAGGATCGCCGCGGAGCGCGCGCGACACGGTCGACTGGCTGATCCCGAGCTTGCGCGCGATGTCCTTGCTCGTCACGGCCATGAAGGCAGCATCGCAGACGGCCGCCAGAGATTTGACAAGATCACTCCCTGAGGTTTATGCATACGTAGTCAATCCGAGAGAGAGAACGAGTTGTGGAGACGCTCAAGAAGCCTTCGCGCACCAACGAGCGCGCAGACGATGACAAGGCCGTCGCGGCCGTCGTAGACGAGATCGTCTCGGCCGTCGCCGCAGACGGGGATGCCGCAGTGCGGCGCTACTCCGCTCGTCTCGACGGCTGGGAGCCGGACGCCTTCCTGCTCACTGCCGACGAGATCGCGGCGAGCCTCGACCGGGTCCCTGCCCAGGTGCTCGACGACATCGGATTCGCCCAGGAGCAGGTGCGCACCTTCGCCCGCGCCCAGCGCGCAACGATGACGGATCTCGAGCTGGAGACACTTCCGGGTGTCCGGCTGGGCCACCGGCATATCCCGGTGAAGAACGTCGGCGCATACGTGCCGGGCGGCCGCTACCCGATGGTTGCCTCCGCCCACATGAGCATCGCCACGGCGAAGGTCGCGGGCGTCGAGCGAGTGGCTGCGTGCACTCCTCCGCTCGACGGTCTCGTGCCGGATGCCACCGTCGCCGCCATGCATCTTGCCGGGGCCGACGAGATCTATGTCCTCGGCGGTGTCCAGGCGCTCGCCGCGCTCGCGCTCGGGACCGAGACGATCGAGCCGGTCGACTTCCTCGTGGGCCCGGGCAACGCGTACGTCGTCGAGGCCAAGCGTCGGCTGTTCGGGAAGGTGGGCATCGACCTCGTCGCCGGCCCGACGGAGATCCTCGTCGTCGCGGACGAGACTGCCGATCCGATGATCGTCGCCGCGGACCTGCTCGGCCAGGCCGAGCACGGCCCCGCCTCGCCCGCCGTGCTCGTGACGACCTCGCCGGCGCTCGCCGAAGAGACACTCCGCCAGATCGCCGTGCAGCTCGAGAGCCTGCCGACCGCCGGGATCGCGGCTCGGGCCTGGGAGGACTATGGCGAGGTGGTCCTCGCCGACTCCGACGACGAGGCGGTCGCCGCCGCCGATGCGTACGGCTTCGAGCACGTCGAGATCCAGACCGCCGACCCGCGCTGGTACCTCGAGCGGATGTCGAACTACGGCGCGCTCTTCCTCGGCGAGGCGACCACCGTCGCGTACGGCGACAAGACGATCGGGACGAACCACATCCTCCCGACCGGCGGCGCGGCGCGCTACACGGGTGGGCTCTGGGTCGGGAAGTTCCTGAAGACCGTGACCTTCCAGGAATGTGACGAGGCGGCAAGCGCGATGATCGGCGAGATCTGCGCTCGCCAGTGCCGGATCGAGAACTTCGAGGGCCACGCGCGCAGCTGCGACGTCAGGGTCGAGAAGTACCGCGATGCAGACGTCATGGCAAGTGGGGCGGCGTGACGTATCGCCTCGGAGTCGACGTCGGCGGGACCTTCACCGACGTCGTCCTCTACGACAGCGCCGAGCAGCGGATCTGGCTCGCGAAGACGCCGAGCACGCCCGAGGACCAGTCGGTCGGGGTGATCGAGGGCATCCGGCTCGCCGCGACCAGGGCGAGCGTCCCCCTCCCTGAGTTCAGCGCCATTCTTCACGGCACGACCGTGGCGACGAACGCCGTGCTCGAGCGGCGCGGAGCCCTCGTCGGCCTGATCGTCACGCGCGGGTTCCGGCACATCCTCCACCTCGCCGAGGCGTGGACGCCGGGGCCGTTGTTCGGCTTCATGGTCTACGAGAAGCCGGAGCCGCTCACCGACACCCGCTACGTCCGGGAGGTGCCCGAGCGGATCGGCGCCGACGGCTCGATCGTCGAGGCGATCGACGAGGCCGCCGCGCGCGAAGCCGTCGAGGGCCTGGTCGCGGACGGCGTCGAGGCCCTGACCGTCTGCCTGCTCAACGCTCACGCAAACGGCCGTCACGAGCGGGTGATCGCCGAGATCGCGGCAGCCGTCGCCCCCGGGCTGCCCGTGTCGATCTCCTCCGAGATCCTCCCCGAGTTCCGCGAGTACGAGCGCACCGTGACGACGCTGATGAACGCCTACGTCGCGCCCGCGCTCGAGAGGTACCTGACGAACGTCCAGAGCGGGCTCGCAGAGGCGAACGTCCGCGCGCCGCTCCAGGTCGTACGGTCCGACGGCGGGCTGATGAGCCTCGAGTCGGCGTGCAGGAACGCGGTCCAGACCGTTCTCTCGGGTCCGGCAGGCGGAGTCAGCGGCGCGTCCTTCGTGGCCGCCCATGCGGGATTCGATCGCATCCTGACCTTCGACATGGGAGGCACGTCGACGGACGTCGCCGTCTGCGTCTCGGGCCGGCCGGAGATCACGAGGGAGACGAAGGTGGGCGACTTTCCGGTTCGCGCACCTGCGGTCGACGTGGCGAGCATCGGCGCCGGCGGAGGCTCGATCGCCTACGTGGTCGAGGCGACCGGGGCGCTACGCGTCGGCCCGGAGAGCGCCGGAGCCGTTCCGGGGCCGGCGTGCTACGGACGCGGCGGGACAGCGGCGACCGTCACCGACGCGAACGTCGTTCTCGGCCATCTGCCGCCGCGGCTGCTCGGCGGTGAGTTCGAGCTCGACACGGACGCCGCCTACGAGGCCGTCGCCCGGGTCGCCGAGGTCCGCGGCGCCGGCGTCGAGGAGACCGCGCGCGCGATCGTCAGCATGGTCGACGAGGCCATGCTCGGCGCGCTCCGCGTCGTCACCGTGCAGCGCGGCCGTGTGCCGAGCGATTTCGCGCTCGTGGCCTTCGGTGGTGCGGGCGGCCTGCACGCGAACGCCCTGGCGAGCGTCATCGGCTCCTACCCGGTGATCGTGCCGGCGGAGTCCGGGGTGCTCTCTGCGCTCGGCTTCATCGCCTCCGAGATCAAGAACGAGTTCAGCCAGACGTTCGTCAAGGGCATTGCCGCGACGACGCCGGATGCGGTTCGCAAGCCGTTCGACGTGCTGACCGCCCGGGCGCGCGACTGGCTCGACTCGGAGAGCGTCGATGTCGGCGACCAGGACGTCCGGTTCATCCTCGACATGCGCTACAGCCGCCAGGGCTACGAGATCCCGATCGAGCTCGACGGTGTCGAGCTGGCCGCTCTGGAGCTCGCCGCGCTGGAGCGCCGGTTCGGAGAGGAGCACACCCGTCTCTACGGCTTCGTGCTCGAGGGCGGAGCGGAGATCGTCAACCTGAGAGTGGTCGCGACCGGCCGTGTCCCGCTGCCGGAGCTCGAGGCGCGCCCCGACGGCGACCAGGACGCCTCCGCGGCGCTCACCGGCACCCATGAGGTCTGGACACCGGAGGGAACACTCGACGTCCCGACCTACGCGCGCGCTTCGCTCGAGCCGGGGATGGCGATCGAGGGCTACGCGATCGTCGAGCAGTACGACGCGACCACGGTTGTGCTTCCCGGCCATCGAGCCGTCGTCGACCCGTGGCTGAACCTGCTGATCCGGCCCGAGGAAGCGAGCACGTGACGACGGCGGTCGACGTTGCGACGCTCGACCTGATCGAGAACGCGCTCCTCAATGCGCGGTTCGAGATGGACGAGGTGGTCAGGCGGGCGGCCATGTCGCCCATGATCCGCGTGCAGCACGACGAGTTCCCGATGATCTGCAACGCCCGCGGCCAGATGGTCGTCGGCCAGTTCGGCTCCTACATCCCCGAGGTCATCGACCGCTTCGGCGGCGAGATCGGCGAAGGCGACGTGATCCTCCTGAACGACCCGTACCTCTGCAAGGGGTCGATCTCGCACTGCAACGACTGGCTCGTGATCCTGCCGATCTTCTTCGAGGGGAAGCGGGTCGCGTTCGCCTCGCTGTTCGGTCACATGATGGACGTCGGCGGGAAGGCGCCCGGGAGCCAGGTCTCCGACGCGCTCTCGATCTGGGAGGAGGGGATCCGGATCCCGCCGATCAAGATCTTCGACCGCGGCGTCCTCAACGAGACGGCGCTCGAGGTGATCCTCAACAACACGCGCACGCCCGAGACGAACCGCAGCGACCTGATGGCCATCATCGGCGGCTGCCGCGCCGCCGAGCGGCGAGTCATCGAGATCTGCGAGCGCTTCGGGCCCGAGACGTTCGAGGGCGCGTGCGACGCGCTCCTCGACCGGACCCGCGCGGCGATGGCGCACATCATCCGCCGGTACATCCCGGAGGAACCCGTCACCTTCACCGACTGGGTCGACGACGACGGCCTCGGCAACGGGCCGTTCAAGATGGTGCTGACGATCTGGCGCGAGGGCGACATCTGTCACGCCGACTGGACCGGGACCGACGACCAGGCCCCCGGCTCGATCAACTTCCATATCCACGAGGGCCTCTGCAAGCTGTTCCTCGGGATCTACATGATCATGGCGTTCGACCCGGAGATCCTGTTCAACGACGGGATCTACGACGTCTTCGAGGTGACGCTGCCCGAGGGGTCGCTGTTGAACCCGAGGTTCCCCGCTCCCCTGTCGAACCGGCTGAACGTCCACACGCGCCTCTTCGACTGCATGAGCGGCGCCCTCGGCCAGAACGCGCCAGACCTGTCGATGGCGGCCGGGTACGGAACGAGCCCGTTCTTCGTCTTCTCGGGCTACGACAGCGCCGGCGAGTACTTCCAGTTCGTCGAGCTTCTCTTCGGAGGGCTTCCGGCCCGGTACTCGGCCGACGGGCTCGACGGGCACTCGTGGTGGCCCCTGTTCAGGACGACCCCGGCGGAGTACGCCGAGAGCTACTACCCCGTCCGGATCTCGAGCTACGTGCCGGCGCGCGACACCGGAGGCGCGGGGCTCCACCGTGGGGGAACCGCGATCGAGAAGACCTACACGTTCCTCGGGCCGGGCGCGTTCACGGTCAACGACGACAGAGCCACGATCCCGCCGTGGGGGATCAACGGCGGCCGCCACGGCGGCTGCAGCACCAAGACGCTCGTCCGCGCGTCCGGTGAGGTTGTCGAGCTCCCGTCCAAGATCGATCAGGTCCCGGTGAGCGCCGGCGACACACTCGTCTTCCGGACAGCCGGCGCCGGTGGGTGGGGCGACCCGCTCCGGCGCGACCCCGAGCTCGTGCTCCGAGACGTGCTGCGGGATCTCGTCTCGGCCGAGGCGGCGCGTCTCGAGTACGGCGTCGTCATCGAAGGAGGCATCGTCGACCGTGCCGCCACGACGGCAGAGCGCACGCGACTTGGTGACCGCCGCGGGCCGGTCGAGCCGTTCGACTTCGGCCACGCTCCGACTGGAGGACACGCATGACCATGAGCCTACGATCCAGACTGGCGGAGCCGGGAGCGATCGTCGCCCTCGGCGCGCACGACGGCCTGACGGCGAGAATCGCGGAGCGGGCGGGTGTCGAGGCGCTCTACCACGGCGGTTATGCCCTCGCGGCGCACCATTTCGGCCTGCCGGACGTGGGCCTCGTCGGCCGCGCGGAGGTCGTGGAAAGCGTGCGCCGCATGCGCGGCGCGACAGATCTGCCGATCATCGTCGACGCCGACACGGGCTACGGGTCCGAGGCCGGCGTGTGGCTGACCACGCGCGAGCTCGAGGCCGTCGGCGCCAATGCGGTCCAGATCGAGGATCAGGTCGCCCCGAAGCGCTGCGGGCACATGGAGGGCAAGGAGGTGATCCCGGCCGCAGAGATGGTGATCAAGGTCCGCGCCGCCGTCGCGGCGCGACGGTCCGACGAGACGCTGATCATCGCCCGCTCGGACGCGCTGCAGGTGACCGGGCTCGAGGACACGATCGCCCGGTGCAACGCCTACGGCGACGCCGGCGCCGATCTCGTCTTCGTCGATGCTCCCCGGTCGGTGGAGGAGTTCGCTGCGCTTGCCGAGCGCTGCACCACACCGTCCGTGGCGAACATGTCGGAGACCGGGAAATCGCCAACCGTCCCGACCGACGAGCTCGAAGCGATGGGCTACCGGCTCGTCATCTTTCCGAGCACCCAGACCTGGGTCTTCGCGAAGGCGTATGACGAGCTCTGCCGCGCCGTCATCCGGGACCGGACGACGGCGTCGCTCGCGGATCGCTTCACGAGCTTCGACGACGTCAACGCGCTGCTCGGTCTTGCGGAGTGGCAGTCGCGATGACGCTTGCGGAGGCCTCTGTCCACGAGCGGCTCGTGAACAGCGGCGGCGCAACGACCGTCACGTTCGACAGCGCCCGCGTCGTGTTCGGCGCCGGGGCGTCGGCAGAGACCGGAGAGCACGCGCGACGCCTCGGCGTCACGCGTGCGCTCATCGTCTGCGACAGGTTCGTGACGGAGTCCGACCTCGGCGAGCGGCTCGAGAGGTCGCTTCGCGGGGCCGGGATCGAGCCGGTCGTCTACGACGGCATTGCGGGCGAGCCGAGCGAGAGCTCGGTCGCCGAGGCGGTCGCGGTGGCACGGGACGGCTTCGACGGCTTCGTCGGGATCGGCGGCGGCTCCGCTCTCGACACGGCAAAGCTCTGTGCGCTCTTCGCCTCGCACGACGGCGAGCTGCTCGACTTCGTGAACGCGCCGATCGGCCGAGGCAAGCAGATTCCCGGGCCCGTGCTCCCCTTCGTCGCCGTGCCGACCACCGCGGGTACCGGGTCCGAGGTCACGACGGTCGCGGTTGTCGACTTCCCGCGATTGGGGACGAAGACCGGGGTCTCGCACCGGTACCTGCGGCCGTCCGTCGCGATCGTCGACCCTCGGCTCACCCTCACGTGCCCGCCCGGCGTCACGGCGTCGGTCGGCGTCGACGCGCTCCTCCACGCGCTCGAGGCGTACACGGTCAGCTCGTACGATTCCCGCCCAGCGCTCCCGCCGGCCGAGCGGCCGCCCTACCAGGGGTCGAACCCGTTCTCGGACGCGTTCTGCGAGCGCGCGATCGAGCTGGTGGGCCGGTCGCTTCGGGCCGCGGTCGCCGACGGCGGAGACCTCGAGGCGCGCACGAACATGGCGCTCGCGTCGACGACCGCCGGCATGGCGTTCTCCGCCGCCGGCGTGCACGTCCCACACGCCCTTGCCTACCCGATCGCCTCGCTCAAGCACGGATGGAAGCCGCCGGGCTACGGCGGCGCAGCCCTGATCCCGCACGGGTTCGCGGTCGCCGTGACGGCGCCGGCTGTCTTCCGCTTCATCGAGGACGCGCTGCCGGAGCGATGCGCTGCGGCGGCGCGCCTGCTGGACGGCGGCGACGACCTGGCAATGTCGCTCGAGCGCCTGCTCGCGGATGTCGGGGCACCGACGGGGCTGCGCGAGCTCGGCTACGGCGAAGACGATTGCGCGGCGGTCGTCCAGGGGGCGCTCGACCAGCAGCGACTCCTCGTCGGCTCGCCGAAGGAGACCGGCGCGGCGGAGCTCGAGGCCTTGTTCGAGGCGTCGTTGTGAGCGAGCACGAGCACCTCTGGCCGGGGCGCGTCGCGATCGTCGGCGCGGGAACGATGGGCGTCGGGATCTCGCACGTCTTCGCCCTGGGCGGCATCCCGACAGTCCTCGTCGACAGCACGCCCGACCGGACCGAGGCGGCCCGGGAGCGCGCCGTGGAGCTCCTCTCCCGGCTCGAGGCGGCAGGGCTCATCGGCGGAGGCGCCGCCGGAACGGCAGGAGTCTTGCTCTCGGCAGCAGCCTCGATCGAGGAGGCTGTCGAGGGAGCCGACCTGATCGTCGAGGCGGTCGTCGAGCGGCCGGAGGTGAAGGCCATGGTCTACGCGGCAATCGAGTCGGCCGCCGGAGACGGCGCAATCATTGCCACGAACACCTCGTCGATCCCGATCTCCGAGCTGGCCAAGGAGCTGCGCCGTCCCGCCCGCTTCCTCGGGATGCACTGGTTCGTCCCGCCGCTGCTCGTCCCCTGCGTGGAGGTGATCCCAGCTCCCGCCACGAGTGAAGAGGTCATAGGGAAGGCAATGGGGGCGCTGAAACGGCTCGGAAAGGCCGCCGTGGTCGTCGGCGACGGGCCGGGGTTCGTCGCCAACCGGATCCAGTTCGCCATGTTCAGGGAAGCAGCAAGGATCGTGCAGGACGGGCTCGCAACCCCCGAGCAGGTCGACGAGGTCGTGCGCTCGTCGTTCGGCTTCCGGCTTCCGTTCTTCGGCCCGTTTACCATTGCCGACCTGGCGGGGCTCGACGTCTACGCGGATATCTACGAGACGCTCGAGCGTGGTCTCGGCCCGGGCTTCGCCGCCCCGGAGCTCCTACGAGAGCACGTCGGCAGAGGAGACTTCGGCGTCAAGACGGGGCGTGGGTTCCTGAAGATGTCCCAGGAAGAAGCAGG
Organism: uncultured Actinomycetota bacterium; assembly: GCA_963723405.1. Lineage (GTDB taxonomy): Bacteria > Actinomycetota > Thermoleophilia > Gaiellales > Gaiellaceae > PALSA-600. Next base: position 361,711 of record CAVRQF010000001.1, on the reverse strand, counting down.
TGAGCTGCTCGCGCGGCGGGATCGCGCGTACGCAGGGCTCGCACGGCTGCGAACTGAGGTCGAGGGATGACGAGCGTGTTCTCGCCGGTGCTCCCGACGCAGCGGCTCGACGGCCGGCACGCAATCGTGACCGGAGCCGGACGAGGCATCGGCCGCGCCGTCGCGCTCGCGCTTGCCGAGGCGGGCGCGGACGTGACGCTCTTCTCGCGCTCGGGCGCGGAGCTGGCCGCAGTGGCCCTGGAGGTGGGCGAGCGTGGGAGGCGGGCAGAGACCTGCGTCGGGGACGTGCGGTCGACCGCCGATGTCGAGCGGCTCGTCGAGACTGCCGCGGCCAACGACGGCCTCTCGATCTGCGTCGCCGCGGCGGGTTTGAACCGGCCGGGCCCGACGCTCGAGCAGCCGATCGAGGACTTCGACCTCGTCGTCGAGACGAACCTCCGCGGCACGTACCTCACCTGCCGCGCGTTCGCCGCCGCGATCGGCCTGGAAGGCCGCGGCGGGCGGATCGTGGCGATCTCGTCGCAGATGGGCGAGGTCGGCTACCCCGGGCGTGCCGCGTACTGCGCGAGCAAGCACGCGGTGAACGGGCTCGTACGTGCCCTTGCGGTCGAGTGGGCGCCCGCGGGCATCACCGTCAACGCGGTGGCGCCGACCTTCATCGACACGCCGCTCACCCGCCCGATGTTCGAGGACGAGGCGTTCCGCGCCGACGTCGTGCGCCGGATGCCGATGGGTCGTATCGGCGCACCGTCGGATGTCGTCGGCGCAGTTGTCTTCCTTGCCTCGGAGCAGGCCGCGATGGTGACCGGGCACGTGCTCGCAGTCGACGGCGGCTGGACGGCGTGGTGAGCGACGTGCCGGCGACGCGCGGCCCGGCCCGCTCGCGGGCCTGCGGCTGATCGAGCTCGGCACGCTGCTCGCGGGCCCCTTTGCCGGCCGGCTGCTCGGCGACATGGGCGCCGAGGTGATCAAGGTCGAGCCACCCGGCAAGCCGGACCCACTCCGCGACTGGGGCCAGGCCCGCCACGAAGGGCGCACCCTGTGGTGGCCCGTGCAGGCGCGAAACAAGAAGTGCATCACGCTGAACCTGCGCGAGCCGAAAGGCCAGGAGCTCCTGCTCGAGCTCGTGCGCATCGCGGACGCGGTCTCCGAGAACTTCCGTCCCGGCACGCTCGAGCGGTGGAGCCTCGGCTACGAGCAGCTGTCGGGGGCCAATCCCCGGATCGTCCTGGCTCGCATCTCCGGGTACGGCCAGACCGGGCCGTATGCCGAACGGGCGGGCTACGCCTCCGTCGCGGAGGCGATGGGAGGTCTCCGGTACATCAACGGCTTCCCCGACGAGCCGCCGCCGCGCGCGGGGATCTCGCTCGGGGACTCGCTCGCTGCGATGTTCGCCGTCCAGGGCATCCTCGCGGCGCTCTACCAGCGCGACGTGCTCGGCGAGGGACGCGGGCAGGTCGTCGACGTCTCGCTGATGGAGGCGTCGTTCGCGCTGCTCGAGAGCGCCGTGCCCGAGTACGACCGGCTTGGCCTCGTCCGCGAGCCCATGGGGACGCACCTGAAGGGTATCGCCCCGTCGAACATCTTCAGGTCGCGCGACAACCTGTGGATGGTGATCGCCGCGAACCAGGACGGCGTCTTCCGGCGGCTCTGCGGCGCGATGGGCCGGCCCGAGCTCGCCGACGACCCGCGCTTCGCGACACATGTCCCGAGGGGAGAGAACCAGGAGGAGATCGAGGGCATTGTCGCCGCCTGGGCGGAGCAGCACGACGCCGCCGAGATCGACCGGATCCTCAACGAGGCCGGCGTCGTGTGCGGGCCGATCTACACGATGGCCGAGATCTTCGAGGACCCGCAATACCGGGCGCGAGAGATGCTGGTCGAGCACGTCGACCCCGAGTTCGGCCCGTATCTCGGCCCCGGGATCGTCCCCAAGTTCTCGGATACGCCCGGTGAGGTGCAATGGTCCGGAACCTGGGAGGAGGGCAGCCACAACGAGGAGATCTTCTGCGGCCTGCTCGGCCTCACCGACGCCGAGCTCGGCGTGTTGCGGGAAGACGGCGTCGTATGACCGTCATCGTCTGCGACGTCGCGCCGAGGGACGGGCTGCAGAACCAGCCGGTCACGCTTGCGCCTGGCGTACGCGCAGAGCTCGTCGACCTGCTCGCGGCCGCGGGCGTGCGCCGCATCGAGGCCGTCAGCTTCGTCAGCCCGAAGGCTGTCCCGCAGATGGCCGGAGCGGAGGAGGTCGTCGCGGCGATCGAGCGGCGCCCCGGGGTCGTGTACGCCGGTCTGGCGCTGAACGAGAAGGGCTATGACCGCCTTCGCGAGTGCGGGCTCGACGAGGCTCACTTCGCGTTCGCGGCAACCGAGGAGTTCAACCGCCGCAACGCAAACTTGTCCGTCGAGGAGGCGCTGGCGCAGGGCGATCGGATCCTCGAGCGGGCGACCTCGGACGGCATTCGTGCGACCGTCACGATCGGCGTCGCGTTCGGCTGCCCCTTCGAGGGCGCCGTCGATCCGGGCCACGTGGCGGAGCTCGCCGCCCGGCTCGCCCGGGCCGGGGCGGCCGAGCTCGTGCTGGCGGACACCGTCGGTGTCGGCGTCCCGCGCCAGGTGCGCGACCTCGTCGCCCGCGTGGCGCCGCTCGGCGTCCCGGTCGGTGTCCACCTTCACAACACGCGAAACATCGGTTTCGCGAACGCGTATGCCGCGCTCGAGGCGGGCGCAACGGTGTTCGACGCCTCGGTAGGCGGGATCGGCGGCTGCCCGTTCGCGCCCCGGGCGACGGGAAACATCGCGACCGAGGACCTCGTCTACCTCTTCCACGGCGAAGGCGTCGAGACGGGCATCGACCTCGGCGCGCTGATCGGCGTGGCGCAGTGGCTCGAAGCAAAGCTCGGGCGCGAGCTCGAGGGTCAGGTCTACAGGGCCGGCACGTTCGCGCCGGTTGCCGGCTAAGACAAGGAGGACTACATGACGTACAGGCTGGGGGTGGACGTCGGAGGCACGTTCACCGACCTCTTCCTCGTGTCCGAGGGCAACGGCGGCGCGCAGTTCCGCGTCAAGACGCCGTCGACGCCCCACGACCCCTCCGAGGGCGTGCTCACCGGCGTCCGCCGGATCTGCGACGAGGCCGGCATCGAGGTCGGCGAGCTGCAGAACATCCTGCACGGGACGACCGTCGCGACGAACGCGGTGCTCGAGTCGAAGGGTGCGCGCGTCGGCCTGATCACCACCACCGGGTTCGGCCAGATCCTCCATCTCGCCCGCTCCCAGACGCCCGGCCCGCTTGCGGGCTGGATCATCATGATCAAGCCGGACCCGCCGGCGTCCCTGGCCGACACCCGTGAGGCCGTCGAGCGCATCGACGCGCGCGGGAACGTCGTCGTCCCGCTCGACGGGGCTCAGATCGAGGAGATCGTGCACGACCTGGTCGGGTCGGGGATCGAGTCGCTGACCGTCGCGCTCATCAACTCCTATGTCAACGCGGCTCACGAGGAGCAGATCGGCGCGATCGTCGAGCGGCTCTACCCCGGCTTTCCGGTGACTCTGAGCGCGCAGGTGCTCCCCGAGATCCGCGAGTACGAGCGGGCGGTGACCGCGTGCATGAACTCGTACGTCCGGCCAAAGGTCGAGAGCTACGTCGGCCGCCTCCAGTCCGAGCTGCAGGCGATCGGCGCCAGGGCCGACGTCAACATCCTCCGGTCCGACGCGGGCCTGATGACGACGCGGGAGGCTGCTCGCAACCCGATCTACGCCGTGCTGTCCGGCCCCTCGGGCGGCGTGGCGGGCGCGCTCTTTGTCGCGGGCAAGGCCGGGTTCGACGACATCCTCACCTTCGACATGGGCGGGACGTCGACCGACGTCGCGCTCTGCCAGAACGGTCAGCCGACGATCGGGCGCGAGACGTCGATCTCGCACTTCCGCATCCGCGTCCCGTCCGTCGACGTCCATACCGTCGGGGCCGGCGGCGGCTCGATCGCGCATGTCCCGCAGCTGACGAAAGCGCTCCGGGTCGGGCCCGAGTCGGCGGGAGCCGCTCCCGGCCCGGCCGCGTACGGCCGTGGCGGTGAGCTGCCAACGGTGACCGACGCCAACGTCGTGCTCGGGCATCTGCCGCCGCAGCTTCTCGGTGGGGAGATGTCGCTCGATGTCGAGGCAGCACGGAGGTCCGTCCAGACGATCGCCGACGCGATGGGGCTCGCCTCCGTGGAGGAGGCCGCCGAGGGAATGCTCGCGATCGTGAACGAGAACATGGCGGGCGCCCTCCGGCTCGTCTCCGTCCAGCGCGGCCACGACCCGCGAGATTTCGCGCTCGTCGCCTACGGTGGGGCCGGCCCGCTCCACGCAAACGCGGTCGCCCGGCTCATGGGCTCTTTCCCGGTCCTCGTCCCGCCGGCACCGGGCCTGCTCTGCGCGATCGGCGACCTGGTCGCCGACTTCCGCGACGAGTTCGCACAGACCTACATCCGGGTGCTCTCGGCGGCGGAGCCGGACGAGATCGCACGGCTGCTCGACGCGCTAGGAGGCAGGGCAGACGAGTGGCTCGAGACCGAGGGGATCTCGGACGACACGCGAACGATCACCTACACGGCGGACATGCGCTACCGAGGCCAGGGCTACGAGATCCCCATCGCCATCGATCCGGAGGAGATCCGCACGGCCGGCGTCGCAGACCTCGAGGAGCGGTTCAACCGGCTCCACGAGCAGCTCTACGGCTTCCGGATGCCCGATACGGCAGCCGAGATCGTCAACCTTCGCGCCGTCGGCTTCGGCAGCGTGCCAAAGCCCGAGCTGGCGGTCGGGGAGCCGGGCGGCACCGACGCATCCGGTGCAGTCGTCGACGAGCACCAGGTCTGGTTCGAAGGCAGGCAGCACGGGACGAAGATCTACGACCGGTCGAAGCTCGAGCCGCAGATGCGGTTCGAGGGCCCGGCGATCGTGACGGAGTTCGACTCGACCACGGTCGTTCTCCCCGGTTACACCGCTGCGGTCGACAGCAACTTCAACATCCTGATCAACCCGGACAACTGAGAGGACGTCGATGACAACCACCCACCACGACGGGCTCCGGATCGCCGAGATCCCCACCGGCGTCACGGTCGATCCGGTCACGCTCGACATCATCGAAGGCGCGTTGAAGAACGCACGGTTCGAGATGGACGCTGTGCTCTTCCGCTCGGCGATGAGCCCGGTCATCCGGGAACAGCACGACGAGTTCCCGATGATCACCGACCCTCGCGGACGGATGGTCGTCGGCCAGTTCGGCGCCTACATCAACGAGATGATGGCCGACTGGGATCGCGGCGTGTACCCGGGCGACGTGATCCTCACCTCCGATCCGTTCAAGTGCTCGGGGTCGATCTCGCACACGAACGACTGGCTCGTCCTGCTGCCGATCTTCTTCGACGAGGAGCTGGTCGGCTGGTCGAGTCAGTTCGGGCATCAGATGGACGCGGGCGGCCCGCTTCCCGGGTCGCTGCCGACGGGTGCCCGGACGGTCTTCGAGGAGGGGATCATCATCCCGCCGGTCAAGCTGATCGAGCGCGGGGTCGTGCAGGAGGATGTGCTCCGGCTGATCCTGAACAACGTGCGGCTCCCCCAGATGAACCGCGCCGACCTGTTCGCGATCGTCGCCGGTTGTCGCGCGGGCGAGCGGCGCGTGCTCGACCTGTGCGCGCGGTTCGGCAAGGAGACCTACCTCGCGGCGCTCGAGGCCCTGCTCAACCGCACGTACGAGGCGATGCGCACCCTCATCCAACTGGCGATTCCCGAGGAGCCGCAGAGCTTCGAGGACTACATCGACGACGACGGGCTCGGCAACGGGCCCTTCAAGATGAAGCTGACCATCTGGCGCGAGGGCGACAACGCCTTCTTCGACTGGACCGGCACCGATCCGCAGGCTCTCGGGCCGATCAACTTCTACCTCTCCGAGGGCATGTTCAAGATGTTCATCGGGATCTACCTGATCATGGTCAACGATCCGCAGATCCTCTTCAACGACGGCTTCTATCCGCTGCTGCACGTGGTGATGCCGGAGGGCTGCCTGCTGAAGCCGCGCTTCCCGGCGGCGCTCGGCTGCCGCACGCACGCCCTGGCCCGTCAGTTCGACGTCCTCGGCGGCGCGCTCTGCAAGCTGGCCCCGGAGCTGAACACCGCGGCGGGCTACGGCACCTCGCCCTACATGCTCTACTCGGGATGGGGTGAGGACGGGGAGTTCTTCTACTCGATGGAGATCCTCTTCGGCGGGATCCCCGGCCGCCCCATCGGCGACGGAATGGACGGCCACTCCTGGTGGCCGCTCTTCGAGAACATCCCCACGGAGTACCTCGAGGCCTACTACCCGATGAGGATCGACGGCTACACGACGATCACCGACTCCGGCGGCGCCGGCCTTCATCGCGGCGGCAACGGCGTCGAGAAGCGCTACGTCTACCTCGAGCCGGGCGAGGTGTCGATCCACGACGACCGCTGGTTGTCCCGTCCGTGGGGCGTGCTCGGCGGCCGGCCGGGCTCGCGCTCCGAGAAGCTCCTCGTCCGCACCGACGGCTCCGAGCAGCGCCTCCCCTCGAAGTGCGACAACGTCGAGGTCGCTCCGGGCGACATGCTCGTCTACCGCACGGCCGGCGGCGGTGGGTGGAAGGACCGGCTCGAGCGCCCCGTCGAGGCCGTCGCCCGCGATGTCGAGCTGGGCCTCGTCTCGCGCGAGAACGCACTCGCGGGCTACGGCGTGGTCGTCGCGGCCGACGGCTCCGTCGACGCTCCGGCGACCGAGCAGGAACGCGAGCGGCAGCGAGGTGAACGCGGCGAGCCTCTTGCCTTCGACTTCGGGCCGCCGCTCGAAGAGGCGCTCGCAAACTGCAAGGCGGAGACGGGGCTCGAGCCGCCGACGCCCGCGAAGCCGCTGCGCTGGTCGCCGCTCGAGGACGGAGCCGTGACGCTCGCCCGCCTCCGCGAGCGGGAGGGGGTCTAGCAGTGGGCGGTCAGCAGTTCGACGGCTTCGGCCGGCGGGCCGGCGGCGTGGGTCGTCGGCCCGCACTCGTCATCATCGACATGAACAACGGCTTCACCGACCCGGCATCCCCGCTCGTCTGCGAGCTCGACGACACGATCGAGGCCATCCGGAAGCTGCTCGAGGCGGCGCGCCGGGCCGAGCTGCCGGTGATCTACACGACCGTCTCCTACGGCGAGGGCGACAAGGTGGCCGCGAAGGCGTTCATCGACAAGGTTCCCGTGCTGCTCACGCTCGCGGCGGGCTCCCGCTGGGTCGAGATCGACGAGCGGATCGCGCCGCGTCCCAACGAGCCCGTGCTCAACAAGCTGTTCGCGTCCGCGTTCTTCGGTACGCCGTTCGCGAGCCTGCTCGCGTCGCACGGATGCGACAGCGTCATCGTCACGGGAGCGTCGACCTCCGGCTGTGTCAGGGCGACCGCGGTCGACGTGCTCCAGTACGGCTACCGGCCGGTGGTGCCGCGCGAAGCGGTCGGCGACCGAAACCCGGCGGCCCACGAGGCGGCGCTCTATGACATCGATCTCAAGTACGGAGACGTCGTGTCTCTCGACGAGTGCCTGGAGGCGTTGGGAGGGCTGGTTGCCGCACACGCTCGTTGAGAAGATCCTGCTGGCGCACGCCGACGAGCAGGAACTCCGGCCGGGCGACGTCGTCACCGTCCGCTGCGACGTCGTGATGGCAAACGACGTCTCCGGCCCGGTCGCCTTTCGTGCGATGGAGAAGATGGGCGCGAAGCGCGTGTTCGACCCGTCGAGGGTGGTGATGGTCGCCGATCACTTCATCCCGGCGAAGGATTCGAGATCGGCGGAGCTCCAGGCCCGCCTGAAGCGTTGGTCGGACGAGCAGGGCGTGACCTACTACGGGCAGGGCCGCGGCGGTATCGAGCACACAGTCCTCTGCGAAGAGGGGTGGATCGTGCCCGGGGCCGTGATCGCAGGCGGCGACTCCCACACGTGCACCTACGGGGCGCTCGGCGCGTTCGGGACGGGGCTCGGCTCGACCGACATCGCGTCGTGTCTCGCGCTCGGGTCCTTCTGGCAGGCCGTGCCCGAGACCATCCAGATCGAGCTCACCGGCCGCCCGGGCAGGTTCGTCACGGGCAAGGACGTGATTCTCGCGGTGATCGGCCGGATCGGCGTCGGGGGCGGGACGAACGCGGTGCTCGAGTTCGTCGGGCCGGGGGCGGGGGCGCTGTCGGTCGACGAACGGCTGGCGGTTGCGAACATGGCGGTCGAGGCTGGCTCGGAGACCGGGATCTTCCCAGCCGACGAGGCCGTCGAGACGTACCTCGAGGGTCGTGCGCGCACGGCCTGGACGCCGGAGCGCTCCGACGCGGACGCTTCGTTCCGTCAGCGCCTCGACCTCGACCTGTCCGCCCTCGAGCCGCTCGTTGCGCTCCCGCACCTGCCTGGCAACGTGACGACGGTGTCCGCCGCCGCCGGTGTCCCGGTCGACCAGGTCTACATTGGCAATTGCGCGAACGGGACCATGACCGACCTCCGGCAGGCGGCATCGATCCTCGGCGGCCGTTCAGTCCACCCGCGCACGCGGGCGATCATCGTCCCGGCGACGCAGGCCATCTGGCGCCAGGCAGCACGCGAGGGCCTTCTCGATCAGTTCGTCGAGGCGGGCGCGATCGTCTCGACTCCGACGTGCGGGGCCTGCTTCGGCGGCTCCAACGGCGTGCTCGCCGCCGGCGAGAACGCCGTCACCACCACGAACCGGAACTTCCGCGGCCGCATGGGGTCGCCCGACGCGGGCGTGTACCTCGCGAACGCCTGGGTCGCCGCAGCCGCTGCCGTCGCCGGGGAGCTCGTGTCTCCGGAGGCGATCACGTGAGAGTCGAGGGCGTCGCGCTCGTCGTAGCGGGGGACAACATCGACACCGATGTCATGTACCCCGGCGTGTACCTCAATGTGGAGGATCCGGAGCAGATGGCGCAGTACCTGTTCGAGGGCTTCGACCCCACGCTCCGGGACCGGATCGTCGACGGCACGATCCTCGTCGTCGGCTCGAACTTCGGCATCGGCTCGTCGCGAGAGCACGTCCCGCTCGCGATGAAGGGGAGCGGGATTCGCGGCGTCGTCGGCCGGAGCTTCGCGCGGATCTTCTACCGCAACTGCGTCAACCTCGGCCTCGCCATTGTGGCGTGCCCGGAGGCGGTGGACGCCGCCCGCGACGGATCGAGCGTCGTCATCGACGCAGCGGGAGGGGTCGAGATCGATGGTCTCGCCTTCGTCGCGCCGGCCGCCCCGCCGCTCGTGCTCGAGCTCGGGGCGGCCGGCGGGCTCGTCGATTGGACGGCAGCGCGCATCGACCGCTAGTCGAACGCGTAGAGTTGGTCGTCGAACCGCGCGGCAACGACGCTAGGCCGTTCCACAGAACGTGACGTGTGTCCGCAGCGCATTGCCGGTCCTACTCCGACTCTGCGTCCATGACGTAGGCGTTGACGGGGCGGGGCCATGGCCGCTCCCATGTCGAGGCCGGACCAAGTGCAGCACGTGCCCGACCGACGCGCCGAGCATCCGCCGGCAAAACCGAAGGGACCGACGATGACCCGAACGACCGCTACCCGCATGAAAGCGACCGTCGCGCTCGCGATCGCCAGCACGACGGCGCTCGTCTTCACCGTGGCGACCGTCCAGGCACGCCCAACCAATGCCGTCGGCGCCCAGTCGGCAGCCAAGGCACTGTCCGACTGCACGATCGTGATCAGCGGCGCTCCCTGGCACATTCGCGGTCAGGTCACCCGCTCGGGCAACAAGTACACGCTCAAGGGACGCAACGTCGCGTGCGCTTCCGTGCGGGCTCGGGTTGCGGCCTTCACCCATCAGAACGGCGGGGAGTTCGGAGCCTTCAAAGGCCCGGCGGGCTTCACGTGCAAGTCGTTCTCGACCGCCGCCTCCGGCGACACGCTGCTCTACTCGGGCGCCTGCATGCACCCGCCCCACAACGACCCGTTCTTCGAGTGGGGGCCGAAGGTGCCGGCGCACTGACGCTTCACTCCCGGTTCCCGGGGGTTTCCGCGATCTTCTTGACGGCGGTGGGAAGCTTTCTTGCCGCGATGTCCGCAAGCGTGACGTGTTCCAGCACTGAACGGATGTTCGCGCGGACCGCGATCCAGACGTCTCTGAGAGGCTCGGCGGCCGTGTTGTACTCGATCGCCTGAGGCCTGGTTCCTCGCACTGTGGCCAGAGGGCCGGAGACGGCCCGGACGACATCGGCGATCGTGATCTCGGAGGCCGGGCGGGCGAGTCGGAAGCCGCCGTCGCGGCCGCGTTGCGCCTCGACGATCTCGGCATGCCGGAGCTCCATGAGGATGTTCTGCAGGAATGCGATCGGGATCTCTTGACTCTGCGAGATCCTCTCCCGCTTGACGGGACCACCGTCGGCGATCGCTAGCTCGACCGCTGCGCGTACTGCGTAGTCCTCTTTCGCCGAGATCCGCACCGGGCCAGTGTGACGCATGCCCCGGCCGACCCGGAGGTCACCGGCCGTCGCATGACGTCGGATTATCTGTGATATAAGTTAATCATCTTGATCCACTTTCATCCAGAGCGGGATCGTCCTCATGACCCTCTCCTCGCCGCGTTGACCGAGGAGCACGGGGTCGACGGCTGCCGGTTGTATCTCGAGCGTCTGCGCTGGCCAGGCGGGGTGAACTGCCCGCGCTGCGACTCGTCCGACATCCTGTGGCTGGAGCGCCGTCGCCGTCACAGCTGCCGTGAGTGCCGCTATCAGTTCCGCGTCACCGCGCAGACGGTGTTCCATGACTCGCACGTGCCGCTCGAGAAGTGGTTCGTCGCCGTCTCGCTCATGCTGGCCTCGGAGGGCGGTGTCTCTGCATCGAGCCTGAGGGAAACCCTGGGAGGAAGCTACAAGACCTCCTGGTTCCTCGAGCATCGCATCCGCAGCGCGATGGCGCTGCCGGAGCTCGCGGCCGAGCGCTCCCGTCGCCTACTCGCCTGTCGCCGCATTCACGGCTCGCCGACACGGTGAGCCGGTCGCGCCCGACCGTGTCGTTGCACCGTCGGGTTGGCCGCTTCTCCGGTCGCTCATCGCGGGCTCGCATGGTCACATCGCTCCCAGGTACCTGCTGGCGTACTGGGCCGAGGTCATCTGGCGGGAGGAGAATCGCTCCAATCCCAACGCCTTTCGCGAGACACGTCGCAGCACTGCTCGCGCATCCCTGGCTTCCGTGGAGAGAGTTGACGGGCCAGGGGCTTCCGACCGCAGCCGAGCTATGACGCGCGCGCCCGCAACGGCGGCTCGTCTCGCTCGTCGACCCAGAGCGATCGGGAGCGGTCTGGAGCTCGTCGCCTCGACGGAGAGTGAGCGCGAGGTCAACCTGGACTACGCCGCGACCACGCCGGCGCTGCAAGCCGTGGTCGATGCGGCTCGGCCGGCTCGGCGGCCGCCACGAGCTCGAAGCGAGGAGCCGTTGACCAGCGCCGCGACTGCGACGGGACCGCTGGCCCTCGATCACGCCTTCCGGCGCGATCGCCGGGCGCACGGCGATCCCGGAGGATCCTGATCGTGGCCTTCTACTTCCCCCCGGCAGGTGGAGGGGGTGTGCAGCGGCCGCTGAAGTTCGCAACGCATCTGCCCGCGCACGGGTACGAGACGCATGTGCTCGCGCCGGACGATCCGAAGTGGATCGACCGCGATGAGAGCCTGCTGGTGCCCGCGGACGTCCAGGTGCATCGAGCACGGTTCGTCGGGCCTCGAGGCCGCCGCCCCGCGGAGGAGCTTCACGCCCTCGCAGGGATGCAGCGCACGGCTCGTCGAGGACGTCTTCTCGCGCGGCGCCTCCTCGTCCCGGACGAGAACGTGGCCTGGGTGACGACTGCGATCGGCGCTGCCCGACGGATCGTGGTGCGCGAGAAGATCGACGTCGTCCTCACGACGTCGCCGCCCGGGTCGGTCCATCTCGTCGGCGCAGCGGTGAAGAGGATGACCGGCGTCCCCTGGGTGGCGGATCTGCGCGACCCGCTCGTCGCTCATCCGCACCGGCGGGTCGAGAGCCGCCTCGTCCGGGCGAAGGAGCTCGGCCTGCACAGCGTCGAGGGGGTGGTCGCCCGACACGCCGATGCGGTGATCGCAGTCTCCGATGCGATCTCCGACGGCATCCGCCGCCGCCTGTCCACGGGGGCGCCCGTGCTCACCGTTCCGAGTGGTGCCGATTTCGAGGACTTCGACGGTCTCACCTATCGGCGGGGCGGGCAGTTTCGGGTCACCCACACGGGGTCGTTCTTCGGGCAACGCGATCCACGCCCATTTCTCCAGGCCCTCGAACGCGTTGACGGTGTCACTGCCCGGTTCATCGGCGATACCAGAGCCGCGGATCGGGACTGGGCGGATGCCCGGCCGGCGCGCGATCGCGTCGAATGGCTCCCGTTCGCGACAAGGGAGCGCTCCCTCGAGTTGCAGCGTGACTCGGAAGCGCTCCTGCTCCTGATTCCCGAAGCGGACGGACGGGGAGACGGGATCGTCTCCGGGAAGGTGTACGAGTATCTCGCCGCCGGGAGGCCGATCCTCGCGCTCGTCCCCCCGGATGGAGCTGCGGCGCGCCTTCTCCGCGATACGGGGGCTGGGATCGTGGTGCCGCCCGGCGAGGTCGAGGGGGCAGCTCGTGCGCTCGAAGAGCTTCGCGACCGCTGGCGGGGCGGCGACGACCTCTCGGTGCGCCTGGCACCGGAGCACCGGTCTGCGCTCTCGCGGTCTACCCGTGTCGGCGACCTTGCCCGCCTACTCGACTCGCTCCTGTCGGAGAGAGTTATGTCTGATATAAGTCCGACTTCTTGATCCATGAATATTCCAATGGAGGCTGGCATGCCCAATGAGCTCGAGAACGAAGACGTCTATTCGGCGACCCGCACGGAACAGCTCTTCTATGCACTGGAGCGGCGGCAGGGGTATTCGCGACGTGAGCTGCTGAAGCTCGGTGCCGTCGGCTTGCCGCTGCTCGCAGGGATTGCGCGCCTTGCCTCGCCCCAGCCCGCGCGAGCCGACAACGGCTCGCCGATCTCGAAACCGCTCCCGGCTCCATGGTTCACGAACTTCGGCTCGAACGCGGAGATGCGCTGGGATTCGGTCCCCGGGCTCGGGTACGTGATCCCGAACGAGCGCTTCTTCGTCCGCGACCACACGGGGACGCCGATCGTCAACGCGTCGACCTGGCAGCTGAACGTCTTCGGCACGGGGCTCAGGGGATCGCCGACCCTGGCCAACCCTGTCTCGCTCACCTACGACGCGCTCCGCGCCTTGCCGAAGAAGACGATCTACTCCTCCATCGAGTGCGCCGGCAACGGCCGGAGCTTCTTCGGCACGCAGCAGGGCACGCCGGCAGCCGGAACTCAGTGGACGCTGGGCGCGATCGGAGTCGCCGCCTGGACCGGCGTTCCGCTCTCGACCGTGCTCGACAAGGCCGGGATTCTCTCGACTGCCGTCGACGTGATGCCGTCGGGGCTCGACAGCACCGTCGTCGCGAGCGGAATCGACGCGGGCCACGTCCGTCGTCCCGTCCCTGTGAGCAAGGCGCTGAACGACGTCCTGCTCGCCTACGAGATGAACGGACAGCCCCTTCCCTACGATCACGGGTACCCGGTCAGGCTTGTCGTTCCGGGCTGGGTCGGAGTTGCGAACGTCAAGTGGGTCGGGCAGATCGAGGTGTCCGCGACGCCGCTGCTCTCGCTCTGGAACTCGACCCAGTACGTCATGACTGGGCCGACCTACAGCGGTGCGCCTCCGATCACCAGCCAGGTCGTGAAGAGCGCGTTCGAGCTTCCGTTCAACGCCCAGCTACCGGTCGGGAAGACACAGGTGCTCGGCGGACGCTCGTGGTCGGGCAGTGGATCGATCAAGCGCGTCGACGTGAGTGCCGACAACGGGGCGACCTGGAGGCCCGCGACGCTGCACGGAGCGAACATCAGCCGGGCCTGGGCCCGCTGGACCTACACCTGGACGCCGCCGACCGCAGGGCGCTACACGTTGAGCGCCCGCGCGACCGACAGCTCCGGAAACGTCCAGCCCGTCACGGTCCCGTTCAACGACGGCGGTTATCTCTTCGGCGCGATCGTCAACCACCCCGTCATCGCGAGTTGATACCGGGAGCGATTGCCTCGGAAGAAGACGTGGAGCCCGGACCCGGAAGGAGAAACGATGTCGATGTCTGCTCGGAGCCGCGCCGCGGCAAGTACGAAGCCCACCTGGACAACGAGGGCGGCCGCCGACGCACTGGGAGAGATCCCGCTCTTCGCCGGCCTTTCCCGCCGCCACCGCCAGAAGATCGCCCGGCTGGGCACCGTCGAGTACTTCCCGTCGCAGTCGCCGATCGTGAACTAGGGGACGCGAGGGGACGCGGCCTACGTGCTGCTCGACGGCGTGTGCGAGCTCGTACGCAGCGCCGGCCTTCCCGGGGTTCGGCTCGCAGGCCGGCTCGATCGTCGGCGAGATGGCGCTGCTCGACGGAGCACCCCGGTCTGCAACCGTCGTCACCCGCACCGAGGTGAACGCGCTTCGCCTGGGGCGGAGCCCGTTCATTGCACTCCTCCGCTCGGAGCCGAGCGTCGCGATCGCCTTGATCGCTGCGCTCGCCGATCGACTTCGCGAGACCGAGCGGCGCGGAGGCACGACACAGCAGGCGCCCTAGCCCCGCCGACGTCGAAGAGGCGGAGGGTGCCGTCCGGAGCCCTCCGCCTCTCCGGTGTCAGCAGCAGCTAGGTGAGGAGCCCGTTGGCCTGCAGGAACGCCTGGGCGACGACGACCGGCGACTTCTTGTCGACCTCGACCGCCTTGTTCATGGCGAGGATCGCCGGCAACGTCAGCTTTGCCGAGACCGCGTCGACCGTGCTCGAGAAGGTCGAGCCGGCGGCTTTCGCGACCGACGTCGTGACGATCGGAGCGACATTCTGGAAGCCCGTGACGTGCTTGGGGTCCGTCAGCACCGTGTACTTCGAGGGTGAGCCGAGCGGCGGGTCGGTCGAGAAGACGTCGGCCGCGAGCACGGAGCCAGAGTCGAGCGCTGCGTAGGGCGAGACACTTCCGACCGAGGCGAACGAGGCGTTCTTCAGCCCGTACTGCTTCGTGTAGCCGAGGAAGCAGGTGTTCCGCGTCTGGCATTCGGGGAAGCCGCCGAGCTTGAACGCGCCCACCTTGGCGAGGTCGGAGATCGTCTTCAGCCCGTACTTCTTCGCGGTCGCGTTCGTGACGGCAAGCACGTCGGTGTCGTAGAACGGCGTCGGTGAGAGCACGGTGTAGCCCTTGGCTGCCTCGAGCGACTTGGCGAGCTGATAGGTCGCGGCAGCGGTCTTCGGCGAGTTGGCCTTGTGGAAGACGTCCTGGACGACCACCCCGGTGTACTCCGGATAGAAGTTGATCTTGCCGCTGGTAAGCGCGGTCTGGACGATCTCGGTCGAGCCGATGTTCTCCTTGTAGGAGACGTCGAAGCCCTTCGCCTCGAGCGCCTGCCTGTAGAGCTGGCCGAGGATGTACTCCTCGGGGAAGTTCTTCGTGCCGATCACGATCGTCGGCGTCGCGCTCGTTGCCGACGCGGCCGAGCCGACGAGCAGCCCGAGCGTGACTCCGGCCCCGACGGCCAGCGCAGCCGCGGCCTGGGCGATACGCCTCGCATTGTCTCTGATCACAGTCGTTCCTTTCTGTCTGGAGCGGGTCGAGAGGCGCGGCCTGCGCGAAGTACGAGCCCGCGCGAGTAAACCCACTTAACTTGATAAGACCTATATACTTATACTAGAGATAAGAGATGCCCACCTACGACTTCCACCAGCACCTCTGGCCCAGTTCACTGATCGATTGCCTGTCGGCCCGTCGAAGCCCGCCCTATCTGCGCGGCTCGGACCTGACCACGTCGGAGGGCACGTTCAGGGTCGACCTGGATCAGAACCAACTCGAACGCCGGCTCGCGGCGCTCGACGAATCCGGGATCGACGTCGCCCTGGTCTCGTTGCAGCCGACTCTCGGGTACGAGGCGCTACCGCCGTCGGAACGCGTGCGGCTGATTGCCGCCTACCACGAGGGGATCTCGGAGCTCGCCTCGGCGTCCGGGGGGAGGATCATGGCGCTCGCCGCCGGTGGGTTCGTGCCGGGGTTGGTCGGCGTCTGCCTCGGCGCCTCACAGCTCGTTCAGCCGGAGGTGCTCGGGCACATCCTCGATCCGCTGGCACAGCAGGGCGGCCTCCTCTTCGTTCATCCCGACAGCGGTGCTCCCGCGCCGGCGAAACCGGGGTGGTGGGCCGCGCTGACCGACTACACGGCCGGGATGCAGGCCGCATACCTCGCGTGGATCGACGCGGGCGCGCTGCGCTGGCCCGACCTCCAGGTGGTCTTCGCGATGCTGGCCGGTGGCGGGCCGTTCCAGCTCGAGCGCCTTCGGTTCGCGCGGCATCGACACGCGGCGGCTGACCGGGATCCCGGCGTATTTCGAGACGAGCTCGTACGGCAGGATCGCGCTCGAGCTCTGCCTGGCGACCTACGGCGTCGACCGGCTCGTCCACGGCAGCGATTTCCCCGTTGTTCAGGCAACCGCGAGCATGAGCGCGATTCGGGCGCTCGGAAAGGCCACGTTTCATGCCATCAGCGATCGAAACCCCCAGGCGCTTCTCAACTGAATCCGGGTTCTTCGAGGAGCGGATCCCGGCCGGCCGCGATCTCACCCGCAGCGAGCTGCGGGACGTCGCGGCGGCGCTCGCACGCGAGCATCACCTCTGGCGTGCCCACGTTCATCACGACCCGAAGCAGAGGTCCTTCACCCAGCTCTACCGGGATCCGCACCTCGATGTCTGGCTGATCTGCTGGACGAACCAGCAGGAGACGGACTTCCACGATCACGACATCTCGGCCGGCGCCGTCCATGTCGTCCAGGGCGAGCTTGCCGAGGACCGGTTCGAGTTCCGAGAGGCGAGACTCAACCAGACATCCACGGTTCACCGCCGGGGCTCGACCTTCGACTTCGATGCCTCGCACGTCCATCGCATCCGCCACCAAGACGGCCCGGTCGCAACCTCGATCCACGTCTACTCGCCGGCCCTCTGGCGGATGGGCTACTACGACACCGACCCGTCGGGTCTCTTTCGCCGGACCTCGATCAGCTACGCAGAAGAGATCGCTTCGTGATCTTCCGGCAGGTGCTGAACGACGACCTGGCGTGCGCCTCGTACCTCGTCGGCGACGCCGGCGAAGCGATCGTCGTCGACCCGAACTGGGAGATCGAGCCCTATCTCGAGCTGGAGCGGGCGCACCGGCTGACGATCAAGCACGTCATCGACACGCACGTCCATGCCGATCACGTCTCAGGGCGCAGCCGCCTCGCTGCCGCCACCGGGGCCACGGCTTATCTGCCCCCGCATACCGGTGCTTCGGCGCCGCACAGCCTGCTTCGCGACGGCGATGTCCTGCAGGTCGGCGCCGTGACGGTCGAGGCACTTGCCACGCCGGGTCATCGGGCAGAGCATCTTTCACTCCTCGTCACCGACGGTGAGCGCAGCGAGGCGCCGTGCCTCCTCTGCTGTGGCGATTCGCTGCTCGTCGGTGACGTGGCGCGGCCCGATCTGGCCGCGAGCGGGGGGGACGAGGTCGGGAACGCGGCCCGCGCATTGTTCGGGGCAATGCGCAGGCTGTCGGGGCTACCCGACCACGTCGAGGTCTGGCCCGGTCACATCGGCGGCTCACTCTGCGGCGCCGCCGGCGTGACCGGCCGGATCTCTTCCACGATCGGATTCGAACGTCACACCAATCCCGGCTTCGAGCTCGACGACGAGGAGTCGTTCGTGGCCGGGCTCGTCGAGCGACTACCCGAACGACCTCCGACCGTGGATCTCGTCGTCTCGATCAACCGCGGCGGCGAGCCGCGAGCTCCCAGGCCTCCTGCGAGCCTGACCGCGCGCCAGGCCCGCGCCTTGCTCGACGACGGCGCCGTGATCCTCGACGGGCGCCCCTCCGAGGCCTTCGACCACGCCAGCATCCCGGGGTCGTTCTCCGTTCCCCTCGGTGAGCTCGGCGTTGGGAGCCGGGCTGCCTGGGTCGTGGGGCCTGAAGAGGCGATCGTTCTCGTGGCGGTCGATTCCGAGCAGGCGAGGCAGCTTGCAGGCCGCCTGGCCGCGGTCGGTCTGCAGAAGCTCGCCGGCGTGCTCCCGGGAGGCGTCGCGGCGTGGTCGGAAGCCGGGTTCCCCCTCGTCTCTCGGCCACGGATCGACGCCGCTCGCCTGGCCGATCTACTCAGGAACGAGGGTGTGACGCTCGTCGATGTCCGCGACCAGGACGAGTACGCGCTCGCTCACGTCCCGGGATCTCTCAACCTGCCCTGGCGCCGTCTGCGTCGGCGCGCCGGTGAGGTCGAGGTCGCAGCAGGGCCGATCGTCGTCGCGTGTGCGAGCGGTCGCCGGACCGCATTGGCCGCGAGCGTGCTCGCGCGTGAACGAGGCGAAGGGATGGGCCTCTACCGGCTTGCCGAAGCCGGCATTCCCGATCTCGCCGCACATGGCGTCGAGCTTACGACTGCTCTCTCGGCATCTCGTCCACGGAGGCCACGACTTCACCCGGCTGGGCGAGCAACAGGCGAGGTGTCCGGCTCCGTGCTTCGCTCGATCGGAAGCTGACGCTGCGACCAGTCACTCCAGGACCCGGGATAGAGAAGACCCTCGCGTCCCGAGAGGAAGGCTCTGTGCAGGAGCACGCAGGCCGTGATGCCCGAGCCGCAGTAGCCGATGAGATCTCCGGGCGGGAGCGACGGTAGCGGCTCCGACCACGGCGCGTTGATCGCACCGGGGATCCGCCCCGGGATCTTGTCGACCGGGTTCTGCTCGCCACGCCAACGATTCGGTGTGCGCGCGTCGACGATGACCGCAGCGGGATCGCCCAGTCGAGAGCGGACGCCCCCTGCGTCGATAGTGTCGTCCGCCCGCTCTCGAGGCACGAACCTCGCCTCGTCGACAGTCTCGAAGCCGCTTCTCAGGGGCCCGCGCCAGGCATCGATGCCGCCCTCCAGCACCGCGCAGTCGGAGTGGCCGAAGTGACGCAGCAGCCACCAGAGCCGTTCCGCGCCTCCGAGCGTGCCGTAGGCGACGACGAAGACGCCGCCCTCGATGCCCGCCCGGGAGGCCGTCGCGGCAAAGCGCGAGGCCGACGGAAGCGGGTGGCGGCCCGCATCGGGAAGCGACGGATCCGAGAGGTCAGCGTCGACATCGAGGAAGACGGCGCCCGGTATGTGCGAGCCCGCATAGAGCCGGCGGCCCGCCGCCGGATCGTCGAGATCCCACCGGCAGTCGACGAAGAGGTAGCGCATCGGTCAGGCCCCGCCGGCGGCAGCGAGGACCCGGCCGAAACCGAACACCGACCGGGTTCGGTCGACGAAGAGGGCCCCGTCGGCCATCATCACCTCTGCGTGGCCGGGTGGCGGCGGGATCGCCGGGGTCGCATCCGGGTCGGGGTAGATCACGATCGCGTTCCCGTCGAAGTCGTCGATCGCGACGCCGACCGCCTTGGCGGCGGCCCGCGACGGCCCGGGGTCGCGATGCAGCTGCCGGTAGGGCGTCGGGCCCATCCCCTGGCGCCCGAGGTCGCCGTGAAGGGTGGCCCAGTGCAGCGTGAACCGCTCCAGCGTCAGGTCGGGGCGTCGCCTCATCAACCGATTCAACTGGAAGCGCCCGTCGCCGGGCGTGAACTCGAGTCTCGTCGCCGAGGAGCGCGGCAGACTCCGACGCGTCGACGAGCGGGGCGAGGGGCTCGCGCAGTAGCCCGGCGCTGTGAAGGAGAGGCTCGTCGCCGAGCTCCGGTGGAAGCCCGAGCTCGAGAGTCGCGTCGAAGGTCAAGTCGCCGATCCGTGCGGCGAAGGTGCCGTGGCGGGCCTCGTCGTCGGTGACGACCAGGCGGTACGAGGCGCCTTCATGCTCGGAGGCGAAGCCGGAGTGCTTCTCGAGTACGTCGGTGAGTTCCTCCAGCCGGGCTGGATCGCGGAGCGTGAGGTGGAGCTGGAGCTTCCGTGTCTTGCGCATCGAGGGCTCCTTTCGCGGTCGGATCGAGGATGGCAGCCGAGGCTTTGTTAGAGTAGTTTACTTGTTTGACCAATAAGATCAACAAATAGCGAAATCGGAGGATCCAGCCATGCCTGCCAGGAAGCAAGCGAGATCTCGGCTCTACGCTCGTCGCCCGGGCTCGCCTCGGTCGTGCTCGCCGTGGTGTTGTTCGGAGTTGCCGCAGCGTCGTCGACGAGCGCGATACCGAAGCCCCAGCTCGGCGGCTCGATCACCTACGCGACGAACCAGGGCATCACCTGCATCGACCCGCAGGTCGCCGCGAACGTCGGGGCCAACATTCCGAGCAGGAACGTGCTCGACTCGCTCGTCGCGCAGAAGGCCAACGGGGCCATCGTGCCGTGGCTTGCGTCTTCCTACACGGTGAGCAAGGACGTGAAGACGTACACGTTCACGCTTCACCCCGGGATCAAGTTCAGCGACGGCACGCCCCTCGACGCGGCCGCGGTCAAGGCCAACCTCGACCGGATCGCCGACCCTGGCCACCCAGTCCCAGTACGCGACCGGTCTGCTCGGTCCGTACAACGGGTCGACCGTCGTCTCGAAGTACGTCGTGCAGGTGCATTTCTATCGGCCGTTCGCGCCCTTCCTCCAGGCGGCGACGATGCCGAACTTCGGAATCCAGTCCCCGACGGCGCTCGCCAAGACCCGCCATGCTCGCCGCCGGTCGGCAGCGGGCCGTTCATGATCCAGAGCTTCACGCCGGCGCAGAGCCTGACGCTCGTCCGCAACCCGGGCTACGACTCCGTCGAGCCGCTCGGGAAGCACACGGGGCGGCCCTACCTCGACCAGGTCACGATCCGCTTCGTGAGCGACGACGCCGTCCGTGACGGTGCCGTCCAGAGCGGGCAAGTCGACCTCGCGGACGCGATCCTTCCGAAGGACATCGACTCGATCTCCTCGAGCGGTTACTCGGTGCTCGAGACCCGCATCCCCGGCGTTCCCGACACGCTCTACCTCAACACGACGAACGCGCCGTTCGACGATGTCAGGGTCATGCAGGCCTTCCAGCGCTCGATCGACCTCGACTCGATCCTCGGCGCTCTCTACCAGGGCGTCTACAAGCGGGCGTGGAGCCCGCTCAGCTCGGTGACGGTCGGCTTCGACAAGTCCCTCGTCGGATCGTGGGCGCCGAATCCGACGCTCGCGGACCGACTCCCTCGACCAGGCGGGCTGGACCGGACGGGACGGCTCGGGCTACAGGACGAAGAACGGCCAGCGCCTGGTCGTCGAATGGCCTCAGGCCGACCCCCGCGAGCAGCGGGGCCAGCTGGCGCTGCTGATCAAGAACCAGGTCGCGAAGGTGGGGATCGACCTCGAGCTCCAGGCCGCCTCCCGGGAGCGATCGCACAGGTGCTCGGCAACCAGTACGACATCACCGACTTCCCGTTCTACCGGAACGACCCGGACATCCTCCGTTCGCTCTTCAACGGCGGGAACCAGCCGACCTCGACCGTTTATCGGCAGAACGTCGCGCGGGTGAAGGACAAGCAGGTCAACACCTGGACCGAGGCGGCCGCGCGGACTCTCAACCCGGCGAAGCGCGCAAAGCTCTACGCCGAGGTCCAGACCGCGGCGATCAAGAACGCCTGGGTGGTCCCGCTCTACGACCTGCTGGAGGTGGTTGCGATCAAGAAGAGCCTGCACGGCGTCGTGCTCGACGGCGGGCAGCGCTACCCGGTGTTCTACGACGTCTGGGCCGACCAGCAGTAACCCGGGCGTGCTCGGTCTCATCATCAGGAGAGTCGTGGCGGCCGCCCCCGTGCTGTTGGGCGCCGCCACGCTCACCTTCGTCGTGATCCGGCTCGTCCCCGGTGACCCGGTGCTCCTGGTGCTGAACGGGGCGCCGACGACGCCCGCGGTCGTAGAGCACATGCGTCACCAGTTCCATCTCGACCACTCGGCGGGGATGCAGTACCTGCTGTACCTCGACGACCTCGCTCACGGGAACCTCGGCGTCTCGATGGTGACCGGGCGGCCCGTCACGTACGAGATCGACAGCCGGCTCGGTTCGACCCTCCAGCTGACCGCGCTCGCAGCTGCGATCGCGATCGGCGGAGGGCTCGCCGCCGGGCTCGGGACGTCGCTGCTGCGGCGGAAGGTGCTCACGCACACGGCGACGACGGTCCAGCTCGTTGCGATCTCGGCACCACCGTTCTGGCTCGGCCTGCTGCTGCTGACGCTGTTCTCGTTCCGCCTGGGCTGGTTCAACGTGATCAGCGATCGGGGGCTGAAGGCGCTGATCCTGCCGGCACTGGCGCTGGGCCTTCCCGCAGCGAGCGTCATCTCGCAGCTCATCCGCCGGGGGATGGCCGAAGTGCTGGCCGAGCCGTACATCGTGACGGCGCGCGCGAAGGGCCTGGGCGAGACCCAGGTCAGACTGCGGCACGCGCTGCGAAACTCGCTGATCCCGGTCGTCTCGATCAGCGGCATCCTGATCGGCGGCCTCCTGATGGGCGCCGTCGCGATCGAGATCGTCTTCGCCCGCCAGGGCGTCGGCAATCTCGCCGTGACGTCGATCGTGGCCAAGGACCTGCCCGTGGTCCAGGGGATCGTGCTCCTCGCCGCCGTCGCCTATGTGGCGCTGAACATCGTCGCCGACGTCGTCTACCGCCTCGTCGACCCGAGAATCCGATGAGCTCCGCGACTCGCGTGCGACCCGCCGGCCTCGCGGTGGCCGCCTCATCGGCGGCCGGAGCGCGACTCCGTGCCAGTCTCCGGTTCGCGCGCGTACAGCCGTTCGTCGCAGCGTGCATGCTCGTGCTCGCGGTTCTCGTCGTCTCGGCGATCGCGCCGGGCCTTCTCGCGCCCGACAGCCCGACGGCGATGGCCATCACCTCGCCCCGCACTCCCCCGAGCGCGGCGCACCTGTTCGGAACCGATCAGTTCGGCCGGGACATCCTCTCCCGCGTGATCCACGGCGTCCGGCTCTCGCTCTCGATCGGTGTCCTCTCGACGCTCCTCGGGGTCGTCGTCGGCGGCTCGATCGGACTGGTATTCGGGTTCCTGGGTGGGCTGTCGGACGCCTTCGCGATGCGGGTCGTCGACGTGATGCTGGCGTTCCCGAGCGTCCTCCTGGCGCTCACGATCGTCGCGGTCAGCGGGCCGAGCCTCGTCAACCTGATCCTCGCGATCGGCATCGCCTCGGTGCCGGAGTACGCCCGCATCGTGCGCGGCCAGGTTCTCTCGATCCGCGAGCGACCGTTCATGGAGGCGGCGATCGCCGCCGGAACCAGGCGGTCGGGGCTTCTCCTGACCCACGTCCTGCCAAACGTGCTCTCGCCGGTTCTCGTGGTGGCGACGCTCGGAATCGGGTTCGCGATGCTCGCCGGGGCATCGCTCAGCTTCATCGGCCTCGGGCCGCAACCCCCCTCGCCCGAATGGGGAGCGATGCTCTCGGACGGGCGCTCGTACCTCCAGGACTCGTGGTGGATCGGCGTCTTCCCGGGGCTCGCGATCTTGATCACGGTGGTGGCGATCAACGTCGTCGGGCAATGGCTCCAGGTTCGTCTCGACCCGAAGCGGCTGTCGTGAGCTCTCCGTCCCCGGTGATCGACGAGAGCGCGCGCCGCGGCCTGAAGGAGCTCATCGGCGTTCGGAGCCTCCGCGTCGAGTTCCCGAGCAACAGGGGCGCGGAGTGAGGGCGGCTCGACGGCCGTCGTCGCAGACGTCAGCTTCTCGGTCGGCGAAGGAGAGACGGTGGCACTCGTCGGCGAGTCGGGCTCCGGGAAGACCCTCTCGGCCCTCTCGATGCTGTGCCTCGTTCCCGAGCCCGGCCGGATCGTGTCGGGCGAGATCCTGTTCCAGGGGCGAGACATCCTCCACCTCGGGCCTCGCGAGCTCCAGGCGCTCAGGGGCAACGAGATCTCGATGGTCTTCCAGGAGCCGATGACGTCGCTCAATCCCGTCCACCGCGTCGGCGATCAGATCGCCGAGGTGATCCGGCTGCACCGCGGCCTCGGCCGCCGGGATGCCGCCCGGGAGGCGACCCGGCTCCTCGGCGAGGTCGGTATCGCCGATCCCGGCAGGCGCGCCCGAGAGTACCCGCACCGGTTCTCCGGCGGTATGAGCCAGAGGGCGATGATCGCCATGGCCCTCGCGTGCAGGCCGAAGCTGCTGATCGCGGACGAGCCGACGACGGCGCTCGACACGACGGTGCAGGCGCAGATCCTCGACCTCATCCGGGCGGAGGCAAAGGCCGCGGGCTCGGCGGTGCTGCTGATCACCCACGATCTGGGGATCGTCTCGGGCATGGCCGACCGCGTGGTCGTCCTCTATGCCGGCTCGGTCGTCGAGTCGGGGCCCACGGCCGAGGTCTTCTCCGATCCACGGCACCCCTACACGCGCGGTCTGCTGGACTCGCTGCCCGGCGCATCCCGCGGACAGGCTCGCCGCGATCCCCGGCCAGGTTCCGGAGCCCGATACGCTTCCGGCGGGCTGCCTCTTCGAGCCGCGATGCCGGTTCGCGGAGCAGCGTTGCTCGACCGAGCGCCCGCCTCTCGTCGAACGAGGGGCCGGCCGCCTGGCCGCATGCTGGGTCGAGTTGCCCGCACGGACGGAGCCCCTCCGTGAGGCGCGGCGGCCCGAGCATCCAGTGCCCGCCGCGCCGCCGGCGCCGCCCTTGCTCGAGGTGTCCGGGCTGCACAAGGAGTTCCCGTCGAACGGAGGCTTGCTCGGATTCACGCGCCACGAGCCGATCCGGGCCGTGCGCGGCGTCTCCTTCGAGCTTGCGAGAGGGGAGACGTTAGGGCTCGTCGGCGAATCCGGCTGCGGGAAATCGACGACCGGCCGCATCGTCGCCCGCCTGCTCGAGCCGACCGCCGGCACGGTCCGCCTCGCCGGGGACGATGTGACAAGTCTCCGCGGCGAAGAGCTTCGCCGCCTCCGCCGCTCCGTTCAGGTGATCTTCCAGGATCCGTACGGATCGCTCGATCCGCGTTTCCGGGTCCGCAACGCGGTCTCCGAGCCGTTGAAGGCGCACGAGTGGGGGACGGCCGCCGAGCGAAAGGCGCGCGTTGCAGAGCTTCTCGACCTCGTCGGGCTGCCCCAGTCGTACGCCTCGCGTGCCCCGCACGAGCTCTCGGGCGGGCAGCGCCAGCGGGTTGCGATCGCCCGAGCGATCGCCGTCAACCCCTCCCTCGTGATCTGCGACGAGCCCGTGTCGGCGCTCGACGTCTCGATTCGAGCGCAGGTGATCAACCTCCTCGAGGACATCCAGGATCGTCTGGGCCTGTCGTACCTCTTCATCGCTCACGATCTCGGGCTCGTTCATCACATCAGCGACCGGATCGCCGTCATGTACCTGGGGCGCATCGTCGAGGTCGGCCCCGCCGACGACGTTTACCTGAATCCACGCCACCCCTACACGCGCGCGCTGATCGCGAGTGAGCCACAGCTCCATCGGCCGCTCTCGACGAAGCGGCTCGAGGGCGAGATCCCGTCAGCCGCCGATCCGCCGGCCGGCTGCTCCTTCCACACCCGGTGCCCGTTCGCGGCCGAGATCTGCCGGACGGTCGATCCTCCTCTGCGTCCGATCGGGTCGGAGACCTCCGTCGCCTGTCACCTGGTCGAGACCCTCCCGTCGGCCTAGGGCTCAGAGCCGAGGCGTGCATTCGGCGTTTGCGTAGCCGGAGATGAAGGGCTTCGCGGCTCCGGTCGACTCGTCGAAGGTATGCCGGTGGACACAGCCGGTGTCGTTGGCGAGCAGGTGGATCGAGACAGAGGTCACCGCCGAGGTCGTACGCACACAATGGACGTCGTCGACAGGCGGGAGCAGCACGTAATGGTCGCCGGGCGCGAGCGGCCGGCGCCGGACGAGATCGATCCCGGCCTCATGCGGCCGGTAGATCTCCTCGTCCTGGGAGCCGCGATAAAGGCCGATCAGGCCCCAGGCGAGGTGATCGTGGATCGGCGTCCTCGAGCCCGGCGGCACGACGAGGCTGAACAGGCACAGCGACCTGTCGGCCGAGCGGAAGAGCAGCCACTGACCGATGCCGCCGCCCATCCCGCTGTCCGGCACCGGCGCCTGGAACTCGTCGGGAAGCCAGTCCCGTCGGGCCAAGAGCTCCGTGAACGCCGGGCGCAGCGACTCGCAGGCTCCCGACGCCGTCTCGGCAAGGCGAACGTGGTCACGCACCGTCTCGACGAAGGCGCGCACGTACGGCGTGTCGAGGACGAGCTCGTCCTCGGGAAGCGGCTGGAGGTCGGCTCCGTGGCTGTGGAAATCGCACATCGTCTACGGGTCAGCGCGCTCGGCGTGTTCGCCGGTGGACCGAGGCGGCGGTGATGATGCCGAGCAGCCAGCCGAGCACCAGGGCGGTGAGGATGATCCAGGAGAGCGATGCGTGAGTCGAGCCGACGACCCAGTCGAGCTTTGCGGCCTGTTCGTTCTTCGTGACGAGAACGACGATCAGGGCGAGCAGCAGGACGAACGCAGCTGCGGAGACGTACAGACGGGCGCGCCGGGCGTGGCGGGCGCGTCGTAGGCCTCGATCCTCGTTCGTGGAAGCGATCGTCGGTGAGCCCGCAGGGGTCTCGGGTGGCGATTCTGTCGGCGTTTGTGTCTCGGCGGGTGTGGCTGTCATGGCCTACTCCTCATGGAGAGTCAGTCGGTGGAGGCAGGATTGCGAGCAAGCTGCCGATGTCGGCGTCGCGCTGGATCGGCAGCCCGAGGGGTAGGTGGGTGCTCACCGTGTAGAGATTGCGTCTGCCGATTCGGGTCCAGCTGAGGTAGCCGGCTCGGGCGAGGTCGGCGACGATGCTCTGAGTCGCGCGCTCGGTGATCTGGAGGCGCGCGGCGATGTCTCGCATCCGGATCCGCGGATCGTGGGCGATCAGAAGCAGCGTCTTGCCGTGGTTCGTCAGGAATGCGAAGTCCCGCGCCGGCCGGCTGCTTCGAGCAGCCGCGGATGTAGGAGTCTCAGTCCGCATCAGAGCACGAACGATACCAGAAACCGGAATCGTAACACGCGAACTGTGGTTCGTATGTGGGGTGCATCGACGGCGTGCCCGCCCGACCTCCTTCGGCGTGCCACAGTCACACGCCGAAGGCAGGGCCGGGCGGCCGGGCGCCGTTGCTACTTCCCGATGCCGAGCTTGCTGAAGTCGAGCTCGTTCGCGCCGATGTTCTGGGCTTGCGGAACGCCTGTGAGCCACTTCTGGGCAACGACCCAGTCCTTGTTGTAACTGAAGTTGAGGTAGCACCCGTTGGCCGAGTACAGCTCGCCCGCCTTGACGAACAGGGCGTTGTCGCCGGTCGTGACCGCCGCGTTCAGCATCTTGTCGACCGGCGGGGACGTCGCAGAGGAAGTAGTTGATGCCGCCCGTCTTGTCCCAGAAGACGTGGCCCCACATGTACGGGTTGCCGCCGTCGGGGCCGTTGTTGCCGTCGATGAAGGCGTCAGGGCCTTTGGTCGGGTCGTTGTACCAGCCGAACACCTGCGCGGTCGGGTAGCCCTGCGCCGTCGCCTTGATCTTGATCGCCTGCAGCTGCGCGGCGACGATCTCGGCGATCTGCTCCGCATTCGGGTTGCCGGTGGCGTAGCCGACAGTCATGCGCCGTCCCGGACGGGAGCGTTGCTGCGTACGCCTTGAGCACGTTCGGGTTGTAGGCGATGCGCTGCTTGTCGGCCCCGCCGGGGATCATCCCCTTCGCGTACAGCGTGGTGGCGATCGACGAGCGGTCCCCGAGCACCTGCGGGATGAGCTTGGCGCGGTCGAGGAACTTCATGAACGCGATCCGGGCCTTCTGCGTCTTGAAGAACGACCTGCTCGGGTTCACCGTGACGAGCGCTGACTGCAGCGTCGGGAGGAAGTACGAGCTGAACGACGAGGAGTTCTCGTACTTGCTCAGGCTGGAGGACGGCAGTGCCGCCACGATGACCGAGACGTCACCGGAGTCGAACGCGAGCTGAAGTGCCGATGCGTCCTCGTAGACCGGCAGGTCGACCGTCGTGAACGGCGACTTCTTGCCCCAGTAACCGTCGAACCGCGTCAAGCCGTACTTCGTGCCGGTCTGCGCCGTCGTCAGCTCGTACGGGCCGGAGCCGATGTCGTGCGTCCTCAGGTATGTCTGCGCGTGGTCCTTGCCGGCGTTCTTGACCATCCCGGTGGGGGACTCCATCTTGGGGCCGAACGGCGAGGCCAGGTAGTCGAGGAACGCCGCGTTCGGCGCCTTCAGCGTCACGACGGCCTTGTACGGGTTCGAGGTGTTGACGCTCTTCACACCGGCCACCATGTAGGCCGCGCCGCCCTTGACCGCGATGCGCCGCGCGAACGACGCCTTGACCGCCGCGGACGTGAAGTCGGTGCCGTCGTGGAACTTGACGCCCTTGCGCAAGTTAACGTGTAGATGCGCTTATCGGGAGACACCGTCCACGAGGTCGCAAGCCGTGGGGCGATCTGCACCTTGTCGAGGTTGTTCTTGTACTGGACCAGGCCTTCGTAGGTGTTCAAGACGATCGCGAGGCCGTTGTTCGCGTAGTAGATGTCGGGATCCGGCGGCTGGCCGATGTCGCCGAGCAAGCCGACGGTGAGCTTGCCATCGGTTGGAGCCGAGTTGTCCGCCGTGCTGCCGCTGCCGGCTCCGGCCACGGCCAGGGCCGCTGCCGCAGCCAGGGCGACTGCCGCACTCCTGAGCGCCGGGGTTGCTCGTCTGGATTTCACGCGAACTCCTTTTGGGTGGATGACGGGTGAGACGGCCGACGCCGAGCCGAAGTTGGTTCGACGATGGGTCAGTTTACGATCCGTGGATCGGCGATGGCCTGAAGGATGTCCACGACGGCGTTGGACACGATGTAGATCGCGCCGAGCACGATCGTCACCCCCGCGATCGCCGGGTAGTCGGAGGCCGGGATGCTGGCCCCGAGGTAGTTGCCGATCCCGGGCCAGCTGAAGATCGCCTCGACGACGACCACGCTCGCGAAGATGAAGCCGAGCTGCAGCCCGGCCATCGAGAGCGCCGGGTTGAGCGGAGTTGCGCACCACGTGCCGGCGGAGAACTGCCGTCTCGGTGCAGGCCCTTCGACCGCGCCGTCCGGACGTGGTCGGCGGCCAGGGTCGACTCGACGCTCGCGCGGAGGATCCGGCCGATGCTGATCGCGGGCGCGATCGCGAGGACGAGCGCGGGCAGCAGCAGGTGCTCGCAGGCCGTCGCCGAACATCGCCGACGTTGCCGTGCAGCGAGGCTGTCGAGGAGCGACGAACCCGGTCGGGCCGGGGTCGTCGGGGCCGCGCCCGGACGCCGGCAGCCACCGGAGTCGGGAGTAGAAGAGGATGATCCCGCCGAGCGCGAGCAGGAACGGCGGGGTGGTGGCGCCGATCAGCAGCACGCCGCGGAAGGCGCCGCCGCCGCGCCAGCGCAGGGCACCCGAGAACGCCGAAGAGCGCGGCGAACAGCGATCGCGAAGACGAACGCCGCGCCGACGAGCTCCAGCCGTCGCCGGCAGGAAGTCCCGCAGGTCGTCCGTCACCGGTCGGTGTGTCCGGTACGAGGTGCCGAGATCGCCGCGAACGGCGTCGCCGACGTAGCGCACGTAGCGGAGCGACGAGCGGGTCGTCGAGGCCGAGCCGAGCGCGCTCGGCGGCCACCGCGGCCGGCGAGGCGTTCGCGCCGATCGTCGGCCTCTGACCGGGTCGCCGGGCGAGATGTCCTGCAGCACGAAGACGATCGCCGAGAGGATCAGGAGCAGCACGATGGCGGCCCCGGCCGGCGGATGATGAACCTGATCACGAGCGCTGTCCGCTCATTGCCGGCGGGCCAGCAGGTGGCGGAGGCGCGTCGCCGCCGAGGTTGGCGACCAGGGCGAGCAGCAGCACGGCGAGCCCCGGGATGACGGGCACCCACCAGTCGACCAGGAGCAGCGTCGAGGTTGCGCGCGCGTGTCGGCGCCGAGCTCGGGCGCGGGCTGCGGGCTGCCCGAGCCCGAGGAACGACAGCGCCGCCAGCAGCAGGATCACGTTGCCGACGTCGAGGCTTGCCGCGACGATCGCCGCCGGCACCGACGCCCGGGCAGGATGTGGCGCGCCGACCAGCCGTCCCCGCCCGACCCCGGCGAGCCGGGCGGCCTCGATGTGCGGCCGGGTCGCGATCGCCCTGACCTCGCCACGGATGATCCTCGCGTAGTACGGCCACCACACGATCGACATGGCGATCAGCGTGTTGCGGCAGGCTCGGCCCGATCGCGGCGACGACTGCGATGGCGACCAGCGCGCCGGGGAGCGCGAGGAAGAGGTCGGTCAGTGCGCATCAGCAGCGATGTCGACCCAGCCTCCGAACGATGCCCGCGATCAGCCCGATCAGCCCGCCGATCAGCAGGCCGACCGCACGACGACCAGCGCGGCGAACCAGCTTGCCCGCATCCCGATCAGCGTCCGGCTGAGGATGTCGCGGCCGATCCCGTCCGTCCCGAGCAGGTAGCCCGGGCGAGCCGGGGTGCAGGTGCGATGTCGCCGACCGGTTGGACCGGGTCGTGGGGCGCGAGCAGGCCGCCGAATGCGGCGACCACCGTGACCAGCCCGAGCAGCCCTACGGCCGCGAGCGCGAACCGCCCTGGCCGGCGGTCGAGCGGGCCGTCCTGCCGAGGGACGTGGACCAGAGACGCAGCAACCGTTCGGCCGGACGTCAGGGCCCGTCGTCGTTCGCCGCCGGATGGATCTCGGGCACGGCCGCGAGAAGCGTTCGCGTGTAGGCGTGCTGCGGGCGGCGCCAGCACGTCGTCGGTGGCGCCGAGTCTCGACGAGCTCTCCGCCGAGTATCACGCGCGATCCGGTCGCCCATCAGCCGCGCGACCGCGATGTCGTGCGTGACGAACACGACCGCCATCCCGAGCTCGCGGCGCATCTGCCGGATCAGGTTCAGCACGCTTGCGGCCAGCGACGCGTCGAGCGCGCTGGTCGGCTCGTCGCACAGCAGGACCGCGGGCGGGATCACCGTCGCCCGCGCGAGCGCAACGCGCTGCCGCTGGCCGCCCGACAGCTGTCCGGGCCGGAGCGCCGGCGGTCGCGGCCGGGAGGCCCATCGCCGCCGAGTGCGCGCTCGACTCTGCGCCGCGGCCTCGGCGCGGCTCAGGCCGCAGCGGCCGCAACCGCTCGCGCAGCAGCTCGCCGACCGACATCCACGGCGTCAGCGACGACCCGGCATCCTGGAACACCATCTGGACGGCGCCGTTCACGGCGCGCGGTGCCGCCGGTTGGCCGCGGTCAGGCCCGCGAGCACGCGCAGCAGCGTCGACTTGCCCGAGCCGCTCTCACCGACGATCGAGAGCGCCTCGCCGGGCATGACCGTCAGGTCGACTCCGCGCAGCGCGTGCACGTCACGCGCTTGCCGCCGGCCGTCGCGGACGGTGAAGTCGCAGCGCAGGCTCCGCGACCTCGATCACCGGCTGCGCGGCGACGCCGCAACCGTCGACCGGCGCGGCGGGAGGCGCGATCGCCGGATCCTGCGGCGCCTCGTCGCCGGCGCCGGGCGCGCACGGCCTCGACCGGTCGTCCAGCAGGCCCGCAGGTGGCGTGCTCGCCGGATCGCGGCGGCGGCGCCGCCTCGAGCGGCGGCTGCTCCGTCGGCGCAGCGCTCGAGCGCCAGCGGGCAGCGCGTGTGGTAGGCGCAGCCGCGACACGGCGCTCCGGTCGACGGCGGCTCGTCTCGAGCGGCAGCGTGCGGAGCACCTGCGTCGCGCGGCGTGTCGAGCGACAGCCGCGCGCCGAGCAGCCCGGCCGTATACGGGTGCGACGGGTGCGCGAAGGAGCGCGCGCGGTCGGCCCGCTCTCGGCGACGCGTCCCGCGTAGAGCACGGCGATCCGGTCGGTGATCTGCGCGGCGACGGCGAGGTCGTGGGTGATGAAGAGGATCGCCGCAGCCGAACTCGTCGCGCAGCTCGGTGAGCAGCGACAGGAGCTGCGCCTGGACGGTGACATCGAGTGCCGTCGTCGGCTCGTCGGCGATGATCAGCGAGGGGCTGCCGATGAGCGGCGATCGCCGCCATCACCCGCTGGCGCAGACCGCCGGAGAGCTGGTGCGGGATACGACCCGCATCCGGAGCTCCGGGTCGGGGACGCCGACGGCGGCGAGCAGCCGGATCGCCTCGGCCGCGTCGCCGCGTCGATCTCGGTGATCTGGCGCCCGACCCGCATGGTCGGGTTCAGCGACGTCATCGGGTCCTGGAAGATCACGCCGAGCTCGCTCGCGGCGGATCGCCGGCTTCTCGGTCGCCCGGCCGGCGACCATGTCGACGCCGGCGATCCGGACCGCGCCGTGGACTCGGCGGCGCGGCGCCGGCGGCAGCAGGCCCATCAGGCTGAGCGCGAGCACGCTCTTGCCCGAGCCCGACTCGCCGACCAGCGCCGACGATCTCGCCGCGGCGCGATCTGCAGGTCGACTCCGCGCAGCACCTCGGTGTAGCGGCCGCCGTCGCGGCGAGTGACGACGGCGAGGCCCTCGATCTGCGGCGATCGGCCCGGCGTGCGCCGCGGACGGGTCGGCGTGCGACTCATCGCCGCGTCACCGCTCCCTCCGGCCGGGGCGGCATTGCGCGACGAACGCGTCGTAGATCGTGGCCTGGCTGGGTGAGCCAGACGTCGTCGGCTGTGGGCGGCGAGGTGGCGCAGCGCGCGCGTCAGGCTGGCTCAGCCGGAACGGGACGCCGGAGATGAACGAGTGCAGGACGATGCTCATCACGAGCGGCTGCGCCGTCGGCCGCGTCGAGCAGCTCGTCGAACTCGTCGACGATCATCTCGGCGAAGTCGCTCGCGCGCGACGCCGCGGCCGATGATCGATGAGCTGAGTCGTTCAGCTCGAGCGCGTACGGGATCGCCAGCAGCGGCCCGCGCGCGGTCGTGCAGCCAGACCGGCTGGTCGTCGAGGCGCAGGTCGAGGAGATAGCGGTAGCCGGCGCCGACGAGCAGGTCCGAGCGTGTTCGGCGGTGTGCGTCAGCCACGGGCTCGACCAGCCGCCGGGGCGAGTGCCCTCCTCGGCCTCGATCCGCGCGGCGACCGCGCTCGAGGTACGCGAGCTCGGTTCGGGGTCGAGGCCGGCGAGCGAGTCCGAGTTCGAGCGCCCGTGGCCGACGATCTCCGCGCCGGCCTGCGCGGGCCGCGATCGGTCACGGCCGGCGCCGCGTCGTAGACGTCGGTGTTGAGCAGGATCGTCGGCGGGATGCCGGCTCGCTCGAGCCGCTCGAGCAGCCGGAAGGCGCCGACCCGGTTGCCGTAGTCGCGCCACGCCGTGTTGACCAGGTCGGGCTGCGGGCACGCCGGCGCAGCAGGTCCTCGGTGTGGCCCTCGCCGAAGCGGTACGCCTCGACGCCGATCGCGACGTAGACGGCCAGCTTCTTGCCGCCCGGCCAGCGCCCGCCGGGCCGCCGCACGATCGGCGAGTACGGATAGCGGCGGTCGGGGGGTCACCGGCGGCTCATGCGCCCGACCCACCTGTTCATGCCGACGTCGGCGGCGCGCGGCCCGCTCGACCATCGCGCGGTACGGCCGGCTAGCAGCGCGCTCGGCCTCGCGCGTAGGCGACCGAGCGCTCGGCGGCTGCGCGCGGCGAAGATGCTCGCGGGCCTCGGCGAGCAGCGCCGGCTCGTCGACCGTCGTCACGCGGCCGCCGCTCGACGACGACCCGGCCGTCGACCATCGTCAGCGCGACCGACTGCCGCCGGTGTGGCAGTAGACGAGCTGCCGGCGCATGTCGTTGAGCGGCGTGAACGGGCAGCGTGTGCAGGTCGAGCAGGGCGAGATCGGCGAGCGCGCCGCCTCGACGGCGCCCAGGTCGTCCGGCCGGCCGCATCGCTCGCGCGCCGCCGCGCCACAGGCAGTCGAGCACCTCGGCGGCGGTCGGCCAGGGTCGCTCTCGAGGCCCGATGACGTTGTGGATGAGCCCGGCCGTCTTGCACGACCGCCCACATGTTGACGGAGTCGTCGCAGATCGCCTCGTCGACGCCGAGGCAGATCGGGATGCCGCGGTCGGCGATCGCGCCGGAACGGCATCACGCCGCTGCCGAGCCGCAGTTGCTGACCGGGTTGTGCGCGATCACCGCGCCCGCCTCGGCGATCAGGTCGAGGTCGGCGTCGTCGACCCACACCGCGTGGATCACGTTCATGCGCTCGCTCGAGCAGGCCGAGGTCGGCGGTGTAGCGGACGAGCGAGCGGCCGGCGAAGCGCGGCTGCTCGTCCGCGAGGACCCGCTGGGTCTTGGTCTCCAGCATGTGGGCGTAGAGCGGGAGGCGGTGGCGGCGGCTGAGCTCGTCGAGCGCCCCGAAGTACTCGGCGCTGACCCGCTGCGGCGCGGAGATCGACACGGCCGCCGTCAGCCGGCCGCCGTCCGCGCCGTGCCAGCGGTCGAATCAGGTGGTCGTACAGCCGCGAGCAGCTCGTCGGCGTCCATGGCCGGCGGCGCGTGCGAGCTCGGCGCGCAGCTCCGGCGTCGGCGAGCTCGGCCAGGTACGGGCAGCTTGTCGGCCTCCGGGAGCTCGGGCTGGTCGAGCGCGACGGCCGCCCGGATGCCGCAGTCCGCGTAGGCCTGCATGACGGCGTCGATGATCTCCGGCTCGGGCTACGGCATCAGGAACGCGTCGTCCTGCACCGACGTCGTGCCGGTGCGCAGCATCTCGAGCGCGCCGAGCATCGTCCGCAGGTAGGCCTCGCGCGGCGTCGGCCGGCAGGCCTCGCCGGCCGGCGACTCGTAGAGCATGAAGAGCTCGAGCGGCAGGCTCGGGAACGCGCCCTTGAGATGGTTCGCCGGCGAGTGGAAGTGGGCGTTGATCAGCCCGGGAACGAGCAGGTGGTCCGCGCGCCGTCGATGACCCGCGTCGCCGCGGCAGCGACGGCCGCCGCGCCGTGGCCCGATCGCGCGCGATCACGCCGGCCGCTCGACGAGGACGTCGGTCGGGCCCGACGACGCCGTCCGCCGCATCGGCGCGGTAGACGAGCACGTTGCGGAACGAGCGTGCTCGCGCTCAGCCGTCCGGCCCGCAGTCGCTCGGGCGCCGCGAACGTGCTCGCGGCGGGAGGTCGTCAGGCCCTGGGCGAGCAGGCCCTCGGCCATCGTGACGGCGGCCAGCACGCCGTCGATCACCGGGACGCCGAGCGCGTCGGTCAGCGGCCCGACCAGGTCGGTCAGCCCGGCGCAGCCGAGGACGATCGCCTCGGCCGCGTCGTCCTCGATCGCGCCGCCGCCCTCGGCGGCGAACACGTCGAGCAGGTGGCGGCGAGCCGTCGTGCGACGCTCGGCGACCGGGACGTCGACCGCCCTGCACCGTGCAGCGGTGCTCGAGCCCGACGGCGCGCACGACGCGGTCGGACTGCTCGAGCGTGCGCCGGGGCATGCGTGACGATGCTGAAGCGATGCGCGATCAGCGCGGCGTCGAACAGTGCCGCCTCGGTCATGCCGACCACCGGCCCGCGGGCGAGCTCTCGCGCCGCCGGGCACGCCGGTGTCGCCGAAGCAGGCGATCACGTAGGCGTCGACGCCGTCGCGCTCGCCCGGCGTGCACCTGCTCGATCACGCCGAACGCGCCCCACACCTCGTCGACGTGGCTCTCGATCGAGCTCATGCCCCGGCCCGGCGTGCCGCCGACGATCTCGGTCTCCGGCGCCGGCGATCGCACGCGCCGCCGCGACCACGGTCTCGGTCATCGCGGCCGTCGTGTTCGGGTTCACGATCATGATCCGGCTCATCCGACTCGAGCCTCGCCGCGTCCTGCGTGCGCAGCGTCGAGCAGCCCGCGGATGCCGGGCGCCCCGATTGCCACACGCGCGGCCGCCGATCCCGGCGCGCGCCGCCTCCACGGCGTCGCCGCTCGGCGACGTGCACGGCCGCGAAGGCGCCGCAGAACGCGTCGCCCGCTCCCGTGCTGTCAGTCGGCGCCACGCGCTCCGACCGGGCACCTCGACGACGTCGTCGCTGCCGGCGGCGAGCACGAGCGAGCCGAGCTCGGCGCGCTTGATCACTACGGTCTGCGGCCCGAGCTCGCGGAAGATGGCGCTTGCGCGCAGCGAGGTCGTCCGTTCCGGCAAGCGCGACCGCCTCGACCTCGCTCGGCATGAAGACGTCGCAGCAGCCGATGACCGAGAGCCAGGTCTCCTCGTTGCCGGCGAGGAAGTCCTCCTGGAGATCGAGGTAGATCGTGGCGGCGGTCGAGCGGCGGAGCCACGGGACGAGCGTCGACTGCGCCCGCAGGCTCATCGCCGAGACAAGGACACCGTCGGCGTCGAGCAGCGTGGGGCGCGATGTCCTCCGCGTGGACGGACATCGCGTCGAAGTGCTCTTCGCCGTGCACGAGCTCCCACCGTCGCGTGCCGTCCGCGCGGTAGGTCACGACGTTGCGCACGGTCGGCAGATCGCGCCGCCGCGAATCCGCCGCAGCGACGCCGGCGAGCTCGAGGTCGTCCAGCAGCTGCTGCGGGAAGTCGGCTCCGATCGGGGCGAGCCAGGTCACGCGATCGAGATGCGCGCGGGCGGCCAGCGCCGTGTAGAGCGCATCGCCGGCCCAGTCGAGCGAGCGCGAGCCGTCGGGCTGGATCGCCTCGTCGGCTGTGAGGTTGCCGATGCAGAGCAGCGATGCGGAGCGGCTACCCAACGTCATCTGCCTGCGCCGCGGCGAACTTCGCCATGCGCGAGCTCGTATCCGATCCGCTGCGCAGGCAGGAAGGTGAGCAACGGGCTGAGCGCCTCGGACACGGCGGGAAGCTGTAGCACCTCGTCCGCGTAGGGCAGCGAATGCAGTCTCACCCTCGGTTGTGGCGACGTAGGCCTGCCCGCCGAATCGCTTTGCCTCCGCAGCGGTGTCGCGCGCCCGGGCGACGCTCGCGCCCGGACGGCGCCAGCAGGATCGAGCGGCTCGCGCGACCTTCTGCGAGTTGTAGTGGTGGTACTCCTCGACCTGGATCGCGAGTGCGTGGTCGGGCGTGCACTCCTTCACCTTCGCGGCGCCGACGATCGCCGAGGCCCAGCTGGGGCCGCCGCCGGAGAACAGGTACATCCGACCGTCGACCTCGCGCTCGGCGATCGCTCGGGCGAACGGCTCGCTCAGGTCGAGCGTCCGGTGCCATCAGCTCGGGCATCCCGTCGAGCTCGGCGAGCAGGTCAGCGCCTCCCCCGAGCAGACCGGCGAGCCGCAGGAGGAGGGCCAGCGCGGCCGTCGACGACTGCGTCGGCCAGCCGACTCGCGTCGCGTCGACGAACAGTGTTCGCTCGCACTCCTGCGCGAGCGTCGAGCTCGTCGTGTTGGTCAGGGCGACGGTGAGCGCGCGGTGGTGCTGGGCGACGAGCACCGCCTCGACCGTCCGTGTCGTCTCGCCGGAGCTGGACAGCGCCAGGACGAGCGACCGCTCGGTGACGATCTGCGATGCGTAGTAGGCGAGATCGAGGCTCTGCATCGGCTCGCACGGAACGCCGAGCATCGTCTCCAGCGCGAGCCTGCCGGCGAGCATCACGGCGAGGGAATCGCCCGCGCCGACGAGGAACGCGCGGTCGATGCCTCGATCGAGGATCTGCCTGCGAGACGCTCGGAGCTCGCCCGCGTTCGCCTCCCAGGTCGACCGCACTGCGTCCGGCTGGCCCATCATCTCGCCGTAGGTCGCGTCGACGCCGTCGCCGGCGCTTCGCGTCGAGCGGATCGTCGGTCGGCAGAGCGAGGATCCCGGCGTGCTCGGCCTTCGAGACCCTCTCGAGGACGCGGCGCTGCCGCTCGTCGAAGGAGTCGGGGCTGTGTGGAGTACTCCGGATCGACAACTGCCCACTCCTCCCAAGTCGCGTCTCGCCAAGTCGGCGTCTCGGCCGTACGCGGCGCCGGTGATCTCCACTACCGTCGGCCCTCGCCTCCCGCGAGACTCTAGTTCCGGGCTGACGGGGGCGTGCAGCTAATCCCCGCTCCGCTCAGTCGCCCCGATCGGTCCTCGGTGGCCGCGCAGCGGGCCGGCGGCCGCGCAGGCCGGCCAGAAATCTGAGTGGTCACCCGCCAAGGCGCCTCATGCTTCCAGAAACTCTCTCGCTCGCCCTACGGTGGCCCGGGGAGGGAGGCGATCGCCACGATCGCAACGAGCAGAAGAGCCACTCCGACGCTGATCAGGCCCATACGCACGGCCTTCAGCCGGAAGTGGCTGCTGATGCCGACCAGGAAGAGCACGCTCGCAAGGATGACGGTGGTTCGAATGTAGTCGTCTGCGTGCTCGGCGGCTTTCTGGCCTTCGGCGTAGTTGGCCTCGGCGGCTGCGTCGAGCTTCGCCGACTCTTCCTCGCCGACGAGCTTGTACTGCGGCATGTAGGCGGGGCCGGCAGGGGCGTGTGGGTTCGTGAAGGGATGGGTCGCCATCCACGCGTTGAACGCAACCTCGTAGGCAGGGCGGAAACGCCGCTGTGCGACGAGGGCCGCTTGCTTATGGCCCCCGATGTAGGCCCCGAACCAGGCGTTGAACGTGGTGGAATCCGCCACCCTGAGCGTCAACGCTTCCTGGTAGTCGCGGTTGGCGATGCTCCGCGTCGCCGAGGCCTTGGCCAGGTCGAGCGAGGACTCCGTGCTCCACTTTGCCGCCGAGAAACCGGACCAAGCCGCCATGATCGTGACGACGGAGAGCACGGCCGCCTCGGTGATCGAGATGAGCTGCTCGTGGCGGTGGCCCCGATCGTGCTCGCCGCCGTGCCTTGCGTGCTCACCGAGCTCCTTGCCGACCTCGACGGCCGATAACCCCTCGCCCATCTCGCAATCTTGTCAGGAGCCGACATTGTCGGGCGCAGCTCGTCGTCCGCCGACGACCATGTTGCCGTGGCTACCGCCGCGACAGGGGAGGGGACGATGGAGTATGGACCGCGCAGGTCGAAGCGGTCGCGCCGAGTTGACCGCTCGCAGCCGCGACCGGTGAGCTTGTACCGGCATCTCGCGTCTACTAGGCGAGAACGACGCCGGCGCCCGGCCCGACCGAGCCGATCCGCGCCAGTAGCAGCCCGCGATCGGCCGCGGCCTGTTCGAGCGCCGCGGCGCGTGACTCGGGGAGCGACACGAGGAGGCCTCCTGCGGTCTGCGGATCGAAGGCGAGCGCGACCTGCGCCTCGGAGGCGCCGTCGACGGTGAGAGCGTCGCCGACGTAGTCACGGTTGCGGCGGTCGCCGCCGGTGCGCACGCCCTGGCCGGCCAGCTCGAGTGCGCCCGCCAGCACGGGCAGGCTCGCGGCCTCGATCCTCAGCGCGACGCCGCTTCGGCTCGCCAGCTCGTACGCGTGGCCGAGCAGGCCGAAACCGGTGACGTCGGTGACCGCGTTCGGCTCGAACAGTCGCAACAGGTCGGCGGCGGCGGCGTTCAGCTCCTGCATCGAGCGCGCCGCCTCCGTGAGATCGGCGCGCGCGTGGACGAGCAGGCCGGTTCCGAGCGGCTTCGTCAGGAAGAGGACGTCGCCGGGTTGCGCACCGGCCTTCGTCCAGATGTGGTCGGGGTCAACGGTCCCGACGACGGCGAGCCCGTACTTCGGCTCCTCCTCGCGGAGCGTGTGGCCGCCCGCGAGCACCCCTCCCGCCTCGGCGACCTTCGCTGCCGCCGCCGCGAAGACCGCCCCGACCGCCTCGGCCGGCAGCGACTCGGGGAACGACGCGATCGACAGCGCGAGGAGCGGCCGGCCCCCCATCGCGAACACGTCGTTGAGCGCGTTCGTCGCAGCGATCGCGCCGAAGGTCGCGGGGTCGTCGACGATCGGCGGGAAGAAGTCGAGGGTGAACACGAGCGCACGCCCGTCGTCCAGCCGATAGACCGCCGCATCGTCCGACGGCGCCAGTCCGACGAGCAGGTCGGGATCGGCGCTCGGCGCAAGCCCGGCCACGAGATCCTGCAGCAGTGCGGCCGAGTACTTCGCCGCGCACCCGCCGCAGCTGACGAGCTCGGTGAGCCGCACCTCCGTGACGCCCGCGCCCATTCCTACACTCTAGGCGTGGAGCGCCGCGACCTGCCCTCGGTCGACCGCCTTGCCCGCTCGCCCGGCGCTCGCCCATCTCTCGCATCCCGCAGCGGTGGAGGCCGCCCGCGAGGCGCTCGCAGGAGCCCGCGACGAGATCGCGGCCGGGGGGGACCCGGGCGACGTCGCAGACCGGGCGGCCGCCCTCGCGGCCGGGCTCGGGCGCCCAGGCTCCGCCGCGTGATCAACGCCACGGGCGTCATCCTCCACACGAATCTCGGCCGTGCGCCGCTCGCCTCCGCCGCGCTCGAGCGGATCCGCGAGACCGCCGGGTACTCCAACCTCGAGCTCGACCTCGCCGACGGACGCCGAGGATCCCGGCACGACCTGCTCGCCGCGCTCCTCCGCCGGCTCACGGGCGCCGAGGACGCCGTCATCCTCAACAACAACGCCGCCGCGCTGCTCCTCGCCCTCACCGCGCTCGCGCACGGGCGGGAGGCGATCGTCTCCCGCGGCGAGCTGATCGAGATCGGCGACGGGTTCCGGATCCCGGACGTGCTCGCCGGCTCCGGGGCCCGGCTCGTCGAGGTCGGCACGACGAACCGCACGCGCGCTGCCGACTACGAGGCCGCGGTCGGGGAGAGCACCGCGCTCATCCTTCGGGTCCACCAGTCGAACTTCCGGACCGTCGGCTTCACCGAGCGCCCGGCGACCCGCGAGCTGGCCGCCGTCGCGCGCCGCCACGAGCTCCCGCTCGTCGACGACCTCGGCTCCGGAAGCCTGCTGCCGCTGGCCGACGAGCCGCTTGCCCGCGACTCCCTCGCCGCAGGCTCCGACCTCGTGGCGTTCTCCGGCGACAAGCTCCTCGGCGGCCCCCAGGCGGGGATCGTGTGCGGCAGCGCCGAGCTCGTCGGCCGGCTGCGCCGGCATCCGCTCCAGCGCGCGCTCCGACCCGACAAGCTCGCGCTCGCTGCGCTCGAAGGGACGCTCCTCCTCTACCTCGACCCCGACGCGCGCGCTCGAGGAGGTCCCGGTCCTCCGGATGCTCCACGAGCCGCTCGACCGGGTGAGGGCCCGCGCCGACAAGCTCACCCGGCTCACCGCCGGCGAGACCGTCGAGTCGAGCGGGCGGGTCGGCGGAGGCGCGCTGCCGCTCTACGAGCTCCCGAGCTTCGCCTGCGCGCTCGAGGAGGAGCTCGCAGGCGGCCTGCGATCCGCGCCCACGCCCGTCGTTGCGCTGACCCGCGAGGGGCGCACGCTTCTCGACTGCCGGACGATCTCCGACGGCGAGGTCGAGGAGGTCGCAGAGGCCGTCGCAGCCTGCCGCGGATGAGACGGCTCACCCTCGGCACCGCGGGCCACATCGACCACGGCAAGACGAAGCTCGTCGAGGCCCTGACCGGAGTCGACACGGACCGCCTGCCCGGAGGAGCAGCAACGCGGGATCTCGATCGTGCTCGGATACGCCCAGCTCGAGCTTCCCGACGGCACGTTCCTCTCCGTGGTCGACGTCCCGGGCCATGAGCGCTTCGTCCGGACGATGGTGGCCGGCGCGACCGGCGTCGACCTCTTCCTGCTCGCCGTCGACGCGGGCGAGGGGCCCGAAGCCGCAGACGCTCGAGCACCTGCGGATCCTGCGGCTCCTCGGCGTCGATCGCGGCGTCGTCGCCGTGACGAAGATCGACG
Source organism: uncultured Actinomycetota bacterium (assembly GCA_963723405.1). GTDB lineage: Bacteria > Actinomycetota > Thermoleophilia > Gaiellales > Gaiellaceae > PALSA-600. The sequence goes on along the minus strand of CAVRQF010000001.1, from coordinate 320,090 downwards.
CGGTGGACGCCGATCGTGTTCGCGCGACCTGCGACGCCGTCGCCGAGCTCCTGCCGGACCACCGACATCGTTCCCGTGAGCGCGGTTCAGGGCCTTGGGCTCGACGAGCTCCTCGCAGCGCTCGCACGGGTCGCCGCACGGCGCACTCCCGCCGGCGGACGGGCGCGGCGCGCCTGTATGCGATCGCTCCTTCAGCCTCCCGGGGGCCGGCCCGGTCGTGACCGGCACTCTCTGGTCGGGCTCGATCGCGGCGGGCGACCGGCTCGAGGTGCTCCCGGCCGGGTTCGAGGTCCGCGTGCGAAGCGTCGAGGTTCACGGCGAGCCGGCCGAGCGCGCCGAGGCGGGAAGCCGCGTCGCGCTCGCGGTCGTGGCGGAGCGCCGCCGCCGGCCTTCTGCCGGCGACGCGCTCGTGGCGCCCGGAACCATCGCGCCGACCTACCGCGTCGACATCGTTCTCGAGGAGGCCGATGAGCTCGGCTCGCCGGCCCCGGTCACGGTCTGCCACGGCACCGCCGCCGTGCCGGCGAGGCTGCTGCGCGCCGGTTCGGGTTACGCCCAGCTTCGTTTCGAGCGGCCGCTCGTCGTCGCGCCCGGCGACCGCGTCGATCCTCCGGCAGGAATCGACGGTGGGCGGCGGGGTCGTCATCGATTCCGCTCCGCCGCGCCGGCTCGATCCGGAGCGGCTCGACCGCGTCGCGCGGGGCGAGCTCGCGGCGATCGTCTCGGCTCCCGTGGCATTGACCGAGCTCCGGAGGCGCTTCCAGCCGGACGAGCAGACAGCTCGATGCGTCGCTGAACGGCGTCGTCCACGCGGGGCCGTACGTGCTCTCGCAGTCGTGGCTCGACGAGACCCGCGGCGAGGGCCGAGGCGGCCCTGGCGGCCCGGGAGGGTGAGGTCGACCCCGGCCTGCCCCTCTCGGCCCTGCTCCCGGGAGAGCCCTGGGCGGCAGACGTCGCGCCGCTCCTTCGCCTCGACGAGCACGAGGGCAGGCTCTACCTGCCGGGACGGCGCCCGAGCTCGGGCGCACGAGCCGACTCGGTGGCGCCGCCGACCGAGGGCGTCTCGGCGTTCCACGTCGACGACCCGATCCTGGCTCGCCAGCTCGAGCGGGAGGGACGCCTCGTCACGCTCGGCGCGGGGCTCGCGCTCACCCCGGCCGCCTACGAGCGCCACAAGGAGACCGTCGTCGAGGAGTGCGACCGGGCCGGCACGATCTCGCTCGCCCGCTTCCGCGACCTCTCCGGCCTGTCGCGCCGCACCGCGCAGCTCGTCCTCGAGCGCTTCGACTCCGACCGCGTGACCCTGCGTGTCGGCGACGCCCGCCGGCTCAGGCGCAGGTAGAACTGCGCTCGGAGCGGCGGGGCCCGGTGGCCCAGCCGGCCTTCAAAGCCGGTCAGGTCGTGTAACCCACGGCTGCGTAGGTTCGACTCCTACGCCGCTCCGTCGAGCCGCATCGCGCCCGATAGGCTGCGCCCTGTGGAAGACGGGTTCGATGCGCTGCGCAGACTCGTGTCCGGGGCGCCCGAGCCCGACGCGAGGCTCGCCCCGTATCTGGCGAAGGTGCATGCCCGCGCTTTCACCGTCACGGACGCCGACGTGGAGGCCCTGAAGCAGGCCGGTCTCAGCGAGGACGAGATCTTCGAGGCGACCGTCACGGTCGCGATCGGCGAGGGGCTTCGGCGCATCGACGCCGCGCTCGCGGTGATCGAGTGAGGCTCTCGGTCGTCGACAGCGGCCACGCGCCGGAGGAGGCTGCCGTCCTGGCGATGATCCGCGAGCGGAGCGGCAACGAGCCTCTCGGGGTCGTCAAGACGCTCATGTACCGGCCGGAGCTCTTCGGCAGGCCGTTCTCCGACCGCTCGAGACGGCGATGCGAGGCCCGTCGGACTGGAGCGACGGCGAGCGCGAGCTGTTCGCGGGGTTCACCTCGCTGCTGAACCAGTGCCACTTCTGAACGGGCTCCCACGGCGCGGTCGCGTCGTACGCGCTCGGTAAGGAAGTCTGGGACGCGATCGAGGCCGACTGGCGGACCGCGCCCGTTCGCCCCGAGCTCGCAGCGACGCTGGTCTTCCTCGAGAAGATGACGCTGCGCCCCGACGAGCTCGAGCCGGCCGACGCCGAGGCGGTACGGGCAGCGGGCGTCTCCGAAGCCGCGCTTCGAGACGCCGCCACCGTCTGCGCGCTCTTCAGCATGATCGTCCGCCTCGCCGACGCGTTCGGCTGGGACGTGCCGCTCGCCGGAACGGCTCGCCGCCCGCGCGCCGGCGATGCTCGAAGGGGGCTACGCGCTCGACGCCATGCGGCAAGCGCTAGTACATCGCTATCCCGCACCTCGACCGGGCCGACGCGCTCGATCCGCCGATCCGGCACGAGCCACACACAGGCCACCCCGACGTACACCGCGGTCGAGAACCACGGCACCCAGGCCGCCGCGGCGATCGCGACGGCATACGCGGCGATCGAGAGCTTGCCCTTCCAGTCCCTCCCCGAGCGCGACCGCGAGGGGCGAGTCGGGCGGGTGAACGGCGAGCAGGGCGCGGGTGAGGATCGTGAACGCGATCGCCGGAGCCGAGCAGCACGACGCCGTAGATGCCGACGGGAGCGCTGTCGCCGAGATTCGGCCCGAGCCAGGCCGAGGCAACCGGAGTCAGAGACAGCCAGAACAGCAGGTGTGCGTTCGCCCACAGCACCCCGCCTCCGATCCGCTCGACCACGGACATCAGGTGATGGTGGTTGTTCCAGTAGATCGCGATGAAGACGAAGCTGAGCACGTAGACGGCGAGCTTCGGGACGAGCGGCCGCAGGTCGCCGAGGCGGTCGCCCTCGGGCGGATGCAGCTCCAGCACCATGATCGTGATCAGGACGGCGATCACGCCGTCGCTGAACCCCTCGAGTCTTATCCTGCTCATCACTTCAGGCGACGATGGAGTGGACGAACTCGACGATCGCGCTCGTCGGAGCGCCCGGCGTGAAGATCTTCGCCACCCCGAGCGCCTTCAGCTCGGCGATGTCGTCGTCCGGGATCGTGCCGCCGACGATCACGGGCACGTCGGCGTCCTGCTCGCGAAGCAGGGTGAGGATCCGCGGGACGAGTGTCATGTGCGCGCCGGAGAGGATCGAGATGCCGATCGCGTCGACGTCCTCCTGGATCGCCGCCGCGACCACCTGCTCGGGCAGCCGGTGGAGGCCCGTGTAGACGACCTCGACGCCGCCGTCGCGCAGCGCGCGCGCGACGATCTTCGCGCCGCGATCGTGCCCGTCCAGGCCGACCTTCGCGATCAAAACGCGGGGAACCCGCTTCGCCTGGCTCATCCGCCGAATCGTATGCACCGGTGCGGCCGCGGCGGTCCGCAAGACTGTGGGCTCCGCGACGAAAGAGGAGGGGGAGATGGCTTCACTCGCTTCATCCGCGCAGCTTCCGGCGATCTCGACGCACGAGCGCGACGAGACCGGGCGCGAGCTACAGGCGATTCTCGTCGATCTGGTCGACCTGTCGCTGCTCGGCAAGCAGCTCCACTGGGCAGTCGTCGGGCCACACTTCCGCTCGCTGCACCTCCAGCTCGACGAGCTCGTCGACTCGTGGCGCGAGCTCGCCGACACGGTCGCCGAGCGGTCCGTCGCCCTCGGCGTCATCCCGGACGGCCAGTCCGGCGCCGTCTCGGCCGCGTCCGAGATCGCCCCGGTCGAGCGCGGGCCGATGGAGGATCGCGTGGTCGTGCGCGAGCTGGCACACCGTGTCGCCGAGGTCAGCGAGCGCGTGCGGAGCAAGCTCGACCGTGTCGGCGAGCTCGACCTTGCCTCGCAGGACGTCCTGATCGAGGTCGTCCGCGCGCTCGAGCAGCAGCAGTGGATGCTTCGGGCGCAGTTCGGGGCCGAGTGATGGCGCCCATCTCCCGCGGCTTCGGGGGGCGGCGTCGCCCCGAGGCCGACAGCTCGCGCGTTCCGCCCGGCCAGTACCTGATCGACGAGTTCCCGGTGCTCTCGGCCGGGCCGACGCCGCACGCCGATCTCGGAGCCTGGACCTTCCAGATCCGCGGCGAGGTCGACGAGCCGCGTACCTGGAGCTGGGCCGAGCTCCAGGCGCTTCCCAAGCGAGACGGTGACGCGAGACATCCACTGCGTGACGAAATGGTCGAAGCTCGACACCGCCTGGACGGGTGTCTCTCTCGACACGCTCCTCGACGGGATCGACACGACCGCGGAGTACGTCCTCGCCTGGTCGGACGGCGGGTACACGACGAACCTCCCGCTCGACGACCTGATGGGCGGCAAGGCGTGGGTCGCCTTCGGGTACGACGGCGGCCCGCTCGACCCCGAGCACGGCGGCCCCGCCCGGCTGCTCGTCCCGCATCTCTACTTCTGGAAGAGCGCCAAGTGGGTGCGCGGGATCGAGCTGCGAGCCGACGACCAGCCGGGCTTCTGGGAGGGCTACGGGTACCACAACTACGGCGATCCGTGGCTGGAGCAGCGGTACGCCGGAGACTGAACTGGGAGGTCGCCAAGGTGTCCGGGCTCATCGACGAGACGCCCCGGGTGCGGAGCATCTCCCTCGACCTGCCCGGCCGCGAGCCTCACCGTCCCGGCCAGCACGTCGACGTGCGCCTTTCGGCGCCCGACGGCTACCAGACCCAGCGGAGCTACTCGATCGGCTCGGCGCCGGAGGACGAGCAGCTCCTCTTGACGGTCGAGCGGCTCGACGACGGCGAGGTCTCCCCGTACCTCACGGAGGTGCTCGAGGCCGGCGACGAGCTCGAGCTGCGCGGCCCGATCGGCGGCTGGTTCGTGTGGGACGAGTCCCTCGGCGGGCCGCTCCTGCTCGTGGCCGGAGGGTCCGGCATCGTGCCGTTCCGGTCGATGCTCCGCCACCACCGGGCAGTCGGCGAGCACGGTCCCGGTGCGGCTGCTCCTCTCCGCGCGCACTCGCGACGACGTGATCTACCGCGAGGAGCTCATGCGCCTCGGCGAACGGAGCGAGATCGAGCGTGGTCACGACGCTGACCCGCGAGCAGCGCGACGGCTGGCGGAGCGGCCGCATCGACCGGCCGCTCCTCGAGGAGGTGTCGTGGACGCCCGCCGAGCGCCCGCTCGTCTACATTTGCGGCCCGACCGCGTTCGTCGAGGCCGCGGCCGAGGGGCTCGTCGGCCTCGGTCACGATCCCACTAGGATCAGGACCGAGCGATTCGGAGGAACATGAGCAGCGTCCCGTGTACCCACCTCGACCAGATCGAGATCGTCTCGTTGCCCGAGTCGATCGCGGGCTGCGAGGACTGCCTCGCGATCGGGAGCCGTTGGCTCCATCTCCGGATGTGCATGACCTGCGGGAAGATCGGGTGCTGTGATTCCTCGCCGAACAGGCACGCGCGCAAGCACGCCGCCGAGGTCGGCCATCCGATCGCGCGGTCGGCCGAGCCCGGGGAGGACTGGAGCTGGTGCTTCGTCGACGAGGTCGCGTTCGAAGTCGGGGACAGCGAGTGATCGCCGTCGACGGGAACGCGATCGGCGGCGCGCTGTACGAGGCCTACGGTCACGAGATGACGTCGGCGATGGGCATCTGCGCGTCCTGCGCCGCCTCGTCGCACGTCGCCGAGCTCGTCGTGTACGAGAGCGCGGTTGGCGCCGTCGCACGGTGCCGGAGCTGCTCGAGCGTCCTGATCGTGGCGGTCGTGAGGCGCGGCGAGACGTATGTCGACACGCGGGGCCTCGCCTCGCTCGAGCTGTCGTGACGCTCACGGAGACGCAGCGGGCCTTCATCCGCGAGCCGAACTACGCGGTGGCGACGACCCTCCGCGCCGACGGCTCCCCTCACTCGACCGTCGTCTGGGTCGACGAGGAGGACGGCAAGATCCTCTTCAACACGACGCTCCACCGCGCGAAGTACCGGGAGCTCGAGAACGACCCGCGCGCGTCGGTTGTCGTCATGGCGCCCGACGGCTACCACTGGGTCGCCGCGAGCGGACCGGTGACGCTGACGACAGAGGGCGCACTCGACGACATCGAGCGTCTCTCCTGGAAGTACGACGGCCAGGCCTTTCGGGGCTTGCGCGACGGGGAGGTACGCGTGACCGCACGGCTCGAGCCGGAGCAGGTCACCGGCTACGACGTCTAGCTCAGAGGCCTCTCGAGTTTCGGAACCGAGGGCGCGGGTACCCAGGGACTCCACCCACAAGGATGGAGGTCCCGATGCTCTGGCTACTGCTGCTGATTCTTCTGATCATCGCCGTCGGCGGCGGGATCGTGGTGTCGAAGTTCCTGTTTCTCGTCCTGCTCGTCGCTCTCATCGTCGCGGTCTTCGCCGGCATCGGCAGAAGCACGGCCTAGCGGCGCGAAAGGCAAGGCCGTCGACCGGGCTTCGATGCCCGCGAGACGGCCGCAGCGCCCGGCGGCGTTCGGGGGGACCGACCGCCGGGCGCTTCTCGATGTGCCTGGAGCCGCTCGCTCGGGTTTGCGGCGCCGCGCGATCCGGCAAGAGCGGACGGGATGGCGCGGCCCTCCTGTGCGTCGCGAGGACCCGCGCTAGCTTCCGGCGAACGGCTCGGGGCCGAGATCGTCGGCGAGATGGAGGAGTGTCCGGCGGAGAGTCGCCGGGGAGTCGACCACGAAACGGAGCTGCCCGCTTCCGTTTCGCCCCCGCGGTCGAGGCGCACCGACCTGGATCGCGACAGACCCGGACGGAAGCGCGTCGAAGAGGTCGTCGTCGGTCAGGTCGTCGCCCGCGGCGATGATCGCCCAGCCGGGAGAAGCGCTCGACTCGAGGTGACGTACGTATGCCCCCTTGTTCACGCCTCGGGCACGGATCTCGATCACGCGATGGCCCGTGATGACCTCGGCGGGCAAGCCGGAGAGGGTCTGGTCGAGCGCCGCGAGGAGCTCGTGAGCGCGCCACTGCCCGTACTCCGGCTCGGCCTCGCGATAGTGCCAGGCGACGCTCGTCTCCTTCCTCTCGACCGTGCTGCCCGGCACCTCCTCGCAGGTCCGGGCCAGAAGCTCCTCGGCCGCGGGAAGCCAGGAGAGGTCGGCGTCGATGAGCCTCTGCCAGATGCCGCCCGGCTCACGCGCGAACGCCCCATGCTCGGCGCAGAGGCTCACCGGGAGGTCGCCGAGCCAGGCGTCGAGGGAGTCGCGGCGGCGACCGCTCACGATGTGGACGTCCGCTCGCGGGAGTGCCGCGAGCCGCGCGAGGAGATCGCGAAGCTCCCTGCTCGGCGCCGCGAGCGCGGGGTGCGTCACGAGCTCGCGCAACGTCCCGTCGTAATCCAGCAGGAACGTCCGGCGGCGTGCGCCCGAGAGCTTGCGGGCGATCTCAGCCTCTCCGGCGTCGTCGAGCCGATCGGGGAAGTGGGGCTTGGGCTGCGAGGCGAGGCGGCGCAGCCGCTCGAGGAACGCGCGCGCCCAGTTCCGGCTGTCGAGATCGAGCACGCGGTCGGTCATCAGCTCGAGTCGTCTTCGGCGCTCCGCCTCGTCGAGGGAGAGAGCCTGGAGGAGCCGGATCGCCAGGTCGCCCGCGTCCCATGGGTTCACGAGCAGGGCGCCCGGGAGCACCTGGGCAGCGCCGGCGAACTCGCTCAGGAGCAGCGTCCCGTGGCGCGACCCGTGCGGGCCGGGGCTGCCCTGGCACAGCACGAACTCCTGCGCGACGAGGTTCATGCCGTCGCGGAGCGGAGTGACCATCATCACGTCGGCGCGCCGGTAGAGGGCGACGAGCTCCGCCATCGAGATCGAGCGGTGAACGTACTCGATGGGTGTTGTCCCGAGCCGGCCGAACCGGCCGTTCAGATGAGCGATGCGCTGCTCGATCTCGTCCCTCTTGGCGGTGTACTCGGGGCTCTCGAGGCGCGAGGGAACGAGCACCTGGAGCAGCGTCGTCGTCTCGGCACGCTCGGGCTCGAGGTCGAGAATCCGCTCGAATGCGTCGATCTTCTCGGGGATCCCCTTCGTGTAGTCGAGCCGCTCGACGCCGAGCACGAGCTGCTTTCCCCGGTAGCGCTCCTCGAGCTCGGCCTGGATCTCCGCCGTCTCCGGGTCGCGCGAGCGTCGTCCGGAACGTCTCGATGTCGATCCCGATCGGGTGGGCGCCGATCCCGACGACCCGGCCGTCGAAGTCGATCTGCTGGGGCTCGGACTCCATCCCGAGGATGCGCAGGCAGGCGGAGCGGAAGTGTCGGACATAATCGCCGGTATGGAAGCCGACGTAGTCTGCGCCGAGCATCCCGTACAGGAGCTCCCGCCGGGCGGGAAGAAGGCGATAGATCTCGGACGAGGGGAACGGAACGTGGAGGAAGAAGCCGATCGCGAGGTCGGGACGGCGCGAGCGGAGCGCCGCCGGCAGCAGCGCCAGGTGGAAGTCGTGGACCCAGACCGTTGCCTCACGGTCGGCGATGCCCGCGATCGTGTCCGCGAAGCGCTCGTTGACGGTGACGTAGCTCGCCCACGCCTCGTCGGAGAAGCGCAGGCCGCCGATGAAGTAGTGGAAGAGCGGCCAGAGCGTCTCGTTGCACATGCGCGAGGTAGTGACCCTCGGCCTCGGCTTCGGTGAGGAAGACAGGGAGGCTTCCCTCGTCGTGAAGGAGCGTGGAGACCGCGCTCTCGGTGCTCTCGGGCACGGCTCTCCCGGGCCAGCCGACCCAGACGTGCGGTTGCGAGAGCCCGCGCAGCGCGGACACGAGCCCGCCGGCGCTCGGCGAGACTCGGACCTCGCCGTCGTCGTCCATCTCGACGGTCACGGGCAGCCGGTTGCTCGCGATGACAAGCGGGCCACCCACGCGCCTTTTATACCCGGCGGGCGTGCGGCTAAGCGCGATGGCAAACGGCAACCCACCGCTCGGCGTCATCGGGAACTGCTCGTACCTGGCGCTCGTCTCGGCCGGGTCGGTGGAATGGCTCTGCTGGCCGAGGCCCGACTCGAGCTTCGTGTTCGGCCCGCTGCTCGATCGCGAGCGCGGCGGGGCGTTCACGATCGAGGGCATCGGCGCGACGGACGTCGAGCACTCCTATCTCGAGAACACGAACGTACTCCGCACCGTCTTCACCGCGCCGACCGGCTCGTTCGAGCTGATCGAGTTCGCTCCACGCTTCCAGCAGTACGACCGAGCCTTCAAGCCCTCGATGCTCGTCCGGATCTGCCGCCCGCTCTCCGGCGACCCCCTCGTGCGCATCCGCTGCCGGCCCGTCTACGACTATGGCCGCCACGTGGCCCCGAGCTGGCGCGCATCGAACCACCTCGAGTTCGCCGGCCTCGGCGCGCCGCTACGGCTCACGACGAACGTCCCGCTCTCCTACGTCGAGGAGGAGCGGCCGTTCCTCCTCGACCGCGACTGCCACCTCGTGCTCACCTACGGCGAGCCGCTGGAAGCCGGGCTCGAAGGGACGGCCGAGACGTTCCTCGAGCGGACCGTGGACTACTGGCGCGAGTGGGTCAAGCGCACGCGCGTCCCGCGCGACTACCAGCGCGAGGTGATCCGCTCGGCCCTCGTCCTGAAGCTCCACTCCTACGAGGACACCGGTGCGTTGCTCGCCGCCGCGACGACGAGCCTGCCCGAGCATCCGGGGTCCGGGCGCACCTGGGATTACCGCTACTGCTGGCTCCGCGACGCGTACTTCACCCTCAACGCGCTCGAGCGCCTCGGCCATGCCGAGGAGATGGAGCTCTTCCTGCTCTTCCTTCGCAACCTCGCCGAGGAGCGGGGCGGCGAGCTCCTGCCGGTCTACACGATCAGCGGCGGAGGCGAGGCCGAGGAGATCGAGCTGACCCACCTCACGGGCTTCCACGGGAACGGGCCCGTCCGGGTCGGCAACCAGGCCTTCCATCATCCGCAGAACGACGTCTACGGCGAGATGATCCTGGCCGTCAGCCGGTTGATGATGGACGCCCGTTTCAGCGGCTCGATCGAGACGCCGCGGGCGGTCGAGCTCGTCGAGGAGCTGCTCGCGCAGATCGACCGGCGCCTCGACGAGACAGGACGCCGGCCCGTGGGAGCTCCGCGGCGTGAAGAAGCTCCACAGCTTCACCGTGCTCATGCACTGGGCGGGCGCGCGTCGCGCGGCGGAGCTCGGTCGCGACCTCGGCGACGAGCGCCTCGCCACGTGGGGCGCCGGTCTCGCCGACCAGGCGAGAGCACTGCTCGAGGAGCGCTGCTGGGACGACGCCGCCGGGGCGATCACGCAGGCGGCCGGCGACCCGGCGCTCGATGCGGCGCTGCTCCTCACGCTGCCGCTCGGGTTCTTCGCCGGCGACGATCCGAGGGCGACCTCCCAGGTGCTCGCGACCCGTGACGCCCTCGGCGCAGACGGCGGGTTGCTCCATCGCTACACGGCCCCGGACGACTTCGGGAAGCCGCGCGCGGCCTTCACGGTCTGCTCGTTCTGGCTGGTCGAGGCGCTCGCGACAATCGGACGGCGTGACGAGGCCTCGGCGCTCTTCGAGCGGCTCCTCTCACTCGACAACGGTCTCGGCCTCTATAGCGAGGACATCCTTCCCGACACGCTGGAGCAGAGCGGCAACTTCCCCCAGACCTACAGCCACGTCGGCCTGATCAACGCCGCGTTCAAGCTCTCTCGCGGGTGGGATTGAGTCTCGCGGCGAGCGGGTAGAAACGCCTCATGAGTGGCAGAGGCACGGGAGAGATCGTCGTCTTCTTCGTGACGAGGAGCTCGTCGGGAGTGGGGCGCAGGATGGAGTCGATGCTTGCACGCCTCCAGGTGCGTGAGCGCGCGAAGATCAGGATCGTCCGGGTCGACGCGGACCGCAAGCCCGACGTCGTCCGCCAGCTCGCGGTGAAGGAGGTCCCGTCGCTCGTCGTCTTCCGCAACCGGCAGCCGGTAGCGTGGCTGCGTGGACGGGCGACGCTCGGCGATGTCGATCGGGCGCTGGCGGGCGCTGAGTCGCGAGTGCGCCTCCGAGGGCTGACTGCTTCCCCGGTTTGGAGCCGATCGGAACCGGGAATAACGACGTTGTGGCGGTCCGTTCGAACCTGCGCCCCGAAGACTCGGGTGACCTCGTGACGGGCCGCTCGAACGCGGTTTCACTCACCGTGCCCGGCGCGGCAGTACACGGATGTCGTCCGCCTCGTGGTCGGCGGGTTCGTCTCCAGGATGCTCGGCTTCGAGGCCCTCGACGACATCCAGCTCGCCGTCGAGGCGGTCGTCCGGTCGATCCCGCCCGACGGCACCCACGTTCGCGTCTCCGTCGCGACACGACGAGGAGTGGCTGACCGTTGCGCGTCGGCTCGTTCCGGCCCGAGCGAGGTCGAACGGCGCCTCCTCGAGGTCGTGAACGACGGCATCCCGCTCGACTCGCTCCTGCAGCGCCTCGTCGACACGGTCGAGATCGTCGACGGTGCGGCCGCGTCGATCGTCCTGCGCAAGCGGCTCGCGGGGCCCGTTGCATGAGGCCCGGCTCGGCGACCGAGACCGAGCGCCGCGCGCTCCTGCGGGCCTACCGGGAAGACGGCGATACGGCGGCGCGAGACCGCCTGATCGAGGATTTCCTGCCGCTCGCACGCAGCCTTGCGCGCCGCTACTCGGGGCGTGGCGAGTTGACCGACGACCTGGAGCAGGTCGCCGCCGTCGGAGTGATCAAGGCGATCGACCGCTTCGACCTCTCCCGTGAGGTCGACGTGGTGAGCTACGTCTTCCCGACGGTCGTCGGAGAGCTGAAGCGGCACTTCCGCGACCGGGTGTGGTCGGTCACGGTCCCCCGCCGGCTCAAGGAGCTCCACTACCGCCTCACGAAGCTGCTCGAGGACCTGACGGCAACGCTCGGGCGTTCGCCGACGATCGCCGAGCTGGCCGCCGAGGCCGGGATCACCGAGGAAGAGGTCGTCGAGGCCCTCGAGGTCGGTCGCGCGTACTCGTCCCGCTCGCTCACGAGCTCCCACGACCCCGAGGACGGGGCCGAGCTCGAGCTCGTCGAGCTCCTCGACGACGAGGAGCCGGGCTACGAGGAGGCCGAGAACCGCCAGCTCCTCGCCGCCGGCCTGCGTACGCTCGACGAGCGCGAGCGGCGCATCGTCCAGCTGAGGTTCGTGGAGGGGCTGACCCAGTCGCAGATCGCAGCGGAGGTCGGGATCTCCCAGATGCACGTGTCGAGACTCATCCGGCGGATGCTCGAGAAGCTGAGCGAGGAGATCGACGGGCCCGTGACCGGGCTCGCGGCCGGCATGCTTCGCAAGGCCGACACGGTCGAGCTTCGCATGGATGCGCGTCCCGAGAACCTCGTCCTGGCCCGGCTCGCGCTCGGCAGGGGTCGTGGCTCGGACAGCCGCTCGGGGAGGATGCGGTCGCGGACCTCAAGCTCGCGGTCACCGAGGCCTGCACGAACGCGATCGAGCATGCCTACTCCGGCGACCCGGGCGACAACGAAGTCGTCGTCCGATTCTCGCTCGACGACGACACGCTCTCCGTCGAGGTGCAGGACTGGGGCATCGGCTTCGACGCCGACCGGCCACGTGCCGGACGGACGAGCGTCCGCGATCACGCAGGCGTCGGCCTGATGCTGATCCGCTCCCTGACCGACGAGCTGACGATCGCGAGTGCGGCCAACGGGAGCACCATCACGTTCGTAAAACGTCTCAGCTGACCGGGCTCGCCGGATGATCACCCTCGGCAACCTGGCGAAGATGGTCCGCTCCGGCCTGTGCGGTGTCGAAGATCCCGAACACGCGGTCGAGCAGCGTGATCTCGAAGATCTTGCGGATGTTGGGGTCGTCGCAGGCGATCGCGATCTCGCCGCCGTCGGGGCGGACGCGCTTCACCGCGCCCATCAGCACACCGAGCGTGGTCGAGTCGATGAACGTCGCCTTGGAGAGATCCACGAGGACGAGGCGCGCGAGCCGCCGTCGATCACGCCGTTCAGCACCTCCTTCAGCTCGGGCGCCGTCGAGAGATCGACCTCGCCGCCGACGATCACGCTCGAGACGCCGTCGTCGAGCTCAGCCGAGGAGACCCGGAACTCCACCGCTCGGGCTCAGACCCGGCCGGGGCCGATCGCGACTCGATCGAGCGGCAACTTCGACCTCCGGCTGCTCGCAGGCATGTCGTCGTCGTACCCGGCCCCGCGGCGGGCCAAACGCGCGCCCGTACCTGCGCCCCCGCCACGGCCGCCGCGGGGCATGCGCACCGAGATCGAGGTCTCGAGCCGACCGCTCGTGATCGTCCAGCCGAGGCAGAGGGCATCGACGATCTCGAGGCCGCGACCGCCGTCCTCCCGGTGGGAGCGAAGACCGCTCATATGGATCCGCTCGCCTCGGTTCGTGACGCGAAGCTCGATCTCGCCGCTGTCGCCGGCGAGCTCGAGGAGGACCGCCTCCTCATTCGATCCGTAGAGGACTGCGTTCTTCACGAGCTCGCTCGCGACGAGCTCGAGCGCGAAGCTGAGCGCGGGATCGGTCGGGCCATCGGCGAAGCTTGCCACGGCGCGCCGCGCGCGCGCCGGCGCATCGACGCACGGCTCGAACGAGAGACGGAACGTGCGCTCGGGGTTGCTTCCTCGGCTCCCGGTTTTCCTCTCCACGTATCCGGCGTTCCCAGCAGGCCGATTCCTAACCGTTTGCCGGTACGGGAGTAGGGTCGCGGAGTGACGCTCGGAGGCGGCCAGACCGGAGGCGCCTCGCGCCCTCGCCGCGCTCGGCGCGGATCGAGGACAGCGTCGGCCTGCGCTCGGCCGAGGTCCGCCGCCGACTCGTCGTCGGGCTCGTGGCCGCCGTCCTCTTGCTCGCCGTCGGTCGCCACGCTCGTCGCCTGGAAGCTGTACGACGACGCAAAGTCGCGTGCCCTCACCGACCTCCGCGCCCGGACGGTCGCCGTGGGCGCGGTGCTCGACACGTCCTTCGCCGGCGACATCTCGACCCTCACCGCCGTCTCGAAGGCGCCCGCGGTGGTCGACGAGCGAGACCGTCGGATTGCCGGCTACCTGACCCGTGCATTTCCGAAGGGCAAGCCGTTCACGGGCGGCGTTTTCTGGATCGGCCTCGATGGTCACATCCATGCCTCGAGCAACTCGGCGCCGTCCACTCTGAACCTCTCCTCGCGCGTCTACGTCCGCCGGACGATCGCGACCCGGAAGCCGTATGTCAGCGGTGGGCTGGTCGGCCTTCGCCGCCGCGACGAGATCCTCGTCGTCGCCGTGCCCACGTTCGATCGGCGTGGGCGGCTCTCGGGAGTGCTCGCCGGCAGCATCGTGCTGAAGCCGAAGCCCGAGAGCAAGAAGGCCGTCGATCTCGGCTTCGGCGACCTCGAGGTGGTCGACCGGAACGGGCGGATGCTTCTCACCGGTCTCGGCCGGGCGTCGAACGGATCGCTGCTCGCGACGATGCGCAAGAAGGGCTCCGGGGTCGTCTCGGGCGTACGCCGGCCTCGACGGCAGCTCGGACCATGTCGTCGCGTTCACGACCGTAGGCCTCCCGCACTGGCTGATCGCGATCGACCGGCCCTCCAGCTCGGTCTTCGCGGCTGCCAGGCACGCACTGTGGCTGCAGGTCGGGTCGATCGGCGCCGCGCTTCTGATCGTCTTCGGCCTCGGGTGGCTGACGCTCCGCCGCGCCGGCCGGCAGAGCGCCGAGCAGGAAGCGCGGCTCCTGTCGTGGAGCCGTCTCACCCGGCGCCTCGGCGCCGCGACGACGCCCTCCGAGGTCGCCGACGTGCTCCTGACCACGCTGGCCGACGCCTTCCCTCAGTCCGTCGCGGTCGTCGCCATCGCAGCCGGCGACGGCCTTCGGTCGCGCGGCAGGTCGCGCACGATCCGGCTTGGCAGGGCGACGACGATCGATCCGCTCGTGTACGACGCGGTCGGTCGCCGCGCCGCGCAGGGGCCCAAGACGTGGCCGCTCGCCGACGATCCGGTGCTCGCCCGGCTCGAGGACGGTGGGACGGCCGAGGCTCGGCGCGATCAACGGGCTCCCCATGCGTGGGAGCCGGAGCGAGCTTCTCGGCACGCTTGCGGTCGTCACGCCGGCGGGGTCGTTCGAGGCCGGCGACTGGACGCTGCTCGAGTCGTTCGCGGACCTCGGCGAGCAGGCGCTTCAGCGGGCGTGGCGCTTCGCGCGGGAGCACGACCTCGCACTTCAGCTTCAGCGCAGCCTCCTGCCGGGAGGCCTGCCCGACGTCGACGGGCTCGAGCTCGGCGCCCATTACCTCGCAGGAGCAGCGGCGGTCGAGGTCGGCGGCGACTGGTACGACGCCGTCCGCCGCCCGGACGGTCTCGTCCAGCTCTGCGTCGGTGACGTGAGCGGGCGCGGAATCGGCGCGGCCACGGTGATGAACACGCAGCGCAGCACCTTCCGCGCCTATGCGTACGAGTGCGAGTCTCCGGCTGCCATCGTCCAGCGGATGCTGAGGCACGTCGAGAACGAGAGCGAGATGATCACCGTGGCGGTGGTGAGCATCGACCCGTTCACGGCCGAGCTGCGCTACGCCCGCGCGGGCCATCCGTCGCCGATCCTCCTCGACCGCGCGTCCGGAGAGATCGTCCGGCTGGAAGGCGCCGGCGCTCCTCCTCTCGGCGTCGCGGAGCCGGCGGACATCGTCGAGGAGCGGCTGTCGCTGCCCGACCGCGGGGTGCTCGCCATGTACACCGACGGGCTGGTCGAGCGCCGAGGCCTGAACATCGACGACGCGATCGGCCTGTTCGCCGAGCTCCTCGCCGAGGCCCCGGAGGCCGGCCCGCGCCAGCTCGTCGCGAAGGTCGGTGAGCGGCTCGGCGAGCCGGACGACGATGTCGCGCTGCTCGTCGTCGGCTTCGACGCCGCCCTGACGCGTTTCGACGTCGAGCTCCAGGCCGATCCGCCGGTGCTCGCCGGAATGCGCCGACGTCTCCGCGGCTGGCTCGCCAGGCGCGAGTTCTCCGACGACGCCGTGTCGGAGATCCTCCTCGCCGTGAGCGAGGCCTGCAACAACGCCATCGAGCACGCCTATCCGGGAGCGAACGGTTCGCTCCGGGTGACCGCCGAGGTGAGCGAGGGCTGGCTCGAGACCGTGGTCGAGGACAGAGGTCGATGGCGTGAAGAACGGCCCGGCGGGGACCGGGGGAGGGGCCTGCTGCTGATCAGGCGGCTGATGGACTCGACGGAGTTTCGCACCGACCACCGGGGCACGCGCGCCGTGCTTCGGCGGCGGGCACCCGCCGGGCAGGCAGCGACCCTCGAGCGGGTTGCGGCTCCCACCGGGTCGTAGTCTCGGGTCGCTCCCCCGAGGCGATTCGGCTCAGGATCGATCTGGTAGCGTCGCCCGCTGTGGCTGACTCCTTCCGCGTCGACCTGTCGCGGCAGGGGAAGTGCGTCATCGCCTCGGCCTTCGGCGAGATCGATCTGGCGACCGCCCCCGCCCTCCTCGATGCGATCGAGTCCGAGCTCGGACGGTCGGCGCCGGATCGTGTCGTCATCGATCTCTCGGAGGTTCGCTTCCTCGACTCGTCCGGCCTGAACGCGCTCGTGCGGCTGCAGAGGCTGCTCGAGGAGCGTGGGATCGGGATGCGGCTCGTCATCCCCTCCGACAGCATCGTCCGCCAGGTGTTCGAGATCACGAGGCTCACCGAGCCCCTCAGCGTGGTCGACTCGCTGACGGACGCGCTGGGCTAGTCCTTCACGCGCTCGTGCCGGGGACCACGACGTGCGTCACCGGAACGTCGAGGAGCCTCCGGGCCGAGCCCGCGGTGTCGGTCTCGAGCCACGTCACGTCGTCGTCGTCCCGGGTCACCACCACGATCCGGTCCGGGTGGAAGACACGCACCTCGTCGGCGAGGGCCTGAACCGGGTCGACGTCGCCGACGGTCGAGTCCACGTCCTGCTGCGGGATCGCGCGGGCGACGGACTCAGCCCGCTCCTCGGCGTCGGCGCGGGCGTCGTCCTCGGCGTTCGTGAGCCAGTCGAGCCGCGACAGCCCGGACGCGGTCCCGACGACTCGGACCTCGGCGTCGCCGGCCACTCGATCCTCGAGCGCCCGGGCGACCTCGGCCGGCAGGATGCCCGACGTCGCGAGCACCAGGACGCGCTCTCGCGCCGGCTCTCTCTCGTTGACGTCGGCTGTTCCGTTCATGTCTCTCATGGCGTGATGGTTCCCGGGTCGGGAAGCCCTCAAACGGAGCCGAATCGCTCTATCCGTGCGGGCGGCAGGCGATCGCACACACGTCGTCCTCCTGCGGATGTCCCGTGAGCATCGTCGAGAGGAGCTCGTCGAGAAGCGATTCGAGGCCGTTCCGGTGCGAGCTGCGCGCCGCGTCCTGCAGCCGGTCGAGGCCGACGGCGAGGCTCTCGCGCTTCCGCTCGATCAAGCCGTCCGTGTAGAGGACGAGCGTCTCTCCCGGCTCGAGGCGGTCGGATTCGTCGAGGCGCGAGCGGATGTCGGCGCCGAGCGGCCCCGACCGGCCGCCCCAGAGCAGGCGGGGCTCACCGGCAGCGGAGATCACGAGCGGCGGCGGGTGCCCGGCGCAGGCGTACCGGAGCCCACCGGAGGCGACGTCGAGCTCGGCGTACGCCATCGTCGTCATCGAGCCCCCTCGAAGGCTCGAGACGAACGAGTCGAGCCGTTCGAGCAGCTCTGCCGGGCCGCCGAGCGCCGCCAGCGCACGGACTGCCCCGCGAAGCTGCCCCATCGCCACGGCCGCTTCGAGGTCGTGGCCCACGACGTCGCCGACGAGGATCGCAAGCCGGCCGCTGCCGAGCTCGAAGGCGTCGTACCAGTCGCCGCCCACCTCGTTCGTGACCGTGCCGGGGCGGTACGCGGCCGTCAACGCTGCTCCGTCCGGCTCTGGAAGCTCTCCTCCGAGAAGCCCGAGCTGAAGGGTACGCGACGCGTTCTGCTCGCGCTCGAACAGGCGGGCGTTGTCGATCGCGAGCGCGACGTGGTCGGCGAGCTCGCGCAGCCATTCGGGGCCGAGCGAGCGCTCGCGATCCCCGAAGTCGGTTGCGACGACGAGCACGCCGGCGACCCGGCGCCGGGCCCGAAGCGGAAGCGCGTGAAGCTGCACCCGCCGTCCCTCGCCGACGGTGGCCGGCTCCGTGCTCTGGGGCGTGCCGGTCGCGAGGGCACGGGCGGAGAGGTCCTCGTCACCGCCGTGTGGCGTGCTGCCGCGCCGACTCGAGGCGATGCGTTGAAGCGACCCGTCCTCCTCGGCGAGATCGACCGCGGCGAAGCCTGCGAGCTCGGCAGCGAGGAGCGCCGCGGCTCGACGGCACCGCTCGGGAACGCTCGTCGCTCGCTCGAGCGACTCGCTCAGGCGGGCGACGAGCGAGGCCGACCACTCCCGCCTGCGGGCGTCCTCGTAGAGGCGAGCGCGCTCGAGGGACTGCGAGAAGAGCTTCGCGAGCACGTCCAGAAGCCCGCGCTCGGCGTCATCGAAGGCTCGGGGCTCGTCGAAGTTCAGCGCCAGGACGCCGACGGCGCCGGCACCGGTGATCACCGGCAGCGCTGCCATCGCTTCGAACCGCGTGTAGGGCACGTCCGGGTACTCGGCCCTGAACTCGGCGGCCGACCGGAAGTACAGGTTGGTTCCACTCGAGATCGCGTCAGTGGTCGGGTTCCGCTCGTCCAGCGAGATCGAGCGGTAGTCGGCGGCCCGGCTCTCCTCGTACCCGAGGCTCGCGAGCACCTCGAGCCTCGCGCCGTCCGCCGAGACCTCGGCGACCCACCCACCGGCGGCCTCGACACACGTGGCCCCGGAGGAGACCATCGCCTCGCCGATCTCGCGGGACGTCCTGGCCTCCGTGAGCCTCGCGGTGGTCTCCTGGAGACAGGTGAGGGTTGCCTGCGCCCGCTCCCGCGCGATCGTGGCCGCGAGGATGTTCGCGAGGGCCCGCAGATAGAGGACGTCGGCGGCCGTGTAGTCCCGCGGTCGGGCGTCGTGGACCGCGAGCACACCGAGAGCGCGTTCGACGCCGCCTCGAATCGGCACCGCAACCGCGCTCCGGATCCCGAGCGGTACCAGCGACAGCGAATCGGGATAGCGGTCGTCGAGGGTGAAGTCGGCGACGGCAGACGGCTCGCGTGCGAGGCAGACCTGGGCGGTCTGGGTGCTCGAGGTGAGCGGCACGGGCGGGGATTGCTCCGGCGGCCACCCTGCGGACGCCGCGAACAGCAGCTCCCCGCCCTCGGCGAAGAGGACGGCTGCACGGGGGGTGTCCAGCATGCGCGCTGCGTCGGCCACCGTCAGCTCGACCAGCTCCGCGATTGCCGTCCCGGTCAGCGCGCGGCGGCCCAGCTCGGCAATCGACGCCTCGCGCTCGACGCGGTCCTCGAGCTCACGAAGCCGGGCATCCGGTTGCGGCATGTGTGTGTCAGGCGGCGCGACTGCCTTCGCGCGCCGGATCTCTCAGGATACGCTCGGCGCGGCGTGCGCGCTCGACGATGCTCGAGCGGGTGCCGAAGAGGATCGTCACGCGGGTCTTGCGATGCTCGTCCCAGAGTGCCTCGATCCTCCCGTCCAGGGCTCGACGCTCGACCGCGAGGGTCGGGTCGGGCGCTTCGGCGAGAAGCTGAAGCACCCGGGCGCGTCGCTCGGACAGGCGGTCGATCTCGTCCCTGATCTCCGTCAGATGGCGCACGACGAGTACATCCCCGTTCTCCGGTTGCCGAAACCCGGCCAACGGCACTCTGCGCCTCTATGCCGCGATCGACGCGCGGGCTCGAGCCGCCCGAACCGCCGCGGAGAGCGTCTCGATGTCGTAGGCGCCCTGGTGGCGCACGTCGTTGACGAAGAAGGTCGGCGTTCCCGACACGGTGCTGAGGTCGGCGCTGTCGACGTCCTCGGCCACCCGCCCGGCGAACTCATGGCGGCGCAGGTCGTCGGTGAAGCGCCCGACGTCGAGGCCGAGCTCCTCGGCGTAACGGGCGAGGTCCGGCGGCCGGAGCGCGTCCTGGTGGGCGAGGAGCAGGTCGTGCATCTCCCAGAACCGCCCCTGTGCGGCTGCCGCCTCCGAGGCCTCCGCCGCGATCTGGGCGTTCGGGTGCACGTCGGTGAGCGGGAGATGGCGCCAGACGTACCGGACGTCGCCGAAGTCCGCGAGCAGCTCGCGGACGACCGGCTCGGCCTGGCCGCAGAACGGGCACTGGAAGTCGCCGTACTCGACGAGCGTGACCGGGGCCTCCTCGGGGCCGCGGTAGTGATCTCGGTCGGGGTCGACCGGATCGGCGAGGTCGGTGAGGAGCTGCGCCGTCCCGAGCAGCGCGCGGATCCGCAGCGGCTGCGGCAGCTTCGCGGTCGCCCTGAAGACGACCCACGTGATCGACGAGGCGACCGCCGCCGCCGTGAGGACGCCGAGCTTTGCCTCGTCGAGCGTCTCACCGTGGAAGGCGAGGCTCGCGATGAGGAGCGAGACCGTGAAGCCGATGCCCGCGATGAAGCCGCCGCCCGCAACCGCCGCCCAGCCGACCGGCGGGCGGAGACGCCCGCGGGTGAGCTTCGTGACGAGCAGCGCCCCGCCGGTCACCCCGACCGGCTTCCCGAGGACGTAGGCGAAGACGATCCCGAGCGTCACCGGCGAGGTATAGGCGTGCGCCAGGAAGCCCGAATCGATCACGATCCCCGCGTTCGCGACCGCGAACATGGGCACGATCACGAAGCTCGTCCATGGGTGGAAGAGCGTCTGGAGGCGCTCGTTGGGAGAGATCGCAGCCTGGAGGCCGATCGTCGCGGAACGCGCGAGCTCGGGGGTCGGCTGCTCGCGAAACATCCGGAAGAGGTCGGTCGCGCGCTCGAGGTCCGCGCGCGCCGCCGGCGAGGCATAGGTCATCAGGCCCATCACGAGCCCGACGACGACGGGGTCGATGCCGGAGGCCTGCGTTGCGACCCACGCGGCGAGCCCGACCGTCGCGCACACGGGCGCCCACTTGAACCCGAGGACGGCGACGATCCGGAGCGCCACCAGGAGCGCCGCCGCGAGCAGGAGGTAGCCGACGACGAGGTTCGTCGTGTAGAAGACCGCGATCACGCCGATCGCGACGATGTCGTCGACGACGACGACGGTGAGCATGAAGGCACGCAGGCGATCCGGGAACCGGGGACCGACGAGGGCGAGCATGCCCAGGGCGAAGGCGGTGTCCGTCGACATCGCGACTCCGAAGCCGTGTGCCGCAGGCGTCCCCGCGTTCACCGCGAGGTAGATCCCGATCGGCACGAGCATCCCGCCGATCCCGGCGGCGAGGGGGAGGGCGAGCCGTCTGCGCTCGCGGAGCTCGCCCATGTCGAACTCCCGGCGCGCCTCGAGCCCGACGACGAAGAAGAAGAGCGCCATCAGGCCCGAGTTGATCCAGTACCGGACGGGCTCGGAGATCCCGTGCGGCCCGATGCTGATCGTCAGCGTCGCATCCCAGATCCGGTCATAGGAGCCCTGGTCGACGTTCACCCACAGGAGCGCGAAGAGCGTCGCACCGAGCAGGACGACGGCGCTGCCGGTCTCCGTCCGCAGGAACATCCGCAGCGGCGTCTCGAGGTTTCGCGCCCAGGCGGTCTTTCCCGAGAAGCTCGTGGTCTCTTGCGTGGTCACCAAACGATTCTCCCTGCTGGCACACTGCCTGTGTGAGCAGGGGCAGGCTCGCCGTGCCGCTCTTCGCGGCCCCAGTCTTCTGTGTTGCCGTGCTCTGCGGTGCCGTGCTCTGCGGTGGGGCCGCAGGCGCGCATTCCGCTCGCACGCCGGCGCAGCAGCGGATGGCGAGGATCGTCCTCGAGTGGAGCACGAGGCTGAACGCGAAGGACAACGACGGGCTCTCACGTCTCTACGCCGTTCCGGCGGTGATCGTCCAGGGGCCTTACGCCTACAGGCTCGTGAGCCGCGAACAGATCGCCCGCTGGTACTCGCTGCTCCCCTGCGCGGGGCACGTGACCCGGATCGTCTTCTCGGGGCGCTACGCCACGGCGGTCTTCCGGCTCACGAACCGCGGGAAGACGAGATGCGACTCGCCCGGCGGGCTCGCCGCGGCCAGATTCGAGATCGTGGACGGGAAGATCGTCTCGTGGGAGCAGGTGGCCGTGCCGCCGAAGGCGGGCGCGCGCGCCGGTCGCCTGAGCGCTCGCTCGAACGCGCTACCCGGGTGGCAGGGCTGCAGAGACGAAAGGGGAGGGCCGGAGCCCTCCCCTTCGAACGAACCGCTGAGAAGGCCGCTAGGCGGCGGTGACCAGCGAGAGCGCGGGAACGATCACCTTGTGGACCGAGCCCTTGCCGTGGGCGATGATGTAGATCGTCACCGGGTTCGCGGTCACGTCGCCGTTCGGGTTGAACGACACGTTGCCGAGGATGCTGCCCTTGAGGTTGACCTTGAAGAGCGAGGAGGCCACGCCTGCGCGCGTACCGTCCGAGCCCGCGATCGCGGCGAGCATCACGTCCGCGGCCTGGGCCGCGTAGACCGCGTAGGGGTCGGGGGCGGTGCCGCCGTTGGCCGCCGTGAAGTCCTTCACGAACTTCTGGCCGGTGGCCGGCAGCTGGTCGTTCGGGAGGCCCGCGACCGAGACGTACATGCCCTCGGCCTTACCTCCGGACTGCTGGACGTCCGCCGAGACCGGCGTGAAGCCGTCCGGGGCGAGGATCGCCAGCTTCGGCGCGTTCGCGCGGATGTCCTTGATCAGCTTGCCGCCGTTCTCGCAGATCAGCCCGCCGATGAAGACGGCCTGTGCGCCTGAGGACTTCATCTGGAGAGCGAGGGCTGCGTACGACGTCGCCTTCGGGTCGTACGCCACGTTCTTCACGATCGTGATGCCGAGCTTCTTGGCGGCGTTCGAGACGTTCGTCGCGACACCGGCGCCATAAGCCTCTTTGTCGTTGATGATGAAGAGCTTCTTGATCTTCAGCTGCTTCGCGAGCGTGGCGTCAGCCGCACCCTGGAAGTCGTCGGCCGCAACGACGCGCGCGTAGTTGCGATGGCCCGTGGGGTAGTACTTCGCGGGCTCACCGGCCGCGGTGCCGGGACCGGCATGCGTCAGGCCGACATAGGTGTTGGCGGGGCTGACCATTGCCACCGGGCCGTTCGGCGCCCGGTTCAGGATCGGGATCTCGATCTCGGCGCAGCCCGAGTTGAACGTCCCGATCACGCCGACGACGCTCGCGTCGGAGGCATCGTTGGAGGCGTTCGTCTGGCAGGTGCCGGAGTCCCACTTGCCCGCCTGAGCGG
This sequence comes from uncultured Actinomycetota bacterium, assembly GCA_963723405.1. Classification (GTDB taxonomy): domain Bacteria; phylum Actinomycetota; class Thermoleophilia; order Gaiellales; family Gaiellaceae; genus PALSA-600. The sequence continues at coordinate 297,000 of CAVRQF010000001.1, read as the reverse complement.
TGGAGTCGTCGCAGCTCTGATAGGCGAGGGTGTAGTTCCCTGCTTTCCAGCCCGCAGCGCTGAACTCGAAGGCGATCGCCTTCGTCATCTGGATGGTCTGCGCGCGGCCCGAGCCCTGCAGGGGCAGGTCCGAGGCGACGAGCAGGTTTCCATCGGGGTTCTGGATTGCCGAGCAGGTCGCAGCGGGGAGCGGCGTGGCGCCGGTCGAGTGCGCAAAAGCGCCGCCGACCGAAACCGCGAGCGCAACGCCGACGAGAGCTGTCCCGAGCGCCGAGCCCAACAAGATTCGGTTCTTCACAAGGCCTCCTGTGTCTGGGAAAGAAGAAAACCGGGGGTGATGGCGTCAGAGCATAGATTGAGACGAGGGAACGAGGGAAGAGGTTGCGCTTCGCGTGACCGCCTCCGCGGTCCGGGGGGATCGGTACGGTGAGCGGCGATGGTCGAGTCGCAGCCGGCACCCGAAGGTTCCGGAGGCGGTGGCGCCGGCGCGCCGTGGCCCGTCCCGCCGAGGCCTCCGGACCAGACAGACGGAGACGGGGAATCCGGCGGCCGCACGGTCGTCAAGGTGATCGCGCTGGTCGCCCTGCTCGGGATCGTCACGGCGGCCGGGATCGCCGTCGGGCGCGCCGTCGAGCCCTCGCACCACACGGCCGCGACGACCGTGACCTCCACGACCTCGACGGCCTCGGCGATCCCGGCTCCGCCTCCCCGGCCGCCCGCTCACAAGGTCACGTTCGCGTGGGGCCCGCTCGTCGTCCAGTCCTACGGCAAGCTGCCTCCCGGGCCGCCCAACGCGGCGGCAGCCCTGGTCGGGACCACCCTCGCAGTGGTCGGCGGGACGGGGACGGGGCTCGTGCTCGCAGGGCCGCCCGGCGGCAAGCTCGTGCCCGTCGCCCGGCTCTCGCGCCCCCGGGCGAGCGCGCAGGCGTTCGAGCTCGGCGGCGATCTCTACGTCCTCGGCGGCGAGCAGGCCGGGAAGCCTGCCGACGATGTGCTCCGGATCGACCTCGGCACGGGCCGCGGCAAGACCGTTGCGAAGTTCGTCGAGCCGCTCGCCGAGGCGGGGGTCGTGACGAGCGGGAAGACGATCTACCTGGTCGGCGGTTGGACGGGCGAGAAGTACGCGACCGCGATCCTGAAGCTCACGCCGCCGGCCACGACCACGCTTCTCGCGCGCCTACCGGACGGCTTGCGCGCTCCCGCCGTGGCCCGCCTCGGCCACACGCTGTACGTCGCGGGTGGCAGGACGGCGTCGGGGCCGAGCGCCCGCGTCTACGCCGTCGATCTCACCTCGGGCGTGGTGACGCCGCTAGCCGAGCTTCCGAGCCCCGTCCAGGGCGCGGTGCTCGTTCCCTCCGGCACGGGGCTCTACCTGCTCGGCGGCACCGGGCCGGGCGGAAAGCCGTCGAGGGCCGTGATCAGGATCGACCCCGCGACGGGGAAGCCGACGTCTGCGGGCCGGCTGCCGAAGGCGCTCGTCGGGGCGGCTGCTGTTCCCGCCGGGTCGCGGACGCTCGTCGTCGACCCGAGCGCGGGCGCGATCTACCGGATCGAGTAGCCCGCCGAGAGCTCAGCCCGACAGCTCAGCCCGACAGCGAGTACACGTGCTGGTTCGCCGTGTACATGCAGTCCTCGTTGCTGCAGATCCACTGGCGCTTGGGGACCGCGCGCGGCGTGCCGTTGGGCGCCGGCCGCGGGATCGCCATCTCGCGGAGCTTGAGCGGTGCGGAGCACTGGGGACACATCGGCTGCGAATCGGTCATGACTACCTCTCCCGGAAGTCGAAGTGGATACTGCCCTGCGCCAACAAAAAGCCCCGATTTGCGGGGCTTTTCTATGGAGCTGCGGGACTAGGACTCGAACCTAGACTACCTGACCCAGAGTCCCACCCGAGACTCCCGCAGGCCCCCACTCTACAAGGCAAGCCGGCGCAACACACTCGAGAACGATTGGCCGACGGCCGTCGGTGAGCGCCTCGAACGCTGCTCTCGTGGCTTTCGGAGGCGCCCACGGGGAGGATCCCGGCGTGGCGGCTCGAAGCCTCGTCAATGCGCGGCAAGGTGGTCGTCGCTCTGCTCGCGGTGCTGCTCGCTTCGGCTGGAGGGGCATCCGCAGAGGGAGCCGGTTGGACAGGGCGTTACACCGTTCGTGCCGGAGACTCGCTTTCGGCGCTCGCGCAGCACTACCACGTCCAGGTCGCCGCGCTCGCACATGCAAACGGGCTCGACTGGAGAAAGACGCTCCTGATCGGGGTCGTGCTCCGGGTGCCGGCGGGCGGCTCCGGCGGAAACGGCTTCGGCGGGACCTACACCGTGCGGCCCGCAGACACGTTGAGTGGAATCGCGCTCCGCTACCACGTCTCGCTCGGACAGCTCGCCGCGGCCAACGCTCTCGACCCGGCGAAGGTGCTCTTGATCGGGACCCGACTTCGTGTGCCGACCGGTGGCGCCGAGGCGCTCGATCTGGCCCACCTCGTCGAGCACGACCCCTACCGGTCCGGCGAGGTCGGCGTCGACATCAGCTACCCGAACTGCGCCAGGCCGCTGCAGAGCGTTCACGACTTCGCGGTGATCGGGCTCAACGCGGGACGTCCGTTCACGACGAACCCGTGCTTCGCCGGCGAGTGGGCGGCCGCCGGCCCGCCGCGGAGCCTCTACATCAACACCGCCTACAGCCCGCTCCTCGCCCGTCACATCACGCCGGACTGCGCAGCCGTGGCCGCAGAGCGGTACCTCGGGCCCGCCCCGCGGCGCGCATACGCGGTCGGCTGCAGCGAGGGGGCGGCGGCCCTGGCGCAGCTCGGGGGCACGACGGCGGAGGCCATCTGGCTCGACGTCGAGCTGGGCAACTCGTGGTCGTCCCGTCGGATGCTGAACGCCCTGGCGATCAAAGGGATCCTCGAGCAGCTCCTGAGCCACTCGCCGACGCCGACGGTCGGGATCTACTCGAACGCGACCTACTGGCAGGAGATCGCGGGCGGCTGGTCCTCGCTGAGCGTCCCGGAATGGATTGCGACCGGCGCCCCCGATCCCCCAGGGTGCCCGGCCGGCTTCGCCGCGGGCCCGGTCTGGCTGAAGCAGAGCACGGACGGAATTCTCGACGCCGACATGGTCTGCTGAGCGCACCGCGCCCGGGGCTTTTCTCTCAGCTGCGGGACAAGGACTCGAACCTTGACTACCTGATCCAGAGTCAGGCGTCCTACCATTAGACGATCCCGCAGGGCACTGAGAGTGTAGCGCCGACGTGCCCGTCAGATCTCCAGCCGGTACACCGTGACGAGGCTTTTCTCGGCCTCCGTGTCGATGTGGGCGAACACCTCGACATAGGGCTCGAGGCCCGAGCCGACGAGCTTCGCCTTGAGCAGCGAGTCGATCTGGTAGATGCCCGCGGAGTTGTTCATCGTGACGTCGATCCGGATCGGCTTCTCCTCGCCGTCGCCGATCGATACGTCCTCGATCGCCGCCGCCGACAGCGAGTGGATGCCGACGTGCCCGCGCGCGAACGGGATCCTGGAACGCCCCTGCTCCATGTCGAGCGCGTCTGCCACCCGCAGGATGCCCGCCTCGAGCGTGAGCGGCTCGCCGTCGGAGCGGTGGCTGATGATCCCCTGCAGCACCTCGGAGACGACGACCGTGCGGTCGGGCTCGTCGTAGAGGCCCTCGAGGAGCTCGCGGAGCTTCGGCTCGGCCAGGAAGAGGCTGAAGTCCTCGTGCCCGTGCCGGTGCACCGACATGCCGATGCAGTGGGTGAGCGCCGTCAGCGCGACGACGACCTCGGCGTCCGCGCCCTCCATCCTGTAGTCGCTCACCATCGCCGGCTCCACACCGTGCTTGGTCAGCTGGCGAAGGAGCTTCAGGGCGATGTTCGTGACGATCTGGACATGGACCCAGGAGTGGTCGTTGATCTCGAGGCGCGCCACGGCGTTGACGTTCGCGACGTGCCACCAGCCCTTCAGCTGGTCGTCGCGGTTGACGCGCCCGATCAGGCGGCGGAGCTTCTCGTTCCGGCGGACCGGGACATTGATCCGCATGCGCGCCACCGCCTCGGAGGGTGTGAGCCGTACCTCGCGCTCGGCCTCCACGGGGATCGGATCGAGGATCTCCTCGTCGATCGGCGCCTCGCCCACCTGCTCGTCGCCCTCCACCGCCGGAGCATACGCCCGCGTTGATCCGCCCGGCCTCCGCTCGATCTGTCATAGATCAGGCATGCACGTGCAGCCTCCGGTCGGCCTCACAGTCACCGACGACCTCCATCGCTCGCGGCTCACCGTCCTCTTCCGGCTGATCCTCGCGATCCCGCACATCCTGTGGGTCGTCGTCTGGTCGGTCGGGACGTTCGTCGCTGCCATCGGGGGCTGGGTGGTCACCCTGATCACCGGGGAGCTGCCGGGAGGGCTGCACCGGTTCTTCTGCGCGTACATCCGCTACGTGACGCACGTCTTCTCGTACCTCTATCTCGTCACCGATCCGTACCCGGCGTTCAACGGGCGCCCGATCGACGGCTACCCCGTCGATGTCACGCTCCCCGACCCGGTCCCGCAGCGCAGGGTGCTCGTGCTCGTCAGGATCGCGGTCGCGATTCCCGCACTGCTCCTCTCGGCGGCGCTCACCGGCGGCGGCGGCTCGTTCGCGTTCTCGCGGCGGCCGAACGGGAGCCGGAGCGCCGGCGGGAACGTCACGGGCATGGCCGCGCTCGCCGCGGTCCTCGGGTGGTTCGCCTGCATCGTGCACGGGAAGATGCCGCGCGGCCTGCGCGACACCGGCGCCTACGGGCTCGGCTACCGGGCGCAGGCGCTCGCCTACGTGCTGCTCGTCACGGAGCGCTACCCCAACTCTGACCCGCACCTCCTTCTGTCGGGCCTCGAGCCTCCGCCTCTCCATCCGGTTCGGCTCGAGGGCGACGCACTCGACCTCCGCCGCTCCCGCGTCACGGTCTTCTTCCGGCTCCCGCTCCTCATCCCGCACCTCGTCTGGCTCGGGCTCTGGGGCGTCCTCGCCGGTCTGACCCTGATCCTGCAGTGGTTCGTGACCCTGTTCGCCGGCCGGCCCGCGGCGGCGTTCCACCGCTTCCTCTCGGCCTATGTTCGCTACGCCTTCCACGTCTACGCGTTCGGCTCGCTCGCGGCGAACCCGTTCCCCGGCTTCACCGGGAGGGCCGGCGCGTACCCGCTCGACCTCGTGCTGCCCGAGCCGGGCCGACAGAACCGGTGGAAGACGCTCTTCCGGGGGATCCTGGTCGTCCCGGCCTTCCTCCTCACCGCCGGGCTCTGGGGCGTCCTGATCGTCGCAGCATTCCTCACCTGGTTCACCGCGCTCTTCACGGCCCGGGCACCCGAGGGCCTACGCAACGTCGCGGCCTGGGCGCTTCGCTACTCCGGCCAGACGAACGCGTACCTCAATCTCCTCACCGACGTCTACCCGCACTCGAGCCCGCTCGAAGGTGCGAGCCCGGCTCCGGTGCCCGCCGCCGCGCCGGAGCCCGTGCCGGTGGCGTGAGCCGCACGCTCGACGAAGGCTCATGAGCGTTCGCAGGGGGGTCGCGGCCGCGGCCGTCGTCGTCGTGGCCGGAGTCTGGGCGGCCGCGGCCTATCTGCTCTGGCAGACGACTGTTCCCTCGTCGCTCCGGCTCGCACACGTCGACACCGCTGCCACGTTCCCGGCGGCGGCGCTGCACCGGGCGGGCTCCTACGACCACGTCGCGAGCCTTCTCGGCATCCTCGGGTTGCTCCTGTCGGTGGCGGTCTTCGCCCTCTACGCGCGTGTCGGCCCCCGGTTCATCCGGGATTCGGCCGCAGGCCCGATCGGCACCGGGATGCTCCTCGGCATGCTCGGCTTCGGCTTCCTCTGGCTCGCCGAGGTGCCGTTCACCCTGCTCGGGATCTGGTGGGACCGCCGCCACCACGTGAGCCACGAGAGCTACTGGAAGGCTGTTCTCGGCGGCTGGCTCGTGCTCGGCCTCGCCTTCGTGCTCCTCTGCGTCGCGCTGCTCGTCGTCATGGGGCTCGCCCGGCTGGTCGGCAACTGGTGGTGGCTGCTCGCGGCGCCGGTGTTCGTCGGCCTCGTCGCGCTCTTCGCCTTCGGGTCGCCCTACCTCGAGCCCACCCATCCGATCCGCGACCCCGAGCTCGCAGCGACGGTCAGGACGCTGGAGCGGCGAGCGCATGTCGGCCACGTTCCGGTGAGGATCGAGGACGTGTCGGGCTCGCTCCCGAACGCGGTCACCGAGGGGATCGGGCCGAGTCGCCGGGTCGTGCTGTGGAGCACGCTCCTCGACGGCCGCTTCTCACCGGGCGAGATCGAGGTCGTGATCGCACACGAGCTCGGGCACGCGAAACGCCAGCACATCCTGAAGTCGATCGGGTGGTACGCGCTCTTCGCCTTCCCCGGCGCGTACGTCATCAGTCGCGTGGCCCGCCGCCGCGGCGGGATGGGGGAGCCCGCTGCGGTGCCGCTCGCGCTGCTCACGCTCGTCGTGCTCGAGCTGCTCGCGCTGCCGCTGCAGAACGCGATCTCGCGGCACATGGAGGCCGAGGCGGACTGGCGCGCCCTCGAGACGACCCGTGACCCGGCTGACGCCGAGTCGCTCTTCCGCAAGTTCGTGCCGACCACGCTCGAGGACCCGGCGCCCCCGACCTGGGAGTATCTCCTCGGCGAGAACCATCCGACGATCGACCAGCGGATCGCGATGGTGCGCGCCTGGAAGGCCGGTCACGCCACGTCGGCGTCGGCCGCCCAGCTGCCGTAGAGCTCGGCGTAGCGCCCGCGGCGGGCCAGGAGCTCCTCGTGGGTCCCGTGCTCGACCACCCGGCCGTGCTCGAGCACGACGATCAGGTTCGAGCGGCGGACCGTGGAGAGGCGGTGAGCGATGATGAACGCGGTGCGACCGTGGAGAAGGCGCCGCAGCGCATGCTCGATGCGCTGCTCGGTCGCGATGTCGACGGAGCTCGTCGCCTCGTCGAGGATGAGGATGGCCGGGTCGGCGAGCAGCGCACGGGCGAAGGCGACGAGCTGGCGCTGCCCGAGGGAGAGGCGCGACCCGCGCTCGCCGAGGGCGGTGTCGTATCCGTCCTCCAGCTGACCGATGAACTCGTCGGCGCCGACGGTGCGGGCGGCGGCGACGATCTCTTCCCGGCTCGCCTCGGGGCGGCCGAAGGCGATGTTGTCGGCGACCGTCCCGGCGAAGAGGAAGCCCTCCTGCGGGACGATCCCGAGACGGCGTCGCAGCGACTCCTGCTTCAGCGACCGCAGGTCGCGTCCGTCGACGGTGATCGCCCCGGCGGTCGGGTCGTAGAAGCGCGCGATCAGCTTGGCGATCGTCGACTTCCCGGCGCCGGTATGGCCGACGAGAGCGACAGTGGTGCCGGCCGGCACGTCGAGGTCGATCCCGTGGAGGACCTCCGGGCCCGTGCTGTACGAGAACTGGACACCCTCGAAGCGGACGTGGCCGCGGATCTCGTCGATCTCCGAGGCACCCGGCTCGTCGGTCACCTGCGGGTCCTCCTCGAGCACCTCCATGATCTTGTCGAGCGCCGCAACGGCCGAGAGGAAGGTGCTGTAGAGCTGCGAGAGCTGCTGCACCGGGTCGAAGAAGGTCGTCGCGTAGCCGAGGAACGCGGTCAGGACGCCGACGGTGGTCTGCCCGTCGAAGACGAGGTAGGCGCCGAAGCCGAGGATGATCGCGGTCGCGAGCGACGAGAGGAGGTCGACGAAGGGGAAGTAGATCGCGTTCTGGATGACGGTCTCCTGGTTGCTCCGGCGGTAGTCCTCGCTGACGCGACGGAAGTTCTCGGTCGCTTCCCGCTCGCGGGTGAACGCCTGGACGACGCGCATGCCGGCGATGTCCTCGGCGAGGGTCGCGGTGACCGCACCGAGCGTCTCGCGGACGGCCCGGTAGGAGCGGCCCGACCTCTTACGGAAGAGCACGGAGGCGAAGGCGAGTGCCGGGATGACGACGAGCGTCGCGAGCGCGAGCTTCCAGGAGAGAAGGAAGAGGATCACCGCCGCCCCGACGAGGGTGAGCGTGTTCTGGATCAGCGACGTGAAGCCGTCGGTGACGAGCTGGTCGAGCGCTTCGACGTCGTTCGTGATCCGGCTGATGAGGACGCCGGCGCGGTTTCTCTCGTAGAACCCGAGCGAGAGGCGCTGCAGGTGGCGGAAGAGGTGGTCGCGGAGGTCGGCCAGCATGCGCTCGCCCGTCCAGCCGGTGAAGTAGGTCTGCGCGTACGAGCACCCGACGCCGATGATGCTGACCGCGACGAACAGACCGACGATGAGGTCGAGCGAGCCGTGGCGCGTGCCGCTGACGATGTCCACGGCGGCGCCGATCAGGATCGGCGGGACGAGCGAGGCGGCCGTCGCGGCGAGCAGCGAGGCGATCGCCGCCGCCGTGCGCCACTTGTACGGCTTCGCGAGCCGGTAGAGCGCGGTCAGCCGTCGCTTCGTCGCTGCCCACGACCAGTCGTCGACGACGACCTTCCGGTGCTGGACGAGCGTCGACCCGGGCTGCCAGACCCTCACCGCGTCACGCTCTCGTCACCCTCGACTGGCACCGGGAAATTCGCCACATGAGCAGGCGCTTTGTCCAGAGGGGCGGCTGTTTTCCCCAGGTGCCTGGCACCGGACCTGTCCGGCGCCGGCAGGTCTCCGCGCGACGTGTCCGCTCGGGTCACGCGACCTCCTGCTCGGCGACGGCGTCGGCGAAGCGGCCGTGCTCGTAGATCTCGCGGTAGATGTCGCTCGAGGCGAGCACCTCGTCGTGCTGCCCGCGGGCCACGATGCGCCCGTGGTCGAGGACGACGATCTCGTCCGCGAGGGCGATCGTCGAGGCCCGGTGGGCGATGATGACCGTCGTCCTGCCGCGCATCGCCTCGCGCAGGCCCGTCCGGATCCGCGCCTCGGTCGACGGGTCGACGGAGGCGGTCGCGTCGTCGAGGATCAGCACGCGCGGGTCGACGACGAGCGCGCGGGCGATCGCGATCCGCTGCCGCTGCCCGCCCGAGAGCGTGATCCCGCGCTCGCCGATCACGGTGTCGTACCCGTCCGGAAGCCGTTCGATGAACTCGTGCGCCTGCGCACGGCGCGCTGCCTCCTCGACCTCCTCGGCGGTTGCCTCCGGGCGCCCGAACGTCAGGTTCTCGCGCACCGTCGCCGAGAACAGGAACGGATCCTGTGCAACCACCCCGATCTCGGCGCGCAGGGAGGTGAGCGTGACGTCGCGCACATCGAAACCGTCGATCGAGACGCTGCCGGCCTGCACGTCGTAGAAGCGGGGGATCAGCGAGCCGAGCGACGTCTTTCCGGACCCGGTGTGGCCGATCAGCGCCACCGTCGTCCCCGGCTCGAGGACGAGGTCGACGTCGTGGAGCACCGGCCGGTCAGCGTCGTACCCGAAGGTGATGCCGTCGAAGCGAACGAGGCCCGGCCCCGGCGGTAGGTCGCCGGCACCCGGGCGGTCCTCGACCTCCTCGGGCTCGTCGATGATCTGGAAGATGCGCTCGCCGGACGCGGTCGAGCGCTGCCCCTCGCCGATCCACATCCCGAGCATCCGCAGCGGGAACACCATCATCGAGAGCCAGAGGTTGAACGCGACGAATGCTCCGAGGCTCATCGAGCCGTCCTGTACGAGCTTCCCGCCGGCCATCAGGACAGCGGCCTGTGCGAGGAGGGGGACGAACGAGAGGACCGGCACGTAGAACGCGCGCTGGCGGTTCGCCTGAACGCTCCGGGCGAAGAGCGCCTCCGTCTTCCCTTCGAACTTGTCCTGCTCGGTCTGCTCCTGCGCGAACGCCTTGACCACGTGGACTCCGACGATGTTCTCCTCCGCGACCGTGGCGACGTCGGCCATCCGCTGCTGCACGTCCCGCAGCACCGGGTGGGACACGATCGAGTAGCGATAGGCGATCGCCACGAGCACGGGCGCGATCGCGAGCACGACGAACGCGAGCTTCCACGAGTAGACGAAGAGCAGCACGAGCACGCCGACGACGGTGAAGACGTGCTGGAAGAAGAAGATCAGCCCGTAGCCGAGGAAGAACCGGACGCTCTGGAGATCGACCGTCGCCCGCGACATCAGCTGACCCGTCTGGGCACGGTCGTAGTAGCCGAACGAGAGCCGGATGAGCTTCGCGTAGATCGCGTTCCGCATGTCGAGCTCGACGCCGAGTGCCTGCTTGCCCGAGATCAGGCGCCGTCCGACCATGGCCGCCGCCTTCACGATGCCGATCAGGACGACGACGCCGATCAGCTTCGGGACGACGGACTTGTCCTTGTCGTCGATCGCCTGGACGACCGCGCCGGTGAGGAACGGGAAGGCGAGCGAGCCTGTCTGGGACACGATCGCGAGCGCGACCGAAGCCCACAACGTCGTCTTGTAGGGCGCGAGGAAGCCGAGCGTCCGCCAGAAGCTCGTGCGGTAGCGTGCCCCCTCCGATTGGCGCATGGCCCCAGGGTACGCAAGCATTCCGGCGTGGCGATGCTCGAGGCGGTCCCGAACTTCTCCGAGGGGCGAGACCCTCGGACGGTAGGCGCGATCGGCGAGGCGATGGCGGCTCATGCGAGGCTGCTCGACGTTCACTCCGACCCGGATCACAACCGGTCGGTCTTCACGCTCGTCGGAGACGGGGACGAGCTCGTCGAGGCTCTTCTTGCCGGCATCGGCGTCGCGCGGGAGCGAATCGACCTTCGCCGCCATCAGGGAGCACACCCGCGGATCGGCGCGGCCGACGTCGTCCCGATCGTGCCGATCGACCCCGCCGACATGGAGGATGCGCGCTCGATCGCACGGACCGTCGCGAGGCGGGTCGGCGCACTCGGGCTGCCCGTCTTCCTGTACGACCCGCCCGACTACGGGCCGGCGTACTTCCGCCGCGGCGGCCCCGAGGAGCTCCAACGGCGCATCGACGACGGCGAGCTCTCGCCGGACTACGGGCCGCCTCGGCTCGATCCGGCAGCCGGAGGGGTCATCGTCGGCGCGCGAAGGCCGCTGATCGCCTTCAACGTCAACCTGCGGGGCTCGCTTCGGGCGGCCCGCGAGATCGCCGGGGTCGTTCGGGAGAAGGGCGGCGGCTTCCCCGGCGTTCGCGCACTCGGCCTGGAGCTTCCGTCGGCCGGGCTCGTCCAGGTGTCGATGAACATCGAGGACTGGCAGGCGGCGCCGCCGCGCGACGTCGTGGCCCGGATCCGGGAAGCCGCGGCGGAGCGCGGGGTGGAGGTGGCCGGGACAGAGCTCGTCGGGCTGATCCCGCAGCCGCAGCAGCAGGCCTCGACCTCGACCCCTCACGTGTGCTCGAGCTTCGCCTGGCCGCGATAGCCGCGCGGCCACGAGGGCGCCGCCGAGGCCGACGAGCGCGGTGGCGATCGCGGCCGCGGCGAAGAGCGGCCTCGCGCCCGCAACCGCGAAGAGCGGAGCCACGAGCAGCAGCCCGGTCGCGTGTGAGCCGCGATGGACGAACGAGATCACCCCGAGAACACGGCCGAGCACGTCGTCGGGAATCTCCTCCTGCGCCGCCGAGCTCAGCAGGACGTAGGACGAGCTCTCGGCCGCTCCCGTCCCGACGGCAGCAGCGAACGCCACCGGCACCGAGCCCGCCGCCGCGAGAAGCAGGTAGGCCGGAAGATCGACGGCCCACGCGAGCATGCTCGCGCGGGCCTTCCGGCGCACGGTGACCCGCGCAAGGCAGACGCCGGTGGCGATCGAGCCGACCGCGAACCCGATCATCACGATCGAGAAGCCGCCTGCACCCGCGTGCATCGACCGCTGGATCAGCGTCGGCACCCCGGCGATCCAGCAGCCTGTCGTGATCGTCATCGCGGCCCCGAAGTGACGACCGCCGTCGAGAGCGCCTTCCGCGGCCGTAGCGCGTCGATCCCCTCGCGCAGCCGCGGAGTCTCGCCGTGCGCCGCAGCCCCTCGGCCGGCGGCGATGCGCAGGATGAGAGCAGCAGAGACGAAGAACGTCGCCGCGTCGACGGCGAAGAACGTCCCGAGCGGCAGGAACGCGAGCAGACCGGCGGCGACGGCCCAGCCGCCGATCGACAGCGCCTGCGCGGCCGTCTCGACGAGCGCGTTCGCGCGCTGGACGTTCTGGCGGTCGACGACTGCCGGGATCGTCGCCCCGTACGCGGGGGCGAAGTAGCTCGTGGCCGCCTCGAGGATGAACGCGGCCAGGACGAGCCCCCACAGAGGGAGAGAGCCGTCGATCGCCGCGAAGGCCACCGGTACGAGCACGGCGCCGCGCACGAGATCGGCACCGACCATGAGCTTGCGGCGGCTCCACCGGTCGGCCGCGACGCCGCCGTGCAGGCCGAACACGATCCCCGGGATGCTGTCGGCGAGCCGCACCGCGACCACCCCCAGCGGGCCGCCGGTCTTCAACGCGAGCCACATCAGCGCGATGTAGTTCAACGCATCGCCGAGCTCGCTGATCGAGACCGCCGCGAACAGCGTCGCGAAGTCGCGGCGCCTGAGCAGGGCAAACGACGACGGGCGTTCCACCGGCTCGGTGAGCTCCACCTCGCGGGGGACGTCGAAGACCGGATCGGACACGATCGCGAGTGTGCACGCTCGCTAACCTGGTTGCGATGGCCACCCGTAAGCAGCGCTCGAAGCGCGCGAAGACCTTCCGCCACGACTACGCACTCGTCGTCGACGACGAGGAGGGGAACGAGGTCGAGATCACGGCCGCCGACGCGCGCGCCAAGAAAGAGGGAGGCTCCGGTACGTCGCCGAAGGCCTCGGCGAGGGGGAATCCGAAGGGCAGCGGCCATGTTCCGAATGCGCCCTCGTGGAACCGCGCGCTGAAGCGGGGGCTCCCGTGGGGTCTCGTCGCCGGCGTCGTCGTCACCTTCCTGCTTCACGGCTCACCGCTGCTCGGACTCGTGTACGCCGTGATGTTCGTCCCGTTGACCTACTGGACGGACTCGATGGTCTATCGGCGCTACCAGCGCAAGCAGGCGGGCGGCCCCCCGCCACGCGGCAAGACCCGCTGACGCCGACACTAGACTCGGCCTGATGGCCGAGCGCTTCCAGGCGCCGCGCGGGACCCACGACGTCCTGCCCGGCGAGACTCTGTGGTGGCACGTGGTCCGGACGATGGAGATGCAGGCCGCGCTCTACGGCTGGGGCCGGATCCAGACGCCCGGCTTCGAGGACACGGCCCTCTTCGCCCGCACCGCCGGCGAGGCGTCCGACGTCGTCAACAAGGAGATGTACACGTTCACCGACCGATCCGACCGGTCGCTGACGCTTCGGCCGGAGGGAACGGCGCCGATCGCCCGCGCCTACGTCGAGCACGGCCTCCACCGCGCCCCGCAGCCCGTGAAGGCGTACACGATCGCGCCGATGTACCGGTACGGGGCTCCCGGACGCGGCCGCTACCGCGAGCACTACCAGCTCTCGCTCGAGGCGATCGGGTCGCCCGGGCCCGAGATCGACGCCGAGGTCCTCCAGTTCTACGTCGAGCTGCTGCGCCGGCTCGGCGTCACCGAGTGGGAGCTCCACCTGAACTCGATCGGCGACGCGAACTGCCGGCCTCGGTACGTCGCCCGCCTGAACGAGTGGCTCGACGCCCACGACGAGCTGCTCGACGAGGACGCGCGCCACAAGCGCAGACGAGCCCGCTGCAGGTCTTCGACGTCAAGAACCCGGCCCTGCGCGCGGCGCTCGAGGACGCCCCGAGGATCGGCGAGTCGCTGTGTGAAGCCTGTCAGGAGCACTTCGACGGCGTCAGGGCTCTCCTCGACGCCGCCGGGATCCCTATATGGTCGACCACACGCTCGTGCGCGGGCTCGACTACTACACGCGGACTGCGTTCGAGTTCGTCGGACCCGAGGAGAACGCCAACTCGACGATCTGCGGCGGCGGCCGCTACGACGGCCTCGTCGAGGCGATCGGCGGGCCGTCGACCCCGGGGATCGGGTTCGGCGCCGGGATCGAGCGGCTGCTCCTCGCGATCGAGCGCGAAGGGACGGTGATTCCCAGCAGGGCGATCGATGTCTTCTTCGCCGTGGACGGGGTCGACCGCGGCGTGCTCCTCTCGCTCATGAGCGAGCTCCGCCGGCTCGGGGTCGCCTGCGACACCGACTATGCGGGGCGCTCGCTCAAGGGCCAGCTCACCCAGGGGGAGCGCACGGGCGCTCCGACGCTCGTGATCGCGGGCGCCGAGGAGGCCACGATCCGGCGGCGCGGAGAGACTGACTCCGTGGTCGCGCTCGCGGACCTCCTCGATACGCTCAGCCGATGAGCCGTTGGCGCGACCAGCGCGGCAGCACGCTGCGCGTCGAGGACGTGGGGCAGACGGTGGCGGTCGCCGGCTGGGTCGCGACGCGCCGCGACCACGGCGGGCTCGTCTTCGTCGACCTCCGCGACGAGGAGGGCATCGTGCAGCTCGTCGTCAACCCCGAGCACGCCGCCCGCTGCGGCGGACGTCGCGCATGGAGCTCCGCAACGAGTTCGTGTCAGCGCGCGCGGGCGCGCGTCGTCAGGCGCGCGCCCGAGACCGTCAACCCGGCGATGCCGACCGGCGAGATCGAGATCCAGGCCGACGAGCTCGAGATCCTCTCCCGCTCGACCCCGCTCCCGTTCCAGCTCGACGAGGAGGGCGTCGACGAGACGCTCCGCATCCGCTACCGGTGGCTCGACCTGCGCCGCGACCGGATGCAGCGCAACATCCGCACCCGCGCCAGGCTCGTCTCGATCATCCGCTCGGAGATGGAGGCGGACGGGTTCGTCGACATCGAGACGCCGATCATGGGCAAGCCCACGCCCGAGGGCGCGCGCGACTTCCTCGTCCCGACGCGCCTGCAGCCGGGCCGCTTCTTCGCGCTGCCGCAGAGCCCGCAGATCTACAAGCAGCTCCTGGTCATCTCCGGGTTCGAGCGCTACTACCAGATCGCCCGCTGCTTCAGGGACGAGGATCTGCGCGCCGACCGGCTCCAGGAGCTCACCCAGCTCGACGTCGAGATGGCGTTCCCCGACCAGGACTTCCTGTTCGCGCTGATCGAGCGGATCGTCGCGCGCATCTGGAGGGAGTGCCGCGGCGTCGAGCTCGAGCGCCGTTCCTGCGGCATGACGTGGGACGAGGCCGACCTCCGCTACGGCTCCGACAAGCCCGACCTGCGCTTCGGGCTCGAGATCGAGGACGGCACCGACGTGACGCGCGGCTCCGAGTTCGGCGTCTTCGCGAACGCCGAGGCGGTGCGCTTCCTGCGCGTGCCGAAGGAGCTGTCGCGCGGCGAGCTCGCCAAGCTCGAGGAGGTGGCGAAGCAGTGGGGCGCGAAGGGCCTCGCCTACCTCGTCTACGGCGCCGACGGCGAGGTCCGCTCGCCGATCGCGAAGTTCCTGTGCGAGGCCGAGCTCGAGCACTTCCGCTCGCGCCGGGCACACCGTCGCTCTTCGGAGCGGACGAGCCGGCGATGGTCTCACGCGTTCTCGGCGCCCTCCGGCTCCACCTCGGCCGCGAGCTCGGGCTGATCGACGAGACGCCTGGAGGTTCCTGTGGGTCACCGACTTCCCGATGTTCGAATGGGACGCCGACCTCGAGCGCTGGGACGCCGTCCACCATCCGTTCACGCGCCCGAACGCCGAAGGCGAGGCCGCTCCTCGACGCCGACCCGGGCGCAGCCAGGGCGATCGCCTACGACCTCGTCGGCAACGGCATCGAGCTCGCGGGCGGCTCGTTCCGGATCCACGAGCCCGAGCTCCAGGCCAAGGTGTTCGGGCTGCTCGCCATCTCGCCCGAGGAGCAGCGGGCGAAGTTCGGGTTCCTGCTCGATGCGCTCGCGATGGGCGCGCCGCCGCACGGCGGGATCGCGTCGGGCATCGACCGGCTCGCGATGGCGCTGCTCGACGAGGCGTTCATCCGCGACACGCTCGCGTTCCCGAAGAACCAGGCCGGCGTCGACCCGATGTCCGGCGCGCCGACGCCGGTCGAGCAGGCACAGCTCGACGAGCTCGGGATCGCGGTCACCGTCGAGGAGCCGTAGCAGCAGGATGCCGAGACACAGCGCCCGCCGGTTCCTGCTCGAGGTGCTCTTCCTCGCCGGAGTCGCAGCGTCGCTGACATACGCGGAGCTGCGCCCCGCCGCGATCGTCGGGCTCATGGCCCTCGCGTGGGCGGTCGTCGCCCTGCTCGAGTGGACGGCATGGCTCGACGAGCCTCACTACGGCCGGGGCTTGCCGCCGCGCTACTACGTCCCGCACGTGGCGCTGCCACCTCCGCTGGCTGTCGACCAGGTCGAGCCGTACCCGGTCTTGCCCCCGGTCGACGACGAGCCGACGTTCGTCGCCTCGACTCAGGAGTGGGGGCTCGTGGACTGGCCCGAGGTCGAGACAACAGGAGTGGCCGAAGACACCGTGGCCGTGCCGCCGCAGAGGAGCCTCCTCGAGGAGGAGGGAGTACCCGTCCCGGTCGTTCCGCTTCCTCCACCGCTCGCGGAGATCGAGGAGACCGTCGCCGCCGACGTCCTCGCCCTGAGCGAGGAGAGGAGGAGGAGACCGAGGACGACGTCTCGGTGGTGGCCCCGGCCGTCGAGGCGGCGGTCGCCGCCGCTGCGGTCGCCGTACCGGTCCAGGCGCCCGAGCCGGTGCGCCCGCCCGTGCCGGCGCCGTTCTCGTCGCGCCGGCACGCGTCACCGGGACTGCCCTCCATCGCGTCGATCCGCTGACGGCGTCGGGGCGGCGCCGGCTGTTCTCGCGGCGGGGCGGGGACGAGAGCCCGGCGGTGGAGGTGCTCGACGGCCCGCCGCCCGACCGCAGGCTCCCGAGCCGGGTCCTCGAGCAGCTGGCGCGACGTTGAGGCGGCAGCTCGCCCAACGGCAGGTGATCCTCGCCGCCGTCGCGATCCTCGCGATCGCCGTCGCGGTCGCCTGTTGTCACCCATCGCGACGAGCGCCACCGCATCGTCACGCGCCTGCCGCCGCCTCATGGGAACTACACCGCACTCGCCGCCGCGAGCGGTGAGTCGGTGCTCGGTCACAAGACGAGCTGCGGCGTCCTCATCGGGGACGCCACGATGGGCATCGGGAGCCCGGTTCTCCCGTGCGGCGCCCGCCTCTATGTCACCTACCGGAACCGCCATGTTCTCGCGTCGGTCATCGACCAGGCCGACTCCGCCGGCGCGTCGCTCGTCCTGACTCACGCCCTCGCGCGCCGCCTCGGCGTCTCGGGCGTCCGGCGGGTCCGCTGGAGCTACGCAGGGTCGTAAGCCAGCCGCTACAGTGCTGCGCTCGGAGCGCCCGATCCCGTGCGCACCGCCGCGCACCATGTAGAACCAACACCATGTGAAAGGGAGCTCGCGTCGGGTGGGGGAACTCATCCGCAGAGCACCCACCTGGCTTGCCAGGTTCACACGGGCGCGGCTAGACGGCGGGACCGGGGCGCTCCGAGTATCGCGGGGGAAACCTCGCGGTTCCCCCCACGGCCCCCCTTCCCTTATGGCGATCCCATCGGGTCGCGGGGTACGGCCGTCTGGCCCGCTTCTGATCGTCCTGGAGCGGAGACGCCGGCTGAGCCGGCACCTCCGCCGATAACCTCGCTCATGTGATCAGCGAGCTCGTCGGGGATTCGTCGCGCGAGGGTGAATGGGCGCTCGTGCGGCTCGAGGTGGACGGGCAGCGGATCGTCCGCGCCGATGCGCCGGGGATCGACGGCGATCTCGTCGGAGCGACCCTGCTCGAGGCGGCTGCCGTCGGCGGCGAGCTGCTCGCGGTCGACGCGCTTGCGAACGCGATCGGGCCGGCGATCCGGGCGGCGCGACCCCCGGTCGCACGTCGCGTCGCGATGAGCGGCGGCGTCGACAGCGCCGTGGCGCTCGTGCACGCCGGGGAGAAGCGGTCGGGGTGACGCTTCGACTCTGGATCGACCCGGACGCCGCCGCGAGCGAGCGGGTCTGCTGCTCGCCCGCCGCCGTGATCGCCGCTCGCCAGACCTGTCATGCGCTCGGGATCCCTCACGTGACGCTCGATCTGCGCGAGCGGTTCCGTCGCGCCGTCGTCGAGCCCTTCACGCTCGGCTATGCCCGCGGCGAGACGCCGAACCCGTGCAGCCGGTGCAACGGCGCCTTCCGCTTCGACGAGCTGCTCCGCTTCACGCGCCGCGTCGGTGCGGAACGCCTCGCGACCGGCCACTACGCCCGCATCGTCGAGCGCGGCGGCGCTCTCGCGATCGCGCGCGCCGCCGACACGGCCAAGGATCAGAGCTACATGCTCGCCACCCTCGAGCCCGCGACGCTCGAGCGGCTCTGGTTCCCTCTCGGCGCCAGACCAAGGAGGAGACGCGCGCGCAGGCGCTTGCCGCGGGCCTCGCCGTCGCAGGCCGCCGAGACAGCCAGGAGGCGTGCTTCCTCGGCGGGGACGACTACCGCTCCTTCCTCACGCGCAGAGGGCTCGAGCTGACACCGGGCCCGATCGTCGACGAGGCGGGCCGCCGCCTCGGGACACACGAGGGCTTCTGGCGCTATACGCCCGGCCAGCGCCGCGGGCTCGGCGTCGCGGCCGACGAGCCTCTGTACGCGCTCTCGACCGAGGCCGCGACGAACACCGTCGTCGTCGGCCCCCGGAGCTCGCTCGGCCGCGTCCGCGTCGAGGTCAGCGGCCGCCTCGATCGGGACACCCGCCGCGTCCAGGCCAAGCTCCGCCACCGCTCCCCGGCCGTCATGGCGAGCGTCGAGCGCTCGGCACGGGGTTTCGAGCTCTTCCTCGACGAGCCGTTCTTCGGCGTCGCTCCGGGGCAGACGGCCGTCCTCTACGACGACGACGCCGTCGTCGGCGCCGGCACGATCGTCGCCGCCGCCTGCGAGACCGAGACCCTGCCGGGTAGGATCGCGGGGTGATTGCTGCATCTGCGAGCGACTGGGCCGACTACGCCCTCGCGTTCTTCCTCCTCGTCGTCGGGGTCGGCCTCGGGTTCGCCCTCTTCAAGCTGGCCGCCGTGTTCCAGCGCGCCGCGTCGTTCATCCGCAGCTCCGAGCGCGAGGTGATGCCGGTGATCACGAAGTCGGGCGGCACGATCGATCGGGTGAACCGCGAGCTCGACAAGATCGACCCGGCGACCGACAGCGCCGTCGACGCGGTCGTGGCCGTCGACGAGGCGGTGCGGGCAGTCAGCTTCGCCGTCAAGCGCCCGATCGAGAAGCTCGTCGGCATCTCCGCCGGCGCGAAGCACGGCTGGGCGACGATGCGGGCCAGGCGCGACGTCAAGGCGGCGGTCGCATCCGGGAAGGAGGCCGCGGCACGCCGCGAGGCCGACTTCCAGGACGATCTCCGCAAGGCTCACGGATAACGCCCCGACCTACACTGTCTCGGTGCGCACGACTGCGGAGCTGCGCGAAGGCTTCCTGCGCTTCTACGAGGAGCGGGGGCATCTGCGCGTGCCGTCGCACTCGCTGATCCCACCCGCCGACGACCCCTCGACGCTCTTCATCGTCGCGGGGATGCAGCAGTTCAAGCCGTACTTCCTCGGCCTCCGCGAGCCGCCCGCCGAGCGCGTCGTCAGCGTCCAGAAGGTGCTGCGTGCGGGCGGGAAGGACACGGATCTCGAAGACGTAGGCCGTACCGATCGCCACTGCTCCTTCTTCGAGATGCTCGGGAACTTCTCGTTCGGCGCCTACTTCAAGAACGAGGCGGTCGAGTTCGCGTGGGAGTTCGTGACGAAGGAGATGGGCCTCGATCCCGAGCGGCTCTGGGCGACCGTCCACGAGGGGAACCCGGTCCTCGGCCTCGGCGAGGACAGCGTCGCGATCGCCGCGTGGCAGCGCGTCGGGATCCCGCCCGACCGGATCGTGCGGCTCGGCAAGGACAACTTCTGGCAGGCCGCCGACACGGGGCCGTGCGGGCCGTGCTCGGAGGTCTTCTTCGACCGCGGGGAGGAGCACGGATGCGGCGCCGACGACTGCCGCCCCGGCTGCGAGTGCGACCGCTACATGGAGTTCTACAACCTCGTCTTCATGGAGTACGACCTCCGCCCGGGCCCCGAGCTCGCGCCGCTTCCCCACCAGAACGTCGACACCGGCCTCGGCGTCGAGCGCGGCGCCTGCCTGCTCCAGGAGGTGGGCTCGGTGTTCGACACCGACGGCTTCCGGCTGATCATGGACTGGGTCGAGGCCGAGTCCGGGGTCGCCTACGGCGCGGATCCCGTCGCGACCAAGGCTCACCGCGTGCTCGCAGATCACGGCCGCGCGATGTCCTTCCTCATCGCCGACGGCGTGACGCCGTCGAACGAAGGCCGCGGCTACATCTGCCGCCGGATCATCCGTCGCGCCGTCCAGCACGGCCAGCGGATCGGCCTCGACCGCGTCTACCGGCTCGGCGGCGTCGTCTGCGACCAGATGGGCGACGCCTACCCGGAGCTCCGGGAGCACCGCGCGGAGATCGAGCGCGTCGTCCGGCTCGAGGAGGAGCGGTTCCGCGAGACGCTCGCCCGTGGTCAGAAGGTCTTCGACGAGCTCGACGGCCGCGATGCCATCTCCGGGCGCGAGGCCTTCGAGCTCGCCACCACGTTCGGGTTCCCGGTCGAGCTGACGCAGGAGCTGGCCGAGGAGCGCGGCCAGGCCGTCGACATCGACGGGTTCCGCGAGCTGATGGAGGGCCACCGCGAGATCTCCCGCGCCGGCGGCGAGAGCACGACCGAGCAGCTGGCCGCCGGGATCGTCGGCGCCGGCTTCCGGGAGACCGAGTTCGTCGGCTACGAGAAGACGGACGTGCTCACCGCCGTGATCGCGGTCGGGCAGCTCGTGGGCACGCGGCAGCTCGTGAAGCTCGAGCAGAGCCCGTTCTATGCCTCGAGCGGAGGCCAGGTCAGCGACTCCGGCTACCTCGTCGTCGACGGCACGGACGCGAAGCTGGACGTGGCCGAGGTGCTCAAGTTCGGCGACGACCAGGTTCTCGCGGTCGAGACCGGCGGCGAGGCGCTCCTCGGCGAGGGGGCCCGCGTCCGCGCGGTCGTCGAGTGGGCGGCTCGCTTTCCGACGATGGCGAACCACACCGCCACCCATCTGCTCCACGCCGCGCTCCGCGAGGTGCTCGGGGACCACGTGAAGCAGGCGGGCTCCGCCGTGCGGCCCGACAAGCTCAGGTTCGACTTCAGCCACTCCCAGCAGCTCACCCCCGGGGAGCGCGAGCGGGTCGAGCGGCTCGTCAACGAGAAGGTGTTCGAGGCGATCCCCGTGCGGACGTTCGTCACCCCGATCGAGGAGGCCCGCTCACTGGGCGCGATGATGCTCTTCGGCGAGAAGTACGGGAACGAGGTGCGGGTCGTCGAGATCGACGGCTTCTCCCGCGAGCTCTGCGGCGGCACGCACGTCCGCTCGACGGCGGAGATCGGCCCGTTCGTGATCCTCTCCGAGGCGTCCGTCGGCTCGGGCGCGCGGCGCATCGAGGCGGTGACGGCCGGCGAGGCGTGGGCGCTGCTCCACGGCCGCTCGCGGGAGCTCGAGGCGACCCGTGTCGAGCTCGAGGAGGTCAGGCGGGAGGCGAAGAAGCCGCAGAAGGCCGAGCAGTCCGTCGACGTCGAGCCCGATGTGGTCGTCGTCGCGGGGTCGAACGTCATCGTGATGGAGGTCCCGAGCGTCGATGCCGACGCGCTCCTCGATCTCTCCGATCGCCTCAAGCAGCGGAGCGCGCCGGCGGCCGTCGTCCTCGGCGCCCGCGAGAATGGCACGGTGCACCTGGTCGCGAACTTCGATGAGGGCGTCGCCGGCCGAATCTCGGCGGGCGACGTGGTGAAGGAGATCGCCCCGATCGTCGGCGGCGGCGGTGGCGGGCGCCCGACGATGGCCCGGGCCGGCGGCAAGAGGCCCGAACGGCTCGCCGACGCGCTCGAGCGCGCCCGCGAGCTGATCTCGGCGGCGCTCTCGTAGTGAAGGTGCTCGCGCTCGACTACGGCTCGGCGCGGACCGGGATCGCCGTCTCCGACCCGACCGGCATGGTTGCGCGGCCGGTGGGAGTGGCAGCGAAGGTCAGGACGCCGGCCGGGTTGGAGGCTCTGCTCGCGGCGATCGCCGCCGAGGAGCCCCGCCTCATCGTCGTCGGCCTCCCGGTGACGCTCCGCGGCGAGATCGGCGAGCAGGCCCGTGAGACCCTCGAGTTCGTCGAGACGCTCCGCGGTGCGCTCGAGATCCCCGTCGAGACCTACGACGAGCGCTTCACCTCGTCGCTCGCGGGCGGCGACGATGCCCGCGCCGCCGCCTACCTGCTCTCCAGCTACCTCGAATGGCTCGGCGCGAGGGCCTAGACAGTGCGATCCGCCGCCGGCGCCTGGTCGCCGTCGTGGTGCTCGTCGCGGTCGTCGCCGCGGCCGCAGTCGTGTCGGTCGGCGCCGTCCAGCACCACACGACCCGCCCGGCGCCCACGACGACGGTCGCGCTCCCGCCGGTCGTCAAGCCGTTCCACGTCGTCTTCCCCGAGGGGTTCACGCGCGAGCAGATGGCCCAGCGGGTGAAGGTCGTCGCGAAGATCGCCGACCACGAGCATCGTGGGCGCGTGCGCCTCGGCCAGGCTGCCTATCTCCTCGGCTCGAAGAGCGCCGTCGTCCCGTGCTTCGGCAAGCAGCGGCGGACGAGTCTCGAGGGCTTCCTCTTTCCGGCGACCTATCCCTTCTACAAGGGGACGACCTCGCGCGCCCTCGTGCTCGAGCAGATCAAGACGTTCTGCCGCCGCCTCAGCCACGTGAATCTCGCCTACGCCCGGTCGAGGAACCTGACGCCCTACGACGTGCTCACGATCGCCTCGATGGTCGAGCGCGAGGCCTCGGTTCCGTCCGAGCGCAAGCTCGTCGCGGCCGTCATCTACAACCGCCTGCACAACCGGATGCAGCTCGGGATCGACGCGACGCTGCGCTACGGCCTGCACATCCCGCCCACCCAGTCGATCACGGAGTCCGATCTCGCGAGCTCGAGCCCCTACAACACGCGACGCTTCTACGGGATGCCGCCCACGCCGATCTCGAACCCCGGGCTCGCCGCGATCCAGGCGGCAGCGCATCCCGCGCATGTCGACTACCTCTACTACGTGCGCAAGCCCGACCACAAGCATCACTTCTTCACGGCGAGCGCGTCGGCATTCGACGCCTACCTCGACGCCCACGGATACAAGTGACGACCCACGTCGCGCTCCTCGGGCATCCGGTCTCGCACTCGCTCTCGCCCCGGATGCAGAACGCCGCGTTCGCCGCCGTTCAGCTCGACTGGCACTACACGGCGTTCGACGTCGGGGATCCGGTTGCCGCAGTCGGCGCGCTCCGCGAGCTCGGGTTCGCCGGCGCGAACGTGACGATCCCGCACAAGCAGGCGGTCGTGGCCGCCTGCGACGAGGCCGAAGGCGACGCCGTGAACACGCTCGTCTTTCGTGACGGCCGCGTGGTCGGCCTCAACACCGACCGGGAGATCCTTGCCGGGATCCCGGCGCGGAGCGCCTGCCTCATCGGCGCGGGAGGCGCGGCGCAGACGCTCATGCCCGCACTCCCGGCCGACACGCGTGTGTTCTCCCGCAGCGGGATGTGGCCGCCCGATGCGAGGGGCTGCGACCTGATCGTGAACGCCACGCCCGTGCGGGACGAGCTCCTCGTCGAGCCGCAGACGGGTCAGGTCGTGGTCGAGCTCGCCTACTCGCCGGACGGCGCCGACACCGCTCTCGTCGCCGCGGCGAAAGCCGCGGGCTGCGAGGTCGTCGACGGGCTCGAGGCGCTCGTCCGCCAGGGGGCGAAGGCATTCGAGCTGTGGACGGGGATCCAGGCTCCTGTCGGGGTCATGCGCGACGCGGTTCGGATCCCGGTCTAGGCTCTGTCGCATGCCGCTTCGGGTCGCCACCGCCGGTGAGTCGCACGGGCCTGCGCTCGTCGCGATCGTGACCGGGCTTCCCGCGGGGCTCGAGCTCGACCGCGACCTGATCGACGCCGACCTCCGCCGGCGCCAGCTGGGTTACGGCCGCTCGCCCAGGCAGCAGATCGAGACCGACAGGATCGAGGTGCTCGCCGGGCTTCGTCACGGGAAGACGCTCGGGACGCCGCTCGCGCTCGTCGTGGGGAACGTCGACCACAAGAACTGGACGTGGGGGATGAGCCCGTGGCCGCCGGAGGATGAGCCGCACGGCAAGGGGACGAAGGCCGTGACGCTGCCGCGCCCGGGTCACGCCGACCTTGCGGGCGTCCAGAAGTACGACCTCGATGACGTGCGCGGCGCGCTCGAACGTGCCTCGGCCCGTCACACCGCAGTTCACGTGGCGGTCGGAGCCGTGGCCAAGGCGCTACTGGGCGCGATCGGGGTGACGGTCGAGGGATCGACGGTCGACGAGGCCGCCCTCCGGGAGCGGATCGACGAGGCTCGGAGGGCGCGCGACACCGTCGGGGGCGTCGTCGAGGTGCGCGCCCGGGGGGTTCCGCCCGGCCTCGGGACGTACGCCGCGAAGGAAGATCGCCTCGATGCGCGCCTCGCCGCCGCGGTCATGGGGATCCAGGCGGTGAAGGGAGTCGAGATCGGCGACGGGTTCGCGCTCGCCGGCAAGCTCGGCTCTGAGGCCCACGACGAGATCGCAGTCGACAGGCGGCGCACCTCGAACCACGCCGGCGGGATCGAGGGCGGAATGTCGAACGGGGAGGAGATCGTCGTGCGCGCCGCGATGAAGCCGCTGCCGACGCTGATGAAGCCGCTCGGGTCGGTCGACCTGGAGACGGGCGAGCCCGCGCAGGCCCTGGTCGAGCGCTCGGACGTCGCCGCCGTCGAGGCGCTCGCGGTCGTGGCCGAGGCGGCGGTCGCCTGGGAGCTCGCCCGTGCGGCGCACGAGAAGTTCGGCGGCGACACCGTCGGCGATTTCACGGCCGCCTGGCACGCGTACACAGACCGCATCCGCTGATGCACCTGAACGCGCTCGGGCGCCATGTCGTCCTCATCGGCTTCATGGGCGCCGGCAAGACCACCCACGGGAAGGACGCCGCAACCCGGCTCGGGCGCGAGTTCCTCGATCTCGACACGGCGATCGAGGCACGGGCCGGGAAGACCATCCCGGAGCTCTTCGCCGAGCGCGGCGAGAGCGGGTTCCGGGAGATCGAGCGCCATGCCGCCCGGGTCGCGCTCTCGAGCCCAGAGCCCGCCGTGATCGCCCTCGGCGGCGGCGCTCTCGGCAGCTCCGAGACGCGCGAGCTCGTCGCCCGGGCTTTCACGGTGCTGATCGAGGTGGACGCCGATACGGCGTGGGAGCGCGCGCGGCGCTCGCAGCGCCCGCTGGCGCGCGACGAGACCGAGTTCCGCCGCCTGTACGCCGAGCGGGAGACGATCTACCGCGAGGCTGCCGACGCGATCGCGGAGGACACGACCGGGATCGTGCTGGCGGCCGGCGGCGTCCACTACGAGCGCGGAGGCCTCGATCGCCTCGGCGAGCTCGTCCCGGGCACGGGGCCCGTGGCGCTCGTCGCCGACAGCACGGTCATGGGGATCTACGGCGCCCGTGCGCAGGAGGCGCTCGGAGGCCGGCTCGCATCCGAGCACGAGCTTCCTGTCGGCGAGGAGGCGAAGTCCGTCTCGGTCGTGACCCGCCTCTGGCGCGAGCTCCGCCTCGATCGCAGCGGCACCATCGTCGGTCTCGGCGGCGGCTGCACGACCGACGTGGCGGGGTTCACGGCCGCGACGTACCTGCGCGGCGTCCCGTGGGCAGCGGTGCCGACGTCGCTCGTCGGACAGGTCGACGCTGCGATCGGCGGCAAGACCGGCATCGACATCCCGGAGGGGAAGAACCTCGTCGGCGCCTTCCACTGGCCGGCCCGGGTCGTCCTCGACGAGACGCTCCTCGAGACGCTGCCGGAGCGCGAGCGGCGGCAGGGGAAGGCCGAGCTCGTCAAGACGCGCCTGCTCGCCGATCGTAGGCTCGACGTGCGCGGCGCCGCGGCGTACAAGGCGGGGATCTGCGTGCAGGACCCGCACGACCGGGGGCCGCGACGCTGGCTGAACCTGGGGCACACGTTCGCGCACGGCCTCGAGGCCGGGGCGAACTACCACCTGCCGCACGGCGAGGCCGTGGCGCTCGGGCTCCTCGCCGCGCTCCGCATCTCCGGCCGCGACACCGGGGAGGTCGAGCGCGAGCTCGAGCCGCGGCCCGCCGAGGTCGATCCCGGGCGCGCCTGGGAGGCGCTGCTGCGCGACAAGAAGCGCTCGGGAGATGCGATCAACCTCGTGCTCCTCGGCGATGACGGCCCCTACGTCGAGGCGAGGCCCGCAGCTGAGGTCCGGCGCGAGCTCGAGCGGCTGATCGCGTAGATTCCTCAGCAATGCTGGTGCTCGTGCTGAACGGCGTGAACCTGAACATGCTCGGGCACCGCGACCCCGCGATCTACGGCGGGATCTCGATCGGGGAGCTCGAGACCAAGGTGTACGGGTGGGCGCGCGAGCTCGCGATCACGGCCCGCTGCGAGAAGACGAACCACGAGGGTGAGTACATCGACTGGATCCACGGCGCCCACGGCAACGCCGATGCCCTCATCGTCAACCCGGGCGCCTGGTCCCATTACAGCTGGGCGCTCCACGACGCGCTCGACATCCTGGACGTGCCGATCGTCGAGGTGCACCTCTCGAACATCCACGAGCGCGAGGAATGGCGACGGCGCTCGGTGATCGCTGACCTCGCCGCCCACCGGGTGATCGGGAAGGGACCGGACGGCTACCGGGAGGCGCTCGTCTACCTGGCGGGCCGCGGGTGACAGCCGGCTCGACGGAGCTCACCCTTGCGTCGCGCCTAGGGCGCCTGCAGGCGTCGCTGAAGCACCGGCTCCTGATCACGAACCTGGTCAACATCCGCTGGCTGACGGGGTTCGAGACCTCGAACGCCGCGCTGCTCGTCGATCCGAAAGGAACCGCGAAGCTCTTCACCGACTCCCGCTACATCGAGGGCGCCGCGATGGTCCCGGGCGTCGAGGCGGTCCTCGTCAAGGGCTCGCTGACGGCCGACCTCGCGAAGCGGCTCCGCGGAAGGATCGGGGTCGAGGCAGACATCCTCTCGTGGTCGCAGGTGCAGGCGCTCGGCGCAGGCGGGCTCGACCTCGAGCCCGTCGTCGGGGCGGTCGAGGTGCTCCGGGCGGTGAAGGACGAGGCGGAGATCGGGTCGATCTCCCGGTCGGCCCGGGCCGCGGAGCGAGCGTTCGAGGCTCTGACCGCCGAGACCTGGATCGGACGGAGCGAGCGGGAGCTCGCCTGGCGGCTGCGGACGCTGATGCATGCCCACGGCGTCGACCATCTCGCGTTCGACACGATCGTCGTCGCCGGGACGAACGGCTCGAAGCCGCACGGCGAGCCACACGACACGATCGTCGAGACGCGGATGCTCGTGACCGTCGACTGGGGCGCCCGCCTCGAGGGGTACTGCTCCGACTGCACGCGGACGCTCTCGACCCGTGAGATCCCGGCGAGATTGCGAGAGATCTACGACGTCTGCCTCGAGGCCCAGCTCGCAGCGGTCGACGGCATCAGGCCCGGGATGACGGGCGTCGACGCCGACGGGATCGCCCGGAAGGTCATCGCCGACGCCGGTTACGGGGAGAGCTTCGGCCACGGGCTCGGCCACGGAGTCGGCATGGCGGTCCACGAGGCCCCGCGTCTCTCGGTCGACTCGCCCCACACGCTCGAGGTCGGAAACGTGATCACCGTCGAGCCGGGCATCTATCTCCCGGGGGTCGGCGGCGTCCGGATCGAGGACCTCGCCGTCGTGCGCGAGGACGGGCTCGAGCTCCTCACGAGCTTTCCGAAAGACCTGCTCACCGTCGGCTGACCGCCCCGGGCGGGGCGTAGACGACGAACCCGTCCACGGAGCGGCGGGTATAGCCGTGCCGTGCGAGCGTCGCGAGGATGTCCTGTCAGGAAGGAAGTGGTCGAAGAACACGAACCCGTGTGGGGCTGCTCGCACCGCGTTCTCGTAGGCCGGCCAGGTAGCCTTCGGGTAGTGAGTCGGGACGCACGTCGCCGTTTCGTTCGCTCGAGCTTCTCGAACCGTCTCTCGACCGCGACGATGCGCTCGTTGGTGTCGAAGTCGAGGCGATAGGCGAGCCAGTAGTTCGTGAACACGCGACTGATGCCGAGCCGGTCGAGCTCGGCGACGAGCGGAGAGAGGCTTCGCGGGAGCCGCCGGCCCATAGACGTTCTGGTGGGAGACGGTGTAGCGGTCGAATCCCCGGAGCCCGACCGCGGACACGACGAGGCAAGCCCGAGGATCACCGCGGCCCGGCGGAGGTCGAGGCGGCCTGGCCCACCACGAGTGCGAGGAAGGGCCCGAGCACCATCGCATACCGCGGATCGGTCAGCGCGTTCACCTTGGGGAGAGCAGTCGCGAGGAACGGGAACGCTGCGATCGTCAGGTATACGCCATCATGTCGCGGCGGCGCGACCGGTAGGCCCCGTACGCGAAGAGCGCGACGACGCCGCGTACAGGACGGCCGCGGCAGCGGTCGGGACGATCCAGTCCATCGAGCCGCTGAACTTGCAGTCCGAGATCCTCCGGGAATACGGGCGAGATGAAGAGCCGGAGTCCCGGGCGCGTAGCTGAAGTCCGCTCCGGCTTCGAGGTGCAGCGTGGCCCAGTGGTGGCGCAGGTTCCAGAGCAGAACGGGCAGCGCGCCGAGGAAGGCGAGGGCCACGGCGAGCCAGGCGTGCCGGAGCACCCGACGCTGCCGCCAGGCGAGCCACGCGCCGACGGTGATCGCAATCGGCGCGATCTGGAAGGTCTCGTAGAACGCGACTCCCGTAACGAGCCCGAAGAGGCCGACCCGGAGTGCCGTCGGATCCTCCCTGGCGCGAAGGGCGATCAGCAGGAGCAGAACCGAGAAGAGCGCGTCGCTCGAGTAGAAGCCCCACTCGTGCATGTGCTCGAAGATCGTCCAGCCCGGCCAGATCCAGGCGAGCGCTGCGGTATAGCGGGCGGCCGGCTCACCGATCAGGCGCCTTCCGGCGCGCCAGACGAGGTACACCGTGACGAGGTCGAGCACGATCGGGATCGACCGGAGTGCGAGGATGCTCGGCCCGAAGATCCAGAAGACGGGGACGGCCAGGAGGATCTCGAGGATGCCCCCGTAGGCGTGGCCCCACATGAACGCGGTGAGGTGCCCGTGCTGGGCGTGGCGGACCATGAGGCCGATGAACGCCTCGTCGGAGTCCTCGGCGCCGAGCGTCGAGCGATACGTGAGGACGCGCAGCACGATCCCGGCCGCGGCGACGGAGACGAGCAGGAGCCGCTCCCAGGTCAGTTCGATGTGCGCCCGGAGGGCAACCGCTTCGCTCATTCCCGTCCTTTGCGCGGGCGAGCCTACCGGTACCCGCGGTCGCAAAGCTAAACTCCCGCGCCGATGGCCGAAGTCGTCTCGACGAACCAGTTCAAGAACGGGATGCACATCGAGCTCGACGGCCAGACGTGGCGGATCGTCGAGTTCCAGCACGTCAAGCCGGGCAAGGGCGGCGCGTTCGTGCGCACGAAGCTGAAGAACTACGAGTCGGGCGCGGTCGTCGACAAGACCTTCCGTGCGGGCGAGAAGTTCGGGCGCATCCGGACCGAGACGAAGAACATGCAGTACCTCTACGACTCGGGCGACGAGGTCGTGTTCATGGACGACGAGACCTACGAGCAGCTCTCGCTCCCGCGCTCCGCTGTTGCCGACGACCTGCCGTTCATGCACCCGTCTCAGTCCTTCCAGGTGATGTTCGTCGGCGAGCGCGCCTCGGGTATCGATCTTCCCTCCTCGGTCGTCCTCGAGGTCACCGACACCGAGCCCGGGGTGAAAGGCGACACGGTCTCGAACGTGACGAAGGCGGCGACCCTCGAGACCGGCGGCGTCGTCCAGGTGCCCCTGTTCGTGAACATCGGCGACAGGATCAAGGTCGACCCTCGCGAGAAGCGCTACATCAGCCGCGCCTAGTCAGGCAACGCAGCCGAGCACGCAGGCGACGGAAGCTCGCGCGGCCGAGGTGGCGGGAGTACGCGCGAGGCGTCAGACCAGGTAGTTGCGAAGGTAGAGCTTCGTCATCGTGACGGCCAGCACCGCGGCGGCAAGCGTGATTGCGGCGCCGAGCGGCCACGGAAGCCGCCGCACGAGCAGTGCGAGCGGCAGCAACGCAGCCTCTCCCCGGTAGGTCGCGACGTTCGTCTCGGAAATCGGCATGGCCCAGGCCATGACTGCCCAGATTGCGACGAGCGCATCGGCGTGCGCGAAGGCGCCGCGACGGATCACGAGCTCGATCAGTACGCACGCGAGGATGAAGCTGACCAGCAGTGTCTGGAGGGCGAGAGACTTCGTCAGCGTGAAGAGCGGCCCGTCCGCGAAGACGCGGTGCCAGGCTGCGACGACCATGTGGAACGGATCCTGGAGGTGGTGGTCGTACTTCCGTTGGACCAGGAGGTACGCGTTCCAGTGCCCCGTTTCGAGCCACTGGTCGAAGACGAAGACCCATAACGCGACCAGCGATGGATATGCCACCAGCATGACGCGTCGAACTCGCTCGCGCAACGGTATCGAGCGGCTCGCGAGCAGCCACACGGCGCCGGCCGGGGCACCGACGAGGCCGATCGGGTAGGCCAGTAGGCCTACCGCCGCCGCAAGCCCGCCTGCAAACCAACGATCCCGCTGCAAGAGCCCAAGGAAGGCGACTGTGGCGAGCGTGAGCAGCGCAAGCGGAAAGACCGCGTAGCGGTAGACGATCCCGGGCGCAAAGGCGGCGTACGCAAGCGCCACGGCCGCTGCCACGCGAGTCTCACGAGCCGGTAACGCCCACCAGACAAGCACGATGGTGGCCAGGCCCGCCGCCCACGAGACAGCGAGCGCGGTCTGTGCCGTTGGAGCGCCGAACGCAGCCAGAGCCCCCGAGACCCACGGGTAGGCAGGAAACCAACCCGCGTTACCGCACCACCCAGGCAACACACCAGGCGGGCAGATCAGAAGGCTGTAGCCGTGCGCCGCGATGTCCAGGTACAGGCCCGAGTCCGCCCGTAGCCAGGTCTTCTGCGCATCGAACGGCGGCCAGCCCTCGACGACACACGTCACGACGACGACGGTCGTAGCCGTCACCCACGCCACGAGTGGCGGCCACCACCGCGCAAGCAGATCAGCGCCGGCGCGGCGGTGACTCGAAGTCATCTCATGCGCGACGATACTCCGGGGCGGGATCCCCTCGGGGTTGTGGGCTCAGCGTCCGTCCAGCCGGAGTCGACGTTCGCGAAGCGGCCCCGGGCCCAGACTCAACCGAACAGCCAGGCGGCACCGATGGCGAGGATCATCATCGTCGCTGCGATCGGAACGAGGACCGTCAGGATCATCCCGATCGAGATCAGCGGAGTCGCGCTTGTCTCGCCCGCATGCTCCGCCTCGATCAGCGTATGAGCTTCGTCCTCGAGCTTCTTGATCGGATGGTGAAAGCCGGTCGTCTCCACGGAGTCTGCTTGCCGTTGCGCCATGGTGAACGTCCTGTACCCGAGAACGTGAGCGAACTAACGCAGTAGGCGCACGGACACCCGGCACGTTCGCGCGCCGCTGAACGAGACGCGCGGCCCGATCCGCCGCTGAGACCTCGTTCACCGGCGAGCCGCCGGTTCGGGTACTACTTCGCCGGGTCGGATGCGGCAGGTTCGACGGCTCTCGTGGAAAGACGCGCCGAAATGGATGACTAAAGGGGGCTGTGATGCGCAAGGGGATTCCGATGCTCGGGGCACTTCTCGTGGCTGCGCTGCTCGTCGCCGGGTGCGGCAGCAAGAGCACCACGACGTCGACCGAATCGACGGCGGACTGGGCCGGCAGCCTGTGCACGGCGATCACGACGTGGAAGACCTCGATCACCTCGGCCGTCGACTCCGTCAAGAGCGGCTCCATCTCGAAGTCGTCACTCCAGAACGCGGCAGATCAGGTCAAGTCGGCGAACCAGACGTTCGCCGACACGGTGAAGGGCCTGGGCAAGCCCGACACGAAGGCGGGCGCGCAGGCGAAAGACTCCCTCGACCAGCTCTCGACGAACATCACGACCGAGCAGGAAAAGATCAGCAGCGAGATCGACGGGGCGACGAGCGTGACGGCCATCATCACCGCCGCCCCGATCATCCTCGACTCGCTCAAGACGATGGGCACCGACGTCTCGGACACGTTCAAGCAGCTGCAGACACTCGACGCCTCCGGAGAGCTCTCGAGCGCCTTCGATCAGGCGAGCTCCTGCCAGTCCCTGAAGTCCAGCTGATCGGCTGCGACTGCTGAAGCCCGGCCGGGAGCTCCCGGCCGGATCAGATCAGACGCCGCCAGCGGACGAAGACGTCCTCGAGCTCGGGCCGCAACCGGTGCGGGATCAGCACGTGGAGCCGGTCGCCGCTCTTCACGACGCTGCTGCCGCGGGGTGGGATCGACGCCCCGTCCCGCTGGATGACCGCGACGAGGGCGTCGCGGGGCAAGCCGAGCTCTCGCACCGAGGAGCCGTTGATCGCATGGCTCGTCTCGACCTCGAACTCGACCAGGTCGAGCTGGGCGAGTGGTCCCGCTTCGGCGGTGCGCTCCCGTGCAGCCGGGGCGGGCGTGCTCAGCCCTAGAGCCCGGGCGACGCGCTCCAGCGTCGTGCCCTGCACGAGCGCCGAGACGATCACGACGAAGAAGACGACGTCGAAGATCGAGTTCGCATGGCGGACGCTCGACGAGAGCACGAAGGTCGCCACGACGATCGGGGCCGCACCGCGGAGACCCGCCCATCCGAGCAGCACGCGGTCGCGGTTCGTGAAGCTCGACCAGAGCGTGGACGTCCAGACCGCCGCCGGCCGCGCCACGAGCATCAGCGCGAGGGCAAGCGCGATGCTGCGAAAGGCGAAGTGCGGAAGCTGGCTCGGGAACACGAGCAGGCCGAGCAGCACGAACAGCCCGACCTGCGCCACGAACGCGAGGCCTTCGTGGAAGGCCGCGAGCTGGCGGCGGTAGCGGGACGGTGTGCTTCCGACCGCGAGGCCGACGATGTACACGGCCAGGAACCCGCTCCCGCCCAACGTGTCGGCCGCTCCGAACGACAGCGCCGCGGCGGCGACCGACACGACCGGGACGAAGGCGGCGATCGAGCTCGGGATCAGCGCGAACACCCTCGCGGCGAGCGCACCGAGCGCGATCCCGACGAGCAGGCCGATCGAGATCTGCTGGATCACGAGCAGCGCGAGGTCGCCAAAGCCGTGGGTCTCCGGATGCTCGATCCACGCGATCAGGCCGACGGTGAGCGCGATCGCCATCGGGTCGTTGCCGCCCGACTCGGCCTCGAGCGTGCGGGCGAGCCGTCGCGGGATGTGGGTGAAGCGGAGCGTGGAGAAGACCGCCGCGGCATCGGTCGACGCGACGACCGCCCCGAGCAGGAACGACTCGAGCCACGTCAGGTCGAAGAGGCCCTGAGCCGCGACCCCGGTGATGAGCGTCGTCACGATCACCCCGGCCGTGCTCAGAAGCCCGGCCGGCACCGCAACCTCCCTGAGGCGCCGCCACGAGGTCTGAAGACCTCCCTCGTAGAGGATGAGCCCGAGCCCGACCACACCGGCCTGGCGCGTCAGCTGCGCGTCGGCGAAGTCGATCCCGCCCGGCCCGTCGGAGCCGAGGAGCATTCCGAGGCCCAGGAACGCCACGAGCACCGGCAGCCCGGTGCGCACCGCCCCGAGCGCGAGCGCCACGCTCAGGCCGAGAATCAGCCCGACGACGAGAAGTGCGAAGCCTTCGTCCACCCGTCAATCTTGGCGGCAAGCGGCGCTCGGAGGAGAGACTGCGGCAAGCGCGGGCGGCCCGAGCGCCGCCCATCGCAAGCAGAGTCGCGTGCCGACCATGGGGCGGCCTCACCCTCCAGCGAGGCCGCTATGGTCCCGCGTTGTGCCGAGACTGGTCGACACCTCGATTCGCATTCTCTCGCAGGAGCCGCTGGCCGGGGCCCTGCCCACGGCCGAGCTGCTTCGCCTCGCGGAGATCCTCGACTCGGCCGGCTACGCCTACCTCGAGGTGTCCGGAGGCGGTGCGTTCGACGCCGCTGTCGGCCGGGGGATCGAGAGCCCCTGGGAGCGGATCCGGGCGATCAAGGCGCGCACCACGACGCCGCTCATGCTCGCGGTCCGCGGCCGATTCCTGGTCGGCTCGCAGCCGCTCGGCGACGATCTCGTCAGGCGCTTCATGGCGAGCGCCGCCGAGAGCGGAATCGACTCCTTCCGCCTTCACGACCCGCTGAACGACGCCGACAACCTGGCGGTCGCGGCCCGGTCGGTCGTGGCGGCGGGTCGCGAGTTCGACGCCGGGCTGCTGTACGGCTCGAGCCTCCACGACGCCCTCGTCGAGACGGCGCGACGGATGCCGGAGCTCGGTGCCGCGCGCATCGTTCTCGACGACCCAGCCGGCCTGCTGCAGCCGCACCGTGCCGGCGAGCTCGTTGCCGAGCTCCACGAGCTGACGGGCCTCCCGGTCGGGCTGTACAGCCAGGGAGCGGGACGGAACGGGCTTGCACTCGCACTCGAGGCGGCGCGTGCCGGGGTCGACCTGATCAGCTGCTCGATCTACCCGGTCGCCCTGGCGACCCACCGGATCACTGCCGAGTCGCTCGCGACCGCGCTCGCAGGCATCGGGCACGACACGGGCGTCGACGTGGAGAAGGTCTGGGAGGCGGCCGCGCTCGTCGACGAGCACATCGGCGACATGCCGATCTCGCCGCTCCTGCCCCGCGTCTCCGTGCGCGCTGCGCGGCGCAAGCTCCCGCCGGGGCTCGTATCGGTCATCGACTCGCAGCTCACGAATCACGGCCACTCCGACCGGCTCGACGAGGTGCTGGACGAGGTCGAGCGCGTCCGGGTCGAGGCGGGCTCGCCGCCGCTCGCCGCGCCGCTCGGCCAGATCGTGGCGTCCCAGGCGCTCGTGAACGTCCTCGGCGCGAACCGCTACGGGGAGATCGTCGACGAGCTCCGCCACCTCGTCCTCGGTCACTTCGGCAAGACTCCCGGGCCGATCGATCCGGCGCTCGAACGGGCCGTCGCGCTGCGCGGGGTCGAGCCGCCGCCCGCGCCGCTCGACATCGAGGCACTGAAGGCCAGCGCCGAGGGCCTCGCCGCGAGCGAGGAGGAGCTGCTCCTGCTCGCGCTGTTCGGGCAGGAGGCGGAGCCGCTGCTGCAGTCGATCCGCCAGCGCTCCCGCGGGGAGGAGCCGGGCGAGGACGACGCGCTCGCCCGCGGCCGGGACGAGCAGATCCGGGCGGTCGTCAGGATCGTGCAGGAGACCGGCGTGGGGGAGATCACGGTCGAGGAGGACGGCGTGCGAGTCAGTGTCCGCCGGAGCGTTGCAGAGCCGCTCGCCGAACAGGGACGCGCCCAGCTCGCGGAGGCCGACGAGGCGCAGGCGGCGAGCCCCGCCCCGTCGCATCTCGTGACCGTCGAGAGCCCGATGGTCGGAACGTTCTACCGGGCGCCACGGCCTGGGCGCGGCACCGTTCGTGGAGGAGGGTGACCCCGTCTCGCCAGGACAGGTTCTCTGCATCCTCGAGGCGATGAAGCTGATGAACGAGATCAAGGCCGAGGTCGAGGCGATCGTCCGCCGGATCCATGTCTCCGACGCCCAGCCTGTCGAGTACGGCCAGCTCCTCTTCGAGCTCGAGCCGCTCAACGGCCGGCCGCTCGGGATCTAGATGTTCCGGAAGGTCCTCGTCGCGAACCGGGGCGAGATCGCAGTCCGCGTGATCCGGGCGCTCCACGAGCTCGACATCGAGGCGGTGGCCGTCTACTCGACCGCCGACGAAGGAGCCCTCCACACGCGGCTCGCCGACGAGGCCGTCCGGATCGGGCCGCCTGCTGCGGCGCAGAGCTACCTCAGCATCCCGGCGATCGTCGCGGCGGCTGTCACCACGGGTTGCGACGCCGTGCACCCGGGTTACGGGTTCCTCTCGGAGAACCCGGCATTCGTCGAGGCCTGCCTCGACAACG
Organism: uncultured Actinomycetota bacterium; assembly: GCA_963723405.1. Classification (GTDB taxonomy): domain Bacteria; phylum Actinomycetota; class Thermoleophilia; order Gaiellales; family Gaiellaceae; genus PALSA-600. The sequence goes on along the minus strand of CAVRQF010000001.1, from coordinate 261,098 downwards.
ACCTCGTCTTCGTCGGCCCTCCGGCCGGGGTGATGGAGTCGATGGGCGACAAGATCGCGGCCCGCACGGCGATGCGCGCAGCCGACGTCCCGACTGTCCCCGGAACGGAGGGCGCAACCACCCTCGCAGGAGCGCGGGCGGCCGCGGCTGAGATCGGCTATCCGGTGATGCTGAAGGCGACGGCGGGCGGCGGCGGGCGCGGCATGCGCCTCGTCGACGACCCCGCCGACCTGGAGGACCTCTACGAGGCGGCGTCGGCCGAGGCGGCGGCCGCATTCGGGAACGGGACGCTCTACCTCGAGAAGGTGCTCTCGCCTGCGCGCCACGTGGAGATCCAGGTGCTGTGCGACACGCACGGCAACGTCTTGACGCTCGGGGAGCGCGAGTGCTCGATCCAGCGGCGCCATCAGAAGCTCATCGAGGAGACGCCGTCTCCCGCGCTCACGCCCGAGCTGCGCGAGGCGATGGAGGCGGCGGCGGAGCGGGCGTGCCGCGCCGTCGGCTACCTGAACGCGGGCACCTTCGAGTTCCTCGTCGGGCCCGACGGGGCGTTCTCGTTCATCGAGCTGAACGCCCGCCTCCAGGTCGAGCACCCGGTCACCGAGCTCTGCACCGGCATCGATCTCGTCCGCGGCCAGCTCGAGGTCGCCGCCGGGGAGCGCCTCCCGGCGAGCGGCCGTGTCGCGCGCCGAGGCCACGCGATCGAGATCCGCCTGAACGCCGAGGACCCGAGCCGAGATTTCATGCCGGCCCCGGGACGATCTCGCGCTTCCGGGCGCCGCTCGGGCCCGGGGTGCGCGTCGACACGTTCGTGGAGGACGGCTCCGTGATCTCGCCGTACTACGACTCGCTGATCGCCAAGCTCGTCGTCTGGGACACCGGGCGCGACGCCGCGATCGCGCGTGCCGAGCGGATGCTCGGCGAGCTCGTCGTCGAGGGTGTCCCGACCACGCGGGAGCTTGCTCTCAGGATCCTCCGCAGCGAGGAGTTCGCGAGCGGCGTGTACTCGACCTCGACCCTCGCGGAGCTCGGGATGGTCGTCGCGTGACGCTCGTCCTGACGAACGACGCGGGGACGATCACGGTTCCGGACAGCGTGCTGGTCGGGATCGCCGTGAGGGCTGCCGAGAGCGTCGAGGGGATCAGCGTTCGCCGCCGTCGAGGCGTCGACGTAGACCACCGGCTCGTGCGGCTGTCCGTGGCCGCGAGCCGCGGCGAGCCACTCGTCGAGGTCGCCGGGCGCGTACAGGACGCCGTTGCTGCGATGCTGAAGGACATGTGCGGGATCGAGACCAGGGTCGACGTGGCCGTCGGGGAGCTCACATGAGCCGTCGCCAGGCCCGGCGCCAGGCTCTCTTCCTCGTCTACCAGTGGGATCTGGGCGAGGGTGAGATCGGCGAGCGCTACGGCGCCGAGATGGACGCGTGGGCCAGGGAGCTCGCCGAGGAGACGGTCGCGCAGGCTCCGGAGCTCGACGCGCGCATCACGGCCGCATCGGACGGCTGGACAGCCGACCGGCTCGGGGTGGTCGAGCGGAGCGCACTGCGGGTCGCGATCCGGGAGCTCGACCGCGGCGAGGTCCCGCCGGAGGTCGTGATCGACGAGGCGGTCGGGTTCGCCAAGCGCTACGCGACGGAGGAGGCGGCGAGGCTCGTCAACGGGATTCTCGGCCGGATCCAGAGAGAGGCGGTTGCAGTGAAGGTCGACTCATGAGCGCGGACGAGTCCCTGACCCGTGCGGAGGAGCTGCTCGCGCGGCTCGAGGGGGCACGCGAGAGGCTCGAGTCGACCGACGATCCCGATCAGGCGATCGAGATCCTTCAGGAGCTCTCCGAGCTCGCGAAGCAGATCGAGGTGGAGCTGCAGGCGGCTCGGCGGGCTGCGGAGGCGGATGCCGCGGGCACCTGACGAGCTTGCGACGCCGTCGAGGCCTACCTCGCCGGCCTGGAGCTGACCCGGCGCTCGGGACGCTGGATGAGCCGGTTCGATACTCGCTCGGCGGCAAGAGGGTGCGGCCGGTGCTCTGCCTCGCGGCAGGCGAGGCGTGCGGCTCTGACCTCGAGCCCCTGCTCCCGGCGGCGGCGGCAGTCGAGCTCGTGCATTCGTTCTCGCTCGTGCACGACGACCTGCCCGCGCTCGATGACGACGAGGAACGGCGTGGGCAGCCGAGCGTGTGGGCGGCCTACGGCGAGGCGACCGCGATCCTGACCGGGGACGCCCTCGTCGCCGAGGCGTTCCGGCTTGCGCTGACGTCGAGCCTCGACGTCGCGCGCGAGCTCGTCGAGGCGACGCTGGGGATGATCGGCGGGCAGCAGATGGACCTCGAGGGGGGGCACGACCTGGCAGCGCTCCACCGGCTGAAGACCGGAGCGCTCTTCTCCGCGTCGATCATGTGCGGGGTCTGGGCCGCCGGCCTTCCCGAGCCCGACCACGGCCCCTGGCGTGCGTTCGCCGCGGAGCTCGGCCTGCTCTTCCAGGTCGTCGACGACATCCTCGACGGCGACGGGTACGTCGACGAGGTCGGTGAGGAGGGGGCCCGTGAGCTCGCGGACGCCGCCGCCTCGCGGGCGGAGTCGCGGCTCGCGGCGATCCCGGCGGACACGTCGGTACTCGCCGAGATGGTCTCCCGGCTGGCCGCCCGCACGTCGTGACCCGCAAGCGACTCGACGTGCTGCTCGTCGAGCGCGGCCTGGCCGAGAGCCGGGCGCAGGCGCAGGCGCTCGTGATGGCGGGCCTCGTCCCCGGCCATGCGAAGGCCGGCGAGCAGGTCGACGAGGAGGCCTCGCTCGAGGTCGAGCGGCCCCCGCCGTACGTCTCGCGTGCAGGCGTGAAGCTCGCGAACGCACTCGACGCCTTCGGGGTCGACCCCGAAGGGCTCGACTGCCTGGACGTGGGCGCGTCGACGGGCGGGTTCACGGATGTCCTGCTCCAGCGCGGCGCTGCGCGCGTGATCGCCCTGGACGTCGGCCACGGACAGCTCCACCCGCGACTGAGAGCGGACCCGCGGGTCACGGTGCTCGAGCGGACGAACGCCAGGACGATCCAGGAGCTGCCCTATGCGCCGGCGCTCGTGACGTGCGACGTCTCCTTCATCTCGGTGCGCTCGGCGCTCCCACCGGCGCTCAGCCTCGCCGCAGCCGGTTGGGAGGCGCTCGTGCTCGTCAAGCCGCAGTTCGAGGCGGGCCGCGCGGAGGTGCGAAAGGGCGTCGTCCGGGACCCGGAGGTGCACGGGCGAGTGGTACGCGAGATAGTCGAGGCTGCGGTCGGGTGGGGGGCAGAGGTCACCGGGGTCGTAGACTCCGGCCTGCCCGGGCCCAAGGGAAACCATGAGTTCGTCCTCCACCTCGTCCAGTCGGCACATCCCGTCCTCCCGCCCGGGCTAGAGCAGTGGATCGCTGATGCAACGGGTTGAGCGCGCAACGGTCGTCACGCACGGCGTGACGAGGAACGTCGAGGCCGCGCTCGCGCGGCTCCGGGTGGTTGCCGAGAGCGCGGGAGTGACGCTTCTCGACGGTGAGGACGGCCCGTCGGACCTGGCGGTCTGCCTCGGCGGCGACGGGACGATGCTCCGCGCGCTCACGCGCTTCCTCGACACCGGCGTGCCGGTCATCGGCGCGAACTTCGGCCGGGTGGGATTCCTGACGGCGATCCCCGGCAGCGAGCTCGAGGCCGGAATGGCGCGCGTCTTCGCCGGGGAGTACGACGTGGTCTCGCTGCCGACCCTGGACATCGAGGTCGGAGAGCGCCGCTTCGCCGCGGTCAACGACGCGGTCGTCGTGAGCGGCGCGCCCGGGAGGATCATCGAGATCCAGTACCTGCTCGACGGCGAGGACCTCGGCACGCAGTCGTGCGACGGCGTCCTCTGCGCGACGCCGCCGGGCTCCACGGCCTACAACCTGTCCAACGGCGGCCCGGTACTCGTCTGGGGCCTCGACGCGGCCGTGGTCACGTTCGTGGCCCCGCACACACTCCACGCACGGCCTCTCGTCGTGGGCCCCGGGTTCGAGCTGGAGGTCGTCAACCGAACGCCGGACGTCCGGGCGGTCGTCCTTGCCGACGGCCACGAGGTCGGGTCGCTCGAGGCCGGGAAGGCGGTCGCCGTGCGGTTCGGAGCCAGCCGGACGATGCTCGCGACGCTTCCCGAGCAGACCTTCTTCCGCCGCTACGCACAGGTCTTCGGTATCGCCTGACGGCTGGAGCGGACGGTCGCCGGGGCTCGGCGCGCGTCGTACGATGCCGGGATGCTTCGCCGGCTCCGGATCGAGAACCTCGTCCTCATCCGCGAGGCCGAGCTCGAGCTCGCGCCCGGCCTGAACGCCATCACCGGCGAGACGGGCGCCGGCAAGACGATCCTCTCGAACGCGATCGGGCTTCTGCTCGGCGCGCGCGGCGAGGCGGCGATGATCGGCGCCGCCTCCGACGAGGCGTATGTCGAGGCGGAGCTCGACCTGCCCGACGACGAGGTGCTCGGGGCGCTGGCCGAGCTCCGGCCCGAGGGCGAGGAGACGCTCGTGCTGGCTCGGCGGATCTTCGCCGACGGGCGCACCCGCGCCTACGCATGGGGCCGCAGCGCCGCCAGGGAGGACGTTGCGGCCGCCGTCGAGGCCCTGCTCGCGATGAGCGGCCAGTTCGAGCAGCGGCGGCTCGCTCGCCCGTCCTACCAGCTCGCAACCCTCGACGCCTACGCCGGTGTCGCCGAGGCTGCACGCGCGGCCCGGCGTGCCTGGCGCGAGCTCACCGCGGCGCGACGCACCCATGACGAGCTGACCCGGGACGCCGCGGCCGCCGAGGCCAGGATCGAGGAGCTGCGCGCCCTCGCCGAGGACACCGAAGGCCTCGGTCCGGGCGAGGAGGACGAGCTGAGGGCCGAGCGTGAGCGGCTTCGCCACGTCACCGAGCTGGCACTCGCCGCGTCGACGGCGGTCGAGGCGCTCGCCTCCGACGAGCGCGACGGCGGGACCCACCTCGTTGCGTCCGCCGAGCGCGCAGTCGCGCCCCTCGAGGCGATTGCGCCCGAGCTCGCCGCCGCCGGTGAGAGCCTGCGCGCGGCCGAGCTGACACTGCGCGAGGTCACGATCGACCTGCGGCGGTTCCTCGACTCGCTCGAGGCAGAGCCCGGACGGGTCGAGGAGGTAGAGCGGCGTCTCGATGCGATCGCGACGCTCCGCCGACGCTACGGCGCCGTCAGCTACGAGGAGCTTCTCGAGCAGGCAGCCGAGGCCCGCGTTGAGCTCGACGCGCTCGCTGAGGGGCACGACCCCGCACGCACAGCCGCCGATGCCGTCGCCGCCAGGCAGGCCGAGGTCGACCGTATCCACGCAGAGCTCCGGGCCGCGCGCCGTGCTGCGGCCCCGCGATTCGCCGAGGCCGTTGCGGGCGAGCTCGCCGGCGTCGGTCTCGGCCAGGGGGAGTTCCGGGTCGACGTCCGCGACACGGCTCCCGGGCCCTCCGGCGCGGACGAGGCCGCCTTCTCGGTGAGGCCCAACGCGGGTCTTCCGTTCGGGCCCGTGGCCGACACCGCTTCGGGTGGCGAGCTCTCACGAGTCGCACTTGCGATCGCCGCCGTCGGCGGCGGCGAGACGATGGTCTTCGACGAGATCGACGCCGGCATCGGCGGCCAGACCGCGCACGCCGTGGGCGAGACGCTCCGGCGCCTGGCCACACGTGCGCAGGTGATCACGATCACCCACCTCCCGCAGATCGCGAGCCTCGCGGACCGTCACTTCCGCGTCGAGAAGGTACCCGGCGATCCGACCCACACGCGCATCGAGCCGCTCCCGCCCGAGGAGCGGCGTGAGGAGCTCGAGCGGATGCTCGGCGGTGCCGACTTCCTGGCCCTGCTCGCCGGCGGCGAGGGTGGCTAGCGGGACCCGGGAGCTCCTGGCCTCGCTTGACGATGCCTGGGGGTTCCTCGCGGAGCCGTACCACCTCTCGGACTGGTGGCCCGGGTTGATCAGCGTTCAGCCCGACCGCCGCGGGTTCGCGGCCGGCGCCCGCTGGCAGGTCACCGCGATCTCCGACCCGCTCCGAATCGGGCCGCTCCGTTTTCCGCGCGTCGGTCGTCCCAGCGGCCCGAGCGCGACGCGAACGCTCGTGATCACCGCGGTCGAGCCGAGACGGCTGTGGTCGTTCGAGCTTCACCGGCGGGTCGCCGAGGGCCGCGGCCGGCGAGTCGCGCCTCGCACGGCGACCGTCACGCTCCGGCCGCTTGCCGACGACCGCACCGAGGTCGCCATCGAGGTCGCGACCGGCTCGCGGGACGAGCGCGAGCTCGCACAGACCGCGGCGGACCGGCTCTACGAGCTGGTCCAGATGGCCGCCGCCCTCTGACGTCCTCCGCACGTCCTACCATCGGTCGGCGTGAAGGGGAGAGGCCGGCTGCTAGGGTGGGGTTCCGTGAGCAATTTCGCGGGCAGGCGGCGACCGTGACGCCGACGAAGTACGTCTTCGTCACCGGTGGCGTCGTCTCGTCTCTGGGCAAGGGGATCACCGCAGCGTCGCTCGGTCGACTGCTCAAGTCGCGCGGCCTGAAGGTGCAGGTGCAGAAGTTCGACCCGTACCTGAACGTCGACCCGGGGACGATGAGCCCGTTCCAGCACGGCGAGGTGTTCGTCACCGAGGACGGCGCCGAGACCGATCTCGACATCGGCCACTACGAGCGGTTCATCGACGAGAACCTCTCCCGCGCCGCGAACCACACCGCCGGCGCGATCTGGGACCGCGTGCTCCGCCGCGAGCGCAAGGGCGAGTACCTCGGCTCGACCGTGCAGGTGATCCCGCACATCACGAACGAGATCAAGGCGCGCATCCGCTCCGTCGCGGAGGCCACCGACACCGACGTCGTCATCTCCGAGATCGGCGGCACGGTCGGCGACATCGAGTCGCAGCCCTTCCTCGAGGCGATCCGCCAGTTCCGGCGTGAGGTCGGGCCCGAGAACGTGCTCTACATCCACGTCACGCTCGTCCCCTTCATCGCGAATGCCGGCGAGCTGAAGACGAAGCCGACCCAGCACTCGGTGAACGAGCTGCGCCGCATCGGCATCCACCCCGACGTCCTCGTGTGTCGCTCCACCGAGCCGCTGACGAAGGACATCCGGGACAAGATCGCGCTCTTCGCCGACGTCGACGTCGAGGCCGTCATCTCCGCGATCGACGTCTCGGACATCTATCTCGTACCGAAGGCCATGCAGAAGGAGGGCCTCGACCGGCTCGTCTGCGAGAAGCTCGGAATCGACACGCCCGAGGCCGACCTCGGCGAGTGGAACGACCTCGTCGGGCGGCTGGGCGAACGTCGCGAGGCGGTCGAGATCGCGCTCGTCGGCAAGTACGTGAAGCTCCACGACGCGTACCTCTCCGTCCATCAGGCGCTCGAGCATGCCGGCATCCACTCGGGCTGCGGCATCCGCGTCCGCTGGGTCGACGCGGAGAACATGACTCTCGACGAGGCCCGCGCCGAGCTCGCCGGCGTCGACGGGGTGCTCGTGCCCGGCGGCTTCGGCTCACGCGGCTGGGAGGGGAAGATCCTCGCCTGCCGCGTCGCCCGCGAGGACGCCATCCCGTACCTCGGCATCTGCCTCGGGATGCACGTCGCCGTCTCGGAGTTCGCCCGCCATGTCTGCGACCTCGACGGCGCCAACTCGACCGAGATCGACCCCGAGACGCCCTACCCGGTGATCGACCTGCTCCCGGACCAGAAGGACGTCGAGGACCTCGGCGGCTCGATGCGTCTCGGCGCCCAGGCGGTCGAGCTCGCGGAAGGCACAGACGTCCGCGCGATCTACGGCGGGAAGCCCGTCGTCTCCGAGCGGCACCGCCACCGCTACGAGGTCAACAACGCCTACCGCCAGCAGCTCGTCGCCGCCGGGCTCGTGATCAGCGGCACCTTCGAGGAGGGCCGGCTCGTCGAGATCGTCGAGCTTCCGGACCATCCCTGGTTCGTCGCCTCGCAGTTCCACCCCGAGTTCAAGTCGCGGCCGACGCGCCCTGCGCCGCTCTTCCGCGAGTTCGTCGCCGCAGCGCTCGAGCGCGCACGCGAGCGGCGAAGCAGCCGGGTCGAGATCGTCACCTAGAACCTCGAACGACGACTCGCTCACCTTCTCGTCACAGCCGCCCTCTACCATGGGCGCGCCGTGCCCTCCGAGGCCCTCGATCTCTTCCTCGAGCTAGCCGCCGTCCCGAGCCCGTCAGGCGAGGAGCGGGCCGTCGCCGACCTCGTGCTCGGCTACGTCCGGGACCTCGGCCTTCTCGCGGACGAGGACGGAACCGGCGCCGCCGTCGGCTCGACCATGGGGAACATCCTCGTCTCCCTCGAGCCGACCGCCGCCGGAGAGCCGCTCTTCCTCTGCGCCCATCTCGACACCGTCCCGCCCGTCGACGCAATCGAGCCCGTCGTCGAGGACGGGATCGTGCGGAACCGCAACGCCGCGATCCTCGGCGGCGACAACAAGGCCGCGGTCGCTGTGATGCTCGACGCCGTCCGGCTGATCCTCGCCGAGAGCCGGCCGCACGCAGGTGTCGAGCTCCTGTTCACCTCGAAGGAGGAGACAGGCCTCGAGGGCGCCTACGCCTTCGACGCTGCGCGGCTTCGCGCGAGGGTCGGGTACGTGTACGACCAGGCCGAGCCTCCCGGCGGCATCATCCTCGGCGCGCCGTCGGCGGAGCTCATCGAGGTCACGTTCCACGGTCGCGCCGCCCACGCCGGGATGTTCCCGGAGGAAGGCCGTTCTGCGATCGCCGCCGCCGCCCGCGCCGTCTCCGAGATGAATCTCGGGCGGGTCGACGAGGAGACGACCGCGAACATCGGCGTGATCGCGGGCGGAAGCGCGGCGAACGTCGTGCCGGACACGTGCAGGCTCGTCGGCGAGGCGAGGTCGCACGACGACCGCAAGCTCGCCGACCAGGTGCAGGCGATGCAGGACGCGCTGACGTTCGCGGCAGGCGTCGCCGAGTGCGAGGTCGAGACGAAGCTGACGCGCCACTACAGCGCCTATCGGTTCGAGAAGCACGATCTCGTGGTGCGTCTTGCCGCGGACGCGCTCGGGCGCTGCGGGATCGAGGCGCGCTACGGCCTCTCGGGCGGAGCCGCCGACGCGAACGTCTTCAACCAGCGCGGACTCCAGTGCCTGAACCTGGCGAACGGCATGAGCGAGATCCACACCCCGGACGAGAGCATCGCCGTGGCTGACATCGACGCCATGGTCGACGTCACGCTCGCGCTCGTCGACAGCGCGAGGGCGTAGCCCGTGCCCGGGAACGGGGCCTCGAGCCGGGGGATCGCCCGCTACGCCCCCTGGGCCGCTCTGGTGCTCGGGATCCTCGTCTTCTACGGGATCGAGGCATCGCTTCGCCGGACGCCGTGGCTCTTCACCGACGAGCTCGAGTGGACGCAGCTCTCGCGGGCGATCGCCGGCACCGGTCACGCCGCGCGGCGCACCGAGCCGCACCCGTTCGAGTCCTTCTACTCGTTCCTGATCGCACCGGCGTGGTGGATCCACTCGACTGCGACCGCCTACGAGGCCGTCAAGTACATCAACGCGGCCGTCATGTGCCTCACCGCCGTGCCGGCGTACCTCCTCGCTCGGATGCTCGTCTCCCGCCGGTGGGCCGTGGCGGTGGCGCTGCTCGCGATCGCGATCCCCGCAATGGCGTATGCGACCTCGATCGTGCCCGAGTCCCTCGCCTATCTCTGGTTCACCGCCGGCGCCCTCCTCGCGATCCGGCTCTTCGCCGCGCCGAGCCTCGGGCGGGCGGTTCCCGCGCTCGCGCTCGCCGTCGGCGGGCGCTGGGTCAGATCGGAGTTCGTCGCGCTCCCGGCGATCCTCGTGCTCGCTGCCGCCGTGCTCTGGGTCGCGGGCCGCGCCGAGAGAGGGATCCCGTGGCGACGCGTCGCGATCGCCGTAGGAGGGCTCGTGCTCTTCGCGGTCGCGTTCGACCTGCTCGTCGTCCAGCACGTCCAGAGCTGGAGCTTCGGCCAGTACTTCAACCACCACACGGTGCGCCAGGGCAGCCTCGCGATGGGAGCGTTCGCAATCGGGCTCGGCTTCCTCCCGGTGATCTGCGGGATCGCGTCGCTCTGGCTGCCGGAGCGGGCACGCGACCCCGCCTACCGGGCGTTCGCGGCGTACCTCGGGGCGTCGATCGTGACCCTCTGGATCTATACCGCCGCGAAGTCGACCTACCTCGTCGCGACTCTCCAGAAGCTGATCGAGGAGCGGAACCTCTTCTACCTCTCGCCGCTTCTGCTGATCGGGACGGCGCTCGTGCTCACCGCCCGGAAGGTGAACTGGGTCATCATCGCCGTCTCGTCGGTGGTCGTGCTCGCCGTCAGCTGGAGCGGCCTCCTGATCGTCGGAGCGCCCTACTTCGAGGCACCGGGCCTGGCGATCCTCACCCTCGCGAATCGCTACTTCTACTGGGACATCAACGACTTCCACGTGGTGGCGCTCGGAGCCGTCGCCGTCACGGTCGCCGTCCTCGCCTTCCGGCGCCGGCGGTGGGTCGCCGCCGGCGCGACGCTGCTCGTCGCGGCGTGGCTCCTGACCGGGCAGATCTACGCGACGAAGACGAACACGAACTACTCGAAGGTGTTCGCGAGCCGGATCCCGGCGCCCCGCGACTGGGTCGACACCGCGACCGGCGGCAAGCACGTCACCTTCCTGGGACAGGGGCTCAACCTCGACCCGACCTCGCTGTGGGAGACGGAGTTCTGGAACCGCTCCATCGACCACGTGGCGGCGATCGACGGCACCGCGCCCGGCCCGGGACCGGCGTCCGGCCCGGGTCTCGAGAGCGCCGACGGCGCGCTCCAGGGCTACACCGGCGACCCGTACACGCTCGCCGGCCCCGGAGTCCGTCTGGCGGCGCCGATCGTCAAGGAGCAGGGCGGGTTCACGCTGTACCGCACACCGACGCAGTGGCACCTGCTCGACGAGGAGGAGAACGTGTTCGCCGACGGCTGGGCCACCTCGCCGATGAGCTACACCTACTTCCCTCGCGGCGGCGCGGGCACCGTGCGGATCGACCTCTCACGGACGGCGTTCACCGGGGCCGCGCCTCCCGGTCGGGCGACCATCCGCGTCGGCACGGTCAAGCTGGGCAAGGACGAGGTGCCCGTCTTCGACCGGGTGCTCGCCACGCGCCACACGGTCGTCGGCAACGGCAAGCGCGTCATCGTCCGCGTCCCGGTCCCGTCGACGCCGGTGATGGTCGAGGTGCGGATGACGACGTTCAAGGCACCTCCGGACACGCGCCTTCTCGCCGCCCAGCCGGCCTTCCACTTCCTGCCGGCGCGCCGCGGCTAGAGCGCCCGGGGCGTCGGCCACCCGGTATCGTCCCGCGCCGTGAGGATCGGCGTCGCCAAGGAGGTCAAGCCGGACGAGTACCGCGTCGCACTGACGCCGGCCGGGGCGCTCGAGCTGATCAACGGCGGCCATGAGGTGGTGGTCGAGGGTGGCGCCGGACTGGGGAGCGCCTTTCCCGACGCGGCCTACGAGCGTGTCGGTGCGCGGATCGTCTCGGTCGCGGAGGTCTGGGAGTCGAGCGACCTTCTGCTCAAGGTGAAGGAGCCGATCGCCTCCGAGTACGGCCGCCTACGCGAGGGGCTCACGCTCTTCACGTACCTGCACATCGCCGCCGACGAGCCGCTCACGCGTGCGCTCGTCGACTCGGGCGTCACCGCCGTCGCCTACGAGACCGTGGAGACGGAGCGTGGGGCGCTGCCGCTGCTCGCGCCGATGTCGGAGGTCGCCGGGAGGCTTTCCACCCAGGCAGGCGCGTATTTCCTCGAGAAGCCGCTCGGCGGCCGCGGGCTCCTTCTCGGCGGTGTACCGGGGGTCGCCCCGGGCCGGGTCGTCGTCATCGGAGGCGGGATCGTGGGCTACAACGCCGCGATCATCGCCCTCGGGCTCGGCGCCCAGGTGACGATCCTGGAGCGCTCGATCGACCGGATGCGCCATCTCGAGGAGATCCTGTCCGGCCGGGTGACGCTGCTGATGAGCTCGCGGCTCGAGATCGCCGCGGCCGTCGAGCAGGCCGACCTCGTGATCGGCGCGGTTCTGATCCCGGGGGCGCTCGCGCCGAAGCTCGTGACCCGCGAGATGATCGCGAGCATGAATGACGGGGCCGTCGTCGTCGACGTCGCGATCGACCAGGGCGGCTGCTTCGAGACCTCGCGCCCGACGACGCACACCGATCCCACCTACGTCGTGGACGGGGTCATCCACTACTGCGTCGCGAACATGCCCGGCGGGGTACCGGTCACGTCGACGAAGGCACTCACGAACGCGACGCTGCCGTACGTCGAGGCGATCGCCGATCAGGGCCTCAGAGGTGCGGTCGGCGCGGATCGCGCACTCGCCAGGGGCGTGAACGTGCTCGGCGGCGAGTTGACCTACGAGGCGGTCGCGGAGGCACACGGGCTTCGCTACACGCCGCTCGTCGACGCGCTCGCGCTCGCCGGTCTAGGGAGCTGGCTAACTCTTGTTGGCGGGATTCGGGCTGATCTTCACGACGGCCCACGTGATGCCCGCCGCAAGCGCGATCACGCACGCGATGAAGAGTGCGAATCCGATCAGACCCAGTACGTTCTCCACTTGGGCTTAGGATAGCCGGGTGCCCAGGGCCTGTGTGATCGTGCTCGACGCAGTCGGAGCCGGGGGGCTCCCGGACGCGGCAGATTTCGGCGACGAGGCCTCGGACACGCTCGGGAACGTGGCGAGAGCGGTCGGTGGGCTCGACCTGCCGACGCTCGAGGCGCTCGGCCTCGGGAACGTCGAGCCGCTGCTCGGTTGCCCACCGCACCCCGGCGCCCCCGCCGTGGCCGGCAGGCTCGTCGAGCGCTCGCGCGGCAAGGACACGACGACGGGCCACTGGGAGCTGATGGGAATCCTGACGCCGCAGGCGATGCCGACCTACCCGCACGGGTTCCCCGACGAGGTGATCGACCCCTTCATGAACGAGACCGGGCACGGCGTGATCGGGAACGTCCCGGCGAGCGGCACCGAGATCATCCAGGAGCTCGGGGAGCAGCATCAGCGGACGGGCAAGTGGATCGTCTACACGAGCGCCGACTCGGTCTTCCAGATCGCCGCGCACGAGGAGACGATCCCCCTCGAGGAGCTCTACGACGCCTGCCGAGTCGCCCGGAGGATCCTGACCGGCAAGCACGCCGTGGGGCGGGTGATCGCACGGCCGTTCGCCGGCGAGCCCGGGAACTACGTGCGGACGGCGAACCGGCACGACTTCTCGCTGGAGCCGCCACGCCCGAACTACCTGTCGCTCCTCAGGGCGAAAGGCCAGAAGGTGTACGGCGTCGGCAAGATCTCGGACATCTTCGCGGGCACGGACGTCGACGAGTCGTTCCCCACGAAGTCGAACGTCGAGGGCATCCAGCGGACGGAGGAGCTGCTCCGGAACGTCGACGAAGGACTCGTGTTCACGAACCTCGTCGAGACCGACATGCTCTGGGGTCACCGGAACGATCCCGAGAACTTCCATCGCTGCCTGCAGGACTTCGACCGGCGGCTGCCCGACCTGCTCGATGCGCTGCGTGACGGAGATCTGCTGATCCTCACCTCCGATCACGGCTGCGACCCGACGACGCCGTCGACAGACCATTCGCGGGAGCACGCGCTGCTCCTCGCATACGTGCAGGGACGCAACGCGGCCGGCCGCATTCACGAGGGCGGCGAGTTCGGAGATGTGGGCGCCACCGCGCATGCCTGGCTCGGCGGCGGCGCCGTGCCGCGGAGCGTGCTCGGCAAGCCGTTCCTCCAGCCGTGATCGCGGCTGCCGAGCTGATCCAGCGCAAACGCGACGGAGAGGAGCTGCGCCCCGAGGAGATCGGCGAGCTCGTGCTCGCATACGCGCGCGGTGTCGTGCCCGACTACCAGATGGCGGCGTTCTGCATGGCCGTCTACTTCCGCGGGCTCTCGGCGAGCGAGACGTTCGCGCTGACGGACGCGATGATCCGCAGCGGCGAGACGATCGACCTGGGCGCCGCGCTCGGGCGCAAGGTCGTCGACAAGCACTCGACGGGCGGCGTCGGCGACAAGACCTCCCTGGCCGTCGGCCCGATCGTCGCAGCGTGCGGGGTCCCGTTCGGGAAGATGAGCGGCAGAGGCCTCGGCCACACGGGAGGGACGCTCGACAAGCTCGAGTCGATCCCCGGGTTCCGGGTCGGTCTCACGACCGATGAGCTGATCGCCCAGCTTCGCGCGGTCGGGATGGCGATCGTCAGCCAGACCGCGGAGCTCGTGCCCGCCGATCTGATGCTGTACGGCCTCCGCGACGTCACGGCCACCGTCGACCAGCTCTCGCTGATCGCTGCGTCGATCATGTCGAAGAAGCTCGCCGCGGGCGCCCAGGCGATCGTTCTCGACGTCAAGGTCGGGAGCGGGGCCTTCATGAAGACGATCGACGAGGCGCGCCGGCTCGCCGAGACGATGCAGGCCCTCGGCGAGGAGGCAGGCCGCGAGGTCGTCTGCCTCCTGACCGACATGGACCAGCCGCTCGGCGCCGCTGTCGGCAACGCCCTCGAGGTGCGCGAGGCTCGCGCCACGATCCGCGGTGAGGGCCCGGCCGACTTCACCGAGCTCGTGCTGGAGAGCTGTGCGCGGCTGCTGGCGCTCTCCGACCTCGGGATCGGTTTGGCCGAGGGTCGGGAACGCGCCGAGGCTGTCGTGGCCGACGGGTCCGCCGAGGCCGAGTGGACGCGCTGGATCGAGGCGCAGGGCGGGACCGCCGACGAATCGGCACTCGAGCACGCTCCGGTCGTGCTCGAGGTCACCTCGGCACGGGCAGGCGCGATCGTCCGCCTCGACGCGATCCGGGTGGGCGTCGCTGCTCTCCACCTCGGTGCGGGTCGCCGGGTGAAGGGCGACACGGTCGACCATGCCGTCGGTGTCGTGTGCCGCCGCAAGCGAGGGGAGAGGGTCGAGGAGGGCGAGGTCCTCGCCGAGATCCATGCACGCGACGAGGCCGCCGCGGCGGTGGCTGCACGCGCCGTCGCGGACGCCTACGAGCTCGGCGACCATGCCGGGCCGCCGCGACCCGTGCTGCTCGAGGTCATCGAGTAGCCCGCGGGAGGAGCCCGCACGCGGTCGCGACGCCGCGGCACGGCTAGCGTGTCCGCGTGCCGGAGCTGCCCGAGGTCGAGACCGTCAGGCGCCGTCTCGTGCCTGCCCTCGTCGGGCGGCGGCTCGAGCGAGTCGAGATCGCCGACACCCGGCTCACTCGTCCCTTCGATCCGGAGCTCGTCGCTCGAGAGCTCGAGGGCGAACGGGTGGTGGCCGTCGACCGGCGGGGCAAGTACCTGATCGTTCGGTTCGAGTCGGGAAGGGCTCTGCTCGTTCACCTCCGGATGACGGGGTCGCTGCGCTACCGGCCGCGAGGGGAGGGGGCGCTGCCGGACGATCCCTACCGCCGCGCTGTCGTCACATTAGACGACGACTCGGATGTCGCCTATCGCGACGTGCGGCGCTTCGGCACCTGGCTCCTGCTCGAGCCGGAAGAGCTCGAGCCGTACCTCGCCGCGCGCGTCGGGCCCGAGCCGCTGGACGACGGCTTCGACGCGCGGGAGCTCGGTGCGCGCCTCGGTACGGCGAACTGCGCCGGTCAAGGCGGCGATCCTCGATCAGCGGACCGTCGCCGGCGTCGGGAACATCTACGCCGACGAGGCGCTCTGGCGGGCGCAGCTTCATCCGTTACGCCAGGCCGGCAGCCTCGAGGCGCACGAGCTCGAGCTGCTCGTGAAGGCGATCCGGGACGTGCTCGAGCTCGGCATCGAGCGCCAGGGCTCGACGCTCCGCGACTATGCGCTCCCGGACGGGGAGGCCGGCGGCATGCAAGACGAGTTCAAGGTCTACGGGCGGCTCGGTGAGCCGTGCGAGCGCTGCGGCACGCCGATCGAGCGGATCGTCGTCGGCGGTCGCGGGACGTGGTACTGCCCCGCTTGCCAGCCGCCCCCGGCGACGAGGGCGGGCCGCCGCGGCGCCTAGACTGGACGGATGGCCAGGGGGACGTACAAGACCGAGGCGGTCGTGCTGCGCTCGCTCCGCTACTCGGAGGCGGACCGGATCCTTCACCTGTACACCGCCGAGCGCGGCCGCATCGGGGCGATCGCCAAGGGGATCAGGAAGACGAAATCGCGGTTCGGGGCACGGCTCGAGCCGCTCTCGCATGTCGGGCTCATCCTGCACGAGGGCTCCGGCGAGCTGCAGACCGTCACCGGGGTGGATCTGATCGCCTCGCACCACGAGACGCGCGAGCACTCCTACCGGCTCGGCGCCGGGCTGATCGGCGCCGAGGCGATGCTGCGGCTCTACGGCGAGCCCGAGGCCAATCCGAGGGCATTCGACGCGCTCACACGTTTCCTCGACCTGCTCGACGAGGCGCCTGCCGGAGACCGTCCCGAGCTCGACCCGCTCGCGCTCTCGTTCCAGCTCAAGCTCCTCTGGCTCTCGGGCTACCTGCCGCACGTCACCGCATGCGTGGAGTGCGGGAGCGGCGAAGACCTGACCGGCTTCTCGGCCCGGGCCGGCGGCGCCGTCTGCGTGCGCCACACGGCCGGGGCGTTCGCCGTCTCGCGCGAGGGGCTCGGCGGCGTCGAGGAGCTCCTCTCGACCCCGATGGCCGACGCTGCCGCCGCGGGCCTCGCAGACCGTGCGCGCCGCGAGGCGCTCGCCATCGTGACCGCCTCCTACGAGGAGCACGGGGGGTTTCGCCTGCGCAGCCTGTCGGCGTGAGGCGGGACCTCGGCGGCGGGTACGAGCTCGACGACGATCCCGACCGGATCGACCTCGTCGCCGTCCACCGGTTCCTCTCCGAGGAGTCGTACTGGGCCGCCGGCCGCGACTACGAGACCCAGGAGCGACTCACCCGCGCCTCGGTGCGCGTCGTGGGCGTCTACCTCGAGGGGCAGCAGGTCGGCTTCTGCCGCGCGGTCGAGGCGCCTGCCATGTACCTCGCGGACGTGTATGTCCTTCCGTCTCATCGCGGCCGTGGCCTCGGCGAGGCGATGGTCGGCGAGATGGTCGACAACGGCCCGTACGCCGACCGGACCTGGATCCTCCACACTGCCGACGCGCACGAGCTGTACCGGAAGTTCGGGTTCGGCGCGCCCGGCGCCCGTGTGATGGAACGACCTGCCGCCGGGGTGCGGCCGACGGGGGCCTAGCGCGTTGACAGCGGCCTCCGCGCAGGGGCAAACTCTGGTCATGAAGGTGCTTGCGATCGTCCTGGCCGGCGTCGTGCTCGCACCGGCGGCACTCGCCGGCGGGCGGGCCTCGCGGGTGACGACGACCCGGGCGACGGTGACCGGGGAGATCACGAGCCTCGGGCCGTCGAGGATCGCGATCGGCCGTCTCGGCTGCTCGGTCCCACCGAAGCTCGAGGCGCGCACCGGAAGGTTCGTGATCAGCGACCCGGTGAGGATGACCTGCGCGAACGGGACGCTCTCGAGCGTCAGGTACTCGCCCGAGCTCGCAGCTGCGCAGACGACCCGTCCGGGTAGTGGAGGGATCGCGTCGACCCCAGCCTCGGCGACCCAGTCCCGGCGAACCCAGTCCCGGCGACCCCACCGGCAGCGAACTCGACAGGCGTGAGGTCAGCGATCTACGTCGTCGGCGTGATCTTTCTCGGCGGTGGTCCAACCGGCGATACGACCACCGTCACCGGCACGATCGACGACCTCTCGACGACGACCGTCACCGTCGCCGGGACGACCTGCTCGTTCCGGCCGTTCCCCACGTTCGGGTCGTTCACGGGGCCGATGATCGGCGACAACGTCACGCTCACGTGCACCGGCGGACAGCTGATCCATATGGCGTCCGTCGGCTCGGTCTCGCGCTCCTAGCTCTGATCGTTTTCACAGGGACCGCACAGACGGCGCTAACGCCGCCTGCGGACACTGCTCGGCATGAGCGTCGCAACCGCACCGAACGAGCGCCGCGCCGCCAACGGCCAGGGCCGCCCGCGGTCGAGATCGTCGTGCCCGTCCTCGACGAGGCGGCCACGCTCGAGCCGAGCATCAGGCGGCTTCACGCCTACCTCGAGAGCTTTCCCTTCACGACCCGGGTCACGGTCGCCGACAACGGCAGCACCGACGGCACCTGGGAGATCGCCTCGGCCCTCGCGCGGGAGCTCCGCACCGTCCGCGCGATCCGGCTCGAGGAGCGAGGGCGAGGTCGCGCGCTCAATGCCGTCTGGTCCGGAAGCGATGCGCTGGTGCTCGCCTACATGGACGTCGATCTCTCGACCGACCTCTCCGCGCTCCTGCCCCTCGTCGCGCCGCTCCTCTCGGGGCACTCCGACCTCGCGATCGGCAGCCGCCTCGCCCGCGGCGCCCAGGTGACGCGAGGTACCAAGCGCGAGCTGATCTCGCGCTCGTACAACATGATTCTCCATGTTGCCCTCGGTGCTCGATTCTCGGACGCCCAGTGCGGGTTCAAGGCGATCCGCGCCGACAGGGCACGCGAGCTCCTGCCGCGCGTCCACGACCGCGCCTGGTTCTTCGACACCGAGCTCCTCGTGCTCGCTCAGCGGGCCGGGCTGCGGATCCACGAGGTTCCCGTCGACTGGACGGACGATCCCGACTCGCGCGTCGACATCGTCTCAACCGCCGTCGCCGATCTCCGGGGGGTCATGAGACTCCTGGGCGACGGGCCGTTTGCGCGCAAGACGATCTTCCGCCGCCAGGTACTCAGCTTCGCCGCGATCGGAGTGCTGTCGACCCTTGCCTACGCGATCCTCTACCTGGTGCTCCGGCGCGGGTTGGACGCACAGGCCGCGAACGCGCTCGCGCTGCTGCTCACGGCGGTCGCAAACACCGCCGCGAACCGTCGGTTCACCTTCGCCGTACGCGGCACGGCAGGCAGGGTCCGCCACCAGCTTCAGGGCCTCGCCGTCTTCGGGCTCGCACTGGCGCTGACGGCATCGGCGCTCCGCCTCCTCGAGCTTCTCGACCCGAGCCCATCCCGGCTCGTCGAGCTCGCCGCGCTCGTCGTTGCGAGCATCCTCGCGACCGTGCTCCGGTTCGTGCTCCTCCGGACATGGGTCTTCCGCTCCCAACGGGCGGCGCCGTGAGCACCACCACTGCCGGCGCCCTCGCCCCGACGCACGAGCGCCGTTCGGCACGGCTCCGCGCCCTGCTCCGCGGCCGCGCCGACGACCCGGCCTGGGCTCGGCCGGCTCTGATCGGGCTGCTCGCCGGGACCGCGTTCCTCTACCTCGTCGACCTGGCTGCGAGCGGTTACGCGAACGCGTTCTACGCCGCGGCGGTCGAGGCCGGCTCGAAGAGCTGGAAGGCGTTCTTCTTCGGCTCGTTCGACTCCTCGAACTTCATCACCGTCGACAAGCCGCCCGCCTCACTCTGGGTGATGGATCTCTCCGCCCGCCTCTTCGGCGTGAGCTCGTGGAGCATCCTGGTGCCGCAGGCCCTCGAGGGAGTGGCCGCGGTGGCGCTCCTCTACGCCACCGTGCGCAGGCGCTTCTCGGCCGCGGCCGCGCTTCTCGCCGGCGCGGCCTTCGCGCTCACGCCCGTCGTCGCGCTGATGTTCCGGTTCGACAACCCCGACGCGCTCCTCACCCTGCTACTCGTCGGCGCCGCATACGCAGTCACCCGCGCCCTCGAGGAAGCCCGCACCTCGTGGCTGCTACTTGCAGGCGCCCTGATCGGTGTCGGGTTCCTGACCAAGATGCTGCAGGCGTTCCTCGTCGTCCCCGGCTTCGCCGGCGTCTATCTGCTCGCTGCGCCGACGACGCTGCGGCGCCGCCTCGTCCAGCTCGTCGCGGGCGGCGCCGCGCTGGTCGCCTCCGCCGCCTGGTGGGTCGCGATCGTGACGCTCTGGCCCGCAGCCAGCCGGCCCTACATCGGGGGCTCACAGACGAACAGCATTCTCGAGCTGATCTTCGGCTACAACGGCTTCGGCCGCATCACGGGCGACGAGACGGGAAGTGTCGGCGGCGGCGGCCGGAGCTTCGGGACCGGGGGAGGGGCCCAGGGCGGCATGTGGGGGCCAACGGGGCTCACGAGGCTCTTCGGCGGGGAGATGGGCACCCAGGTGTCGTGGCTCATCCCGGCGGCGCTCGTGCTCGGCGGCCTCGCGCTCTGGGGCCTGAGAAAGGCTCCTCGCACGGATGGGCGGCGGGCGGCGGTGCTCATCTGGGGCTCGTGGCTCGTCGTCACGGGGCTCGTCTTCAGCCTCGCCCAGGGGATCATCCACCCGTACTACAACATCGTGCTCGGACCGGCGATCGGAGCGCTCGTCGGGATCGGCGTCGGATACGCATGGGCCCGCCGCGACGCCTGGCTCTACCGTGTCGTGCTCGCGGCGACGCTCGCCGGGACGACGATCTGGGCCTTCGCGCTCCTCGACCGGACGCCCTCCTGGCATCCGGCGCTCCGCTTCACCGTGCTCACGGCCGGTATCGCCGCGTCGGTGCTCATCGCCGCGGGCCCGCTCCTCTGGGGCGGGAACCGCGCTGCTGCTCGCGCGGTGCTGCTCGTCGCTCTTGCCGCCGCGCTCGCGGCCCCGGCCGCCTACGCCGCCGAGACGGCTGCGACGCCGCATTCCGGCGCGCTGCCGACCGCTGGGCCGAGCGGCTCCACGAGTGGGCCCGGCG
The DNA here is from genome assembly GCA_963723405.1 of uncultured Actinomycetota bacterium. GTDB lineage: Bacteria > Actinomycetota > Thermoleophilia > Gaiellales > Gaiellaceae > PALSA-600. The sequence continues at coordinate 240,481 of CAVRQF010000001.1, read as the reverse complement.
CCGGCGGACGGCGCGGCTTCGGGCCCGGCGGCGCACGTCCGGCGTTCGGCGGCCGTGGCGCGGGCGGAGCCGGCGGCGGCTTCGGACCACCTCCAACAGGCTTTGCTCCCGGCGGTCTCGCGGGCCGCACACGCGGCGGGCTCGGCGGCCTGCTCGACGCCTCGACGCCGAGCGCAGCGCTCGTCAAGCTCCTTCGCACCGACGCCTCCTCATATCGGTGGGCGGCCGCGATCGTCGGCGCGAACAGCGCCGCGGGAGTGCAGCTTGGTACCGGCGACCCCGTGATGGCGATCGGCGGGTTCAACGGCACCGATCCGACGCCCTCGCTCGCGGAGTTCAAGGCCGACGTCGCCGCGGGAAAGATCCACTACTTCGTCTCCTCGGGGGGCGGCGGCTTCGGAGGTGGCCGTGCCGGTCCGGGGGGCCCGGGCGCCTCGAGGAGCTCCGGCGCGATCGCGAGCTGGGTCGAGGCCACCTTCACGCCGATGACCGTGGGCGGCGCGACGGTGTACGACCTCACCGCGTAACTGCACAGTTCGTAAATACGTCTCCACCGTCTGCGGCGAAGCACGGATGGATGGGAAGGGGACGGCACGAGGACCAGTCGCGGCAAGACGCACTTCGCAGGGCGATCGCGGTTGCCGCCTGTGCCGCAGTCGCATCGCCGATCGCGGCGTGGACGGCGACGCCCGCCGCGGTGGTCAAGGTCACCGTCGGCAAGCCGCGCGAGGCGTCATTCACGATCAGCCCAGCCAAGGTCCCCGCCGGCACGGTCACCTTCCAGGTCACGAACGCCGGCAAGCTGCCGCACGCTTTCCAGGTCTGCTCGAGCCCGCTCGGCGGCAGCGCGAGCAAGTGCGCAGGCGTGAAGACGGCGGTCATCAAGCCCGGCAAGACCGCGAAGCTCACGGCGAAGCTCGGGATCAGCAAGCACGAGTACCTTGATCCGGTCAGCGGCCGCCAGGCAGGCAACGGGACGCTCCTCGTCATCGCCGCGCCGGCCGGCGCCGCAACCACGACGCCGACCGGCACCACTCCGGCCACGGGCGGGGACGAGCGGCGGAGGCATCGACCTCGACGGCTTCGCGCCCGACCAGGCGACGGTGATCGACAACGTCACGAACGGGAATTCCGATGGGATGCCCAACTTCAGCCTTCAGTTGACGAAGGCGCAGATCAACAACGTCGCCTCCTACGTCTTCTGCGTCACGCACGGCAAGACGCCCCAAAACTGCTGAGCAGAGCTGCTGAGCAGTGCTCGGCGGGCTCAGCTGCGCCGGCGCGACATCGCGTGACCGTCGCGCCGGGTGCCCCGCCACGGGCCGGGAACGAGATCGAGCCCGAGGTTCACGACCCAGACGGCAAGCGTCGCCCAGATGAGGGTCAGGAACCCGTGGATGTCAAAGCTCGGGACGATGATCGCCGTCAGCTTCAGCATCACGGCGGCGATCGCGAACCAGATGAGTCGAAGCGTGATCACCGCAAGGGGCAAGGTGATCAGCTTCAGCAGCGGCTTGACGATCGTGTTCAGCAGGCCGAATACGACCGCCGCCTCCAGGAGCGCCCCTGGCGAGCCGATCGTGATGTCAGGGAACGCGACGAGGATCGCGAGCACGATCGCGTTGGCAACGAACGACCAGAACAGGGACTCGGCCCGCCACATGCCGCCGCGATTCTATGCGGGTCGCGTTCGCAGCGACGACGAGGAGCGCGGGTTACGTCCCGGAGAGACGTGCGCCGAGAAGGACGCCGGCGACGCTGCCGAGCGCGCTGAAGGCGATCGCCGCGAGCGACATCCCCGAACCGCCCAAGAGCCCCGGGACGAGGCTTCCGACGACGCCGCCGACCGTCGCACAGATCCAGATGACCCTGCGTTCCATGATCCGGGCATCGGCGTCATCGGCGCGCCCCGGCATCCCTCGGCCTGGCTAGCGTGGGCGTCAGCGCCGAGAGGTTACGGCGAGCGCCTCCTCCGTGGCGCTCGGCCGCTCCCCACAGGGCGCCTCCTTTACGGGGTCGCCCATCATCCAGAAGCGCGTCGCTCGGTGTGGCGAAGCGAGGCTCTTCTCGATCAGCGACTGGATGACGTCCAGCTCGGCGTCCGCGACGCGCTTCGGCGGCACGCGAGCGTGCAGCCGCCGCGGAAGACGGCGAGGCGCGCGAAGAAGCGGCTTCTCCTCGGGGGCGAGGAGCTCGTACGACCATTCGATCGTTGCGCGCAGCGTCTGCTGGCGGGCCTCCGCGTCCCGGCCGCCACTGAAGGAAGTCGAGACGCTGGGAGAGCCGATCGAGGATCTGCGAGGGTGGAGAGAACGACGCGTTCGGGCGGCCGCGAGCTCGACGGCGAGCGGGAGCTGGTCGAGACGCCGGCGCAGAGCTCTGCGATCGACCGCGTCCGGCTCCGAGCCCCGAGCGCGTGTTGCAGAAGAGCGTCGACCGCCTCGGATGTCTGCGAGCGGGAGGACGTGGTAGGACGACCTCACCGCGAGACGCGCAGGAGCTCCCGGCTCGTGACCAGCAGCCGCGAGGTTCGGGCAGGCCTCGAGCGAGCCGGGCGAGCTCTAGGCGCCGCGTCGACCACCTGCTCGAGGTTGTCGAGGAGGAGGAGTATCTCTCGATCGCCGATGTGGGCGGCGAGGCTCGTCCTTGGCGCCCAGCGTCTCCGCGATCGTCGCGAGGACCAGCGCCGGGGTGACGAAGCGCCGCCATCCCGACCCAGAAGACCCCGTTTCCTTGAACTGCGGCACGAGCCCGGTGGCAACCTCGATCGCAAGCCGGGTCTTGCCCGACCCGCCCGGGCCCGCTCAGCGTCAGGAGCCGCGCCCCGTCCCCCAGGAGCCCGCGTGACCTCCTCGACCTCGCGCTCCCGGCCGACGAACGCGGACGCGGGCCGCGGGAGGTTCGTGTTGGAGATCGTCTTCAGCGGCGGGAACTCGCTCCGTAGCCGAGCTGGAAGATCCAGATGGGCTCCGGGAAGTCCTTGACGCGATGCTCGCCGAGGTCGGTCGGACGCACGTCGACGAGCGTCCCATGTCTCCCTGGAGAGCGAGCACCTGCCCGCCGTGCCCGGCCGCCGCGATGCGCGCGGCCCGGTGGACGTCTTCCCCGACATAGCCCTCCTCCGTCACGTGCGCGGTGCCGGTGTGAATCCCCATGCGGACGCGCACCGGCGCCCGCGCCGAGCCCTTGCTGGGCGACGCTCGCAGCGGAGACGGCGCCCGACGCGGTCGGGGAACGCGACGAAGAACGCGTCGCCTTCCGTCCCGAGCTCGATGCCGCCGTGCGCGGCGAAGGCGGTCCTGAGCGTGCTCCGGTGGTCGGCGAGTGCGTCCGCGTAGCGCTCGGGGCCGAGCTTCCGCAGGAGGACTGTGGAGCCCTCGATGTCGGTGAAGAGAAACGTGACGGTGCCGGTGGGCAGGTCTTCCTGCACACGTGACATCATCCACCAACCCGAGGAGGGGTTTCTACGGCTGCGCGAGCCGCTCGGCGAGGAACGCGAGGCTGAGCGGGTAGCGCCAGGTGGTGTTCCGGTGCGTTCCCTCGAAGAGCTCGAAGCGGACGACCTCGTCGTCGACGCCGGCACGCGCGACGGCCTGCCGGAAGGCCTCGGCCCCGAGGTCGAGGTGGTACTCGTCGTTTCGGCCGGCGTCGATCCAGATGCCCCGCGCGGCGCGGAGAGCCTCGCCGCTCGAGGCGGCCAGCCTGACCGGATCCCAGGCGAGCCAGCGCTCCCAGACAGCGGGGACGAGCTCGCCGGTATCGAGCGTGAACGGGAGCTCGACCCCGCCGTCCGGTGTCGGCGAGTAGGCGGCGGCCGAGGTGTAGACCTCGAGCAGCAGCGCATCGCTTCGCTTGGCGAACGGCGGCCGGCCGGAGCGGAAGTCGGCCCAGAAGGCGTCGTAGGAGCCGCCGTACTCGTTCCTCAGAGCCTGCGCCGCCGCCGGGAAGCCCGGGAGCGCCGAGACCTCCCAGAGCGCGTCGCCGGCATGGGTTGCAAACGCCCCGAACAGGTCGGGCCGCAGCATGCCCCAGATCATCGCTCCGAACCCGCCCGACGACTTGCCCTGGAGCCCGCGGTGCGCGGCGTCGGGCAGCGTCCGGAAACGCGCGTCGACGAAAGGCACGACCTCGTCGGTGAGATAGGTGCCGTAGCGCCCGATCGCCGGTGAGTCGAGGAACTGCGAGCCGCCGAGCGCCGTGAACGCGTCCACGAGGACGAGCACGGCCTCGACCGCCGCCTCCTCGACCATCGCCGGCCACGATTTGACGAACGGCGCGACGTTGAACCACGCGCGCACCTGACCGGTCAGTCCCTGGAGCAGGTAGATCGACGGGAAGCGGCGGTCGGGCTCGGTCTCGTAGCCGGGCGGCGTCCAGACGAAGAGCGTTCGCGTCGCGCGGGTCTCCGAGGGGGTTGCCCTCCAGGGCGCGGCTCGCGATCTCGAGCTCGTGCCAGCCCACGCAGGCCTATCCGCGCGGTGTCCAGGGCGCGAGCAGGCGCTCCTGGAGCAGTGACCGCGCCCCGGCGATCGGGATCCGCTCCTGCGCGAGCGAGTCGCGGTCGCGGATCGTGACGGTGTCGTCCTCGAGTGTCTGGTGGTCGATCGTGAGCGCCCACGGCGTCCCGATCTCGTCCTGGCGGCGGTAGCGCTTCCCGATCGAGGCGGAGTCGTCGTACTCGGCCGACATCGCGCGCCGCAGCTCCTCGTAGAGCGGGCGGGCCTTGCCGGTCATGCCCTCGTCCTTCCCGATCAGCGGCAGCACCGCGACCTTCACCGGCGCGAGGCGCGGGTGGAGCCGCAGCACGGTGCGCGTGTCGCCGGCGACCTCTTCCTCGTCGTAGGCGTCGACCAGGAAGGCGAGCGTCGCCCGGTCGGCGCCCGCCGCCGGCTCGATCACATGCGGGACGTAGCGCTCCTCGTGGCCGATCCACTCGAGCTTCGTGCCCGGAGCTCGATGCGTGAGCGTTGAGGTCGTAGTCGCCGCGGTTCGCGATGCCCTCGAGCTCCGACCAGCCGATCGGGAAGAGGTACTCGAGGTCGCTCGTGCCGCTCGAGTAGTGGGAGAGCTCGTCGGCGTCGTGCGCCCGCACGCGGAGGTGGCTCTCGCGCAGGCCGAGCTCGAGATACCAGCGGCGGCGCTCGCCGATCCAGTACTCGTACCACCGCGGCGACTCCGCGGGCGGCACGAAGAACTCCATCTCCATCTGCTCGAACTCGCGCGTGCGGAAGAGGAAGTTCCCGGGCGTGATCTCGTTGCGGAAGCTCTTGCCGATCTGCGCGATGCCGAACGGCGGCTTGACGCGCAGCGAGGACGTGACGTTCTTGAAGTTGACGAAGATGCCCTGCGCCGTCTCGGGCCGGAGATAGGCGACGCGAGCCCTCGTCGCGCACGGGGCCGATCGAGGTCTCGAACATCAGGTTGAACTGCCGCGCCTCGGTGAGGTCGCAGTCGGGCGTCTCGCCCGGGTGCTTCGACGGCCGTCGGCCGCAGGCCGCGGTGTCCAGGTGGTCGGCGCGGAACCGGAGCTTGCAGGTGCGGCAGTCGACGAGCGGGTCGGAGAACCCGCCGACGTGGCCGGAGGCGACCCAGACCTGGGGGTGGAGGATGATCGCCGAGTCGAGCAGGACGATGTCCTCGCGCTCCTGCACCATCGAGCGCTGCCACTCGGCCTTGACGTTCTGCTTGAGCAGCACGCCGTAGTGGCCGTAGTCGAAGGCCGAGCCGAGGCCGCCGTAGATGTCCGAGCTCGGGTAGACGAAGCCGCGCCTGCGGCTCGAGCGCGGCGACCTTCTCGATCGTCGCCGTCCCCTCGTAGGCCTCGAGCTCCGCCAGTCTGAACCAGCCTGAAACTACAGTCTGGGCGTGGGCACGGGTGATGTAGGCGTAGAGGACGCGGTCGAGCTGCATGTCGTCTCGGACGCGACCGGCGAGACTGCGACGCGGGTCGTCGCCGCGACCGAGGCGCAGTTCCCGGACCAGCCGTTCGTCACGGTGCGCCATCCGCGGGTCGAGACGGTCGCCGACCTGCAGCTCGCCCTCGCCCGGATGGAGGACCGCCCGGCGGTCGTGATCTTCACGCTCGTCGAGCCGACGCTCCGCTCGGTGATGCGCGAGCTCTGCGAGGAGGCCGGTGTCGACTACTGCGACCTGCTCGCCCAGCCGCTCGAGGCGGTCGCGAAGGTGTCCGGACGCAAGGCCGAGATGCGGCCGCGCGCCCGGCCGGCGCTCGACGAGGGCTACTTCAAGCGGATCGCCGCGATCGAGTTCGCGGTCAAGAACGACGACGGGCTCGGCGGCGGGCTTCGCAGGCGCGGACATCGTGCTCGTCGGCGTCTCGCGGACGTCGAAGACGCCGCTTTCGATCTATCTCGGCTACCTCGGGTGGAAGGCGACGAACGTCCCGCTCGTGAAGGGCATCGAGCCGCCGCCAGAGCTGTTCGAGATCGACCCGTCGCGGATCGTGGGGCTCACGATCGACGCTCAGCCGGCTCGCCGAGATCCGGAGCGAGCGGATCGAGCTGATGGGCGGCGACCGGCGCTACGCCGACCTGAACGAGGTCTACGAGGACCTCGAGCACGCCGCTGCGGTCCACAAGCGGCTCGGCTGCCCGGTGATCGACGTCTCGGAGCTGTCGATCGAGGAGATCGCGCTCCGGATCGTCCGCGCGGTCGAAGGGCGCAGCCGGGAGCGCGCCCGTGAAGCCGAAGCCGCCGGTCCCGAGGTGGCGCTGGGCGCTCTGGTCGACGCTGCTCGCGGCGGCGCTCGTTCGTCTTCTACGGCGCTGTTCACGCCGTTCTGGTTCGCGCTCCGGTCGCTCGCCTGGCTGGCGGAGTTCAGGGCGCGGCGCCGGAAGCAGGTCCGCGATCACGGCGCGCCGTCGTGCTAAGACTCACAGCGATGAGCGGGCCGCGCTTCGTCTTCGACTTCGACGAACCGGCCCCCGGAGGGCGCGAGCTCCTCGGCGGCAAGGGCATCGGACTCGCCGAGATGACGGCGCTCGGACTGCCCGTGCCGGGCGGGTTCACGATCACGACCGACGCCTGCCGGGGCTACATGGCCTCAGGCGGCCTGCCGGACGGGCTCGACGACGAGGTCGCCCGAGCACGTGGCCCGGCTCGAGGAGAAGACCGGGAAGCGCTTCGGCGATCCGTCCGACCCGCTGCTCGTGTCGGTGCGCTCGGGCGCGGCGGTCTCGATGCCCGGGATGATGGACACGATCCTCAACCTCGGCCTGAACGACGAGGCGGTCGAGGGGCTCGCGGCGACGCACCGGCAACCGGCGCTTCGCCCTCGACTCCTATCGCCGGCTGATCCAGATGTTCGGCGAGGTGGTCGACGGGATCGACGGCGCACCGCTTCGAGGACGCGCTGACGGAGCTGAAGCGCGGCCGCGGGGTTGCGCACGACACCGACCTGACCGCCGAGGACCTGGCGGGGCTCGTCGAGACGTTCCGCGGGATCTACCGCGACGAGAAGGGCGGCCGACTTCCCGCAGACCGCGACCGGCCAGCTGCTGCGGGCGGTCGGTGCCGTCTTCGACTCCTGGGACACCCCGCGGGCCAAGGTCTATCGCCGCGCGAACGACATCCCCGACGATCTCGGCACGGCGGTCAACGTCGTCCAGATGGTGTTCGGCAACAAGGGCGACCGCTCCGGGACCGGCGTGGTCTTCACGCGGAACCCGTCCACGGGCCAGAAGGAGATCTACGGCGAGTACCTCCAGAACGCCCAGGGCGAGGATGTCGTTGCCGGCATCCGCACGCCGCAGCCGGTCGAGGTCCTCGGCCGCGAGATGCCGGAGGCCTACGAGCAGCTGCTCGACGCGCTCCGCCGGCTGGAGGAGCACTACCGCGACGTGCAGGACACCGAGTTCACGGTCGAGGACGGGGCGCTCTACATGCTCCAGACCCGCGCCGCGAAGCGCACGGCTGCCGCGGCGCTGAAGGCAGCCGTCGACATGGTCGAGGAGGAGCTGATCTCGCGCGACGAGGCAGTCGCGCGGATCGACCCGGCGACGCTCGACCAGCTGCTGCACCCGCGGATCGACACGGCCTCGGCGCCGGAGCCGGTCGCGAAGGGCCTGAACGCGAGCCCGGGCGCGGCGAGCGGCGGCATCGTCTTCGACGCTGACACGGCCGAGGAGAAGGCCAAGGGCGGCCCGGTGATCCTCGTCCGCCAGGAGACGACGCCGGACGACATCCACGGGATGATCGCCGCTCAGGGGATCCTCACCGTCCACGGCGGCATGACCTCGCATGCGGCGGTCGTGGCGCGGGGGATGGGCAAGCCGTGCGTCGCCGGCTGCGAGGGGCTGACGCTCGGAGGCGGGACGGCGACGCTCGCGGGCCGCGAGCTCCGCGAGGGCGACGTGATCACGATCGACGGTGGCACCGGCGCGGTGTACATCGGCCGGATCGAGCTCGTGCCGCCGCAGTTGAACGACGACTTCCAGACGGTGCTCGGCTGGGCCGACGAGATCCGGCGGCTGCGGGTGCGCGCGAACGCCGACACACCGCCCGACGCTGCGCGGGCCCGTGAGTTCGGAGCGCAGGGGATCGGCCTCTGCCGCACCGAGCACATGTTCTTCGGCGAGGAGCGCCTCCCCGTGATGCAGGAGATGATCCTCGCCGTCGACCTGAAGGGTCGGAGAGCCGCGCTCGAGCGGCTGCTTCCCTTCCAGCAGTCCGACTTCGAGGGGATCTTCGAGGCGATGAGCGGGCTGCCGGTCACGATCCGGCTGCTCGACCCGCCGCTCCACGAGTTCCTGCCGCCCGAGGAGCAGGCGACCGACGAGGCGATGCGCGCCCGCATCCGGTCGCTCCACGAGACGAACCCGATGCTGGGACTGCGCGGCTGCCGGCTCGGCCTCGTCTACCCGGAGATCTACGAGATGCAGATCCGGGCGATCGCGCGTGCCGCGCTCGCCGTCGAGGCGCGGCTGGGAGAGGCGCCGCTCGTGGAGATCATGCACCCGCTCGTCGGGTTCGCCGGAGGAGCTGCGCCGCCTGCGCGAGCTGACCGAGCGCGTCTGGGCCGAGGAGGCGCCTGCCCTCGAGCACACCGTCGGCACGATGATCGAGCTTCCGCGCGCCTGTATCCGGGCCGACGAGATCGCCGGAGCGGCCCAGTTCTTCTCGTTCGGCACGAACGACCTGACCCAGACGACGCTCGGGGTCTCGCGCGACGACGCCGAGGGCAAGTTCCTGGCGCGCTACCTCTCCGACGGCGTGATCGAGCGCAACCCGTTCGAGGTGCTCGACGTCGACGGCGTCGGCGGGCTGATGCGGATCGCGGTCGAGCGGGGGAGGGGAGCGAACCCCTCGATCAAGCTCGGCATCTGCGGCGAGCACGGCGGCGAGCCCCGCTCGATCGCCTTCTGCCACTCCCTCGGTCTCGACTACGTCAGCTGCTCGCCCTACCGGGTGCCGGTTGCGCGCCTCGCAGCAGCGCAGGCCGCGCTGGCCGAGGATGGCGCCGCCTCGTACGTCGCCGCAGGCGGCTAGGCAGCTTCAGGCGTAATCGTCGCTGGCGCAGGCCGGCGCCAACACGCCTGGCCTGCGGGGTCGGTCGAGCGTCAGACTGAGCGCGGTGACTGCTATGCGAATGCATGCGGACGAGATCGTGACGGACGAAGTTCTTGTCCGGCGGTTGCTTGCGGCGCAGTTCCCGGAATGGAAAGACCTACCGGTCGAGGCGCTTCCCGCAGCAGGGACGGACAACGCGATTTATCGGCTTGGCGATGGGCTCTCGGTGCGTCTGCCGCGGCGGCTCAGCTGCGCTGACGGGTCGCTGGACAAGGAGTTCGAGTGGCTGCCGAAGCTCGCGCCGCTGCTGCCGTTCCAAGTGCCGACACCGGTCGCCCGTGGCAAGCCTGGTGAGGGATATCCGAAGGAGTGGGCGGTCTTCGACTGGCTCGAAGGCAAGGACGCGACGAGCACACCGGTCGATCTGCAACGCGCAGCAGCCGACCTTGCCGAACTGCTCGCAACGTTGCGGCGGATCGATCCTGCTGGCGGACCACCTCCGGAAGGTCGTGGCGGTCCGCTCTGGTCGCGGGACAAGCCCACGCGCGCGGGCATCGCTGCACTCGGCGACTTGATCGACGCGGACGCCGTGACCACCGCCTGGGAGGCTGCGCTCGCTGCGCCGAATTGGGACGGGCCGCCCGTGTGGAGTCATGGCGACCTTGACGCGAGGAACCTTCTCGTCGAGGACCAGCGGATTACCGGCATCGTCGACTGGGGCGCCCTGTGTGTGGGTGATCCAGCCTGCGACGTGAAAGTCGCATGGGCAGTCCTCGATGCGGAAGCACGACCGATCTTCCGCAGGCTGCTCGAGATCGACGACGCGATGTGGATACGCGGTCGTGGTTGGGCACTCTCGCAGGCGATGATCGCGCTGCCCTACTACCTGAACACCTATCCCACAATCGTCAAAGAAGCGTGGCGCTGGCTCACGGAAGCACTCGCTGACTCCTGACCTCTCCAGACACCCGTCAGGCGTCACTCGTGAGCACTCGGGCAGCCCATGCTCCTCCAGCCCGGCACGAGTGGTAATGATCCGGCCTCATGGACCCAGAGGAACTCGCAAGAAGCTCGTCAGGCGTCTTGAACCTCCTTGTCCGACGTGCGGCGAAGAGGGCGAGTGGCTTGCCTTCGGCAGCGCGACCGATCTGGAACCGGCGCGGATCGTCCTCGGCGAACGTTGGCCGGACGGAACCCCGGTGGAGGATCGAGGGTTCGCGGTCGTTGCTCACGCCTGTAGCAACTGCGGGCACGTCCGTCTAACGGCCGCTGATGCGATTCGACCACCTGCCGGCGACCAAGAAACGGACGAAGCTGGTCGCCGCGATTAGCGGCTTCCTCTGGCGTACTGACTGATCGCTCGCTCGGGCAGGTCACGTCGCTGCCGCCTGTGTCCGGCACGCTCGGGCAGGCGAGCCCTACGGGTACCTAGTCTCCTCGCTGATGACTGATCCAGCGTCTCTCGAGCAGCTCGCAGGCGAGGTGGCCGAAGATTGGGGTCTCGCACTCGGGCCTCCTTTCGCACTGTCGCGCTATTCCTACGTGGCTCCCGCCGGAGACGACGCCAGTATCGAAGATCAGCTCTCGCGAGGACGATGAGTCCGATGAGGAAGCAGATGCTCTAGCTCTTTGGAAGCGTGAAGGGGCTGTAAGGCTGTTACGCGCCGACCAGGAACGCCGCGTTCTGTTGCTCTAAGCCCTTTTGGTCTTGTCGGTCGGCCAAGCGGCCGCCCAGGTCGTCAGACGCTGCGTGCTTCGTAGCGGGTCTGGCCCGCGCGGGCGGAGTAGGTTGCGAGATCGAGGAACACGCCGACCACGACGGCGATCCAGCCCGCGCCATGGACGCCGTTCACGGGCCCCCACGCGAGCGTGTAGAGCAGGATCGTCCAGGGCGCGAAGAGAAGACCGAGAAGTGGCCAGACCCAGGAGGAGAAGGCGGCATCGATTCTCGTGGTGTCGAAGATCCAGAGCAACGCGAACGCCAACCGAGGCCCGAGAAATGTGGCGAAAAGAGCGAGGCAACACACGAGGGACGGATTCTGCGTACGTCAGCGCGTGTTGTCAACGCCGTGGGGATAGAGCGCGTCGTTGATCAGGAGCGTTTCTGCGGGTGGATCGTCTCGCCGCGGGCCAGCATCTCGACGAACTGCACGATTCTGCGTTCTCGCGTTTCCGCTCGTTTGGCGGTACTGATCCGATAGAGGATCGCGTAGCGGTTCTGGCGGCTCAGGGTCTCGAACATTGCGAGCGCTTTCGGCTCGGCGGCCAGTGCAGCGCCGAGATCGTCAGGCACCTCGATGCTGGCAGAGCCCGCGTAGGCGGCTTCGCTTCGACCGTCGGCTCTCGCACTCTCCAGCTCGGCGATCCCGGCTGGATGCATACGACCTGCTGCGATCAACCGCTCCGCGATCTCGATGTTCCGCTTCGACCAGGCGCTGCGCCTGCGGCGGCGACTGAAGCGCTGGTAGTAGGTGTCGGCGTCGCGGCCGCGGAGTTGGCCGTCGATCCAGCCGTGGCACAGTGCCTCTTCGAGCGCTTGATCGTGGTTGAGACTGGTCGGTTGGACCGTCTTCTTCTTGGCCAGCACGAGCCAGATCCCCGCCGAGGAATCATGGTGATTCGCCAGCCAAGCGCGCCAGTGCGCTGCATCGCGCACCATCACCTCCGGTGCTTCCTCCACGACCCCATTCTGGCGATCGTGGATCCATCAGGAACGTCGGTGACGACTCGACACGCCACGCCGCTCACCACCACTTAGAACCCCGGGGGGACTAGTGTGGGTCCGCCCAGAGCTGACCCACGCAAAAGGAGCCTCATGCCCACAGTGATCGGCTACCACGACGTGAAGGACACCGACCATTGGCTTGCCTCGCCGAAGCGCGAGGAGTTCTTCGGCCCCCTGGGGGTCAGCAACATCCGGACCTTCGTCGATCCGACGAACCGAAGTCGTGTCGCCGTGCTGATGGACGTGGCGGACATGGATGCAGTCATGGCCGCGATGGAGACGCCGGCGGCGTTGGAGACGATGGAGCACGATGGGGTGCTGCCCGAGACGCTCGTGATCCTCGTCGAGGAGTAGCCGCTAAGAGCGCCCCGCCGGTCTGCCCCGAGGGGCATCTCGGTGGCCTTTGTCGTGACCGTCCAGCAGTTGCGTATACAACGCTTCGGTCTGATCGTCGAAGGCGACCAGGTGAACCTCCGACACGGAGGTCGCGGTGCCCTCCAGTGTCGTGACCGCGACCTCGGCGGCACGGTCAGGCGGAAATCCGAACACACCGGTCGAGATCGCGGGGAAGGCAAGCGACCTCAATCCAAGGCCGTCGGCGAGAGCCAGACAGCGTCGGTAGCACGAGGCAAGGGTCTCCGACTCTCCGTGAGTGCCACCCGACCAGCGTGGACCAACCGCGTGGAAGATGTACCTCGCAGGCAGCGCGAACCCGGGCGTTACCTTCGCGTCTCCGGGCTCGCATCCGCCGAGCTTGGCGCACGCGGCGCTCAGTTCGGCTTCGCCGGCTGCCTGGTGTATGGCCCGATCCACTCCGGCTCCCGCGACCAGGTACTCGTTGGCCGCGTTGACAATCGCATCAACCCGCTCACGCGTGATATCTCCGCGAACGACGGTGAGGCGAAGGGCTCGAGGGTCACTAACGGCCACGCCTCGACCATACCGCGCAGATGAGCGTGCTACCGCGGGCGATTCCGCACCTCAGCCGCGAGAGCCGCGAGCGCAACCACGAACGGAACGGCGATCCAGAACTGCTGTACCCCGGCCCTTCGCAGCTCGCGCCGAAGGTCGAGACCCTGCAGCTCCGCTTCCAGGGCGCCCTGCCGCGAGAGTGACCGAGCGTGAAGAGCGAGCGGAACGTAGTTGACACCGATACCGACGAGCCAGACCCCAACGAGGTCCCAGACACCGCCCTGGCCACGCGTGAGCGCCAGAGCTCCCACGATCGTGCAGCCGATCGCACCGATCACGAACTCCGCTCGAATCAACCTGCGACGCCGCAGCGTGCCGGCAAAGCCCCACATATCCGCAGCGGCCAGTCTTCGCACATTGACCATCGCCGTAACTCAACACTACGAACGGCGACCAGGATTCCCGCCGGAAGACCGGCGTAGCCGGGTGCCGTCAGCCCGACTCGGTTCGGGCGCGCCCGTAGCGCTCGTAGATCACGCGCGAGCCGAACGTCCTGGTCTCGAGCAGGTCCAGCCGAACGTGCTCGGCGACCGGCGGCAGGAAGGGCGTGCCGGCCCCGACGACGACCGGATTGCGGAACATGCGCAGCTCGTCGACGAGTCCCAGCTCGATCGCCGACGCTGCCAGGCCGGCTCCGCCGATCGAGACGTCCTTGTCTGCGGCGTCGAGTGCCGCGGCGACCTCCTCGGCCAGCGACGCCCTGGCGAGCCGAGCGTTGCCCTGAACGCCTTCGAGCGTACGGCTGAAGACGACCTTCGGGATGGCGGACCAGACCTCGGCGAACGCGGACCGGAGCTCGTCGTCGCGTATCGACGGATCCGTCTCCCACGGCAGCATGGTCTCGTAGAGGCCGCGGCCGCACAGACAGGCGCCGAGCTCGCGTGTTTGCGAGAGGTGGAAACGAAACTGCTCCTCGCCAGGGAACGTCCACCCGAACGAGCCCTCGCGGTCGGCGATGAAGCCGTCCACCGAGACGCTCATCGAGTAGATCAGCATGGATTCGAGCTCATCGGACCGAGGCGCCGCTCGCGGAGCTCCTGGACCGCATCGGTGGTGGCGAGGGCCCATGCCACGAGCACCGGTTGGAACACAAGCCGGACGGCGCGCTTGGTGTTGGTGTCGAGCCCGAAGGCGTCGACGCGCCCGGTGTACTGCCCGATGTTGCCCGGGAACACGGCGACGAAGAACGCGGCCGCAGCGGTGCCGACGAGAGCGCGGGCGGGTTGCTTCCAGGTCGCCGCCAGCGCGGTGCCGAGGGCGAGCTCGACGACCCCGGACGCCACGACCACGACGTCGGGATTCGCGGGGAACCACTCGGGGACCTGGGCCTGGAACTCCTCGCGCTGCTTGGTGAGATGCGCCGTCCCGGCCGCGAGCAGGACGCCGCCGAGCGCGACCTGACCGATCACCCCCAGGGTCTTGCGCGTCGTCGAGGTCGATGCCACACCCGTCAGGGTACGGCCCCGGCGTCAGGTCACCCAGAGCTGCCTGTCGCCCCTGAGGATCAGGTCGGCTCGCTCCGCCGGCCGCTCCCTCTCGCCACACCCGGTGTCCTGCGGCCAGAGGCACGAGCACGACCTCGAGCAGTCGAGGCCACCAGTCAATCGGGTTGTCCCAACTCGGGAAGTCGTCGGTCGGGACGATCTCGGAAGTGGCAGCCGGGGACCGCCGGGCCGGCTCCGGGCTCCTCCCATCACTTGCTTGAGGGATCGCTCCCGGTGCCGATACCGTCTAGGTGACCACCTCGAGCGCCGAACGCGCACACGCCGAGCCGGTCTCGCCCGAGCTCGCCCTCGTCGACCCGACCCTTCGAGCAGAACTCCTCGCCGGGCTTGCGCGGACACTGCCGCCGAACCGCTCGGCTCCTCCGTCCATCGAGTCCGTGCGTCGGTTCGCGGCTCCCGAGCCGATTCCGCTCGCAGCGTCAAGCACGAGGACCGGTACGCGGCGCGGCCCGCTCGAGCGGACGTGCCTCGCCGTCGCCTGGGGGGCGGCTGTCGGGGCAATCGCGATCAGCCTCACGCTCGGGCTCACGCAGCGCTCCGCCCCCGACCCGGCAACGTACGCAAGCTTCCGAACCGCACCGGCCGCGATCGCCCAGGTCGCCGCGTACACACCGGCACCAACCCACGCGCCCCAGCGGAGCGCCGCCGACAGACGTCGGCTCGAGCAGTTGATGCGCGTGCCGCGGCGGGACCCTTTCGCTCCCGCGACCTAACCCCGAAGGTCGCGAATCCGCCGGCGCCTCGACCTCGGTTTAGGCTTCCGCCGACGTTGGACTTCTTCGTGTACAGCCGAGACGCAGAGGACTCGACAGAGCTCCGCGACGACCGGCAACTGCTGGAGGAGCACTGGTCATATATGGACAGGTTCGCGTCGTCGATGATCGCCCGCGGGCCGACGCTCGACACCGACCGCGAAACCGCGACCGGAAGTCTCCACGTCCTCACGCTGCCGGGTGTCGAAGCGGCGTGCGAGTTCGTCGCGCTCGAACCGAACAATCGTGCAGGCGTCTATCGGGAGCACCTGATCTGGCGTTTCGACAACCTGCTCGGACGCACGATGTGGGAGTTCTCTGGTGGACCGGAGCCACGCTTTCTCATCATCGGTCGTTCCAGTGCCGCCTCGCCGGTGGAGGCTCCTCCTGCAGAGCTCGACCGAACGCTCATCCTGTTCGGAGCACTCACCACACTCGATGGAACTCGACCGGACGGAATCGCGCTTGCCCTCCAGGCGCCCGATCGCGAAGCCGCCGATCGGGTGCTGGGCGACGAGAGGATCGGGCTCGAGGGCTTCGTCGACGTCGAGGTCCACGATTGGGACTTCGGCGGCCGACGCTGACGGGCAGATCCCGTGCCGGCCGGAGCTGCCGTGGGGCCAGGGCGGGCTTGCTCGGACGGCTTTCCAAAGCGGGCCGGAATCCCTCGGCGGCACGTGACGTTGTCCCCGACGGCATAACACGACGCGAGGAGGAAGAAAGTGTCCGGCTACACGATCGTCAACCTGAAGGACGTCGAGGACCGCGCGACCGAGGACGGCCCCACGCTCGAGGCGCGCTTCGCCAGAGGCGCGACCGGCTCCGACCACATCGGCGTGAGCTACGTCAAGTACGCCCCGGATCGCCGGAGCAAGCGCGGCCACGCCCACCGGGAGCAGGAGGAGGTGTACCTCGTGCTCGGCGGCTCTGGCACGGTCAAGCTGGACGACGAGGTGCATCGACGTCCGCCAGTGGGATGTCGTCCGGGTGGCGCCGGCCACCTTCCGGGGCTTCAGCGCAGGCCCCGACGGGCTCGAGCTGCTCGCGATCGGCTCCGACCGGCCCGAGGGCGGCGACGGCGTCCACGCCGACGACGACTGGTGGGGCGACTGAGAGCCCCCTGACGCAGTTCCGTCAGATCACCGCGTAGGCGAAGATCACAGCCGCCGCTCCGACGCCGACCGCGGCGGCGACGCAGGCTGGGGTCGAGCGGCGGAACTGGGTGTAGAGGAGCATCACGACGACGCCGCCGATCAGGCCGCCGATGTGGCCGCCGATCGAGATCCCCGACAGCGACACCGAGAGGATCGAGGTTCAGCACGATCAGGGCGAGGATCTGCCCGCCGCTCTGGATCGCGCCCCGGCGCTCGAGCACGAGCAGCGCGCCGAGGATGCCGAAGATCGCGCCCGACGCGCCGACCGTCGGCACGTTCGGGCTGAGATAGAGCGCCCCGGCCGCGCCCGCCAGCCCGGAGGCGGCGTAGAGCAGCGCGAACCGCAGGCTGCCGATGCACGCTGCTCGAGCACCCGGCCGAACCAGTAGAGCGCCGAGCATGTTCAGGGCCAGGTGGATCGGCCCCGCGTGCAGGAACGCCGAGGTGACGAGGCGCCACCAGCCGCCGTCGGCGACGCCCGGTGACGCCGTCGAAGTACCCGTGCGCGAAGAGGGAGCCCTTGTAGAAGATCGTGTTGTCCGTGCCGCTTGCCGAGCCGCCGATCGCGAGCTCGAGCAGGAGGACGCGCGACGTTGATCGCGATCAGCACCATCGTCACCGGGTAGGGGCGCGTCCCGCCCTTCGTCGACGACGCGCTCGGCCGCGACGGTCGCCTTCCGGACACCCTGCGGCTTTCCCGAGTGCTCGGGGCAGCGCAGCCCGACCGGGGCCGGCGTCATGCACTCGTAGCAGATGGGCGCCCGCATTCCGAGCACGAGAGCCCGGTCTCGCGGTCGGGATGCCGGTAGCAGTAGCGCGGCTGCGTCCCGGCCTCCACCGAACTAGCGTATCGGGGTGCCTGTTCATGTCGCGTTCACACCGCACGACGAGGCCGCCGCTCGGGTCGGGATCGTCGTCGACGTCATCCGGGCGAGCTCCTCGATCGCGCAGGCCCTCGCATCCGGCTACGAGCGGGTCCTCTGCTGCCGCGAGATCGAGGAGGCGAACGAGCTGCGCGCCGCGCTCGGAGACCAGGCCGTCGTCGGCGGCGAGCGGAACGGCGTCGTCGTCGAGGGCTTCGACGTCGGCGCGTCGCCGCGCGAGTTCGCGCAGGGCGCGAAGGCGCCGACGCTGATCCTCTCGACGACGAACGGCACCTCGTCGATCCTCTCGGCGGCCGCGCGCTGCGAGACGGTGCTCATCGGCTCGCTGCTCAACCTGTCGGCCGTTGTCGAAGCGGCGGGCTCTGACGGGGATGTCGTCGTCTACTGCGCGGGTTTCAAAGGCACAGTTCGCGCTCGACGACGCCTACTGCGCCGGCCGCATCGTCGCCGAGCTGCCGGGCGACCGCACCGACGCGGCCCGCGCCGCCGAGCTCATCGCTGCGTCCTTCCCGACGGCACAGGAGGCCTTCGACGCGCGCACCTACGGGCCGCCCGGGCTCGAGGCCGACATCGCCTGGTGCGCGCAGGAGAACCTGCTCGACACGGTGCCGCGCTTCGTCCGCATGGACGGCCCGGCGGCCGAGATCCTGGCCTGAGCGGCCGTTGCGGTTCCGTCCGGAGAGGCGCACACTCTGAGAGGAGATGAGCCTCGGCGCGCCGCTCGCCCTGGTCGTGTCTGCTCGCCGTCCCGGCGGCGATCGTCGGCGGCGCGCCTGCTCGTCCCGCCGGGGCCGGAGCGCCGATCGCGTTCACGAACCTCGCCGTGCTCGAGACGGCCTCGGCCCGCGCCGACGGCCGCGCAGCCGGCTCGTTCCCGCCGCGCTGCTCCTGCTCGCGCTCGTCGCCGCGGCGACCGCCGCGGCGCGCCCGCAGGCCCGGCTGCCGGTGCGCGTCGACAACGCGACGATCGTGCTCCTCGTCGACGTCTCCGGCTCGATGAGCGCGCGCGACGTCGAGCCGACGCGGCTCGACGCGGCCGTCTCCGCGATGCGCGGCTTCGTCGAGAGGCTGCCGGCCGGGTTCAAGGTCGGGCTCGTGCAGTTCAGCGACGACCCGGAGGTGCTCGCGGCGCCGACCGCCGACCATGCGCGGATCTCCGAGACCCTCGGGCTCCTCGTCCCCGATTCGGGCACCGCGCTCGGGGCCGGGCTCGCGACGCGCCGTCCGGCTGACGAAAGAGCTCGCTCGCACGCGACGGCGTTGTCGCCGCAGCCCGGCCGGCAGCCTGCCCGCGGCGATCATCCTGCTCTCCGACGGCAAGCAGAACCAGGGCCGGATCCAGCCGCTCCAGGCAGCCGCGCTCGCGCACGCGGCCGGGATCCCCGTCGATACGGTCGCGCTCGGGACGCCGCACGGCATCCTCGGCTACGGGCCGTTCGCGCCGCGCGTCGCTCCGGCGCCTCGGCTGATGCGGCGCATCGCCAAGGAGACGGGCGGAGCCACTGCGACCGCGAAGGACACGAAGGATCTCGACGGCCTTCTACCGCCGTGTCGGCAGCAGCATCGGCCACGGCACGAAGACGCGCGACATCGGCGCCTGGTTCGCGGCCGCGGCGGCGCTGCTGCTCGCCGCCGCCGTGGCGCTCGGCCGGCGCGCTCGGAAGCCTCTCCTAACCCGAGCAGCTCCGCGAGCTCGGCGTGCCCGCCGAACTCGCCCAGCCGGCCGGCGTGCCGTCGTGGAGCGAGTCGCGGACCGTCGCGTCGGCGCCGAGCTCGAGCAGCGCCTCGACGGCTCCTCGGCGACCCGCCTGAGCGGCGAGATGGAGGGCGGTGACGCCCTCGCCGTGGTCGGGGCCGCCGAAGCTGGCCCGCTGATTCACGTCGGCGCCGAGCTCGTACGAGCTCCTGGATCGAGTCGACGCGCCCGTTCGCCGCGGCCCAGATGAGCGGCGTGCCGCGGTAGGGGTCGGCGTCGATGCGGGCGCCGAGCCCGACGAGGAGCTCGAGCACCTCGACGCGGTCGCTCTTCGCCGCCCAGACGAGCGCCTCGTCGAGCACCTCCTGCGGGTCGTCGGAGGGCTGCCACGCCGGGAAGCCGCCGTGGGGCCGGTAGAAGGCGCGGTGGGCGCCCGCCTGCGGCGTCCCGGCGAGCTCGCCGATCAGCCCGGGCAGCCCGAGCCCGGCGGCGACCCGGAGGTTCCGCGGCTCGAGGCCGAGCAGGGCGACCACCTCGCGGTGCCCCCAGAAGAGCGCTGCGATCAGGGGCGTGCCCCCGTCGCCGCGGGCCGAGAGATCGAGCCGGCCGCCGGCGGCGAGCATGGTCTCGGCCAGCTCGCGGTGGTTCGCGTAACCGGCCTGGTGGAGCTTCGTCCAGCCGTAGTCGTTGCCACGGTTCGGGTCGGCTCCGCGCTCGAGCAGCAGCTGGACGTGCTCGAGGCCGCCATCCCGAGGAGGTCGTTCCCGTTCGTGCCACGGGCGCGGACGAGGTCGGGATGGGCGTCGAGAAGCTCGACGAGCCGCGGCGTGTCCCGGCCTCGAGCGCCTCGTAGGCGAGCATGAACGGCGCGCGCCCGCTCCGTCCCGTCGCGGATCGCGGCGACGCGGCCCTCGAGCTCGCCCCAGCTCGCGAAGCCGTGCCGGCGGGCGAGATCGAGCCGCGCCTCGTCGAGCGAGACGCCGTTGACGCTTGCGATCCCCTCGGCGCGGCCCGTCGTAGTAGTCGATGTCGGTGCGGAAGAGCTGCTCGTCACCGTGGCCCTCCGACGTTCACGGAAGGCTAGGTTATTCCGTCGTGGCCGATCTCGCCGGCGTCCGGGCGAAGCTCAGGCGCGCCGACGAGCATCGCCGCGCCTATGACGAGCTCTTCGAGAGCTATCTCGAGTCGCACCCGTACTCGATCCTCTTCGAGTTCGACCCGGAGACCGGCTGGCACGAGGATTGCACTTGACACCGAACGTGTGTTCGTATAGAACATACGTTCCGTGATCGCAGCCATCGTCATCCCGGCGTTCGACCTTCGGGCGGCTCTGCGGCTGCGGCCGGGGCTCGAGGCCGAGCCGGCAGCGCTCGCGCCGCTGCCGGGAACCGAGCCGCTGATCGGCTCCGTGACGCAGGCGGCGCAGGCGAAGGGCGTGAAGCCGGGGATGCGGCTCGGGGAGGCGCTTGCGACCTGCCCGGCGCTCGTCCTCGTCGAGCAGGACCCGGCCGGGGTGGAGCAGGCCTGGGAAGAGGTGCTGCGCGGGCTCGAGAACGCGGGGTTCGCGGTCGAGCCGGCCGAGCCGGGCACGGCGCTCTTCGACACGAAGGGCGTCGAGCGGCTCTACGGCGGGCTCGAGCCGGCGCTCAAGCGGGCGCTCGCGGCCGTCGGGCCTGCGTGGGACGCCCGGGCGGGGGCGGCCGAGCGGCGGTTCGCGGCGCTCGCGGCGGCGAACGTGGCGCGGCCGGGGCAGGCGCTGATCGTCTCCGACGACCGCACGCGGAGGTTCCTCGCCCCGCTGCCGCTGACCTTGCTCCCGCTCGAGCGGGAGCGCTACGAGGAGCTCGAAGAGCTCGGAGTGAGAACGATCGGACAGCTTGCCGGGCTGCCGGGTGGCGCCGTCGCCGAACGACTGGGGCCGGACGGCCGGCGCGCCTGGAGCCTGGCGAGAGGCGAGCAGGACGGACGGGTGTCGCCTCGACAGCCGCCTGCCCGGCTCGTCGAGACGCTGGAGTTCCCGGATGCAGTCGGCCAAGAGCTGACGCTCCGGCGAGGGCTCGGCGTCCTCATCGACGGCCTGCTCGCCCGACCGGAACGCGCGGGGCGCCCGCCGCGAAAGCTCGCCCTCTGGGCGAGGCTCGTCGGCGGCGCCTCGTGGCGCCGGACGGTCACCCTCCGCGAGCCGACCGCCGACCCCGAGCGGCTCCGGCTCGCGCTCGGCCCGAAGCTCGCCGAGCTGCCCGCGCCCGTGCTCAAGCTCCGGCTCGAGGCGACCGAGCTCGCCGGGAGCGAGGGAGAGCAGCTCGAGCTCGTCCGGGCCGAAGGAGACGTGATGAAAGGGAGGCTGAAGCAGGGCCTGCGCCAGGTGAGAGCAGCCGTCGGCGCGGGTGGAGTCTCGATGGTGGTGGAGGTGGCACCGTGGTCGCGCATACCGGAAGCACGCGCCCTGCTCGTTCCCCGCGACGACTGAACGCAGCCCCGCCCGGCGCTCGTCGAGGCGCACGGCGACGGCATCCCGCACCGCGTCAACCGGCAAGGCGTCGCCACCGTCCGCGAGGAATGGCGGATCGTCGACCGTTGGTGGACCGACGAGCCCGTCGACCGCCGCTACTTCGACCTCGTCCTCGAGACCGGCGAGAACGCCGTCGTCTACCGCGACTGCGACAGCGGCATCTGGTTCACCCAGCGGGCATGAATGGCGCGACATCGATGCTGCGATCGATTTGGCTAGCGGGCGTCTGTGAGCTATGTCGAGCTGCACGCCCATTCGGCGTACTCCTTCCTCGACGGTGCGTCGCTGCCCGAAGAGCTCGCGGCAAGAGCCGCCGAGCTCGGCTACGACGCGCTCGCGCTGACCGACCACGACGGCGTCTACGGCTCGCTCGAGTTCGCCCACGCCGCCAAGCACCTCGGGCTCCGGGCGATCACCGGCGCCGAGGTCACCCTCGAGGACGGCGCGCACATCACGCTCCTCTGCGAGACGCGGCGCGGCTACGAGAACCTCTGCCGGATCCTCACCGACGCCCACGCGCGCACCCGCGTCGAGGGGCGTGAGCGCGAGCTGCTCCCCGCAGCGACCACCGCGGCGTTCGTCGCCGAGCACGCCGAGGGGCTCGTCTGCCTCTCCGGCTGCGCCCGCCACGGGCTCGCCGTCGCCGACCCGAACGCCGCGGCACGGCTCGCCGAGGCGTTCCCGGGCGCGTTCTACGTCGAGCTGCAGCGCCCGTACGAGCGCGGCGACGCCCGCCGGAACGCCGCCCTCGAGGAGCTCGCGGCCACGCTCGGCGTGCCGACCGTCGCCACCGGCGACGTCCACTCCCACCACGAGCGCCGCGCTGCGGCTCCAGGATGCCCTCGTCGCGATCCGCAACCGCACCTCGCTCGACGGCTGCGAGCGCGAGCGGCGCGGCAACCACGAGTCGGTGCTCCTGCCTCCCGCAGGAGGCCGCCGAGCGGCTCCCCGCGCGACGCAGCGGCCCGCACTCGCGAGGTCGCCGACCGCTGCACCTTCGACCTGACGGGCGAGCTCGGCTACCGCTACCCCGACTTCTCCGACGGCCCCGACCCCGCCGACGCCCAGCTCCGAGCCCTCTGCGAGAGCGCGTTCGCCGAGCGCTATGCGGGCGCGAACGGCCACAAGCGGCTCGCCCACGACCGGCTCGACACCGAGCTCGCACTGATCGCGCGCCTCGGCCTCGCCGGCTTCTTCCTGCTCCACTGGGAGGTGCTCGAGCTCGCCCGGGCCTGCGCGCTCGAGGTGCGCGGCGCCGGCTCGCCCCGCAACGCGCTGCCGCCGGGGCGGGGGAGAGGCTCGAGCGTCGGCTCGATCGTCTGCTACCTCACCGGCCTCTCCCACGTCGACCCGGTCGAGGCCAACCTCTCGCTCGGCCGGTTCCTGAACGACGAGCTCGTCTCCGTCCCCGACATCGACCTCGACTTCCCGCGCGACATCCGCGAGAAGCTGATCGTCGCCGTCACCGAGCGCTACGGCCGAAGCCACGCAGCGCTCGTCGCCACCTTCTCGACCTACCGAAGCCGCGGCGCGATCCGCGACGTCGGCAAGGCGCTCGGGCTCCCGTTCGCCGAGCTCGAGCGGCTCGCCCGCGTCACCGACGGCTGGCACGCGACCGGCGTCGCCGGCGAGCTCGACGGCATCCCCGGCGACCATTCGGGCCCCGTTGGGCCGCCTTCAGAGAGCTCACCCACGAGATCGCCGGCCTCCCGCGCCACCTCTCCCAGCACCCGGGCGGGATGGTGATCTCCACCCGCCCGCTGATCGACCTCGTCCCGGTTCAGCCCGCCGCGATGGCCGGCCGCCAGATCTGCCAGTGGGACAAGGACTCCTGCGCCGACGCCGGCTTCCTCAAGATCGACCTGCTCGGCCTCGGGATGCTCTCCGCGGTCGAGGAGTCCGTCGACCTGATCGCGCGTCTCCACCACGAGCCGATCGACCTCTCGCGCATCCCCCTCGACGACCCCGGCGTCTACTCCGAGATCCAGGCCGCCGACACCGTCGGCCTCTTCCAGATCGAGAGCCGGGCCCAGATGCAGAGCCTGCTCCGCACGAAGCCCGAGAACCTCGACGACCTCACCATCCAGGTCGCGCTCGTCCGTCCCGGCCCGATCCAGGGGAAGTCCGTCCACCCCTACATCGAGCGCCGGCAGCGCCTCCGTGACGACCCGAGCTACGTCTACCCGGTCGAGCACGAGTCGATCCGCGAGCCGCTCCGCGAGAGCCTCGGCGCCGTCGTGTTCCAGGACCAGGTGCTCGACGTCGCCATGGCCGCCGCGCGCTTCAGCGTGGGGGAGGCCGAGGGCCTGCGCCGCGCGATGAGCCGCAAGCGCACCGAGGAGGCGATCGAGGCGTTCCGGCCCCGCTTCGTCGAGGGCTGCCTCGGCAACGGGATCGACGAGGTGACCGCGCACGTGATCTACGACAAGCTCGTCGGCTTCTCGGGCTTCGGGTTCCCGAAGTCGCACGCCGCCGCGTTCGGGCTCCTCGCCTACCAGTCGGCGTGGCTTCGGCGCTACTACCCGGCCGAGTTCCTCTGCTCGCTCCTGAACGCCCAGCCGATGGGCTTCTACCCGCCGTCCTCGCTCGTCCGCGACGCGCAGCGCCGCGGGGTCGAGGTGCGCCCGCCGCACATGAACCTGAGCGATGCCCGCTGCACCGTCGAGGAGGGCGCCGTCCGCGTCGGCCTCGGCTACGTCCGCTCCGTCGGCGAGTCGGACGCGACGCGCTCGTCGCCGACCAGCCCTTCACGGGAGTTGCCGACCTCGCCCGCCGAGCCGCGGCCGGCAAGGGCGCGCTCGAGGCGCTCGTCGCCGCCGGCGCCTGCGACGAGTGGGGGCCGAGGCGCGAGCTCCTCTGGCGGCTCGGCGTCACGCCCCGCGGCGAGAGCCGCCGCCGGCGGAGCCCGCCAGCTCGCCCTCCCGCTCGAGCCGACCGCCGAGATCCCGGCGCTGCGTCCGCAGACCGACTGGGAGCACATGCTCGCCGACTACCGCCACACCGGCATCTCGGTCGGCCTGCACCCGCTCGCCCTTCTCCGTCCGCCCCTCCCACCCGCTTGCAACGCAAGTAACGAGCTCGGCGACGTCCCGCACGGCGCGAGGATCGAGGTCGCCGGTCTCGCCGTCGCCCGCCAGCGTCCCTCGACCGCCAACGGCATCGTCTTCATGCTCCTCGAGGACGAGCACGGACAGATGAACCTGATCATCCCGCCGCCGGTCTACGAGGCGCACCGGGCGATCGTTCGCGGCGAGCCGCTCCTCCTCGCCCGCGGCCGCTTCGAGCGGGTCGGCCGCAACGAGAACGTCCTCGTCGACGAGCTCGAGAGCCTCGGCCCGCTCGCCCGCCGGGCCGCGAACGACGCCGAGGTCCGCGCCGCCCTTCCCGCCGCGCACCACTTCGGGCATCGTTAGAGGCCGGGCGGCTCCGGGGTCAGGCCACGAGGAGATGCGTGAGCGGGACGTGCAGCCGCTCCCGCGCCGAGTCGACGGCGCCGCTCCCGACCCACGAGGCCTCGTCGGAGACGCGCGTCACGACGACGACCTGGTCTGCGCCGTAGCGACGCTGAGCCTGGTCGATCGTGCCGGCAGGATCCGCCACGCTCGTTTCGCCGCCCGGGCCGGTTCCGCGAAGAGCGGAATCACCCTGAACTCCGCGTCCTCGCCGAAGCGGCTCTCGATCGGCGAGCTGATCTCGTCCGGAGCAACCGGGGCTGTCGTCACTACGAGAACTTTGGTCACGATGGCTCTGGTTCCCGCGCTGGGTGAAGAGCAAACGGGCGTGTCGCCGGCCCGCGCGGCTCAGCGGTTCTCGATCTCGAGCGCGAAGGCCTTCCAGCGCCGCGCGACCGCGCGGTTGAACTCGGTCTCGTACAGCTCGTCGGTCCCTTCGGGGAGGGTGCCCGAGAACGAGTCGCGGATGTCGGCGAGGAGCTCGGTGCCGGTCTCGACCACGTCGACGAAGTCGCCGTAGAGCTCCTCGGCCTCGTCGCGGTCGGCCCTGTTGTAGGCCGCGAGCTTCCCGCAGCCTCCTTGATCACGTCGCCGTGATCGAGCTCGAACAGGTCGAGCTGACGGCCGATCACCTCCGAGAAGCGCCCGCGACGAAAGATCACGCGAGCTCACGGTACAGCTCGAGGTGCCTGAGAGCAGCGGCGTCCCAGGTGAGCTCCGCCCGCGCCCGCTCGGCCCCCTGGCGAGCCGCCTGGAGCGCCGCGGCGTCGCCGAGCAGCTCGCTGCGCCGCCTCGCGTCAGCGCCTCGACGTCCCCGGCCGCACGACCCGGCCGGCTCCGTACCGCGAGATCGGCTCGGCGAGCCCGCCGACGTCGTAGGCGACCGCAGGGATGCCGGCGCCGAGCGCCTGCAGAAGCGCGCCCGACTGGTCGAGCTCGGCGCGGTAGGGGAAGATCGCGATCGTCGCCGCCGACAGCGCCCGGTCGAGCTCGAGCGGCGTCAGGTAGCCGAGCCGCCACTCCGTGCGCGGCGCGTCGCGAAGATCGCCGAGCTCCATCGCAGGGTCGCCCGCGACGAGGAGCCGCGCCTCGGGCAGCCGCTGCACCACCTCGACCGCGTCGGCGAGCCCCTTGTAAGGCCGGATCACGCCGAGCGCGAGGATCGTCTGCGCCGTCGTCGGAGCACACGGCCTTGCTCGGGTACACGGGGTGGGAGATCACGACAGGCTCGAGCCCGAGCTCGCGCAGCGCCTCCCGGCCGCGTTCGGTGTGAACGATGACGCGGTCGAACCGGTGCAGCAGCCGCGACCAGAGCTCGCGCTTGTCGGCCGTCCGCCGCGGCAGGAGGTCGTGCGCGGTGAACACGGTCGGCGAACGGAAAGGGATCCGGACGTCGATCTGCGGCAGCGCGAGCCACTGCAGGTGCAGCACGTCCGCATCGATCCGCGCCAGCGACGCGGCGACGCCCAGATGCTCGGTCGCCTTCAGCGGCAGCCGGGCGCGTGAGCGGCGAAACAGCCGGGACGAGAGCGGGTAGAAGCGCTCCACCCGCCGGTAGCCCTGCGCCGGAGGCAGATCGGCGAACCGGAACCGGGATGTCGCGAGCTCGACGTCCGCACCGCCCCGCGCCAGCGCCTCCGCGAGCTCGTGGTCGTACCACGGCGTGTACGCAGGCGGATCGGCGATGACGACGCGCATCGGTGGCCTAGAGTAGAGCGTCGGTGATCGTCCGCACCTGGAATCTCTTCCACGGCAACACCAGCCCGCCCGGGCGCAGGGCCTATCTCAGGAAGATGGTCGAGCTGATCACTGCCGATCGCCCGGACATCGTGTGTCTCCAGGAGGTGCCGGCCTGGGCGCTGCCGCTGATCGGCCAGTGGGCCGGAATGAGCTCGGTCTGGGTGCAGGCGCGGCGCCCGAGGCTCGGGCCGCTCCCGATCCCGGCCGGGGCCGGCCGGGGGCTCACCTCGCCCCATCACGGCATCACCCGCTCCGGATTCGCCGGGCAGGGCAACGTGATCCTGTTCCCGCGCGAGGCGACGATTCGCGAGGACAAGTCCATCACCCTCAACACGAACCCGTTCTGCGAGGAGCGCGGGCGAGCGTTCGGCCTCACGCCCAAGCAGATGGTGCGGTGGGAGAAGGAGCGGCGGGTCCTCCACCTCGTCCAGTACGAGCTGCCCGACCGGCGGCGATTTCTCGCAGCAAACGTCCACGCGAGCCATCTGCCCGACACGCGGCTTGCCGACGCCGAGCTCCGCCGGGGCCTCAACTTCGTCATCCGGTGCTCCGAGCTCGAGGAGAGCGCTCATCGTCGGGGGCGACTTCAACGTCACCGCCGAGGCGTCCTCGGCCGTCCAGGAGCTCGTCAACGCGCCCCGGGAGTCGCGCTGGCGGCAAGCGGGGCCCGGGATCGACCAGTTCCTGTTCCGCCGGGCGATCGCGACGTCGGTCGCGCGCCTGGCCCGACGAGCGCCGGACGCTGAACGGCAGGCTCCTCTCCGATCACGCTCCCGTCGAGGCCGTGGTCGAGCTTCGCCCGAAGGATTAGAGGCTCAAGCCTCTAGCCCGGCGACCACGTCGGCGAGCGACGCGAACGCGCCGTCGCCGTCGAACGGGTCGACTGCGCGCGGCGGAGGGATCGTCCCGAAGCCCGGGCGCTCGACGCCCGCTGGGCGGCTTGCGCCCCTGTCCGCGTCGAGCCAGCACCACTCGAACTGGAGGCCGTGGAGCAGCTCGATCCACTCGGACGGACAGACGCCGGACCAGACGATGACGACGTCCTCGTCGGAGCGCGCGGCCGCGAAGATCTCGAGCAGGAGGCTCGACTTGAGCCGAGGCGAGGGAGTGCCGTCGACGTGGAGGTTCCGGAACCCGTGCTCGAGCTCGAGCAGGGTTCCGATCGACCGTTTGCCGACGCCGCACGCTCCGTTCAACAGGATCCGCCGCGCCATCTCTCATCGATGGTACAGGTAGGAATTTCCGTAGTCAGATCGGCATCGGGCTCGCAGCTCCGCTCGGCGGTCAGCGTCCGCGGAAGACGTGGGCATCCTCCGCGGCGAAGGAGGCGTAGACCTTCGCTCCCTCTTCGAGCCGGGGGTGCCCGGATCCGTCGACCGCGACCTCGGCACGCAACGGCGGCACCCCGGATTCCGGGCACGAGGATCACCCGTATCAAGCCGCGGATACCCCCTCCCGGCGCAAGCTCTGCGCTCACCGGAGCGGCCTGCAGGATCTCGCACGGGACCACGTTCACAGCCCTGCCCGGAGCCCGCGCATGGAGCGAGATCCGGCGAGGGTGGAGGACCACCTTCGCCGTCGTCCCCTTGCCGACCGTGTCCGCCGCAATCGCGTCGATCTCGACCGCCGGCCCGTCCTCCGCGAGCAAGGAGACTCGACAGGGGACGGCGGGCCCGGCGGCGGAGTCGACCCGGCATGGAAGCCGGTTCACGCCGACCATCTCGGCGATGTAGGAGGAGTGTGGATGCCGGAGGAGGTCGGCGTGCGCGCCGCGCTGGATCACCGACCCGTTCTCCAGCACGATGATGTGGTCGGCGAAGTTCAGCGCGTCGTCGTACTCGTGCGAGACCATCACCGTCGTCAGCTTCAGCCGCATCAGGATCTCTCGCAGTTCCAGGGCGACCTCGTTGCGCGTCTGGATGTCGAGCGCCGACAGGGACTCGTCGAGCAGCAGCAACTGCGGCTGCAGCGCGAGTGCCCTCGCGATTGCGACCCGCTGCTGCTGCCCGCCGGAGAGCTCCTTCGGATGGCGATCGTCGTAGCCGACGAGGTGCACCTGCTCGAGCGCCTCGGCGACGCGCTGCTCGACCTTCTCGGTCGCTCGTGCTCTGCATGCGGAGCCCGAACGCGACGTTGTCGAACACCGAGAGGTGCGGGAAGAGCACGTAGTCCTGGAACACGTAGCCGATCGGTCGCTCCTGGGCCGGGATGCTGAACTTCGCGTCCGTGTCGACGTAGAGCTCGTCGTCGATCACGAGCCACCCCTTCTCGAGCGGCAGCAGCCCGGAGAGGAACCTGAGCACGGTGCTCTTTCCCGAGCCGCTCTCCCCGAGCAGTACCGTCGTCTCACCCGGCCCGGAGCCGAACTCCAGCTCGATGTGGAAGGAGCCGAGCGTTGCGGTGAACCGGGCGTCGAGCATGCGTCAGATCTTCCAGCGCCGGAGCAGCCAGGCCGCTGGTCAGAGCCGAGTGTCGTGAGCACGGCGAACGAGACGGCGAGCAGGATCACGGAGATCGCGATCGACTTGTCGAAGTCGGACTGCGACGAGATGTAGACGGCGATCGGCAACGTCTGCGTGACCCCGGGGAAGTTGCCGGCGAACGTGATCGTCGCGCCGAACTCGCCGAGCGCCCGCGCCCAGGCGAGCCCGACCGCCGTCAGCAGCACCGGGCTCGTGAGCGGGAGCACGACGCTCCGGAACGCCTGGAACCTCGACGCACGGAGCGTGTAGGCCGCGGTCTCGTACCGCCCTTGCAGCTGCTCGAGCCCTGCCCGCGCAGTGTTCACGAAGAACGGCGCGGCGACGAAGAGCTGGGCCATCACGACTGCCGTCGTCGTGAACGGGATCCGGATGCCGTAGGTCGCAGAGGTACTGGCCGACGAGCCCCGAACGCCCATACGCGAGCAGGAGCGCGAGCCCGGCGACCGTGGGAGGGAGCACCGTCGGCAGGGTCGCGAGCGTCTCGAGGAGACGGTGCCCCGGGAACGTGCCCTTCGCGAGCACGATCGCTGCGGGCAGGCCGAAGACGACCGCGAGAACCGTGCTGATCGCGCGTGGTGAAGAAGCTCAGCTTCAGTGCCTGGATCACGTCCGGCTGCTTCATCTGCGCCCAGATCTCCGATGGAGGCGCATGGAAGACCAGCGCCACGATCGGGACGAGCAGGTAGAGGAAGAACACGGTCGACAGGAGGGCGAGCGACCCGACGGTCACCCACCCCTTCCAGGCTCCGCCGGCCTTGGGCCGCCGCTTGACCGGAGACGCGCCGCTCGCAGGGCGAGCAGCACCGCCCCCGAGTGCTTCGGGGTGAGCGTGACTCACTGGATTTGCTCCCTTCTGCCTGAGGGACTACGGAGACGAGAAGCCGTACTTCTGGAGGATCGTCTGGCCCTCCGGCGACAGAACGTACTTCACCCATGCGTCGGCGAGCGGCTCGTTGGCGGTCGCCTTGGCCGTGGCCATCGGGTAGTCGGCCGTGACGTTGAACTCGTCCGGGATCTCGATCGACGACACCTCTTCGCCCTTGGCGACCGCTCGGAGACATACACATAGCCGGCGTCCACCTCGGCGAGCAGCACCTTCTGCACGATCCCGCTGACGCTCGTCTCCTGGGTGACGAAGTTCCCCTTCACGGCTGCCTCGTAGGAGGGCCCGTACTCGGAGGACTTGCCCATCTTGCTCGAGGACGTCGAGGGTGTACCCGCCGATCGGCACTGACGGATCCGCCACGGCGATGGTCACGCCCTTGTTCGCGAGATCCTTGAGCGTCTTGATGCTTGGCGGGGTTCTTCGCCGGCAGCATCACCGTCACCTTGTTCGTCGCAAACGTCATCGGGTCGTTCATGTCGCTCTTGACGTCGTCCATGTTCTTGGGATCGGCCGAGGCGAACACGTCGACCGGCGCCCCCTGGTTGATCTGCTCTGCGAGCGTGTTCGACCCCGCGAAGTTGAACCCGACCGTCGTGCCGGGATTCGCGGACATGAACGCTGTGCCGAGCTCCTCGAACGCCGAGGTCAGCGACGCGGCGGCGAAGACCGTGATCGAGCCCGTCGGCTTGCCGTTCGCCGAGGTGCTGGTGCTGGTGCTGCTTCCGCTGCCTCCGCATCCTGCAAGCGCAGTGGTGCAGAGAGCCAGTACCGAGAAAACGAGTGACAGTCGCTTGCCGTGCATTCTTGCCTCCCCCCGGCCGCCGTCAATCGCCGGCAGCGCCAGTCGTCGGTTGGGCTAGTAATCCACGGGGATACTATTCAACGCTGGTCGCAGGTCAACGCGAATTTCGCAGGCCGCATCGCTGCATAGGGGAAGCAGCCCGTCGCGGCGCGGCTAGCCGTCCGCGGCGGTGCGGAGCCCGAGCTCGGAGGCGATCGGCTGGAGCGCCGCGACGACGTTCGCGATGTGCTCGTCGAGGTCGATCCCGAGCCCCTCGGCCCCGGCGTAGACCTCGTCGCGGTGCACGCCGGCTGCGAACGACGGCTGCTTGAGCTTCTTTCGCACCGACTTCGGCTCGAGCCCGTCGAGGCCTGTCGGGCGGACGAGGCCGCAGGCGTGGACGAACCCGGAGAGCTCGTCGCAGGCAAACAGGGTCCTCTTCATCGGCGTGTCGCGCGGCAGGCCGAGATGCTCGGCGTGCGAGAGGATCGTGACCACGATCTCCTCGGGGTAGCCGAGCTCGCGAAGGATCGGCGCGCCGTCCTGAGGGTGCTGGTCGAGAGTCGGGTGCATCTCGTAGTCGAAGTCGTGCAGGAGCGCCGCCACGCGCCACTGCTCCTCGTCCTCGCCGAGCTTCCGGGCGTAGAACGCCGTCGAGGCCTCGACGGCGAGCGCATGCCGGCGCAGAGCCTCACCCTTGGTGTACTCGCAGAGCGTCTGCCAGGCCTGTTCGCGGGTGGGGTCCAAGGCGACGGGTACCATACCGCCCGCCTTGTCGACCACCGTCGTCAGAGACGCCGCTGTGGAATCGTTCGTGATCGAGGGGGGTCGCCCGCTCAACGGGCGGGTCCGGGCGGCCGGGAACAAGAACGGCGCGCTTCCGATCCTTGCCGCCTGCCTGCTCACCGACGAGCCCGTCGTGCTCAGCAACGTGCCGCGGATCCGCGACGTCTCGACGATGATCGCGCTTCTGACCGATCTCGGCGCCTCGGTCGACTGGACCGGCGAGAACGAGGTTCGCGTGCACGCCGCCTCGGTCGACAAGGTCGAGGCCGATGCCGGGCTCTCGGACCACATTCGCGCCTCGTTCCTCCTCGGCGGGCCGCTGCTCGCGCGCTTCGGGCGCGCGGTGCTCGCGCCGCCCGGCGGCGACATGATCGGCCGCCGCCGGCTGGACACCCATGTCCACGCGTTCGAGCAGCTCGGGGCGGAGATCCGGATCGACGGCCGGTTCGAGCTTCGCGCCGACCGGCTGCAAGGGAAGCGGATCTTCCTCGACGAGGCGAGCGTGATGGGCACCGAGAACGCCGTCATGGCGGCGGTCCTCGCCGAGGGGCAGACGGTCCTCGTGAACGCGGCGTGCGAGCCGCACGTCCAGGACCTCTGCCGGTTCCTCGTGTCGCTGGGCGCGCGGATCGACGGGATCGGCTCGAACGTCCTGCGGATCGACGGCGTCGATCGCCTGTCGGGAGGCGATCACCGGATCGGGCCGGAGCACATCGAGGCGGCGAGCTTCATCGCCCTCGCGGCGATGACCGGTGGGGACGTGACGATCGACGACATCGAGCCGAACGACTTCGTCGCGATCCTGCACGCGTTCGAGCGGCTCGGGATCGCGGTCGAGCTCGGCGAGACCTCGGTCCGGGTGCCGCCGGGCCAGGAGCTCGTGATCCGAGACGATCTCGGCGATCAGATCCCGAAGATCGAGGACGGCCCCTGGCCCGCGTTCCCGGCCGACCTCACCTCGATCGCCCTGGCCGTCGCAACGCAGGCCCGGGGAACGATCCTGATCTTCGAGAAGATGTTCGAGAACCGGCTGTTCTTCGTCGACAAGCTCGAGCGCATGGGGGCGCGGATCATCCTCTGCGACCCGCATCGCGCGGTCGTGAACGGGCCGGCACGGCTGCACGGCGAACGGCTCGAGAGCCCGGATATCCGCGCCGGGATGGCGATGATCATTGCCGCCCTCTGCGCGGAGGGAACCTCCGTGATCGGGAACATCGGCCAGATCGACCGCGGCTACGAGCGGATCGACGAACGGCTCCGCTCGCTCGGCGCCTCCATCGGTCGCACCTGACTTCGAGTTACCCTCCGGCGATGGGCACCCCGGTAGGACAGGCACAGGTGTCGGTCGGCGTCGCGCTCGGAGAGGGCTCGACGGTCTCGACCGGCCTGACCGTGCTGGACCATCTCGTCGGCGAGCTTGCCCGGACGGGGCGCCTCCGGCTTGCGCTCGAGGTCGCCCCCGGTGCGGTCGATCGGGCGATCGCCGCGGCCGGCCGGGGCGTGGGGGAAGGGATCGCGCCGCTCCTTCGCGCTCCGGCCGCCACGGGCCACGGGTTCGCGTGGCTGCCCGAGGGGGAGGCGCTCGCCGGCGCGGTGCTCGAGGTCTCCGACCGGCCTCTCGTCGCGTCGAACGTGGACTTCTCGGGCGTGGGCGGCCTCCGCAGCGACGTCGTCGCCGTGTTCCTCGAGGAGCTCGCCGCCGGCGCCGGCCTGAACGTCCACATCCGCGTCCTCGAGGGCAAGGACCCACAGAACGTGCTGAGCGCGATCTTCAAGGCGCTCGGCGCAGCCATCGGCCAGGCGTGCCGCACGCCGGAAGGAGGAGCTCCATGAAGCAGGTGATCCGGACCGAGCGGGCACCGGCGCCGTTCCAGGGCGCGCCGTACAACCAGGCGATCTCCGCGAACGGGTTCGTGTTCGTCGCCGGGCAGCTCGGGATCGACCCCGTCTCGGGACAGGTGGTGGAGGGCGGCATCGGGCCCCAGACCGAGCGCGTCTTCGCGAACCTCGGCGCGATCCTCGAGGCGGCCGGGTCGTCGCTCGACGCGATCGTGAAGACGACGGTGTTCCTCGCGAACCTCGACGAGTTCACGGTGATGAACGAGGTGTATGCCCGCTCGATCGGCGGCACCCCGCCTGCCCGGTCCACCGTAGAGGTCGGCCGGCTACCGGCGGGCGCGCTCGTCGAGATCGAGGCGATCGCACTCGCCTGAGCGCGACGGCGACGAGCGGCCGGGAGCGGCCGTGCTGGAATACGGGCGTGAAGGAGATCGAGGATTACGTGCGCTCGCTCGGCGCTCGACGCCTACGTCGTCGGCGGCGCGGTGCGAGACGAGCTGCTCGGACGGACGTCGAAGGACGCCGACTTCCTCGTGCCCGGCGTCGACGCCGCCGGGCTGCGCGCGGCGCTCGAGCCCCACGGCAGGGTCGAGGAGCTGCTCGTCGCGCGCAAGCCGGTCGGGATGCGGCTCCACCCGCGCGACCGCGTCATCAGGGCGCTCGCGCCGGCGGGGATCGAGTTCGCGCCGCCGAGGCGCGAGCTCTCCACGGGGCCGGGCCGCCACGAGTTCGAGATCGTGGTCGACCCCGACGCCGGCGTGGAGGACGATCTCGCCCGGCGCGACTTCACGATCAATGCGATGGCCCGTCATCTGGCCGACGGGGTGGTCGTCGATCCGTTCGGCGGCCGCGACGACCTGAGCGCACGGGTGCTGCGGACGGTCTCGCCGCGAAGCTTCGCCGAGGATCCCCTGCGGATCGTCCGCGGGCTGCAGGTTCGTCTCCCAGCTCGAGCTCGATCCCGACGACGCCACGCTCGCGCAGATGCACGAGGGAGCAGAAGGGGTCGCGCTCGTCTCGGGCGAGCGGGTGGGTGGGGGGCTCGCAGCCGACGGCATGGGCGAGCTCTCGAAGCTCCTGCTCGGCCGCGACCCGCGGAAAGCGCTCGAGCTCGCACGCGATACGGGGGTGCTCCTCGCCCTGATCCCGGAGTTCGGCCCCGCGGTCGGGTTCGACCCGGGGTCGAGGGACCACGCGATGAGCGTCGACGCGCACACGTTCTCGGTCGTCCAGGCCGCAGCCGACGCGGGGACGCCGCTTCGGGTGCGTCTGGCCACGCTGTTCCACGATCTCGGCAAGCCCGTCGGGTCGGGCGACCACGCCGAGGTCGGGGCCGAGCTCGCGAACGGGATCCTCCGCCGTCTGCGGTACCCGAACGACCTCCGCGAGCGGGTCGTCCGGATCGTCCGGCACCACGTCTTCCTTCTCGGCGACGGCGATGCCGCCGAGGCCCGCCGGATGCTCGCCCGCTACGGCGACGGGCTCACGTTCGACCTGCTCGACCACTGGCACGCGGACCTCCGGGGGCGCGATCTCACCGAGTCGGTCGCCCAGAGGCTCGAACGGCTGGCGGTGTTCCGCGAGACCGTCGAGCTCGAGCTGGGAAGCCCGCACCGGCTCGCCGACCTCGCAGTCGACGGCGACGACCTGATCGGCATCGGGTTCGAGCCGGGACCGGCAATCGGCAAGGCGCTCGAGACCCTGCTGGGCGAGGTCGTCGACCAGCCGGCCCTGAACAAGCGCGCGATGCTCCTCGAGCGCGCCGAGCAGCTTCTCCACGCATGATCCGCTGGGATGCGCCCGGTCCGTACCTCGTCGCGTTCACGACGCGAGAAGGCGGGGTCAGCGCCGGCGACTTCGCCTCGCTGAACCTCGGCAGCCGCGAGGACGACCCCGGCCGGATCGCCGAGAACCGGCGCATTGCCTGTGAGGCGCTCGGGCTCGACTCGACGCGGCTTCGCTGAATCGCCAGCGGCATACGGCGACGGTGAACCGCGCCCGTCCCGGCGAGACAACCGAGGTGGGGGACGCGCTCTGGACGGACGAGCCGTTGCTGCCGCTGCTCGCCCTCTCCGCCGACTGCGTCCCGATCGCAGTCGCCCGGACGGACGGGCAGCCGGCGCTCGCCGTCGTCCACGCCGGTTGGCGTGGCCTCGCCGCCGGAGTCGTGCGGGCGGCCGTCGGCGCCCTTGGCGCCGGCGGCGCTGCGGCGATCGTCGGGCCGGCGATCGGGCCGTGCTGCTACGAGGTCGGCCCGGAGGTGGCGGAGCTGTTCGACACCGATCTCGTCAACGGCGGGCGGCTCGATCTGTGGACGGCAGCCGACCGGGCACTGCGCGAGGCCGGCGTCGCGTCGGTCGAGCGGATCGACCTGTGTACTCGCTGCAACCACGAGCGCTTCTTCTCGCACCGCTTCAGCGGGCCCCGCCGCGGTGCCCAGGGGGTCATCGGTGCTCTCGCCGGCTGAGGTCGGAGAACGGCTCGCCCGGATCCGGGACGAGGTAGGGCCTGGCGTCACGATCGTCGCC
Source organism: uncultured Actinomycetota bacterium (assembly GCA_963723405.1). GTDB lineage: Bacteria > Actinomycetota > Thermoleophilia > Gaiellales > Gaiellaceae > PALSA-600. The sequence continues at coordinate 204,258 of CAVRQF010000001.1, read as the reverse complement.
GCGACGAAGTACGTGAGCGTGGAGGAGATGTCCGTTCTCCTCGAGGCGGGGATCGAGGTGGTGGGGGAGAACCGTGCCCAGGATCTCGAGGAGAAGCATGCCGTCTACGGCGACGCCTTTCGCTGGCACTTCATCGGTCATCTCCAGTCGAACAAGGTGAAGGTGCGTGAACGGGATCTGCGAGCTCGTGCACTCGCTCGACTCGCACTCGGCCGCCACCCGGCTCGAGATCCCGGCGCTCCTCCAGGTGAGCCTCGCCGGGGAGAGATCGAAGTCGGGCGTGGAGCCGTCCGAGATCGGCGAGTTCCTGCGGTATGACGTCCGAGGCCTCGCGACGATGCCGCCCGGGACCGACGATCCGGAGAGCTCGCGGCCGTGGTTCCGGCGCCTTCACGACCTCGCCGCGGAGCATGGTCTCCCCGAGCTCTCGATGGGCACGACGCAGGACTATCCGATCGCGGTCGCCGAGGGCGCGACCATGATCCGGGTCGGCAGTGCGCTCTTCCGGTAACGCCGGGGTTTACCATCTCGCTCGTGAGCTTCGGAGACCTCTGGAACCGGACCCTCGTCTACTTCGGCATCGCCGAGGAGGACGAGGACTACTACGAGGACGACGAGATCTACGAGCCGGGCGAGTCGCTCGAGCAGAGCTACCGGGAACGTCCCAACGTGCGGCGGCTCACCCCTCGCCGGCGCTCGTCAGGGTACGACGACTGGACGGAGTCCGAAGAGCCCGTGGCGCCGCCGCCGCCGAGAGCCGCTCCGGTGAGCAGCAGCGGCAGCTCGCGAGGGGTGCGGCACATGGCGGCCGTCCCGAACCCGGGCTCTGTACGCGTCCACCTCGTGCTCCCGCGGAGCTTCAACGACGCGCAGCAGATCGCCGACAAGTTCAAGCACTCGATCCCGGTGATCCTGAACCTTCAGAGCGCCGACGCCGAGCTCTCCAAGCGGCTCATCGACTTCGCGAGCGGGCTCACCTACGCTCTCGACGGAGGGATGCAGCGGGTGGCGGACAAGGTGTTCCTGCTGACCCCGCGAAACGTCGAGGTGAGCGCGGAGCAACGCGCGCAGCTGCTCGAGCGCGGCGGGTTCTACAACCAAGCGTAGGAAAAGCACGAGCGAAACCGAAAGCGGCCCGCGATGGTCCTCGACGCGGTCACCACGGCGCAGCAGTTCATCGACGTCTTCATCGACGTCTATCTGCTCGCGATCCTGCTCTGGGTGCTCCTGTCGTGGTTTCGCTTGCCGTATTCGCTGAGCCCGATCCAGCGCTTCCTGCACGACGTCGTCAACCCGTATCTGAGCCTCTGGCGGCGGTTCATCCCGATGGTCGGCCCGCTCGACCTTTCGCCGATCGCGGCCATCCTCGGGCTGATCGTCCTGCAGAAGCTGATCGATGCACTCCTGGGACAAGTCCACTAGATCGGAAGGAGACGTATGTCGTACACACCCGTTGAGTTGAGGCACGTGAAGGTGGGACGGAGCCTCTTTGGCTACAACCGTGCGACGGTCGAGCAGTTGATCGCGGAGGTGGCTCAGAGCTTCGAGGCGACCTGGCGCGAGCGCGGCGAGCTCGGCGACAAGGTCGAGGCGCTCGAGAAGCAGATCGCCGAGCTACGCAGCCGGGAGCACCTGCTGACGCAGACGCTGATCGCGGCGGAGCAAGCCGCGAGCGACGTGCGCGAGCGAGCCCGCCGCGAGGCCGAGACGATCGTGCAGGAGGCGCACAACGAGTCCCGCGCGATCGCTCGCTCCGCGCAGTCCGAGCGCGAGCGGCTCTTCGTCGAGTCGAAGAGGATCGAGGGGATGCTGCGCGCCGCGCTCGGGATGATCGAGGAGGAGAGCGCTCCTGCACCGGAGCCGGTCCTCGCCGTGCGGACGCCCGAGGCGGAGCCCGAGCCCACGCCCACACCTGAGCCGATGCCTGCGCCGGTCCAGGTCGTCGAGCCTCAGCCGGTCGTAGCGGCGCCGATCGTGGAACAGCCTGCTCCCGCTGCCGTCGTCGCGAGACCCCTCCGTCCAGGCCCGAGCCCGTGGCGCCCGCGGTCGAGCCGGAGCTGGTGACCGGGACCGACGACGAGTACGGCTGGTCCCGCGAGGACACGCGCGAGTTCGAGCCGATCTCGGGGATGTCCGAGCCCGAGCCCGAGCCGGAACCGCACCTCGAGGCCCCGATGCCGCCTGTCGCGGAGCCGGCGCTCCGGCAGAGCACGAACGGCGGCTCACGTGACTTCGACTGGGGGGAATGAGCAAGACGTAAACTGGAGCGGTGAACGCTGTCGAAGCCTCCGAGTTCCGGGAGCTCCTCGAAGCCGAGCGGGGGCGCGTCGTGAGCGCCCTCGCGACGATGCACGAGGACGGCCAGCGAACGATGGACGAGGAGGTCGGGGTCCCGGGCGGCGTCGGCGCGGACACCGCGTCGATCACGTTCGAGCGCGAGCTCGGCTCGGGGCTCGAGGAAGGGGCCCAGCAGTCCCTCGCGCGCATCGAACGTGCGATCGCCCGGCTCGACGACGGGACGTACGGCACCTGCGAGCGCTGCGGCAAGCTGATCGGACGTGAGCGGCTCCTGGCGCGCCCCTCGGCGATGTTGTGCATCGACGACCAGAGGCTGGCCGACCGTGGCTGAGGGACCCGCACCGTCGCAGGAGCGGGCTCGGCAGCCCGACATCAGGGTCGGATCCTCGACGAACGCCCTCGCACCGGTCTCCGTGGCCGAGCGCTCGCTCGGCGCCGGCCCGTGGCAATGGGCCGGACTCGCGGCCGTCGTCTGCGCTGCGGTGGCCGGAGACCAGCTGACCAAGCATGTCGTCACCGGCCGCCTCGCGCTCGACGAGTCCTCCCGGGTGGTCGGTCCCCTCTCGATCCACCGGGTCGAGAACTCCGGCATCGCGTTCGGGTTCTTCACCTCGGCGACGGGCGTCGTGATCGCCCTCACCGCCGTCGCCGTCGTCTGGATGCTCGTCTACTTCGCGCGCCACGGCGCCCGCCACCCGGTGATCCCCGCGGCGCTCGGCCTCCTGATCGGCGGGAGCGTCTCGAACCTCGTCGACCGTGTCCGCCTCGGCCACGTCACCGACTTCATCGACTTCGGCTGGTGGCCGGCGTTCAACCTTGCCGACAGCTTCATCGTCATCGGCGTCGCGATCCTCCTCGCGGCGCTCCTCGGCGCCGACCGCCGCCCCAAGGACGTCCGCCGCCCCCTGGACGTCGCGGCCCGCTAGGCCCCGTACCCCAGCGAGACTGTGACCGGTGGAGGAGTCGAGCCGAACGGTCGTGGTCGTTCCCGGCGAGGCCGCGGGAGAGAGGCTCGACCGGTTCCTGGCGACGAAGCTCGGCTCGCGGGCGGCAGCAGCACGTGCGGTCGACGCGGGAGCGCTCGTCGACGGCCGCGCCCGTGCTCGGAGCTACAGGCTCGAGGGCGGCGAGCGGGTCGAGCTCCCGGAGCCCGCCCTTGCCCCGGCGGCTTCACCGCCGCGGGAGGGCTCGCCGGTGCGGATCGCCTGGGAGGACGCACATCTCGCCGTGGTCGACAAACCTGCGGGGCTCGTCGTCCATCCCGGTGCCGGGCGCCCCACGGGCACCCTCGTCGACGAGCTCGAAGGACTGGTCGCGGGTGGTGAGGAGGGTCGCCCGGGCATCGTCCATCGCCTCGACCGCGACACCTCCGGCCTCATGGTCGTCGCCCGCTCGGAAGAGGCACACGCTCGGCTCTCCGAGCTCGTACGCGAACGCGCGCTCGAACGCGTCTACCTCGCGCTCGTCCGGGGCAAGCCGGCGTCGCGGGCCGGTCGCATCGAGGCTCCGATCGGACGCGATCGTGGGGATCCGACACGGTTCTCGCTCGAGACCGACACTCCGCGCGACGCCGTCACGCATTTCGAGGTCATCGAGGAGCGGGGCGGGGACGCGCTCCTGAGCGTACGCCTCGAGACCGGCCGCACCCACCAGATCCGCGTCCATCTCGCTGCAATCGGCCTTCCCGTCGTCGGAGACCCTGTCTACGGCATCCCGGACGCCGCCCTCGGGCGGCAGTTCCTCCATGCCACCCACCTCGCGTTTCCGCATCCGTTCACGGGCGAGCAGGTCGAGGTCGACTCGCCGCTCCCACCGGACCTCGCCGCGCGCTGGGATTCGCTCCTCTGAGCACCCTCGCTGGGCTACCATTGCAACGCTTCTGACCCTTCGATCCGGTGGAGGCTCGAGGCGGACGGTCGCCGGCATGTCCCGGCGCCGCCGAGACACCGCCGGCGCACTGCCCAATCAACCGAGAAAGGGGCTCGTATGCCCGTCGTCTCCATGAAGGACCTCCTGGAGGCCGGAGTTCACTTCGGCCATCAGACCCGTCGCTGGAACCCGAAGATGAAGCGGTTCATCTTCACCGAGCGCGGCGGCATCTACATCATCGACCTCCAGCAGACGCAGGCGCTGCTCGACGAGGCGTACGAATTCTCCCGCAACGTCGCCGGCCGGAACGGGTCGATCCTGTTCGTCGGCACGAAGAAGCAGGCCCAGGACGCCGTCGCAACCGAGGCGGCGCGGGTGGGCATGCCGTACGTGAACCATCGCTGGCTCGGCGGCCTCCTGACCAACTGGCGGACGATGTCCGACCGGATCCAGCGCCTCCACGAGCTGCGCAGCCTCCGCGAGGAGTCGCAGCTCGAGCTGCTCCCGGCGAAGGAGCGCATCGCGATGCTGGCGGAGCTCGAGAAGCTCGAGGCGAACCTCGGCGGGGTCGCCGACATGCGCCGGCAACCGGAAGCGATCTTCATCGTCGACCTGCGCAAGGAGCAGCTCGCCGTCCGCGAGGCGCGGCGGCTCGGGATGCCCGTGATCGCGCTGGTCGACACGAACTGCGACCCGGACGAGGCCGACTACGTCATCCCGGGCAACGACGACGCGATCCGGTCGTGCTCGCTCGTGATCAGGGCGATCGCCGACGGGATCGAGGCGGGAAAGCAGAAGGTCGCGCCCGCGGAGGTCGTACCCGCGGCAGAGCCGGAGCCCGAGGTGGCGGTCGAGGCGCCGGCGGCCGAGGCTGCGACGGTGCCCGAGACGGAGAAAGCGCCGGAGCCCGAGGCAGCAACCACGGACCCCGAGCCGCAACAGGGACCCCCCGACACGGAGGTAGCGGGATGACCGACATCTCGGCCGCGATGGTGAAGCAGCTGCGGGACGCGACGAGCGCCGGAATGATGGATTGCAAGCGCGCGCTCCAGGAGACGGACGGCGACTTCGACGCTGCCGTCAAGATCCTGCGAGAGAAGGGCATGGCCTCTGCGGCCAAGCGCGCCGACCGCGAGACGAGCGAGGGAGTGGTGCTCGCGAAGGTCGACGGCTCGACGGCGGCGATCGTCGCGGTCGGCTGCGAGACCGAGCCCGTCTCGAAGAACGAGGACTTCCGCGCCTTCGCCGACGCCGTGCTCGGCGCCGCCTTCGACGGCGGAGACCCGGGCGACCTCGAGGAGCAGCGGGTCGACCTCGCCGCGCGCCTCGGCGAGAACATCCAGGTCGTGGGCTCGCGCCGCCTGGAGTCCGGGAGCGGCGAGTTCTTCGACGTCTACCTCCACGCGCCGCAGAACAGGATCGGGGCGCTCGTCCAGGCTCGAGGCGGCTCGCAGGAACTTGCGCATCAGCTTGCGCTTCACATCGCCTCGGCACGCCCGACCTTCCGGACGCGCAAGGAGATCCCGGTCGAGCTCGTCGACGCGGAGCGCGAGATCCTGCTGAAGTCCGACGAGGTCCTGTCGAGACCGGCTGAGGTCCGTGAGAAGATCGTCGAGGGGATGCTGAACAAGCGGTTCTTCGCCGAGTCGGTGCTGCCCGAGCAATCCTGGATCCACGACTCCGGGCTGACCGTCGGCAAGGCGCTCCAGCAGGGCGGCCTCGAGCTCGTCGACTACGCCTGGTTCTCGGTCAGCTGATGGTCGTCGCGTCCCGCCCGCGCTCCGAGCCGGCGCCGGCGTTCGGCCGCGTCCTGCTGAAGCTGTCGGGCGAGGCGCTCATGGGGAAGGAGGAGTACGGGCTCGACCCCGGGACCGTCGACGAGCTTGCGCGCGAGCTCGTCGAGGTTCACGCCTCGGGGGTGGAGCTTGCGCTCGTCATCGGCGGCGGGAACGTCTACCGGGGCATCAAGGCTACCGCCGCCGGGATGGACCGGGCGACCGGCGACTACATGGGGATGCTCGCGACCGTGCTCAACTCGCTCGCCGTCCAGGAGGCTCTCGAGCGGAACGGCGCCGACACGCGCGTGCTGTCGGCCCTCGACGTGCGCGAGGTCGCCGAGCCGTACATCCGCCGCCGGGCGATCCGGCACCTCGAGAAGGGGCGCATCGTCATCTTCGCCGCGGGGACCGGCAACCCGTACTTCACGACGGATACCGCCGCCGCGCTCCGGGCGCTCGAGATCGATGCCGAGGCGATCCTGATGGCGAAAAACAGCGTCCGGGGCGTCTTCGACGGCGATCCGAGGGCCGACCCGTCTGCGGTGTTCCTGCCGGCGATCACCCACCTGCAGGCGATCGAGCGGGGCCTGAAGGTGATGGATACGACTGCGCTCTCGCTCTGCATGGACAACAATCTCCCCATCCACGTGTTCGAGCTCGCGCCCGGGAACGTCGGGCGGGTCGTCGCCGGCGAGAGCGTCGGGACGCTGATCTCGACGCCGACCGAAGGAGGTGCGTGAGTGGCAGCCATCGACGACTTCGTGGCGGACGCGACCGACCGGATGAACAAGTCGGTGGAGGCGACGCACGAGCACTTCAACTCCGTCCGCACCGGGCGCGCCTCGTCGGCCCTGCTCGACCGGATCACCGTCGACTACTACGGGACCCCGTCCCCGCTCAAGAACATCGCGACGATCAACGTGCCCGAGCCCCGGCTGCTCACGATCCAGCCGTTCGACCCGTCGTCGATCAAGACGATCGAGCGGGCGATCATGGAGTCGAACCTCGGCCTGACGCCGTCGAACGACGGCAAGATCATCCGGCTTCCGATCCCTCAGCCCACCGAGGAGCGACGCAAGGAGCTCGTCAAGGTCGTGCGCGGGATGGCCGAGGAGGGGCGCGTCTCCGTGCGGAACGTGCGCCGGGACGTCATGCGGCATCTCGAGGAGCTCGTCCGAAACGGCGACGTCGGAGACGACGAGGAGCGCGCGGCGGAGACGAAGGTGCAGAAGCTCACCGACGACCACGTCCACCAGATCGACGAGCTTCTGAAGCACAAAGAGTCCGAGATCATGGAGGTCTAGGCCTTTTCGCTGCGCGAAAGGTCAGGAACACCCCCATGAACATCCTCTCCCGCATCCGCACGCTCGCACGCGTGCGGCCCATGCCCGAGCGGGAGCTGCCCGAAGTCGCCGAGACGGTGGCGATCATCATGGACGGCAACGGCCGCTGGGCCCGGCGGCGCGGGCTGCCGACGGTCGTCGGCCACCGCGCCGGGACGCGGGCGCTACGGCGGACGGTCGAGGCGGCGATCGACCTCGGGATCCGGCACATGGTCGTGTACGCGTTCTCGACCGAGAACTGGTCGCGCCCGCAGGACGAGGTGGACGCGCTCATGGAGCTCTTCGGCGAGACGATCGAGCGCGAGCTGCCCGATCTGGCCGAGCAGGGAGTGCGCGTCCGGTTCATCGGCCGCCGCGACCGCGCTCCCGAGGCGCTGCGGCGCCGGATGGAGTCGATCGAGGACCGCACCGAGCTCAACACGCGGCTCGGGCTCTGGATCGCGTTCGACTACGGCGGCCGCGCCGAGCTCGTCGAGGCGACACGCCGGATCGCCGAGAGCGGCCTCGACCCGCGCGAGATCGACGAGAACGTCCTCGCCGCGAACCTGTACGCGCCCGATCTTCCCGATCCCGACCTGCTGATCCGCACGAGCGGGGAGCTGCGGGTCTCGAACTTCATGCTGTGGCAGCTCGCGTACGCAGAGCTCGTGTTCGTCGACCGGCTGTGGCCGGACTTCGACGAGCGCGACCTGCGCGCCGCGCTCGCGGAGTACGCGCAGCGGCGCCGCCGGTTCGGCGGCCGATGAGCAACGTCGCGTCGCGTCTACTCGGTCGCCGCGGCGGCGATTCCCGTCGTGCTCGGGGCGGTCTATCTCGGGGGCTGGTGGCTGTTCGCGCTCGTCGCGGTGGCGGCGGTGCTCGCGCTGCACGAGTTCACTGGCTGCTCGCGAAGCCGCTCGCGCCGCTCGCGCCGGCCGGCTATGTCGGCGTGGCGCTCGCGCTCTGGTCGGCGCCGAGCGAAGCGGGATCGAGTGGATGGTCGGCGGGCGTGCTGACCACGCTCGCGCTCGCGTTCCTGCTCAAGGGGCTCTCGGCGACGCGGCAGGCGCCGACGGCGTCGATCTCGGCGACGGTGATGGGCGCGGTCTGGATCGGCTGCGGGCTCGCGTTCGTGCTGCTCCTACGGGATCTGCCCGAGCACGGGCGGCTGGCGGCGTTCACGGTCGTGCTCGCGGTCTGGGCCGGTGACACGCTCGCCTACGTCGGCGGGCGCCTGCTCGGCCGGCACAAGATGGCGCCGAACACCTCGCCGGGGAAGACGTGGGAGGGCTTCGTCGTTCGGCACCGCGGCGACGGTGTTCGTCGCGTTCGTGGCCCTGTACAAGCAGCACTTCCTCACGATCGGCGAGTCGATCGCGCTCGGCGCCGTCGCTCGCGGTCGCCGCGCCGATGGGCGACCTCTTCGAGTCGATGCTGAAGCGCGACGCGGGCGTCAAGGACGCGGGCGCGCTCCTCGGCGGCCACGGCGGGCATGCTCGACCGCCTCGACGCGCTCCTGTTCGCGGTGCCGGCCGCGTACTTCTGCATCGCCGCTTTCGGCTACCGCTGATCGAGACGGCCTATCGGCGTCGTCGCCGGGGACAGCGCCGCTGGACACGTGAGCGTGCCCGCTGCGGGCGAACGCGCGAACGCGGCCATGGCCGCAGGTCAGGCAGGCGCTCGGTACGCTGAGTGCGTGAAGCGGATCGCCCTGCTCGGCGCGACCGGCTCGATCGGGCGCCAGGCGATCGAGGTGATCGACGCGCATCCCGAGCTCGAGCTCGTCGCCGCGACCTCCGGGACGCAGCCGATCGAAGGGCTGGCGCCGCTGACGCAGACCGGGGGAGACCCGACCGAGCTGCTCGAGCGCGCCCGAGCCCGACGTCGTCCTGAACGCGGTCGTGGGCTTCGCCGGGCTGATCCCGACGATGTGGGCGCTCGAGAACGGCGTCACGCTCGCGCTCGCGAACAAGGAGAGCCTCGTCGCCGCCGGCGAGCTCGCGCTCGCGGCCCGCGCGCGCGGAAGCGGGCGCGCTGATCCCCGTCGACAGCGAGCACTCGGCGCTCTTCCAGTGCGCGCTCCACGGTGAGCCGGAGAGCATCGTCCTCACCGCCAGCGGCGGCCCGTTCCGCGGCCGGACGGCCGACCAGCTCGCGAGCGTCACCCCCGACGAGGCCCTCGCGCACCCGACCTGGTCGATGGGCCCGAAGATCACGATCGACTCGGCGACGCTCGCCAACAAGGGCCTCGAGGTGATCGAGGCGCACTTCCTCTTCGGCGTCCCGTACGACCGCATCGAGGTCGTGATCCACCCGACCGTCGATCGTCCACGGGCATGGTGCGCTTCCGCGACGGCGCGGCGATCGCGCATCTCGGGAACCCCGACATGCGCGTCCCGATCTCCTACGCGCTCACCTATCCCGAGCGCGCCGCGACTCCGGTCCCGCCGCTCGAGCTGCGAACCGCTCGAGTTCCACGAGCCCGACCTCGAGACCTTCCGGATGCTGCCGCTCGCCCGGGAGGCCGGCGTCCGCGGCGGCACCTACCCGTGCGCGTACAACGCCGCGAACGAGGTCGCGGTCCAGGCGTTCCTCGACGGCCGCATCGGCTTCCTCGACATCGCCGACGGCAGTCGAGGACGTCCTCGACCGGGTCGACGGCGCTCCGGCCCGCGACCTCGCCGAGCTCGTCGAGGCCGACCGCCGCGCCCGAGAGCTGGTGCCCGTCCTGTGAGCGAGCGGGAGCGGGATGAGCTTCGGCGCGGCGATCCTCGGCCTCGCGTTCCTGATCCTCATCCACGAGGCCGGCCACTTCTTCACCGCGAAGGCGGTCGGCATGCGGCCGCGGAAGTTCTACCTCGGCTTCCCGCCGGCCGTCATCAAGCGCGTCCGGGGCGGGGTCGAGTACGGGATCGGCGCGATCCCGCTCGGCGGCTACGTGAAGATCCCGGGCATGCATCGCGCCGCGCCGGGCGACCTGCGCGGCAGCCTGAAGCCCGAGCAGCAGGCAGGCCCACGCGCGCCGAGCTCGACCGCGCTCGACGCCGCGCTCGACGCCGACGACGAGGACACGGCGCAGGGCCGTCCTGCGCCGAGCTCGAGCCGTCGCTCGGCGGGAACAGGATGTTCGAGGAGACCGACGGGGCGCTCTCGATGGACGCCTACTGGCGGCAGACGACGTGGAAGCGGGTGGTCGTGATCGCCGCCGGCCCGGCCGTCGAACGTCGCCGCCGCCTTCGTCTTCTTCCTGGCGCGTCTACATGTCCACGGTGCCGACGCGCACCGTCTACGGCGGTCGTCAAGGGGTATCCGGCCGCCGCCGCGGGCATCAAGGCCGGCGACGATGTCGTCTCGATCGCGGGCCGCGCGGTCACCGCCGCCACCCTCGCGAAGAGCATCTCGGCGACCGGAGGCCGCCCGTTCCGGGTTCGCGTCGACCGGCACGGCCAGATCGAGACGATCGGCCCGCTTCGTGCGAAGAACGACCAGGGCACCTACCGCATCGGCATCCAGATCAAGTCGAAGACGGGCCTCGGCTCCTCGCCGCTGACCGCGGCGCGAAAATCGACGGCTCTCATGTGGGCGCTCACCTCGGGCACGTTCAGCGGCATCGGCCACCTGTTCTTCGGGCAAGGGACGCATCAGATCTCGAGCTCGGTCGGGATCGTCCGCGACACTGCCGCCGCCTACCGGCAATCGCTTCAGGATTACTTCTTCTTCCTCGGCTACATCAGCCTCGCGCTCGCGCTCCTGAACCTGCTGCCGATCCTGCCGCTCGACGGCGGGCACATCGTCATGTCGATCCTCGAGCGGATTCGCGGCCGCGCCTTCTCGCAGCTCGCCTACCTGCGCTACAGCGCGATCGGCTTCGCGCTGTTCGCGTTCCTGCTGTACCTCGGGCTTGCGGAACGATCTGTTCTCGGGCGGCAGCTAGCATCAGCCCGTGGGCAGCGAGCGCTCGGTCAACGTAGGCGGCGTCCAGATCGGCGGTGGCGCACCGGTCGTCGTGCAGTCGATGACGCTGACGAAGACGCACGACGTCGCCGGCGACGACCGCCCAGATCGCCTCGCTCGTCAGCGCCGGCTGCGAGATCGTCCGCGTCGCCGTGCCGAAGCTCGAGGACGCCGAGGCGCTGCCCAGGATCGTCCGCTTCTCGCCGGTGCCCGATCATCGCCGACATCCACTTCAACGCGAGCCTCGCGCTGAAGGCGATCGAGGCGGGCGTCGCCGCCGTGCGGATCAACCCCGGCAACATCGGGGGCCGCGACAAGGTCGTGCGAGGTCGTCACCGCCGCGAAGAAGGCCGGGATCCCGATGCGGATCGGGGCGAACTCGGGCTCGCTCCCCAAGCACCTCGAGAGCCTCGCGCAGGAGGACCAGGCCGAGGCTCTCGTCGAGGCGGCGCTCGAGGAGGTGCGGCTGCTCGAGACGCTCGACTACCACGACTTCAAGATCTCGGTGAAGTCGAGCCACGTGCCGACGATGATCCGCGCCTACCGGATGCTCGTCGGCGCGCGTCCCGTACCCGCTGCACCTCGGCGTCACCGAGGCGGGCCCGCCGTTCACCGGCTCGATCAAGAGCGCCGTCGGGATGGGGAGCCTGCTCGCCGACGGGATCGGCGACACGATCCGCGTGAGCCTCACCGCCGACCCGGTGGAGGAGGTCAAGGTCTGCTGGGAGATCCTGAAGGCGCTCGAACCTGCGCGAGCGTGGGCCGGTGCTGATCGCCTGCCCGAGCTGCGGCCGCGACAACGTCGGCGTCCAGACGCTCGCCGAAGAGGTCGAGGAGCCGGCTCGGAGCCTACGAGGAGCACTTCGAGGTCGCGGTGCTCGGCTGCGCCGTGAACGGCCCCGGCGAGTCGGGCGACGCCGACTTCGGGATCGCCGGCGGCCGCGACGTCGGCTTCATCTACGCGCACGGCAAGGTGCTGCGGAAGGTCGAGTCCGAGCACCTGATCGACGAGCTGTTCAACGAGATCGACCGCTGGATCGCCGACGGGATGCAGCGTCCGGAGCGCCGGAAGATGGCCAAGCCGGCCGCGCTCGCGATGGCCGAGGCGTCCGCCATCCCGCTCGAATAGCCTCCCGGGACGATGAGCATCACCCGGGCTTCCACGCTCTTTCTGCCGACGCTGCGCGACGCGCCTGCCGACGCGGAGGCCGTCAGCCACAAGCTGCTCGTCCGCGGCGGCTACATCCGGCAGGTCAGCGCCGGCCTCTGGTCGTTCACGCCGCTCGGCTGGCGCGTTCACCGCAAGGTCGAGCAGATCATCCGCGAGGAGATGGACGCGATCGGCGCGCAGGAGTGGCTCGCGCCCGTCCTCACCCCGGTCGAGCTGTGGGAGGCGACCGGCCGCGACAAGATCCCGGAGCTCTTCCGCATCGAGGACCGCGCGGGGCGGCGCTACGTCCTGCCGCTGACGCACGAGGAGACGTTCACGTTCCATGCGCGCGAGCTCCAGAGCTACAAGCAGCTCCCGCAGGCCTGGTACCACTTCCAGACCAAGGACCGCGACGAGCCGCGCCCGCGAGGCGGCCTGCTCCGCGTCCGCGAGTTCATCATGAAGGACTCGTACTCGTTCGACCGCGACGAGGCAGGGCTCGACGCGAGCTTCCGCGCCCACGAGGCCGCGTACCACCGGATCTTCCAGCGCTGCGGGCTCGAGTACTGCGCGGTGCAGGCGGAGTCCGGGATGATGGGCGGCAGCGAGTCGATCGATTTCCTGGCGCCGTCGGACTCGGGCGAGAACACGCTCGTGACCTGTGAGAACGGCGACTTCGCGGCCGACCTCGAGATCGCCCGGGCCGTGCCGCGCCCGCCGGAGTTCCCGCCGGCGCTCGCGGCGCCCGAGGAGGTCGAGACGCCCGGGATCGTCACGCTGCGAAGCCCTGGCCGCGTTCCTCGGGATCGACGTCGCCGCGACGTCGAAGGCGATGCCGATGACGAAGGACGACGGCACGGTCGTGCTCGCGCTCGTGCGCGGCGACGACCGGCTCGAGGTGGCGAAGCTCGCAGCGGCGCTCGGCGAGGCCGTCAGTCCCGCGACCGAGGACGAGATCCGCGCCGCGTTCGGCGCCGAGCCCGGGTCACTCGGGCCCGTCGGGTTCGAGGGGCCGGTCCTCGTCGACGAGACGCTCCGCGAGGGCCAGTTCGTCGCCGGCGCGAACCGCACCGGCTGGCATCTCCGCGGCGTCGAGCTCGGCCGCGACTTCGAGGGCCGCGTCGCCGACCTGCGCGTCCCGGTCGAGGGCGACCGCTGCATCCGACTCGGCGGCGCGCTTCGTTTCCAGACGGCGATCGAGGTTGGGCATATCTTCAAATTGGGCACCAAGTACTCCGTGCCGCTCGAAGCGCGACTTCCTCGACGAGGACGGCAAGGAGAAGCCCCTCGTGATGGGCAGCTACGGGATCGGCCCCGGCCGGGTCATGGCTGCCGTCGTCGAGCAGCGCCATGACGAGGCGGGTCTCTTCTGGCCACTGGCGCTCGCCCCGTACCATGTGCACGTGGTCGTGTTGCCGGGCGTCGGAGGAGCAAGCCGAGGCGGCCGCGGCGGAGCTCGATCGCGCCGGGCTCGAGGTTCTCCTCGACGACCGTGATCTGCGGCGCAGGCGAGAAGTTCGCCGACGCAGACCTGATCGGGCTTCCGTTCCGCGTGACAGTGGGTAAGAAGACACTCGAGGACGGCATGGTCGACCTCAAGGATCGCGAGACCGGCGCCGAAAGGCGAGTGGGGGTAACCGAGTTGGGCAAGGAGGTACTGGATGGCAAGACGGCGCAAGTTCAGCTCGGAGCCGTTCGGCCCGGCAGTCGAGCGGCTGATGAACGAGTCCGGCACGACCTATCGCGGCCTCGCCGCGAAGACCGGCCTCTCCGCCGGCTACCTGAACCATCTCGTGCACGGCAACCGCCCGGTGCCGTCGAACGACGTGATCAAGCGGCTCGCCGACGCACTCGACGTCGAGCCCGAGCACTTCCGCGAGTACCGGCTGCGGGTGATCACCGAGCAGCTCGAGGCGATGCCCGACCTCGTCGATCGCCTTTACAAACGCCTGAGCGTCTGAGCGCCAACTAATCCCAGGCGGGGCCGTCCAAGGAGATGAAGCCGGACGGGGCCTCGGCGTGATCGCTTGGGGGCGAGGAGGCCCCGCCGGCCTCTTCGCCCCCGGGTACGATCACGTCGGGACGGGGTGTGGCGCAGCCTGGTTAGCGCGCTTGTCTGGGGGACAAGAGGTCCCCGGTTCGAATCCGGGCACCCCGACTGATAGAGCCAAATGTAAGCTGCCTCGTCGCTTATGAGAGCTTCAACGAGGTTCGCGCCGAGGACTTCGGCAAGCTCCAGAGCAACATCGTTACCGCGCCGAGGAAATGTCCGTTCTGCGAGGAGGCGATGCGGTGCGATGCGAGCTTCTGGCCTCACGGCCGACACGAGTCTGAGGCCTGGAGGCTGCACGATAATGCCTGGTGGGTTCGAGTTCGGGGAGCTCCGGATCGCTCTCGAGACTGGCCCCGGTCGGTACTGGGCTGCCTGCTGCTTGCCTCGGTGCCGTCGTCTTCGCGACGAGAGCCGCACGAGCGATGTTGTTGATTTTCGTGAGTGTTGTCTTCGTCGTCGACCGCCGGCTCGTCCATTCGATCTCGAGCAACGCTCGCCGCAGTTCCTGTACTTGATCTTCGGTTTCCATGTGGCTCATGGTAGGAGCGGGCCGCCAGGCCGTACATGACCTGATCGGGCCAACTGACGACGGAACTGACCATGCGGGGTTACGTCGTCAATTGCTTCTCCGGGCGAGCTCGTCACGCTCGTCGTCAGGGCCGAACCAACCATGTCTGAAAGCGCGACTAGCTGTCCTGCCTACAGACGTTGTGAACGCGGCTGATTGGCGGTAGGCCGCCGAGCGAGCTGTGTGGTCTGTGTTCGTTGTAGTAGTCGTAGCCAGTGTGGCAGGGCGGCGGCGCGGTGTCTGTGGGTGCGGTAGCGGACGCCGTAGGCCCATTCGCGGGCCATCGTCTGGTGGAAGCGTTCGACCTTGCCGTTGGTGCGCGGCCGGTACGGCTGGGTGGTCAGGTGACGGATGCCGTGCTCGGTGAGCAGCTCGCGCAGCGAGCGATTCTTGGTGTAGACGAACGCGTTGTCGGTCATCAGCCGTTTCGGCCTCGATCCCGTGCTCAGCGAAGAAGGCGAGCGCGCGTTCGAGGAACGCGGTCACGGTCGCTGCGCGTTCGTCGTCGAGCAGCTCGGCGTAGCCGAGGCGGGAGCGGTCGTCGACGATCGCGTGCGCGTAGTCGTAGCCGACACGCTGGCGTTTCTCGCTCGCCGGTTCGTCGCCGATCGCCGGTGACGGCGTGGCCGGGGCGGGTGAAGCGCGCGTAGAGGCTGACGTCCATGTGCAGCAGGTCGCCGGGGCAAGGCCACTCGTAGCGGCGCTGCGGTTCGCGCTCGACGCGTGGCGGGCGCGAGAGTCCGTGCCGCGGCGAGCACCTTCGAGATCGTCGAGTGCGGGTGACCGGTCTGGAGCGTGAGCAGCCGCGGCCCCCAGCCGGTGCGTCGCCGCGCAGAGCAGATCCGCCGCTGCTCGCTGCGCTGAGAGCAGACGCGGCATCCGCCTGGGCCGGCTCGAGCGATCATGCAGACAGACCAGCGTCACGCGCTCCGCCGGGCTCGCAGCGCGCCAGCGGCGCGACCAGCGACAAGCGTCGCCGGCGAGACGTTGAAGGCGGCCGCGGCCGCCTTCAACGAACAACCATCCTCGACCGCACGCACGAGCGCGTAACGGCCAGCCAGTCCGAGCTTCGCGTTACGGTGGAGCACCATCCGGGTCCTCCTTCGGGAGTGAGTCCTCGCAGACCCACAGCCTCGAAGGAGGCCCGGATGACCTCTCAGCCGTTCACAACCTGTGTAGGCACGTCAACTAGCGGCTGATCGGTCCCGTCGGCACGGATGCCGCAGGCCGAGAATCCCGTTCGTCCGCATTGCTGGGGGTGTGGGATGATCGGAAGCTGACGCATCATCCCAACGCTGCTGCAAGAGCAGAGGAGGCACCGTGGCTTTCATGGTCCATCATCTCAAGGTCGAGGACTTCGACGCCTGGAAATCGCTGTTCGATACAGATCCTGTCGGGCGCAAGCAGGCGGCGAAGTCGCACATCATGCTCCGCGGCGTCGATGACCCAAACGAGGTTTTCACGCGGGTGGAGTTCGACTCTCTTGAGGAGGCGAAATCGTTCCAGGAGCGTCTCATTGCTTCCGGTGCGCTCGGACAGACGACGGTGTTGACACCGCCGACTGTCGTGGAGCTAGTCGAGAAAGTCACGTACTAGAGCGGACCTGGCTCTGGGTCGACGAAGCCCGCCCCGCTGCTCCCGCCGGGGCGGGTTGCCTTCTCATAGCCCCAGCCACAGGACCCTCCCGGGTGCGGCAGACTGGTCCCGGGATGGGTGATCCGGACAAGATGAAGCTGCGGAAGAAGGCCGAGACGATCAGGCTGGCGCTTTCCCTCGCCTTGCTTCTCCCGCGCGTGACGACTGTTCTCTTCGATGGCGCGCTCAAGGTCGCAGCGCGACACGGTATGCCGGAGCGAAGGAAGAGGGAGCGGAGGAAGAGAACGGGATAGGTCCGAAAGAGCCACGACCGGCCGAGCAGCTCTGCCTCTAGGTTCACTCCCCTGATCGCTGGTGGTGTTTGCTTCGCTAGCCCTATGGCGGCAAGCGTCACCCGCTGTGGGCGCGCTTGGCCTCTGCCTCCATGCGTTCGAGACGTGTGTAGTAGTCCGGAAACTCGTTCAGGTGCGCGAGGGCGATCTTCCCTGTCACGACCGGGTCGCTATCGGTCACGTTCGTCAAGAGGTCGTGGAGGCCGTGTTCGAGCTCCACGTCCATTCCCATCCGAAACTGGTCGACGTCGAACGGTGCCGAGTCCCATTCGATGCCGATCTGCTCTCCGATGTCCCGGGCCTCATCGGTGGTGAAGCTCGTTCTGTCAGTCATCGTCGCTCCTCGTCGTAGTCGTCTTTCGGCTCGCACGATTCGTGTCTCGAGGATTGCTTGCGTGTGGATGAGGACTTTGCCAGACTCCGATTCGGGGTCAGCCGCGGTTCAGAACAAGGGGGGTTGATCGTGACGCGGGATCGGGTCTTCCGAATCGGCGGGATCGTCTCCGGCGGTGTCCTGATCGTTTTCGGCATTGTCGTGATCGTGCTCGCGCTGCTCGGGGCCAACACGGTCAAGACCGAGTTGAAACAACAACAGATCACGGGCACACCCGACATGACGCCCTCGGCGATTACAGCCGAGGTGAACAAGGCAGGGTTGAAGGACATGCCGATCCCGTCGTGCGACGTCGCCGGAAAGCCGATCACCATCGGCTCGACCGCCAGGTGCTTCGCGCAGTACATGAACGTTCATGCGCTCTTGGCGACCGGAGGCTACGTGTACTCGGAGATGGGCATCTACGAGGCCAAGGCCAACGCGCCGAAGTCACAGCTAGCGCCCGGAGGCGGCACCAACAACACCGATTACGCGCAGACGGATCCCGAGACAGGCCAGCCGGTTCAGAATGGGGCACGGAACATTTGGGTGACCGAGACCGGGCTTTCGACTGCGCTGAACGTCAGCTACATGGCGACTCAGCTCGCGCTGTTCAGCCTCGTCGTCGGGGTCGCGCTCCTGCTCAGCGGAGTCGGCTTCATCGTGCTCGCGCTCGGCGCACTGCCACGCCGCACAGGCGGGGGCGGCGCGGAGCAGTCCAGCGCGTCTTGAAACACGGCATGCTCACCCGCCGCCGCGGTGAGGAGGTGGTGAAGGCGGGCACCGTGCCGTACTCGATCCTCCGTGCGTCCCAGTTCTTCGAGTTCATCGCCGGATCGCCGATTCCAGCACCGACGACGCGAAGACGGTTCGCCTGGCGCCCGTGCTCGTCCAGCCCGAGTCCGCGACGACGTCGCCGACGCGCTCGCAGATGTCGCCGTCAACGACCCCGTCAACGGGATCCTCGAGCTCGGGGGCCCGCAGCAGTCCCGGCTCGACGACCTTCCCGGCGTATCGCGCCGACTCGTTTCGATGGACTGGCTCCGCGAGTCCGTGACCGTGACCGGTCGGGCCCTTTGGGCGGTCGCATACCCTCGGCGCGTGACCATGTCCTGGCCGCCGCTTCGCTACGACGAGTGGAGTCCCACCCTCGACACGTTGCACGCGCACACGCAACTCCTCGGAAAGGCAGCCGCCAAGCTGGCCGCTCCGCAGCCCCAACTGCAACACAGTGCGCTCCGACTCACCGCGCGAGGGCTGGAGACGGCCCTGTTGCCGGCACCGAACGGATCCGGCTCCTTCAGCATCACGCTCGACCTGCATCGTCACGAGGCTGTCGTAGAACACGTCGACGGGCGAGAACGGCGGGTGCCACTGACCCCGCACCGTGCGGTCGCGGAGGTGTACGGCGAGGTGCTCGCGGCTGTAGCCGACCTTGCAGGCGGCCTCGAGATCGACCCGCGGCCGCAGGAGACTCACTGGGAAACGCCCCTCGACGAGGATGTCGAGCACGCGACCTACGACGTCGACCAGGTAGCGACGTACTTCGTCGCAGCGTCGCGGGCTGCGCGGGTGCTCGACGAGCTCCGCGCCCCGTTCCGGGGCCGATCGACGCAGGTGAATGCGTGGTGGGGCGGCTTCGACCTTGCGGTCAGCCTTTTCTCAGGCCGGCCGGCCGACCCGCCCTCAGGTGAGTTCATCTACAGGAACTCGATGGATGCCGAGGAGATCGCCCTCGGCTGGTGGCCTGGGGATCCTCGGTATCCGCATGCGGCCTTCTACGCCTACGCACACCCCGCGCCAACCGGGCTCCAGGACGCAAGCCTCGCTCCGCCGCCCGCCCGGTGGGAACCGACGCTCGGCGAGTTCATCCTCGATTGGGCTGATGTCTGCACGACCGCCGCTCCCCATGAGACGGCGACGCGTTCGCTCGAACGTTTGTCAGCCACGCATGCCAGGTGTGCGGATGGGAAGGGAAGCTGGCGGCCAGCCTCGACGGGGACCCACCACCCGTGAGCTGACGACACCGGAGCCCAACTCGCAGTAGTGGCAGGCGTCTAAATGCTTCGATATGCGAAGTACATGTCTCTCAACAGTTCGGAGGTTAACGATGCGGGTATCCGGTGCAATCGCGGGGGCGATGATCCTCGCTGCAGCGGTGGTCAGCGGTGCGTCAGCGTCTGCGTCGAGGTCGGCGACCACGCCGGCCGGCGGCGCGATCTATATCCACGCGACTGGTAACGAGGGGCCGGTCGGGTCGATCATCATCACCGGCGCGATCGGCGACTACGGCAAGACCCTCTCGATCGACAAGAACGGCAAGACCGACAACAACGGGAACTACGTCAAGATCACCCTCAAGAAGGGGACGTTCGAGGTCGACTCGACGACCCTCAACGCGAAGACGAGCCACGCGCAGCCGATGATCAACAAGGCGACCTGCTCGTTTCGGTTCAGTGGTAGCGCCCCGGTCACCCTCTTCAACGGGACGGGGCTGTACGCGGGGATCAAGGGGAAGGTTCTGATCACCATTGCCTACGGCGCGGTCGGTCCGCTGGTCAAGAGCGGACCGCACAAGGGCGATTGCAACCTGAGCCAGAACGTACCGGCGCTGGCCGAGTATGCCTCGATCACCGGCCCCGGCACGGTCACGTTCAGCTAGGCGAGCACCCGGGCGAGCGGAGGGACATCGAAGGGGCCGGGCAGAGGCGCCTGCCCGACCCCTTTATCCCGTACTCCACCCTCCCGTCAGTCCCCCGGCTGGAGCGCTGGACTACGTTCAGCGCAGGTCAGCGTCGGCGAATCGGGCCGAGCAAGCTTCCGACGAGGACGCCGGCGACGAGCAGTTGCGTCCGGGTCGACAGCCCACCCGAACGGTGCCATCCCCGTTGTTCCGTGGAACAGCTTCGACCCTCCGGGGCGAGGCAGCCGAACGATGTGCTCCACGTCGGGAGCGCAGGCTGCGAGCGCACCGATCGTCGAGCCGTCCGTGACGCCACGTCGAAGCGCCAGAAGACCGGCCAGCGCGAGCCCGCTGCCGATCTCGAAGCGTCGGTTGTGAAGATCGCGATGCGGCACCGCGTCGCCCGCAAGATGAAGCGGGATCCCGAGCAACGCCGCGGCCGTTCGCGAGCCGACGGCAGCGCCGACGGTCGCGCCCATGGCAGCGTGCAAGGCGACGATCACCACCTCTTGGTAGCAGTTTCCTCGGCGCCTGCCCGTCCGATGGGCAAGAGACTGTCGAGTTACTCGCCCGTGCCTTCGAGAATCGTGCCCTTGCCCATGAGGTCGAACCCGAGGCTCGCTGAAAGGGTCGGGCAGAGGCGCCTACCCGACCCTTTAGCCCGAACCCCAGCCTGCCGTCAGTCCCCCCGGCTGGAGCGCGGGTGTACGGGAAGCGCTCCAGGTAGCTCCACCCGGAGCCCGCCTCCCGCATTGACCACGTACCCGCCACACGAAACCTCAACCCGCTGTGATTCCAGCGCCGAAAACCTGGCCGCGTCAGGCGGAGGTCTGTGCTTCCTTCGCGGCCGAGGAATGCTCGACCCGTGGCTTGCCGCGGGACCACGAGGCTGCCGCAGCGATCAGGCAGATGATCACGGCGAAGGCGAACGCCTGGTGCAGGCCGTCGCGGAAAGGCCCGGCGATCAGCTGCGGGAAGAACGAGTGGCCTGCGATCGTCGCGGCGTTCGCAGCCGGAAGCTGGGAGAGGACGTGCGTCCCGATCAGGGACGTCGCCGGGTCGTAGCCGAGGAACGACGCGAACAGCACCGAGATCGGCGGCAGGCCGCCGACGTCCGCAGCTGTCGAGGGAGCGACGCCCTGCGCCTCGAGGCCGGCGGTCAGCGTGTGGGGGAGGGTGGCCGAGAGGCCGATGATCATGAGCGTGAAGAAGATGCCGATCGAGAGCACCTGTGCCGAGTTCTGGAACGTCTGGTTCATGCCGGCGCCGGCCCCGCGGTGCTCGGCCGGAAGGCTGTTCATCACGCCGGCCCGGTTCGGGGAGGCGAAGGCGCCCATCGAGAGGCCCATCAGGAAGAGCAGGAACCCGAACTCCGCGTAGGAGAAATCGAGGGGCAGCCGGTCGAGGAGGATGAACGCGAGCGCCGACACGAGCATCCCGCCGGTCGCGAACAGCCGCTGGCCGTAGCGGTCGGACAGGATCCCGGCCGTGGGGCCGGCGACGAGGAACCCCGTCGTCAGGGGCAGCATGAGGATCCCGGCCCAGAGCGGCGTCGACGCGAAGCTGTAGCCGTGCTGAGGCAGCCAGACGCCCTGCAGCCAGATGATCAGCATGAACATGAGCCCGCCGCGGGCGAGGGCGGAGAGGAAGCTCGAGATGACGCCGAACGTGTAGGCGCGGATCCGGAAGAGCGAGAGCTCGAACATCGGCGCCTTCACCCGCGTCTCCACCCAGACGAAGGCGCCGAGGAGCGTGATGCCGACGGCGACGCAGCCGAGGACGACCGGCGACGTCCAGCCGATCGCATGGCCGCCGTACGGGCGGATCCCGTACGTGATCCCGATCATCAGCAGCACGAGCCCGCTGCCGAAGGTGACGTTCCCCCACCAGTCGATCTTGGCCTGGGCGTGCTTGCCGACCTCGCGCAGGCTCACGTGCGACCAGATCGTCCCGACGATCCCGAACGGCACCGAGATCAGGAACACGAGCCGCCAGTCGACCGCCGCGAGCAGCCCGCCGAGAACGAGGCCGAGGAACTGGCCGCTGATCCCGGCGACGTTGTTGATCCCGAGGGCGAAGCCGCGCTGGTTCGCGGGGAACGCGTCGGTGAGGATCGCGACCGAGTTCGCGATCAGGAATGCCGCGCCGATCCCCTGCATGATCCGGAACCCGATCAGCCAGTCGGCCCCGGCGCGCCCGTCCATCCAGTCGATCGTCAGCAGCAGCGACGCGACCGTGTAGATGATGAATCCGAGCGTGTACATGCGGACGCGGCCGTAGATGTCGCCGAGCCGCCCGAGGCTGACGACGAGCACGCTCGAGACGACCAGGAACCCGAGGATCATCCAGAGCAGGTAGAAGCTGTTCCCGGGCTCGAGCGGATCGAGGTGGATGCCCCTGAAGATCGCCGGCATCGCCACGAGGACGATCGACGCGTCGATCGTCGCGAGCAGGACGCCGAGCGTCGTGTTCGACAGCGCGATCCACTTGTAGCGAGCGTCGAGCTCTTCGGCCAAGCGAGTCTCTTCAGGCAAGCTGCAACAGTTTACCTGTTGAGATGCGGTACTATCGTTCCGTTGTGGCCCCCCAGGCGGACGCAGGGCGCTCCGCGAGCGAGCTCCGGATCGTGCTCGGGCAGCTCGTGCGCCGGCTTCGCGCCGAGAACGCCTTCCCGGTCTCGCAGGGGATGGTGCTGGCGCGACTCGAGCGGGAAGGGCCCGCGACGACGAGCAGCCTGGCGGCCGGGGAGCGCGTGCGGCCGCAGTCGATGGCGCAGACCCTCGCGGAGCTCGGGGCGGCCGGGCTCGTGGCCCGCAGGCCCGACCCGGAGGACGGCCGTCAGATCCTGATCGAGCTCACCGACCGCGGGCGAGCCATCCTGGCCGAGGATCGCGCCCGGCGCGAGGGATGGCTCGCCGGCGTGATCGAGGCCGACCTCAGTGCCGGCGAGCAGGAGGTGCTCCTGCAGGCGATCGAGCTCCTCCGCCGGCTCGCCGAGAGCTGAGCCGTTCGGCAGCCGTGCTCGAGCCGTCAGACTGAGCGCCTGGGCCACGCGACCAACACACAGTTCCTCATCGCCTTCGCGATCGACGCCGTCGTCGGCGCCGGGGTGTGGCTCCACGCGGACCGGAACGGCATCCGCCATCAGACGGCATGGGCGCTCTTCGTCGTCCTCTTCCTTCTCATCGCGCTTCCCGTCTACGTGATCTACGTGCGCCGCCGCCGGCGGCTGGCCGAGTAGGACGCGAGCGTCCGGGTTTCGCGGTAGCGTGCCGCGCGTCCCGTGCCTTCCTACCGCCTCATCACGGCCGAGGGCGACGACCTCGGCCCGTTCCGCGCAGCGACCCGCGAGTGGCGGGAGGGCGACCGGATTCATCGCGGGCAGGGCGGAGATCTCGTCGTCGTGCGCCTCGTGACGGCGGAGCCGGGTGACGACGTCGACGGCTATCTGGTCGTCCAGTCTGCTCCATCCTAGGAGCGATGGATCTCGATTCATCAGCTTCTGATTAGTGGGATGATTCCGCGTCCCCCGTATGCGGCACCCCGTTTCCTGTGCGCTTTTCCTCGCCTGGCTCTGTGCGGCGGCCCCTGCGCTGGCCGCGGGCCCGGCCGTGGAGCGGAGCGCTCCTGTCGTCTCGGCGTTCTACTACCCGTGGTTCGCGACGACGGTCGCCGACGGCAGCTACGCCCACTGGGCCGAGGAGGGCCACTCCCCGCCCAACGACATCGCCTCGATCTACTACCCGGCCCTCGGCGTCTACTCGTCTGACGATCCCAGCGTGCTGGGCGACCAGATGGCGGAGATCCAGCGGGCCGGGATCGATCAGATCGCCGTCTCGTGGTGGGGGTGGGGGTCGGCCGAGGACGAGCGCCTCCCTGCGGTGATCAAGGCCGCCCGAGCGTACGGCATCGCTGTCGCGGTTCACGTCGAGCCCTACCAGGGCCGGACCGTCGCGAGCGTCGCGGCCGCGATCGCTCACCTGAGGACGCTCGGGATCAGGACGTTCTACATCTATCAGGCGTTCAACCTGACCCCTGCAAGCTGGGCACCGCTGAACGACAGGTTGCGAGCCCGGGGCGTGACGATGTACGCCCAGACGGCCCTCGTCGGGCAAGCGGTCGCCGGCCATTTCAGCGGGATGTACACCTATGACATCGTCACGTGGACGGCCGCGAAGCTTGCACGGCTCTGCGACGAGGCGCATGCTCACGGCCTGTTGTGCGCACCGTCGGTCGGGCCCGGATACGACGCGAGGCGAGCGACCGGCGACCCGCAGCTGAAGCCGCGCCGCGACGGCCGCACGTACGACACGATGTGGATTGCCGCGATTCGCGCGGACGCGGATGCGATCACGATCACATCCTTCAACGAGTGGCAGGAGGGCACCCAGATCGAGCCCGCTGCGCCGGCGGCGCAACGCGGCGAGACCCACTACATCTCCTACAACGGTGCCTGGGGCCTCGAGGGGACAGCTGCCGAAACGGCCTACCTCGACCGGACGGCCTTCTGGGCGGCGCGCTTCCGGCAGGCGCGTGCCGGGCAGCCGTACCCCAGGCCGACCTAAATATCCTTGAGCGGATGACCGCCGCTCCGACCGTCTCCAGGCCGCTCGCACAGGTTCCGAACGCCCTCACCGTCGCACGGCTCCTCGTCATCCCGATCTATGCGGTGCTGATCGTGAGGTCGGTGAACGGCCACAGCTGGGCCGCGGCGATCCTGTTCGGGCTGGCGGCGGTCACCGATCAGATCGACGGCTTCCTGGCACGCCGCTGGCACGTCGAGTCGCGATTCGGCAAGATCGCCGACCCGCTCGCCGACCGACTGCTGATCGACGTCGCCGTCGTGCTGCTCTGGCACGCGGGCCAGCTTCCGGTGGCGGCGTTCCTGATCCCGGCGCGCGACGTGCTGCTGATCGCGCTGACGCCGGTCGCTTTGCACCGCGGGTACCGGTTCGAGGTGAACTTCCTCGGCAAGCTGGCCACGTGGCTCCTGTACGCGAGCCTCGGGCTTGTGATGGTCGTGCACGGCGACCTGGCCGCGTTGGATCTTCTGGACGGGCTTCGTGCTCGCGGTGATCTCGTTCTGCCAGTACTTCCTGAAGGCGCGGAAGGAGATCGGCGGGGAGCGGGGAACAGAGAATATCTCAAGTTGAGGTTGACGGTTTGCAGCCCGTCCGCTGTAATCAGTCGACGGAACCGAAAGGCTCAAGCGAAGGCTCAACCGAAAGGTTCACAGTGGAACTCTTCCCGGAACTCGGCTCTCTCTCTGACGAGGAGCTCAGGCAGCTCAAGGACGACCTCGAGGCGCAGGAGCGCGAGCTCAGCTATCAGCGCCGCGTCCTGCACGGCAAGATCGACATCCTGCGCGCGGAGATCGTGGCGCGGCTCCAGCGCACGGGCGGGCTCTCGGCGCTCGACGAGCTCGACGTCGACCGGCTGACCGAGATCCTGACGGGCAAGGCGACGCCTCCGGAATGAGCGCCCCTCGGGGGATCTCCGATGAGCCACGTCTACTGCAGCGAGTGCGGGTTCCTGAACCCGGAGGCCGCGAACTATTGCTCGCGGTGCGGAGCGCTGCTCGAGAAGGGCGAGGGCGACGCGAGCGAGACGACGCAGACGTTCTCGGCGGAGGAGGTCGAGGGGCATGAGCACGACCTGCTCGAAGGGCTCGAGGGCCCGGCACTCGTCGTCCGGTCGGGCGGCGGACGGGCGGGGGAGACGTTCCTGCCCGCCGCGGGGCGCACGCGGATCGGCCGCTCCCCCGACTGCGAGATCTTCCTCGACGACGTGACCGTGTCGCGTAACCACGCGGTGCTCGTCGAGCGTGACGGGGCGTTCTACGTGGAGGATCAGGGCTCGCTGAACGGGACGTTCGTGAACCGCCGCCGGATCGACAGCGCTCGCCTCGAGAACGGCGACGAGCTGCAGGTGGGGAAGTACCGGATGACGTTCGTCGAGGGTCGGTCGTGAGCACCTTGACTCAACCGCCACGGCGTGAGCGCCCGTTGCGGATCGGCGAGGTCGTGCGCCGGCTCCGAGGCGAGTTCCCCGACATCTCGATCTCGAAGATCAGGTTCCTCGAGGACGAGGGCCTGCTGAGCCCGGAGCGGACCGAGGGTGGCTACCGGCTGTTCGCCGAGCACGACGTGGAGCGCCTCGAGACGATCCTGCGGCTGCAGCGTGACGAGTTCCTGCCGCTGCGCGTGATTCGCGACCAGCTCGCCGACCCCGGCGCGGCGGAGCGCCGCCGCCGGCGCCCTGCGACTCTCGGGGAGCGGATCGAGCGGATCGACCTGGAGGAGCTCGAGCATCGCTCCGGGGTCCCACGGGACCTGCTGAAGGAGCTCGAGGACTACGGCCTTCTGTCGCCGGTCGGGACGGGGGCCGACAGGCGCTACCCGGAGACCGACGTCGACATCGCGGCCGTGTGCGCGCAGCTGAAGCGGTTCGGGGTCGACGGACGGCATCTGCGAACGTTCAGGACGGCGACCGATCGCGAGGCGGCGCTGCTCGAGCAGTTGATCGCGCCGGCGCTCCGCTCGCGAAACAACGAGCGGCGTGCCGCGGGGCTGTCAGACCTGCAGTCCGTGGCGGAGCTCGCCCAGGAGCTCGTGGCGCTCCTGCTGTGGCGTGAGGTTCGTGAAATTGGAGCCCAGTGACCATGGTGCTGCAGGGATGATGGTGAACCGGTGACGACGGTCGACCTGCGCTCGCGGATTCGGGAGGTGGATGACTTTCCGACGCCCGGTGTCGGGTTCAAGGACATCACGCCGCTCCTGGCCGACGCGGTGGCGCTTCGGCAGACGATCGCCGACCTGTCGGCCTGGGTCGCCGCGAAGAACGCCGACATCGTGCTCGGCGCGGAGGCACGTGGGTTCATTCTCGGCGCCGCGGTCGCGGCGGAGGCCGGGATCGGGTTCGTTCCGGCGCGGAGGCCCGGGAAGCTGCCGCCGGAGACGGTGGGCGCCACCTACGTGCTCGAGTACGGCGAAAACGTGCTCGAGGTGCATCCGGATCTGATCAGGCCGGGCGCGCGTGTCGTGATCCACGACGACGTGCTGGCGACGGGGGGGACGGTGGAGGCGATCCGCGGGCTGGTCGAGCAGCTCGGCGGCGAGGTCGTCGGGGCCTGCTTCATCATCGAGCTGACGTTCCTGAACGGCCGCGACCGCCTGGATGGGCTCGACGTGCACTCGTTGATCGCCTACTGAGCCTCCCGATCGAGGGAGGGGGCGGGGAGCTTGACCCCTGTGGGGATGGGCGGCCCGCGGTCGATCCGTCGTGAGCGCTGGGCAACTCGACAGGGGCCGATCCCGCATTCGACGAGGCTGGCGAGCTGTGCTCCGCCGCCGCTCGACCCCAGAGCGCCTCGAGGCGGCTGGCCCGAGCTCGCGAGGTTCCTGGTGTCGGCGCTGTGCGCCGACGGTCAGGGTCGCTCGGGTCGTCTTCCCCGTAGACGCGGATGTACAGGAAGATCCCGGCCGCAGCGACGCAGCCGACCACGAACGTCGTCGCCCCGGGAAACCCGAGCCCGATCCCGCCGATCCAGATCAGAACCCCGAACCCGATCCCCCAGAGAAACGAAGTAACCCCGTGCGAAAAGGCCGGCAACCGCATCCCGCCGGAATTTTAGAGCACGCAGCCGAACCGCAACCGGTTCTCCGAGCTAGCGAGGCGAACGCCGAGCTAGCGAGCGCGCACTGCGCCCTGAAGAGCTGGCGGCCGTCAACTCCGAGGCAATCGAACGCATGCACCGTCGTGGGCTGCGGTGCCGGCTTTGCCGGTGCCGCAGCTCCGGCACCGCCAGCTGAGGGACGGCGTCCGAACCACCAGCACCAGAGAATGCGCGCAAAGGGCTCGGAAAGGGGGCCCACGGGGGAAAACCGAAGGTGTTCCCCCGCGAATTAATTCACCGAGCCGGTGGCGCTTTCGTCCGCCGTTCCCGCTGGCTTTCCGCTTCCGCGTACGACCCTCGAGAGCGACTTCGACCTACCGGCGCTCCGTGCTCGGTGCAGTCGGCAAGCTAGTCGGGCAGCGAGGAAGCGGCAAGGGCGCTCCGTGAGGGATTGTCCGCATTTTGCGAGGAGAAGGACTTTCGCGCGGGCACGTCGGTGTGGAGACTGTTTGTGGATAGGGTGGGCTCGACCGTCGGAGGGGATGCCGCGCTTGATGTCGTTACGTCGACTCGACATAACGCTCGTTATCGTGCATGGCGCGACATGATCGTCGACTTCGACGTTCTCAGCCTCAGCGACGAGCTGAGGGTGCTCCTGGAGACGGCTGAGGAACGCGGTCGTGTGCGCGCGTCGCGGCTCGCAGAGGTGCTGGAGCCGCTCGAGCTGAACGCGCTCGAGAGCGAGTCGGTGTTCCGCGAGCTCGAGAAGCGCGCGATCGACGTGATCGAGGATCGCCGCGACGACGACTCGCTGCGCCGACCGGCTGCCGGCTCCGCCCGTGCTCGAGTCGACGACCGACGCGCTGCAGCTGTTCCTGCGCGAGGCATCCCGCCATCCGCTGCTCACGGCGGCTCAGGAGGTCGCGCTGGCGAAGCAGATCGAGCGCGGCGACCCGGCGGCGAAGCAGGGATGATCCAGGCGAACCTACGTTTGGTCGTCTCGATCGCGAAGAACTACCGCAATCAGGGGCTTCCGTTCCTCGATCTGATCCAGGAGGGCACGCTGGGCCTGATCCGGGCGGTCGAGAAGTTCGACTGGCGGCGCGGGTTCAAGTTCTCGACGTATGCGACCTGGTGGATCCGCCAGGCGGTCGCGCGGGCGCTCGCGGACAAGTCGCGGATGATCCGGATGCCGGTGCACGTGGTCGAGCGGGTGCACAAGCTGAACCGGGCCGAGCGGCGGCTTTGGACGGAGCTCGGCCGGGAGCCGACGCTGGCGGAGATCGCCGAGGAGGCGAACATCACGCTCGAGCAGGCCAAGGAGGTTCGTGCGGCCCCTCGCGCGACCTCGCTGGACGCGCCGGTCGGCGAGGACGACGACGCGGTGCTCGGCGACTTCGTCTCCGGCGGAGACCCTCTCCCCGAGGATCTCGTCGAGGAGACGCTCCGCTCGGAGGCGATCACCGACGGCCCTGCGCTCGCTTCCGAAGCGTCATCGCGACGTGATCGTCCTCCGCTACGGGCTCGACGAGTCCGACCCGCGGACCCTCGGCGAGATCGGGCTCCGGCTCGGGATCACCCGGGAGCGCGTGCGGCAGATCGAGGTCGAGGCCCTGGGCCGCCTTGCGTCTCTCCAGGAGATGCGGCTGATCTGACGAAGGGCGTGATGAGATCGACGAGCTTCGCGTCGGCTGACGGCAACGGCGGCTCAGCCGACACGGAGGCCGGCTGCGAACCCGACGTTGGGCGCGTGGATATTGACCATTCGAAGCTCGGCTCCGCCGACGTTCGAGAAGCCGTGGACGACCCCCTGCGGTGCCGCGACGAAGCTCCCGGGACCTGCACGGAAGACCTTCTCGCCCACCTGGAACTCGGCCTCGCCCGCGAGCACGTAGAACGAGTCGACGTGGTCGCCATGACTGTGCAGCGGGACTCCTTCGAAGTCGGAGCCGAAGCGCAGCTCGATGACCTCGTATTCGGGAAGCTCGGCGAGGATGCGGTGGTGGCGCTCGCCACGCGGGAGAAGCTCCCCGCCCTCGGGGCCGAGGGACGCGATTCCGCCGCCAGGCACGGGATGGAGAATAACGTCGCGGTAAAGGCGTCGGTCCAACGACGGGGGCCGTTCCGCCAATACCTCCTAGACCTGCAGGTAGAGCTTGAGCCCGGGCGCGCTGCGGCGGAGCTCGCGCAGCGCCTTGTTCTCGAGCTGCCGGACGCGCTCGCGGGTGATGCCGAGGTCGACGCCGAGCTCCTCGAGCGTCTGCGAGGCGTCGCCCGTCGAGGCCGTAGCGGCGCTCGAGGACATGGCGCATGCGCGGCTCGAGCTGGTTCAGCGCCGCCTCGAGCTCGGTGTGACGGTGGGTCGTCGTCGGTGACCTCGGTCCGGGGAGTCGGCCTTCTCGTCCTCGATCAGGTCGGCGACCATGCTCTCACCGTCTCCGACCGGCGTCTCGAGCGAGACGGGATGCGCGACGAGCTCGAGCAGCTCCCCCACTCTCTCGGGCGTGATCCCGACCTCGGCCGCGATCTCCTCGTTGGTCGGCTCGTGGTTCAGCTTCTGGGTGAGCTGGCGCCGGACTCGCAGCACCTTCCGCACCTGGTCGCCGACGTGCACGGGCAGGCGGATCGTCCGGCCCTGGTCGGCGAGCGCGCGTGAGATCGCCTGGCGGATCCACCAGGTCGCGTACGTCGAGAGCTTGTAGCCGAGCCGGTAGTCGAACTTCTCGACGGCGCGGATCAGGCCCATGTTCCCCTCCTGGATCAGGTCGAGGAGCGGGACGTCTGCCTTCGTGTAGTTCCGCGTGATCGACATCGACGAGCCGCAGGTTCGACTCGATCAGGCGCCGCTTGGCTGCCTCGTCGCCCAGGTCCTTGCGCCGGGCGAGCTCGCGCTCCTCCGACGGCGTCAGCAGGCGGCCGTCGCCGAGCTGGCGGACGTAGAGCTTGAGCGGGTCGGCGGAGACGAGCTGCTCCTCCTGGCTCAGTCGTGCGTTCTCCGGCTCGTCCTCTTCGTCGGCCTCCTCGACCTCGGGATCGTCGAGCGTCGGCAGGAGCTCGACGGTCGGCTCCGACCTGCTCCTGCTCGAAATGGGGTTGCGAGACGGCCATGGCTCACCGGTCGTATCGGCTTCGCAACCGCGGTGCTTGAGGACGCCGACATGTACGCCACCCTCGACACCACGTCCTTCGTTATGCCTACGATCAGAAGCATGTGCGGCATAGCGGGCTTCAGCCTGACCCCGCAGTCACGCCTCGACCGGACGCTGGCAGCCCAGGCGCTGCTCGCGGCGATCGCCGAGCGCGGCGGCGACGCGGTCGGGTACGCCTACCGCGAGCCCGGCGACGCAGGGCGGGCGGTCGTGATCAAGCAGCGACGCCGGCGTCGAAGCTGCTCGAGCAGGTCGAGGTTCCGGACGCGACGACCGAGCTGCTCGTCCACGTCCGCGACTACACGAAGGGCCATCCCGTCGATCGCCGCGAACAACCATCCGGTTCGGCACGGCCCCGTCGTCGGCGTCCACAACGGCCGGATCCTGAACGACGACGAGCTCCTCGCCGAGCACTCGTGCGCCCGCGCGGAGCCGAAGATGACGGTCGACTCCGAGGCCGTGTTCGCAGTCGCAGCGCACTCCGGCGGCGACGCCGCGAGCGTTCGAGGCTCCTGCACGGCACGATGGCGGCGGCGTGGCTCGACGAGCGCCAGCCCGAGGTCCTGCATCTCGCACGCGGCGTCGGGACGCCCGCTGTGGCTCGGCGAGTGCCGTGACGGCCTCGTTCTTCGCCTCGACCGAGCACGCGCTCGAGGTCGTCGAGCACTACTGCACGCCCAAGCTGCGCAAGCGGCAGGTCGACGACGGGACGCGTCCTCTCCGTCCGCCACGGCTCGGTCGTGCGCCGCGAGCGGTTCACGCCGCCCGCCTACACCGAGGACGATCCGCTGCCCGAGCCCGGCGGCCTCCGCGAGCGCGAGTCCTGCCTGAGGCGCCTCGCGACGATCGCCGCCGCCGCTCTGATCGCCTAGCTCAGAGATCGTTCCGTCGGTGCGGACGTCGGCGCCCTGCTCGACGAGCCGGTTCCGCACGAGGAACTGGAACGTCGCCCACGCGCCCCGGCGCGAGTCGAACATCCGGTAGACCTGCCACTCGGTCAGCATCTCGGGCCGCTCGCGCCGAGCTGCGGCCCAGTCGGCGAACTTCGGCAGCCGCCCGAGCTCGCCGGCGAGCTCGGCGCCCTGCTCGACGGCGCGCTCGAGCTTCTCCTCCCCGACCGCGACGTCGAACCCGGCCTCGCGTAGCGCGCCGGCGAGCGAGCCGAACGTGTGCCAGTAGAGCGACTTCGACGGGATCCGGCCCCGGCGCTCGTCGAGATCGCGCGCAGTCGGCGTCCGGCCGAGCTCGTCGCCGAGGCGCCGCAGGACGTCGAGGAGCTCCTCGCGCGTCGCGAAGCGGCGCGGAACGAGCCCTGCCGCCCGCTTGGCCGCGTTCCAGGTGCCGAAGTGCTCGATCACCGTCTGCGGATGCACGCGCGTCTCGGGGTCGGCCGCGAACTCCTTCATCGTCGGCGAGCGCCCGATCCGGGCGGCATGCGAGCGCAGCTCGTCGAGGATCTGCTCGTCCGAGTAGCGCTTGCGGATCGCGGTCTGGAACGAGGCGAGCTCGTCGGGATCGATGCGTGCGACCGCGTCGTACTGGCGCTTCCGGGCCATGCAACAAATGGTAGATCACGTTGCAAGAACGCCAAGTACAGGCGAGTTCGGGGCGCCGGGTACGCTCAGGCGATGCTGCTCGACCTCGAAGTCGCCGCCGCGCGCTCGGTCGGCGCGCTCTCGCGCCTGGCGCGCCGCGGCGGCGGCACGACCCTGCCCGGAAAGCTCCTCTCGACGGTCGACCCGGGTGCGGTCGACCGGCTCGCGGCGCGTCTCGACCGCGGGTCGGTGCTCGTCTCCGCGACGAACGGCAAGACGACGACGACGGCGATGGTCGCCGAGATCCTCGGCGGCCGGCTCGCCTGGAACCGCTCCGGCGCGAACCTCCTCTCCGGGGTCGCCTCCACCCTCCTCTCCTCCCCGAACGCCGAGCTCGGCCTCTTCGAGGTCGACGAGGCGGCGCTGCCCGAGGTCGCGCGCCGCGTGCGGCCGCGCGTGGTCGCGCTCGGCAACCTCTTCCGCGACCAGCTCGACCGCTACGGCGAGCTCGAGCACGTCGCCGCGCGCTGGCGTACGATCGGTCGCAGAGCCTCCCGGACGACGCTGCTCGTCGTGAACGCCGACGACCCGCTGCTCGGCGAGCTCGCCCGCGGCCGGGACGCGACGCGTCACCTACGGCCTCGACGACCCGCGGCATGCGCCGCGGGTCGCTCCAGCACGCGGCCGACTCGAAGTACTGCCTCGTCTGCGGCGCGCCGTACGAGTACGCCGCGGCCTACGTCGGCCATCTCGGCGACTACCGCTGCCCGAACTGCCACGCCTCGCGGCTCCCGCTCGACGTCGCGGCGCGCGAGATCGAGCTGCACGGCCTCGACGGCACCGCGTTCACGCTCGAGACGCCCGCGGGCGTCGGCGCGCATCGAGCTGGCGCTCCCCGGCCTCTACAACGTCTACAACGCGACCGCCGCGGCGGCGATCGCGGGCGCGCTCGGCGTGCTCGCTCGACGGGATCGCCGAGGGCCTGCGGCGCTTCACGGCCGCGTTCGGCCGCTTCGAGCGGATCGACGCCGGCGACCGAGGCCTGCTGATGCTGCTGATCAAGAACCCGGCCGGCGCGAACGAGGCGGTGCGGACGCTGCTCGACGCGGACCCGCCGGCGCTCGCGATGGTCGCGCTGAACGACGGGATCGCCGACGGCCGGGACGTCTCGTGGATCTGGGACGTCGACTTCGAGCCGCTGCTCGACGGGCCTCGAGCGACGTCGTCGTCTCCGGCGACCGCGCGGCCGAGCTCGCGCTGCGCTTCGCCTACGGCGGGCTCGCCCGCGACCGGATCGAGGTCGTGCCCGGACCTCGAGCAGGCGCTCGACCGCGGCGCTCGAGCTGTGCCGGCACCGGCGGCGAGCTCGTCGTCCTCCCGACCTACACGGCGATGCTCGCGCTGCGCGGGATCGTCGCCGGGCGCGGCCTCGTCGCCGACTACTGGGAGGCGAGGCGTGAAGATCCGCGTCGGGCACCTCTATCCCGAGTACCTGAACATCTACGCCGACCGCGGCAACATCGCCGTGCTCGCCGGCCGCGGCCGCCGCGCGCGGCCACGAGCTCGAGGTCGTCGCGATCGGCCTCGCGCGACCCGGTGCCGGCCGGCATCGACCTCTTCTACGTCGGCGGCGGCCAGGATCGCGAGCAGGAGCTCGTCGCGCCCGACCTCGCCGCGAAGGCCGGGCGCGCTCCGCGAGGCCGCCGAGGGCGGCGCCGTGTTCCTCGCGGTCTGCGGCGGCTACCAGCTCCTCGGCCGCTCCTACCGCGACACCTCCGGCACCGAGCTTCCCGGCGTCGGGCCTCCTGCCGCTCCACACCGTCGCCGGCGAGCGGCGGATGATCGGCGACGTCCTCCTCGACTGCGCGTGGGCCGGCGAGACGCTCGCGGGCTTCGAGAACCACGCCGGGCCGGACGATCCTCGACGCCGGCGCCGAGCCGCTCGGACGCGTGGTCGCGGGCTTCGGGAACGACGGCGTCTCGGGCTTCGAGGGCTGCCGGGCCGGCCGGATCTACGGCACGTACCTCCACGGGCCGCTGCTGCCGCGCAACCCGTGGCTCGCCGACCGGCTGCTCTCCGAGGCGCTCGGAGGCGCCGAGCTCGCGCCGCTCCCGACGAGCTCGAGCATGCGGCGCACGCGGTCTCGGCCGGCCGCGCCCGTGACCGCGGCGGCGCGCTCCTAGGTCTAGGGGATCCAGAGCGAGCCGAGGTACACGGAAGGGTCGCCCGGCCGCCAGCGCTCGACGAAGCGCTTCATCGGCGGGTGCAGCACGATCTCCTGGAGGTCGTCGAGCGAGAACAGGCGCAGGCCGCGCACGGCGGCGTCGTGGGTCTCGACGTCCTCGAGCGAGCGGTCGGAGAGGTCGGCGCCGAAGACGACGTGGACGACGTGGCGGTCGCCGGGCGCCAGGCCGGCGCGATCGACTCGGCGACGGCGATCGGCCCCTCGAAGGCGAGGTCGTCGCAGAGCCCGAGCTCCTCGCCGAGCTCGCGCCGCAGCGCCTACGTGGAGCGTCTCGCCGCCCTCGACCCCGCCGCCGGGCAGCAGCCAGTACTCCTTGCCCGGCTTCTCCTGACGGCAGAGGAGCACCCGGTCGTGCCAGCGGATCAGCGCCGCGACGCGGACGCGCGGGGTCACGGGCGTGCATCAGTGCCTCGACGAGCCGAAGCCGCGGACGCCGCGCTCGGAGTCCGGAAGCTCGTCGACCTCGACGAGCTCGACCTGCGGCACCTCGAGCACGCACGAGCTGCGCGATCCGCATCCCCGGCTCGACCATGAACGCCTCGTGGCGGTCGGTGTTCAGGAGGTTGATCAGCAGCTCGCCGCGGTAGCCGGAGTCGACGAGCCCGGGCGTGTTGACGATCGAGATCCCGTGCTTCGACGCGAGGCCCGACCGCGGCTGGACGTAGCCCGGCGTACCCCTCGGGGATCGCGACGGCGACGCCCGTCGGGACGAGCGCCCGCTCGCCCGGGGCCGAGCACGACGCGCTCGCAGGCCGAGAGGTCGAGCCCGGCGTCGCCGCTGTACGCGCGCGCCGGGATCACGGCCTCGTCGCGCAGCCGCCGGATCGGCAGCTCGATCAGGCGGTCTCCCGCTGCGCCGCGTCGGCGATCAGGAACGGCGCGTACCGACGGAGATCGTGGCGCGGCAGCCGCGCGACGACGAGAACGCCGTCCGGCGTGTCCT
Source organism: uncultured Actinomycetota bacterium (assembly GCA_963723405.1). Lineage (GTDB taxonomy): Bacteria > Actinomycetota > Thermoleophilia > Gaiellales > Gaiellaceae > PALSA-600. Next base: position 168,794 of record CAVRQF010000001.1, on the reverse strand, counting down.
CGCGCGACTCGATCGGCGCGCCGAGCGCGTACAGCTCGGACAGGCGCCCGCCCTCGTCGTAGGGCAGCGAGCAGCCGCACGGTCTCGAAGCGCGACGCGAAGCGCTCGGCGATCCGCGCCTTCAGCTCCTCGAGCCCCTCGCCGGTCGCGGCCGAGACCTGCGGCGCGTCGGGGAAGCGGTTCTCGAGCCGGCGCCGGCCGATCTCGTCGACGCGGTCGATCTTGTTCAGCACGAGCTGGATCGGGAAGCTCGTCGGCGCCGATCTCGCCGAGCACCTCCTCGACCGCTGCGACCATCGCGTCGAGCTGGTCGTCCCGGGCCGACGCGTCGGCGACGTGCAGCACGAGGTCGGCGACGAGCGTCTCCTCGAGCGTCGCCGCGAACCCCTCGACGAGCTGGTGCGGCAGGCGGCGGATGAAGCCGACGGTGTCGGTGACGAGGTAGCGGCGGCCGTCGTACTCGAAGCCGCGCGTCGTCGGGTCGAGCGTCTCGAAGAGGCGGTTCTCCACCGAGACCTCGGCGCCGGTGAGCGCGTTCAGGAGCGTCGACTTGCCGACGTTCGTGTAGCCGGCGAGCGCGATCGTCGGCACCTGCGTCCGGCGCCGCTCCTTGCGGCGCGTGTCGCGCTGGCGCTCGAGGCCGGTGAGGCGCTTCTTCAGGACGGAGACGCGGCGGCGCGCGAGCCGGCGGTCGGTCTCGAGCTGCGACTCGCCCGGGCCGCGGGTGCCGACGCCGCCGCCGAGACGCTCGAGGTGCTGCCACATCCCGCGCATCCGCGGCAGGTTGTACTCGAGCTGCGCGAGCTCGACCTGCAGCTTCCCCTCGGCGCTGACGGCGTGCTGGGCGAAGATGTCGAGGATCAGCTGCGTGCGGTCGATGACGCGCGCGCCGAGCTTGTCCTCGAGGTAGCGCTGCTGCACGGGGTCGAGCTCGTCGTCGACGAGCAGGCTCTCCGCCTCGGCGTCGGCGAACCGCTGCTCGAGCTCCTCGAGCTTGCCCTTGCCGACGTAGGTTCGCTGCGCCGGCCGCGCGCGGTGCTGCACGACGCGGCCGACCGGCTCGACCCCGGCCGTGCGCGCGAGCTCCTCGATCTCGGCGAGCTCGTCGTCGGGATCCGCTCCCTGGCCCAGGACCGCGAGGACGAACCCGCGCTCCGGCTCCTGGGAACGTGGAATCATCAGCGGCATTATGCCCGCCGATTCCCCCGGACCAGGCCCTCGCCGCGCGGACGCTCGCGCTGATCGACATCCCGTCGGTCTCCGGCGAACGAGGCGCAGCTCTACCAGTACGTCAAGGACACGTCGGGCTCCCGCTCGTCCTCGACGACGGCGAGTCGCTCGTCTACGCGACGCGAACCGGGCAAGCCGCTCGTGCTCCTCTCCGGGCACACCGACACCGTCCCGATCGACGGCAACGTGCCCGGCCGGATCGAGGACGGCGTCGTCCACGGCCGCGGCGCGAGCGACATGAAGGGCGGGCTCGCGGTGATGATGGAGCTCGCCGCCTGGGCGGCCGGCGCCGAGCTCGCCTACGACCTCGGGCTGCTGTTCTTCCCGCGCGAGGAGCTCGGGCCGGACGTGAACCCGCTGCCCGCCGTGTTCGAGGCGACGCCGCTCGTCGACGAGGCCGCGCTCGTGATCTGCCTCGAGCCGACCGACAACACCCTCCAGCTCGGCTGCCTCGGGAACATCAACGCGCGGGTCGTCTTCGAGGGCCGCTCCGCGCACTCGGCGCGGCCGTGGCTCGGCGTGAACGCGATCGCGCTCGCGCTCGAGGGGCTGCGGCCGCTGCTCGAGGCCTCGCCGCTCGACGTCGACGTCGAGGGGCTCGTCTTCCGGGAGGTGGTCAGCGGTGACGCAGATCTCCGACTGCGGCAATGCGAGCAACGTCGTCCCGGGCCGGGTCGAGGCGACGCTCAACTTCCGCTACGCCCCGAACCGGACGCGCCGAGGAGGCCGAGGCGCGGCTGCGCGAGCTCGTCGGAGCGGGACGTCGAGATCCTCCAGCACTCGCCGGCGGCGCCCGTGGCGATCCGCTCGCCGCTCGTCGAGCGGCTGCGCGAGGCATCGGGGGCTTCGAGGTGCAGCCGAAGCAGGCGTGGACGAACGTCGCCGACTTCGCCGCGCGCGGCCTCGACGCGATCAACTTCGGCCCCGGCGGGACGCGGTTCGCCCACACGCCCGACGAGCAGGTCGCGATCGTCGAGCTCGGGCGCAGCTACGAGGCGCTGAAGCGCTCCTCGAGCGCCTGATGGACTCTCTCGCCGCTGCTCGCCGAGCTCGAGCAGTACCCGTTCGCCCGGCTCGACGACTGGCGCGCCGAGGCCCGGAGCCGCGGGATCGACGTGATCGACTTCGGCGTCGGCGACCCGCGCGAGCCGACGCCCGAGTTCATCCGCGAGGCGCTCGCCGCCGGCGATCCCGGAGATCTCGTCCTACCCGCGCGCGGTCGGCCTCCCGGCCTACCGCGAGGCCGTCGCCGCCTGGATCGGGCGCCGCTTCGGCGTCGAGGTCGACCCGGCGGCGAGATCGTGCCGACGCTCGGCTCGAAGGAGGCGATCTTCTCGTTCGCCCAGGTCGCGGTCTCGCCGCGGAAGCGCCTCGTCGCCGTTCCGAGCCTCGCCTACCCGGTCTACGAGCGCGGCGCGCTCGTTCGCCGGCGCGGAGGTGGTGGCGGTGCCGCTCTCGGAGGAGCGCGGCTGGCTTCCCGACCTCGACGCGTTCGACCGCTGGGACGAGCTCGCGCTCTTCTGGACGTGCTACCCGAACAACCCGACGGGCGCGACGGCGCCGCTCGCGTTCTACGAGGAGCTCGCCGCGCGGGCGCGCGAGCACGGCTTCCTCGTCTGCTCGGACGAGGCGTACTCGGAGCTCTGGTTCGGCGAGGAGCCGGTCTCCGCGCTCCAGGTCGCCGACCGGACGAACGTCGTCGTCTTCAACACGCTCTCGAAGCGCTCGTCGATGACGGGGATCCGCTGCGGGTTCGTGTGCGCCCCTCGGGACGTCTCCGACGCGCTCAGGGCCTTCCGGCCGTCGGTCGGCACGGCGCCGCAGGAGTTCGTCCAGCGGGCCGGCGTCGCCGCCCTGGCCGACGAGGAGCACGTCGAGGCGGTGCGGGAGGTGTACCGGCGCAAGCGCGAGACGCTCCTCCCCGTTCTCGAGGGCAAGGGCCTGCGCCTCGCGGGCGGCGATGCGACGTTCTTCCTCTGGCTCGCCGTCGACGGGTCGTCGGAGGCGTTCGCGCGCCGCCTGCTCGACGCCGGGATCCTCGTCGCGCCCGGGCCGCTTCTTCGGCGCCGACGGCGAGGGTTGTGTGAGGATGGCGCTCGTGCCGACCCAGGACGAATGCGAGCGCGCCGCGGCGATCCTCGAGGCCGTCCTGTGACGGCGTGGACGAGCAGGTGCCTGGCACCGGGCAAGATTCCCGGCGACGGGAATCGGCGCTTCCGTCACCGCTTTCGTTGCGCTCGTCTGGCACCGGGACAGGTTCGGCGGATCGCAGGCGGTTGCGGCACGTGACCACCGAGGAGACGATCGCGGCGCTCGATCGGGGCGAGATCCGGGTCGCCGAGCCGGACGGCGACGGCTGGAAGGTCAACGGCGAGGTGCAGGGCGCGATCCTCGACTACTTCCGCTCGCGGAAGATGGAGCCGCGCGAGGTCGGGCCGTTCGAGTACCACGACAAGATCCCGCTCAAGTCGGGCTACGAGGAGCTCGGCGTGCGCGTCGTCCCGCCGGCGGTCGCCCGCTACGGGTCGTTCCTCTCGCCGGGCGTCGTGCTGATGCCCTCCTACGTCAACATCGGCGCCTGGGTGGGCCCGAACACGATGGTCGACACCTGGGCGACCGTCGGCTCCGGCGCGCAGATCGGGGCCAACGTCCACCTCGCAGGCGGCGTCGGGATCGGCGGCGTGCTCGAGCCGCCGGGCGCGCGCCCGGTCATCGTCGAGGACGGCGCGTTCATCGGCTCGCGCGGTCGATCGTCACCGAAGGCGTGCGGGTCGGCCGCGAGGCCGTGCTCGCGCCGAACGTCTCCCTGACCGCGTCCGTGCCGATCATCGACGTCACCGGGCCGGAGCCGGTCGAGCACCGCGGCTTCGTGCCGCCGCGCGCCGTCGTCGTTCCGGGCACGCGCCCGAAGGAGTTCCCCGCGGGCACCTACCACCTCGCCTGCGCGCTCGTGATCGGCTACCGCAACGAGTCGACCGATCTGAAGACCTCGCTCAACGACGCGCTGCGCGAGTACGGCGTCGGCGCGTAGAAGCGCGAGCTCAGGCGACGAGCGCGCCGCCGCCGAGGTTGCGCGCGCTCTGCTCGGCGGCGTGGAACGCGATCCGCTGCGCGTCGGCGAACGTCGTGCCCTTGCCGACGAACGTGTAGACGCCCGACAGCGTGTTCCCGCGCACCTGGTAGACGGCGACGCCGGTCTGGCTGACCTTCTTCTTCCCGTCGGTCGCGGTGATCTGGAGCTTCACGACCACCGAGCCGGCGGGCAGCTTCGGATCGGTGAGCGGCGAGACCTTGTAGGTCTCGGTGACCGTTCCGGAGCGGAGCACGACGGGCTTGCGTGCGCACGCCTTCGCGACGCTCGCCACCTCCGCCAGCGCCTGCTGGGCGCCTGCACCTGCGTAGGTGACGACCTCGTTCGAGACGGCGACCGACTTCCCGGGCGCGCGTAGCGCACCTGGAGGCGACCTGTGCGCAGCGTCTCGCTCGAATAGCTCGCGCCGCAGAGATCGAGCGTCGGCTCGCCGATGAAGCTGTTCCCGAACGGGAACGTCGTGAGCTTGTAGCCCGCGCCGACCTGTGACCCGCCGAGCACGATCTTCGAGAGGTCCGGCCCCGGCGTCAGCCGGAACGACTGCGCGCTCTTCTCGAACAGCGGCGCGTAGCTCGGCCAGCTCTTGCTCGTCGCCACGAAGACGATCACGTACTCCACCTGGTCGCGGACGAACAGGTACTCGTCGGTCTTGTTCGGGGATCCCTTCCGCGACAGGTGAAGCGCGTACGCGGGCCCGGCGGCGAGCTTCACCTTCTCGGAGGTGACGGCACCGCCCTTGCCGAGGGTCTGCTTCAGCGCCTTCACGGTCGCCGAGGCGACGGCGGCGAGCGGAACGCTGCCGACGCGCGCGACGCCGGTGTCCATGTACGCACTCCCGTTCGAGCTCGGATCGGCGGCGATCAGCTTGAGCGAGCCGTTCTGGCTCGCCGACTGGGCGAACGCCTTGAATGCCGGCACCTGCTCCAGCTTCTTGAGCACGGTCGGCGACGCGCTCGTGACGTTGACCCACGATGACGGCAGCGCGATCGAGAACCCGCCCGTCGGGACACGAACCATCTTCAGCTCGGCGGCGCTCGCGCCTCCAGGCACAAGCGAGCGCCAGAACCACGGCAGCAGCCAGCCTCCGAGGGTGCATCGACCTCAAGATACCGCTCAGACGTCCGCTCGCTCCGCCGGCCCCGTGAGTCGCGCCCGCGACCCTTCGACCCTGACGTGGAGGTCGCCGCCCGGGAACCGGATCGTCACTGCGTCTGCGCCGAGCGCCGCGGCGATCGCGATCGCGCTCGTGCCCGACGCGCCCGTCTCGCCCACCCCGCGTTCCCACACGCGCGCCTCGATCGTGTGCGCGTCGACCCGGCGGGCGACCTGCACGTTCGTCCGGTTCGGAAAGCGCGGATGCGTCTCGAGCAGCGGCCCGATCCGGTCGAGGTCCGCCGGGTCGCCCTCCACGACTGCGTGAGGGTTCCCGACGTCCACCGGCGTGAAGCGGATGCCCTCGACCTGTCGGCCTCTCCCACCGAGACAGGCCCGAGGATCTGCTCGATGAGACCGTCTCCGAGCATTCTGGCCTTCACCTCGCGCGGCCCCGACCCAGACGGTCAGCTCGTGGGCCCCCGTGCGCTCGGAGAGCCAGCGCGCGGCGATGCGGGTGCCGTTACCCGACATCTCGGCGAGCGAGCCGTCCGGGTTCCAGACGGCGATCTGCACCCAGTCGTCGCCCAGGTCGCGTATCTCGAGGATCCCGTCCGCGTCCCCGACCTCGGACCGCACGCGCTCGGCCGTCAACGGCTCCTCAGCGACGAGGTAGACGTTCCCTTGCGCCTGCCAGCGAGACGATCTCATCGGCGACCTCTTCGGGTGGACGACCCGCGTCGAGAGTAGCGACGACAGGAAGCCGCCGCAGCCATTTCCGCTGGTAGCGGGCAAGGCGCCTGGTCGCCGGCGACGATCGCAGCCGCCGCCTCGCCGGGCGGGAGCGTCGCGAGCTCCTCGAGACCGAGAACCTTCCGGGCGGTCCGGGAGAGATCCCCCGCCCACGCCCGCCGGGCCTCTTCGACCGCGCCGTTCTCGAGCATCGCCTCGACACGCCGCTCGATCCGCTCGTCGAGATCCTCGGGCTCGAGGTCGACGCCGACGAGGAGCGTCGGCCGGCGGAAGCTCGTCGCTCCAGAGGCGATCCTCCGCCGGCGCGATCGACGTGCCGGCCTCGGCGAGCTCGAGCGCCCGAACGATGCGGCGGCGGTCGTTCGGGTGAACGCGCGAGCGCTGCCGCGGGGTCGCGCTCGGCCAGGAGCGCGTGTGCGCCTTCCGGGCCCGAGCTCGTCGTAGACGGCGCTCCAACGCTCGCGCTCGCCCGCCGTGGGTGCCGGCGGCAGCCCGAGCTCGGCGAGAGCCGCTCTCAGGTACAGGCCGGTCCCGCCGGCGACGACGGGAGTGCGCCCCGCGGCGAGGATCTCGTCGACGGCTTCTTGCGCGAGCGCCTGGTACTCGCCGACCGACACCTCGCGGTCGAGCGGGACGACGCCGACGAGACGCGCAGGATAGGACGGTGCGGCCGTGATCAGCGGGATCCCGGCGTACAGCGCGGCGGAGTCCGCCGAGACGACCTCGCCGCCGAGGCGTTCGGAGAGCTCACGGGCAACGGCGGTCTTGCCGGACGCCGTGGGCCCGAAGAGCGCGACGACGAGCTCAGGCCGCGGCCGGCTTGAAGACGTGCTCGAGATCGCCCGGCTGCCTCTCGGTGACGATGTGGGTGTCCTCGTCGGGGTGCGCCGCCCGCCACTCCTGGAACCAGTCGACAGCCCGCGGGATCCCGTGTCGAGGGGTGTCTCGGGCTGCCAGCCCAGGAGCTCGTGTGCCTTTCTGATGTCGGCGACGTAGCGCGTCACCTCGCCGACGAGCGAGCGCTCCTTGGTGATCTGCGGGGTCACGTCGAGCTCGGGCGGCGATCAGCTCGGCGGCGCGGACGAGCGTGTTTCCCTGGCCGTACGCGAGGTTGATCGTCTCGTTCTGCACTCTCCCGGACGCGAGCCGCTCGACGCCGCGTGCGATCCCGTCGATGCAATCGTCGATGTAGGTGAAGTCGAGCACCTTCTCGTCGCCGCCGTACACCGTGATCGGCTCGCCGCGGCCGAGCTGATGGATGAAGAGCGGCACCACCCGCTCCATCCGCTGGAGGTCGTTGTCGAACCTGCCGTAGACGTTCGAGAACCGGAAGACGAGGTAGCGGAGGTCGTAGCACTTGGCGTACGAGTAGATGAAGGCCTCCGACGAGATCTTCGAGGCCGAGTACGGGCTCTCGGTGAACGCGAAGTCGGCGGTCTCCTCGCCGTAGCCCTCGAAGCGGTGGACGTCGCCGTACACCTCACGGGTCGACGAGAACACGAGCGGCAGCTTGAGCGCCCGGCAGTACTCGAGGACGTTGAAGGTCATCATCGTGTTCTCGAGCGCCCGCTGAGGCTGGCGGACGAGCTGGTGCACCTTCGCGTGGGCGGCGAGATGGACGACGAGGTCGACCTCGGGCCACTCGACCCCGTTCATCCCACCCGTGAACGGGGCGTAGAGACCGCCGGCGAGGTCCTGGAGCAGCGTGTCGAACTCGCGCGTCCAGCTGTTCTGTCGCTTGTCGACGCCGAAGACCCAGTGCCCGTCGCGCAGCAGCCGCAGCGCGAGGTTCGTCCCGATCTGGCCGGACGACCCGGTGATGAGGATCCGCATCGGCACTGCCTAACCCTGCCCGACGGCCACGAGGGCTGCCTCGGTGCCGCGGAGCGTCGTCGAGGTCGCGTGCTCGACGTGGACGTCGACGAGCTCGCCGGGCGCGCCGCTGCCCGTGAAGTTCACCATGGTGTTGCGCCGGGTGCGCCCACGAAGAAGCGTCTCGTCGGTACGCGAGCTGCCCTCCACGAGGACCTGCTCGACCAGGCCGACGCGACGGGCGTTCCGCGCCGCGGCGATCCCCTGGGTCAGCTCGACGAGGCGCTCCATCCGCTCGATCTTCACCTCGTGGGGCACCTGTCCTTCCATCGCGGCCGCCTCGGTGCCGTGCCGGGGCGAGTAGACGAACGTGAAGGCGCTGTCGAACCCGACCTCCTCGACCACCTCGAGCGTCTCCTCGAACTCCCGGTCGGTCTCGCCGGGGAAGCCGACGATGATGTCGGTGCCGAAGGCGAGGTCCGGGATCGCCGCGCGAAGCTTCTCGGCGAGCGCCAGGTACCGCTCGCGGGTGTACGTGCGGCGCATCGCCTTGAGGACGCGCGAGGAGCCCGACTGGAGAGGCAGGTGGACGTGCTCGCAGACCCCGGCGCACTCCGCCATGGCCGTGATCACGGGGTCGCGGAAGTCCTTCGGGTGCGGGCTCGTGAAGCGGATGCGCTCGATGCCCTCGACCGCGTCGCAGGCTCGGAGGAGCTCGCCGAACTCGGTGCGGACGTCCGGGGCGAGGTCTCGGCCCCAGGAGTTGACGTTCTGGCCGAGGAGCGTGATCTCACGGACGCCCTCGCCGGCGAGGCGGGTGACCTCGGCGAGGATCTCGCCGGGACGGCGGCTCTTCTCCCTCCCGCGGACGGCGGGGACGATGCAGTACGCGCACGTCGAGTTGCACCCCATCGACACCTGGACCCACGCCTGATTGGGCGCTCGCGGTGCATCGGGAGCGTCGCGGCGAAGGCGCGGTCGTCGAGCCCGAAGCGTCCTCGCGGCACCCCCTCCCCGCCCGCGCCGACCCAGTCGGCGAGATGCGCGATCGAGCCCGGGCCGAACGCGACGTCGACGTCGGGGTAGAGCTCGAAGATCCGCTCGCGCTGCGCCTCGGCGTAGCAGCCGCCCACGGCGATCACGCGATCGGGGTCGCGCCGCTTCCGCGCGGCCGCCGCTCCGAGGTAGGCGGCGAGCTTCGTGTCCGGCTTCTCGCGGATCGTGCAGGTGTTGAAGACGACGACGTCTGCGTCGTCGGCGGAGGGCGCCTCGCCGAGCCCGAGCTCCTCGAGCATGCCCTTGATCCGCTCCGAGTCGTGGGCGTTCATCTGGCAGCCGAACGTGGTGACGAAGTATCTCCGCATCGGCCCAGGGTACTAAGCGCGGCGAGCGGAGGCTGCGGCATGACCGCGGGCACTCCGTCGCTGCAATGCCCGGCGGCCGCGCTCGACGTACGACGAGATATTCGGGATCAGCACGCTGAGGAGCAGCAGCCCTCCGGTGACGATGCCGAGCGCGCGATCGGGGAAGTTGCTGAGGAAGAGCGCGCTCTGCAACCCCGCGAACACGAAGACCGCGAGCACGACGCCGACGATCGAGCCCTTGCCCCCGAAGATCGACACTCCTCCGAGGAGCACGATCGCGACGACGCTGAGCTCGAGCCCGAGCCCGTTGTCCTGAACCGCGGTCGAGAGCCTGAACGTGTAGAGGACGCCGGCGGCCGCGCAGACGAGGCCGGAGACGACGAAGAGCAGGAGCTTCGTCCGCTTGACGCGGATGCCGGAGAAGAGGGCCGCCTCCTGGTTCGAGCCGATCGCGTACAGCGAACGGCCGAACGGGGTGAAGTGAAGGACGACCCCGAAGATCACGGCGAGAATGAGGAAGACGACGACGGACCAGGAGAGGAACGTGCTCCCGACCGGCGTGATCCCGATCGACGTGTAGTCGAGCGGGAAGTTCGAGATCGTGTTGGGCCCGAGCAGGATGATCGCCACGCCGCGATACAGCGTGAGCGTGCCGATCGTCACCGCCAGTGACGGCAGGCCGAGCTTCGTGACCAGGATCCCGTTGAATGCCCCGGCGATCATCCCGACCACGAGCACCGTGGGGATGATCGCGCCCATCGGCCAGCCGTGGCTCCAGAGGTAGCCCACGAGCGCGCTCGACAGCCCGAGGATCGAGGCGACAGAAAGGTCGATCTCGCCCGTGATCACGATCAGCGTCAGCGGCAGCGTCATGATCGCGACCTCGCCGACCGAGAGGCAGAGGAAGAACAGGTTCCCTTTCGAGAGGAAGGCGGACGACACCGACGTGCCCAGGATGAGCACCGCGAGAGCGGCGAGGACGAGGCCGCCCTCCCACCTCACGAGCGGGTGCGCCCAGTCCGCGACGCGCCGTCCCACGGAGGTACCCGGGGCCTCAGGCGCCAAGGCGGGACCTCCTCCGCAGGGCGGCCGTGAGCTGGAGGTTCACGAAGCGATCGAACGCGATCGCGACCAGCAGCAGCAGCCCGGCGATCGCCTCGTCCCAGAAGGCTGAGACGCCGAGCACGTAGAGGGCCGAGTTGATGGTGTTCAGGAGCAGCGCCCCGAGCGCCGCCCCGACCACGGTGCCGCTCCCGCCGAAGATGGCCACGCCGCCGACGACCACGGCGGCGATCACCTGCAGCTCGTACCCCGTTCCCGCGGTCGAGTCGACCGTCCCGTACTGCGCGGCCCAGAGAACCCCTGACACGCCGGCGAGGGCCCCGCTGATCGCGAAGGCAGTGAAGACGCGCCTCCCGGAAGGAAGCCCGGCGAGGCGGGCGGCGTCGGGGTTCGAGCCGATCGCATAGAGATCTCGCCCCGCCCTGAAGGTTCGCAAGGCGTACGCGACGAGCCCGACGAAGACGGCGACCACGATCGCGAGGATCGGGACGCCGCCGACCGCCTTCTGCGGAATGGCGAGGAAGGAGTTCGGGAGCGAGCTCGCGACCACCTGGCCGCCCCCGACGATCAGGATGTCGACGCCGCGGATGATGTAGAGCATCGCGAGCGTCACGACCAGGCTCGGGACACGTCCGACCGTGACGAGTAGGCCGTTCACGACGCCCCAGCCGAGGCCGATGCCGAGGCCGACGAGGAAGACGACGACCGTCGAGGTGCCGGGGTGCTTGCCGAACATGTCCGCCGACAGGAAGGCGGACAGGCCGAGGACCGAGCCGACGGACAGGTCGACGTTCCGCGTGAGCACGACCAGCGTCTCGCCCACTGCGAGCACTGCGAACACGGCCGTGTTCTGGAGGATGAACGTCAGCTCCTGCGTGCTGAAGAACCGCGGCTGGATGCTGACGGTGACGATGACGAGGATCGCGAGCGCCCCGACGATGCCGAACTCGCGGATTCGATAGGCGAGATCGATCAGTCCGCGCGAGCCCTCGGCGCCGGCGATCACCTCCGTCTCCGGGGTGGTGCCGATCGTCATCCGGCTACCTCGGCCTGGCCGGTGGCAGCGGCGACGATCGTCTCCTCCGAGGCGTGGGCGTGGTCGAACTCGGCGACGAGGCGGCCCTCGCGCATCACGAGCATGCGGTCGGCGACGCGCAGCACCTCGGGAAGCTCCGAGGAGATCATGAGGATGGCCACGCCTTCGGATGCGAGCTCGTCGAGGAGCCGGTGGACCTCGGCCTTCGTCCCGATGTCGATCCCACGCGTGGGCTCGTCCACGATGAGCAGCGATGGCCGCCGCGACAGCCATTTCGCGAGGACGACCTTCTGCTGGTTCCCGCCGGAGAGCGAGCTCACGGGGTCGGAGAGCCGGCCGTACTTGATCTGCAGCCGCATCGCCCAGTCGGCTGCAAAGCGACGTTCGACGCGCGTGAAGATGAACGCGACTTGCCGTAGCCGGTTGAGCGACGCGAGGGCGATGTTGCGCATGATCGAGGAGGTCATCACGAGACCCTGCTGCCGGCGGTCCTCGGGCACGAAGGCGACCGACGCTGCCATCGCAGCCGTGGGCGAGGCACGTTTGAGCTTCCGCCCGTTCACGACCACGGAGCCGGCGTCGTACGAATCGATCCCGAAGATCGCTCGGGCGACCTCGCTCCGCCCTGCTCCGACGAGACCCGCGAGCGCCACGATCTCCCCCGCCCGCACAGCCAGCGAGACATCAACGAACACGCCTTCCCGGGTCAGCCGTTCGACCTCGAGCACGGTGTCCCCCAGCGTCTGCTCGGTGGGCTCCCGCTCGGGCAGGTCACGGCCCACCATCGCCCGAACGAGATCGTCGGTCGAGAGCCCCTCGAGCTCGCGCGAGAGCACGAGCTTCCCGTCGCGAAGGACCGTCACCCGCTGGCAGAGCGCGAACACCTCTTCGAGCCGGTGCGAGATGAACAACACGGCCACGCCTGACTGACGGAGCGAGGCCGCGACCCGGAACAACCGGTCGACCTCGTACGCCGACAGGGCCGCTGTCGGCTCGTCCATCACGACCACCCGCGCCTCGAGCGAGAGCGCCTTTGCGATCTCGGCAAGCTGCTGCTCCGCGATCGAGAGGCCGCGGGCGATCCGGTCGAGGTCGAGGCGAACGCCGAGCCGCTCGAAGATCTCGTGCGCCTGCCGGTGCATCGCACGGCGATCGATCCGGTGCCAGGAGCCGAGCGGCTGCCGGCCGATGAAGATGTTCTCGAGCACCGTCAGGTCGGGGAAGAGCGTCGGCTCCTGGTAGATGACGGCGATCCCCGCGTCTCGCGCCTCGGCCGTGCCCCCGAGCACCACCTCGACGCCGTTGACGTGGAGCTGCCCTTCATCGGGTGGGAACACGCCGGCGAAGATCTTGACCAGCGTCGACTTGCCGGCGCCGTTCTCGCCGACGAGCGCATGCGCCTCTCCGGGGTAGAGATCGAGCGACGCTCCGTCGAGCGCCTGGATCGCGCCGAAGGCCTTCGACGCGCCGCGGAGCGACAGCACGGGTTGCTGCACCGCCGCGGTGCCGGTGGACTCAGATGTCACGCGGGATCACCCACACCCTCGAGGAAGGGCACGGGAGCGCCGGTCCTGCCGACGCTCCCGTAGCCGATGCTAGAAGTTGAACTTGTCGATGTTCGACTTGTCGAACGTGTAGGGCGGGCCGAGCAGGATGCTCTTGCCGGCGCCGACCGTGAAGGCACCGAGCTTGCCGGCCGTGAACCTCTGTCCGCGCGCGTTCGTGATCGTCTTGGACGCGTAGTTCACCGCGGCATAGGCCGCGAGATAGCCGAGATCGGCCGGGTTCCAGAGCTGGAACGCCTTCACCGTGCCGTCCTTGACGAACTTCTTCATCGCGTTCGGCGTTCCGAGGCCCACGAGCTGGACCTTGCCCCGGTACTTCGCCGTGTCGAGCACAGCCGCGGCGGCCGCGATTCCGACTGTCGTCGGGGAGATGATCCCCTTGAGGTTCGGGTACTGCTGGAGGAGGCCCTGCGTCACCTGGGTCGACGTCGTCGGATCGTCGTTCCCGTACACGATCTTCACCAACTGGATCTTCGGGTACTTCTTGAGCTCCTGCTTCATGAAGCCGATCCAGGCGTTCTGGTTCGTCGCGGATGCGGCCGCAGAGACGATCGCAATCTGGCCGGCGCCACCGATCTCCTTGGCGAGCAGATCGACCTGGCCCGCTCCGATCCCAGGAGCCGTCGCCTGGTTCACGTACAGATCGCGACAGGCCGGGGCGTCGGAGTCATACGTGACGACGGTGATCCCCTTGGACATCGCCGAGCTCAGCGTCGGGCACAGCGCAGATGCATCGGTAGCCGACACGATGAGGATGTTCGCCCCCTTCGTGATCGCAGCCTGGATCGCGGGGATCTGGGAGGCGGGCGTCGCCGCCGTCCCGCTGGTCTCGGTGCCGCTCTCCTTGAGGGCGTTCAGAGCGGCGATCGCCCCGCCCGACTTGGCGCTGTCAGCCGTGGTGAAGTAGGAGTTGCCCAGGTTCTTCGGGATCACGAAGACCTTGAGCCCGGTCTGAAGTGAGGGGGCGGCACCTGCGGCCAGGATCGGCACGCCGCCGAGGAGGCAGATCAACGCCAGCGCCATGCCGGCGCGAAGCGCTCGCTTCTTCACAGAACCAGTCATCACTGGAGTCCTTTCGACGAGCTGGAGGAAGGTGATCGACCTGACGCCTCGGGAAGAGCGGCAATCGAGACAGCCGGTGCTCCCGTTGGAGCAGTCGTCAGGCTTCGTACGTCGTTCGGGTTGCGTGGGTTGGTGGGGTGGAAGCGGTTCATCGTGGATAGGCGGCCGTGACGCCGCCGTCGACGTTGAGCATGTTCCCGGTGGACTTCGCGGAGCGCGGGCCGGCGAAGAAGGCAATCGCCTCGGCGACGTCCTCGGGAAGTACCTCGACGCCGAGCTTCGTCCGGCCCTGATAGAAGCTTCCAAGCTCGTCCTCGCTGACGCCGTACGTGCTCGCGCGTTCCGCCTTCCAGTCGGACGACCAGATGCCGGAGCCCTGGATGACGGCATCGGGGTTGACGGTGTTGACCCTGATCCCGTGAGGTCCTCCCTCCTCGGCGAGGCAGCGGGCAAGGTGCAGGGAGGCCGCTTTCGCGGCGGAGTACGCCGCCGCATTGGCGCCCGCGACGAGCGCGTTCTTCGACGCGACGAACACGACCGAGCCGCCGCGTCCCTGCTCGATGAGGACACGGAATGCCTCGCGGGCTGCGAGGAAGTAGCCGCGCGCAAGGACGGCGAAGCTCTGTTCCCACTCCGCGACCGTCGTCTCGGTGATCGGGGAGCTCGACGCGAGGCCTGCCGAGGCGACGAGAACGTCGATCCCCCCGTACTCGAGAACGACGTCGTCGATCATCGCGACCACGGCTCCCTCGTCGGTGACGTCGACCGGGAGGGCGAGGCCGCGTCGCAGGCCGTGCGACGCGACGAGCTCGTCTGCGACCTCACGGGCCCCTTCGAGGTTCAGGTCGGCGACGACCACGTGCGCACCGCGGTCGGCGAGGACCCGTGCGGTCGCCCGGCCGATGCCGCTCGCGCCGCCCGTGATGACCGCCACGCGACCGGCGAGCTCGCCTCTCGGAGGGGCCTGGGCGAGCTTGTAGCGCTCGAGCGGCCAATACTCGATCGCGAATGCCTCGCTCTCGCTCAGCGAGCGAAAGCCGCCCAGAGCGTCCGCGGCGTCCTCGACCGCGATGGCGCGCCGGTAGAGGTCGCGTGCGAACCTGGCGCGGCCGGCATCCGGGCCCGAGGCGACGATGCCCACGCCGGGGATGAGGACGACCCGCGGTCCGGCCGGGTCGATCGGGAACGGACGTGTCTCGTCGTCGAGGTTCCGCTCGTAGTAGTCGCGATACCAGGTGTCGTAGCCGGAGACCCCGCGGCGGAGCTTGTCTGCAAGGACGGCGGCGTCCTCGGTCCGCGGGTCGAAGTCGACGAGGAGCGGCTTGTGCTTGGTGTTGATCAAGTGATCCGGGCAAGGCGCGCCGACCTGGCTGACCTCGGGAGTCCTCTGCGCGGAGGCGAAGGCCACTGCCTCCGGAGTCCGGTCGACCTCGAGGATCACGCCGTTCGCGTCCTCGAGAAGCGCGCCTCGCAGGGCAGGCAGGGCGCCGACGAGAAGCGGTCCAGCCCCCTCTCCGCTTGCCGCGGCGCGGGGCCCGCCGAGACCGAAGCGGCCGCCGGCTGCCTCCTCGATCGCACGGGCCGCGCGCGAGACGAACTCGATCGTCGCCTCGTAGCTCTCCTGGCCGGATTCACCCCAGGTGACGAGCCCGTGCTTCTCGAGGAACACCGCGCGGGCCGAGGTGTGCTCTTCGAGCAACATCCCGATCCGGCGGGACATGTCGAAACCGGGTCGCTGGTAGTCGAGCCACACGATCTCGTCGCCGAAGTACTGCACGGCGAGCTCCCGCCCTCGCGGCGTCGAGGTCAGCGCGATGACCGCGTCGGGATGGGTGTGGTCCACGTGTGTGGCCGGAACGAACGCGTGCAGGAGCGTCTCGATGGACGGACGGGGCTGGTCCGGTCGAATGGCGCTCCGGAGGAGGTAGGCGACCATCGCGGCGTCGTCCATCTCGGGCCGGTCGCGCAGCGGGAGCAGCTCGTCGAGCCGGAGACCGGGGAATCCCGGCGCCGTGATCGTGGCGAGGTCGGTCCCGGACCCCTTGACCCAGAGGACGCGTGTCTCACGGCCGGCGTGATCGACGATCACATCCTTCGCCGACGTGTTGCCCCCGCCCTGATTGGCGACGGCGCGGTCGGCTCCAAGCAGATGCGACCGGTAGACGAGGCCGTCGAGAGTGTCGAGCCCGGCTGCCTCTGCTCCGTTCCAACGGCTGGCCGGCGCCGGAATCCCGCGCAGGATCTCGATGACCTCGCTGCCTCCTTCGAGCCTCGGGCTCATGCACCGACCTCGAGCAGGCGAGTCGATGCGGTGAGAGCGGCATATCGCCCCCGGGCCTCCAGCCATGCGCTCTCGTCTGCCGGCTCGTATGCCTCGAGCGCGAACGAGCCGCGAACCAGCTCGCGCCCCTCGTCGAGCGACGAGAGCTCGCCCAGCGCCATTGCCTGTACGAGCAGGTTCCCGACGAGCGTCGCCTCGGCGGGGCCCGCGAGGACGACCCGGCCCGCGGCGTCCGCGCTCCACCGGCAGAGAAGCTCGTTTTTGGCCCCACCGCCGACGAGGTGGATCTCCTCCAGGTCGCGGCCGGTAAGGCCGGCGATGGCCTCCACGCTCTCCGCGTGCTCGAGGGCAAGGCTCTCGAGGATGCAGCGAACAACGGCGCCGTCATCGCCGGGCTGCTGTTGCCCGGTGCGCCGGCAGAACTCGACGATCCGCGTCGGCATGTCGCCCGGCGCGACGAACCCGGGATCGTTCGGGTCGACGAAGGAGCGCAGCGGCTCGGAGGACTCGGCGAGTGAGACGAGGTCGTCGATCTCGTATCGCCGCCCCGAGAGAGACCACGCTCGGGCGCACTCGTGTAGGAGCCAGAGACCGGTCACGTTGCGCAACACCCTCACGGTCCCCGCCACGCCGCCCTCGTTCGTCACGTTCGCACGGAAGGAGCTGTCGTCCACCACGGGCTCACGGGCCTCCACGCCGACGAGCGACCAGGTGCCGACGCTGATGTAGGCCGAGCGCTCGCCGCCCAGTGGGATGGCAGCCACGGCGGAGGCGGTGTCGTGGGTCGCCGTCGCCACGACCGCGACGCCGTCGAGCCCGGTCGCCGCGGCCACGTCGCCGGTCACGGCGCCGAGCACCGTCGCCGGCGGAACGACGTCGGGAAGGAGCGAAACGGGGATCTCGAGCCGGTCGAGGATGTCCACGAGCCACGTACCGGCTCGGATGTCGAGGCATTGCGTGGTCGTCGCATTCGTGTGCTCGCTGACCTCGCTGCCGCTCAGCCAGTGATGCATCAGGTCCGGGATCAGGAGCAGGCGATTCGCAACGGCGAGCACCGGATCGGCGTCGGCGGCCATCGCCGCCAACTCGAAGATGGTGTTGATCGGAAGCAGCTGGATGCCGCTCCGTTCGTACAGCTCGCGTGGCGGGACGCGATCCAGCACCGCTTCGAACTCGGCGGCGCGACGTGAGTCGCGGTAGTGCACCGGATTCCGCAGGAGCTTCCCACGCTCGTCGATGAGAGCGAAGTCCACGGCCCAGGAGTCGACGCCGACGGAGGCGATCCGGTCGACCTCCGACGCGGCCCGCAGCCCGTCGAGCACCTCTGCGAACAGACGAAGAACGTCCCAGTGGAGCGTTCCACCAACCCGTACAGGAACGTTCGGGAACCGATGCACCTCCTCGACCGTGAGCCGCTCTCCGTCGAAACGGCCGACTCCGACCCTCCCGCTCTGAGCACCGAGATCGACCGCGGCAAGCGCCGTCGTCAACTCGTGGCCTCGTCGTTGTGCGCCGCGCGCCTCAGGTCCCGCGGCCTGACCGGCAGCGGCTCCATCGGCCGGACGTCCGCCACGATGACCTCGACCCCGGCGGCACGCCATGCCTCGACCTCGTCGGCAGGCGCGCTCGGATCCGTGACGATCCCGGTCAGGTCGCTCATCGATACGAACGACAGGAGGGCGCTCCGGTGCCACTTCGTCCCGTCGACGATTCCCCAGACCTGCTCGCAAGCGTCAGCCATCTCCTGCTTGATCCGAACCTCGTCGGGGTTGAGGTCCATCAGGCCCCGCTCGATGCTGAGGCCGCGCGCCCCGAGGAATCCCTTGTTGATCCGGGTGGTGCGAAGCATGTCGGTGCCGAAATCCCCGACGAGCGACATCGCCGAGAGGCGCAACTGCCCCCCGGGCACGATCACGGAGGTTCCCGGTGCGTCGGCAAGCGCGGTCGCGACGAGGAGCCCGTTCGTGACGACCACGAGCTCGCGCTTCGCCCGCAGCTCGAGCGCGAGGTAGTACCCGGTCGTGCTCGCGTCGATCGCGATCGCCTCGCTCTCGCCGATCATCGCTGCCGCTCTCTTCGCGATCGCGCGCTTGCGTTCGACCTCGAGCCGAAGGCGCAGGTCGAAACCGACCTCGGACTGCCCCTGCCGAAGCGCTTTCACGCCACCCCGGACCCGCGCGACGAGCCCCTGCCGGGCAAGTGCGCTGAGATCACTGCGTACGGTCACCTCGGAAACCGCAAACCGCTCCGAAAGTTCCGAAACAGGAACAGAAGCGCGGGTCTCGAGCATGCGCAGCACCTGCTGCATCCGCTCTGGCTGGGAGAGATTGCGAAGATCCGTCATTTCAGCGATTCGCGCGACGATACGCCCATGCCCCTGTCGTTGTCAACCGGCCGAGTCGAGACTTACGAAAGCTCGAAGACCGAAAGCGGATTCGTAATTTGGGTGCGGATGCGTCAAACTGACCGGGCATGAACGAGCGTGAGATCCTGGGCCGGCTGGCGGAGCTCGAGATCGAGACGCCGTCGTGGGGGTACGGGAACTCGGGCACGCGCTTCCACGTCTACCCGTGGCCCGGCGCGGCACGCGACGTGTACGAGCGGATCGCCGACGCCGCCCTGGTCCACCGGCTGACCGGCTGCTGCCCGAGTGTCGCCCTCCATCTCCCGTGGGACGCGGTCGACGACTACGGCGAGCTCGGGCGCTTCGCCGAGAACCAGGGAGTCCGTGTCGGAGCGATCAACCCGAATCTCTTCGGAGACGACGCATACCGCCTCGGCAGCATCTGCCACCCCGACGCCGGCGTGCGTGCCAGGGCGATCCAGTACTGCCGCGACTGCATCGAGGCCGCGACACAGCTCGACTCGGCTGTCATCAGTCTCTGGCTGGCCGACGGGACGAACTATCCCGGACAGGACGACCTTCGCGAGCGACACACCCGTCTCGTCGAAGGTCTCGAGCAGGTCTACGCAGCCCTCCCCGAGGGCATGCGGCTTCTCGTCGAGTACAAGTTCTTCGAGCCGGGCTTCTACAGCACAGACCTTCCGGACTGGGGAACCGCGGCGCTCGTTTGCCGCCGTCTCGGTCCGAAGGCGCAGGTGCTCGTCGACACCGGGCACCATCCGCAGGGGACGAACATCGAGCAGATCGTCGCGCTCCTGCTCGCCGAGGAGCTGCTCGGCGGCTTCCACTTCAACAACCGCAAGTACGCCGACGACGACCTCATCGTCGGTGCGATCGATCCGTTCGAGCTCTTCCGGATCGCCTACGAGATCGCCCGGGTCCCGACGTTCGGCCTGGCGCTCATGATCGATCAGTCCCACAATGTCGAGGGGAAGATCGACGCGATGATCCAGTCAGTCTCGAACATCCAGGCGGCATACGCGAAGGCGCTCCTCGTCGACCATGCCCGGCTCAGGCAGGCGCAGCAGGAGGGTGACGTCCTCGGAGCGCACCGCGTCCTCGTCGAGGCGTTCGAGACGGACGTTCGCCCGCTCGTCGGCGCGTTCCGCGAAGGCATCGGCATCGACCCGGACCCGGTCGCGGGCTTCCGGCGCGAAGGCCACGCGGAGCGGCTCGCCCGGGAACGAGGAACGGCGTCCGTGGAGAGCGCCTACGAGCGAGCATGAGGCACGATCCGCGGCCGTGCGCGGAGCCGGGCCGCGAGTCGACCTGAGGTGCGGATCGCCCTCTTCATCACCTGCATCGGGGACACGATGTACCCCGAGGTCGGTCGAGCGACGGTCTCCATCCTCGAGCGGCTCGGACACGAGGTCGTCTTTCCCGACGCGCAGACCTGCTGCGGGCAGATGCACCTGAACAGCGGCTACAGGGCCGAGGCGGACCGACTGGCGAACCGGTTCCGCAAGGTCTTCGGGCAATTCGAGGCGGTCGTCTCGCCGTCCTCCTCCTGCGCAGGGACGATGCGCGAGCATTACGGGCTGGAGAACGTGCACGAGCTGTCCCGGTTCCTCGTCGAGGAGCTCGGAACCGACGATGTCGGAGCCAGGTTCCCGCATCGCGTCACCTATCATCCGACGTGCCACTCGCTGCGAGTCACCCGGGTCGGCGATGCTCCGTACCGACTCCTCCGGCGCGTCGAGCAGCTCGACCTGGCCGAGCTCCCGCGCAGCGCGGAATGCTGCGGCTTCGGCGGGACGTTCGCCGTGAAGAACTCCGAGACGTCGAGCGCGATCCTCGCCGACAAGTGCGACGACATCGAGGCGACGGGCGCCGAGTTCTGCACTGCCCTCGATCCCTCGTGCCTCTTGCAGATAGGCGGCGGCCTCTCGCGGCGAGCCTCGCCGGTGCGTGCCCATCCATCTCGCCGAGATCCTCGCGGCGCGATGAGGCCTCCCGGCGAAGCCTTCCCCGCCGCGGCCCGGCCCGAGCTGGCAAACGCGCAGCTTCGCTCGAACCTTCGCAACGCCACGGACACCATCCGCGCCAAGCGCGAGCGAGTGGTCGGCGAGGTGCCCGACTGGGAGGAGCTGCGCGAGGCCGGCCGTGCGATCAAGGCCGACGTCCTCGCTCGGCTCGACGACTACCTCCTGCAGTTCGAAGAGGCCGTGCTCGCAGCAGGCGGCCAGGTCCACTGGGCGCGCGACGGCGCCGAGGCGAACGCCATCGTGATCGGGATTGCCCGACGCCACGGCGTCGAGGAGATCGTGAAGATGAAGTCGCTGACGACGGATGAGATCGAGCTGAACGATGCACTCGCCGCCGCCGGAATCCAGGCAGTCGAGACGGATTTCGCCGAGCTGATCCTCCAGCTGGACGGCGACTGGTCCTCGCACATCCTCGTCCCCGCCATTCATCGCAATCGGACCGAGATCCGGGATCTCTTCGCCAGGACGATCGCACCCGGGATCTCGTCCGACGACCCCCGCGACCTCGCGGAGGCGGCGCGGCTCTACCTGCGAGAGAAGTTCCTCACGGCGAAAATCGGGGTGAGCGGCGCCAACTTCGCCGTCGCCGAGACAGGAACGGTGTGCATCGTCGAGTCGGAGGGAAACGGCCGCATGTGCACGACCCTGCCGCCCGTGCTCGTGAGCGTCGTCGGGATCGAGAAGATCGTTCCGACCTTCGACGACCTCGAGGTCTTCCTTCAGCTCCTGCCGCGGTCGTCCACGGGTGAGCGGATGAACCCCTACACCTCGCTCTGGACCGGTGCCACCGAAGGCCAGGAGCTCCACGTCGTACTGCTCGACAACGGCCGCACGCGTGTGCTCGCCGACGAGGTCGGCCGGGACGCGCTGCATTGCATCCGCTGCAGCGCGTGCCTCAACGTCTGCCCCGTCTACTCGCGCACGGGAGGTCATGCCTACGGCTCCGTCTACCCGGGACCGATCGGCGCCATTCTCACGCCCCAGCTCGTAGGAATCGAGAACGCCGCGTCCCTCCCGTTCGCGTCGAGCCTGTGCGGTGCTTGTTACGAGGTCTGCCCGGTGAAGATCGACATCCCTACCGTTCTCCTGCACCTGCGGGCACAGGCCGTCCGCGCGAAAGGCGTCTCTTCCGAGCGCGTCGGCCTACGGCTCGTCGCGTGGGTGTTCGGCAGCCGGCAGCGGTTCGTCGCCGCTCAACGCGTCGCGCGTATCCTCCAGCGGCCGTTCTCGCGTACGGGCACCATCTCCCGGCTGCCGCCGCCCCTCGCCCGGTGGACTCGCACACGTGACCTGAGGCCGGCGGCTGCGACGAGCTTCCGCGAATGGTGGCGGCGTCGATGACGGCAGCGCGCGAGGAGATCCTCGCCCGCATCCGGTCCACGGTGCGTCAGCGTCCCGTGCCCGTCCAGCGCTCCTACCGCCGGGCCTCGAGCTCCTCTCGTGACGAGTCCGTCGCGCTGTTTCACGAGCGGGCGGCGGACTATCGCGCGGATGTCCGCCGAATCGACGAGAGCGAGGTCGCGGCGACGATCGCTGCGGTCTGCGTAGAGCGTGGAGCTCGACGCCTGGTCGCACCGGCAGGCGTGCCCCGCGCGTGGCGGCCGGAGGGGATCGAGCTCGTCGACGACCTCCAGCTCGACCCTCGGGCTCTCGATGCCCTCGACGGTGTGATCACCGGCTGCACCCTCGGGATCGCCGAGACGGGAACCATCGTCCTCACCGCAGGGCCGGCAGAGGGCCGGCGCGCGCTCACGCTCGTGCCGGACCTGCACATTTGCGTCGTCCGGGACTCCGAGATCGTTTACCTCGTGCCCGAGGCGATCGCCCGCCTGCGCGATCTCGTCGCCTCGGAACGTCGTCCCGTCACGTTCGTCTCGGGCCCGTCGGCGACCTCGGATATCGAGCTCAGCCGGGTCGAGGGCGTCCACGGGCCACGGGACCTCGTCGTCCTCATCCTCACGGGCTCGAATGACCCAGAGGACTCGAATGACCCAGACACTCGAATGACCCAGAACATGACCAGCGAAGCGCTTTCGTCCTCGACGTCCGGCCGGACCGGATCGACGACTATGTCGCCGCCCACCGAGATGTCTGGCCCGAGATGCTCGAGGCGCTCCGCAGAGCCGGGATCCGGAACTACTCGATCTTCCGCGCCGGCACCCAGGTGTTCGGGTATTTCGAGGCGGACGATCTCGCGGACGCCGCAAGGCGCCTGGCCGAGCAGCCGGTCTGCACACGCTGGCAGGACACGATGGAGGAGCTGCTCGACGAGCGCGTCCCCGACGGCGGTCCGCCGTCGCTGCCGGAGATCTTCCGCCTGGACTGATCGCGGAGACAGGCGGGGTTCATAATGCGCCGGCGTTGGACGTGCGTCTGAAACGGCTGCTCGCGCGGCAGCGCGCCCGCCTCGTGGTGGCCGCGGCGCTCGCCGGGTACTTCATCGTGCTCGTCGCGCTCGGCGGGCACGACCGCTGGGGGCGGCTCGGCGTCCCGGCCGCCTCGCTGCCCTTCGAGGACCTGCACAACGTGATCGGGGCGTGGATCTGCCACCGCGAGGGCATCGCCGTGCTGCCGGTCAACCCCTGCGACCCCTACCAGCGGCCCGCCGACTTCCCGAGGATCTGGCTCCTCCTCTCCTCGCTCGGGATCGGGCAGGGTCAGGCGGTTGCGCTCGGCGTCGGGCTCGCCGTCGTGTTCTTCGTGGCCGCGGTGCTCGTGGTGCCTACCGGCGCGGGCGTCGGCACGGCGCTCGCCTACGTGCTCGCGGTGTGCTCGCCGGCGGTCATGCTCGGCGTCGAGCGCGGGAACCCGGACTTGATCCTCTTCCCGCTCGTCCTCGCCGCCGTGGTGGTCACCACCCGGACCCTCGGACGCCAGGTCGTCACCGGCGCGTTGCTCGTGCTCGTGTCGATCCTCAAGTTCTACCCGGTGCTCTCGGCGGGCTTCCTGCTTCGGCGGGCGACCCGCGGGAGCCTGGCCGTGCTGGCAGTCGTGGCGGTCGCGTTCCTCGTCTATGTCGCCGCGACCTACCACCAGATCCACGAGATCCTCTCGTCGATCCCGCAGAGCAACCTCCTGACCTACGGGGTGCGACGCGCCACGCAGTGGTTCTCGGCGGCGGCCGTGGAACTGACCGGGAGCTTCGGCTGGTACCGGCCGTGGGACATCGTCCTCGCGGTCGTCGGCATTGCGCTCGGGTGGCTCGCGAGCCGCCGTCTCCGGCTCCGGCTCGCGGCGCCACCGTCGGACCGGGCCGAGCAGCGCGATCTCGACCTCTTCTGGGCCGGTGCCTGCATCTACGTCGGCTCCTACGCGATCTTCATGAGCCAGGACTACCGGCTGATCTTCCTGCTCCTCACCGTGCCTCAGATCGTCCGCTGGGCCCGGGCGCGGATCACGCTCGCCTACGTGACGGTCCCGGCGCTCCTCGCGACGCTGTGGCTCGACGAGTGGACGAACATGCCCGTCCTGAAGCCGTTCCTCGTCTGGTGGTCGGACCTGACCCGGATCGACGGCTCCCCACCGCTCACCGTGGCCGTGATCGCACAGTTCGTGCTCTTCGTGGCTTTCGTCGGCTGGCTGCTCGCCACCGCGCCCGGCACACTGGTCCGGTGGGCGCGGCGATGAGGAGGGGCAGGATCGCGGCGCTGCTCGCCGTCTGCCTGGCGGCTCTCTGCGCCGGCGCGGCAGCGGCGGGCGAGCAGCACTTCTTCTTCGCTCCCGGCGTGACGACGAGCTGCGAGCTCGATCTCGCCATGCCGAAGCTCGGAACGGTCGCCTATTGCCAGACCGCACCGCCGCACGCGGAGAGCGTCATCCTCCACACGAACGGGAAGCTGACCATCTGCCACGGTGTCAGGTGCATCGGGAACCCGCCCGAGGGCGTGCCGACGCTGACCTACGGCGCGTCGCTCGACAACGGGCCGATTCGCTGTACCGCGCTGAAGGCCGGCGTGAGGTGCGTCGTTCGGAAGACCGGGCAGGGCTTCTTGCTCAGCCCGACCCGGATCGAGCGGCTCTCCTAGCTCCAGCCTACGACTGGAACCCGGGAGGCAGCGTCGCAGGCTCCCCGTCGGGGACGCTCAGGCGCTCGATGTCCGCGGTCCGCCCAGGATGCGTCGCGCGGAGATCGGCGGCTCGGCCGCCCTCGAAGCACTCGGCGGTGAAGCCGGGCGCCATGGTGACGCCGAAGAGCGACCAGGTTCCGCCCGATACGACCTCGCCCGCCTGCCACGACCCGGCCGGGACGGCGTGCTGGACCCGGTGGCCGGCCAGCGGATCGCCGAGCACGACCTCCTGGTCCGACCCGTCCGCGTGAAGGAGCACGAGCCGGAGCGGGTCTCCGGCGTAGAAGTGCCAGACCTCGTCGAAGGTGAGGCGGTGGAAGAGCGAGCGGCTCGCCGGGGCGACGCAGAAGAGGCCGACACCGGCGGTGCCCGCTGGGCCGTCGCCGGAGGGGACGTCCGACCGGTAGGTCTGCGCGAAATACGTGAGCTCGACCGGGAGCGGGCTCATGCCGAAGCGGTCGACAAGCTCTCTTGCGGTCGGGTCGATGGGCCGGAAGCTACCCGATCGGGCGCTCGGGTCAGGCGATAGGGTCAGCCTCGATGACGTCTTCTCCCCCACCCGTGGCAGCGCTCCTCGATCTGAGCGGGCAGGTCGCGATCGTGACCGGAGCGAGCGGGAACATCGGCGAGGGGATCGCACGGCGCCTCCACGAGGCGGGCGCCTCGGTCGTCGCGCACGGCCGGCGCGCTCCGGCCTCGCTCGGCGAGCGCTCGGCAACGGTCGTCGGAGACGTCGAGCGCGACGCCGGTGCGATCTGCGCCAGGGCGATCGCGGAGTTCGGCCGTCTCGACGTCGTCGTGAACAACGCGGGGATCCAGCCTGTCGCGCCGCTCGCTGCACTCGGCACCGACGACGTCGCCGAGCTGCTTCGAATCAACGTCGGAGGCGTCGCAGCCATGACGCGCGAGGCCGCGAACGTGATGCCGTCCGGCGGGGCCATCGTCAACGTGAGCTCGATCGAGGGCCTTCAGCCCGCGCTCGACCACAGCCACTACGCCGCCTCGAAGGCGGCCGTGATCATGCACACACGCGCCGCTGCGCTGGAGCTCGGGCCCAGGGCGATCCGGGTGAACTGCGTCTCGCCTGGACTGATCGAGGCGCCCGGGATCGAGGAGGCCTGGCCGGAGGGCGTAGCCCGTTGGCACGCGGCCGCGCCGCTTCACCGTCTCGGGACGCCGGCGGACGTGGCCGACGCCGTGCTGTTCCTCGCCTCACCTGCCGCTCGATGGATCTCGGGGACGAACCTCGTCGTCGACGGCGGCGTGCTCGCTCACAGCACCTGGTGACCGGCTGACGCCCGCTGCCAGGCGACGAGCGCGAACCCGAGCGCCTCGCCGTGGCGGGCGGCGAGCAGGCGCCGTGAGCGCACGGCATCGGCTCGAGCGCGCACGAGCTCGATGCCGGGCTCGTCGGGGTTCGCGGCGGCATAGCTCTCGAGGTTGAGCACGTATGCCCACTCGTAGCGGCGCCAGTCCTCGTCGGTCGCAGTCGCGAGGTAGACGGGCCGAAGGCCGTGGCTGTCGCCGGCCGCTAGGAGGCCCGAAAGGTCGGAGAGCTCGTTCTCGGCCGCACCGAGAGCGTCGAGCTCCTCCCCGAGCGGAGGCCGGGCCCAGTAACCCTCGCCGATCACCACGTGGCCGTTGGGGCGGATGAGCTCGCCGAGGCGCGCGAAGGTCCGCTCGAGCCCGCCGAGCGCATGGGTCGATCCGACGCAGGCTGCGAGCGCGAAGCTCCCGGCGGGCGCGACGAGGCCGCTCGACGTCGCGTACCTCGAACAGGATCTCGGTGGCGGGGACGCGGGCACCGGCCTCGTGGCGGGCTCGGGCGATCTGTTCCTCGCTGGAGTCGACGCCGAGGCCGCGGGCACCGCTCGCCTCGGCGACCCGGATCAGAAGCTCCCCGCGCCCGCAACCGGCGTCGAGGGCGGCGTCGCCCGCCTCGAGCGGGAGAAGCGGGATGAGCTCGTCGATCGCACGGGGGGAGATCGGGTTGTGGAACGGCATCTCGCCGTGCCCGATCGCGCTCGCCCGAGACCGGTCGATCACGCGGCTCCCAGCGCCTCCTCGATCACCTCGGTGGAGAACCCCTTGGCGGCGAGGGTGCGTGCCGCCTTCGGCCCAGGGCCCAGGCGGGCTGCGAGTGCTGCGGCACGACCGCTCTCGGGCTCGAGCTCGTGGAGGGCGGCCTCGACCGCGGAGGGGTCGAGGCCGCGCTGCTCGAGGTCCCAGCGGATCGCCTCGTCGCCGTAGCCTCGGGCCGCCATCGCGCGGGCACGAGACGACGCGAACCGGCCGTCGTCGACGTAGCCGAGGGACTGCATCGCCGCGACGGTCTCGCGGGCTCGCGGCCCGTCGATGCCCCGCTGCTCGAGATGAGCCCCGAGCTCGGCGGCGGAGCGATCGCGATGCGAGAGCGCGCGTGCTGCGGTGTCGCGGGCCGTGACGCGGCGGAGGGCCCGCCGGAGCTCCCGGGCCCGCTCGCGGTCGAGTGGGCCTCCGACCCTCAGCCCGGCTGCGACCGCGGCGGCCGCCGGCACGATCCGCCACGGCGCTCCGTCGAGCTCGACGAGCACACGGCCACGACGCTCGGGACGGAGCGCCGTGACGGTGTGCATCGTCGCACGATCCTTGTTCGGCCTAGGCCGCCGCGGCCGTGGCGCCGTTGGGCTCGACCTCGACCTCGATCTCGACCGGCACCACCACCTCGCCCGAGAGCGGCGCGTCTTCGGGAGCCGTCAACCGGGCGGATACGATCTGCCCGGGAGGGATCTGCGCCTGGATCGCCTTGAGGATTCCCTGGACGATGTCGGGATGCTCCTTGAGGAACGCCGACGCGTTCTGGCGGCCCTGGCCGAGTCGTTCGTCACCGAAGCTGAAGTACGAGCCCGACTTCGCGACGACCTTGCGCTCGATGCCCGCGTCGAGGACGGTGCCCTCCCACGGGATTCCCTCGCCGTAGATGATGTCGAACTCCGCCTGCTTGAAAGGCGGGGAAACCTTGTTCTTCGCGACCTTCACCCGGACGCGGTTGCCGATTGCCTCGACGCCGTCCTTGAGCGTCTCGATGCGGCGAATGTCGAGGCGCACCGAGGCGTAGAACTTGAGTGCCCGGCCTCCCGGCGTGGTCTCGGGGTTGCCGAACATGACGCCGATCTTCTCGCGCAGCTGGTTCGTGAAGATGCAGATCGTCTCGGTGCGGCTGAGCGTTCCCGTGAGCTTGCGGAGCGCCTGCGACATCAGCCGGGCCTGCAGGCCGACGTGCGAGTCGCCCATCTCGCCCTCGATCTCGGCCTTCGGCGTGAGCGCCGCGACCGAGTCGATCGCGACGACCGACAGCGCCCCCGAGCGCACGAGGAGCTCGGTGATCTCGAGCGCCTGCTCGCCGGTGTCGGGCTGCGAGACGAGCAGCTCGTCGATGTTGACGCCGATCCGCTTGGCGTAGACGGGGTCCATCGCATGCTCTGCGTCGATGAAGGCGCAGATGCCGCCGCGCCGCTGCGCCTCGGCGATGACGTGGTAGACGAGGGTCGTCTTCCCTGACGACTCGGGACCGAAGATCTCGACGACGCGGCCACGCGGCAGCCCGCCGATGCCGAGCGCGAGGTCGAGGGCGAGCGAGCCGGTCGAGATCGCCCCCACCGAGACCTGAGCCTGGTCGCTCATCCTCATCACGGCACCCTTGCCGAAGTTGCGCTCGATCTGCCCGAGGGCGGTGTCCAGAGCTTGCTCGCGATCCACCTGCATCATCCTCCTAGCGGTATGGCCTCGACCAGATACTGCGCCCTACCCCGGCGCAGCCAACAACTGAATCTGCCCCGGCGCAGCCGAGAAAGACAACCGTCCCGGCGCAGCCGAGAAATGAAAACAGCCGCATCGGACGGCACGACCTCTCCGAGCTCGACGGAGGGGGCGTTGCCGGCAGCCTGCGTCCCGAGCGACGCGCGGGTGAAGGGCGGGTTCTCAGCCGGCGCCTGGCCGAGGGCCGGGCGCAGGCCGCGGAAGGGGCGAAGCCGTTCACTTCCGGCCACGTTAGCGGGGGAAGTGTGACGTGTCCGTCCCAGCTTCGTAACGATGCGACCTCGTGCCTTCGAGGCCCGGCGGTTGACGATCGAGTCGTCGCCGTGCACGATCACCGTTATGGTCGAGTACGCGAGTATCACCGCCGCCCTCTCGATGCTCGTCGCGTCGCTCAGCGGCGTCCTCTCCTCGGTGCTGCCGTCGACCAGCGGGAGGGCGTCCGCGCTCGTCACCGCGGTCGCAAGCTCACATCACGTCTCCACCTCCCAGGCGCGCGCCGCCTACGCAGGCGCTCCCTACCGCAGCCCTGCCCTTCGCTATCTCTACTCGGTCGGCTGGGTCGGCTCTGCGTCCGATCTGGCCGGCTGCAAAGCCGCTCAGATCCTCGGGCCGGACCCGACCTCGGCGGCCGCACAGGCACTCGAACGCTCGCCGAAGGCTCTGGCCGTCGTTCGCGCCGCCCACCTCACCGTGAACCAGGCAGCGGCGGCGATCGCTCGCGGTTCGACCGACGGCTGCGCTTAGGCCGTCCTGATCACGGGTCTCCCCGTCATGACGCGCCGGTCACGAGCGCCCGGAGCAGGTGGAGCGCCGCGACGGTTGCCCGGGCGCGGACCGTCTCGCGGTCTCCGGTGACGACGAAGTCGAGGGCACGCTCCCCGTCGGGCCCCGACGCGCACAGGTAGACGAGGCCGACCGGTTTCTCCGGCGTCCCGCCACCCGGCCCGGCGATCCCCGTCACCGAGACGGCGACGTCGGCGCCGAGCCGCTCCCGGGCCCCGCGGGCCATGGCGAGGGCCGTCTCCGCGGACACCGCCCCGTGGGCTGCGAGCACCGCGTCGGGCACGTTCAGCTCCGCCTCCTTCAGCGCGTTCGCATACGCGACCACCCCTCCCAGGAACACGTCCGAGGCCCCCGGGACCGACGTCAGCCGCGCGGCCACGAGCCCGCCGGTGCACGACTCGGCCGTCGCGAGCGTCAGCGCACGCTCGCGGCACAGGTCGAGCACGACCTCCTCGACCGGGGTCTCCTCGGTCGCGTAGAGGAACTGCGCGATCGGCTCGACGAACCGGCGCTCGAGCTCGACCACGCGCTCGTCGGCGGCGCGCGCCGAGTAGATGTCGACGTGGATCTCGGAGTCCCTGGCGCAGATCGTCACGTCGACGCCGCCGCCGTCGCCGCCTGCGGCCTCGAGCGCCCCGGCGACCGCGGATTCCGACACGCCGTAGAAGCGGAGCACCCTGTGCTGCGGGAATCTCGGCTCGAGCCAGCCGCGACTGGAGCGGCGGGGTCTCGAGCGCCTCGGCCCAGAGGGGCCTGAGCTCGCTCGGAGGCCCTGGAAGCACGACGACAACGCAGCCCCCCACCTCGAGCACGAGTGCCGGTGCCGTGCCGATCAGCCCCACGACGAGGGCGCCGTCGGGAACGGTCGCCTGCTTGCGCACCCCCTGGGCGAAGTCGGCGTACGGCCTCTTCAGCCGTTCTGCCACGGCGCGGGAGCGCTGCTCGATCGCGGCCTGGAGCTCGTCGTCGAGCCGGAGCGCACGACCGGCAGCAACCGCGAGCAGCTCGACCGTGCGGTCGTCGTGGGTCGGGCCGAGCCCGCCCGAGGTCACGAGCAGGTCGCGCCGGAGGCCGTCCCGCAGCGCCGACTCGAGCTCGTCGGGGACATCCCCCACCACCCGCAGCTCGGCCGGCTCCACGCCCAGCCCGAGCAGCGACCGCGCGAGGAACGGCCCGTTCAGGTCGGTACGCTCGCCGCGAACGAGCTCCGACCCCGTGACGACGATCGCCGCGCGCAGGGTCGGTGCCTAGGCCCCGTGGACGCCGCTCGAGTTCACGACGAAGGCGGCCGGCTTGTAGCCGCCCACCTCGACCCGCTTCCCGGCCACCGTGATGCGGAGGTTCTCGGGAGAGCTGACGCTGACCCAGAAGCTCTTCCCGTTGAAGGGCTCCGTCCCGCCCTTCGAGATCGTCCCCTGGAAGAGCAGCCTTCCGGTCGCATCGCCGCGGTGGACGGTCACGTACGAGGGCCCGGAGACCGCGGTGATCTCGAGGTAGGCGTGCGGCCGTGAGATCGCAGCCTTCTTGTGGGACTGCGCCCGGTGACTCGCCTTCGGCGCCTTCGACCCCGACCCGGACGTCTGCCAGGCGCTCGTGACCACCAGCGTCACGATCGCGACCAGGGCGACGGCAATCAGGACGATGCTGGTCTCGAGCCTCCGCGTTCGGCGTTCCGGGCGCACCGAAGAGCGCCGCGGGCGTGCGTCGTGCTCGTCGCCGGTGGCGAAGCGCGAGTTGAACTCGTCGACGTAGAGCTGCCCGTCGAGACCGAGATAGTCGGCGTATGTGCGCAGGAACCCCTTGACGTAGGTCTGTGAAGGGAGCTGCTCGAAGCGCTCGTCCTCGAGCGCCCGCAGGTAGCGCGCGCGGATCTTCGTGGCCTGCTCGGCCTGGTTGAAGTCGACGTCGCGGCGCATCCGCGCCTCCCTGAGGCTGTTCCCGATCTCGAACACGGCGGAATGATCGCACAGACGGTATTGGGCTCCGGGCGCCGGCCAGGCCGGCGCTCCGCTCACTCGGAGCTCACCCGGAGGCGCGAAGCACCGAGTAGAACGCGAGCGCGAGCGCGCCGACGAGCGAGAGATAGAGCCCGGACCACACGAGGAAGCGGCCGAAACGAACCGTCCGCTCGCCCGAGCGGTACACGCTCCGGTCGACGCGGAAACGGGCGCGCCGGGCAGCGGAGATCCCGATCAGCGCGAGCACGAACGCGGACGGCACGGCCACCACGAGCGCGGGCAGGAGATCGACGGACGGCACGAGCAGGGCGGCGGCGACCCCGGCCGGGATCGCCAGCACCGCGAGCAGCCCGAAGACGATGGCGACGATCCGCGCCGGGTTACTGCTTCTCATAGGGCCGGCCGTCGGCGGCGGGAGGCACGGAGCGGCCGATGACGCCGGCAACGGCGACGAGGGTCAGGATGTACGGCAGCGTCTGGAACAGTGCGCCGGAGCGCAGGATCGACGAGCTCGAGTCGACGTACGCCGACGGGATGCTGAACGCGAGCGCGGTCGAGAAGCCGAAGAGACACGCGGCGCCGAACGCCCCGAACGGCCGCCACTTCCCGAAGATCAGCGCCGCGAGCGCGATGAACCCACGCCCGCCGGTCATGTTCTCGTTGAACGAGTGCGTGAAGCCGATCGACAGGTAGGCGCCGCCCATCGCGGCCAGGATGCCCGACACGGTCACACAGATGTAGCGGGTGAGGTAGACGTCGATCCCGACGGTGTCGGCAGCCCTGGGATGCTCGCCGACCGCGCGGATCCGCAGCCCGACCGACGTCTTGAACACGAGCCAGTAGAGGACGAACATCAGCACGAAGACGAGCCAGATCATCAGGTTCAGCTGCCCGATCACCTGGCCGAAGAAGCCGTTCCCGAGGAATGCGAGGTGCACGTCGGGGATCGACTCTGCGCTCGAGAGGTCGGGCGTGCCCGAGGAGCCGTAGATCTGGATGAAGAGATAGCCGGTGATGCCGACGGCGAGGAAGTTCACCGCGGTGCCGCCGACGATCTGGTCGGCGCGGAGATGGATGGCGAAGATCCCGTAGATGAACGCCGTGAGGCCCCCGACCCCCATCGCGATGAGCAGCCCGAGCACCCACGAGCCGGTCGTCACCGAGCCCCAGATCCCGAAGAACGCGCCCATCAGCATCATCCCCTCGAGGGCGATGTTCACGACGCCGCTCCGCTCCGACATGAGCCCGCCGAGGGCGCCGTAGGTCAGCGGCGTCGCGTAGATGAGGGTCGCGCCGAGGAGTGTGCCCCAGGTGAAGACCGACTGCAGGTGGGGACGCTCGACTGGAGGGCGAAGAGCGCGAACGTGATGCCGAGGATCCCGGCGGCGACGGCGCCCCACCCCGGCCGCTTCACGTCGCGCGAGACCGACCAGATCCCGCACGCGACGGCGAGGATCCCGAGCAGGAGCGGCAAGGTCGACGTTGCGCGTGTGCACCGGCGGCAGCGCGAGCCAGCCGGCGACGACGCCGAGGACGATCCCGACGATGGCGACGTGCCGGGCGCTTGTGAGCTCGGCGAGCCGGCTCGCCCGCGACGGGGTGATCGGTGCCGCCGTCATCCGGCGCCCATCATCCGCTTGATCGGGACCTTCTTCCGCGCGCGCCAGATCGAGAGGACGAGCAGGTCGGCGCCGACGAACAGGACGACGAGGCCCTGGATGATCAGGGTGAGGTTCCCGGCGAGCTGCGGGTCGAAGACGCTCGGGTCGAGCTGGCGGCTCGAGGTGCCGACGGTGAGCGCGCCGAAGAGCAGCGCGGAGAAGAAGACGCCGACGGCGCTGTTCCGGCCGAGCAGCGCGACGGCGATGCCGAGGAACCCGACGTTCGAGACGAGGATGTCCGGCGTCGCGATGTTGAACTCCCAGCCGAGCACGTCGAGCGAGCCCGGCGAGGCCCGCGAAGCGCCGGAGATCGCCATCGCGAGGAAGTAGTTCCTCTTGACGTTGATCCCGCTGTAGCGGGCGGCCTCGGGGTTGAACCCGACTGCCCGGACCTCGAACCCGAGCGTCGTGCGGTTCAGGATCGCCCAGAAGACGAACAACGCCGCGACGGCGATGAAGAACCCGATGTGGAGGCCCTGGAGCTCGGGGTCGCCCCAGAAGACCGGGAGGTGGACGTTGCTCGACGATGTCGTTCGAGATCGGGCTGAACTGCGAGCTGACGAACGGGCCCTGGAGCCCGAAGAAGTACGTCCCGACCCAGATCGCGATCCAGTTCAGCATGATCGTCGAGATCACCTCGTGGGCGCCGGTCGTGGCCTTGAGGAACCCGGCGATCCCGCCCCAGAGAGCCCCCGCGAGGATCGCCAGCACGATGCACAGGACGATGTGCGCCGGCACCGGGGATGCTCGACCAGTACGAGCCGAAGATCAGGGCCGCGTAGGAGCCGGCGAAGTACTGGCCCTGCCCGCCGATGTTGAACATCCCGCAGCGGAACGCGAACGCGACCGCGAGGCCGCACAGGATCAGCGGCGTCATGATCAGGAGGGTCTGCTGGAAGTTCGAGGCCTCGGCCGACCGGTCGCCGTAGCCGGGAATCAGCCACGTGACCCCCGTGCCGTTGAAGATCGCCCGGTAGGTGCTGAGTGGGTTGTGGCCGGTCGCAAGGACGACGAGGCCGCCGACGAAGAAGGCGAGAGCCGTCGTGATGATCGAGACGACGAGGCCCTGCGTGTTGATCCGGGAACGACCCTCCCCGGCCGCCTGGTGGACGAGGGGAGGGCTCGGATCGGACGGCGGGGGGGCTGCCGCCTCGGTCACGTCGGCTTCCGGCTCATGCGACGACGCCCGTCTGCGTCACGCCCGTCATCGCGAGCCCGAGCGTGTTCTCGGGCACGTCGGCCGGGAACTCGGCGACGATCTCGCCCTCGAACATCACGAGGATCCGGTCGGAGAGCGCATAGATCTCCTCGAGCTCGAGCGAGACGAGCAGCACTGCGCGCCCTGCGTCGCGCTCGGCGATGAGCCTGCGGTGGACGAACTCGATCGCGCCGACGTCGAGCCCGCGCGTCGGCTGCGCCGCGATCAGGACCCTGGGGTTCCGGTCGATCTCGCGGGCCAGCACGACCTTCTGCTGGTTGCCGCCCGAGAGGGCCCGCGCGGGCGTCGTGGGCCCGCCTCCGCGGACGTCGAACTCCGGGAGCAGGCGCGCCGCCCGCGCCAGGAGGCGCTTCGGGAACAGCCACCCGAGCTTCGAGTCGGGCTTGTGGCGGTAGTCGTGGAGGCCGAGGTTCTCGGCCAGGGAGAAGTCGAGGACGAGCCCTCGAGCCTGCCTGTCCTCGGGGATGTGCCCGACTCCGGCCTGATCGACCATCTCCTTCGGGCTCGCGCGGACGAACTCGCGCCCGCCGACGACGATCCGGCCGGCCTCCGGGTGCCGGAGCCCCGTGAGGGCGTCGATGAGCTCGCTCTGCCCGTTGTTGTCGACGCCGGCGATCCCGACGACCTCGCCGGCGCGCACCTGGAACGAGAGCCCGCGGACCTTCTCGATCCCGCGGTCGTCGACGACGCGAAGATCGTCGACCTCGAGGAGCGTCTCGCCCACGGAGGTCGGC
Organism: uncultured Actinomycetota bacterium; assembly: GCA_963723405.1. Taxonomy (GTDB): domain Bacteria; phylum Actinomycetota; class Thermoleophilia; order Gaiellales; family Gaiellaceae; genus PALSA-600. The sequence continues at coordinate 133,837 of CAVRQF010000001.1, read as the reverse complement.
GCCTTCTCGACGCGGAACACGACCTCGCGGCCGACCATCAGCTGCGCCAGGCCGGTCTCGGTCGCGCCCGCCCGCGGGACCGTGTCGATCTTCTTCCCGCGCCGGAGGACGCTGATCCGGTCGGCGATCTCGAGCACCTCGTTCAGCTTGTGCGTGATGAAGATGATCGACTTCCCCTCCGCCTTGAGGTTGCGGAGGATCTCGAAGAGCTCGAGGGCCTCCTGCGGGGTGAGGACGGCGGTCGGCTCGTCGAGGATGAGGACGTCCGCGTTGCGGTACAGCGCCTTGAGGATCTCGACACGCTGCTGCTGGCCGACCGTCACGTCGGAGATCAGCGCATCCGGGTCGATCTCGAACTTGAACTGCGCCGCGAGCTCCCGCACGCGGACGCGGGCCGCCGAGTAGTCGAGCATGATCCCGGCGTGGGTCGGCTCGTCCGCGAGCACGATGTTCTCCGCGACGGTCATCACCGGGATGAGCATGAAGTGCTGGTGGACCATGCCGATCCCACGGTCGATCGCGTCCTTCGACGACTTGAGGGCCACCCGCTCGCCGTTCATCAGGATCTCGCCCTCGTCGGGCCGGTAGAGGCCGTAGAGGACGTTCATCAGCGTCGACTTGCCCGCGCCGTTCTCGCCGAGCAGGGCATGGACCTCGCCGCGCTCGAGGTCGAGGTCGATGTGGTCGTTCGCGACGATCCCGGGGAAGCGCTTCGTGATTCCACGGAGCTCCAGGACGGGCGGGGCCTCCATTGCGTCGCGATTCTATGCGGCAGGTCCGATGGGGGCGGGCTGAGCGCCCGCCCCCATCAGCAGTCCTGCTAGCAGTTCGGGTTCGGCTTGCACTGCGTCGGCGCCTTGATCTTGCCCGCCGCCACCTGTGCCGCGACCTGCTTCGTCTTGGCGGCGATCGCCGCCGGGACGCCGGCGTTGATCTTGCCGAGGCCCACGCCGCCGTTCGCGGCGTTGAAGAGCAGGTTGTTCGAACCTGCGAACTTCCCGAGCATCAGGTTCTTGATCGCCGTGAAGACGGCGACGTCGACCTTCTTCTGCGCGCTCGTCAGCACGCGGTTGTTCACGTAGGACTGATCGGCGTCGACGCCGATGCCCCACGTGTGCTTCTCCTTCGCCGCGTCGAGGGCGCCGAGACCGCAACCGCCGGCGACCTGGAACACGACGTTCGAGCCCTTCGAGATCTGGTCGAGGGCGATGTTCTTGCACTTGTCCTGGGCCACGAAGTCCTGCGAGTAGCCGTTGAGGACGCTGATCGTCGGGACGGCCGCCTTCGCGCCCGCCTGGAAGCCCGCGATGTAGCGGACGACTGCCGGGACCGGGATACCGCCGACCGAGCTGACCGTGGTGGAGCCGTCTTTCTGCGCCATGAGCGCAGCGATGTAGCCGACCTCGTAGCCGACCTCGTTCTCCGCGAAGATCAGACCCTCGAAGTTCTTCGTGATGCCGCCCTTGAAGTCGGTCTTGGCGTTCATGTCGACGCCTGCCCACTTCGTATCGGGGTACTTCTTCGCCATCGTCTGGATGTCGGCCTCCATCAGGAACCCGACGCCGATGACCAGGTTGGCCTTGTACTTCTCGACACAGGTCGAGAAGTTCGGGATGTAGTCGTTCGGGCTCTTCGACTGCAGCACGTACGTGGTCGCCTTCAGCGTCGCCTTTGCGCGCTGCAGGCCGACGTATGCGAGGTGGTTGAAGCCGCGGTCGTTCAACCCACCGATATCCGTCACGAGACACGCGACGAGCGGCGTCGCAGACTGCTTGCTCGACTTGGCGGCGCCGACCCCGACGAACACGAGGGCACCGACAGCGAACACACAGACGACGAGCGCAGAGATGCGCCTCCTACTCACACTTCCCTCCTTGAGAAAAATGAACCGGACCCTTTCTTAGACGCGGACTCTAAGCGTCTTGTTGAGCCCGCGCTAGACGAGCCGTTCCAGGTCCGCTTCGCCGACGAGGACCGTCCGCGGCTTCGAGCCCTCGTACGGCGAGATGATCCCACGGCGCTCGAGCATGTCGATCAGCCGGCCGGCCCGGGTGTACCCGACCCGCAGACGGCGCTGGAGGAGCGACACCGAGGCGGTCTGGGCGGCGACGACGACCTCGATCGCGCGGTCGAGCAGCGGATCCTCGTCCGGGTCGAACTCGCCGTCGCCCGAGTCCCCGTCGTCTACGAACACCTGCGGCACCTGCAGGAACGTGTCGTCGACCTCCTGCTCGCGCTGGACTCGCGTCTGCTCGACGATCAGTGCGACCTCGTCCTCGGTCACGAACGCGCCCTGGAGGCGCTGGAGGCGCGAGGTTCCGAGCGGCTTGTACAGCATGTCGCCCTGGCCGAGCAGGCTCTCCGCGCCGTTCGAGTCGAGGATCACCCGCGAATCGGTCTGCGAGGAGACGGCGAACGCGATCCGCGACGGGACGTTCGCCTTGATCATGCCGGTGATGACGTCGACCGACGGGCGCTGTGTCGCGAGCACGAGGTGGATCCCGACCGCACGCGACTTCTGCGCGAGGCGGATGATCGCGTCCTCCACGTCCTGGGGGCTGACCATCATCAGGTCGGCGAGCTCGTCGATCACGACGAGGAGGTACGGGAGCTCGCCCTCGCCGCGCTTGCGGAACGCCCGGTTGGCCTCGGGGAGCCCACGGGCCCTGACCTGGGCGAGGCGCTCGTAGCGGCGCTCCATCTCCGTCACGACGTTGAGGAGGACGGCGCTCGCCTCCTTCGGGCTCGAGACCACCGGCGTGAGCAGGTGCGGGATCGACTCGTAGTGGTTGAGCTCGATGCGCTTCGGGTCGATCAGGATCATCCGGACCTGCTCGGGCGAGGCGCGCAGCAGGATCGACGTGAGGATCGCGTTGATGCAGCCCGACTTTCCCGACCCGGTCGTGCCGGCAATGAGGAGGTGCGGCATTCGCGCGAGGTCGCAGTAGACCGGGACGCCGTCGATCCCTTTCCCCAGCCAGACGCTGAGCGGGCTCGACTGCGGCGGGATGTCGCCGAAGATGTCGCCGAGCGTGACGAGATTCGGCGAGAGGTTCGGGACCTCGACGCCGACGGCCTGCTTGCCGGGGATGGGCGCGAGGATGCGGATCTCCGTCGTCGCGAGGGCGTAGCAGAGGTCGTCGCGAAGCTGGGCGACCTTTCCGACCTTGGTGCCGGGGGCGAGCTGGAGCTCGTAGCGGGTGACGCGCGGCCCGGAGATCTGGCCGACGACGGTTGCTTCGACTCCGAAGTTCCCGAGGCAGACGAGGAGCGCCTCGGCGGTGCGCCGGTTCGCCTCGGCGTTCGGGCCGGTCCCGGGCGCGGAGCGGTTGAGGAGAGAAGGATCGGGAAGGCGGTAGGCGGGGTGCGTCTCTCCCTCTGCCTCGAACGGCGACCCCTGGGTCTCATCGGTCGGATCGTCGGCATCGGCGACCGGCGCGAGCAGCACCGGCGGGGCGTTCGAGACGAGATCCGGGTAGTCGTGCACCGCGTCGACCGGGGCCTCGTGCTTCGGGATCGGCGCGAACGAAGGCGGGTCGAGGCTGGCGGCTCGAGGCTGGGCTGGGCCGAGGTGCGGGCTCGGGCGCCCGCTCCCGGCGGACCCGCGTGGAAGCGCTCTTCACGGCGTGGCCGGAGCGGCGCACGAGCGCGCCGAGCGACGCTCCTGTCAGGAAGAGGAGGCCGACGAGCGTGAGGAGAACGCCGAGGATCTCGGCTCCGGTCGTCCCCGCCCCGAGCGCGACGAGGCTCTCGAGCTGGCCGCCCACCCAGCCGCCATGTGAGGAGCCGAGGGCGAGCATCAGCCCGACGACGGTCACGCTGAGCCCCAGCTTGAAGGGGCTGACCGCGACGAGGGCGCTCCGCGTGACGATGAGTGCCCCGAGAGGGATCAGGACGAGCGGCGCGACGTACGCGGCCCACCCGACGACAGAGGTGACCGCACCCGACACCGGGCCGCCGGAGAGCCCGAACCAGAGAACGCAGGCGAGGAACGCGCCGACCGCGACGAGACCCAGCCCGACGACCTCTGCGTCGTGGTGGCCGCGCGAGCGCTTGCGCCGGCGCTTCTTGATGCGCGCAGGCGTCTTCGGCCGCGGCTTTGCCGGGCTCGTGCTACGGCGTGCTTGCGCCATCCGGAGGCATTTCGCGCCGGATCACGCCGCTCCTGCCTAGCCGAGTGACGCCAGGCGACTCGTGACGAGGTCGACGAAGCGCTCGCGGTCGATCCCGAGGCCGACGACGGCGTTCGGGGGACGGCTGTCCAGGCGGTCGCGCCAGTCGGCGTTCGTCCGGCCCCGGCCCTGCTCCCAGCCGCAGTCGACCTCGATGTAGGCGGGCTTCGCCTCGACGAGGGTCGGGTCGATCACGTGCGCCACCGCGACCGGGTCGTGGAGCGGGGACCCGTCTAGGTCGGGATAGGAGCGCCGATGCCAGATGCCGTAGAAGTCGAGGAGCTCGGCGGCGACCCTCCCGATCCGCCCCACGCCGCGCATCGCGTCGGCATCGGCGGCGGTGACGAGCGCCCTGTGGGTGACGTCGAGGCCGATCATCGTCACCTCGATCCCGCTCTCGAACACACGCCGTGCGGCCTCCGGGTCGGCCCAGATGTTGAACTCGGCCGCCGGGGTGCGGTTTCCCTCTCCGACCGAACCTCCCATCAGCACGATCCGCTCCGGACGTGCATCCGGGGCGAGCGCGAGCAGCAGCGCCACGTTCGTCAGCGGGCCCGTCGGGACGAGCGTCACCGCTCCCTCCCGCTCGCGGATCAGCCTGGCCAGGAACTGGACGGCGTGCTCGGCGACGGGCCTCGCCACAGGGGGCGGCAGCTCCGGGCCGTCGAGCCCGCTCTCGCCGTGCACGTGCACCGCCACGTCGCGCTTGCGCACGAGCGGATCGCCGGCGCCCGCGGCCACCGGGATGTCGCCGCGGTCACAGAGCTCGAGCACGCGGATCGCGTTGGCCGTCGTCTTCTCGACCGTCTGGTTCCCGGCAACCGTGGTCACGCCGAGCAGCTCGACCTCGGGCGAGGCGAGCGTGAGCATGAGCGCGATCGCGTCGTCGTGCCCCGGGTCGCAATCGATGATGATCGGAGCTGCCACCTAGCCGTCCCGGGGCCAGTCCTCGATGTCCACCGCGAGCGGGAGCGAGCGCTGGGCGCCGATCGTCGCCGCCGCGTACCCGCCTGCCTTGCACGCCCGCTCCAGTGCGTCCTCGCGCGACCTGCCCTCGAGCAGGCTCACGACCAGGCAGGCCGCAAAGGCGTCCCCGGCACCCGTCCCGTCCACCGGAACGATCGGCGGCGCGGCGGAGCCGGCAACCTGCTTGCCCTCCTCGAACAGCGCGGCGCCCTGGTCGCCGTAGGTCACGGCGACGAGCTTTCCCCGCTTCACGGCCTCGTGCTCGAACCGGTTGACGATCAGCAGGTCAGGCTCGAGGTCGAGCACCCGGGCCGGCGAGGCGTTCAGGGCGAAGAAGTCCGCCTTCTCGGCCGCCGCGTACACGACCTCGTCGGCTACCTCGAGCTGCGTCAGGACGGCGCCCTCGACCCCCCGAGGCGCCAACGAGGCATTGGCTCCAGCGAACACCGCGATCTCGTTCTCACCCTGCATGTCGACGTAGATGAGCGCGACGCCGGTCTGGCCGTTCCGCTGGACGTCGAGCTCGACGCCTGCCTCGACCAGCCCCGCGAGCGCCTCGTCGGCGAGCGCGTCGTCGCCGACGGCGCCGATCATCCTGACCGCGGCTCCCATCCGGGCGGCCGCGACGGCCTGGTTGGCGCCCTTCCCGCCGGGGAAGCGCTCGAACTGTCGCGCCGCCACCGTCTCCCCCGGCCTCGGGAGACGCTCCATCCGGGCGACGAGATCGACGTTGATCGAACCGACGACGGTGAGCTCGACGGCCATCGGCCGGGCAGTCTAGTGGTGGGACCCCGGTCGCCCGCGGCTCATGCGGCCAGCGTGTGGATGTCGTCATGCGCCCGGCCGAGCAGGTTCTCGCGGAGGTCGAAGAGACCGGCCCAGAGCGAGCCGCGATCGGGCGGTGCCAGGAAGGCGACCGCCGCCGAGAGGCCCTCGAGCGCCCTGACGAGGACGGCGAGCTCGAGGTAGGCCGCCGCGACACAGTTGGGATCGGCATCGACCCCGGCGCGGGAGAGCACCGGCTCCCAGTCGAGGAGCTCGGCCGCTCCCGGCTCTCCGAACCACGTGCCGCCTTCGGCACGCTCCGGCTGGAGCTCGAGGAGGTAGCGGTCGAGCGGCCCTTCGAGCTCGAGAAGCGCCTCCTCGACCGCCTCGGCCGCCTCCTGCAGCGCGCGCGAGCGGGCAGCGGCGGTCGCGGGTGCTGCGTCGCCTCGTGCCCAGCCCTCGAGCAGCCGGCAGAACGCGAGCGCCGCAGCCTCGAGCGTCTCGAGCCGCGGGATCAATCGAGTCGCGGACCGGGCGACGGCTGCGTTCGCCGTGATCGCCTCCGCCCAGGTCATGTCTCGACGACGACCGGGAGGATCATGGGCCGGCGGCGCGTGCGGTCGTAGACGAGCTGCCCGATCCCGTCATGGAGGTGCTCCTGGATCAGCTTGATCTCTCGGATGTCCTCGCCGAGCAGCCCGCGCAGGATCTCCTCGGCCTCGCCGCGCATCTCGCTCATCAGGTCGTCCGACTCGGCAAACCCCCGGGAGATCAGCTCCGGCTTGGTCGCGAGGCCGTTCGACAGCGTCGCGACGACGATGAGCACCCCGTCCTCGGACAGGTGGCGCCGGTCGCGCAGGGCGACGTCGGAGATGTCGCCCACGCCGAGCCCGTCGACGAACGTCATGCCTGCCTCGACCTTGTCGGCGATCCGGACGCCTGTCGTCGAGAGCTCGACGACGTCTCCGTTGTCGGCGAGGATGATCCCCGCTGCCGGGACTCCCGCCTCCTGCGCCAACCGCGCGTGCGCGGCCATCATCCTGAACTCGCCGTGGATCGGCATGACCGCTTTCGGCCGGAGGAGCCCGAGCAGCGTTCGCATCTCCTCGGAACGCGCATGGCCGGAGACGTGCACGTCGGCATTCTCCTCGTGCAGCACCTCGGCCCCGCTCCGCGTCAGGCGGTTGATCGAGTCGTGAACGCGCAACTCGTTCCCGGGAACGGCTCGCGCCGAGATGATCACGGTGTCGCCGCGCTCGATCTGGACTGCGGGATGGTCGTGGTAGGCGATCCGCGTGAGCGCGCTCAGAGGCTCGCCCTGGGAGCCCGTGCACAGGATCAGCTGGCGATCGAGAGGCAGCTCGTCGAGATCGACGGGCCGGACCAGCATGTCCTCCGGCGCGTCGACGTAGCCGAGATTGCGCGCGATGTTCAGGTTCTTGCGCATCGAGCGGCCGATCACGGCCACCGACCGCCCGCACTCCCCGGCGACGTCGATCGCCTGCTGCATCCGGTGGATGTTCGAGGCGAACGACGAGATCAGCACTCGGCCCCGCTTCGTGGGGATGATCTGCCTGAAGGCTTCGCCGACGACGCGCTCGGAGCGGGTGAAGCCCGGCCGTTCGGCGTTCGTCGAGTCGCCGAGCATGAGGTCGACGCCGCGGTTCCCGAGCTCCGCGAGGCGCCCGACGTCGGTGCGCAGGCCGTCGACCGGCGTGTGGTCGAGCTTCCAGTCGCCGGTGTGGAACACCCGCCCCGCCGAGGTCTCGAGACAGATACCGACGGCGTCTGGCACGGAATGCGACATCCGGACGAGCTCGACGCGGAACGGCCCCAGCTCGATCGGCCCGGAGTCGGGGCCGGCCTCCCGCAGCTCCGAGGCGTTCAGGAGCCCGTGCTCGTCGAGCTTCGACTTCACGAGCCCGAGGGTGAGGCGCGTCGCGATCACCGAGCGGACGCGGATCTCGCGCAGCAGATACGGGAGCGCCCCGACGTGATCCTCGTGCGCATGGGTGAGGACCACCGCCAGAATCTCGCGGCCGGAGAGGTACCCGAAGTCGGGGAGGATCAGGTCGACGCCGAGGTGCTCGTCGCGCGGGAAGGCAAGGCCGGCGTCGATCACGATCGTCTCACCCCCGAGCTCGAAGACGGTCATGTTCTTCCCGACCTCACCGAGGCCCCCGAGCGGGATGATCCGTAGCGACTGATCCGACAACGCACCGCAAGCATACGGCCACGGGCCCCGGCCGACCCGCTCCGGTGAGTGCTTGCCGCGGGAGACTGTCCCTCGAATCAGTGAAGTTCCCACCCGATTCGACCTCTGACGCCGATCCTCCCCTCGAGCATGTCGAACGGCCTTCTGCGTGGTCGGGGCGCTCCGGTCCGACGGTGGAGATGCCGAACGCTCGGCGCGGCTGCAAGACGCGGTCGTCCGTCTGCTTGCGAGCGCGCTCGGGTCGACGACGCTCGCCGACGAGGCTCGCAGGACTCTACCTCGAGGAGCCGGCGATCCTCGGAGAGGTCGTGCTCAGCGTCGTCGCGAGTTAGGCCGCGACGAGGAGGCCGAGCGCTGCGAGGCAGTTGCGGATGCGGTCGAGCTCGTCCGGTGTCGGCGCCACGAGCGGGAGCCGAAACCCGCCGACGTCGTGGCCGAGGAGCGCCAGCGCCGCCTTGATCGGGATCGGATTGGTCGCGATCCCGAGCAGGTCGAAGGCCGGGCGCAGCTCGGCGTCGATCTCCCGGGCCCGCGCGACGTCGCCGGCCGTGAACGCCCGCACCTGCTCGGCGACCTGCGCCCCGACGATGTGCGAGTGGACGAGGACTCCGCCGACCGCACCGAGCTCGAGGAACGGCTGGAGCAGGTCGCCGTCGCCGGCATAGAGTTCGAGGCCGGAGGAGACGATGTGCCGGGCCTCGTCGCGATCGGGGTGTGCCTGCTTGACGGCACGGACGTTCGGGATCTCGGCGAGCCGGGAGATCGTGGGGGGCTCGATGTCGATCACCACCCGGCTCGGGATGTTGTAAGCGACGATGGGCCGGTCGGTCGCAGCAGCGATCGCCTCGAAGTGCGCGACGATGCCGCGCTGCGGCGGGCTTCACGTAGTACGGCGTGACGACGAGAAAGGCGTCGGCTCCGGCCTCGTGAGCCCGCTCCGTCATCACGACCGAATGCGACGTGGAGATGTGGCCGGTGTTCGCGACTACCGTGGCCTCCTCGCCGACGGTGTCGATCGCCGCACGCACTAGCTCGAGCACCTCGTCGTCGTTCATCGTGGCGCCCTCACCCGTCGTCCCGGCGACGACGAGACCGTCCGAGCCGTTGTCGACGAGGTGGCGTGCAAGCGCCTGGAAGGCGTCGAAGTCGATCGCGCCTCGTTCGTCGAACGGCGTGACGATCGCCGTCAGGATCCTGCCGAGCATGCCTCAATCCTAGACACACGCCGGCCGCGTGAGCTCGAACACGCGCTCTGCAACCTCGGCGATCTCCCACCTTCGGCCGGCCTCCTCGAAGAAGGCGGCTGCGGTCGCGCGACCGGGCTCGGCGAGGAGCACGCGCGGCGCGAGCGACGGGAGCGTCTCGAGGAGCGCGTCGCCGTTTCGCTCCTCGTAGAGAAGATCGGCGCCGAGCACGAGATCGAACGAGCCCTCGAACGAGCCCCAGTCGGCCCGGACGGCGTCGATCTCCACGCCGTTCCTCGCGGCGTTCTCTCGGAGGAGGTCGATCGCCTCGGAAGCCCAGTCGACCGCGATGACCCGCGCGCCGCGTGCGGCGGCGAGGAGCGACGGGATGCCGAGGCCGCAGCCGAGCTCGACCACCGCCCGGCGGTCGAGGTCGTCCGGGAGGGCGTCGGCGAGCGCAAGTCCCGACGGCCAGAGCTCGGCCCAGTACGGCATGAACTCGTCGACTGCGAACCGGGCCTCGTCGATCAGCGCCTCCGGGTCCGGCGGCCGCAGGATGGCGAGCTCGATCCCGCCGACGTGGAGCCGGTTCTCGACGAGGTTCAGAGCAGCGCGTCGAGCCCGACCGTGAGCCCCGGCGGAAGCGCGGCGACCTTCGAGATCGCGAGCTCGACCCCGGGGATGAACGCCTCGCGCGACGTCGTGTCGTGGCGGATCGTGAGCGTCTCGCCGAGACCGCCGAGGATGACCTCCTGATGCGCGACGAGGCCAGGGAGGCGGACGGAGTGGATCGGCACCTCGCCTTCCATCGCCGCCGCGGTGGCGATGGCGGTTCCGGAGGGTGCGTCGAGCTTCGTCGCATGGTGGAGCTCGACGATCTCCGCCGCCGCGAAGTGCGGGGAGGCTTCGCGGGCGAAGCGCATCATCAGGACGGCGCCGATTGCGAAGTTCGGCGCGTAGAAGACGGGGACGCCGCCGGCGTGCGCCTGGCTCTCGACCTCGGCGGGGGTCCCAGCCGCTCGTCCCGACGACGCACGGGACGCCCGCGGCGATCGCCCGAAGCACGTTGGGGATGACTGCGCTCGGCGTGGTGAAGTCGACCATGACATCGGCGTCCGCCTCGCCGGCAACGAGCTCGTGGCCGGCCTCTCGGAGCGCGGGGCCGAGGACGCTGCCCACCTTCCCCATCTCCGGCGACGGCGGGGTGTGGCCGTTCAGGATGATCCTCACGCCGCGCGGGCCAGCTCGGGCGTCGCGTGCTCGAGCGCGGCGAGGAAGTGCTCCTCGCTCGGGCCGATGCCGGCGGCGGAGAGCCGCGCAGGATCGAGAAGATCCGCAGCGATCGTGCACACGGCGTCGGCGTCGACGCTGTCGATCTCGGCCACGAGGCGATCGAGCGAGAGGATCTCGGAGTCCGTGACCAGCGACTTCCCGAGCCGCGTCATCCGCGCCGACGTGGACTCCATCGAGAGGAGCAGGCGCCCCTTGAGGTTCTCCTGGGCGCGGGCCAGCTCGCCGGGCCGCAGCTTGCCGCCGGCGATGTCCGCGACCTGCTCGGAGGTGATCCGGAGCGCTTCGCCGAGATTGTCCTCGCGCGTCCCGACGTAGATCCCGATCTGCCCCGTGTCGGCGTACTCCGAGAGGAAGCTGTAGACCGAGTACGCCATCCCGCGCTTCTCGCGGATCTCCTGGAAGAGTCGCGAGGAGGCCGAGCCGCCGAGGATCGCATCGAGGATCGAGGCGGCGAAACGGCGCCCGTCGGAGCGGGAGACGCCGGTCGCGCCCAGGCAGACGTGGTACTGCTCGGTGTCCTTCCGCTGGAACCGCAGACCGGGCTTCGGGGCGTCGACGAGCGCGTGCCGGGCTCGCGGCTTCCCCGGCGCTCCACCGATGCGCAGGTCGATCGAGTGCTGCACCAGGCCGACGAGCTCGTCGTGATCGATGCTCCCCGCCGCCGCGACGACGACGTTCGGAGGCGAGTAGAAGGCGTGATGGTGGCTGCGGAGGGCGCGCCGGGTCACGGTCGAGATCACCTCGGCCGTGCCGATCACCGGCCGGCCGAGCGCGTGCGTGCCGAAGACGGCCTCGCCGATCAGATCGTGGACCAGCTCCTGCGGGGTGTCCTCGTACATCGCGATCTCCTCGAGCACGACGTCGCGCTCGGAGTCGAGGTCGCCGAAGAGCGGTGTGAAGACCATGTCGCCCATCACGTCGACTGCGGTCTCGACGTGATGCTCGGGGACCCGCCCGTAGACGACCGTGTGCTCGCGAGAGGTGGCCGCGTTCAGCTCGCCGCCCATCCCGTCGAAGATCTCGGCGATCTCGAGCGCGCTGTAGCGGCTCGAGCCCTTGAAGAGGAGGTGCTCGATGAAGTGCGAGATGCCGGCGCGGGCGTCGGTCTCGTCACGGGAGCCGACACCGATCCAGTAGCCGATCGTCGTGGAGCGCACGTGCGGGAGCCGCTCCGAGATCACGCGCACTCCGGAGTCGAGCTCGGTCTGCACCCAGGTCTCCACGGCGGTGATCGTACGCGTAGACGGTGCCCGTGCGGACGTCGAGGTCGCAGCGACGCGGTCTTGCAGCCGCCCGCGCGGAGCTCGCAGCCCCGAGCCCGCGGACACGCCGCCGAGGAACGCAGCAGGATCGGCTGCGTCGCGAGCGTGATGGCGGCGAAGCGGACGCGCCGACGGAGCTCGGAGCTGTCGAGCGAGCGCCGGCTCGACGCGCGCGACGAAGCGGTCGGCTGGCGCCGGACGGCTCGGCTGCGCCACGGAGTGCGCGAGCAGGCGTCGACGCGACGACACGACGGCGAGCGCAGCGCCCTGGCGGAGCAGCGCCTGATCACCGTTGCCCCGCAACGACGGCGAGTCCTCGGCGAGCTCGACGAACTCGAGCGCAGCGGATCGCGCCGAGCCTCGGATGCTGCCAGCGAAGCAGGGCCTCGACGCCGGCCGTGGTGCCGTCGGCGAGGGCGACGATCGGTTGGTAGACGAGGTGCAGCTGCCGTTCGGCGAACGCGCGATCGATGTCGGTTCGGAGCTCGAGACGGCGGCCGGCCTGCCGGAACATCTCGTCGCGGTAGACCGTATGGCGGCTCTTGCCGACTCGCTTCGCCTCGTACATGGCGATGTCGGCGTTGCGGAGGAGCAGGGCGATGTCGTCACCGCTCGAGATCGCGATGCCCACGCTCGCGCTGATCGTGACGGAGCGGCCGAGGAGGAGCATCGGGGTCGCGAGAGCCCGCTCGATCCGGGCCGCGATCGTCCGGGCCGAGAGCTCGTCGCCGCCGGGCTGGAGGATCCCGAACTCGTCGCCGCTCAGGCGCGCGACGGTCTCCCCGTCCAGGGCCACGGACTGGAGGCGGTTCGCGATCTCGATCAGAAGCTCGTCCCCGGCCGAGTGGCCGAGGCTGTCGTTGATCGCCTTGAAGTCGTCGAGGCGATGAACAGCCGGCGGGGGGCCGTTCAGCTCGTGGCGGCTGCAGGAGAGCTCGCTTCGGGAGCCCGGTCAGCCGGTCGTGGACGGCGCGAGACGCGATGCGGCGGCGAGCTCGCCGAACAGGCGCGCGACCGGGACCGTCGCGATCGCGCCGAGGCCTCCGCGACGATGAAGTCGCCGACTGCGAGGCGTCGGTGCCGACGGCGGCCGTCCGAGAGCGTGCCGGCCGACGTCCCGGCAGGGAGCCCGAGCGGCACGCGGCATCCTCGAGATCGGCCGCGCTCCGGACCTGATCCCGGACTGTGACTCGCCCACGGAGGCGGCTCGCGCCGCCCCCGCGGACCGTTCGTCGCTCGGCGGCCGCCGCCGCGGCCGCCGCGATCGCGGTCGCGGGGCGGGCGCTCCTCGCGGGGCGCGCGCGGCGGGGCGTCCTTCGCCCGCTCGACCAGCTCCTCCGGCGAGACGACGCCGCCGTTCTCGTGCTTCTGGATGAGCTTGAGGCCGATCCGGCCGCGGGCCTTGTCGACCTCCTGGACGAGGACGTCGAGCACGTCGCCGCGCTGGATCACGTCCTCGATGTGGTTGACGCGGCCGGGGCCCACGTTCGAGACGTGGAGCAGCCCGTCGGTGCCCTTCTTGAGCTCGACGAACGCGCCGAAGTCGGTCGTCTTCACGACCTTGCCGGTGAACTCGTCGCCGACCTCCGGGTCCTTGGTCAGCGCGTTGATCGCGGCGATCGCGGCGTCGCCGTTCTCGCCCGAGGTGGCGTAGACGAGGATCGTCCCGTCCTCCTCGATGTCGATCTGCACCTCGTACTCGGACTCGAGCGAGCGGATCGTCTCGCCGCCCTTGCCGATCACCATGCCGATGTACTCGGGGTTGATCTGGATCGTCGAGATCCGCGGAGCGTGGCCGGCGAGCTCCGTGCGCGGCTCGCCGATCGCCTCGAGCATCCGGCCCATGATCGCGATGCGGGCATCGCGGGCCTGGGCGAGCGCCCGCTCGAGGATCTCGCGCGAGACGCCGGTGATCTTGATGTCCATCTGGAGCGCCGTGATCCCGGTCTCGCGTCCCCGCGACCTTGAAGTCCATGTCGCCGAGGTGATCCTCGGCGCCCTGGATGTCGGTGAGGATGACGTAGTCGTCGCCCTCCTTCACGAGGCCCATCGCGATCCCGGAGACGGGCGCCTTGATCGGCACGCCGGCGTCCATCAGCGCGAGCGTCGAGCCGCAGACCGAGCCCATCGACGACGAGCCGTTCGACTCGAGCGTCTCGGAGACGATGCGGATCGTGTACGGGAAGTCGGCCGCCTCCGGGATGACCGCCTCGAGCGCCCGCTGGGCGAGCGCGCCGTGGCCGATGTCGCGGCGCCTCGGGCCGGTCATCCGCCCCGTCTCCCCGACCGAGTACGGCGGGAAGTTGTAGTGGTGGATGTAGCGGCGGTCCTTCTCGAGCGACAGGTCGTCGATCCGCTGGCCCTCCTTGGCGGTGCCGAGCGTGAGCAGCGACATGATCTGCGTCTGCCCGCGGGTGAAGAGCGCCGAGCCGTGCGTGCGCGGGCTGACCGACACCTCGCACGAGATCGCGCGGATCTCGGTCTCGGAGCGGCCGTCCGGCCGGCGCTTGTCGACCGCGATCTTCTTGCGGACGAGGTCCTTGTAGATCGACTCCGCCGCCTTGCGGACGTAGCTCTTCGTCAGCGCCGTCGAGCGACGCCGGGCTCGGAGCCCTCGGGCGCGCCCGGGAACGGCAGCTCGACGCGTGTCGACGATCCGGTCGTAGAGCAGGTGCTGCTTGGCGGACTTGAGCTCCTTCGAGTCCTGCTCGGCCTCGGTGAGGGCGCGCAGGTCGGCCTCGAACTGGGCGCGAACCGGCCCCTCGACGGCGGCCGAGCGCTTCTTCTCGAGGATCGCGCCGAGCGACATCCGCGTCTGGAGCTCGCCGGATCACGTCCTCCTCGGTCGAGCTCATCGTGAGCTCGCCGCCCTCGCGCGAGACGATCTCGTCGACGACGCAGCGGCCGTCGTGGAGGCCCTTCTGCCGATCGCCGCGGCGATCTCGTCGCCGTGCGCCGCCTCGAGCCGCTCGGTGACCGCGCGTCGAGCCACTTCGGCTTGCCGGCGCGGCGCGGAGCTCCTCCTGGGCCTCGCAGAGCTTGACGATCTCGGCTGGGCCAGCTCGAGGGCCTCGAGGAGCTTCTCCTCGGGCACCTGGTCGGCGCCCGCCTCGACCATCGTCAGGCCGTCCTTCGTGCCGACGACGATCAGGTCGAGCGTGCTCTCCTCGCTGGCTCTCGGCGAGCGTCGGGTCGATCGACGAGCTCGCCGTCGATCAGTCCGACGCGGACGGCGCCGATCGGGCCGAGGAACGGCATCGGCGAGACCATGAGCGCCGCCGAGACGCCGTTGATCGCGAGGATGTCGTGCGGGGTGACCATGTCCGCCGAGAGAACGGTGGCGATGCACTGCACCTCGTTGCGGTAGCCCTTCGGCCAGAGCGGCCGGATCGGGCGGTCGATCATGCGCGCGGTCAGGATCGCCCGCTCGGTGGGGCGTCCCTCGCGCTTGAAGAAGCCGCCGGGGATCTTCCCGGCCGCATACGCCCGCTCCTCGACATCGATCGTGAGCGGGAAGAAATCCGCGCCCTCACGGGCGTCGGTGCGGCCCTGCGCGGTGGCGAGGACCATGGTCTCGCCCGAGCGGACGACGACTGCGCCGTCTGCCTGCTTGGCGAGCTTGCCCGTCTCGAAGGAGATGTCCTTCCCGCCGACGGACACGGTGACGGAAACCGGCGCCGTTTGCTGCTCGGCTTCGACAATACTCATTCTCTATTCCTCCACTGAACTTGTGAAGGGTGGGAGTTTGAGTCAGCCCCGCGCTCTCACTGCGACGGGGCTCGCTCAAACTTCCACCCTCCGGGGCTACGGAGCTAACGGCGTAGGCCGAGCTCCTTGATGAGGGCCCGGTAGCCCTCGAGATCCTTCTTCTGCAAGTAGTTCAGGAACCGGCGGCGGCGGCCGACGAGCTTCAGCAGGCCGCGGCGCGAGTAGTGATCCTTCGCGTGCGTCCGCAGGTGCTCGGTGAGGCCGTTGATGCGCTCGGTCAGCATCGCGATCTGGACCTCGGGCGAGCCCGTGTCCGTCTCCGACTTGCCGAACTTCTTCGTTGCCTCCTGCTTGGCTTCCTTGGTGAGGGCCATCTTCACCTCCTAGTGAGTGAATCGCCGACGGCCCAGCGACGCCGCGCAAGGAAGACGCGAACGGCCGAGTCCGTGGTCGACGACAATCGTAGCAACCGAGCGGGTTTTGCGTGCATTCCACGGTCGAGAGCCTGCGGGCTTTTCCCGCACCCGGCGGCTCGACTGCGGCGGCTAGGCTCAGGGTACACAGATGGCCGACGAGTCGCTGACCGTCACCGACAACCGCACCGGGGAGACCTACACGGTGCCGATCGTCGAAGGCGCGATCCGCGCCACCGATCTCAAGGGCGCTCCTCTCATACGACCCGGCGTTCCTGAACACGGCGGCCTGCCGGAGCGCGATCACCTACATCGACGGCGACGCCGGCATCCTCCGCTACCGCGGGTACCCGATCGAGGAGATCGCCCAACAGGCGGGATTCCTCGAGATCGCGTATCTCCTGCTCGAGGGGGAGCTTCCGACAGCCGGCGAGCTCGCCGCGTGGGAGGACGAGGTTCGGTACCACACCTACGTCCACGAGAGCGTCACGAAGTTCCTCGAGGGCTTCCGCTACGACGCGCATCCGATGGGGATGCTGCTCGGAGCGATCGGCGCGCTCTCGACGTTCTACCCCGACGCCAAGAACATCTCCGACCCGGTGAACCGCAGGCTCCAGCGCGTCCGGCTCATCGCGAAGATGCCGACGATCGCGGCGTACGTCTTCCGCCATGCGCACGGGCTGCCGTACGTGCTCCCGCGGAACGACCTCGACTATGTCGAGAACTACGTGAACATGACGTTCCAGATCGGGGGCACCTTCAAGCCGAATCCCGTGCTCGAGCGGGCGCTCGAGACCCTGCTGATCCTCCACGCCGACCACGAGCAGAACTGCTCGACGAACGCGGTTCGCGGTGTCGGCTCGTCGCACGTCGACCCGTTCTCGGCCGTCTCGGCCGGGATCGCCGCCCTGTACGGGCCGCTCCACGGCGGCGCGAACGAGGCGGTGCTGAGGATGCTCGACCAGATCGGCGACAGGAAGAACATCCCGGCGTTCATCGAGGACGTGAAGTCGGGAAACGGCAGGCTGATGGGCTTCGGCCATCGCGTCTACAAGAGCTACGACCCGCGGGCCACGCTCGTCAAGCAGGCTGCCGACGCCGTGTTCGCCGAGACGGGGCTGAACCCGAAGCTCGAGATCGCGCTCGAGCTCGAGCGGATCGCGCTCGAGGACGACTACTTCGTCTCACGCAAGCTCTATCCGAACGTCGACTTCTACTCGGGCCTCATCTACCAGGCGATGGGCTACCCGGTGGAGTACTTCACGGTCCTGTTCGCCCTCGGGCGGCTGCCCGGCTGGATCGCGCAGTGGGAGGAGATGCTCACCGACCCGGAGCAGAAGATCGCCCGGCCGCGCCAGCTCTATGTCGGCGAGGGCGTGCGGCAGTTCGTTCCGATCGACCAGCGCTGAGCGGTCGCTTGGGGCTGGGCCGGGTGCGGCTCACGACACCCACTGGAACGTCGCCCACTTCACGATCTCGACGCCGAGCAGAAGCGCACTCAGCGCCAGGATCCCGGCGTTCCAGCGGCGGCCGGCGCCGAGCCGGGCGAGAACGAGGAAGAACGGGAAGATCACGAGCCCGAACCGCGGCATCGACATCAACGGGAGGTGCCCCGCGCGGGGATCCGAGAGCGGGGCGAGCAGCGAGATCGTGGCGAACACGCTCTCCGCCGTCGTGCAGTGTCGCCAGACGAGATAGAGCAGCGCGAGGTAGACGAGGGTGAAGGCGAGATTCTCGACGTTCACTGCAGTGACGTGGTGATCCGAGGTCGCGCGCCAGAGGACGCTGATCCCGTCCCAGAGCCCGCCGAACGGGCCGAAGGGCGAGAGGTGCCGCGACCAGAGATGCTCGACCGTCACGAACGCCCACGGCTTCCGGAACTGGATCCACAGCACGAGCGGATAGAAGGCGAACGAAGCAGGCACGACGAGGAGCCAGAGCAGGGCGCGGCGGTTGGGCCACATGAGCACCGCCAAGGCGGCGACGACGGCGACCCCGGTCGGCCGGGTCAGGAGCGCGAGTGCGGCGGCGCACGACGCGAGCGCCCATCGCTTCCGCTCGGCAAGCACGAACGCGGCGAGCGTGATCGCGAGGTAGGTCGACTCCGAGTAGACCGCGCCGAGGAACACCGCCATCGGGGTCACGGCCAGGTACACGACCGCGCGCTCGGCGCCGGCGTCCGAGCCGAGACGCTCTCTTGCGATCCGCCAGAGGAGCTCGAAGGAGACGAGGCACGCGACGAGCGAGATGATCAAGCCGAAGAGGGTGTACTGCGGCGTCAGGAGCCCGAGGATCCCGATCAGCGAGGGATAGACCGGGTAGAACGCGGCCGTGCCGTCGTTCCCCCAGCCCTTCTGTGCGATCTCGAGGAAGTAGCCCGAGTCCCAGCGCGACCAGAGGTGGACGCCGAAGTCGAGGGCACCGCTGTGCGGCATCATCGTCGGCGTCGCGAGGTGCACCGTCTCGATCGGGAACCAGGCGAGGACCACGAGCGCGACCGCCCAGATCGCGAGCCGCGAGCAGAACGAAGATCGCCGTGGCCGGCGTGAAGAGCGACCGGAGCGAGATCGCCCGGGTCGACTCGGCGGGCAGGCCGGCCCCCCGCAACCCGACAGGCCTCTCGGTCACCCTTCGAGCCTACTCCACGAGGCTACGGCGCCCCGGGTCCGGGCCGCGTCGCCAGCCGCGTCTGCTCGACGTCCCGGGCGATCTGGGCGATCAGCTCGGCCTCGCTCTCGAACACCTCCTCGTCGCGGAGGCGGTCCCAGAGCTCGACGACGACGCGCTCGCCGTAGAGGTCGCCCTCGAAGTCGAGCAGGAACGCCTCGACGCGCCGCTCCGAGCCGCCGTAGTGCGGGTTGACGCCGATCGACACCGCCGCCCGGTGGTCGAGCCCGGCGCCCGCGTAGATGCCGAAGTGCAGGCACGAGCAGCGAGTGGTCGACCCGGAGGTTCGCCGTCGGGAAGCCGAGCGTGCCGCCGCGGGCATCGCCCGACACGACGATCGCCCTCGACCTCGACGGGCCGGCCGAGCATCTGCGGCCGCTGCGCCGCACGTCGCCCGTCGCCGACGAGCTCGCGGATCTCGCGCGACGAGACGCCCGGGACGAGCGGCGTCGCGCGAACCTCGGCCCCGAGCTGCTCGAACGACCGTCAGGTCGCCGCTCCGGCTGGTTCCCGAAGCGGAACCCCTCGCCGGCGACGACCACCTCCGCGCCGAGCGCCGAGGACGTGCGACTCGCGCGAACGCCTCGGCGGCTCATCGCCGCGACCTCGGGCGTGAACTCGACGACGAGTGTCTCCTCGACGCCGAGAGCCGTCGAGCAGCTCGAGCCGCCGCTCGAGCGTCGAGAGCAGCTGCGACGTCGTAGCCGAGCACCTCGCGCGGATGCGGATGGAACGTGACGACGGTCGGCGTGCCGCCCGCCTCGACCGCCTGCCCGCACGACCGCCTGGTGGCCGAGGTGCACGCCGTCGAACGTCCCGATCGCGACCGCGCGCGGCTTCGCGCTCGAGCTCGGCCGGGGCTCCGCGCGACCTTCACGCCCCTCCGCGGCTGCGGCGCCGCCGGCAGCACGCGGCGACCCCGCCGTCTCGGCCTCGAACGCGAGCACCTGGGCACGGAGCCCGTACGGGACGCGCGTCGAGCGCCTCCTCCGGCAGCCGGCCGAGCGCCTCGGCGACCGGCACGAGCCGCGCCGGGTCGGCCTCCTCGACCGAGAACGGCCCCACGGCCGTCCGCCGCAGCGTGAGGCAGTGGCCGCCGAGCGCCTCGGCGATCGAGCGGACGTACGTCCCCGAGCCGACGTGGAGCCCGAGGCGAACCTGGTCGCCCGTATACGCGATGACGTCGAGCGCGTAGACCTGCGAGCGGCGCAGGGGCATCTCGACCTCCACCCCGCGCCGCGTGCAGCCGGTAGGCGCGCTCACCGCCGATCTTCACCGCCGAGGCGGCGGGGATCGGCAGCTCGACCTCACCGCGGAGGGCTTCGAGCCGAGCCTCGAGCTCCGCCCGCGCCGGCGGCTCGTGGCGCTCGAGCACCTCCCCTTCCGGGTCGCCGGTCGAGGTCGTCGCGGTGAGGTCGACGTCCGTGACATAGCGCTTGTCCAGCCCGACGAAGCATGGCGCCAGCCTAGTTGACGAACCGGACAACAGCACCAGGAGCCCGGTCGCGAACGGATCGAGCGTTCCGGCGTGGCCCGTGCGGGCGCCGGTCCGCCGGCGCAGCTCCGCGACGAGCGCATGACGAGGAAGGGCCCGCGGGCTTGTCGACGAGCACGACGCCGACCGGGCTCGCGGCGCGCGGGATCACGTCACGCGGTCTCGCCGGTCGACGGCGAGGAACTCGCGGCGGATGAACTCGACGATCTCCTCCAGGTCGAGCTCGCTCGAGAAGCCGGCCGCCTGCACGTGCCCGCCGCCGCCCGACTTCCGCGCGATCGCCGAGACGTCGATCTCGTCGGTCGAGGAGCGCAGCGAGATGCGGTGCGTCGGGCGCGCCGGGCTCGGCGGCGGCTCGCGGATCAGCGCGACGAGCTGCGAGCCCTCGCTCTGGCGCAGGAAGTCGATGATCCCCTCGGAGTACGGCTCCTCGGCGCCCGGCGTCGGCGAAGTCCGACTCGCTGCGAGGTACGAGATCACGAGCCGCCCGCCCTCGAACAGCCCGCGCGTGCTCGAGGGCGCGCGCGAGCAGCTTCAGCTTCGCGAACTGCACCGTCTCGTAGACGTGCTTGAAGACCCCGTGCACGTCGGCGCCCGCCTCGACGAGCTCGGCAGCGAGCCGCAGCGCCTTGGGGGTCGTGTTCGAGTACTGGAAGCGGCCGGTGTCGGTGACGAGGCCGATGTAGAGCGCCTCCGCCGATCTCGGGCGTGAGCTCGACGCCGAGCGCGCGCGAGCAGGTCGCGGACGATCTCGGCGGTCGAGGAGGCGTCGGCGACGACGAGGTTGACCGCGCCGAACCGGGTGTTGTCGTGGTGGTGGTCGACGTCGACGACGAGCGGGACGCGCCCGAGCGAGCGCCGCGTCTCGGGCCCGAGCCGGCGCTCGTTCGCGCAGTCGAGCGGCGAGCAGGACACGCTCGTCCGCGTCCGCCGGCGGCTCGCGCAGCACCTCTTCGAGCGGCAGGAAGCCGTACTCGGCCGGGCAGCGCGCGCCGACCCGGCGAGGTGCATGACGCACGTCCTTCCCGAGCGAACGCAGCCCGAGGGTCGCGCCGAGCATGGAGCCGAGCGCGTCGCCGTCGGGGTTCTCGTGGGTCACGACGAGGAAGCGATCGTGCCCGCGCGAGGGCCTCGACCACGGCGTCGAAGTCAGTCGTCAGCGCCGGCGGTTCCTTCTGCGTCTGGGTCATCCGAGGGGGGATCTCCGGGGCGAGCTCGTCGATCAGCTTCGCCATGTGCACGCCGTGCTCGACCGACTGATCGTATTCGAAGGCGAGCAGGGGCGTCCGCTTCATGCGCAGCTCGCGCGCGACCCGGCCCTGGAGGACGCCGCGGGCCGACTCGAGCGCGGCGAGCGCCGCGCGCTGCTTCTTCGCGCCGCCGAACACCGAGACGTAGATGCGGGCGTCGTGCAGGTCGGGCGAGACCTCGACCCCGGTGACCGTCACGATCCCGATCCGCGGGTCGCCGAGCTCGCCGATCGCCTCGGCGACGACGGCGCGCACCGACTCGTTGACCCGGCGCATGCGCTCAGTCATCGGGGGACACCAGGACGCGCTCGACCGCGTCAGCACCCAGTCCTGCCCTGAGAGCCACGCCTCGGCGCCGAGCGGCAAGCTCCTTGGCCTCGCCGCGCCTCCCGGGCCGCGAACGCCGCGCGTCAGAGCGCAGCGCTGCCAGAGGTCATGGTGGTCGACCTCGGCAACCGACGCACCGAACCTGTTCGCAAGCTGCGCCTTCGCAGACAGCACATGCTTGCGCTTTCCCTTCAGAGACCGGGCCTCGGGGAAGTGGAGCTCGGCCGAGAGGATCGCGACGTAGCCGGGCACCGCGGAGCCCGTTACGCGACCTCGGGCGGGCGTGTCGAGCGACGTCCGCTCCACCTCGCGCGTCTCGTACACCTCGAAGACATCGCCCTCGCGCAGGTCGTTGAACCCCTCGAGCAGGATGCCGCACTCGAAGCCCTCGCTGACCTCGCGGGCGTCGTCCTTGAACCGCTTCAGCTGCGAGATCGTCGTCTCGTGGATCCGCGCGCCTTCGCGGAAGATCCGCACCCGGGCGCCACGCCGGACGACGCCGCTCGTGACCATGCAGCCGGCGATCGTCCCGAGCCGCGAGACGCGGAACAGAGCGCGAACCTCGGCCTCGCCGATGACTGCCTCGGTCGCGACCGGGGAGAGCATCCCGACGAGGGCCTGCTCGATCTGGTGGGTGAGCTCGTAGATGACCCGGTACTGCCGGATCTCGATCCCCTGCCGCTCGGCGAGTGCGCGAGCCTCGCTCGACGGACGGACGTTGAAGCCGATCACCATGGCGTTCGACGCCGCGGCGAGGTTGACGTCGTTCTCGGTGATCCCGCCGACGCCCGTGTGGATGACGTTGACGCGGACCTCGGGGTGCTCGATCTTCGACAGCTCGCCGACGATCGCCTCGACGGAGCCCTGCACGTCGGCCTTGAGGACGATGTTGAGATCGGCGACTCCGCCGGTCTGGAGCTGCTCGAAGAGCGTCTCCAGTGACACGCCGCGGCTCGCCTGCTTCGCGAGCGACTCGCGGCGAAGGCGCTCCCCGCGCTGCTGGGCGAGCTCGCGGGCCCGCCGCTCGTTCTCGACCACACGGGCGAGCTCGCCTGCCGGCGGCGGCTTGTCGAAGCCGAGGATCTCGACCGGATCGCCCGGTCCCGCGGCGTCGATCTTCTCGCCGCGGTAGTCGTACAGCGCCCGCACGCGGCCCCAGGCATCTCCGGCGACGCCGGCATCCCCGACCTTGAGCGTGCCCCGGTGGACGAGCATCGTCGTCACCGGGCCGCGGCCCACGTCGAGCCTCGACTCGATGATCGGCCCCGACGCCTCGGCGGCGGGGTTGGCGCGAAGGTCGAGCTCGAGATCCGCGACGAGCAGGATCTTCTCGAGCAGGTCGTCGAGGCCGGTCCCCTGCTTCGCGGAGACCCGGGCGACCTGCGTCGTGCCGCCCCACTCCTCGGGCTGCAGCCCCTGGGCGGCGAGGTCGGAGAGGACGCGGTCGGGGTTCGCGCCGGGGAGGTCGATCTTGTTGACGGCGACCACGATCGGGACGTCGGCGGCGCGGGCATGCGAGATCGACTCGAGCGTCTGCGGCATCACGGAGTCGTCGGCTGCGACGACCAGGACGGCGATGTCGGTCACCTTGGCGCCGCGAGCGCGCATGGCGGTGAACGCCTCGTGACCCGGGGTGTCGAGGAACGTGATCTTCCTGCCGTCGACGTTCGTCTGGTAGGCGCCGATGTGCTGCGTGATCCCGCCGGCCTCGGTCTCGACGACCGACGTCTTGCGAATCGCGTCGAGGAGCGTGGTCTTTCCGTGGTCGACGTGGCCCATGATCGTGACCACCGGCGGCCGCGCGGCGAGCGACTCCTCGGGGTCGTCGAACGACTCCGGCTCGGTCTCCTCCTCGCCTGCATGCTTGATCGTGACCTCGCGACCGAGCTCGGCCGCGATCAGGTCGACCTCGTCGTCGGTGAGCGTCTGGGTCGCGGTCTTCATCGACCCCATGTCCATCAGCATCTTGATGATCTGGGCCATCCCGACCCCGAGGGCCTGAGAGAAGTCGCGCATCGTGACGCCCGACTCGACGGTGACCGGGCCGGTGGGCGGCGCGACCTCGCGCGGCGTCTTCGGCTGCCGGTCGCCCTGCCGATCGCCGGGCCGTTGCCGCTGGCCCGCGCCGGGACGACCGGTGCCGCCGTCGATGACGACGCGACGCCTCCGGTTGCCGGGGCCTCCGCCCCCTCTTGGTCTGATCGGTCTACCGCCTGGCAAGGTCCCTGCCTCTCTTCTGGTTGTTCCGGCTCAAGTGTAGAGCCGGGCGAGTGTGTCCTCGACGAGGACGGTCTTCCTGAGCGTCCGATTGAAGCCCCGGTGCGCTCTCGCGCGCTCGAAGCACTGCAGCCGGCGACAGGTGTAGGCACCGCGGCCCTGCCCGGTCCCTGCCACGAGCACCCCGTCACGACTGTGAAAGCGCTGGAGCTCGTCCTGGGGAGCGCGGCGCCCGCAGCCGGTGCAGGTCCTGACGGGGCTAGGCGTCGTCCTCGACTCCTTCGATTCTCTTCGCCTCCTCGGGCGACACGTGGAGGATCGGCACCCCGTCGTCCGGGTCGTCCTCGACCCTGACGTGCGCGACCGGGCCCGACTCGAGCGTCTCGTCCACGCCGCCGACCGGGGCGTCTCCCGGCCCGGCCGGGAACTCCTCCGGATCGGGGTTCCCGAACTCGGCCGCATCCTCGGTTACCGCCTCTGGCTCCGAGACGTCTGCGATGGCCTCGAGCTCGGGCTCGGACTCCTCGACGATCGGGTTGACCTCGTCGTCGGGTGCGCGGAGCGCGAGCTCCTGGTGCGCGGTGACGCCGCAGTACTTCGAGCCGGGCAGCGCCGCGTTCGGGCACCGCTTCCCGTTCGAGAGCACCGCCGAGCAGCGGCCCGAGAAGTCGCCTTCCTCGCCGCCCTCGCCGCCGAAGGCCGCGTCGGACTCCTGCTGGGCGAACTCGGTGTCGCTGACGATGTCGATCTTCCAGCCGGTCAGCCGGTGCGCAAGACGGGCGTTCATGCCCTCCTTGCCGATCGCGAGCGCGAGCTGGTCGTCGGGGACGACGACCGTCGCCTCCTTGCCTGCATCGTCGAGATAGACCTCCCGGACGCGCGCGGGCGAGAGTGCCTTCGCAACGAACCGGGCCGGCTCCTGGTTCCACGGGATGATGTCGATCTTCTCGCCGCGGAGCTCGGACACGACCATGCGGACGCGCGAGCCGCGCGGGCCGACGCACGCGCCGACCGGGTCGACGCCCTGCGTGTGTGACTGCACGGCGATCTTCGAGCGGTAGCCGGGCTCCCGCGCGACACCCTCGATCGTGACGAGCCCGTCGGCGATCTCGGGGACCTCGAGCTCGAACAGGGTCTTGATCAGCTCGGGGTCGCGGCGCGACAGGATGACCTGCGGCCCCTTCGTGCCGGTGCGAACGTCGGTGATGACGGCCTTGATGCGCGAGCCCTGCTCGTAGCGCTCGCCGTCGACCTGCTCCGAGCGCGGCAGCAGCGCCTCGACCTTGCCGAGATCGACGAGGACGTTGTTGCGGTCGCCCGCCTGCTGGACGATGCCGGTGACGACTTCGCCGACGCGGTCGATGTACTCGTCGTACATCATCTCGCGCTCGGCCTCGCGGATGCGCTGCAGGATGACCTGCTTCGCGGTCTGGGCGGCGATCCGGCCGAAGTTGTCCGGCGTCACGTCCTCCCGCTGCATCAGATCGTCGGGCACCTGTGTCCAGTCGACGTCGAGGTCGTCGTCGGAGAGCAGTGTGTGGTTCTTCTCACCCGTCTCCTCCTCGATCCGCTCCAGCTCGTCGAGGGCGCGCTCGCGCGCCTCGTCGAGGAGCCGGCGCTCGAGGTCGGGCGGAAGCTCGATCGCGAAGACCCGGTAGTCGCCGGCGTCGTCGAGCTCGACCGTCGCGTGGCGCGACGCCCCGGGTGTCTTCTTGTAGGCCGCGAGCAGGGCGTCCTCGAGGGCGGAGAGCAGCTGCTCCGCGTCGATCCCCTTCTCGCGCTCGATCTCGCGTACGGCCTCCACGATCTCCTGGCTCATCAGGCACCTACCCTTCGTCGATCAGATTGGCCCGCACGATCCCGTCGTACGGTATGTCGACCGGCTCGCCGCTCCCGTTCACGAGCTGGAAGGAGCGTTCTCCGGCACTCACCACCCCGCCGCGGATCTTGGCTGCCGGCAGCGGTCTTGACCCGGACCTGCCGTCCCTCGGCGACCCGGAAGTGCTCCCGGGTGCGCAGCGGCCGCTCGAGCCCGGGCGAGGAGACCTCGACCGAGTACCGGTCGGTATAGGTGCGAAGGAGCCCGCTGACCTGCTCGCAGAGCGCGTGGTCCACGCCTCCGGGCCGGTCGACGTAGACGCAGAAGCGCTCACGCCCGGTGATCTCGAGCGCCAGGACGTCGACGCCCGGAAGTGCCGTCGTGACTGTGCGGGAAACCTCGCGATACAGCTCTTTCTCCCTCTCCTGTTGACCGGTTGCCATGGCTACCGCCTCATAAAAAATGGGCGCCGCGCGCCCATTTCGACTTGCCCGAAATGTGGTGCCGAAAGGTTAGCAGACCCCCGTTTCCAGGCGGCTTGCGCGGCCGGTGGCATAGGGTTGCGCCGCAGGGCGCGTCGTCTGCTCAGCCGAGCTCGCGGATGCGCGCCGCGTACCCCTCGTTGCCGGGGTTCATCGAGCTTGCGAGCTTGTAGTGGCCGTTCGCCTCCGCATCGCGGCCCTGCTTCTCGAGTACCCGCCCGAGCGCGTAGTGAGCGTAGTCGTCGGTCGGGTGGATCTCGAGGACGGCGCGGAACTCCGCCTCGGCCTCGTCCCACCGGCGTAGGCGGAAGTACGCGATCCCGAGCGCCTCGCGGATCGACGCCTTGTCCGGCTCGAGCTTCTTCGCCTTCTCCAGCGGGACGGTCGCCTGGGCGTTCATCCCCTGCTTCAGGCGGCTCCGGCCCTCCTGGTACAGGTCGTAGGCCTCGGTCATCCGAGCAGGAGCTCGACCTCGTCGAGGATCTCCGCTGCGATCGCCGGCTTCGGGCCCTTCGCGACGTGGCGGTCCCCGAGCCGGGAGACGAGAACGACCTCGTTGTCGGCGCTTTCGAAGGCGATGTCGTCGCGAGAGATGTCGTTGTAGACGACGAGGTCGGCGTTCTTCGTCTCGAGCATCGCACGCTTGCGCTCGAGACCCTCGCCGCCGAGCTCCGCGCCGAAGGCCACGAGCAGCTGGCCCGGGCGCTTCGCCTCGCCGAGGCGGCGTGCGATATCGACGGTGGGCTGGAGCTCGACCGTCCAGGCCTCGTCGCGCTTCGCGTGCTTGCCCGCGAGGGCGGCGGACGGGCGGTAGTCGGCGACGGCGGCGGCGAGCAGCGCGATGTCGACGTCTGCGAGCGCGAGCGCGGCGTCGAGCATCGTCTCGGCCGTCGGCGTGGGGATCGTCTCGACGCCGTGCGGGGCGGGAAGGGCGAGGTTGGCGGCGAGCAGCACCACCTCGGCTCCGCGGCGACGCGCCTCTTCGGCCAGCGCGACCCCCATGCGGCCGGAGGAGCGGTTGCCGACGAAGCGGGCTGCGTCGAGCGGCTCGCGCGTGCCGCCGGCGGTGACGAGCACTCGCTTGCCGCTGAGGCGGCCGGGCGCGAGCAGCGCCTCGGCGCGGTGGGCGATCTCGGCGGGCTCGGCCATCCTGCCCACCCCCCACTCACCCTCGGCGGTCTCGCCTTCGTCTGGGCCGACGAGCTCCGCGCCGCGCGCACGCAACGTCTCGGCGTTGGCCCGGGTCGCCGAGTGGGACCACATGCGCGGGTTCATCGCGGGAGCGATCAGCGTCGGCCCGCGGTGCGCGAGCGCAGCCTCGGTGAGGATGTTGTCGGAGATGCCGTGCGCGAGCTTCGCGAGCGTGTTCGCGGTGCAGGGCGCCACGACAAGCAGGTCGGCTCGCGTGAGATGGAGATAGACGTCCTCGTTCCCCGGCCGGCGCGCGAGCGCTCGAAATGTCTCGGCCCGGACGAACCGCTCGGCGCCGGGAGTGACGAGCGGGACGACCTCGTGGCCGGCGTTCACGAGGAGCCGGGTGAGGTCGCAGGCCTTGTAGGCAGCGATCCCGCCGGTGACGCCGAGGAGGATCCGGCTCATACGCTCATTGTGCCTTCGGAGCGCGGGAAGCGCTGCGCCCGACAGGGGTCGAGCTGCGGAGGGATGCCGGCGCCGCGCGGGGCTAGCGCTTGTAGTCGTAGGAGATCTTGCCTTCGGCGATCTCCTCGAGCGACATCGTCAGGTAGTTCTTCGAGCGCGAGCGCACGAGCGGCGGCGGGAACTCGTCGAACGTCCCCTCGCCGAGCTGGTGGTGGTAGTTGTTGATCTGGCGCGCCCGCTTGGCCGCAACGATGACGAGCGCATAGCGCGAGTCGACCTGGTCGAGCAGCTGATCTATTCTCGGGTGGATCATGTGCGGGACAGACTAGCTGCAGGCGGCGAGCTCGCGCTCGACGAGCTCGACACACTGCTCTGCAGCCCGCTCGCGGTCGTCGTTCTCGACGACGTGATCGAAGAGCCCGGCGAGGCGGCGCTGCTCGGCCGCAAGCGCGATCCGTTCCTCGATCTCGCCCGCGCTCTCCGTCGCCCGCTCCCGCAGCCGCCGCTCGAGCTCCTCGAGCGGCGCGTCGATGAAGATCGTCAGGGCCCCTGGCAGCTTCTCCTTGACGGCGAGCGAGCCGTTCAGCTCGAGCTCGAGGAGTGGGATGTCGCCTTCGTCGGAGATCCGGTCGAGCTCGGAGAAGAGAGTCCCGGAGCGCTGTCCCCACGGGAACACGTGGTACTCGAGGAAGTCGCACGCGTCGAGCCGGCGGTCGAACTCCTCCTCGCCGATGAACCAGTAGTGCACGCCGTCGGCCTCGCCCGGCCGGCGCGTACGCGTCGTCGCGGAGACGGCCAGCCGCAGCCTCGGGACGCGCGCCAGGAGCTCCTGCACCATCGTCCCCTTGCCGGCGCCCGAGGGGCCGGTCAGGACGATCACCGGGCCTCTACCGGTTGAAGAGGTCAATCAGCTCGTGGCGCTGGCGGTCCGAGAGGCCGCCGACCGTCTTCGACTGGCTGATGCGGCACTGATTGAGCATCCGCAACGACTTGACCCGGCCGAATTTCGGCACGGCCATGAGCATGTCGAAGACCTTCGCCGTCGAGACGTACTCCGGAGGCTCGGCGAGGATCTGCTCGATCGAGACCGCTCCCGACTTGAGGTCCTTTTTCAGCTTCGCCCGCTTGACCCGGATGTCGTTGGCCCTCTTCAGAGCCTCCATTCTCTGGTCGAGTGACCTGACCGGAGCTTGAACCTGGGAGGCGGGCGGCACCATGAGAGGCCGCATACTAACAGCCTTTCCGGGCCGTGCAAGCCGCTATCGTTTTGCCTGGTTGTCCGATAGCGAAAACAGGTTCGTGTGCGGCGCAAAAGGCTTCTCGCGCGTTGTCAAATCCGGCGTTCGAGGCCGCGAGCGAGAGCTCCGACCGGACCCTCGAGGGGGCTTCCGGGTCGGAGAAGAGGACGGTTCCGAGGGCCACGTGGGTCGCACCGGCGGCGACCAGCTCGAGGGCGTCCCTCCCGGTCCAGACACCTCCCATGCCGACAATCGGAAGCTCGGTCGCGCGGCGGCACGCGTAGACGGCGGCGAGCGCGATCGGCTTGAGCGCCGGGCCCGAGTAGCCCCCGACGCCTCTGCCGAGACGGGGCCGCAGGCGCCCGTCGAGCGCGAGCCCGCGGATCGTGTTCACGAGGGAAAGGCCGTCGGCTCCGGCCGCCTCGACGGCCCGGGCGACCTCGGCGATGTCCCAGGAGGCAGGCGAGAGCTTGGCGTAGAGCGGCAGGGTCGTCGCCGCCCGGCACGCGGCGACGATCTCCGCGGCCGACTCGGGTGCCTCGTCGACGTTGGGACAGGAAAGGTTGAGCTCGATGGCCGCGACTTCGTCGCGGCCTAGTTGCCGGCACGTCTCGGCGTAATCGCCTGCAGAGAAGCCTCCGACGGAGACCCAGATCGGTATGTCCAGACGTGCTAGCCAAACGCGGCAGCGTTTGGCCGAGGAAGGCCTCGCGGCCCGGGTTGGCCAACCCGATCGAGTTGAGCATCCCCGCCTCGGTCTCGGCGATCCGGACCGGAGGGTTCCCCTCCCGCGCCTCTGGGGTGACGGTCTTCGTGACGAACGCATCGAGCGACCGCGCGACCTCGGGCGCGGCGAGGGCGTCGAGGCAACCGCTGGCGTTCAGGAGGAGCAAAGCACCGGGCCCTCGACACAGAGGCGGACGATCTCCCCGTCGACCGGGACGACGCAGCCGTAGCAGGCCCCGTAGCCGCAGGCCATCGGCGCCTCCCAGGCGAGCTGGGCGTTCGGGACGAGCGCACGCACCGCCTCGAGCATCGGCTCGGGCCCACACGCGAGGACGTCACGCTTCAAGATGTCACTGCCCAGGGGCATCGCGTCGGTCACGAGCACCGGGTCGACCACGACCTCGGCGTTCGGGACGAGCGCTGCCGCCTCGGCATGCTCGGCAGTCCGGAATCCCAGGATCGCGGGCGGATGCTCGAGCGCCTCCGACAGGTACGGGAAGGGCGCGATGCCGATCCCGCCGCCGACGAGAAGCGGGCGCGCCACGTCCAGGCGGAAGCCGTTCCCGAGGGGGCCGAAGACCGAGATCCGGTCGCCCGGCTCGAGGTCCGCGATCGCCTGCGTCCCGGGACCGACCGGGTCGACGAGGAAGCCGAGCTCACCGCGCGGCGCGATGCAGAGCGAGAACGGGCGCGGCAGCACCCGACCGGGCGCCTCGAGCATGAAGAACTGGCCCGGGACGCCGGGCTCGAGCGAGCCGCGCTCGACCCGCACGAGTGTGTAGGCGCCGATTTCCTCGACCCCGGCGACGGCGAGCCGCTCACGACGCCGCACGCAGCGCCTCCTCGAGCTCGAGGCCGGCGTGACGCTGCTGGAGGGCGACAGGCTCCTCGGCGCGGGCGCCCGCGATCGCGTCGACGGCGGCGCGGGCGACGGCCAGCGTCGTGATGCAGGGGACGCGTGCGACCACGGCCGCCTCCCGGATCTCGTAGCCGTCCCGGCGGGCGTTCCGTCCCTGCGGTGTGTTGACGACCAGGTCGACGCGGCCGCTGCGGACGAGCTCGACGACTGCGCTCCCCTTCTCGACGCGTTCGACTTCGATCCCCGCAGAGCTCCAGGGCCGTCGAGGTCCCGGTCGTCGCGACGAGGTCGAAGCCGAGTGCGGCGAGCGCCTGTGCGACCGGCACGACCGCGACCTTGTCGGAGTCGCGAACGCTGAGGAACGCCCGGCCGCCGGTGGGAAGCCGGCGCCCGGCTGCGCGCTCTGCCTTGGCGAAGGCGGTTGCGAAGTCGGCGCCGCTCGCCATCACCTCCCCCGTCGACCGCATCTCCGGCCCGAGTACCGGGTCGGCCCCGGGGAAGCGGACGAACGGCAGCACCGCCGCCTTCACGTGGTGGCCGGCGCACATCGCGCCTTCGGGCGGCAGACCCAGCTCGGCGAGCGTCGCCCCCGCCGCGAGGCGGCAGGCCGCATCGACCAGGTTGATCCCGGTCGCCTTCGACGCGTACGGACACGGTCCGGGAGGCCCGCGGGTTCACCTCGAGGACGTAGACCTCTCCCGCCGAGATCGCGAGCTGTACGTTCAGGAGGCCGACGACACCGAGCGCCGGCCCGAGCCGGCGAACGAGCTCGCGGATCTCCGGCGAGTCGGATGGCGCCGGCAGCACGCAGGAGGAGTCGCCGGAGTGGATGCCGGCCTCCTCGACGTGCTCCATCACCGCCGCGACATACGTCTCCCGGCCGTCGCAGAGTGCGTCCACGTCGAGCTCGACCGCGCTCTCGAGGAAGCGGTCGACGAGGACGGCGCCGTCGACGACCTCCATCGCGGCGCGGACGTCACTCTCGTCGTAACAGACCCTCATGGCCCGGCCGCCGAGGACATACGAGGGACGCACGAGGACCGGGTAGCCGATCC
This sequence comes from uncultured Actinomycetota bacterium, assembly GCA_963723405.1. Classification (GTDB taxonomy): domain Bacteria; phylum Actinomycetota; class Thermoleophilia; order Gaiellales; family Gaiellaceae; genus PALSA-600. The sequence goes on along the minus strand of CAVRQF010000001.1, from coordinate 102,125 downwards.
GCTCGGCGATCACGGAGGCCTCGTCGCCGGTCGCGGCGATCCCCCACTCCGGACAGCGGATGCCGAGCCTCGCGGCCAGCCGGCCGAAGCGCTCGCGATCCTCCGCGAGGTCGACCGCGTCGAAGGGCGTGCCGAGGATCCGGTGGCCTGCGCGCTCGATCGCCCGCGCAAGCCTCAAAGGGGTCTGTCCCCCGAACTGGATGCACACGCCTGCGGGCTGCTCGCGCTCGAGCACCGTGAGCACGGCCTCCTCGTCGAGCGGCTCGAAGTAGAGGCGGTCGCTCGTGTCGTAGTCGGTCGAGACCGTCTCGGGATTGCAGTTGACCATCACGGCCTCGTAGCCCTGCGCGCGGAAGCTCTGCGCGGCGTGGACGCAGCAGTAGTCGAACTCGATCCCCTGCCCGATGCGGTTGGGGCCGCTGCCGAGGATCACGACCGACCGCCCCGGCTCGGGCGGCTGCTCGTCGCGCTCGCCGTGAGTGGAGTAGAAGTAGTTCGACGCCGCCTCGACCTCGCCCGCACACGAGTCGACGCGACGAAATGACACCGCCTTGGACGCCGGAGTGCCCGACGCCAGCGCCTCGAGCTCGCGGGCGAACCAGGGATGGAGCCCTTCCGGCCTCCACTCCGAGTCGATCTCGAGGCCGCGGCGTGCCTTCGTGAACGCCTCGGCGAAGGTGCGGCCGATCCCCATCGACTCGCCGACCGACTTCATCTGCGTCCCGAGCGTCCGGTCGGCGCCCGGGAACTTCTCGAACGTGAATCGCGGCATCTTGACCACGACGTAGTCGAGCGTCGGCTCGAAGCTCGCCGGGGTCGTGCCCGTGAGGTCGTTCGGGATCTCGTCGAGGGTGTATCCCACCGCGAGGCGGGCCGCGACCTTCGCGATCGGGTAGCCGGTCGCCTTCGACGCGAGCGCCGAGGAGCGCGACACGCGCGGGTTCATCTCGATCACGCGCATCTCCCCGCTCTCACGGTTGCGCGCGAACTGGATGTTCGAGCCCCCCGTGTCGACGCCGACGGCGCGGATGATCGCGATCGCCGCGTCCCGGAGCTCCTGGTAGGCCTCGTCGGGCAGCGTCATCTGCGGCGCCACCGTGACCGAGTCGCCGGTGTGGATGCCCATCGGATCGAGGTTCTCGATCGAGCAGACGATCACGACGTTGTCGGCGCGGTCGCGGACGACCTCGAGCTCGAACTCGTCCCACCCCTTCAAGGACTCCTCGACCAGGACCTGCCGGATCGGCGAGGTCGCCAGGCCGATCTCCACCTGGCGCCGGAGCTCTGCCGGGCTGCTTGCGAAACCGCCGCCGTGGCCGCCGAGCGTGAACGCGGGCCTCACGACCGCCGGCACCGTCAGGCCCTCGACCTGCGCGACATCGGTCACGATCACGGACTCGGCGACGCGGAGGCCGCAGGACTCGACCGCGTCCCTGAAGAGCTCGCGGTCCTCGGCCCGGGCGATCGCATCCACGCCGGCGCCGATCAGCTCGATCCCGAGCTCGTCGAGAATGCCGGCTGCGGCGAGCTCGAGCGTGACGTTGAGGGCCGTCTGGCCTCCCATCGTCGGCAGGAGCGCATCCGGTCGCTCGCAGCGCAGCACGCCCGCGACGCCCTCGAGGTCGAGCGGCTCCAGGTAGGTCGCGTCGGCGAACCCGGGGTCGGTCATGATCGTCGCCGGGTTCGAGTTGACGACGATCGTCCGGTAGCCCTCCTCGCGCAGCACCTTCAGCGCCTGGCAGCCCGCGTAGTCGAACTCGCACGCCTGACCGATCACGATCGGCCCCGAGCCGATCAGGCAGATCGAGGAGATGTCGTTACGCCGCGGCACGGTGGGCCCTCGCACGGCTTCTCGGCGATCGACGCACCTCGTCGAGCCACTCGCCGATGATCGGCCAGGCATCGTGCGGGCCCGGCCCCGCCTCCGGGTGGAACTGGATCGAGCCGGCGAGGAGCTCGGGGTAGCCGAGGCCCTCGACCGTGCCGTCGTAGAGCGACTCGTGCGTCACGGCACTTCCGTCGCGCGGGCGCGACCGCGAAGCCGTGGTTCTGGCTCGTGACGAGCACACGGCCCGTCTCCTTCTCGACGACCGGGTGATTCGCGCCGCGGTGACCGAACGGGAGCTTGAACGTCGCATGTCCGGTCGCGAGCGCGAGGAGTTGATGGCCGAGGCAGATCCCGAGCACGGGAACCCGGCCGAGCAGGTCGGAGACGGTGGCCGTCTCCTCGACGAGCGGCTCCGGGTCGCCCGGCCCGTTCGAGAGGACGACGCCGTCGTAGGCGGCCAGCGTCGCCGCGTCGACGTCGTGCGGGAAGACGGTCACCGCGGCGCCGCGCGCGGCGAGCCGCCGGAGAATCGACCGCTTGGCGCCGTAGTCGACGACCGCGACGCGGACGTCTCCGTCCGAGAAGTCATACGGCGTCTCCGTGGAGACCCGGGAGGCGAGCGATTGCCCGGCCATCGAGGGACGGCTCCGGGCGAGCGCCACGGCGGCTTCGGCGTCCACCGCGCTCGTCACGAGGGCGGATCGCAGTGCCCCGTGCTCGCGCAGATGCAGCGTGAGGGAGCGCGTGTCGACTCCGGTGAGCGCCGGGACGCCGTGCCGGTCGAGCCAGTCCGTCCACGCGGGGCCCCGCGCCTCCCGCATCACGACGCCCTGGACATGGGGGCCGGCCGACTCCGAGCGGTGGTCGGCGATCCCGTAGTTCCCGACCATCGGGGCGGTGAAGCAGACGATCTGGCCGCTGAAGCTCGGATCGGTCGCGACCTCCTGATAGCCGGTCATGCCGGTGGTGAAGACCGCCTCGCCGAGGCCGGTCGCAGGAGCGCCGACGCTCTCGCCCGGGAAGACCGTGCCGTCCTCGAGCGCGAGCAGGGCCGTCATGCCTCGAACGCGATCCGGCCGGCGGCGACCGTCATCAGCACCTTGCCGTGGAGCTTCCGGCCGAGCAGCCACGAGTTCGCCGAGCGTGAGCGGAACCGCTCCTCGGTCACCCGCCACGTCGCGGCCGTGCTGAGCAGGACGAGGTTCGCGACGGCGCCGACGGCGATCCGCGGCCGTTCGAGGCCGAAGATCCGGGCCGGGCCGGCCGACATCCGCTCGAGCAGGGTGGCGAGGTCGATCAGGCCCGGCTCGACGAGCGAGGTGTTGAGGGCTGCGAACGCGGTCTCGAGCCCTGTCACCCCGAACGGAGCCGCCTCGAACGGCACGTCCTTCTCCTCCCGCGAGTGCGGCGCGTGGTCGGTCGCGATCGCCTCGATCGTGCCGTCGACCAGACCGGCGATGAGCGCGGCGCGGTCGTCGCTCGTCCTCAGCGGCGGGTTCATCTTGAGGTTCGGATCGAGGCTGCGGACCGCCTCGTCGGTCAGGATCAGGTGGTGCGGCGTCGCCTCGCCGCTCGCTTCGACGCCCAGGGCGCGGGCGGCCCGGAGCAGGTCGACCGACTCGCGCGCGGAGAGGTGCATGAGATGCAGCGGCTGCCGCGTGTCGGCCGCGAGCGACAGCTCGCGCGAGACGCCGAGGCTCTCGCCCAGCGAGGGCCAGCCGCCGAGGCCGAGCTCTGCCGAGACGGCTCCCATGTGCATGTGCCCGCCCCGGGTGAGCGTCGGCTCCTCGCAGTGGAGCGCGAGCCGGCGGCCCGTCACGGCGTTGTACTCGAGCGCGCGGCGCATCAGCCCGGCAGTTGCGACCGGGCGGCCGTCGTCGGTGAATGCGGCGGCGCCCGCGTCGGCCAGCTCGCCCATCTCGGTCAGCCGCGTCCCGTCCTGGCCGACCGTGATCGCCGCGGTGAAGCCCACCGGGACCTCGGCCTCGGCCTCGGCGCGGGCGCGGAGGCCGCGGAGGACGTCGGCGCTGTCGACGACGGGATCGGTGTTGGGCATGGCGAGGATCGCGCAGTAGCCGCCGGCCGCTGCCGCTGCGGTCCCGGTGACGATCGTCTCCTCGTCCTCGCGCCCGGGCGTGCGAAGGTGGACGTGCGGGTCGATGAAGGCAGGCGCGAGCACGAGCCCGGCGCCGTCGACGACCCGGTGGCCGTTGGCGTCGAGCCGCTCGCCGATCGCCGCGATCGTGCCCGAATCGATCCGAACGTCGAGGATCGTGTCGACACCCTCGGTCGGGTCGATGACCCGGGCGCCCCGGACGACGACGTCATCGGTTCCGCTCTTCCCGACGAGCACCGGCGCGGTCATCACGCCACCCCCACGACGGCGGTCTCGACGGCGACGGGGCCGGTGGTCAGGAGGTCGTACAGCACCGCCATGCGGACGATGAGCCCGGCGCGGACCTGGTCGACGATGAGCGCCGAGCCGGAGTCCGCAACGCGCGGGTCGATCTCGACGCCCCGGTTCATCGGCCCCGGGATGCATCACCTTCTGCGCCGGCCGCAGGCGATCGGGCGTCACGCACCAGCGCGCGCTGTACTCGCGAAGCGTCGGGACGTAGTTCGCGCCCTCCTCCATCCGTTCGCGCTGCATCCGCAGGACGTAGACGACGTCGGCGTCCTTGATCGCCTCGATGTCGTAGGAGACCTCGCCGAGCTCGGCGGGCAGGAGCGGCGGCGGCCCGACGAGGACGACGCTCGCCCCGACGAGCCGGAGAGCCTGGATCAGGGAGCGGGCGACGCGCGAGTGCAGGACGTCGCCGACGATCGCCACGTGGACGCCTTCGAGGCGGCCGAGGGAGGCCTGGATCGCGTAGAGGTCGAGAAGCGCCTGCGTCGGATGCTGGTGCTTGCCGTCGCCGGCGTTCACGACATGCGCGTCGGTGACGGAGGCGACGAGCTGCGGCGCTCCGATCTGCGGGTGGCGGATCACGATCACGTCCGGGTCGTACGCCGAGAGCGTGAGCGCGGTGTCCTTGAGCGACTCGCCCTTCTCGACCGAGGAGCCGCTCTCCTTCATCGACATCGTGTCGGCGGAGAGCCGCTTGGCGGCCAGCTCGAAGGATGACGAGGTCCGGGTCGAGGACTCGAAGAACATGTTCACGACGAGCCGGCCGCGGAGAGTCGGCAGCTTCTTCGTGTCGCGCTCCTGTGAGAGCGCGAAGGAGTGCGCGGTCGCGAGCAGGCGCTCGACATCCGTGCGGTCGAGGTCTCCGACGGACAGCAGGTGGCGGCGACCGGGCTCGCGGGGCGGCATCAGGTCGCCGGGGACGACGTGCAGAGAGCGTTCGCTCATGACATACCGCCCTGCTCCGGCGTCGGTCGCCCGCCCCCAACTGGTTCTCCGCCACGGGCCGCCGGTGACATCGGAACCTCCGTCAAGCCTACGGTTCATTGATCTCCCTCCTCGGGCTCGCCGACGAGGACGACGCGGTCGACCTCGTCGATCTCGAGCAGCTGGAGCTGGACCCGCTGGCTTCGCGCCGTCGGGAGGTTCTTGCCCACGTAGTCGGGGCGGATCGGCAGCTCGCGATGACCGCGGTCGGCGAGCACGGCGAGCTGGACGCGGGCCGGGCGCCCGTACTCGAGCAGCGCGTCGATGGCGGCGCGCACGGTGCGGCCGGTGTAGAGGACGTCGTCGACGAGGATCACGGTGCGGCCCTCGAGCTCGAAGTCGAGCTTCGTGTCCCGCACGATCGGCTGGCTCCGGCGTGGAGACCGGCCTTCGCGGACGTGAACGTCGTCGCGGTGGAAGGTGATGTCGAGCTGTCCGAGGTCGAGGTCGACCCCGGCACGCTCGGAGACGAGCCGGCGCAGGCGCTGCGAGAGCGGCACGCCGCGGGTGTGGATCCCGACGAGGGCGACCGACTCGAGGTCGTCGTTCCGCTCGATGATCTCGTGGGCGATGCGCGAGAGCGTCCGCTCGATCGCTTCGCCGTCCAGCACGATCCGTCCGTCCGGTGTTACGGCATGGGCATTCATCGAACTCCTTCCCGGCCTCACTGGACCGAGTTAAGGGGTCAGGCGAAAATCAGCGTACCACGGTCTTCGGACGCTCCTCGAAACGCCGTCCCGTCGCTGCCGCGAGAACGAGCAGGCCGGTCACCGCCCCGCACGCCAGCATCGCGACCGAGCCTTCGCGGCGGGACAGCCCGGCGAGGGACCAGATCGTGTCGGGCCAGGCGAGGAACTCGAGCCTGTTCGCGATCGACCACGTGAGCTCGTCGAAGAGGCCCATGCCGACCGACACGGCCGAAAGGAGCAGCGTCACGACCCGCCAGCGCGCGAGCGCGAACGGGACCCCGAGGAAGAGGAACGGCAACGCGGCCGCGGCGAAGCGAGGGCCGGGCGACGTCCCGCCGTTCGGCAGGAAGTAACCGGTGGTGTACAGGCAGAAGAGCACGACGATCGCGACCGCGACGGCGGCTTCGAGACGGGAGCGACGCCAGAAGAGCACGAGCCCCCCGACGGCCGCGAACAGCACCGGCGAGACGAGGAGCAGGCCATGCCCGTCGAAGGTGAGGTCCCAGATCCCGTGCAGGGTCGGCGGGCCGATCCCGAAGAAACCCTGAGTCTGGCCGGCGGTGAAGATGTTCGACGTGTAGCGGTAGGAGAGCCGCCACGGAGCACCGAAGGCCAGCCAGTCGTAGGCACCCAGGACGATCGCCGGAGGTATGACGCCCGCGAGCACCCAGGCTGCGGCCCGCCTGCCGCCGCGGATCGCCGCATACACGAACAGGACGATGGCCGCGAGGCCGGCGGGATACTCGAACAGAACACCCACGCCTGCGAGCAGGCCGACCCACAGCCAGTCCCGGGGCCGGCGCGCGCGCGAGCCGATCAGGAAGGCCCCGAACAGGCAGAGTGCGTCCTGGAGGTGGGAGAACAACGTCGGGCCCAACGAGCCGGCCATCGTGCCGAGGCCGAACGTCACGGCGACGGGCGCTCCGGCCCGCATCACGAGGCCTTCCGCGACCCGTCCGACCAGGAACGTGAGCGCGAGGAACGCCGCGCCGCCGACGATCGCGCGGATCGCCCAGAGATGCCACTTCCGGTTCCACACCTCGGTCGGGTGGGAGACCGGATGAAGGCTGTCCTCGGCTCGGACCAGCTCGTACAGTGGGACCGCGAGCAGCGCAACGCCCGGCGCCTTGTCGGAGTACCAGTGGCCGTTCGCGAAGGCCCGGTCGATCGTGAGCTGCCAGTAGGGATCGATGTTCACCGACCCGCGCAACGCGATCGACTGGGTGAGCGCGAGACGGCTCGTGTCCTGAGCGCCGGGCCCGCCCGCGAGGGGCAGGGTCCCGAGGGCGACGAGTGCGAGCACCACCCATTCACGTGGATAGCCGCGAAGCGTCACGGTGCTTGCCGGGCGGCTGCAAGAAGCCAGTCGAAGCGGTACTCGAACCGGTCGGGCAGCTCGGCCTCGGCGCGGGCGAGGCCCTCCTCGAACTCGTCGGGGGCGAGGAGGTCGAATGTCGAGAACGCCTTCGAGCGGATCACGTCGAGTGCGCGCTCGCGGGTCTGCATGCGGTGCTGAGGCAGGTGCTCGAGCTCGACGCGGGCGAAGCCGGCCTGCTCGAGCTCGCGCCGGAGGAGCTCCGCGCTGGGGAACCGGGTGCGCTCGAGCTCCGGGACCGACGGGAAGAAGCGCGCGAACCAGACCTCGTCGAAGCTGTCCGGATCCTCGGTGGCGACGAGCAGGGTCCCGTCCGTCGAGAGGACGCGTGCAGCCTGTTCGAGCGCACGCGGCCGATCGAGGAGGTGCAGCACCATCCGGATCACGACCGCGTCGAACCAACCTGCCTTGAACGGGAGCGCCTCGGCACGGGCGACCCGGGCATTGACGCCAAGCGCCTTCGCGCGCTCGACCATCGCGGCCGAGGCGTCGACCGCCCAGACGCGGGCGAGCTCGCGCTGCTCGAGCGCCTCGGAGAGACGTCCCGTGCCGCAACCGACCTCGAGGACGCGCTTCCCCCGCAGGGCGCCCGAGGCGGGCGAGCGCCTCGAACACCTCCCACCACCCCGCGTCGATCGGGCGTAGCTCCTCGTAGCGGGCGGCGAGGCCGTCGAACCCACTCGTCACCCCTGCGGCGCTCCCTCTCCCCCTCGTCGCTCCGGCTTCGCTCCCGCTCGCACGAGCACGGGCTCCCCGCGTTCGCGAAACGGGACCTCGATCGTGTCGAAGTCGCGCGGAAGCACGGTCGACTCGAAGACGTCCCGCGCTTCCTGGAGGAGCTCGGGCCCGTAGTAGCGCGGCGAGACGTGTGTGAGCGCAAGAAGGGTCACGCCCGCGGCAGCCGCGACCTCGCCGGCCTGCCGTGCGGTCGAGTGCCTCGTCTCCGCGGCCCGGTCGACGTCGTCGTTGCCGAACGTGGCCTCGTGGATGAGCAGGTCGGCACCGGGGAAGAGCATCGGCACCGCCTCGGTCGGAGCGGTGTCGCCGGTGTACGCGATGGTGCGTCCGGGCCTGGGCTCGCCGACGAGGTCGTTCGGCTCCACCACGCGACCGTCCCCGAGCGTGACCGGCTCGCCACGCTGCAACATGCCCCGCTCGGGACCGAACGGGACGCCGAGCGTGTCTGCGGCCGCGTCGTCGAAGCGGCCCGGGCGCTCGGGCTCGACGACCGCGTACCCGATCGCCGGCACGCCGTGCAGGACGGGGAACGCGCACACCTGGTACCCGTCGAGTGAGACCGCGTCTCCGCCGCGAAGCTCGACCAGCTCGAGCTCGTAGCTCAGCCTGCCGATCACGCGGGCGAGCACGTTGAACAGCTCGCGCAGGCCCGGCGGGCCGTAGACGTGAAGGGCCGGCTCGCGCATCCGCAACGAGAACGTCTTCAGCATCCCCGGGAGGCCGAGGTAGTGGTCCGCGTGGAGGTGGGTCAGGAAGATGTGCTCGAGGTCGACGAGGCCGATCGTCGAGCGCAGCAGCTGGCGCTGCGTGCCCTCGCCGCAGTCGAGGAGGAGCCGGTCGCCTCCGCGCCGGACGAGCACCGAGCTCGTGCCGCGTCGCGCCGTGGGCGCGCTCGCGGACGTGCCGAGAAAGACCACGTCGAGGTCCACCCGGCGATCGTAACCACCGCCCCGTGCCGGGCCGCTACGGGAGGACGAGCTTCTCGCCGGGTGCGATCGCGCTGCCGTCGAGGTGGTTCGCCCGCTGGATCTGCCAGATGGCGTCCCGGACGTCGCCGCCGTAGTGCGCCTGGGCGATCGTCCAGAGCGTGTCATATGGCTCGACGCGATAGACGACCTTGGGGCCGTGAGCGCCCGACGGCCGGGCGACGATGCTCCAGAGAACGAGCGCAGCCGCTGCGAGCGCGAGAACGTGGAGAAGCCGCTTCCGAACATGTGTTCGCCATCCTAACGAACACCTGTTCGTACTGTCAAGCTATTTCGATGTCGCCAGCCTCGACGCGAGCACCGGCTTCCACGGAACACTCTTTCCCTGGCAGGCGCCGTGGGTCTGGGCCGTCCACGCCGCGACCACCGTCGCCGATTGCTTCGCGACCGGAATGCCGTTGCCGACCCAGTAGAGCCCGCTCTGCCAGCCCGCGAGGTTGGGCTCGTCGACGAGGCGGAAGATATTGACCACCCGCACGTTCGGGTCGCAGGCGAGGAGCTGGAGCATCTTCTTGTAGTACGTCGCCTGGTACGCCTGGGTCGCGTACTGCTTGATCACCCCGCCCGCCGAGTTCGCGCTCACCTCGGTGCCCGCGTAGCCGGGCTGCCCGGCTGCGTTCGTCTGGATCCCCATCTCGTTCAGGCTCAACGGGAGGCCTCCGCCCTTCTGCTGCCCTATCGTCCGCTGCGGGCTCCCCGCGAACCCGTCGTAGAAGGCCTGGTAGACCCGCGAGAGGTTCGAGATGCTCGCGTCCCGTACGTCCGGGTAACCCTTCCCGAAAGACAGGGACTGGGGCACCGGGTAGGGATGGAAATCCAGCCCGTCCATCAGCGGCGCGGTTCGGTGCGTCTTCGCCGCGAACGCCCTGAACCACGCACCGAGCGCTCCGAGGAACTTGACCGGCGAGGTCGAGGAGTTGCTCGGCGCGTTCGGTGAGTCGTTCCCGCGCGGCGAGAGACCGACTCCCCACACGAAGTTCGTGCTCGAGACCGCCTTGAGCGCGTCGTAGGACGCTGCGAGAGCCCGTCCGCAGACGGTCGCAGACTGGTTCGTGCCACCGGCGTTCCACTGCGGATTGACGAACAGCGGCTGGTTGCACTCGTTCATGACGATGAACTGGTGCACGGTGGGAAATGTCTCCGCGACGATCGCGGTCCAGTCTGCGAACTGCTGGATGCGCACCGAGTCGCCGCACGCGGTTGGATCGGTAGGGGCCGGGCATCGCTTCGCTCCGGTCAGGGCCTGCGAATGGGCCGGGTAGAGGTCGAGCTCGACGGTCACGCCGGCGATCTGCGCTGCGGCGATCACCTGCGCCAACGAGCTCTGTAGGTCGGGGTCGATCGAGGTCGGCTGTGCCTCGTCCCAGCGGATCGTGAGTGCGTTCATCGTCAGGCCGTCCGCCGCCATCGTCGGCATGAAGAAGGTGGGCTGAGCGCTCTCGTACCTGACGTCGTCGTTGACACCGACGATCAGGTTCGCGGCGGCAGAGCCGGGGATGAGAGCAGCGAGGGCGGCGAAGGCGAGCGCCGCGAGCGTGTGCTTCATGCACGCATGATTCGGTGCGAAAGACCGATTCCCTCGAACACGGCGTCGGTCAGCTTGACGGCGCCGGAGCGCACGGGATCGGACGCCGGGAGCCCGGTGTCGTCCTCCGCGGCCGCGACCGCTGTGCGGGCGCCGTCGTCGTCGAGGTCACGCGTGTTGAGAGCGATTGCGACCACCTTGGCGCGCCGGCCGATGAGGGAGCTGCGCTCGTGCAGATCGACGAGCTCGGACAGCGGCGGGATCGGGAACCGCTCGTCGCCGTCGACGTACCGCTGTCCGGCCAGATGGCAGAGCACGAGCGCATGGGGCGCGCTCCCGTGCAGGAGCCCGAGGGTGACTCCCGAGTACGCGGGATGCAGCAGCGAGCCCTGCCCCTCGACCCACAGAAGCTCGCCGCCCCGCTCGATTCCCTCGAGCGACGAGCTGCTCGGATGCGCCGGCGAGGAAGTCGGCGACGACCGCGTCAACCGAGATCCCCCACCCCGCGATCGCGATGCCGGTCTGGCCGGTCGGGACGAACTCGCTCTTCACGCCGCGCCGCCGCGCTTCGGCGTCGAGCTCGAGCGACACCGTCATCTTCCCGATCGCGCAGTCCGAGCCCACCGTGAGTACGACGCTTCGATCGTGGGTGAGGTTGGCGCCCGTCGGGGTGCCCAGTCCCGCCGGCGGCTTCCGGAGGTCGCGCAGCTCGACTCCGTGACGGGCGGCGAGCGCCCCGAGCTCGGGATCGTCGGAGATGAACTCGTGGAGGCCGCTCTCGATGTCGAGGCCGGCCGCGATGCAGGCCTCGACCAGGTTGCGCCACGCAGGCGGGAAGCGCCCGCCGGTGGTCGCGACGCCGACGAGCGCGGTAGTCGGCCCGTAGCCCAGGGCCTCCTCGACGGAGCCGACGATCGGGAATCCCTCCTGGGTCTCGCCGGCATGCGTCGAGTCGAGGATCGCGACGACCTGCTCGGGCCGGTAGCGGAGCACGCCGCGAGCCGGTCTTCCCGTGGTGGGGGTCGCTGGAGAACCCCTCCGCGAGGATCAGCAGCCTACGCCCGCGCCCCCGGCCGGCGTCGGCTCCTGCCGGGCGGAGCCCGGCTCCGCCGCCGCCTGACGACGCTGACGGCACGGCGCCTTCCGGGGCCGTGTCACTCACACTGTCCCCTCCGGCGCCGCACCATCAGCGCCGCCCCGGGAACGCGCGATGGCGCGGACACCGAGCCCCGGTTCGGTCGAGGGAAGCTGGATGCCGTTCTCGAACGCGACGCCCGGCCAGGGGTCGCCCGCGAGCAGGAGGTTCCCGTCGAGATCGACGTGGTCGAACAGGCTCGAGATGTGCGCCCCGGCGGCGATCCCGAGCCCCGACTCGACCATGCAGCCGAGCATCACGCCGAGGCCGAGGGCGCGGGCGGCGTGCACCATCCGCACCGCCTCGCGGATCCCGCCCGACTTGGCGAGCTTGAGGTTGACACCGTGCGCGCGCTCGGCGCAGGGAGCCACATCGGCAAGCGTGTGGCAGTCCTCGTCGACGTAGATCGGCATCGGTGAGCGGCGTTTCAGCTCGGGGCCGTCCGGGTCGCCGGCCGGAAGAGGCTGCTCGCAGTACTCGAGGGGCATCTGCGGGAGGTAGTCGAGCGCCTGCTCGAGCGTCCAGTACTCGTTGACGTCGGCCTGGAGCGGAAGGCTCGTGGCGGAGCGGACGGCCGCGACGCGGTCGACGTCGAGCCCGTCGCCCCCGCCGAGCTTGAGCTTCAGCCGCTCGAAGCCGCGCTGCTCCGCCGCCTCGGCGCGGCGGGCCATGTCGTCGGGGTCGCCGAGCCAGACCGTCCAGGAGGTCGGCGGGCCGGCGCGGCGGAGCCCGAGAAGCTTGTGGAGAGGGACGCCCGCGAGCTTTCCCTGCAGGTCGTGGAGGGCCGCGTCGAGCGCGGCTCTGGCGGCGGGCTCCCCGGGCGGCAGCCCGGCCTCGATCTCCTCGAGCGCCCACGGGTCGTCGCCGGGATCGACCCCTTCGAGCCAGGCGAGCGCGGACTCGGCGGTCTGGTCGTAGCGGTCGATCGGAGCGGCCTCGCCGTGGCCCGTGTGCTCCCGATGGCGCAGCTCGACCTGGACGACCTCTGCGAGGTCCTGCGAGGAGCGCGAGATCGTGAACGTCTCGGCGAGCTCGAGGCTCGCGATCCGGGCCGCGATCTGCATCGGGCTAGCCTAGACATATGAGTCTCGACGCCCGCCGCCGAATCGACCTCAGCCACACGATCGAGGACGGCATGGCGACCTACCCCGGACTGCCGGGGCCGATCGTGTGCGACTACCTGAGCCGCGAGGCGAGCCGCCGGGTCTACGCGCCCGGCACGGAGTTCCAGATCGGGGTGGTGACGCTGTGCTCGAACACCGGGACGTATCTCGACAGCCCCTTCCATCGCTACCCGGACGGGATCGACATCTCCGCGCTGCCGCTCGACCGGCTCGCAGACCTCGACGCGGTCGTGGTCGACTTCGAGGGCCCCGGCCGCGCGCTCGGCCCGGAGGCGCTCGCGGACGTCGAGGTCGCCGGGCGTGCGGTGCTCCTGCGGACGGGTTGGCATCGGCACTGGCGGACGGCCGAGTACGGCGCCGGCGGCCATCCGTTCGTCACCGCCGAGGCGGCCGAGCACCTGCGGGACGCCGGCGCAACGCTCGTCGGGATCGATTCGGTCAACATCGACGACACCTCGACGGGCGAACGGCCGGTGCACTCCACGCTTCTCGCCGCGGGCGTCCCGATCTGCGAGCACCTCGCCGACCTGGCGTTGCTGCCGGCAGCCGGGTTCCGCTTCTCGGCGGTGCCGGCGCCGGTGAAGGGGATGGGGACGTTCCCGGTTCGCGCGTTCGCCGTTCTCGACCAGGTCTAAGCGCCGAGCCAGTCGAGCCACTCGCCGTGGTGGCTGGCGAAGGCGAGCTCGATTCGCTCCCCACCGGGTGGGAGCCGAAGGGTGAGGCCGTAGTGGGCCGCGACTCCGTCCGACGGGCGACGCGTCTGGACGAACGCGGTCGCGTGCCGCTCGCCGAACCGGTCGATCGTGTCGTACACCCGCTGCCGGTTTCCCTCGGTGAAGTACCCGAGCACGGCGGTCTCCCAGATGACGGTCAGCGCACTCGAGCCGCGCAGGCGGTCGAGGATCCCGGGGAGCAGGTCGGCCGCGTCGCCCGCGGATCAGCTCGGGTGGGTCGGCCCGTACCGCCGCGAGTGCCGCGTCGAGCCGTTCGAGCCGCTCGGTCTGGTCCGCCCAGACGAACGACCTGAGCCTGAGCGCATGATCTTCCGAGGTCACGTCGAGGGGGCTCAGGTCGATCCCGGTCCTCGATCGGATCTCGGGGCGGAGGTCGAGGAGCGCCGCCGGAACGGAGCGCTCCTCCCGGCCGCTCAGGTGCAGCCCGGCGCCCGCGTCGCCCCAGCCGCCGGCCGTGTACGTGTAGCGATACCGGTCCCAGACGAGGTTGAGTCCCGCGGACGGGCCGATCTCCACGAGGTCGAAGGCCGTCGCCCCGGTGCGGCGCGCAGCTTCGAGGAAGCAGGGCAGGAGCATCCAGCACCGCTGCACCTCGTTCGTCTGAACGCGGCGATCGGCGACCCAGTTCCGCAGGAAGTCCCGCTCCGCGACGAGCGCGTCCTCGACATCGTCCCAGGTGGCGCGCCGCGTGAGCACCAGGTAGTGAAGGCCGGCCGAAAGGCGAAGCGGCGCGTCCCAGGCGGGATCAGGCCCGACGATCGCCCCGACGCTCGTGTCGCGCGCGAACTCGCGCCACAGCCGGGCATAGAGCGGCGAGCGCCCCTCCGCGAGCTCCGACTGCTTCAGGAAGACGTCCGCCTGATCGCCCATCGCCGTCCCGAGCGTACGCCAGTCGCGCGAACAGGTCGGCTAAGGTACCGGCTCCGGCGCCCGTAGCTCAGGGGATAGAGCGTTCGCCTCCGGAGCGAAAGGTCGCAGGTTCGATTCCTGCCGGGCGCATAGCGAACCGTCGGGCCACACCAGGCCAGGCGGGACCACCAAGGGCCACGCTGACCTGGGGTTAAGGGCCGCGGCGGAAGAGCCTCGGGAGCCTCCGCCACGGCACACCACCCAACGTAGGCGACGACGGCACCGACGCACATGACCCGAACAGGTCATCCTCTCCGTACGCGGACCAGGACTCAAGCTGCGACGAGAGACTCCCCGGACAGGGTTCCCTCGCCGCAGCGAGTCGCGAGCCGAAGCAGACCCCACCCTTGCCGCACAAGGCGGGCTTGCCGTCGCCGGAGGGAGGCTCCGACACTGGCACCTCGAGACTCGCGAGACGCACGGTAGATCCGGGCGACGGAGCCGTACATGACACGATTAGGTCAACTCTCAACAGAGCCACACGGTTGCGCCGACCCTCGAAGCGCCGCTTGCGCTGCGACTTACGCGACCTCGGCCTTGAGAGCAGCACAAGTCGCTCTTTCAGACGATCATCTAGAGCGCGAAACTGACGGGGAAGGTCGCGAGCCACGCGACAGTTGCGAAGAACACCACGACACCGATCGCGAGCAGAATGCGGCGCAGGGTGGTCGAGGCGAGTCTCGCGCTCATCCCGGCGAAGAAGAGAGCGGCCGCGAAGAGCACCGCGCAAAGGATGTAGTTCGTCGATCGCTGGACGTCGCGAAGAGCCCGTGCCGTGAAAGCCCCCGCTTGCTCGTCGGCGCGTTCTGCGTCGTCTCTCGCGGCGACGTGGTACTGCGGCATCACAAACGGCGTCCGCGGTGCGCGCGCGTTCCGCAGCGGCTGTGTCTCGATCCAGGCTTCGAGCGCGGGCTTGAACTCGGGCCGGACCCGCTCCAGGTAGAAGGCGGAAAGCCTCGTTTCGTGCTGGGCGTAGGCATCCGCCCAGGACATGAACGTGCCGACGTCGATCTGCGTTTCCGTGTTCGCCAGCGCGTCGGACTTCGCCGAGGAGATACGAAGCACGTTTGCGCCTGCAGCCGCCTTCGCCTGCTCCGCATTCCAACGGCTCGCCTGGTAGCTGCTCCACGCGGTGGCAACTGTCGCGAACGCAAGCAGGATCGTCGCGATCACCTCGAGCCGGGCGAGGCGGTCACCTCGCGCCTCGCTCACGACGACACGGCCGTTCCCGAGGCGTCGCACGGTATCCGAACACCGTTTCGGCCTACGATCGTGAGTGCACGATCGATGTTCCCCGCCGCGCGCTCCATCGCCACCGGTCGCAGCGCGCCGACACCGGGATGGAAAGGCGAGTCGAGGGCGCGTATCACCAGGAACATCGTCACGATCACGACCGTCACGGCCGCCATCAACATCGCTTGCGTGACCACCCCTTCCTCAGGGTCGGCGAAGAACAACATGAACGCGAAAATGACAGCGCCGATCACGAACAGAACGATCCAAACAGAGATTGGGATGACCCCGACAGCGCCGTGGATGCGGTCGCGTCGTGCTTCTTCGCGGGCTGAGGTCTGGGAGAGCCATTGGCCATATGCGGCCTGCTGGCGGTTGTTCACGGGCTCGTATCGCTGGATCGTGCCGAACATCGCCACGGCCCACGGGTTGAAGCCTTCGGCCATCGTGCCGTTCTGCATCCGCGGCCACTCGAGGTGTACGACCGCCCTTGCGTAACAGACGAGGTCGCCTGTCAGCTTTCGGGAAACCGGTTGCGGCAGCAGCTGCGCGGTCTCGACCTGCTGGGTGAGGATCAACGCCTCCGATTCGGCGCCGGCGCGCGACTGGTCGTAGCTCGAGAAGGCCAAGAACACGATGAACCCGAGCAGCACCGAGAAGCCGGTCGCCAGCACCCCGAACACGCCCGCAGCCCGATCGCCGTCCGCGAAGTAGCTGCCTGCCGGCGCGCGACGACGCACGAGCAACATCGCGGTCACGGCGACACAAACCGCTCCAACCGCAATCAGGATGGCCCAGAGGAGATTCATTTCGCGTGACGCGACAGTCTCTCACTCGCGAAGCAGTTCCATCTGCCGGCCGTCGCATCGGCGACCACCCTCGAGCCGCTCCTGCCCCCGCCCGTCTACCGAACGATGACGTCCATCTTCTTCGCGACCCTTCCGTCGATCATGAGGACGGCGCTCCAGTGTCCGCTCGGCAGCGGAGCCGCGGAGTTGACCGATGTGGTCAGGGTGTCTTTGTAGAGCTTGTAGACCTTGCCGACGACTGTGTGCCAGTGCAGCTTCCATACGAGTTCGATGTCTTTTCCGGTCGGCGGGTAGAGAAAGCGGAAGCGCATCCAGAGCTCCTTGTGAGAGCCCTGGACAACGGGCGGCGAGCCAGACGTGTACAGCAGCCAGGGGCCGCTCGGCGTTGCGCCCACTTCTGCCTGGTCGAGTACGCCTTCTGGGGGAGCCGGGATCGTTATGTCGACGTCGACCGGTGCGAGCGTCGTCCCGCCGCTGGTTCCGCCGACGCGGAGGTTGTATGTGCCGGGTAGCGGCCGCGGAGGCAGGCGCAGCTGGTGGGTGAAAGGCCCCGGGTTGGCGACCTTGAAAATCGCCCGTGCCGTCACGATTCCAGGGCGGTCGACCGGCCGCAACGCCACGGTCAGGGATGACGGTGCATCGACGCTCCCGGCCAGCTGTATGTTTGCGCCGGCCCTTAGCCAGCCCTGGTTCCAGTGGGCATCCACGACCGCGCTCGTGACTGTAAGGGCGTCTGTATTCCGGGCCCCG
Source organism: uncultured Actinomycetota bacterium (assembly GCA_963723405.1). Lineage (GTDB taxonomy): Bacteria > Actinomycetota > Thermoleophilia > Gaiellales > Gaiellaceae > PALSA-600. The sequence goes on along the minus strand of CAVRQF010000001.1, from coordinate 84,899 downwards.
GCTGGGAAAGCCGAGTGCGTCGCAACCAGGGACAGTGGCGCGAGCAAAAGGCCGACTCGAACCATCGCCGAACGACCGGCGACCATCGCAAGATCGTACACCCAACTACCACGCGCCGATCGGCGGCGCCCGGAGCCCGAACGGGTTCGCCCGCAGGGACTGCCCGAGATGTGAGACGAGGCGGTACTGTCAGCGGATGGCGCGGAACGCGAAGAAGAAACCGGTCAACAAGCCTGTTCTCATCGGCGGGGTTGCGGCTCACCTCGTCGTCGCGTCACTGACTTGGCGGGACATCTCCAAGCGGCCGGCAGATCGCATTCGAGGAACGAAGGCAGCCTGGCGCATCGCCAGCGCCGTCAATACGCTGGGCGCCGTCGGGTACTGGCTCGTCGGTCGGCGGCCCGGCTAGCCCGGCCGGAACGAGACCTCTCCGAAAGAGCCGCAACCGGTCGAGCGGCTCGGCTTCCAGGTTGTTCGGTGGGCCCGGGCCTCACCCGCAGTTGTCCGTCCTGAGGATGGAATATGTTCCGATCCGCGCTGCCTGTCCGGTGGACTTCAGCGTCGCACCCGCCCCGCTGCTCCCCACCGGGGCGGGCTGCCCTAGCTTCTTCGGTGCAGCTGGGGCCGGGCAGAAAATCTGCCCGGCCCCACTCCACGCTCACCGTCAGTTCCCCCCGGCGCCGACGAGAGCCGTGCTGCGCGGCGGCGAGGTCCTCCGAGGCCCGTTTCGGAACCTCGTCCACCCGCCCCTAAGCAACTACCCGCAGTGGGGAAGCTTCAACCCGACGGGCGGCATGGACCTTCGCGAGGCCGCTCCGAGCGTTTGCTCCGGCGTTCCCGACGCCAGGCGTGCGAGTATCGGCGTGCTGGCGCAGGCACGGGTATCGGGACTTCCTCTAGCCCAGGACGGGTCGGGACCTCCTCCGGTATCCGTGCCGGCGCCGCCTCTTGTCGACCGCCATATGCCCGCGCGAGCTGGGACTCAGGCGCGGTTCCCGGGCACCAACCCGGCTCGCGGCTGGGTAAAGACGCGCGCACCTGGGTACGGACAAGGGACCATGCGGAGACGCCACACGAAGAAGGAGCCGACGGCGCAACACACGGACGAGCCTCCGGTTTGGTTGCGGCTTGCGCAGGAAGAGATCGGGATGCGCACGCACGCCGGGGCGGATGGCCCCAGCGACTTCCTCGATCGCCTACTTCAACTGGAAGAGCGACTGACCAGCCAGTACCCGGACATGCCGTTCACTGTCAAGGATCAGTTCAAGGCGCGGCTGACCGCGAGGGGCTACACCGAGAACGCCTGGAACGCAGCCATCATCTGGCTCGAGTCGACGGACTGGTTCAGGCTCCGCGACAGGTATCTCCCCGAGCCCTGAACGTGTCCCGCCACCGTGGAGGTCGGATCCGGCACTGGACGGTACCGCGTTTCGGGGCTACCTTGGACTCCGGGTGCAGGGAGCAGGCCCGCCCCGGGAACCGGGGCAGGCCCGCATTGACGCCAACGGCTCGGGGGGCCAAAACCGTCGGCTCCTACGCAATCTAGTTCGTTCTTCGGCTATTTGCGTAGGTGGCCCGTCGGCATACCCGGGTGAGGTCAGGGCCAGGTCAGGTGAACAGTGTCGTCGGTGTAGGGACTGTTCTGCCCTCGAGACACGGAGGTCACGCTGCCGGTGACTCCCTCGTACACGCCTGTACCGCCCACGACGGCGATGTGTGTCGCGTTAGGCTCCGTCCGCCGCCCGGCCCCGGGAAGGGCCGATGGGCGACCACACGAACGCGAGGGTCACGTTCCGCCGGGCGATCGAGCACGGCAACGTCGTCGTCGCCGAGATCACCGCCCGCGAGATCGGCAGGATCGACCTCGCCGACGCGCTCGAGCTCGCAGCGCTGATCGCCCAGAAGGACTGGGAGCGCGGCCGGCGCGCGGCGGCGCGGTGGCTGGCACGGTGGCTTGGCGACCACCCGCGAGCGACGCTGGACGAGGCGCTCGTCGTCGCCGGGCTCCTCGCCGGGCTCGGGGACGGTCTTCGTCACGGGGCAGCGCTCGCGGCGCTTCGGGACCTGGCGGCGCCGGGTCGGGCCCGGTAGAAGCCGAGCCCGACATGTCCGTCCGGGACGACGGACACCATTCACCACCCATGGACGCCGTAGCAGCCAACCGCCTCGTCGACCAGCTCGCGGACGCGTACCCCCTGACACCGCCGACCGAGGGAACCCGCGCACTCTACGTCCGCTACCTCGCCGACCTCGACGCCCGCGCGGCGCAGGAGGCCATGACGGAGATCATCCTCGACTCGCCGACCCTGCCGATGATCGCGGAGATCAGGCGGAAGGTGATCGAGCGCGACGTCGAGATCCCCACGCCGCTCGAGGCCTGGGCGTCGATCGTCGGGCCGCGACCCGGTGGCGAGACCGTCGACTTCCACCCCGTCGTGCGGGAGATCTGCAACCTCTTCGGCGGCACCTACACGATCCGGAACTCCGACGAGCCGACGATCATGCGCGCCCAGTTCCTGAAGGCGTACGCGGAACGGCGCGACGAAGAGCTCCGCCGCGAGAACCTCGGGCGCTTCCGCCGAGCCGCATAGACGGTATCTCGCGGTTACGAGGATCCTTCTTCCGTCGCGGGGGCTCTGGCGCTTTCTTCCAGGCGCGCCGGCAGATCGAGCACGAGATCGGGGTCGCGGGAGACGATCCGGGCCGTGCCGCGCGAGAAGCACTGGCCGAGCTTGCACAACACGGCGCCGCGCGGCTCGCGGTCCGAGGGCACGTTCACGTCCGTGATGCTCAGGTCGTTGAAGCCGGCGTCCGGGTGCCTCGACGAATAGCGGAGCGTGAAGTTGCCACGCTGGCCGTTGTGAGCCGTCTTCGCGCGTTGCAATCCGAGCCCGAGCACGAACCCCGCGTGATCCTGGAGAGCCTCGCCCACCGGCAGGTCGGCCAGGCAGTCGATCCCGAGCTCGCGAAGTCACACCGGTGTCGTCCTCGGTCTCCGGCTCTCCGGCGCGGCGGAGACCTCGGCGCTCGGCCTCCGAGCCAACTGCCTGCTCCGGTGGAGCTCCGGCCTCGTGGGCTCGAGCGCCGGCGACCTCACCTGCTGCGCCCTCAACGTGGGAGGCATCGCGGGCGACACGACACGGCCCCCCGGGCTGCTCGGGGTCGTCAACCAGGCCTTCTCACACGGCCGCGTCGCGATCCACTCCGCGAACCCCGAGGATCACCCGGCGATCGAGCAGAACCTACTCACCGATGAGCTCGACGTCGTCCGTTTTCGCACGCTCTTCTCGGCCATGGCCGAGATCCTTCGCCGGCCGCCGCTCGATTCGATCGTCGACTCCGTCTTCGACTCCGGCGGACGCGACGTCGACCTTGATCTCACGGGCGCTGCGCTCGACCTGTGGGGCCGAGGGCGGGAGCGCCAGAGGTCGTCGATCCGAGTGGCGTCGGGGGAGGCCTGGTGATCGAGTCGTTTCCGGCCGTGACGCGGGCGAACACGCATCTCACGGTCCTGATGCTCGCCGAGCGGATGGCCGACCGCCTCCGCTAGCGCCCGACCGCCGGGTCCGGCGGGCGAGACCGTCCGAGCAGCGTTCCGCTGACGACGAGCGATGCGAACGCAGCGACCTGGAGCCCGCCGTGGACGCCGTCGGGGAGCTGCTCGCCGAAGACGACGAACCCGGCCGCGATCGGGACGGCGTTCGTGGCGAGCGTCGCGAGCCCGGCGGTCGTGAGGGCGTTCGCATGCTGGAACGCGCCCTGCAGGACACTCGTCCCGAGCGCGTAGTAGACGATCAGCGGCAGGAGGGCGGCGAACCAGACCCCGCCGTAGACGACGAGCTTCGCGCAGATGTCGCCGCCGGCGAAGAGCAGGCCCGCCGCGAGACCGAGCGCCGGCCCACGGGCGAGGCGCGACGGAGCCGCGATCAGAAGCAACGCCGCCACAGCGGAGACGCCGAGCCAGAGTGCCGCCGACGTCCAGGCCGGGGCGTGGTCGACCTGGTGAACGTCGACGACCGAAACGGCGAGCAGGACGAGGCCGGCCACTGCGACAACGACGGCGACCTGCTCACGCCGCGTCAGGCGGCTCGGGTGCCCGCGCGCGGTCGCGAACGCCAGCACCGCGATTCCCGAGGCGCCCACGGCCTGGACGAGCGAGAGCGGCGCAAGCCGGAGCGCCCCGACATAGAGCAGCCAGCCGACGGTCTCGGTGCCGAACGCCACGACCCACGGACGGCTCCGGAGGAGCGCCGAGACGAACGCGACTGGACGGCGCCAGGTGAACGCAGGCATCGACGCCACGGCGTCGTGCTCGCGGGAGTACGCCCAGTTCACGGCGACGGCCGAGACCAGCGCAAGGCCGAGCCCGAGCCAGAGCGTCGTCATCGGCTGACCACCGGCGACGGCGCCGGGACGCTAGGCCCCGAGCGAGCTCGCGCGCACGCAGCCGTAGATCGCGTCTTTGTCGATCTTGTCGGGATCTGTCGTCCAGAGCACGTTGATCCGGCCGAACCGGACGACCGGCGCGCGAACGACCCCCTTGCCGATCCTGTCGTTCGTCTTCCTCGTCCAGGCCTCGGCTCGCCTCGGCGCCGACCGGGGACTTCGAGATCGTCAGCGCCAGCGCCACCCGGTCCGGGTTCAGCAGGTTCCAGACGCCGATGAACTCGAAGTTGCGGGGCGCCGTCCCGCGAACGGTCGACGGCTCGGGCATGACCTTGTAGCCCTTGCCGTGCAGGCAGGACTTCAGCGCGTCGAACTTCACCGTCCGTGCGCTCGGGCCCGCCGCCGCCTTCTTCTCGGACGACCCGCAGCCGGCCACGCCCACCACGAGCGCTGAAGCGACGACGAGTGCGACGACGGTCTTGTTCATGCCCGGAACGGATGCCTGCGGAACACGCCTAGCCCTCGCTTCTTGCGTCTAGCCCTTGCAGCCCCACGTCGCATGGTGCACGGTCACACCGTATTGCGCGACCTCCATCTGCACGAGGGACGGCGCGTCGAAGGCATGCGGGTACTGCGTGACGATCCCGAGCTCCCCGGCCCAGACCTTCCACATCAGAGCGCTGAAACCGACACCGCCCTCGAACAGTGTGCCCTCACTCGGGCGGTGCTTCGAGCCCCAGTCCCACTTCGGCGGCCCACCGCCGCCCGTCTCGCAGGCAGCGATCGCGGTCCAGTAGCGCATTGTCTTCGGAGTCAACGACGGCAAGGATGCCGCCTGCGCTGCCGCAGCGTTCACGCTCAGGCCCAGAATCGCGGCCGCGGTCAAGAGTACCGGAGCTTGCGCACGCGCGAACAGACTACGTGCTCAGTCGGGAAGAAGTGGCACGGTCAGGCCCGGCCGGCGGCCGAGCAGGACCCCGGGCGTCACCGCGGCAGGCCCGAATCGGTCGCGGATCTCGTCGAGCGCGGCGTCGAGCCGCGCGCCGTCGTCGGGCTCGAACGGGAGCTCGAGCTGGAAGGGAAGGTCGTCCGCCAGGTTCGTCAGCGCCACCCCGACCATCGTCAGCCCTCGCGCCCGGATCAGGGGACGGGCTCCGGCAAGCAGCTCGCGCGCGGCCTCGAGGACGAGCCTCGTCCGGGCCGTCGGATGCGGGAGCGTCGTCGAGCGGGTCGCACGGGAGAAGTCCGCGAATCGCAGCCGGAGCACCACGGTCCGCCCCACCCGCCTCGCCCTACGCACGCGTCGCATCACCCGGTCGACGAGAGCGACGAGATCCTCTTCGACCTCCGCCGCCGCCCGCGGCCTCGTCCCCCAGGCGTGCTGGGAGCCGATCGAGCGGCGCCGTGGACGAAGACGAACGGGCCGGGAGTCGTGGAGGTTCGCGAGGGCATGGAGATGCCTGCCGGCCGCGCGGCCCAGCATCGCCTCGAGCGCCGGCCCGGGCATGCGCGCGAGCTCGCCGACCGACCTCACGCCGCGGTCGCGAAGCTTCACGGCCGTCTTCGCCCCGACACCCCACATCGCCTCCACCGGCAGCGGGTGCAGGAACGCCGCCTCACCCTCCGGCGGCACGAGCAGAAGCCCGTCCGGCTTCGCGGCCGCGCTTGCGACCTTCGCCAGGAACTTCGTCCGCGCGACGCCGACCGTGACCGGCAGCCCGACCTCCTCACGGGCCTTGGCGCGCAAGCGTGTGGCGATCTCGACGGGAGAGCCGGCGATCGACTCCATCCCGCGCACGTCCAGGAACGCCTCGTCGATCGAGAGCCCCTCGACGAGCGGGCTCACGTCCTCGAACACCGAGTACAGGGCCTTGCTGGCGTCGACGTACGCCGACATCCTGGGCGGAACGACAACGGCGCCCGGGCAGAGCCTGAGCGCCTGTCTCCCGCCCATCGCCGTCCGAACGCCGAACGCCTTCGCCTCGTAGCTGGCGGCGAGGACGACCCCTCCGCCGACGATCACGGGGCGGCCGCGCAGGCCCGGGTCGTCCCGCTGCTCGACCGACGCGAAGAACGAGTCGGCGTCGGCGTGGAGGATGGTCGCGACGCTCGGCACGAACATATGTTCTCACACTCGCTCGAGAGGCCGGTAGTAGCATTCCCGACATGGCCAAGTGGAAGATCATCAGCGGGTCGCGCGAGTTCTATTCAATCCGCGGGCGGGGAAATGTCGCGATCGGGTGGGCGCGCGATCTGGAGCGACGCGGCGTCCAGGTCACCGTGAACGTCGTCGTCCCGCTCGGAGTTCCCGGAGCTGCCGGACCTCCCGGCCGAGAGCCGCAGCGCCATCCGCTCGCACGGCAAGACGGCGATCATCTCGGTGATGAACGACGACGAGCTTCCCCTGTTCGTCGACGTCACGCCCGACGGGCTTCAGCTGGAGTACCCGCCGGAGCCGGAGCCCGAGGATGAGGCGCCGGCAGAGGGCGCTCCGGACGGTGAGCCCGCCGCCGGGATCGATGTGGAGGCCGACGCGGAGGCGGAGACCTCCGACGCCACCGCCTGATGGCCGCCGTCACTCGCACCGTCGAGCCTTGACCCGGCGGTGAACGGGATCGCACCCGCCACGACCGTCGGACCGGTGCACCTGACGGTGTCGGACCTCGACCGGTCGCTCGACTACTACAACGGCTCGATCGGCCTCGAGACGCGCGAGAGCGGCCCCGGTCGCGCCTCGCTCGGTTCCGCCGGCCGCGAGCTTCTCGTGCTCGTGGAGGAGCCGGGCGCGCGGCCGGCACCCCGCAATACGGGCCTCTACCACTTCGCCCTCCTCCTGCCCGAGCGGCCGGCCCTTGCGCGCTGGCTCGCACACGCCGTCCGAGGTCGCGTCGCCCTGTCCGGGCTTTCCGACCACGCCGTCAGCGAGGCCGTCTATCTGCGCGACCCGGACTGGCACGGGATCGAGATCTACGCCGACCGGCCGCGGTCGACCTGGGAGGGGCGAGTGGGCGAGCTGATCACGACAGCGCCGCTCGATGTCGACGACCTCCTCGGCGAGCTCGACGATCCCGCAACCGAGCCTTTCGACCGCCTCGCCGACGGCACCGTGATGGGCCACGTCCATCTCCAGGCCGCCGCGATCCCGGACACGGTCTCGTTCTATCGCGACCTGCTCGGGTTCGACCTGATGGCGCAGCTCGGAAACCAGGCGGCGTTCCTCAGCGCCGGCGGCTACCACCACCATCTCGGGGCGAACACGTGGGAGAGCGCGGGAGCCGGCCCCCCGCCCCCGGGAAGCGCCGCGCTCCGGCACGCGACGATCCTCTTCCCCGACGCCGCCGAGCGAGACCGCGTCGCGGGTGTCGTCTCGGACGCCGGGCGCGAGCTCGAGGACGGAGAAGGCGGCCCGATCGTCCGCGATCCGTCGGGTAACGCGCTCCTCCTCGCGGCCTCCTGAGACCGGTGCGCGCGGCTCGGCCTTGGGCGCGAGCCGACGCCGTTCCGACACCGCCTTGACAGGAGCTCCTTTGTCGCCTAATCTTTAGTTACCTAATCAATCGGTACCGAAGGAGCGTTCTTGAGCGAAGCCGTAGCTGCACCCGCGTCAGTGTCATCCCGGATCGAGCCCCACGTCTGGCGCGTCGCGTCGGTGGTCGTGCTCGGATCGATCATGTCGATCCTCGACACGACGATCGTGAACGTCGCCCTCCGGACCCTCGGACGCGACCTGCACGCCACCCTGGCAGACATCCAGTGGGTGCTGACGGGCTACATGCTCGCGCTCGGCGCGGCGATCCCGGTCACGGGTTGGGCGGCGCGCCGGTTCGGCGCCAGGAACGTCTACATCCTCTCGCTCGCCCTCTTCACGGCGAGCTCGATCCTCTGCGGCCTTGCCACCTCGACGACCGAGCTCATCCTCTTCCGCGTGCTCCAGGGCGTCGGCGGCGGGATGATCCTGCCGGTCGGCCAGATGATGATGGCGAACGCCGCCGGGCCGCAGCGGATGGGCCGGATCATGGGGATCACCATGATCCCCGTGATGCTGGCGCCGATCATCGGCCCCACCCTCGGCGGGCTCATCGTCGACAGCGCCAGCTGGCGCTGGATCTTCTTCGTCAACGTGCCCATCGGCGCGATCGCGCTCATCGCCTCGCTCAAGATCCTCCCGCGCGATCGCCACGGTGCCAAGGAGCGCCTCGACGTCGTCGGCCTGTTCCTGCTGGCGCTCGGTGTGCCGCTCGTCACCTACGGGCTCGCGGAGATCGGCGCGACGGGCCAGTTCACGAACCCCCGTGTGGTCTGGCCGATCATCGGCGGTGCCGTCCTGGTTGCGCTCTTCGTCTTCCATGCGCTTCGCGTCGAGCGCCCGCTCCTCGACCTCAGGCTCTACCGCCGCCCGACGTTCTCGTCCGCGTCCGTCACGATGTTCTGCCTGGCCGCCTCCCTGTTCGGGGGGATGATCCTGATCCCGCTCTACTGGCAGGAGGTTCGCGCCGAGAGCGCCCTCCACACGGGTCTCCTGATGGCTCCGATGGGGATCGGGATGGTGCTCGTGCTGCCGCTTCGTCGGCCGGCTTGCCGACCGCCTCGGCGGCGGGCCCGTCGCCCTCGTCGGCGTGATCGTGACGACGCTCGCGACGATCCCGTTCGGCTTGATCGGCGCGCACACACCGGTTGCCTGGCTCCTCGGCACGACGGTCGTCCGGGGCATGGGCGTCGGGCTCGCCTTCATGCCCGCGATGACCGCAGCGTTCGCCTCGCTCCACCGTTCCGAGCTCTCGGACGCGACCCCCCAGATGAACGTGCTCCAGCGAGTCGGCGGCTCGATCGGCACGGCGGTCCTCGCGGTCGTCCTCCAGCGCTCGCTCGCCGGCAGCACCAGCCTGGACGATGCCGCAGCGGCGTTCGGCACCGCCTTCTGGTGGTCGGTCGGCATCACAGCCGCCGCGATCATCCCGTGCATCGTCCTCGTCCGCGCCGAGCGTCGCGCCCGCTCGGTCGCGACGACGGAACGAGACCGAGTCGCTGACTCTCGTCGAGCTCGCAGAGAGCGCGGCGTGACGACGACAGCCACCCGCTCGCGGCCCGAGGCCATCACGACCCTCGGCAACGCGTTCAAGCGAACGAACGCCGCCGTCCGCCGGCTCAAGGGCCGCGAGACCCACCGGCCGGGGACCCCGAGCTTCGCGCAGAACGCGCTGCTCTTCGCGCTCGCCGAGCACGACGTGGTCTCGAGCGGCGAGCTCGCGGCCGCGGCCGACCTCTCCCCCGCCACCGTCACCCAGATGCTCGACTCCCTCGTCGAGCTCGGGCTCGTCACCCGCACCCGCTCGGAGACCGACCGCCGCGTCGTCACCTGCAGGCTCACCGACGAGGGCCGCGAGCACATCGCCGAGCGCCGCGCGAGGTTCGAGGGCCACTGGAACGACGCGCTCGCTCGAGCTTCACCGTCGCCGAGCTCGCGATCGCCGCAGCCGTCTCGACCAGATCGCGACGATGTTCGAGGGCTTCGACGGAACCGTCTAGTCCCGCAGGCGCGGATACGCGCTGAGCGTCAGGAACTCGGGCATCTGCGCACCGAGGGCCACCTCGGCGAAGAGCGCCTTCGCCTCGTCGCCCGCCTCGACCTCGCGCGAGCTCGCGGCGCACGTCCTCGGCTCGCCGAACTCGCCGGCCTGGACCCAGCTCCAGACCTGCGATCGCGAGATCTCGGCGGTCGCGACGTCCTCCATCAGGTTGTCGATCGCTGCGGCGCCCGTCCCGCGAAGCCACGCATCCAGGTAGCGCGTCCCGACCGAGACGTTCGCGCGCAGCCCCTCGGGCGTGATCTCCCCGCCGGGCACGGCGAAGTCGACGAGCTGCTCAGCCCGGACGCTCGACGTCCTCGCGTAGCCGCTCGAGCTGGTTCGGCCCGGAGCCGAGCACGCCGTCGAACACCTCGGTCGCGACCGGCACGAGGTCGGGATGGGCGACCCAGGTGCCGTCGAACCCGTCGCCCGACTCGCGCAGCTTGTCGTCACGCACCCGTGCGAGCGCGACCTCGTTCACCTCGGGGTCGCGTCGCGACGGGATGAACGCCGCCATCCCGCCGATCGCGTGCGCGCCGCGACGGTGGCACGACTGCACGAGCAGCTCGGTGTAGGCGCGCATGAACGGCACCGTCATCGTCACCTGGACGCGGTCGGGAAGGACGCGCGCCGAGCCTCTTGATCGTCGAGAAGATGTAGTCCCAGCGGCCGGCGTTGAGAGCGCAGCCGTACTCGCGCAGCTCGTAGAGGATCGCGTCCATCTCGAACGCCGCGGGGATCGTCTCGATCAGCACGGTGCAGCGAATCGACCCGCGAGGGACTCCGGCTGCCTCCTCGGCGAGCTCGAACGCGCGCGCCCAGAGACGTGCCTCCGCGTGGCTCTCGAGCTTCGGGAGGTAGAAGTACGGCCCGCTCCGCCGCTCCAGGAGCTCCGCCGCGTTGTGGTGGAACGCGAGCCCGAAGTCGAAGAGCGACGCCGACACCGGCTCGCCGTCGACGGTCACGTGCCGCTCCGTCGAGATGCCAGCCGCGCGGACGGACGACAAGCGTCGCGACCTCGTCGTTCAGCGCGTAGCTCTTCTCGGGCGTCTCGAGCGCGATCGCGCGCCGGACCGCGTCCCGCAGGTTGCGCCTGCCCCTCGACCACGTTCGTCCAGGTCGGCGAGCACGCGTCCTCGAAGTCGCACATGAACACCCGGGCGCCCGAGTTGAGGGCGTTGATCATCATCTTCCGGTCGGGCGGCCCGGTGATCTCACAGCGCCGGTCGCGCAGATCGGGCGGCGCAGGCGCGACCTTCCAGCCGTTCGGCTCGGGCGAGGACACGAACGCGAGGCTCGGGCGCTCGCGCCGCGCGCTCGCAGCAGGGCGAGGCGCTCGGCGTTCAGCTCACGGTGGAGGAGCTCGACGAGGCCGAGCGCGGCCGGCGAGAGGATCTCCCCGTCGCCGGCCGCGTGAACCTCGATTCCCGCCGCCATCAGGCGGCGGCCGACTCGAACTGCTCTTCCTCGGTGGAGCCGCGGAGCGCGAGCGTCGAGGACTCGCCGCCGCTCACGATCTCGGCCACGCGGTCGAAGTAGCCGGCGCCGACCTCGCGCTGGTGCCGCGTGGCCGTGTACCCGGCGGCCTCGAGCGCGAACTCGCGCTCCTGCAGCTCGACGTACGCCGGCATCCCCTCCGCCGCGAAGCCGCGCGCGAGCTCGAACATCCCGAGGTTCAGCGAGTGGAAGCCGGCGAGCGTGATGAACTGGAACCGGTATCCGAGCTCGGCGAGCGTCTCGCGGAAGCTCGCGATCTGCCCGTCGTCGAGGTGGCGCTTCCAGTTGAACGACGGCGAGCAGTTGTAGGCGAGGAGCTTGCCCGGGTAGGCCTCGTGGATCGCCGTCGCGAACTCGCGGGCCTCGCCGAGGTCGGGAGTCGAGGTCTCGAACCACAGCAGGTCGGCGTACGGCGCGTAGGAGAGCGACCGCGCGATCGCGGCGTCGACGCCGGCGCGCACGTGGAAGAAGCCCTCGGGCGTGCGCTCGCCGGTGAGGAACTCGGCGTCGACGGGATCGATGTCGCTCGTGAGGAGCGAGGCGCTGTGCGCGTCGGTGCGGGCAACGAGGACGGTCGGCACGTCGAGCACGTCGGCGGCGAGCCGCGCGGCGATCGAGCGTCCGCACGAACTGGCTCGTCGGGACGAGGACCTTGCCGCCCGAGGTGGCCGCACTTCTTCTCGGAGGAGAGCTGATCCTCGAAGTGGACGCCCGCGGCGCCCGCCTCGATCATCGCCTTCATCAGCTCGTGCGCGTTGAGCGGGCCGCCGAAGCCGGCCTCGGCGTCGGCGACGATCGGCGCGAGCCAGTGCGTCTCGTCGATCCCCTCCGCCGCGTCGATCTGGTCGGCGCGCAGGAGCGCGTTGTTCAGCCGCCGCACCAGCGCCGGGACGCTGTTGGCGGGGTAGAGGCTCTGGTCGGGATAGGTGTGGCCGGCGAGGTTCGCCTCGGCCGCGACCTGCCAACCCGAGAGATAGATCGCGTCGAGCCCGGCGCGCACCATCTGCACCGCCTGCCCGCCCGTGACCGCGCCGAGAGCCGTCAACGGGCTTCGCCGCGTGCAGGAGCTGCCAGAGGCGCTCGGCGCCGAGGCGGGCCAGCGTGTGCTCGACCGGGAACCGGCCCCGGAGCACAGCCACGTCGTCCGCCGAGTACGGCCGGCGGATTCCCTGCCAGCGCGCGTCCGTGGACCAGCTCGAGCTCGAGCGTCATCGTCGGATTCTCCTTATTGGTCGTCATGGCTTTCACTCGATTGGATCCGAAACAAGTGTATTGGCGGACTATAGCAACAGAATACGAGCGCTCTCGGATCCATGTTTGCAGACTATTTGGATGCAATCGCGTGCGCTAGCGTCCGGGGATCGCCGGCAGCTTGCTCAGGAGGCTCGATCCGCAGCTGCCCAGGCAGGTGTGGCTGCTCCAGATCGGCGGGGTGATCAACTCCTTCGGGAACGGGATCGTGTTCCCGTTCCTCGTCATCTACCTGCACGACGTGCGCGGCTTCCCGCTCGGGACGGCCGGCCTGATCGTCGGCTTCTCCTCGGCGGCGCTGCTCGGTGCGGGCATCGCCGCCGGGATCGTGATCGACCGGGTCGGCCCGCGGCTGACGCTCGGCTGCGGCCTCGCCCTCCAGGCCGTCGGCTTCGGCCTCCTCCCCCTCGTCCGCGAGCCGTGGCAGGCGTTCGTCCTCCTCGCGGTGGAAGGGATCGGCGCGGCCGGATTCTGGCCGAGCCAGTCGACGCTCATCGCGCGCCTCACCCCCGCCTCGCGTCGCCATGCCGCGTTCGCGCAGCAGCGCCTGACGATGAACCTCGGGATCGGCCTGGGCGGGATCGTCGGCGGCCTGATCGCCGTGGTCTCGAACCCGCGCTCGTTCACCATCCTGTTCGTACTCGACGCGCTGACCTTCCTCGCCTACGCCGTCGTCCTCTGGTTCGTCCACGATCCGGGGCGTCCCCGCCGGAGACGCACAGGCACCGGCCTCCTACCGCGCCGTGCTCCGCCACAGGACCTTCCTCGGCCTGTGGGCGATCAACTTCCTCTTCGTCGCCGCCGGGTACTCGCTCATGAGCCTCTTCCCGCAGTTCGCGCGCGACCAGAGCGGTATCAGCGAACGCCAGATCGGCGTGATCTTCGCGGTGAACACGGCGGCGATCGTGCTCGCCCAGCTTCCGATCTCGCACTGGATCGAAGGGCGCCGGCGGATGCGCGCGCTCGCGGTGATGCCCCTCATCTGGGCCGCCGCGTGGCTGCGTCGTCGACGCCACCGGCGCATGGCTCCAGACGACCGCGGCGTTCGTCGCCTTCGCAATCGCAATGGCGATGTTCGGGATCGGCGAATGCCTTCACGGCCCCGCGCACCAGGCGCTCGTCGCCGACATCGGCCCGGAGCACCTGCGTGGACGGTACTTCGCAGTGCATTCGCTCTCCTGGGGCCTCGCAGGCGCCGTCGGGCCTGCGGCCGGCGGGTTCATCCTCGCCGGGGCGCCGTTCCTGCTCTGGCCGCTCGCCTCGGTCGTCTGCCTGATCGCGGCCGGAGGAGCGCTCGCGATGGAGCGGTTCGTCCCGCCGAACCTGCGCCGGATCCCGCACGACGAGGCTGCAATCCCCGCGCTGGCGGAGCCGGCGCCCGTTTGAGGGTAAAATACGCGCATGGCAACGATCGTCGAGGACCCGCTCAGTACTGATGCCCCGGCCGGCCCGCATGCCCAGCCTGCCCCGCATCCGCAGGTCGCGGTCCCGCGACCTGGCGGTCGTCGACGCTCGCCCGCGCGAGCCTGCTGAGCTCAACGCCGCCGGGCTGACCTGGATCCATCTCGACGCACCGACCCTCGAGGTCGCGCAGGCCCTCGCTGACCGCTTCGGCTGGCATCCTCTCGACGTCGAGGACGTCCTCTCGAGACGCCAGCGGCCGAAGGTCGACGACTACGCCGACGACGGCTACCTCTTCACCGTCCTCCATTTCCCGGCGTACGACCGCTCGATCCAGCGGCTGAATGCGGTCGAGGTCGACATCTTCGTCGGTCCCGACTACCTCGTCACGCTGCCGGGCGTCGACCTCAAGCCGCTCTCGCGCCTCTTCTCCCGCTGCGAGGAGGACGAGGACTTCCGCGAGCAGCTCTTCTCGAAGGGCTCGGGCCGCCTTCTCTACGAGGTGCTCGACGACCTCTTCGACTACTGCTTCCCGATCCTCGACAAGATCGGGCACAAGCTGGACTCGCTCGAGGACGACGTCTTCGAGGGCCGTTCCGACGGGGTCGTGCGCGACCTGTCGAACGCGAAGCAGGAGATCATCAGCTACCGGAAGATCATCAAGCCGGAGCGCTCGACGCTCCGCCTGCTCGAGCGCAACGTCGAGCGTTTCCTCCACGAGGACCTCGGCGAGTACTTCGACGACATCGTCGATGCCGCCGAGCGGATCTGGGACCTCCTCGACAACTACAAGGAGGTGATCGAAGCGCTCGAGAGCACGAACGAATCGGTCATCAACCACCGCCAGAACGACATCCTGCGGATCCTCACCGTGTTCTCGGTCGTCCTGCTTCCACTGACGCTGATCACGGGCTTCTTCGGCATGAACGTCCACTTCCCGGGCTTCGAGACCGTCTGGGCGTTCTGGACGATCTTCGGGTTCATGGTCGCCGCCCTCGCAGGCATGCTGGCGTTCTTCCGCATGCTCGCGTTCTCGTTCAAGCGCTGGCTCTGACCCGAACGGCTCAGCTGAACGGCTGGGTCGTTCTTTCTACCCCGACTCTTCTACCCCGACGGCCGCCTTTTCCGTTTCGCCGTCTTGAAGCGAGCGATGTCGCTCGACAGGTTGTCGAGCGTGACGCGAGTCGTCTTGGAGATTCCCGACGCACGCACTTTGATCGTGACCTCATACACCACTGCGGTCGAGATCCCATTCTGGATTGCGCCACTCTGGGCCGTAGAGTAGGACGTCGCCGCCCATGCGTAGCGGTCCCGTCCGGACGAATGAATGCAACCGCGAGCTCGTGTCCCTCATCTGTCTGGGCCCTGGTCGATCGACTCGGTCTGCGGGACGAGTTCCGAGTGGAAAATCCTGACGATCTGCCCCCCTCGTCGACGCCGACGATCCGGAGCGGTTGAGCATGTGCTTCATCGGCCGGTGATCTCGGGAATCGCGAGATCGGGCTCCCCGGCGCGCCTGAACTCGATTGTGGCCTTCGCAGCCTTCCGCCCTCTGTCTAACCAGGAACCAGCGGTACGCGCGAGCGAGCGGCCGATTGCGAACACGAACCACGGCGAAACTCCATGCCTCTACCCGACGCCACCACGTCGCTGGGTGTATCTCGACCTCAGGCCGCTTCAGCCACTCAGCCACGCCCCCCATGCCGCGAGGGCCACAATCGCGTCACGACGAGGGCCAGAGCGGCCATTGCGCCAAAGCATCTCCCTCACGTCGGCTGATCATATCGCATGGGTGGCTCGGGGCGGCTTCGCGAACGTCTACGCCGGCGGACGGATGCTGAACGCCACCCCAGGCCCACTCCAGAATCTAGAGGCCGAGTCGATTGCCGGTAAGAGGCTCTTCCGTCATGTCTAATGCGGCCCTCACGACGAGCATGACGAACTCGTCGTCCTGTTCCACGCGCCTCGACCAGTCCGAGCTTCGCTGATGCTCGACGATCTGAGCGCCGCTCCGACGGCGTATTGGAAATTGCAGGCGCCTAGATCGGTTGCGCTTTGGCCGGATGTTGACTAACCTGACGGCCGCGGGATTAGGCTCACGTGGACATCTGTTCGCGGGTGCGGCGACTCGAGTGCCGAGTCCACGCAGACAGCTTACAGCGGACCGCGCCTCATGCGCCTGAACCTTGGGGCGGGGAGTTACGGATTCGGGCTTTCGCCAGCCTCTCCTCCCTGGCTCTCCCGCCCCAAATTCAAGTGGTACCAGACTTGCCTGCGACGACTACCTAACAACTTCCTCCGTGGTTTCCCGATAGCCGCGCCGCAAACCTCGCGGCTCCGTGAGCGGGGACGGCGCATGAGTGAGAGGACAACGAACGATGTCGCTCCGCACCCTCCTCATCGCAACGGGATCGACGCTCGCACTCGCCGCGCCCTACGCGAACGCGAAGAAGTTCCTCGTCTCCACCTGCAAATCACAAGACTTCTGCGCATGCCGCCGTCGCAAACCACGGCTCCTCGGCCGCACCGGAGGCCGCGTATCGCTCCATTCCCGTCCTGGCCGATCGTGACGCCGCGGTACATCTACATCCCGGCCGATGCCGCGAACTTCCCGGTCGTCGTCGACGACTGCCATACAAACGGAAACAACTGCTCGGACGACCAGCTCTGCGATTACTGGGGCGTGAGCTGTCCAGTTTACGCGCCGATCGACGCCCCTGCCGCACCACCACTGCAGCCGTGACGGACGGATGCTGTGCCCGCCGCCCCGAGCCCACCTACGACCCTAGACGCCGCGCCTGTCGACCGATAGTCGCTGTTTCGGACACGCCTCTTCGGCCCCCCTCGCGCGAGGGCCGGCGCCCGGTTACGAGCGCGGGAGGAAGAGACGAACGCCGAGTCCGGCAGTTGCCAGAGCGGCGGTGAGCAGCCCGAGAGCGTTCGTCCTGACGCATGTTCGGCAGGCGTTGCAGCACACGGTTGCCATCGGTGCGTGCTCGCCGTACTTCGCCGCGACCTGCGCGACGCGTCCGGACGCGATCTGGTTCACGTCGTAAGCGTACTAGGCCGAGTCACATCTGGAGACACGCGGCGGGCCGGGCAATCGTTGGGCTGGAGCGGCTTCGCGAACGTCTACGCCGTCAGCACTACCACGACGAGCTGCCTGAAGCTCGCGGGAGGCAGGTGTGTCGCCCGGCCCCCGGCTGAGTGCTAAGAGGGAGGTCTCGGGAGGAGACGCTTCACGCGGAACATAAACGGTGGTGTCAACCCGACGATGCGACGGATGCAGACTGCTCGGGCTGATCGCCTGCCTCGTCGCGCTGAGGTACATCCAACTCGCCGCCTGGTAGGTCAGGATGCCCACGACCGATGTGACAAACGTCGAGGTTCGCAGGCCAGTTCAGGGCGGTCGACATCCCAGAGTGCAACGCCTCTACGACCACGTTTGCTCAATGCGCGGACCTGGTCAACGCACAAACCGACGACAAGACCGGCACCCTCCCGAAGGCGTGACGTTCACGGCATCAACCGGCGAGATAACCGGCACCCCGAAAGCCGGATCCGCAGGAACCTACCCACTCACGATCACCGCGAAAAGCGCCTCAGGCACCACAAGCCAGGCACTCACAATCACCGTCCACTAGGCACTACACCGCCGGTGAGAACGATGTATCACCGAAGCCGGAGCGTGCTCTATTCAAAGCGGCAGCGAACCGCAAGGGCCAGAGCGGGTGGGGCGCCGGGCTCGGCGGGGCAGTCCGCCTCGGTGGGGGGCACCGAGGCGGACTGCGACGCTGAAGTCCCCCGAGGAGCTCGCGCGACCAGAGCCGAACCAGCTCTCGAGTCGCGAGGCTCCTAGACTGCTTCCTTTGACGACAACCCACGAGAGGGAGAACGAAGAACATGCGGACGATCAAGGGTGCAACTGTGGCTGCGCTTCTCGGGGCCTTCCTGCTCGTCACTGCAGGCTCCGCGGCCTCCGCGACAGGCGGGAAGATCTATATCTACGTATTGGGCATCAACAGTGCTCATCAACCGATTCTGATCGCGGGAGCCATCGGCGACCACGGCATCGCAACCAGCGAAACGAAGTCCGGAAAGGTCGACCAGAACGGCAGCTACGTGCATATCGCGCTCACGAAGGGGACCTTCTTCGTCGACGCGACGAAACTGAACGGGAGCCCCAACGGCAAGGCCGTCGTCCAGAACAAGACGACCTGCTCGTTCGCCTTCAAGGCCACCGGCCCGATCACGATCTCCGACGGCACGGGCGCCTACAAGGGAATCAGCGGCAAGGCGAACATGACCGTCGTCTTCGCGGGAGTCGGACCCTTCTACACATCTGGGGCGAAGAAGGGTCAGTGCAACACCGGCCGGAACGCGACTCCGTCCGGCGTCTACCAATCGATCACCGGCACCGGCGTGGTCAAGTACGGCTGAGACAGGCGAGAGTCCCGGCCCCGGGGTCGCGCGATCCGGGGCCGATCTCCGACGACTGAATCCGAATCGGCGAAGGTCGCGTAACCCGGGCAGAGAAGCCCATCCAGGGCTGGCTCGAAGCGACCGGAGGTGCGTATGTCACGGTTTCGGATCTTGTCGGCGGTCACCGCCCTTTCAGGAGTCGTCCTCTACCTGGCGCTGCCCGCTGGTGCTCGCCCCGCCGCAACGGTCGTGAACGTGGCGGCGGGCAAGTCCGGCTTCAGCTTCACGCTCTCGAAGTCGACCGTGCCTCACGGCGCGATCACGTTCAAGGTGAAGAACGTCGGCGGGTTCCCGCATTCGTTCAAGGTCTGCTCGAGCGCCGCGGGCGGCAGTGCCAACTCCTGTGCCGGGAAGGGCACGCCGACGATCGCACCGGGCGCCTCGGCGACGTTGACGGTCACACTCTCGAAGAAGGGGAGCTACGAGTACCTCTGCACCGTCCCCGGTCACGCTGCCAACGGGATGAAGGGCATCTTGAAGGTGACGTAGAGCTTCGAGCTCCGCCTCGGTGGCCACGAGCCGGGGGAGCCGCGTCGTCACGGCGCGGCTCCCCCAACCTCGTGCTCTATTTCTTCAGGGTCAACGAGATGACCTTGCTCGCCGACTTCCCACCTTCCGGGTCGAAGACCACGTCGAGGCGGACGCTGAGGGCGCCTTTGCCGGCCAGCGTCTTCAGGCCGCGCGCAGTCGGCTTGAGGGTCAGCGTGGCGGTGCCTGCGCTCTTGAGCGTGACTGCATGGCTCTGGACGAGGGGCATTGTCGTCTGCCTCTGCACGGAGCCAACGCCGACCGTCGGCTGGGGCGAGGTGGCGTGGACGGTCCCCGGGCCCGAGATCGCGACCGAGAGGTGCCAGACGCCGCTGGCCGGGACGTAGGTCACATGACGGTTGACCGTGAACGCAGTGCTCGGAGCCGCGCTGCTCGCGAGCGAGCACTGGATCCCGTCGAAGTAGGTCGGCGAGGCGTCGCTCGCGGGCGTGACCACGAACTTCCCGGTCACCGGGCCTGTCGTGGCGAGGCTTGCGGTCGCCGAGCCCGTCGGCATCGGCGTCAACGTGATCCAGGCGCCCGACGAGCCCGTCGGAAGCGTCTGGGTCGAGAAAGTCCCCTGCGTCCCCGAGACCACCGCATTCGTGACCGACGTGCCCGGGGCGGCGAACGCGAACCCGAATTGCTGCGGCGCAGTCGACGGAATGCTGATGCTCAACGTGTAGGCCGTGCCGTTCCCGGTCGCGACGCAGGTGTCCCCGGTCACCGCGCCGGCGGCTCGACCGGCCGCAGATCCCAGAAGCGCCGCGCAGATGAGCGCAAACACGGCGCTCAATCCCATTTTTCTCATCATCGGTGTCCTCCTTGTCAGGCTGCTGCGAGCGAACCTCGCTCGTCCTGCTACCCCGGAGCGCGGGAACTGACGCGTACTTCGAGCCCGCCTCGCCCGGGCGAGCAAAGGAGGGTGGAACCTCCTACCGACCTGACATGATCCCGGGTGATGAGGCGGGAGCCGAACCGAGTCTGCAAGCCGCGCCGGCTCTGATCCCCTCGCAGTGACTCAGGCGCCGGCAACCAACGCACGCATCGGGCCGATCTTCGCGGCGCTGATGCTGGTGATGCTGCTCGCGTCGCTCGACTCGACGATCGTGTCGACCGCGCTGCCGACGATCGTCGGCGACCTCGGCGGGATCTCGAAGCTCTCCTGGATCGTCACCGCCTATCTGCTGGCGTCGACGATCACAACGCCGGTCGCGGGCAAGCTCGGAGACACCTTCGGGCGGAAGATCGTGCTCCAGGCTGCGCTCGTCCTCTTCCTGATCGGGTCGGCCCTGTGCGGGCTCAGCCAGAACATGACGGAGCTGATCATCTTCCGCGGCATCCAGGGCCTCGGCGGTGGGGCGCTCCTCGTGAGCACGCAGGCGGTGATCGGCGACGTCGTCTCGCCGCGGGAGCGCGGGCGCTACTCCGGGCTGATGGGGGGCGTATTCGGCATTGCGACCGTCATCGGCCCACTCGTCGGCGGCCTCATCGTCGACCACTTCTCCTGGCGCTGGATCTTCTACGTCAACCTTCCGATCGGGATCGTCGCGCTCGTCGTGCTGCAACTCGTGCTGCACACGCCCTCGGCGCGCGTCCGGCACGCGATCGACTACACGGGGCTGGGCCTGCTCGCGGGCGGCCTCAGCTCGATCGTCCTCTACGTGAGCCTTGGCGGCACGACGTACCCCTGGTGGTCCGGGCCGATGATCGTGCTGCTCGTCCTCGCCGTCTTGCTGCCGGTCGCGTTCGTCCTCGCCGAGCGGCGGGCACGCGAACCGCTCGTCCCCCTCTACCTCTTCCGCATCCGCGTGTTCAGCGTCGCGAGCGCGATCGGGTTCGTCATCGGCATGTCGCTCTTCGGCGCCGTCACGTATATCCCGCTCTACCTCCAGGTCGTGAAGGGCGCGAGCCCGACCGCCTCGGGCCTGCAGCTCCTGCCGTTGATGGGCGGCCTGCTGGTCGCGTCGATCGGGAGCGGCCAGCTGATCGTGCGCTTCGGTCGTTACAAGATCTTCCCGATCGTCGGCACGGCCCTGTCCGTCGCGGGAATGCTCTTGCTCTCACGCCTCGGGACCGGGACGAGCCTCGTCCGCGCCGACCTCTACATGGCCGTGCTCGGGCTCGGGCTCGGTTTCACGATGCAGGTGCTCGTGCTCGCGGTGCAGAACGCCGTGGCGTACGAGAACCTCGGCGTCGCCACCGCGACTGCGACGCTCTTCCGCTCGATGGGCGGCACGATCGGCGTGCCGATCTTCGGCGCGATCTTCGCCAACCACCTGGCGACCGAGCTCCGCCGGCTGCTGCCGGCGGAGATCATCGGGAAGCTTCCCACTCGGCTCGGGCCCGCTCAGATCGACGCCCTGCCGCCGGCAATCCGGGATCCATACGTCGCCGCGTGGGCGGCCGCACTCAGGCCGATCTTCCTGATCGCCGCGGGGATCGCGGCGCTCGGGTTCGTGCTGACGTGGTTCCTCGACGAGCTGCCCTTGCGCGAAACGGTT
This sequence comes from uncultured Actinomycetota bacterium, assembly GCA_963723405.1. Taxonomy (GTDB): domain Bacteria; phylum Actinomycetota; class Thermoleophilia; order Gaiellales; family Gaiellaceae; genus PALSA-600. The sequence goes on along the minus strand of CAVRQF010000001.1, from coordinate 63,283 downwards.
GCCGACCAGGGGATCGGCGATTCCTTCGCCACGCCACGCGACGCCACGTCCCTCGCCGAGCTCGAGACCCGTCTGAGCACCCTTGCCCGGAAACAGAACCGCCATATGGTCTACGAGCATCTCTGCACCCAGGCCGGGGTCGAGCTCGGCGCTCCGGCAGCATGGCTCCTGATCCGGCTCGCCGAGGAGGAGGCGCACACGACCGCAGAGCTCGCGACCCGGCTGAAGCTCGAGCCGGCCGCGGTGGAGCAGATGCTCGCCGACCTCCGCGCCCAGGGGCTCGTCGACCCGGCGGCCCCGCGCCTCACGGAGACGGGCCGAGCGGCGGCCGCGAGGATCGCTGACGCGCGGCGGGACGAGGTGCGCGCGATCGTCGAGGACTGGAAGCCTGAGGAGCAGCCCGAGGTCAGGAGCCTGATCGAGACCTTCGCCCAGTCGCTCGGCTCCGCCCCGCCCCTTCTGGCCTAAGAATGAAGGGGCCCGGCGAACCGGGCCCCTTCTCTTCGTTTCTTTCCCTCGCCGGTCTAGATGACGCCGGCGGCCTTCAGCGTCGCGCGAATGCGGCCTGGCGTGAACGGCGCCTCGTACAGGCGCACGCCGGTCGCGTCGAAGAACGCATTGGAGATCGCGCCGATCACCGAGCACGTGGGCGGCTCGCCCGAGCCCAGCGACGGCTGGTCCGTCCGCTGCACCAGGGCCAGCGTGACGTCCGGCGAGTCCTTGAACCGGAGGATCGGGTAGCCGATCCAGTCGATCGAGGTCACCTGGTTCTTGTTGAACGTGACCTCCTCGCTGAGAGCGCGGCTCGTGCCCTGGATCAGGTTCCCCATCATCTGGTTGTAGATCAGGCTCGGGTTCATCGAGAACCCGGAGTCCTGGGCGCCGTACAGATGCGTGACCGTGATCTTCCCCGACTTCTTGTTCACCTGGATGTCGGCAACCGTCGCTGCATATGCACCGCCGTGGTGGCTGTTCGCAATGCCGCGGCCCTTGACGACGTTGTCCTTGGAGAGCTTCGAGCCGGCGACCCACGGCTTCCAGTTGGCTGCGGTCGCCGCCGCCTGGAGCACCGCGGCCCAGCGCGACCCGTCGAGGTCGGTGTTCATGTTCTGCAACCGGAACGCGAGCGAGTCCATCCCCGCCGCCACCGCCAGCATGTCCATGGTCTGGGCGTCAGCGAGCGTCGTCTGCTGGGCCCCCGGAGCGCGAAGGGGACCGCTCTGGAAGATGCCCATCGTCGAGTCGATCGGCTTGTTGATCACCTTGTAGTTCGTGCTCGATACCTTCATCCACGGCGCCAGGTTCTCGGTCACCGCACCGGCTCCGGCCACCTTCGACGGAAGGGCGTTCGCGGTCGCATTCGGCGACCCCGGCCCCGCACCCAGCAGCTCACGGCCCGTGTACACGCTCGTGCCGCCCTGGCCGAACCCCGTGGCCTCGTAGGCGACGATGTTCCCGCTCGAGTCGACGCCTGCCCGCATGTCGTACATGATCGCCGGGCCGTAATGCGTCCAGCCATGCTCGTCCCACCGCATCATCTGCAGGCGCACCGGAGCACCGACCGCCTTCGACATGATCGCCGCCGACTCCGCCGTGTCGAACGCCACGCAGCCGTTGCCGAACGATGCCGCGCCCTCGTAGAAGAGGATCCGGATCTGGTTGGCCTGGAGCGGCGAGAGCACGTTCGTCAGGTCGGTCACGAGGTTGTAGACGTTCTGGGTGTTGCTCCAGATCGTCGCGCTGTTCGCCTGAACGTCGGCGACCGCGCAGCTCGGCCCGATCGGCATGTGCCCCTGATAGTGATGCTTGAACGTCCCCGACACGGTGTGCGCAGCCGAGGCCAGTGCGGCGTCGACGTTGCCCTTCGAGCCGGCGTTGATGTTCGCGACGATCTTGCCGGCGGCATCCTGCGCGCGGTAGCTGCTCCACAGGTTCCCGGTGCCGGGAAGGATCGGGTTCGTGTTCCACACGACCTTCAACTGCGCCGCAGCCTGGATCGCATCGAACTCCTTCGGCGCGACGACACCCAGGAAGTTGTTCACCTGCACGACCTTCGCATTCGGGATATGCGAGATCGAGCTCGCATCGACGCTGATCGGGACATTCGAGTTGTACGGATACGCACCCTGCCCCCGCGGCCGCACCATCCGGCCGTGCAGCATCCCCGGCACCCGCACCTGATGCACATACGTGTACTTGCCGGTCACCTTGTCCGGGATATCGATACGGGTCACCGGGTTCGGGTCCTTCAGCACCGTCTTGTACGCCGAGAACGGCTTCGCCGGAGCGACGCCTGGTTGAAGGGCGACGTTCGCGTTGCCGAGCTTGAAGAGCTTGCCGCCCATCAGGTCGCCGTACTTGACCGTCTGGCCGCCGCCGGAGACGACGCCCGAGGACACCGTGAGGTTCGCGACCGGCACACCGAGCTTGGCCGAGGCCAGCGAGAGCAGTGCCTGGCGTGCGAGCACGGCCACGTTCCGGATCTTCGGCCCCGTGCCCGACATCGCGTTCGAGCCGCCCTCGCCTCCGGAGCTGACTGCGTTGTAGGTGTCGACGACGGTGTGGGCCGCCGAGTTGAAGAGCCCGTAGCGCATCTGCGAGATGTCCATGTCGAGCTCTTCGGCGACGACCTGCAGGAAGCCGGTCGTGATGCCGTTCCCCGTCTCGATCTGGCTCGTCTTGAGCACTGCCAGGTTGTCCGAGGTGATCGAGAACCAGGCATCGACCTGGTTGATGTCGGGGTTGTAGCCCGTCGCGATGTCGCCGTCGATCGCCGACGCCTTGCCGGCGAGAGCCGAGCCCGCGAGGCTGAACCCGATGACGAGCGCGCCGCCGCCTTTGACGAACGAACGACGCGAGAACTCCTTCTCGTGCAGAAGCCCGGTCACGCTACGCACCACCCTTCGCCATGACAGCCGCGGCCTTCTGGATCGCGGTCAGGATCCTCGGATACGTCCCGCAGCGGCAGAGATGCCCGTTCATCGCCGTGCGGATCTGGTCCTCCGACGGGTTCTTCGTCGTGGCCAGAAGGTCGGCCGCCTGGATCATCATGCCGTTCTGGCAGTACCCGCAATGAGGCACCTGCACATCGATCCACGCCTGCTGCAACGGATGCAACGCCGGCGCCGCCGCCGTGTTCCGCGCTGCGACGCATACAGAGCCGGAAGCCCCTCCAGCGTCGTAATGCTCTTCCCGGACACCGCCGCCACCGGGGTCACGCACGAGCGGATCTCCTTGCCGTCCAGCAACACCGAGCAGGCGCCACACTGCGCAAGGCCGCAACCAAACCGCGGGCCATGCAGGTGGAGCTCGTTGTGCAAGACGTAGAGGAGCGGCGTATCAAGGCTCGCGCTGACGCCATGCGTCAACCCGTTCACCTTGATCTTGATGCTGTTCGCCATTCCTGCCTCCCGAATTGAGATTCCGTCGGCCGCCTGCGCACCCGCATGCCGCCGTCTGGCATCCCGACGCGCACAACGCCGCAAACCAAGATCCCGACGGGAATGGCTCCACGGCAAAGAGTACAACGGGACACCCACAAGCTACCCGTCCCTCCGGCGAGTGGCAATAGTCAACCACGGCCTATAAGGGCTCGAATCGATCGCAAGCGAGAGGTCGTGGCCAGGGGTTCGGCGCTGCTTGCGCTCCCGGGCTCGTCATCGTATGGTAGGGAACGTTCCCACGGGCGACAAACCATGCAGTGGACACAAGGTCGGACGAGAGACGTGACGATGAGCGTGACGCGGACGCGCGGCGGCAGAGACTCAACCATCCTGGACGTGGCGCGGGAAGCGCACGTCTCGAAGTCCACGGTCTCGCGTGTACTGAACGGCTCACCTCACGTCGCCGGCGTGACCCGGGAGCGGGTTCTCGCGGCTGTGGCGCGCCTCGATTTCCGCGCCAACAACGCAGCTCGCGGCCTCCGCACGACGCGCAGCCGTCTCGTCGGGCTTCTCGTCCCCGCGATCAGCAACGACGTCTTCAGCAAGATCGCGGAGGTAATCGAGGAAGACCTCCGCCGGTCGGGCATCGGCCTCGTGATCGCGAGCTCGGGCTGGGACGTCGCCGGAGAGCAGTTGTCGCTCGAGTCCCTTCGGGAGCGAGGCGTCGACGGGCTGCTCGTGTCGCTGATCAACGAGCACGAGCCGGGACTGTCGACCCGCCTGGCCTCGTTCTCGCGGCCGGTCGTGCTTCTCGATCGCGAGGTTCCAGGTGTCGTCGCGGACGTCGTGCTCACAGATCAGCGCGCCGGAATCGAGCGTGCGCTCGAGCACCTGGCTACGCTCGGGCACCGAGTGGTAGGTGTCGCCACGATCAGTCAGGACGTGCGACCGGGACGCGAGGCGATCTCCGCGTTCAGTGACTCCGTGGAGCGCCTCGGACTCGTGCCGGCGGTCGAAGTGGTCGTCCCATATCACCGGATCGACCGCGGATCGGGATGGGAGATCGCCGAGCAGATGCTGGAGAGCCGCGCGACGGCGATTCTCTGCTGCGTCCCGAACTCCGTCACCGCGGGAGTCCTCGAGTACCTCGACAACAAGGGCCTGCGCATCCCGGAAGACGTCTCGCTCGTGGCCTTCGACGAGAGCGAGCTCGCATCCGTGAAGCGGCCCCAGCTCACGGTCATCTCGCGACCCATCGACGAGCTGGCGCTCAGGGCCGCTCGCATGATCACCTCCCAGCTCGAGACGCCCGGCCGTCTCCCGCGCACGGAAGTGGTGCGCATGACGCTGAAGGTACAAGGGTCCACAGCGGCTCCGGCCGCGGCGCTGAGCCTGTCGTGAGGCCTGAGGCCGTCGCACCACTCCAGGCCCTCGAACCGGACCCGATCCGGGAGGTCTCGTGCTTCGATTGCAGCGTTCCGCTCCCGCATCCGCTCCTGGTGGGCGACGCCGTCGTGGACCGCCGAACCTACGCAGTCGTGCGGGTTCGGACGGAGGCCGGGATCGACGGAGCGGCATACGCTTTCGCACGGGGCCTCCCCATCGCGGCAATCGTCCAGACCTCTCTCGCGCCACTCCTCCTGGGCGCAGATACCACGCAGCCCGAAGCGATTCGCGCGCGGCTTGCGGGTGCCTACTGGCCCTACGCCGAGCGCGGCATCTTCACCGTGGCCGCGAGCGCAGTCGACCTCGCACTCTGGGACATCCTCGGGCAGCGTGCGAGCCTGCCGCTCGCCGACCTCCTCGGGCGATGCCGCCGCGAGGTTCCGGTCTGCGGAGTCGGAGGATACGTGCGGAAGGGAATCCCTCAGCTCGAGGAGCTCCAGGAGGAAATGGCCATGTTCATGCAGCTCGGCTGCGCTGCGGTAAAGGTGACGGTGGGTGCCGGCGCACCGGAGCTCGACGTCTCGAGGCTCGCCGCGGTCCGTGAGGTGATCGGCGACGACACCCTGCTCGTCGTGGACGCCTTCCGGACGTTCCGTGGCCTCGAAGACGCGCTCCACAGGCTCCGCCTCCTGGAGCCTTTCGACCTCTCGTACGTCGAGGATCCGTTCTCGGAGACGGCAGCTCCGCTTGTTCGCGACCTGCGCCGCCGTTCGGGGATGTCCATCGGCCTCGGTGAGAACCTCAGTGGCCACCGCGCCTTTCGCGACCTTCTGGACTCTGACGCCGTCGACGTCCTCCGGTGCGACGCGACCGTTGCCGGCGGTGTGCGGGAGCTCATGGCAGCAACCGCTCTGGCCTCGGCTCGCGCGCTTCCCGTGTCCATGCACGTTCACGCGAACGTCCACGTCCACTTCGGAGCCGCCCTCTCGAACCTGCACCCCGCCGGTCTCGAGTACATGCCCCCGGACTCGGGGCTCGATGCCCTGGAGATGCTGCTCGACGAGCCGCTCGAGATTCACGACGGCAGGGCCGTGTCGCCCGACCGCCCCGGGCTCGGGCTCGTCTGGAACTGGGATACCGTCGCCAGGTTCGCCAATGGATAGCCCCTGGCGCGGGACGCCCTTCCCCGGCCAACCGCTCAACGATGCCGGCAGCGCCTCCGGGCCCTTCTCCATGCCGTGGGACGCGCCTCTCGTCCCTCCTTTCCCGCTCACCTTTCGAGACGTCTCGATCCTGACGGTGGCATGGCGCACGGACCGAGCCGCAGTCGAACGGCTGCTGCCGCCTCCGCTGGAGCCCCTGGGGGATGTCGTTCTGGCTCACATCTACCGGATGCCTGACACCGACTTCGTCGGTCAGGCCCTCGAGTGCAACGTGATGGTCGGGGCTCGCTTCACCCGTGACGACCTCATGGTCGAGGGCGGGTACTCGACCGCGCTCTACCTCGATTCAGACGTCGGGGTGGCACACGGGCGTGAGGTGCACGGGCAGCCCAAGAAGCTCGCCGCGCTCGAGCTCGAAGCGCGCGGCGACCTGGTCGTTGGAGAGGTCGAGCGGAACGGCATCACGATCCTCAGGGCGACCTTTCCGTACAAACAGCGGACCGCCGATCCCGCCGACATGAAGCGCCACTTCGACTTCACCGAGAACATGAACTACAAGCTCATCCCGCAGATCGACGGGACGCCGGCGATTCGGCAGCTGACGGCGCGGCGCTTGACCGACGTGGTCGTCCACGAGTGCTGGACAGGGCCGTGTAGCGTCGAGCTGCGGCCGAACGTCCAGGCGCCGGTCTGGCGCCTGCCCGTCGTCGAACCGCTCGAGGGGTTCTTCTGGCGGGCCGACTTCACGCTCGTCGCCGGCCGCATCCTCCACGACTACCTGGCGGAGGACGTCCCTTGAGCGGGCGCCTCGTGGTGTTGGACGCTTCGTTCGGCGACGTCTCGATCGAATCGGAAGCGGCCGCCGCACACGGCGTCGTGGTCGAGGACGCCGGAGGCGTGTCGGGCGACGCGATCGTAGGCGCCGCCGGGGACGCCGACGGCGTGCTCGTCCGGTTCGGTCGCATCGACGAGAACGTGATCGAGCGATGCCCGGGCTGGCGGGTGATCGGCCGTTACGGCGTCGGCGTCGACAACGTCGACGTGGCAGCCGCCAGCCGCGGCGGGATCGCCGTCATCAACGTCCCGGACTACTGCGTCGAGGAGGTCGCCACCCATACCGCCGCCCTGACCCTCGCAGCGGTACGCCGGATCCGCGGCTCACGTGAGCTCATCGACGAAGGCCGCTGGGACGCGTGGACCGACCTCCGTCCGGTCGAGCGGCTCTCGACCTGCACCCTCGGGCTCGTCGGCATCGGCAGGATCGGGGCCGAGGTCGCCCGACTGCTCGGGCCGTTCTTCGGCCGGGTGCTCGCCCACGACGTCGCGTCCTCCCTCGCCACGGTCCAGATGGTCTCGCTCGAAGAGTTGTTCTCCGAAGCCGACGTCGTGTCGCTCCATTGCCCGCTCACAGCCGAGACCGCAAATCTTGTCGATGCAAGCCGGCTGGGCACGATGAAACGGACGGCATATCTCGTCAACGTCTCTCGGGGCGGCCTCGTCGACACCGCAGCGCTCGTCGACGCGCTCCACGGGGGGGTGATCGCCGGTGCCGCGCTCGACGTGCTCCCCCTCGAGCCTCCCGACCCGTCCGACCCGATTCGCTCCGCACCCAACCTCGTCCTGACGAATCACGACGCCTGGTACTCCGAGACTGCCCTCGTCACGCTCAGGCGGCTTCTCGCGGACCGATGCAGCGCTTACCTGAACGGCGACCCCGTCCCGACGATCGTGAACGCCGGCGAGCTCTCGGCAGGCGCACGGTGAACGACCTCTTCGATCTCACCGGACGCGTCGCGGTCGTGACCGGGGCCGGCGGCGGGCTGGGCACCTCGATCTGCGCCGGGCTCGCGGCGTTCGGCGCGGACGTAGCGTTGCTCGACATCGAGAAGCAGACACTGAGCGCTTCGGCCGCTGGCGTGGAGGCCCAGGGACGGGCGGCCCTCGTGCTTCACAGCGACGCAGCGGACGAGGGAGCGGTCACCGAGGCGTTCGCAGCGGTGGACGACCGCTTCGGACGGGTGGACATCCTCGTCAACCTCGCCTACACCCCGACCTTCGGGGCTCCGGAGGAACTGACACTGGACGACTGGCAGAAGGCATTCCGCATCAACACCACGAGCTACTTCCTCTCGTGCCGAGAAGCGGGACGGCGGATGATCGCGAGCGGGCGCGGGGGCTCGATCATGAACATGTGCTCGATCGCCGGAACCTCGGGCATGGGACGAGGGTCCTTTCCCTACAGCGCCTCCAAGGGAGCCATCGCCACGATGACGAAGGAGCTCGCCGTCGAGTGGGCCGGGCATGGGATCCGGGTGAACGCAATCCAGCCGTGCCAGTTTCTCACGCCGGGTCTTCGTCACCGGCTCGACGACCCGTCACTCGGACCGATCCGGGAGAGGTTCCTGGCCGGGATTCCTCTGAACCGGCTTGGTGAGCCCCACGAGATGGTCGGCCCCGTGGTCTTCCTCGTCTCCGACGCGGCGTCGATGGTCACCGGCGTCCTCCTCCCGGTCGACGGAGGGAACCTGGCGATGAACGCCGGGGGGACGAAGGGCTAGCGCCACACCGTGGACGACCACACGAGAACCGAAGGAGAACACGAATGAAGGTCCTGATCCTCGGCGGCACGCGCTTCGTCGGCCGGCTCGTCGCACGCAGGCTGCTCGACGCCGGTGTCGACGTGACGCTCTTTCACCGCGGCGTGACCGGGGAGGGCGTTCCCGGAGCACGATCGGTCATGGGTGACCGCTCCGAGCCCGGCGGGCTGGCGGCGCTCGGCGAGGAGCGCTTCGACGCCGTGGTCGACATGTCGGCGTACTTCTCCGAATGGACAGCTGCCACCGCGCAGGCATTCGCCGGGAGGATCGGCCAGTACATCTTCATCTCGAGCGGTGCCGTCTACCGGCCGTCGGCGGAGCTCCCCTGGAACGAGTCAACGCCGCTCGGGCCGAATCCGCTCTGGGGTGGATACGGCCGGGAGAAGGTCGCCTCGGAGGATCTTCTCTGGGAGGCGCATGCTGCCGGGAGCTTCGCGGTCACCACGTTCCGGCTGCCGTTCATCCTCGGGCCCGGAAACTTCGCCGACCGGGAGTCCTTCGTGTTCGGCCGGCTCGCACAGGATCGGCCGATCCTTCTTCCTGGTGGCGGGACGGCTGTCAACCAGTTCGTCTACGCCGACGACGTCGCACGAGCGCTGGTCGCCACCCTGGAGCAGGCGACTGCCGCGGCGGGGCAGGCCTACAACTGCACACACCACACGGTGATCACGAACCGGGGCTGGGTCGAGCTGTGTGCCGACGTCCTCGGCGTCGAGGCGCGGATCGTCCCCGTCGACGAAAGCGAGGTCGGCGTCACAGCCGATGTCGTGGATCTGACGAACATCGTGTTCCCGTATCCGGCAGAGCACTACGCGATCGACGGAGCGAAGCTGACGCGAGAGCTCGGGGTCGAGATGACCACCGGGAACCGCCGCATGATCGAGGAGTACGCGGGCTGGTGGGAGGGTCTCGACTCGAAGCCGGGCCTCCGGCGTTACGACCGGGAGAACACGGCCCTCGCGGCGCTCGGGCTACCGCAGGTCTGACCCGCAGCGATCACGTCTCCGACGGCGGCCAGCGGCCGATCGAGCCGCGGACGGCGTCGATGATGTGATCGACCTGAGGGATCAGCGCCTCCATCAGGTTGGGGGCGTGGGGGATCGGTGCATGTGCCGCCGTGATCCTCGCCACCGGCGCGTCCAGGTACTCGAACGCCTCCTCCTGGATCGTGGCTGCGATCTCCGAGGCGACGCTCGCGTATGGAGGCTCCTCCGTGACCACGATCGCGCGTCCGGTCTTGCGCACCGACGTCATGATCGTGTCGAAATCGAGGGGGAAGATGGTGCGGAGATCGACGACGTCGACGTCGATGCCGTCGGCGAGCAGGGCGTCTGCAGCCTTGAGCACCTTGCCGAGAACGATCCCGCCCGTGATCACCGTCGCCTTCCGCCCGGAGCGCACGACGTTCGCGCTCCCGATCGGGATGAGCTCGTCCGGCCCTCCGATCTCGCCGCGCGCACCGGTCAGGCGCTTGTGCATGAAGAAGATGACAGGGTCGTCGCTCCGGAGCGCGGACTTCAGGATCCCCTTCGTGTCGCGGGCGTTCGACGGCATCACGACCACCAGGCCCGGGAGATGCATGAACCACGCCTCGAGGCTGTTGTTGTGCTGCGCGGCGTACAGCGCGACCCCCGAGGAGGCCCGGATGAGCAGCGGGACCGGCTTGCCCCACAGGTAGCGCGCTTTCGCCGCCTGGTTCGCGATCTCGTCCATCGCTCCGAAGGAGAAGTCGATGAAGTTGAGATCGATCAGCGGGCGCATCCCGTTCATCGCCGCCCCCACGCCGGCGGCGATCATCGCTGCCTCGGAGATCGGCGCGTCGATCACTCGGTCGTGGCCGAACTCCGGCCCGATTCCCTTGACCTGCGCAAAATGACCACCGCGCTCGAAGAGATCCGTTCCCAGCACGAAGATGCTCTCGTCGCGCGCCATCTCTTCCCGCAGGCCCTGCTGGAAGGCCTGCCCCACCGTCACCATGGTCGTCGTCATGCTGGTCCTCTCGGGTCGAAATGAATCCCGGTGACGCCGTCCGTGGCGGTCTGCGGGTCGGGGAGAGGCGAGCTCTCCGCGAATGAGATCGCGTCCGCGACCGTCTGGCGGGCCCGGTCGGCAAGCTCGGCGAACTCGGCGGTGCTCAGGCGGCCGCCGGACTCGAGTGCCCGCCTGAGGCCCTCGATCGGGTCACGCGTACGGCGCCACTCCTCGACCTCGTCCGAGGTCCGATACGCCGCGATCTCGCCCGTGTTGTGCCCGTTGTAGCGGTAGGTGATCGCCTCGATGAAGCTTGGGCCGTCACCGCACGCCGCCCGGTCGCGAGCGTCACGCGTCGCGCGGTAGACGACGCCCACGTCCTGGCCGTCGATCTGCACGCTCGGCAAGCCGAACCCAGCCGCCCGCTCGGCGATCGAGGCTCCCGACATCGCCCGGCCGATGAACGTCTCGACCGCGTACTGGTTGTTCTCGCAAAACACGATCAGCGGGAGAGCGTGCGTTGCCGCGAAGTTCACGAACTCCCATGTTCTCCCCGTGTTCGCCCCGCCCTCGCCGAAGAACCCGACGCAGACCTGGCGGGTGCCACGGAGCTTGGCCGCGAGGGACGCACCCATCGCGATCCCGAGCGATGCACCGACGATGCCGTTCGAGCCGAAGTAGCCGAGGTCGAAGTCGTTCAGGTGCATCGTTCCACCGCGCCCGCCCGCACATCCGTCTCGACGCCCCCAGAGCTCCGCCATGACGGCATTCGGCGTCATGCCCTTGGCGAGAGCGTGGTGGTGGGGGCGGTGAGGGCTCGCGACGATGTCACCGTCGGCAAGAGCGCGCATCGCCCCGACGGCGACCGCCTCCTGCCCCGAGGCCTGGTGGACGGAGCCTGGGATCTTGCCGCTCGCGGTCAACGCCTCGAGCGACTCCTCGAACTCGCGAATCAGGAGCATCGTCCCGAGCCACTCCACGAGGTCGTCCTGAGGAAGGCCGTCGAGCCCCACCTCGAACGCCGTCTCGGACTGCGCGGTGATCGTTCCGGGTTCGTCCATGGTTGTCGACTCTCCTGTCTAGGTAGCTGGGGAGGTTCCCTCGACCGCGGCTGCGAAGGAGGAGAGCAGCCGGGCGGCGTCGGCGCCGTCCAGTGCCCGGTGGTCCGAGTTGATGGTGGCGTCGAAGGTGAGGCGCACGCTGATCGAACGGCGCTCGTCGGCGACCACTCGCGGCCGCGCCCTCCCTACCGTGAGCAACGTCGTCTGCCCCAGCCCGACAATCCCGGTGAATCGGTCGACACCGAACGACCCGAGGTTCGAGAGCGTCGAGATCGGCGTGACGTTCAGGTCATTCGGCGCGAGCCGGCCCGTGCGCGCCCGCGTGACCGCTGCCTGCCGGGCCGATGCGAGCTCCGCGAGAGTCTGACCGAGCACATCCTGGACGACCGGCACGACGACCCCGTCCGGGGTCGCTACGGCGAGCCCGAGGTCGACCGCACCGCCCGTGCCGGTCTCCTGTAGCGCCTCGGCCAGGGCGCGCAAGAGCAGATCCGTGAAGGACGGGACGGGTTCGATTCCGCGTGCCCGTTCCTGCTCGAGTGCGGCGGACATCTGCTCGGCATCGATCTCCCTCGAGACCGTGAAGTGTGGGATCTCCCGCCACGACTCGGCGACCTTCGTCGCGATCAGGCCGCGAAAGCGGCCCTCGGACGGAGAGGCCTGCGGCGGCTGGGCCGAGCCCTCTCGCTGGAGTCGACGCGCTCTGGGGCTGAGCGCATGAGGCGAGCGGAGGCCCTGGCCCTCGCCGTCCGTCGAGGCCGGCTTGGGCTCGGGCTCGTCGACTGCTGCGGTACTCAGGCCGGTCGAGGGAGGCGACCCCTCGGAATCGTGCGCTTGTGCGGGCTCGGGCACCGCCCCCTCTGTCAGAACGCGCACGATCGGTGCGCCTACGGGAACCACGTCGCCGGGCTGGGCGAGATGAGGGCCCAGCCGGCCGGCAACCGGGCTGACGACGTCCATCGTCGCCTTGTCCGTCTCGATCTCGGCGACGGGCTCGTCGGCCGCGACGGGATCGCCGGGCGCCTTGTGCCACTTGACGATCATGGCCTCCTCCATTGCGATGCCCGCCGAGGGAATCGTGATCTCCGTCATGAGCTCCGCCTCGCCTCGGCGACGGGGAGGGAGCGGGCAAATGCATCGATCTCGCCCCCGCCGGCGAGCACGCCGAATTCGAGTGCGTAGACGCGCTCCTCGCCCGGCTCGAGCATCACGGGGTAGCCCTCCTCGACCAGCTCCGGGATCGTCTTGAACGGGTTTGTCGAAGGTTCCATCCCCACGGCGTACAGGCCCTCTCCCATCATCCGCCACTCGAGATAGACCGGCAGCGTCGTGGAGTCGTAGCGAAGATAGACGCCGAGGCCGCCGTCGAGACCCTGGAAGCCGCGGTTCACGACAGCCGCCCCGACGAGGCCGTCCACCCCGGTGAGCATCGGGATCTCGAACCCCTCCGCGAAGAACCCCTGCTCGGGCCCGCTGAACCGGCGGTACCGGTCCGGGTCCTTCTCCGCCTCCTCGAAGATCGAGCCCCCGACCTCACCGGCCACCGCAGCGAGCAGCTCCGCCCCGTCGTCGACGACCGGATAGCCGATATTGAAGTGATAGAGGAGCTGATGCGGTGCGGGGTAGAAGCCGTCGTTGCGGACGACGTCCCGGAGCGAGAACGAGCTGCTGCCGAGCTCTGTCTCGTACCGCCTCGTCAACAGCAGGTTCTCGCCGTAGGTGATCTCCTGCCGGACGCTGCCCTCGGCCCAGAGGAAGCAGCGGTCGCCGTCCCAGCGCTCGCCGAAGTTGAAGTGGCTCGCGGGGAGGATGGCAACCCGATCGTGGGTCCCGTAACGGTCGTCGTGCCTCGAATGGAACTTGAAGTGCGAGACATCCACCGTCTGCGGGTTGCCGATCGTGACGAGCCCGGCGGTGTTGCAAAGGCCTCCGAGGACGAACCGGACCCAGGCGTGATCGTCGTTCTCCCAGAAGGCCGGCGCGGGGAAGATCTTCGGCGGCAGCCACGCGAGCGAGGCGCCGTTGAACTCCGCGTACCCGGGATCCATGCCTCGGTCGACGTTGACGGTGAATCGGAACCCGCTCCCGGTGTGGAAGTCGAGGAACCTGGCTCCGCGCGCATAGCCCTGCTCATGGGAAAGCAGCTGACGCTCCCGACCTGCGCCAGGTTCCCGACCCGCCGGAGCAGCTCCGATCTGGCGATCTCGCTGCCGAACACCTTCATGCCATCACGCCCCTTCTTCGCATTCGTTCACTGGTCGCTCGGTCTCCCTCCGGGCCCGATGTACGCGACGACGCCGCCGTCAGCGAGGATCGTGGTGCCGGTCACGAAGCTGCTCGCGTCGCTTGCCAGGAAGACGGCAACGGACGCAACCTCCTCCGGCTCGCCGAACCGTCCGAGCGGGACACGCTCCCGGAGGGCGTCGAAGTCGAGGACGCCGGGAAAGGACGCGTCGTAGCCCCGGAGTGCATCGGTGAGGATCCAGGCGGGGGCGATCGCGTTCACTCGGATCGAGTGCGGGGCCCACTCCACCGCCAGCGTCTTCGTCAGATTGACGATCGCCGCGGCGCTCGCGGTATACGCGGCGCGTCGCGGCAGGCCGCCGTGCCCGCCGATCGAGCTCATGTTGATGATCGAGCCTCCTCGACCGTCCGCGATCATCCGGCGTGCAGCTGCCTGCGCTCCGGCGAATTGGCCGATCACGGTGGCGCGGAAGACCTTGTCGAACTCGGCGAGTGGGAGCTCTGTCGACGCAAGGAGGACGGTGGTGCTCGTCAAGTTGTGCATGACGTCGATGTGGCCGTGCCGGTGGACCACGTCGTCGAGCAGCGCGTCGAGCGCTCCTTCCTCGAGCGCATCGACTCGCGCGCTCCAGGCCTCGGTGCCCTGGTCACGGACCCTGGTGCTCACCGACTCTGCGAGGCCCGCCTGAAGGTCGGCAACGATGACGGCCGCCGCGCCTGCACGGGCATAGGCGACGGCGGTCGCCTCGCCGATGCCACCGCCTCCGCCGATCAGGACGCACACCTTTCCGTCCAACTCCCCCACGTCATCTCCTCCCGAGTTGGATCGTCGCCAGGTACACGGCTGCGAGCAGGATCAGGCCGTACGAGATCTGGATCGCCGACTCGCCCAGCGAGAGCAGGTTGAGGTTGGCGGCGATCAGGGTGAGAATGATGGCACCGGCGACTGTCCCCAGATAGTGGCCCTTGCCGCCGAGGATCGAGGCGCCGCCCACGGCAACCGCCACCGCAGAGGCGAAGAGATACTCGTCGCCCATGTTGACGAAGGCCTGCCCGAGAAAGCCGAGAAGCAGGACGCCGGTCAGTGCCGCCCCGAGACCCGAGACGACATAGGGGACGACCGTGACGCGCTTGACGCGAACGCCGGCGAGGAGTGCTGCCGTCGGGTTCGTCCCGACGGCGTACAGCCTCCGGCCGAAGGTGCTCAGGCTGAGGAGCACGGTCGCGACGAGCGTGACACCGATCCAGATCAGGAGCATCGTCGACATGCCGAAGGTGTCACCGTTGACGAAGTCGACGAGGCCGGGCGGCGCCGCGGACGCGAACCCTCCGTTGGTGTAGATCAGGAGGATCCCCTGGATGACGCTGTTCATGCCGAGCGTCATGATGATCGGCGGGACGCCCGCATAGGCGACTCCGAGCCCGTTGAGCAGCCCTACGGCCACTCCGAATCCGAGGACCATCGGAACGATCCAGTAGAGATGGTCCGAGACCCCATTCGCCAGGAAGGCGGTGAGAAGTGCTGCTCCGGCGACGTTCGCCGGGATCGAGAGATCGATGCCGCCGGTCAACATGCAGAGCGTCTGGCCGAAGCCGACGAGCCCGACGAACGCTGCCGTGATCAGGACGGTCCGCGTGTGCGCGTAGCTCGCGAAGCCTGTCGCCTGCACTGTTCCGACCACGAACAGGATCACGGCCACGATGTAGGCCAGCAGGATCGACATGTTGCGGCGGGCGATGCCGAGAGCGGAGTCGATCATCGCCGTGTCCTCGTCTGGATGATCGAGTTGAACGTGACCGCGACGATCAGGATCAGGCCCTGGAAGAAGATGCTCCAGAACGAGCTGAGGTTGAGAGCGAAGACGAGAATCGGGATCAGCAGGAAGGCGATCGCCCCCATGATCGAGCTCGCTGCGGAGCCCTTGCCGCCGAAGATGCTCGTGCCGCCGATGACGACCGCTGCAACCGAGCTGAGGATGAACTGGTCACCGCCGTTCGGCGATCCGGCCTGAGTCTGGCCGGTCACCCAGATGGAGGCGAGCGCCGCGAGAAGGCCGGAGATGGCATAGACCTGGAGCTTTCGCCTCCCAGTCCTCACGCCCAGCAGGCGCGCTCGGTTCTCGTCGCTTCCGATTGCGACGAGATCGTCGACGAGCCGCGTCGAGCGAAGCCAGCGCCAGAGCAGGAGTAGCGCGAGAACGATCCACACCGACTTGGGTACGCCGAAGAAGCTCCCGGACACGGCCGAGATGAGGGTCGGCGAGACCGTCCCTCCTTCGACGGGAAGAATCGCGAACGCGACGCCGTCCCAGATCGACCAGGTCGCGAGCGTCACGATGAACGGCTGAATCGGAGTGAAGGCGACGATCGCGCCGTTCAAGAGGCCGATCACGACGCCGAGCGCGACCACGAGGAGGAGCTCCGGAAGCAGGAGCCAACCCGTCGCAGCCAGATGCGTCGCAAGGAGCGCGGAGCTCACGCTGATGACGCCCCCGATCGAAAGGTCGATGCCGCGGGTGAGCATCACGAGCGTCTGCCCGAAGCTGACGAGCGCGAGGGGGACTACGAGCGCGAAGTTCGCGGTGAGCGCGCCGCTGCCGTCGATGAGGGAGGGCTCGAGGATGAGCACCGCCACGGTGAGCACCGCGACGTAGCCGTAGGCCATCAGCAACGGCAGCTTCGCCGGGTTGATCTTCAGCCGGTCGACCCACTCCGGCCGGCCGGTGTCCGTGATGGCTTCGGGCGAGCCGGTCATCCGGCCTGGCTCCTCGCTCCGCCCCCGACCGACTCGGCGACGATACGGCTCTCCGTGATCTCGACCCCCTCGAGACGTGCCCGGACGCGGCCGTCGTGGAGCACGATGACGCGATCGGCCATGTTGACGAGCTCCTGCGCGTCGGTCGAGTAGAACAGGATCGAGTTGCCCGCCTCGCACTGTTCCCGCATGAGTCGGTAGATCTCCGCCTTCGTGCCGACGTCGACGCCGCGGGTCGCGTCGTACATCAGGAGGAGCGAAGGCTTCTGAGCCAGCACCCGGGCCAGAATCACCTTTTGCTGATTCCCGCCCGACAATGCCGCGACCTCCTGGCGCACGTCCTTGAGCGCGATCCGAAGCTTGGAGACCGCCGAGTCGAGGATGCGTCGCTCGCGGCTCGGATTCACCAACCCGCCGGACGAGAGCTCGGTCAGGCTGCCGAGCGAGATGTTGTCGCGGATACTGAGCGTCATGCACAGCCCCTCGACCGCCCGGTCCTCGGGGATCAGGGCGATCCCGGCGTCGAGCGCCGCTCTCGGGTGGCGCAGCCGGACGGCGCGGCCGTCGACGATGACCTTTCCACTGGACGGGATGACACCGAAGAGCGCGAGGAACATCGGCAGCTGACCCTGCCCCTGGAGCCCGCCCACACCGACGATCTCGCCTTTCCGGATCGAGAGCGAGACATCCTTGAGGCGAGGCGGCGAGGCGAGGTTGCTGATCTCACAGACGACGACGTTGGACCTGGCGGCATGGGAGGCCTCCGGGAAGACCCTGTCCACGGAACGGCCGAGCATGAGCTCGACCAGCCTCGCCTCCGACATCTCGGCGATCGCGCCCGTACCGACGTCGACGCCTCCGCGCAGCACCGTGACGCGGTCGCTGAGGCTCTCGATCTCCTCGAGTCGGTGTGAGATGAAGAGGGCGATGCCGCCGCCTGCGGCGAACTCGCGCACCTTTCCGAACAGCCAGTCCACCTGCTCGGGAAGGAGCGCCGAGGTGGGCTCGTCGAGGATCAGGACCGACGGCTCGCGAAGCAGGGCCTTGCAGACCTCGAGGATCTGGCGCTCCCCCAACGCGAGCTCACGGACGTTGGCCTCGGCCTTGATCTGGGCGACACCGAACCGGTCGAGCGCCGCCGCGGCAGCGCGCCGCAAGGCGCGACGATCGATCCGTCCGGCTCTGACCTTGGGCTCGATGGCGTAGAACAGGTTGCTCGCCACCGAGAGGTCCGGGATCAGACTGAGCTCCTGGAAGACGGTGCCGATTCCGGCTTCGCGTGCCTCGCGCGGCGACTCCGGTCGCACAGGCCCGCCGTTGAGGACGATCTCGCCCGCATCGGCGCGTAGCGCGCCGGAGAGCACCTTGACGAGCGTGCTCTTGCCGGCGCCGTTCTCGCCGATGAGCGCGTGAACCTCCGACGGCTTGCACGTGAGGTTCGCTCCCTTCAGTGCCTGAACCCCGCCGAACGACTTCTGCAGGCCGGTGATGACGAGCGAGCCCCGGGTGCTCATGGTGAGCCGCCCGCGAACGCTGTGGTGGCTGTCCGCTTCATTGATGTCGTGTGGTCCCGCCGTCAGCGCTGCGCCACCAGATGGCTCGCTCCTGCAGGCAGGGCCGGCAAGCACGCGCTGCCGGCGTGCCCCCGCGGTGGGGGCGCCGCCGGCAGTGCTGCATGAGTCACGACTCCTGGCTCTCTGGCTGGTCTGGTTACTTGCCTGCTGCCTGCTGCGCAGTGATCTGCTTCGCGTATGCGGGCAGCGTGTAGGGAAGTGAGAGGCCCGCCGCGAGCTTCGGGAAGTAGTTCACGTTCTGCTTGAGCACCTGCGCCGGCACCTTGCCGTCGAGCTTCACGTGCGGCGAGGCCGTGACGTACATGTACATCGGATACGGGATGATCGTGTTGCCATGCTTCGGGGCCTTCCCGCCCTTGAGGATGTCGAGCGCCATCTTCATCGCGAGCTGGACCTCGCCCGGGGTGTTGGTGAGGATGGCGCACTGGTGGCCCTGCGCGCAAGCGGTCATCTCACCGTTGTAGCCGTAGCAAACCGCGGGGACCGCAGGCTTGCCGGCAGCCTTGAGTGCGTTGAACACAGGGGTGCAGTAGCCCTGCGTCATCACGCCGTTCACGTCCGGATGTGACGCCAGGAGGCTGCTGATGCCCGACTGTTCCGGGCCGGCTGCGTACTGCCCGGTGTACTTCCCGACGACCTTGATGTTCGGTCCGTACTTCTTCAAGCCGGCCAGGAAACCGTTCTCGATCTGCTGCGAGATCGCGAGCCCGGCGATGCCCTGATCGAGGAAGATGCTGCCCTTCCCGCCGAGAGCCTTCGCCATCCACTCACCCATCGCGTAGTTCCCGTTGTAGAAGCTCTCGTTCAGGTTGTAGACGCACGGAACGTTCACCGGCGCCGACAACGTGAACACGAGGATGCCGGCGTCGCACGCGCGCTGGATCGTCGGGTTCAACGCGGTCGTGGAGCCGGGGATGAGGAAGATTGCGTCCGGCTTCGTCTGGATGATGTTGTTGAGATCGGAGATCTGCGCCTGGTTGGTGTTCTGCGAGTTCACGATCTTCATCGTCACGTTGTCCTTGAACGGCGCGACGCCGGCCGTCAACGAGGCGAGGCGCTCGACCTGGGGCCGCCAGTCGTTTCCGAGGAAGTTGTTGCTCAGCACGAACGTATAAGGCCCGCTGTGCGCAGCGGTCCTCGACGACTTGGTCGCGCTTGCGCCGGACGCGAGCATCGCGATCGCTGCCACCCCGAGCACAACAATGAGGCTGAGGCTGACAAACGTGCGAGCCCTGCGTGGGCTGCGCTGTCCTTCTCTCATTTCATCTCCTCTGCACTATTTAGGCCGAAGCCTGTTGGAATCGTTCCCATGGGGCAAGGTGGGCGAGCATAAGTCCCCTTTGCGGCAGTGTCAAGTGCGGCGGTGTCAAGCCGCCAACATCAGGCGGGCGCTTGCGAGAGCGCCCGGACCAGCCCTATTGCTCGCCGAGCTCTTGGCCGTCCTGCAGCGTGACACGTTTCGGCGCTACGTCACGATCGACGAGATTGAGCAGTACCTCGCGAGCCTCGCCTCCGACCCGCCTGACCCGGAACAGATCGCGCGCGATCCGAACGACGACTACCTCATCGCGCTAGCCCGTGAAGCAGCGGCCGACCTGATCATCAGCGACGCCGACCTTCTCGTGCTCGACGAGATTTGCGCACTACTCTTCTGGGCGCGGCAGGTGAACTGCGGCCGCCCAAACGAACGATAGGAGGGGCAGCGATGAGGCAGGCAATTGTCTTGTGCGTGTGCGTGTTCGCGGCTGCGGTGCCGTTGGTGGCTGGGGCGGGTTTGTTGGCGACGCCGAAGCCGGGTGCGTTTTCGATTGGTGGGGGCGAAGGCGGCGGGCATCTCGTTGTCACGGCGGGCGGGAAGGCGATCGCGGTGGGGGCGACCGCGGAGTCGAACTTCAGGTGCAACCGGATGAACACGATGATCGCCAAGGCGATCCCGATCAAGAACGGCTCGTTCAGCTACAGCGGCCCATCGAAGCTCGAGCCGAAGGTCACCATCACCTGGACGGGCAGCTGGAGCAGCCCGACGAGCGTGAGCGGAACGACTCGGATCAAGTCGGCGGGCTGCGATAGCGGCTTGCTGCACTGGAAAGCAAAAGCGGCCAACTCGTGATCAGGTTGGGTCACCCGCTCCCGTGGCTGGTGATCGCGCTCGTGCTGGCGTCGGCCGGGTTCGCGCCCAGAGCCGGCGCGGCGACGATCGAGAATCCAAGCTCCCCGTTGCGGCTCGGTATAACGACGACCCTCAAAGTCACCGGGGTCCCGGCCGGGGTGGAGTTGGACGGGTACGCCGACATCCGCGGCCACGAGTGCGCAAAGAACCCGCTCACGGTGCCCGAGTCGTCGATGCCGGCGGTGCTTGATTTCAGCGCGCCCGGCGGTCACTCGTTCACCTTCACCCCCTACGCGCCCACGATACGTCTGTGCGTCTACACGATGAAAAGGTCGACGGATGGATCGACCCCGAAGAGAACCTATCTCGCGGAACGACTGGTCTCGCTCGCGTTCGCGCCGATAAACGGCGGAGCTCCGGTCACTCTGGGAGGAAGCGAATACGTGGCGTTCAACTGGGGGACAGGCCCGTTGCTGCTCGGCGTCTCCTACGCCTGCAACGACAAGCGCTTCGTGCTCACCCGACGTATCCCGATCCACCCCGATTGGACGTTTCATGCAACTGGCGCAGCGGTGCCCAACGACCCGAGCGAGTACAGCGGTCACGCGACACTCAGCATGTCGGGGGAGTTCGTCTACGCCCCGCAATACGGGGCCACCGAGCACTACGTCGCCCATCTCACCGTTCACCTCAACGCGCCAGGGCTGCAGCACAAGACCGGCCCTTACGCACCGCCTCCTTGCAAAGCAGGCAACCGCGTGATCACGGTGGGGTTCGATCTGCCCGGGCCGAGCCGGTGAGGCGTCGTGCCGCTCGGGTAGCAAACCCAAGGGCGCTACTGGGGCAACGCTTCTAGCCTCGGGGGCCGAGACGCCTGTACGTCTCGGCCCCTCCCGGCTACGAAACGGTCGGATCTCGACGACAGTCGTGGTCGTAGTCCCCCCGAGTCGAGCTGATAGCCCGAGCCTCTCGCAGGGCCACACGATCGACGATCCGCCACAGGGACTTGTTCCAGCGATGGTTTGCCCGGGTCAAAGCCCGCCTGAGCGGGGCTTTCGCGAAGCGGGCGACGAGACTCGAACTCGCGACCCTCAGCTTGGGAAGCTGATGCTCTACCAACTGAGCTACACCCGCGCGGCGCGTAGCTTAACCATTTCCCTGAATGTGGGTTCTGGTCGAGTCCCGATTTGCCTCGAATGGCGATTCTCCGGGCGCCCCCAGGACGAGCCTACGACGAGTCGAGACGCCCGAGATCTTCGGGCCCTTCGAGGAGCCCGGCTTTGATCGTCACGCTGACCTGCACGTCGTGTCCGCCCACTCGCACCGGCTCGCCGGAGATTCCATCCTGAACCTCGCGCCCGAGCGCAGCGAGGTCGTCTTCGTCGCGTCCCACGGAGCTCGCGAGCACGATGAACTCATCGCCTCCGAGGCGGGCTACGAAATCCCCCGCGTACGTCGCCGCTTCGAGCCTTCGCGCGACAGCAGCGATGAGCTTGTCGACGAGCGAGTGGCCGTAGACATCGTTGAGACCACGCGTGTCCTTGATGTCGAGCAGCATCGCCGCCACTGGCCCGCCGGCCTCGAGCTCGGCAGCGAAGCGCTCGCTGAACGCGCGACGGTTCGGAAGACCGGTCAGCGGATCCAGGTCAATCGACATCGTCGCCCGTCAGGTGAAGGAGCCGCCACTAGTCGTAGTAGGGAACCCCGCCTTCCCAGGCTTGGCCAGCTCCCGCTTGCGGAATCTGGACTGGGATCGATCGACGCTAGTCGCGAGTAGCCGGCGAGCTCGTGTGCTCGCGCCGCTGACCCTTCGGGGCCTACGCCGACCCCGTATCCCCGAGGTGGTTGCGACAGCGGCCGTATCGGATCGGGGCTCTGCTTCCGCCCCGTAACGGCGTAGGGCCTCGGCTTCAAGAAGAAGAACCGCCTCCAGACGTTCGGCCAGACGCTCTCGGGCTGCATCGTGGCACCGATCATCCCCGACGCGTCTACCCGCCGCCATCCCTCGAACGGGGGTCTGTGTGACTTGGGACACCTGGAGCTCGAGAGTGCCCCGCTCAGGCGTCGCGGTGGGCGAGGCCGGGCGCGAAGGCCGGGAGGCAGACGGCGACGTACTCGGCGCCACCCGGCTCCGGGGTCGAGTAGCGCACCCTCTCCCCCGCCCTCGTGTGGATCGCCTCGCCTGCCCTGACCTCGACGCGGCCGCCTTCGTGCTCGACGACGACCATCCCCGAGAGGACGAGGGTGTACTCGTCGAACTCTGGGGTCTGGGCGGGCTCGATCCAGCCTTGCGGGCTCGTCATGCGGGCGATGCTGAGCGCGGCGTCGCCGGTGTTCACCCGGCCGACGAACTCCTCGATGATCTTCGGTTCCGTGCCCTCGGCGGGCACGACGGTGGGCCTGTCGATCTTCTGCGTCATCACATGTGCGTCGGTGCCTCGACCCCGACGAGGTCGAGGGAGCGCGCCACGATATCGCGCGTGGCGGCGACGAGCGCGAGACGGAACGACTCGTGCTCGCTTCCCTTCGCCGTGAGCACCCGGTGCTTGTCGTAGAAGCGGTGGAAGTCGTCCGCCAGCCGGATCGCATACACCGGGATCGCGTGGGGGCCTCGGCGCTCGGTCGCCTCGCGAACGACTGCGGGGAACTCCGCGAGCCGCTTCACGAGCTCTCGCTCCTCGGTGGCGAGTGGGATGCGCGGCTCCGGGTCGACCTCCGCACCCGCGGGTGCCTCGCGGAAGATCCCGGCTGTCCGCGCGTGGACGTACTGGACGTAGTAGACCGGGTTCTTGCGGGACCGCTCGGCGGCGAGGTCGACGTCGATCTCGATCGTCTGGTCGTGGCCACGGTCGACGAGGAACCAGCGGGCGAAGTCGACGCCGACCTCGTCGAGGAAGTCGTCGAGGAAGACGACGTCGCCCTTCCGCTTCGCCATCTTCTTCCGCTCGCCGCCGCTCGTGAGATGGACGAGCTGGTAGAAGAGCACCTCGATCCGGGCCGGGTCGTACCCGAGCATGCGCGCGATCGTCGCGAACCAGGGCGCGAGACCGTGGTGGTCGGCGCCGAGAACGTAGATCGCCCGGTCGTACCCGCGCTCCAGCTTGTCTCGCAGGTAGGCGACATCGGCGGCCTCGTAGGTCGGCAGGCCGCCCTTGTCGGCGGAGCGGACGAGCACGCGGTCCTTGTCGTCGCCGAACTCGGTCGACCGCACGTAGAGCGCTCCGTCGGACTCGTAGGTCTGAAGCCCGGCGAGGAGCTCGTCGAGCCCCTCCTCGAGCCGGCTCTGCCTTGCCCAGGAGTCGAAGTGGATGCGAAAGCGCGCGAGGGTCGTCTCGATCTGCTCGCGCATCCGCGGCACCGGGTCGCCGGGCTCCGCTGCGATCCCGGGGATGTAGTCGCCCTGGTAGCCGTCCGGCGGCACCGGCTCGCCCCGCCGCACCGCCTCGACCGAGGCCCGGAACCGCTCCATCTGAGCACCCGCGTCGTTGTAGTAGTACTCACGCTCGACGTCGTTGCCGGCGAACTCGAGGAGACGCGCGATGCTGTCCCCGAGCGCGCCGTTCCGGGCCGAGGCGACGGTGATCGGGCCCGTCGGGTTCGCGGACACCATCTCGACCTGCACCCGCTCGCGCGGATCGGCCCAGCCGCCGCCGTACCCCGAGTCGACCTCGGCGAGCATCTCTCCGAGGAAGGCGTCCGTGACCCACAGGTTCAGGAAGCCGGGGCCCGCCACCTCCGCACGGTCGATCTCGGGGAGCTCGACAGCCCGGCGCGGCGAGCATCTCCGCCACCTCGCGGGGTGCCCTCCCGGGATCCCGGCGCGCCTGGAGCGCGACGTTCGTCGCGTAGTCGCCGTGGGCCGGGTCCCGTGGCCGCTCGAGAGCAACCGGGCTCCCGGCAACCTCCGCGAGGCGGGCCTCGAGCCGTGCAAGTGGGCCGACAGGCATCCGCCTAGCTTGCCATGCCGCACGGGTTGGATCGCCCGCTGCGCACGGATAGGGTTGTGCCCCCCATGCGTGTCGCCGTGATCTCCGACATCCACGCGAACCACCACGCCCTCGAGGCCGTCCTCGCCGAGGTGCTCGAGGAGCAGCCGGACGAGGTGTGGTGCCTCGGCGACGTCGTCGGGTACGGGCCGGAGCCGAACCGCTGCTGCCGGCTCGTCGCCGAGCACACGACGCTGTGCCTCGCCGGAAACCACGACCTCGCTGTTCTCGGCTCCCTCTCGGTCGCCGACTTCAACGGCGACGCGGCGGCCGCGGTGCGCTGGACCCAGACCGCTCTCGCGGACGACGCCCGCACGTTCCTGACCCGCTGCACCCGCCGCGACCCGAAACGGCGCCGCTCTCTTCCACGGCAGCCCGATCGACCCGGTCTGGGACTACGTGCTGAGCGAGGACGCTGCGCGCTGCGAGCTTGGAGACGGTAGCGCGCCGGCTCGTCCTGGTCGGGCACAGCCATGTCGCGCTGAAGATCTCCTACGACGAGGGCAGACCCTCGCCGGCGGGCTCGCCCACGGCGGCCACGAGGTCGAGCTCTCGGCAGTCGCGCTGGCTTCTCAACCCGGGCTCCGTCGGTCAGCCGCGCGGCAGGAGACCCGCGGGCCGCCTGGCTCATGATCGACTTCGACGCCGGCCGGGCTGGTTCCGGCGGACGGAGTACCGCGATCGAGCTGACGCAGGAGGAGATCCGCGCGCGCCGGCCTTCCCGACGTCGCTCGCGGTTCGGCTCGGCGCTAGGCCAGTAGCTCGGCGCGCTCGGCGCGGACCGGCACGGCGTCGCCGGCTCGGCGAACTCGATGCCCTCGCGGGCGAGGCTCAGCTGCACCTCTTCCCGCGCCTTGAAGATCCGCCACTTGACGGTCGCAAGCGTGATCTCGAGCGAGTCGGCGATCTCGTTGTACGGCATCCCGACGACGTCGCGCAGCAGCAGCGCCATCTTCAGGTCGGGGTTCAGCTCCTGGACGGCCCGCCAGATCGCGTCGATCGTCTCGATGCGCTCGATCGGCTGGTCGTAGGTCTCGAGCGGCGGCGATGTCGTCGAACGCGACCATCGCCGTGCGGCCGCCGCTCGCGGGCGCGCAGCTCGTCGAGCACGCGGTTCTTCGTCACCTGGAAGAGCCAGGTCGTGAACTTGCAGCGGAGCGAGAACTTCGGGCAGCCCGTTGAAGACCCGGACGAAGACCTCCTGCGTCAGGTCCTCGGCGAGCGGTGCGGTCGCCGGTCAGCCGGAGCACGTAGTTGTAGATCGGCGTCTCGTAGGCCCGCATGATCACCGCGAACGCCTGCTCGTCACCCTTCTGCGCCCGGCGGAGAAGATCGGGATCGGGTTGTGGGAGTGCCAACGAGTTCACGGTAGCCCTGGTGCGGTTCCTCTCTTAGCTGGTTCTCAGCTGGTTCAACAAATCTTTACCACTCATCTGACCCGGCGGTTCCTTCACCCCGAGGAGCGAAAGGACGGTCGGCGCGATGTCGGCGATCTCGCCGTCGTCCGGCAGCTCCCGGCGTGCGGTGACGATCAACGGCACGCGATTCGTCGTGTGCGCCGTGTGGGCGAGACGCCGTCCGCGGCGATCAGCTGCTCGGCGTTCCCGTGGTCGGCGGTGACGAGGCAGACGCCGCCGAGCTCCTCCACCCGCTCGACGACCCGGCCGAGGCAGCGGTCCGTCGCCTCCACCGCCTCGACGACGGCCGGGATCACGCCCGTGTGCCCGACCATGTCGGGATTCGCGAAGTTCACGAGCCGCGAACCCGTAGCCGTTGCCGATCTCGTCGCAGAACCGGTCGGCCACGCCCTCGGCCGACATCTCGGGCTCGAAGTCGTAGCTCGGCACGTCCCGGGGGCTCGGGACGAGGATCCGCGCCTCCCCCGGCCACGCCCCCTCGGACCCGCCGTTGAAGAAGTAGGTGACGTGTGCGTACTTCTCGGTCTCCGCGACGTGCAGCTGGCGATCCCGGCCTGCGACAGCGCCTCGGCGAGCGTCTCGGCCACCTCTGCTCCCCGAAGATCACGTGGGCAGTCGATGTCGTCGCCGTAGCGGGTCATCGTCGTCAGGTCGACGCCGGCGGCGAGCAGCGCGCCGCGAGAGCTGGCGCGCCGCGGTCGGGCCGGAAGTTGAAGAAGATCGCGGTGTCGCCGGGCTCGATCCGCGGCGTCCCGTCGATCACGACCGGCTCGATGAACTCGTCGGTGATCCCCGCCTCGTAGCTCGCCCGGACCGCCTCGAGCGGCGCTCGCGGCGCGTGGCCGGCCCTTGCCGAGCATGAGCGCGTCGCCGCGCCCTCGGGTTCGCTCGAGCGCGGTTGTCGCGGTCCATCGCGTAGTAGCGCCCGACGACGTCGCGATGCGGTCCTGCGGCAGCGTCGCGAGGTCGGGATCGCCGAGTGCGGCGAGACGTCGCGGCCGTCGGTGAACGCATGGATCCAGGTCTTGTCGGGTGCGAGCTCGAGCAGCGCGCGGAGATGGTCGATGTGCGAGTGGACGCCGCCGTGGGAGACGAGCCCGAGCAGGTGGACGCGCCGCCCGCGCGCGAACGCCGCCCGGAGCACCGGGCTCCGAGCGAGCGAGCCGTCGGCGATCGCGCAGTTCACGCGCATGCAGGTCCTGGTAGAGCCGGCGCCCCGAGCCGATCGTGAGGTGGCCGACCTCGGAGTTGCCCATCTGGCCCGGGCGGCAGCCCCGCCGCCTCGCCCGAGGCCTCGAGCGTCGTGTGCGGGTAGCGCTGCCAGAGGCCGTCGAAGCACCGGCGTGTCGGCGAGCTCGACCGCGTTGCCGGGACCCGGCGGGGCGCAGCCCCAGCCGTCGAGGATGACGAGCGCTACGAGGGGAAGCTTCGCGGCAAATCGTGGCGAACGATTCCAGATCGCAGCGGACGCGCCGCCGACGAGGGCGCCGTCGACGTCGGGCTGTGCGGCGAGCTCGCGCGGCGTTCTCGGGCTTCACCGAGCCGCCGTAGAGCACCGGCACGTCGAGGATCGACTTCATGAACGCGTGTGCCTCCTGGGCGATCTCGGGCGTCGCCGTCTTGCCGGTGCCGATCGCCCAGACCGGCTCGTAGGCGATCACCAGGTCGTCGGTGCTCGGTCGACGCCCTCGCGCGATCGCGCCGACCTGGCGGCGCAGCACCGCCTCGGTCTCCCCCGCCTCGCGCTCGGCCTCGGTCTCGCCGACGCAGGCGATCACGTGCAGGCCGTGCTCGATCGCGGCGTCCATCCGCCTGCACGACGGTCTCGTCGGTCTCGCCGAAGTACTGCCGTCGCTCGGAGTGGCCGACGATCGTCCCGTAGACCCCGAGCTCGCGGAGCATCGGCGCCGAGACCTCGCCGGTGAAGGCGCCCTCGTCGGCCCAGTGGACGTTCTGCGCGGCGACGCCGATCTCCGTCCCGGCCAGCGCCTGCACCGCGCCCGCCAGCGACACGTACGGCGGGCAGACGACGACGTCGACCGTGCCCGAGGTCGGCGCTCGCGGAGCGCGCGGCAGAACGTCGCCGGCCTCGGCCGGCCCCTTGAACATCTTCCAGTTGCCGGCGATCAGCATCGGCTCAGGCCGCCGGGATCGCCTTCACGCCGGGCAGCTCCTTGCCCTCGAGCAGCTCGAGCGACGCGCCGCCGCCGGTCGAGATCCACGAGATCCGGTCGGCGACGCCCGGCCTCGTAGACCGCGCGCACCGAGTCGCCGCCGCCGACCACGGTGAAGCCGTCGCAGCTCGGCGACCGCGCGGGCGACGGCGAAGGTCCCCTCGGCGAACCGCGGCCACTCGAACACGCCCATCGGGCCGTTCCAGAAGACGGTCCTCGCGCCGGCGATCAGCGGCGGCGAACTCGTCGCGGGTCGCGGGCCCGATGTCGAGGCCGAGCCAGCCGTCGGCGAGCGTCGTCGAACGGCGACCATCCTGCGTCGCGGCGTCGGCCGCGAACGACTCGGCGGCGACGACGTCGCGCGGGCAGCAGCACCTCGAACGGGAACGGGTTCGACCTCGCGGACGTCCTCGGCCATCTTGCCGCCGATCAGCACCCGGTCGGCCCGCGAGCCCAGGTTGCGTGAGCACGCCGACCTTGTCCTCGACCTTCGCACCGCCCGAGACGATCACGAACGGCCGCTCGACCTCGCCGAGCAGGCGGCCGAGGTTCTCGAGCTCGGCGAGCAGGAGCAGCCCGGCGTACGCGGGCAGCAGGTGCGCGACCGCCTCGGTCGAGGAGTGCGCGCGGTGGGCCGAGCCGAACGCGTCGTTGACGTAGAGGTCGCAGCCGGTCGGCGAGCTCGCGCGCGAAGCCCTCGTCGTTCGTGTCTCGCCGGGGTCGAAGCGCGTGTTCTCGAGCACCGTCACGCGGTCGTCGGCGACGAGCTCGGCGAGCCGCTCGCGCACCGGCGCCATCGCGTACCTGGCGCGATCCTCGTCGGTCTTCGGCCGGCCGAGGTGCGAGCAGACGCGGACCTCGCGCGCGCCGCCGTCGAGCAGCAGCCGGAGCGTCGGCAGCGAGGCCCGGATGCGGGCGTCGTCGGCGACGCGCCGTTCTCGAGCGGGACGTTCAGGTCGGCGCGGACGAGGACGACCTTGCCCTCGACGTCGGCTTCGACCGACCGCGGAGCGCGGCAAGCCTGCATCGCGCTACGCGGCGAGCTTGTTCACGAGGTCGACGAGCCGGCACGAGTAGCCCCACTCGTTGTCGTACCAGCCGAACACCTTCACCATCGTCCCGCTCGCCATCGTCAGCTTGCTGTCGAAGATGCACGAGTAGGGCGACTCGTTGATGTCGGACGAGACGAGCGGGTCGCTCGAGTACTGCAGGTACCCGGCAGCGGGCCGCTCGCCGCCGCCTGCCTCGAACGCCGCGTTGACCTCGGCGACGGTCGTCGTCCCTGCCGAGGATCGCGACCAGGTCGGTCACCGAGCCGGTCGGCACGGGGGCGCGCACGGCGACGCCGTCGAGCTTGCCGGCGAGCTCCGGCAGCACGAGCCCGATCGCCTTGGCCGCGCCGGTCGAGGTCGGGATCAGGTTGATCGCCGCCGCGCGGGCGCGGCGCAGGTCGTCGTGCGGCATGTCCTGGAGCCGCTGGTCGGCGGTGTACGCGTGGATCGTCGTCATGAAGCCGCTCTCGATCCCGAACGAGTCGTTCAGCACCTTGGCCATCGGGCCGAGGCAGTTCGTCGTGCACGAGGCGTTCGAGATGATGTGGTGCGCTCTCGGGGTCGTACTGCTCGTCGTTGACGCCGAGCGCGAGCGTGATGTCGGGATCGGTCGCCGGCGCCGAGATGACGACCTTCTTCGCGCCCGCGTCGAGGTGCTTCTGCGCGCCCTCGCGCTCGGTGAAGAAGCCGGTCGACTCGATCACGACGTCGACCCCGAGGTCGCGCCAGGGCATCGCGCGCCGGATCGCGCTCGACGAGCAGCTTGATCTGCTGGCCCGCCGCCTGGAGCACCCCGTCCTCGATCGGCCACGTCGCCCGGGAACGGGCCGAGCGTCGAGTCGAACTTGAGGAGGTGCGCCATCGTGTTCGCGTCGCCGAGATCGTTGGCCGCGACGATGTCGAAGTCGGCGTCGCGCGTCAGCGAGGCGCGGAAGAAGTTGCGGCCGATCCGGCCGAAGCCATTGATGCCCACCTGTAGTTTCGCCATGGGCCAGGACTCTAGTCAGGGCCGCGAAATCCCGGCGGACGAACTGTCAGGGGCCGAGCGGCAGGCCGTAGATCGCGCCGAGCTTGCGCTGCAGGTAGCGGACGTACGGCTCGGGATCGATCGCTGTTCGCGCCGATCGCGCGCTCCAGCGTCTCCGCCGGCGTGAACTTGCGGCCGTGGCGGTGGACGTGCTCGCGGAGCCACTCGCGCAGGGCGCCGAACTCGCCGCGCTCGAAGCCCTCCTCGAGCTCCGGGCAGGTCGACGAGGATCCGCTCCCACAGCTGGGCCGAGATCAGGTTCCCGAGCGCGTAGGTCGGGAAGTAGCCGATCGCGCCGATCGCCCAGTGGGTGTCCTGGAGGACGCCGCGCGTGTCGTCGGGCACCTCGACGCCGAGGTACTCCCACATCCGCCGGTTCCACTCCTCCGGGCAGGCTCTCGAGCGGGAACGATGCCGTCGATCATCTCCTGCTCGAGCTCGAAGCGGAGGATGATGTGCAGGTTGTAGGTCGCCTCGTCCGCCTCGACGCGGATGAGCGACGGCTGGACGGCGTTGATCTCCCGGTACCACCGCTCGACGTCGTAGCCGGCGAACGCGGCCGGGAAGAGCTCCTGCGCCGCGGGAAGAAGTGGCGCCAGAACGGCAGCGAGCGGCCGACGAGGTTCTCCCACATGCCGGCTCTGCGACTCGTGCATGCCCGAGCGAGACGCCGCGAGCCGAGCGGCGTGCGCTCGAGCAGGAGGTCGACCTGGCGCTCGTAGAGGCCGTGGCCCGCCTCGTGCATCGTCCCGAACAGCCCGTCGAGGTTGTCGTCGAAGTAGCGGGTCGTGATGCCGGATGTCCTGGCTGCCGGCGCCGCTCGCGAACGGGTGCACCGTCGGGTCGAGCCGCCAGTTCGCGTCGTCGAAGCCGAAGCGGCGAACCACCTCGAGCTCGAACTGCTTCTGCAGCTCGAGCGGGAAGCTGCCGCTCCGGCTGCCTCGGCGGGCCGCTCGGCGCCGGCGACCGCGCTTGACGAGCGGCGCCTGGTGCTCCTTGAGGTAGTCGAAGAGCGTCCGCACCTCGGCCGTCTTCATCCCCGGCTCGAAGTCGTCGAGGAGCGCGTCGTACGGCTCGTCGAACTCGCCGTCGAAGCACTCGATGTAGCGGTTGCGGAGCTCGAGGTTCTCGCGGAGCGCCGGCAGGAACGCGGCGAAGTCGTTGCGCTCGCGCGCGTCGACCCAGACCGGGATCGCGAGCGCGGCCGCGCGCGACATCTCGGCCCGGAGCTCGGACGGGACCTTGCGGGCCTTCTCCCAGTCGCGGCGGGTCACGCGGATGAGGCTCGCCTCGAACGAGTCGTACTCGTGCTCCGCCTCGAAGGGCTCGAGCTCCTCGAGCAGCCGCGCCGATCTCGGCGGAGGTGAACTGGTCGTGGGCGATGCGCCGAGCGTCGCGAGCTGCTCGGCGCGGCCCGGGGCGCCGCCCGGCGGCATCATCACCTGCTGGTCCCAGGAGAGGAGCGCGGCGGCATGCGAGAGGTCGGCGATCTCCGCCAAGCGCCGGGTCAGCTCGTCGAACGGCCGCACCCCCGTCACGAGCGCGCACCGTATCGCACCGACGCGACGCTCGGGTGCCGGGGCTCTCGGGCTGGCGCAATTATCGCTTGCAAATGCCCTGGAATCGGTGGCGGAAGGTGCGAGATACTGCCTCCGCGGAGCCCACGCTTTGTCGACGCCGGATTCAGACCCCGTTCGGCGCCGAGTTCCGAGCGTGGAATGACAGAGGGGGAGTTCGTCCTCGGAGCTCCCCCTCCTCCGCACGCCTGAAGGATGGCGTCGCTCATCCGGTGGTGCGCCGCCGCCTTGGTGATCGGCGGCCGGCACCTCGCCGCGAGCTCTGCGAGCGAGAGCTCGGGGTGCTTCAGCCGGAGCGCCGCGATCTCCTGGAGGCCTCGCGGCAGCGCCTCGAGGTCGAGCTGCCCGATCGCCTCGAGCTGGCGCTGGGCGGCGTCGACCGTGCGCTTCACGTTGGCCTCGTCGGCGTTCGCCAGCCGGTTCGCCTCGGCGCGCGTGCGCGGCGAGGACGGCGTGCTCGTCGAGACGGAGCGCGCGTCTCGCTCGCGCCGGCGAGCGCGAGGAGATCGGCGATCGTCTCGCCGCCCTTCGCGTATGCCGCCGCGTGGGCCGGCCGCTCGACGACCTTGAGCGCGACCCCCTCGCGTCGCAGCGATCTCCGCCAGGAGCCCGGCGCCCTCGCGGTCCGTCGCGCGCAGCTCGAGGTGCGGCGCCCGCGGGCCCGAGAGCGAGCCGGCGCCGAGCAGCGCGCCGCGCAGGTAGGCGCCGCGGCAGCACGACCGGCCGACGACCCGCTTCGGCGGGAGCTCGAGCGGCGCGCCGCTCGCCGAGAGCACGCCCGGCCTCGCGAGAGCATCGCGGCCGCCGGTCGTCGACCTCGAGGTGGAGCTGGTAGCGGGTCGCGCGGTCGAACGCCCGGCGCTGATAGGTGCGGATCTCCGAGCGGACGCCGAGGTCGCGGAGGAGCGCGAAGGCGCGGCGTGCCGCCGCCGGGCTCGACAGGTCGAGGTGGATCCCGAGCTCGCCGTGGCCGTGCAGGTGCCACGCCCCGGCGGCGTGGCAGAGCGCCGAGAGCTCGGCGAGGCGGCAGCAGCGCCGGACGGGCGCGATCGCGGCGAGCTCGTCGCGCAGCTCGTCAGAGAGCGACATGCTTCGAGCGCCAGCATCCGGCGCTTGTACTCGACCCCGAGCGACCCGAACGAGCCGATCCCGCCGGCCGAGACGACCCGGTGGCAGCGGGACGAACGGCGCCGAGGCGGTTCCGGGCGCAGAACGTGCCGGCGGCGCGGGCGGCGCCCGGACGGCCGGCGAGCGCGGCGAGCTCGCCGTAGGTGACGACCTCGCCTCGCGGCACGGCGCGCAGCGCGCGCGGCGCAGTCGCCGTAGAAGCCGTCGTCGAGGTCGAGCTCGACGTCGGCGAAGTCGTCGGGCTCGCCGGCGAAGAACGCCTGCGAGGCGCGCCGCGAGCGGCGAGGGGCCGGCTCGCGGGAGCTCTCGCCCGGGCTCGCGGAAGCTCGCGAGTGGAGCACGCGGCCGTCCGGCCATCCACAGCTCGCCCACGCCGAACCCCGGGCCGCGTACCGGAGGAGCGCCGGAGCGCGGTCATACGATCTTGTATACCGTCGTCCAGCCATGGCGCGCGCCCAGCGACCGGACGTCACAGCCTCATGCGGACCTATGCGCCGCTGCTCGGCTACGTCTACGTGCCGCTCGGCGTGCTCGCGCTCGCGCTCGGGACGAACCACCCGCAGGCGGCGAGCGCGCTCTTCGTCGGCGCCGCGTTCGCGCTGCTCTGGTTCCTCGGCAGCCTGCACGCGCGCATCATCCGCTACGACCCGGACGGGTTCTTCGCCTCGCATCGTCGTGCTCGGCGGCGGCGCGCTGCTCGCGCTCCAGGCGGCCGCGCTCGCCTCGCACGACGCGCTCGTCGCGGCGCCGTCCGCGGCCTGCGCCGCGACGGTGATCATCGGCTCCTCGCTCGCCGGCGCTCTCGCGCGCGGAAGGTGAGCAAGTGGTTCGGCCGGGCCGGCATCGCCGGCGGCGTCGCGGTGCTGCTCCTCGGCGTCTGCGAGGCGGCGGCCGACTGGACGTTCGTCGGCTCGACCTTCTGGGCCTCGTCGCTCGGGTTCATGATCTGGGTGCTCGTGACCGCCACCTACCTCGTCAGGAGCTGAGTGCCACTGATGGGCACGCACGGCATCTTCAAGGTCCCGCCGGCCCGCAACGAGCCCGTCCGCGGGTTCGAGCCGGGGAGCCCGGAGCGCGCCTCGCTGCAGGCCCACCTCGACCGGATGGCCGGCGAGCGCATCGAGGTGCCGCTCGTGATCGGCGGCAAGGACGTCTTCACCGGCACGACGCGCCCGGCGGTGATGCCGCACGACCGCGAGCACGTCCTCGCCGACGTCCACCAGGGCGGCGCCGATCAGGTCGCCGCGGCGATCGAGGCGGCGGCCGAGGCGTGGAAGGACTGGTCGCGCTGGCCGTGGGAGGAGCGGGCGTCCGTGTTCCTCCGCGCCGCCGAGCTGCTCGCCGGCCCCTGGCGCGACACGCTGAACGCGGCGACGATGCTCGGCCAGTCGAAGACGGCGCACCAGGCCGAGATCGACGCCGCCTGCGAGCTCGTCGACTTCCTCCGCTTCAACGTCGAGTTCATGACCCGGATCTACTCCGAGCAGCCCGTCTCGGGCCCCGGCGTCTGGAACCGGATGGAGTACCGGCCGCTCGAGGGCTTCGTCTTCGCCGTCTCGCCGTTCAACTTCACCGCGATCGCCGGCAACCTCACGAGCTCGGCGGCGCTGATGGGCAACGTCGTGCTCTGGAAGCCGGCGTCGACCGCGATGCTCTCGCGCGCACTACCTGATGCGCCTCTGGCAGGCAGCCGGGCTCCCGGACGGCGTGATCAACCTCGTCTACGGGCCGGGCGCCGAGATCGGCGACGCGGCGCTCGCGAGCCGCGACCTCGCCGGGATCCACTTCACCGGCTCGACCGGCGTGTTCAACGGGATGTGGCGGACGGTCGCCGGGAACATGGACCACTACCGCAACTACCCGCGGATCGTCGGCGAGACGGGCGGCAAGGACTTCATCGTCGCCCACCCCTCCGCCGACCTCGACGCCGTCGCGACCGCGGTCGTGCGCGGCTCGTTCGAGTACCAGGGGCAGAAGTGCTCGGCGGCGTCGCGGGTCTACGCGCCCGTCGAACCTCTGGCCGGCGCTGCGGGAGCGGCTCGCCGAGGAGGTCGCGACGATCAAGGTCGGCGACGTCGCCGACTTCTCGAACTTCATGGGCGCCGTGATCGACTCCGCCTCGTTCAGGACGCAGGCCGAGGCGATCGCCGAGGCGCGGCGAGCACGAGGGGACGGAGATCGTGGTCGGCGGCGGCACCGACGACTCGAAGGGCTTCTTCGTCGAGCCGACCGTGATCGAGACGCGCGACCCCGACTTCCGGCTGCTCCGCGACGAGCTCTTCGGGCCGGTCGTGACGGCGTACGTCTACGACGAGTCAAGCGTGGGACGACACGCTCGACCTGATCGACTCGTCGGCGCCGTACGGCCTGACCGGCGCGGTCTTCGCCGAGGACCGCGAGCCGCGGTCCAGGAGGCCTCGGACCGGCTCCGCTACGCGGCCGGCAACTTCTACGTCAACGACAAGCCGACCGGGCGCGGTCGTCGGCCAGCAGCCGTTCGGCGGCTCGCGCGCCTCGGGCACGAACGACAAGGCCGGCTCGATCTGGAACCTGATCCGCTGGGTCTCGCCGCGGACGGTCAAGGATCTCTTCATCCCGCCGACCGACTACCGCTACCCGTTCCTCGACGAGTAGTGACGTCGGATCGGCACGCTCGCGCGGCAGGTCACCGCGGGACATCGAGCTCTTCACCGAGCTGACCGGCGTCGAACACCGTGCCTGACGGATCGTCGCGCTCGGCCCGGGCAGCGTGTTCCTGCACGTCGACTGGAGCTTGCGCGCGGCGGCCGGGGGTCTACACGGCCGAGCGCGTCTTACCTAGACGCGACTCGAGCTCGGAGGCACGGCGACGAAGCGCGTCTCGAGCACAGCGCGGTCGAGTCTCCTCCGGGCGAGTACGACGGGGTGCGGCGCGTCGTCCCGGGCGGGTCGTGCGCGAGCCCGGTCCCCTCGCGCCAGGCGTTCGCCGGGCGGATCGGCCGAGGCACGAACCCGCCGCCGCAGTTCGGGCACACGTCGTGGAGGACGTTCTCGGCGCAGTCGGGGCAGAACGTGCACTCGTAGCTGCAGATGCGCGCGTCGGCCTGGGCGGGAGGTCCCGGTCGCACAGCTCGCAGTTCGGTCGCAGCTCGAGCACGAGCTCGAGGCTATGCGGTCTTGAACACCCAGGCGACCGCAGTGCCGTTCGCGATGTTCCGCGCATAGCCGACTGCGACATGCGTGCCGGGCTGGAGGGCCGCTTCACCGGGGCGCCGTAGATCGTGCCCTTCGTGGCGGTCCCCCCGCCCTTCTCGAGGAGCTCCTTGCCGTCGATCCAGAGACCCGAGTCGACGAACGGCAGCTTGGACGAGATCCCGATCGCGATCTGGGCGAGCGCGCGGGGAGGTGGCCCCCGGCTGAGGGCCGAGAATCCCGACCTTGACCTTCCCGCTCTGGTCGGGCACCCACTTGCTCCCGTCGAAGCGGAAGACGACCGCGTGCGCCCTGTTCCCGCGCGACGACTGCACGACAGCCCAGTCGCCGCTGTCGAAGAGGACCTTCACCGTGCCCGCGAGACTCGGGCTCGCGGCGATCAGCGCCTGCATCGCAGCCGCCGGGCCGGACGTCGCGCCCGCCGGGGTCGTGGTCGTGGTGGTCGCCGTCGTGGTCTTCGACCCGCCGCCGCAACCGGCGAGCAGACCGACCAGGAGGAGGAGCGCGACCCGCCTCGCGGCCACGCGCTTCATCGCGTGCCCTTCAGCCGGGCGAGCGCGGCCCGGATCCGTCGGACGTCGGGACTCCGATCGGATCGAGCTCGAGGTACCTGTTCCACAGCGAGGCGACCTCCGACGCGTCGCCGCCGTGCCGGTACAGGAGGAGTCCCGAGGTTCTTGTAGGCCACGGCCTCCGTCGGCGCGAGCAGGATCGCCTTGCGATACATCTTCTCGGCCTCCGGCACCCGCGCCGCGCCGCCTCCCGCGAGCGCGAAGGCCACGCTGAGCGCCGCCTCGCCGTAGTCCCTCGCGATCACCGACTCCCAACTCGTCGCCGGGTAGCTCTTCGCCGGGTAGCGAAGCTGCTCGAAGAGCGACGCGTTGGCCCGCATCACCGCATAGGGATCGGGGACGCTGCCCTTCCTCTCGAGCCGGTCGGCGAGCCCGTAGTGGACGCGCGAGAAGGGAGCTCCGAACCTCTTCTCGACCTGCTGCCCGGCCACGTACACGGGATGCGTGGCGAGGTTCGCGCCGACGAGGCTCGTTGAGCGACGTCGCGGCCCCACCGTCGTAGGCGCGGAAGGGGATCACCACGTCGGAGTGGTCGCGCTCCACCTGGTCGACGTAGCTCGGAAGCTTCAGCAGCTCGGTGTCGAGCGCGACGACGTCGGGCCGGAAGTGGTCGACGACCTGGGCGTAGGCGACGCTCTCGTAGTTCTCGTCGCCGCGCATGAGCAGGACGGCGTTCGGCGCGAGCGGGCCCAGGAGATCCTCGCCGTAGTTCACGGCGACGCGGTTCCCGCTCTGGTCGTTCGTCGAGAGGTGCGCGGCGGCGGCCGCGACGGGTACGAGGAGCAGTGCGACCGCCGCGATCCCCGTGACGAGCCCACGGCGCGGCACGCGGACCCTCTCGGCGACGCCGAGGCACCACCATGCGCCGAGGCCGGCGAGGATCGCCAGGGGGATGCTCGGGAGGATGTAGAAGCGGGCGACGATCCCCTTCGTCAGCTCGTCCGGAGAGGCCGGCATGCGTCACGGCCATGAACACGGGGCCGGCCACGAGGAACGCGGTGAGGAGCGCGAGGCCCTCGGCGCGGCGATGCCGCCACGACCAGGCGAGCCCGGCGATCGCAAGCGCGATACCGACGAAGACGAACCCCTGCGAGAGGTCGACGAGAATCACGCGCAGATTCTCCCCGACCGACCCTGACTGCCCGCTGACGAGGGTCGTCGTGCCGTAGTTGCCTCGCGAGACGTCGACGTAGAAGCGGTGAAGGCTCGACGGGTCGCCCCAGTTCAGCACCGGGCTCGCCGACGCCGCGATCGGGAGATAGGCGTAGGGCAGCAGGCCGACGGCGAACGCGCCGAGCGCGAGGCCGAGGTCTCGGGCCGAGATCCGCAGCCGCCCCGAGGCCGGCGGCAGCAGCGCCCATCCCTGCCAGGCGAGGACGGCGAAGGCGGGAACGAGCAGCACGATCGTCTGCTGGTCGCAGAGCGCGAGCCCGAACAGGAGCATGAAGAGCCGGAGGAGCCACTTGCGCTCCGGCCGGCGGCACCACTCGATGCCGATCAGCAGGAGCAGTGCTGCGAGGAGATTGTTCAGCGCGAACACCTCGGCGACGACCGAATAGGCCCAGAAGAGCGTCGAGAAGGCGAGGAGCAGGGAGCCGCAGGCCGCGGCGACGAGGGGCGTCGAGCGGCGCGAGGCCACGGCGGTGCCGTCCGCTCGGACCGAGACGAGCCGGTGGATCACGAGGAAGACGACGCCGACGGCGACCGCGTCGAGGAGCGCCGAGAGGAGATTCATGCGCAGGGCGGGCGAGCCTCCCGGAAGCAGCGTCGCGAGATGCCCGAGCAGCATGTAGAGCGGGTATCCCGGCGGATGTGCGACCCCGAGGACGGTCGCAGCCGCGATCAGCTCGCCGCTGTCGCCGGTCGGCACCGACGGCTCGACGGTGAGCGCGTAGACCGCAAATGCCACGAGGGCGACGAGACCTGCACCCACGACGGCCTCACGCTCGAATCCCGGGAACGTCCCGATCGGGGCCGGATGGCGCGGCTCCGGGCTCGGACGCCGCGCGGCTCGCCTGACGAGCCGCCGGCGACGGCTCTACGAGGGCGGCTCCCGTGCCGGCGCGGCGACTCCTCGCTCGGTTGCGATTGCTCATCGTCGAATCGTCGCTCAGGCACGGCCCGCGCGGTGCAGCTGCGCGTAGATGCTCCGCGCCGTCTTCGCCGGGACGCCGGGGACCCCTTCGAGCTCCTCCGCGGTGGCGCTCAGTACGTGCTCGGCCGAGCCGAAGTGCCGCAGCAGCGCCCGCCGCCGTGCCGGCCCGACTCCGTCGAGCTGATCGAACATCGACTCGCGCGCGGCCGCGTCCCGGCGCGAGCGGTGGAACGTGATCGCGAACCGGTGGGCCTCGTCGCGCAGCCGCTGGAGAAGCTGGAGGCCCGGCGAGTGGTCGGGCAGGCGGACCGGGCTCGACCGCCCCGGCAGGAACACCTCCTCCACGCGCTTGGCAAGTGCGACGACGGCGACCCGAGGCAGGTCGTAGGCGGCCATCGACTCGAGCGCCGCCGCGAGCTGGCCCTTGCCCCCGTCGATCACCACCAGGTTCGGCGTGGCGCCGAACGACGCGTCGTAGTCGTCCGCTGCGACGCCCGCGGCCAGGCGCGCGAACCGCCGCGACACGACCTCGCCCATCGCCGCGAAGTCGTCCTGGCCGGTCTGCCCTCGGACCGTGAACTTCCGGTAGTCGGCCTTTCGCGCCACGCCGTCCTCGAATACCACCATGGAGCC
This sequence comes from uncultured Actinomycetota bacterium, assembly GCA_963723405.1. GTDB lineage: Bacteria > Actinomycetota > Thermoleophilia > Gaiellales > Gaiellaceae > PALSA-600. Next base: position 24,185 of record CAVRQF010000001.1, on the reverse strand, counting down.
GACGATCTCGGTGCCCTGGATGTTGGAGATGTCGAAGCACTCGATGCGGATCGGCAGGGCCTCCAGGTTGAGGACCTCCCGCAGCTCCTCGAGGGCCTCGACTCGCCGCAGCCGCTTGGTCTCGGCGACGAGCGTCTCGCTCGAGAGCGCGAGCTCGGCGTTCTGCTGGGCGAGCTCCTGCAGGCGTCGCTTCTCGCCCCGCTCGGGCGCCCGAACCTCGACCCGCGAGCCGCGAAGCTCGGAGAGGAACCCCTCGAGCGTCGAGAGGTCGCCGAGCCCTCGCGGCACGAGGATCTGAGGCGGAATCGACGGCGCCGTGCCGTAGTACTCGAGGCAGAACCCCTCGAGCACCTCCAGCGGCTCGTCGCCGGCCGCGTTCTCGAGGTGGAACGAGTAGCGGTCGACCATCCGGCCGCCGCGGAGCGGGAAGACCTGCACCGCTGCTCGGTCGTGGCCGACGGCGACGCCGATCACGTCGATCGTCCCGATCGAGGCCCGCTCGACCGCCTGCCGCTCGGCCAGCCGCTCGACCGCGTGGAGCCGGTTGCGGTAGCGCGCCGCGTCCTCGAAGCGCTCGTCGGCAGCCGCGTCCCGCATCTGGCGCTCGAGCTCGGCCCGGATCGGCTTGTCGTTGCCCGAGAGGAACTCGACGACGCCGTCGATCACCTCACGGTAGGCCTCCTTCGAGACGTATCCCACGCACGGGGCCAGGCAGCGCTCGATGTGGAAGTCGAGGCACGGGATCCCGCTTCGCCGGCCGGGCTTCGGCCCCTCGCAGGGGCGGTAGCGGAAGACCCGGTTCAGGACGTCCAGCGTCTCCCGCACCTTCTTGGCATTGGCGTACGGGCCGAAGTAGAGGACGCCGCGGCGATGGCGCTTGCGCGTGAACATCACGCGCGGGTACTCGTCCTCGAGGGTCACCGCGATGTACGGAAACGACTTGTCGTCGCGGAGCCGAACGTTGAACGGCGGCCGGTGGCGCTTCACGAGGTTCTGCTCGAGGTGGAGCGCCTCGACCTCGGTGCCGGTCACGATCGTCTCGATCCGGTCGACCCGGCCGACGAGGGTGTCCATCCCGAGCCGGTTGTCGCTCCGCCCGGCCTGGAAGTACTGGCGCACGCGCGGGCGCAGCGACTTGGCCTTGCCGACGTAGAGCACCTCGTCGGCGGCGTCGCGGAAGAGGTAGACCCCGGGGCCTGCCGGGAGCCGCTTCAGCTCGGCACTGACCCGTTCGGACGGCACCGACCCAGCGTACAGCCGGAATCCGGCCGGCCGTTCGTGATGGAATCCCCTCGAGATGCGGTGCTCGCGGATCGTTCTCATCGTCGCGGCCGGAGTCGTCGCGCTCCTCCTCGCCGGGTGCGGCGGCGGCCACCGGCACCTCGTCGTCGGCGGCGTCGAGGACTCGGCGAAGTGGGCCGACCCCGGCGGGAACATGGCGCTCGCCCGACGGGCCGGCTTCCAGGTGATCGTCCTCAGCTCGATCTGGACGCGGGACGCCCGGGCGCCGTCCGCGGAGGAGGTGTACCGGCTGCGCACCGCCGTCGACGTCGCGCAGCGGATCGGGATCCAGCCGATCGTCGCCGTCTACTCCTTCAGCGGCGAGACGCCTTCGACAGCGGGTGCCCGAGACGCCTTCGCCGCGTATGCAGCCTCGCTCGCGCGGCAGCTTCCGGAGCTCCGCTACCTGAGCCTCGGCAACGAGCCGAACTCGAACCTGTTCTGGCTGCCGCAGTTCGGCCCGGGCGGCTCGGACGCGGCGGCCGAAGGGTACTTCCAGCTCCTGCAGGAGGCCTACCCGGCGGTGAAGGCCGCGAGCCCGCAGCTCACCGTGATCGGCGCCTCGCTGGCCGCGCGCGGCAACGACCGGCCGGGCGGCCGGAAGCAGACCCACTCCCCCACGCGCTTCATCGAGGATCTCGGCGCGCTCTACGGCCGAAGCGGCCTCGCCCATCCACCTTTCGACCTCTTCTCGATCCACCCGTACCCGCCGAACTCCTCGGTGCCGCCGACGGCCGCCGACCCGCACTCGACGTCGATCGGGATCGCCGACTACCCGAAGCTCGTGCGCCTGCTCACCGATGCCTTCGGAAAGCCGCCGCCGATCGTGTACGGCGAGTACGGGATCCAGACCCAGATCCCGCGTTCCGAGCTCGACCTCTACTCGGGGGTGCGGCCGCCCTCGATCCGGCCGGTGAGCGAGGGGAGGCAGGCCGACGACTACGTCACCGCGATCCACCTGGCCTCCTGCCAGCCGCTCGTGCGGATGCTCGTCTTCTTCCACGTCACCGACGAGTCGGCGCTCACCGGGCTCCAGACCGGTCTCTTCTATCCCAACGGAACGCCCAAGCGGAGCCTCGGTCAGGTTGCCGCTGCTGCCCGGGCCGCGGAGGAGGGCCAGGTAAAATGCGGCTCGTGAGCGAGCAGCAGACGCAGTTCGAGGGCCAGTACCTGGCGTACACGTTCTTCCGGGTGAGGCCCGAGTGGCGGCTGCTTCCGGTCGAGGAGCGCGCCGCAGGGAAGGACGCGTTCGTCGAGGTCGTCGAGGACCTCGCTCCGCGCTTCGACTACCTGGGGGCCTACTCGACGACGGGGGTGCGACCCGACACGGACTTCTTCCTCTGGAAGATCGCCCGGAGCTACGAGGACCTCGGCGAGCTCGGCGCGGCGCTCAACGGGACGCCGCTCGCAGCCTGGCTCGAGACGCCGTACTCCTATCTTGCGACGTCGAAGGCGTCGCAGTACACGAAGGCGAGCCGGGCGCGCAAGATCGTCCCGCAGAACCAGCCCTACTGCGTCGTCTACCCGTTCGTGAAGGTGCGTCCCTGGTACTTCCTGCCGAAGGAGGAGCGGCAGGCGGCGATGGAGGAGCACATGCGGATCGGTCACGAGTTCGAGACGATCAACAACCACACGACCTACTCGTTCGGGATCGACGACCAGGAGTACATGACCGTGTTCGAGTGTGACGAGCCGGCCGACTTCATGCATCTCATGGCCCGGCTCCGCGAGTCGGAGGCGTCACGCTGGACGGAGCGGGACACCCCGATCTTCGTGGGCCAGCTGATGGACGTCCGTGCCGCTCTCGATCGCCTCGACGGCGTCGGGTCGCGCGTTCACGCGTAGCGGTGCTGGTCGCGCCACGTGCGCACGCACGCATAGACGGACGCTGCGAGCACGAGGAAGAACGCGAGGAGGTCACGCCCCGAGAGCGGCCTCGCGAAGTACCAGCCGAGGTCGACGAGCGCGAGCCCCACCGCTCCGTAGAAGACGACCTGCTGGCGCCGCGGCCACAGCTCGATCTCGCGTTTCCCGAAGTCGCGCCACATCAGGTACGCGGCCAACGCGATCGCGATGTAGAACCCGAACCGGATGAGCGTCGAGGCGGTCGTGAGCGAGCGCTCCTGATCGAGGACCACGATCACCGCCGCAACCAGCGCGATGATCGCCATTCCGCGCCAGAACGAGGGAACGCGGCTCAAGTTGCGGTCATATACGCGCGCACGCCGAGCGCGGCGGCGAGGAACAGCGCGATCGCGAACCAGAGCAGCCGGGCGCGCGGGTCGGAGGGGGCGTAGAGGAACGGTGCGAACACCGCGAGCAGCGCGAAGATCCCGTAGGCGTAGTGCAGCCGGTCATGAGCGCGGTGGTGCTGGGCGAGAAGGAAGAAGCCGAAGAGCACCTGCGCGACGACGAGCGTCTGCGCGAGCGAGATCGCGTGGGTCACTCCTTGCCCGGCGCCCCGCCGACGGGCCACGAGCGCGAGGATCCCTGCGACGACGCAGGCCGCGATCACGAGGACGGCGTTGACGTGGTGGACGGTCAGCATTGCGCCCTCAACCTACCGGGAGAACGCGTTCGCGATCTGAAGCGCGCAGTGGAAACCCAGACGTCTTATGAAGCCGAATCGGTGTGCCGACTACGGATAGACCTGAGCGATGATGCTGCTGGCGTTGAACACCGATCCGTCGACGGTCGACTTGTACACCCCGGTGAAGGTTGTCGTGCCCGTGGTCGTCACCACGAAGGACGCGCTGCCTGTGAACGATGGTCCGCCGGAAGCAGCGCTGTTTTTCGCAATTCCGGCAGCGCGTGTGTCGTCACCGGCGAGCGTTGCACCACCGCTGGCTGTGAAGCTCATGTAGCAGCCCGACTGGACGTCCGCGGTCGTGCAGGTCGCCGTGATCGTCAGGAGCACGGTGTGCGCACCCCCGACGGTGACCGTCGGGGCCGTCCCCGTGGAGGGAGCGATGTAGTCCGTCGACTGTGGGACCGTCACTACCGTCCCGCTACCGGTTTGGATGGTGTTGCCCGGGCCGGTCGCGCCCGTCGGCCCCATTGCGCCTGCATCGCCCTTCGGGCCTATCGCACCGGCAGGCCCGACCGCACCGGGGCCGCCCACGCCTCTCGCACCAGCAGGTCCCCGTAGCACCCGTCGCGCCCTTCGCACCTGCTGGCCCCTGGCTTCCGGGTGGACCGGCCGGGCCGGCTGACCCTCTCGGCCCCACGATGTTCCATGAGATCTTCTTCGCGCCTTTCGCGCACGCCGACACGTTCAGCTCCCCTGCCGTGGCAGCGTTGCCCTTCGCGCCCGGTTCGATGCACGCCGTGATGACGCCGTTATGAACGCCAGGCGTGGAGATGAGGCCGGCGCCGGCGATTCCGGCGACCAACGCGAACACCGCCACTGCGGCACCGAACATCAGCTTTGTAGATGGTGACCTCTTCAGCAACGAGTCTCCCGCCGCTAGGTTCTCCGGACGGATCGTAGCGCGGAGTTCGTCGGAAGGTTGCTTACGCGCGCGAGACACGCTCGGACGAGAGGAGGACTTCGTGGTCGAAGAGGGCAAGCCCGCGCCGGAGTTCTCGCTCGAGAGCGACAGCGGAGAGACGGTCACGCTCGGCTCGCTGCGGGGGAAGCCCGTCGTCCTCTACTTCTATCCCAAGGACAACACGTCAGGGTGCACGACGCAGGCGTGCGGGATCCGGGACGCGTGGGCCGAGTTCGAGCGGGCCGGTGCGGTGGTGCTCGGCGTCTCGCCCGACGGGGTGGCCTCCCATCGGAAGTTCAAGAGCGACTTCGAGCTGCCGTTCGGCCTGCTCGCCGATCCCGACCACGAGACAGCCGAGGAGTACGGCGTCTGGGTCGAGAAGACGCGTTATGGGCGCACGTACATGGGGATCCGCCGCTCGACCTTCGTGATCGGGCCGGACGGGAACGTGATCAGGGCGCTCTACGACGTCAAGCCTGCCACGCACACCGACGAGGTGCTGGCGATCCTGGCCGCGTAGCGGGGCTCAGCGCTCGACGATGGTGATCGTCGTCTCGCCGCGCGCGTCCCAGTAGCTCTCGCCGAGCTTGTCGACGAGCGTCTGCTCGAGCTCGCCGGAGCGCTCCATCTCCTCGACGATGTCCGCGCCGCCGATCAGCTCGCCCTTCACGAACACCTGAGGGATCGTCGGCCAGCCCGAGATCGCCGAGAGATCGTCGCGGATCTGCATGTCGAGCAGGACGTCGACGGCGGTGATCGGCGCGCCGACGCGGCGCAGCGCCCCGACCGCGCGCTCGCTGTCCGGGAGACGCGTTCGCGATCGAGGCGCACAGCGGCCTATCGGCGCTTCGGACGTGGACCGCGGCTGATCACGATGTGACCTTTCCCCGCGGTGCCAGCACCGCGCCGGCGCCCGGTGACTGCCGGATCACCCGGCCCCGTGCCACCCTCCGGCTGTAGACGTACGAGAGCACCAGCCTGCAGCCGTCGTTGCCGGCGCGCGTCCGGGCGGTGGCGAGCGTTCGGCCGGCCACGGCAGGCACCCGGCAGTGCAGCGACGGGGACGTCGTGGTCGGCGTCGAGCTCGAGGCCGGGGGCGTCGTCGACGTCGTGAGTGGTCGTCGTCGTCGTCGATGTCGAAGTCGTGATCGAGGGCGCGCGGGGACCAGTCGTCGTGGGCGCGGTCGTCGTCGTAGTCTGCGCGGGGGGCGCCGCTGCAACGACCTGAACGCTGGACGCCGTGGTGGTATACGCCGTCCCGCCGGGAGATGCACCGAGGTACACCGTATAGCGGGTGTTCAGGATCGTTCCGACCCCTGCGCCCGGCGACGCGGTCGCCGTTTCGGTGAACGCCGCCGAGGCCCCGGCCGCAAGGCTCGTCAGGAAGCAGTTCGTATCGAACGCGTCGGGTTGCGTGCAGGTGAACGACGGCCCGCCGGTCTGGCTCATCGATCCGCCCGACCAGTTCAGGCCGAGCGAGCCGGAAACCCAGACGTTGGCGATCGGCGAGGCGCCGGTGTTCGTCGCGGTAACGGAGAAGGAGGCCTGGCCTCCCGGCGGGGACCTGCGAGGAGTTCGGAACGGCCGAGATCGTCATCGAGGGCGGCGGCGCGACGACGAGTGTGTTGGTGGATGCGCCCGTCGGCGGGCTCGGGCTGGCAAACCCGTTAGCCGTGTTGGCGAGTATCGGAAGGTTCGTGTCGGGGGTCGACGGAGCACGCAACGTAAAGTTCACGGTGGCGGTTCCCGAGAGGAGCGGGAACGTGCAGTTCGCGACCTTTGTCACCGTCGGATTCGTGCAGTGGGTGTGATCGTCGTAGCTGACCACGGTCGCGGCATCCGCCAGCTGCACGTTCAGCACGATATTGGCGTTGTTCGTCGAGTACGTGTAGGCGACGCTGGCCGACACGTTGAACTGCGTGTCCGTCGTGACGCTGCTCGGCGCGTTGACGGCGAGGGTCCACTCGTCGGCCTGCTGCCTGGCCACGGCAGCCGGCCCAAGCACGAGCGCGATGAGAGCAACCAGGGCCACGCGCAGCGCGACTCCGCCTCTTGCCCACCGTTCGCCGATCACTCACGCCTCCTGTGCCGTGCCCCCTCTGGGCAAACGGTAACTCAATATCCTCTGGGACGAAACCCCTGGACGAATCGAGGTCGACTTGGTCGAAGATCCCGACCACGAAACGGCCGAGGAGTACGGCGTCTGGGTCGAGAAGACGCGTTATGGGCGCACGTACATGGGGATCCGCCGCTCGACCTTCGTGATCGGCCCCGGACGGGAACGTGATCAGGGCGCTCTACGACGTCAAGCCTGCCACGCACGCCGACGAGGTGCTGGCGATCCTGGCCGCGTAGCGAGGCTAAGCGCTCGACGATGGCGATCGGTCGTCTCGCCGCGAGCGTCCCAGTAGCTCTCGCCGAGCTTGTCGACGAGCGTCTGCTCGAGCTCGCCCGAGCGCTCCATCTCCTCGACGATGTCCGCGCCGCCGATCAGCTCGCCCTTGACGAACACCTGAGGGATCGTCGGCCAGCCCGAGATCGCCGAGAGGTCCTCGCGGATCTGCATGTCGAGCAGGACGTCGACGGCCGTGATCGGCGCGCCGGCGCGGCGCAGCGCCCCGAGCGCGCGCTCGCTGTTGCCGCACATGATCATCTCGGGCGTGCCCTTCATGAAGAGCGCGACGTCCGAGCCGTCGATGACCTCCTGGATCTTCTCGGTGTAGCTCACGGTCTCGCTGCTGCTCATGTCGCACTCCCTTTCGTGTTGATCCGCAGCTCGTGGATGCTCCCGTCGCTCCAGGGCTCGTCGAGCGCCTTGTAGACGAGCTGGTGCTGCTGGATCCGCGAGAGGCCGTCGAAGTCGGGCGCGGTGACGCGGACCTCGAAATGGTCGCCGCCGCCGCGGTCGATCACCTGCACCTCGGATGCATCCGGGAACGCGCTCTCGAGCAGCGTCTGAAGCCTCTCCTTGCCCACCGGCGCCATGGTACCGGCGGAATCGCCGCTGCAGAGCCGCTCGGTAGACTGGCTTCGCCAGCGGATGTGGCGGAATTGGTAGACGCGCACGGTTCAGGTCCGTGTGTCCTTTTGGACGTGGAGGTTCAAGTCCTCTCATCCGCACTCTGAGACGCCTCGCCCTCACTCCTCGTTCTGTGCGGCCGCCGCCGCGGCCTCCTCTCTCGCGGGCAGCGGCGTCGCCGCGGGCTCCGTGCCGACGACGAGGTCATCGTCACCCTGGACGCGCCGTCGCTCGTCGCTCGCTCGGTCACCTCCGCCCGCGGGACGCGCCGAGCATCGCAGCCGTCCAGGCCCGCGCCGAGTCGCGGCTGCGAGCAGGCGATCCCGAGCGTGCGGATCGTCTACCGCTACCGGCTCGTTGCCGACGGGTTCGCGCTCGTGGTCCCCACCGCGCGACGTCGGACAGCTCACGTCGATCCCCGGGATCGCGAAGGTCTGGCCGAACGTCGCCTACCACGAGCTCGCGGTGACCCGGACGACGGTCGCACACGCCAACCAGCTGAACCAGGGCCCGCAGGTGATCGGCGCCGACAAGCTCTGGGGCGCCGGCCTTGCGACGGCGGGCGAGGGCATGAAGATCGGGGTCATCGACGACGGCATCGACGCCCGCCACGTCTTCTTCGATCCGTCGACGTTCTCGTACCCGCCCGGGTTCCCGAAGGGGCTGACGTCGAAGACGACGCCGAAGGTGATCGTGCAGCGGGTGTTCGCGCCGAGCTCGCCGAGCTACGCGTTCGCCAGGGCGCCGTTCGACCCGTCGCAGAACGGCTCGTTCCATGCGACGCACGTCGCCGGGATCGCCGCCGGCGACCACAACACCCAGGACGGCGCGCTCTTCCTCTCCGGCGTCGCGCCCGACGCGTTTCTCGGCAACTACAAGGCGCTGACGATCCCGACGCCCGGCTTCGGCCTCGACGGGAACTCGGCCGCAGATCGCGGCGGCGATCGAGGCAGCGGTGGCAGACGGGATGAACGTGATCAACCTCTCGCTCGGCGAGCCGGAGATCTCGCCGGAGCGCGACTTCGTGGTCTCGGCGATCGACGCGGCGGCGAGCGGCCGGCGTCGTGCCCGGTGATCGCAGCCGGACAACCAGTTCGACCAGTACGGCTACGGCTCGATCAGCTCGCCGGCGAATGCGCCGGGTGCGATCACGGTCGCGGCGACGACGCTCGCGGGCACGATCGCAGACTTCTCCTCGGGCGGGCCGACGCCGGTCTCGCTCCAGCTGAAGCCGGACGTCGCCGCGCCGGGTGTCGCGATCACCTCGTCCCTGCCGGTGAACCAGGCGCGGGCCGTTCGGCGCGATGTCCGGGACGAGCATGGCGGCACCGCAGGTCGTCGGGCGCGCGTGGCGCTCCTGAAGCAGCGGCACCCGTCGTGGACGGTCGCGCAGATCAAGTCGGCGCTCGTGCAGACCGGGACCCCCGTCCGGGACAACCGCGGCCGGAGGTCTCCGTGCTTCGCGAGGGCGGCGGCCTGATCAACCTCGTCCGTGCCGACGACCCGCTGTTCTTCGCCGCGCCGACGCTCGCTCTCGTTCCCGGTCAACGGCGGCACGATCCCCGTCGATCTCGCCGACGCCGGCGGCGGCTCGGGAACGTGGCTCGTCAACGCCTCGCTGCAGTCGCCCCACGCCGGCGTGAGCGTGTCGGTCGACGACTCGGTCTCGGTTCCCGGCCGGCTCGCCGTGACGGCCACCGTCGACCACTCGGCGGTCGACGGCGACGTCACCGGCTTCGTGACGCTCTCCCGCGGGACCGACACCCGGCGGATCCCGTTCTGGGTCGAGGTGAGCCATCCGCTGCTCGGCACCGAGCCGCCGACCACGCTGACCCACGGCGGGACCTTCAAGGGGACGACCGTCGGCGCCAAGTCGCTCGTCGACCACTACCGCTACCCGACGGCCGGCGACACGCTCTACCCCGGCCCCGAGGTCGTCTACAGCTTCAAGGTCACCCAGCCGATCGCGAACTTCGGCGTCGCGGTCCTCTCCGGCCATGTCGTCCCGCATGTCGTCTTCCACGGTGACGAGAGCCACCTCGTCGGCTTCCCGGGGCTGCCCGACGAACCTCAACCCGTATCTGAGCTCGTTCGGCGAAGCACGGTCGGTCGCAGGCGCGATCCTGCCGGCGAACGGCACCTACGACATCGTGTTCGACACGCGCGCCGGAGTGCGGCCAGGGCCGTTCACGTTCCGCTTCTGGGTCAACGACACGACCCCGCCCCAGCTACGGATCGTCTCGAGGGCGCACGCGAAGGTCGTCGTCTCGATCTTCGACCACGGCGCCGGCGTCGACCCGCGAGTCGGTCCGGGCCACGCTCGACGGTCGCACGGTCCAGCGGACGTTCCGTCACGGCCGGCTGACGATCGCCGCCGCGCCCGGGAAGCACCTCCTGATCGTCGAGCGCCTCCGACTACCAGGAGCTGAAGAACATGGAGGACGTCGCGCCGATCAAGCCGAACACGACCACCCTGCGCGCGCAGGATCGTCGTCCGCTAGCGGCGCTTCGCGTCCTGCTCGTCGATCGTGGGCAGCGCCGCGAGGTCGCGCTCGACCGACCGCGCGAACTCCTCGTGGTCCGAGGTGACGACCCGGAGGTTCGCCTTGCTGCGGCGCTTGGCCGCGCGAGACTCGCGCTTGGGATTCCCAGTCGCCCACCCAGCCGAGGCCACTCGCATGCCACCACGATCGCGATCGCAGCCGCCAGGAGAATCACTGCAATCGGACTCATGGCGGCAAGGATACTGGACGTGTCCAGGGCGGGAGGAGGCGCGTTCGGGCACAATCGCCCGCCGAACGATCCCCGGTAGCTCAATTGGCAGAGCATTCGGCTGTTAACCGAAGGGTTGTTGGTTCGAGTCCAACCCGGGGAGCCTTCCTACGTAATACGTAGAGCCAAAATCCGGGCCGCCCCGTTGCCAGAACAGCCTATCCGTCCGGCCGGCGTAATCGTTCGCGAAGCCGCGGCCAAGTGGGGCCGGGCGGAGGTGCACGCCCGGTCCCACTTTCGCGACCGCCCTCGAGTTCCCCCAACACCAACGTGACGGTGCAGGTGCTCCAAGGTCCATGTCGGAGCTCAGGGCATTCCGGCCCGAGAACGCGTCAGGAGCTCGGAATGTGCTTCAGGAGCCGTTCGTGGAACACGGCTGCATCAGTGATCGTCGCCATGTCGTCTTCGACCTTGACCTTGTGCAGCTTGTGACCGTCCGCGAACGACACCTGAGCCTCCACGTCCCCGTGCTTGGAGCTGAGCGTGTGGCCCATGACGGCCCCGACCAGCTTCCCCTTGGAGTCTGTGACGATCGTTACCTCGGTCATGACATGCCTCCACCCTGGAGATTGTGGAAACAGCCGCCCGGCCCCTGGTTCGTGATGTTGACGAAGTAGGCGGCGTTGCCGTTGTTGTCCTTCCGCTTGCGCTCCTGATCGGCCACGTGCACGCCACCCTGATTCGGGATCTTGATGTCAGCAGTGGCGAGCTGGGTTCCGTGATCAGCTGGGTAGCTGAAGCTCCAAAAGGCCGTTTGTCCCGGCGCCAAGAACGTCAGTGGGCCCACGTTGTTAAAGGCCATAGCAACCTCCCTCTTGTTTCGGAAAACGAGGCAAATCCAACCTCGCTCTTTTGTGATCCGTCGCAGCCGACATCGAATGGAGCAAGGCCGGCCGTCCCCTCGCTCTGGCCCCTCGCTCTTCTCCGGCTGCCTTGTAGAGAGCGCGCTCCGGGCTTCGGTGATACGCCGGAAGACGGCTGCGCCCTTTACTTGCGTGGGTCGGTCTCGTCGGCGTACGCTCCCGCGATTCCGACCTTCGCGACGATCAGGTAGGTGCCGACGCGTTCGACCACGACCTCGACCTCGGCGTTCTCGTGCCCCGGCACGACGAAGAACTGGTCGCTCTCGGCGCGGACGTGCTCGTACTCGGGCTTCGTCAACGTGATTCGGTCGACGCAGCCGCGGGACGAGCACTCGCAAAAGAACTGCTGCTCTCCCCAGCTTGTGATCTCCCGCTCGGCCTGCTCGTTCACCTCCCGGAAGAACGTCTCGTTCTTGGCGAGGCGGACGGCGCGCGTCATACGAAAACCGTACCTACCGGGCCCACAACCCTCGCGCGCCGCGAGCTTGGGGCCTGACGCCCCGGGGCCTACCTCTTCTTCGCCTTCCCTCCCTCGAAGAGATCCCGCCAATCGTCGGCCTCGATCTCGACGCCGAAACGGTCTGCCGCGCGGCGAATTCTCCTCCAGGCTTCGTCGCGTTCGCGATCGGTGACACCCTCGACCTGATCGAACCGTGCGACTGCGTTCCGAACGTGACTCGCGTCGACCAACGGCTCCTTACGCTCCTCGGGGAACGCGAAATCGCTGTCGGACTCCTTCTGCTTTGCGGTGGCCATGGCCATCTCCCTTCGGTTGGTGATCTCGTGCCCTCGGGCTACCCCCACCGCATCGCCCGGAAACGCGTCCAGCCAAGGCGTTCGGCGCCCAGTCGATGACAAACCTCACTCAGATCGCGGAAGAGCTTCGAAGGATCCCGCGCGACGAGATCGACGCGCTCGACCGGCTCAGCCGCAAGCTGTCCTGCCTCGGGACGTTGTGGACGCGGCTGATGGGTGGGCGGCCGCCGAGCGAGCTGTGTGGTCTGCGCTCGTTGTAGTAGTTGAGCCAGTGTGTCAGCGCGGCCGCGCGGTGGTCGGATGAGCGGTAGGTCTGTCCGAGCCCCCATTCGCGTTTGAGGGTCTGCTGGAAGCGCTCGACCTTCCCGTTGGTCTCGGGTCGGCGCGGGCGGATGAAGCGGTGCTCGAACCGCGTGCTCGGCGAGCAACTCCGGAGTGAGCGGTTGCGGCGGTAGACGAATGCGTTGTCGGAGAGCAGCCGCTTCGCCTCGATCCCGTGTGCCGCATAGAAGGCGAGGCCGCGTTCGATGAAGCCGGTCACGGTCGACGGCCCGTTCGTCGCGGTGGAGCTCGCTGTAGGCGAGTCGGGAATGATCATCGACGAGTGAGTGCACCCACTCGTAGCCGACCCGCTGACGCTTCTCGGCGCCGGTCACGTGCCGGTCGCCGGTGACGGCATGACCGGGCCTGGTGAAGCGGACGAAGCGCTTGCTGTCGACGTGGAGCAGATCACCTGGGCACGGCCACTCGTACAAGCGCGGCTGCTCGCGCGGCTCGCGTGGCGGCCTGGAGATCCCGGCCCGTCTGAGCGTCCTCCAGACGGTCGCGTGGGGATGGCCGACCTCGCCGGCGATCAGCCGCGGCCCCCAACACGAGCGGCGCCTGGCAGCACAGATCCGCTCCTGCTCGACCGGCGACAATAGCCGCGGCATCCGCTGCGGCCGCGATGAGCGATCCTCGAGACAGACAAGCGACCGACGCTGCTCGAGCGTGGCCGTCGACCAGCGACGCCACCACTTACACGCGGTCGTCGGCGAGACGCCGCGACGTCTCGCCGCAGCCGACAAGACAAGCCGCCTTCCACATCAGCGACCAGCGCCCGCCGGCCAGCAAGTCCGAGACGAGCGTTACGGTGAAGCACCATCCGGGTCCTCCTTCGACTGTGAGCCTTCGCAGACCCACAGCCTCGAAGGAGACCCGGATGACCTACTCAGCTGTCCACAACCTGTCGAGGCACGTCATCTAGAACGCGCCCGGCGGCGAACTGCGGTACGCGGCGCGACCCCGACCCTTGGGGGGAAGGCGGTCGAGGCCGCGCCGCAGCTCCCTGATTCTCGGGCATTTCGGCGCCGGATGTCAACGGCTCGAGCTCGACTCTCCTTCGGACGAGCCCCGGCCGCGCCTCCGTGCACGACGCCGGCCTCCGAACAGGCCTAGTCGGTCTGCTCGATCCCCACAGCGCGGCGGAGATCGACCATGTCGTGCCGAAGCGACTCGTCGTCGCTCGAGATGTGCTCCATCAGGTCGGCGAGCCCGTCGGCGAGCGCATCGAGCTTCTCGTGGACGGCAAGCTCGTTGCGCCTCTGCGAGTTCTGAAGCAGCGCGACCAACAGGAACGTGACGATCGTGGTTGCCGTGTTGATGACGAGCTGCCAGGTGTTCAGGCTCCCGAACACGAAGTAACTCGGGACCCACACGATCACGAGCAGCAGGCAGGCGATGAAGAACACGGCATGGCTTGCAAACTCGGACGCCGACTCGGCCAGACGATCGAACAGGCTGCTCTTCCGAAGAGTCTCTTGCGCCACTGCGGGATCGTTGTATCCCGATTTCGATCGGCTCTAACCCGATCACTCACGGGACGACGTCGACCGGAGCTCTACCCGAAGTAGCTCGCGAGCAGCGTCACGATCACGACTCCGATCGCTACCAGCGCCCCGAGAAGCGGCGTGCTCATCAATGACCCCTTATCCGATTCATCATCCATAGGCTAACACCGTTAACGGATAGAGACTTGGTTATACCGTTGGCGCAGCGACCTCGGCGATCGGGACGTCACTGCGGGGACGGCGGCGCCGTCTGCCGCTCGAGCCCCGCGATCGTGTCCCTGATCCGGATGAGCTTCGCGCTGAGCTCCGGGACCTGCTCGAGCTCGGCGTGCTGGAGCTTCGTCTGCGCCTCGCGCTCGGTCATCCGCCACAGGTAGACCTCGGCAGTCGGCTTGTCGATCCCTTCCTCCTGCGCCCAGTAGTCGAGCTCGGCGAGGAGCGCGAGTGTCTCCGATGATGCGGGCGCACCGTCGACGAGGTGCGAGCGCAGCTCGCGGTTCTGCTCGCTGCGGAACTGCCATCGGGCGGGATCGCGGCGAGCAGAGGGAGCAGCTCGCGATGGACGATCACGCCGGCGAGGGCCCCGCGCTCGATCTTGTCCGCAGCGGCGACGATGCGCGGCGACGGCGCCTCCTTCGCCACCCAGGTCCCCCCTCCCCGGATCTGGATCGGCATCCCGAAATGGTCGTTCGCCCAGTTCCATGCGGCGCGGCGATTGAGCGAGTCGGGACGGGCGTCGAGGAAGGCGGTCACCGCGCGGCGCGCGGCCTCGCGGTCGTCGGTGCTGCGGGCCTCGACCTGGACTCGGTGCACCTCGTACGGGAGCGCCGCGGCGAGCCGTCCCTGGAATCCCGCGGGGTCGTCCGCCGGATCGACGCCCGGTGGCAGCGCCACGACCTTGACGTCGAACCCCTGGCGGTCGGCGATCTCCATCCCTCGCAGCGTGGCCGCCGCACCGGCAGCGTCGCCGTCGAATGCGAGCCAGAGCCGCTTCGTCAGCCGGCCGAGCTCCTTGAGCTGCGCCTCGGTCAGCGCCGTGCCCATGCACGCGACCACGGGCTCGAACGCCGCCTGCCGGAGCGCGATCACGTCGGTGTTCCCCTCGACGACGCACGACGCGGTCCTCGCGCCCGATCGCATGTTTCGCGAGGTCGAGCCCGTAGACGACCGCGCCCTTCGTGAAGAGCTCCGACTCGGGCGTGTTGACGTACTTCGCCTGGAGAGGGTCGTCGTCGTGGAGGCGGCGTGCCTGGAAGCCCAGCACACGGCCGCGCGCGTCGGCGAGCGGGAAGACGAGGCGCCGCTCGAAGTAGTCTCCCCCGCCACGGCGGGCGAGCCCGGCGGCCTGGAGCTCCTCGGCCGTGTAGCCCTTCTCGCGTGCCTTGCGGGCGAGCGTCGCCCCGCCCAGGGCGAGCCCGAGCCGGAACTCGCGGCAGACCTCCTCGCGCAGCCCGCGGCCGGCGAGGTAGTCGCGGGCGAAGCTCCCGGCGGGGGAATCCCACAGGTAGCGCTCGTAGAAGCTCGCCGCGTCGTCGAGCAGCGCGAGCAGCCGCTTGCGCCGCGTGCGTCGCGCGTCCTCGCCCGGGGCGCTCTCCTCGTACTCGATCGGGATCCGGAACCGGTCGGCGAGCCACTCCACCGCCCCGACGAAGTCGAGGCTCTGGGTGTCCTGGACGAACCCGATCATGTCGCCGCCCTTGTGACAGCCGTGGCAGTAGTAGAGCTTGTCGACGGGGTTGACCGAGAAGCTCGGGGTCTTCTCCTCGTGGAACGGGCAGCGGCCGGTGAGGCGCGCGCCGGCCTTGCGGAGCGGCGTGCGCTCCTCGACGACGGCGACGAAGTCGGCGCTCTGGCGCACCGCCTCGACGGTCGAGTCCTTGATGCGCGCCATCAGAGAGCGGCAGCGTATTCGAGGGCGTAGCGGTCGGTCATGCCGGCGATGAACTCGGTGATCTGCTCGGGCTGCTCGCCGCGGTCGGCGAGCGCGTCGAAGATCCGGCGGACGGTCGCGCGGGCGCGCTCGTGCTCGACCCCGTCACGGGGCCGAGGTAGACGCGTTCGAACATGAACGCCCTCAGCGACAGCATCGCGCCGCCGACCTCGTCGCTCTGGGCGATGTCGCCCTCCCGGGCGGACGTCTCGATCAGGTCGTGGACGAGGGTGTCGATGCGCTCCGATCCCGTGGGGCCGAGCGTCGCGATCTCCTCGCGGGGGAGATCGCCCTCCTCGAGGATGCCGTAGCGGATCGCGTCGTCGATGTCGTGGTTGATGTAGGCGACCCGGTCGACGATCCGGACGATCTTGCCCTCCAGGGTCTCGGGCTCCTGCTCGCCTCTGTGGGTGAGGATGCCGTCCCTGACCTCGTGGGTGAGGTTGAGCGCCTCGGCGATCCGGAGCGACTGCTCGTTGTGGCGGAACCGGCCGCCGAACCGGTCGGAGAGCAGCGGCGTCGAGCGCCTCCTCGCCGGCATGGCCGAAGGGCGTGTGGCCCGTGTCGTGGCCGAGGCCGATCGCCTCGACGAGGTCCTCGTTCAGGCGCAGGGCGCGCGCGACGACACGGGCGATCCCCGTGGTCTCGAGCGTGTGGGTCATGCGGGTGCGGTAGTGGTCGCCCGCCGGGTCGATGAAGACCTGCGTCTTGCCCTTCAGGCGCCGGAACGGCTTGGAATGGACGATCCGGTCGCGGTCGCGCTGGAACGGCGTCCGGACGTCCGACTCGGGCTCGGGCCGGAGGCGCCCGCGGGTCTCGTACGAGCGCACCGCGAGCGGCGAGAGGGCGTCCTCCTCCAACGCGCGGATCCGCGCGGCGAAGGAGTCCGCGACGCGTCCGGCGAGCTCTGCCACCTCCCCAGCCTAGACGCGCTAGAGGATGATCGGGACGGTGCCGCCGTCGACGCTCCAGGCGGCACCTGTCACGTAGCTCGCGCGGTCGGACGCCAGGAACACGATGACGTTCGCGATCTCCTCGGGGGTTGCGAGCCTGCCGAGGGGACGCCCGGCCCCGACCTTGGCGAGGATCTCGGCGCGGTCGCCCTGCTGGTCTGCGAGGCCGCCGTCGCCCAGCCAGGCCTCGGTTGCGGTCGGCCCCGGCGTGACGGCGTTGCAGCGGATCCCGTCCTTGGCGTAGAGGTCGGCGATGAGGCGCGAGAGCGAGAGCATGGCGGCCTTCGCGACCGAGTACTCGGGCATCCCGAGCGAGGGGCGTTTCGCGGCGGTCGAGGCGACGTTCACGATCGCCCCGTCGCGTCGCTCCCGCATGCCGGGAAGAGCGGCCTGGCTCGCGCGGACGGCGCTCATGACGTTGATCTGCCACGAACGCTCCCAGATCTCCTCGGTGAGCTCGTCGAAGCGGTGGATCTCCGCCCAGCCGACGTTGTTGACGAGGATGTCGACGCGGCCGTAACGCTCCTCGGCCGTCCGGACGACGCGCTCGGGCTCGCCGGGGCGCGAGAGGTCGGCCGCGACATGGAGCTAGCCGGGCCCGTCGTTGCCGCGGCTCGAGCTGACGGTCGTCGCGCCTTCTGCTGCGAGCAGACGCACCGTGGCGAGCCCGATGCCTCCGCTCGAGCCCGTGACGACCGCAACCTTCCCTTCGAGTCCCAGCTCCACCGGCGGCTACGTTAGCGGCGGCGATGACGACGCTCTTTTCGCCCGTCACGGGCAGACCGACTGGAACCGCGAGCACCGCTGGCAGGGGTGGGCCGACCCGCCGCTGAACGCGACCGGGCGGGCGCAGGCTGCCGAGCTCGGCGAGGTGCTGGCGGCGCGCGGGATCGCGCCGTCGTCAGCTCGGACCTTCGGCGCGCCGCCGAGACCGCCGAGATCGCGGCGGCGCAGCTCGGTCTCCCGTGTCGCGCTCGATCGCGCGGCTTCGCGAGGTCGACGTCGGGGAATGGTCGGGGCTGACCTCGGCAGAGGTCGAGGCGCGCTACCCGGAGGGCTACGGGCGGCGGCGCGCGGGGCACACAGGCTGGGTCGAGGGTGAGACGCTCGGTGCGATGGCCGAGCGCGTGGTCGCGGCCTTGCTCGAGATCGGGGCGCGCACCCCGGGCGACGCGTGCTCGTGGTCACGCACGGCGGACCGCTCCGGGCGGCGCTCACGGCGGCGGGATCGACCCGCGGACGGCCCGACGCGCGGAACGGCGAGTCGAGGAGATCGCGGTCCGGGACGGTCGGATGCGATGGATACACTCGACTCGTGGAGGACTACACGAACAAGTACAAGGGTGAGCAGGTCGAGGTCGCGCTCTTCGGTGGCGAATACCAGGATGGGGTACTGACGGCGTACTGCTACGTCGACGACGTCGCGCACATCGAGCTGAACGGTCATATCCTCATCCCCTTGCAGAACATCGCCTCGCTCCACTGCTCGAGCCGCTGCGACGCGCCCGAGCCCGATTGGCCGCCGCAAGGTCTCGCCGAGGACGAGCCGGACGAGCGCGACGACGACGCTTAGGAGCGGCCCATGGGCCACCGCGCCGCGGTCGTTCGCAACCTTCTCAAGTCCTGGCTGATCTTCCTCGTCCCGGCCGCCCTTGCGGGCTGCTCGGGTGGCGGCTCGGCGGACTACCGGCTGGCGCTTCTGTTCGGCGGCTCGGTCTTCCTGCTCGGAGCGGTGCTCTACTGGTACGCCGAGCGGATCGCGATGGGCATGGTCGGCGCGCGGGAGCTGCTGCCGGGCGAGGCCCCGGCGCTGCACGCGGCCGTCGAGTCGCTGTCCGCGCGCGCCGGCGTGGTTACGCCCGAAGCTCTACGTGATCCTCGACGCGTATCCGCGTGCGCCTGACGCGCCGGCCGAGGCGCGCAGGGCGGATCGGCGCTCGCGGTGTCGTCGGGGCTGCTGGGGGTCGCGACGCCGGCCGAGCTCGACGCGATCGTGGCGCACGAGATCGGGCATCTGAAGGCGCGCGACGTGCTTGCCCAGACGATCGTCACCGTGCTTGCCGCGGCGGCGATCGACGCGTCGCGGATCGGCGGGTACTTCCAGCGGGCGTTCCTGTTCGTGCTGGCCCGCTCGCTGCCTCGTTCGTGCATCTGGTGCTCTCGCCGCGGCGCGAGTACGAGGCGGACCGCTTCGCCGCCAGCCTCTGCGGCTCGCCGCACGGGATGGCGGATGGGCTGCTTCGGCTCGAGCAGTCGATGGGGATCGTCGAGTTCCAGGCGAGCCCGGCGACGGAGCCCCTCTACACGGTCAACCCGTTCGCCGACGAGGGCCTCGGAGCGCTGTTCAACACGCACCCGCCGCTCGGCGAGCGCGTGCAGCGGCTGCGCGACCTCGACCCGGAGTGGCGCGAGAAGCTGCGCGCGGCCTAGGCTCGTGCTTAACGACCGCGAACCGGGCTCGACCCGGCTCGCGAACAACGAAAGAAATGGGCGGCGTCCTACTCTCCCGGGGGATTGCTCCCCGAGTACCATCGGCGCTAGCGGGCTTGACTTCTCTGTTCGGAATGGGAAGAGGTATTTCCCCGCCGCTATGACCGCCCAAATTGTGAGACGAGCGGCCGATGTCCGGCGCTCACCCTCAAAACTCCATAGCAGTCGTTCGCGAGTTCTAAATCAAGACCTCGAGCAATTAGTACGGGTCCGCTGAACACATTGCTGTGCTTGCACGTCCCGCCTATCTACGTGGTGGTCTCCCACGGCTCTTACTCTCTCTAGGAGATGGGAGGCCTCATCTCGAGGTGGGCTTCCCGCTTAGATGCTTTCAGCGGTTATCCCATCCAGACGTGGCTAATCAGCAGTGCCGTTGGCACGACGACTGATACACCAGAGGTCCGTTCGTCTCGGTCCTCTCGTACTAGAGACGACTCCTCTCAAGCCTCCAACGCCCATGGTGGATAGGGACCGAACTGTCTCACGACGTTCTGAACCCAGCTCGCGTACCGCTTTAATGGGCGAACAGCCCAACCCTTGGGACCTACTCCAGCCCCAGGATGCGACGAGCCGACATCGAGGTGCCAAACACTTCCGTCGATGTGGACTCTTGGGAAGTATAAGCCTGTTATCCCCGGAGTACCTTTTATCCGTTGAGCGACGGCACGTCCACTAGTTACCGCCGGATCACTAAGGCCGACTTTCGTCCCTGCTCGACATGTCTGCTCTCGCAGTCAAGCTCCCTTATGCCTTTACGCTCTACGCACGATTTCCAACCGTGCTGAGGGAACCTTTGCGCGCCTCCGTTACATTTTGGGAGGCGACCGCCCCAGTCAAACTACCCACCAGATACTGTTCCCGCCCCGGATCACGGCAGCGGGTTAGAAGCCCAGAACACGAAGGGTGGTATCCCAAGGTTGGCTCCACGAGAGCTGACGCCCCCGCTTCACAGCCTCCCACCTATCCTGGACAGCGAATCCCAGACTCCAATATCTAGCTGTAGTAAAGGTTCACGGGGTCTTTCCGTCCAACCACGGGTACTCGGCATCTTCACCGAGACTACAATTTCACCGGATCCCTCGAAGAGACAGCGCCCAAGTCGTTACGCCATTCGTGCAGGTCGGAACTTCGCGTTGATCCTCCGTTTCTGGAGGCGCAGACTATCCCTTCACCTTGGCGAATGCTCGCGAGTATTGCTTCAGCGTCGATAACGCCGGCGACCGCTCGGATTCATTACCCGAGCGAGCTCGACGATCTCGACCGAGACCGTCGCGGCGCAGGTGCACGCCGTCTGCCATGAGGCGACAGATCGACGCGAACCGTTCGAAGTCGTACCGCTTGCCCGACAGAAGCGGGTACCGCCTCGAAATGAGGAACGATGCGCCCGAGGATCTCCTCGAGTCGCCGCGTCTCCCACTTGAGGGTCTTGTCGCTTCGGTCGGGCCGGATGCTCCCGCACCCGAAGTACGCCTTGATCGCATGAAGCACCTCGGCACGATCTCCGTTCTGACTGACCGAGAAGCCAGGCCTCACCTCCCAGCCCGACGAGCAACGTGGCTCGCGGAGCAGATGGAAACGGTGAAGCAGCCTTCTCCGTCGACGTACCCGGAGATGTATGCCGAGAGGAACTCGCGACTGTTGTGCCAAGGGCCGGCGTCTGATCGCACTCATAGATTTTCGCGGCAACCGCCGGATGGAGATGCGATCTCACTGTCACAAATGTGTGACAGATCAGTCGTTACGGGGTCAACCTCTCGCCGGCTTTCAGTACGGGCGATCAGCGACTTCCCACGGGATTACCCTTTCGCTACTACGACGTCCTTGAAAGCGTCGCATACGAGGAGGGCTTCCCCGTTATTAGCCGGTTTGTCCGCCAGGATCACTCCTGACTCGGGCAATTCAATTACCCGACAAGGAATTTCGCTACCTTAGGACGGTTATAGTTACCGCCGCCGTTTACCGGGGCTTGGATTCAAAGCTTCGCCCGAAGGCTAACCTCTCCTCGTGACCTTCCGGCACCGGGCAGGCGTCAGCCCCTATACGTCGTCTTTCGACTTCGCAGAGACCTGTGTTTTTGGTAAACAGTCGCTTGGGCCGTTTCACTGCGGCCATCTCGGGCTTTAATCCGCGAGGGATTATCACCCTACCATGGCGCCCCTTCTCCCGAAGTTACGGGGCCATTTTGCCGAGTTCCTTTTCGAGGGTTCTTCCGATCGCCTTGGTATTCTCTACCTGCCTACCTGTGTCGGTTTTGGTACGGGCACGTCCCACCTCCCTAGACGCTTTTCTAGGAGGCATGGTGGCGGCCACTTCGAGCTGAACGCTCTCGGCATCCCGTCTCAGGCTATGTGAGCAACGGATTTCCCTATTGCTCGCCCTACGCGGTTACCCCAGGTCGACCATCGCCTGGGTTGGCTTGACCTACCCCGTCCCGCCATTGGTGATAGCGGTGGGTACGTGGTACTGGAATATCAACCAGTTGTCCATCGCCTACGCCTTGTCGGCCTCGGCTTAGGTCCCGACTAACCCTGAGCAGATTAGCTTTACTCAGGAACCCTTAGGCATTCGGCGGACATGTTTCTCACTGTCTTTCGTTACTCGTGCCAGCATTCTCACTTCCCAAGCCTCCACGGCTGGCTTACGCCGCCGCTTCGCCGGCTTGGGAACGCTCCCCTACCACTCCATCCGAAGATGAAGTCCGTGGCTTCGGCTCCATGCTTGAGCCCCGTTACATTGTCCGCGCCCGACCACTTGACCAGTGAGCTGTTACGCACTCTTTGAATGGTGGCTGCTTCTAAGCCAACATCCTGGTTGTCTCTGCAATCGGACATCGTTTCCCACTTAGCATGGAATTAGGGGCCTTAGCCGACGGTCTGGGCTGTTTCCCTTTTGACCACGAAGCTTATCCCCCGCAGTCTGACTCCCGCGCTCTGGAATTACGGCATTCGGAGTTTGCCTGATTTCGGTAAGCTGGTAGGCCCCCTAGACCAAACAGTGCTCTACAACCGCAATTGAACATGCGAGGCTATACCTAAATATATTTCGGGGAGAACCAGATATCTCTGAGTTTGATTAGCCTTTCACTCCGATCCACAGGTCATCCGCCCAGTTTTCAACCTAGGTCGGTTCGGTCCTCCACGGGGTCTTACCCCCGCTTCAACCTGCCCATGGATAGATCACTCAGTTTCGGGTCTACCGCCCACGACTGAACGCCCTGTTCAGACTCGCTTTCGCTACGGCTCCGTTTCCTTAACCTCGCCGTGGACGAGTAACTCGCTGGCTCATTATGCAAAAGGCACGCCGTCACCGGACCAAAGGCCGGCTCCGACCGCTTGTAAGCACACGGTTTCAGGTGCTATTTCACTCCCCTTCCGGGGTACTTTTCACCTTTCCCTCACGGTACTAGTTCACTATCGGTCGCCAAGGAGTACTTAGCCTTGCGGGGTGGTCCCGCGGGTTCCGACCGGGTTTCCCGTGCCCGGCCGTACTCAGGTACTTGAGAAGTGAGGCTGCAGTCGTTTCGGCTACGGGGCCCTTACCCTCTGCGGCGTGCAGTTCCATGCACTTCGCCTACGACTGGAACTTTGTAACTCACCGACCCGTCGGCAGACGGATCAACTGAAGCCCTACAACCCTCCCGTGACAACGCCTGCCGGCTATCACGTCACGGAAGTTTGGGCTCTTCCCTTTTCGCTCGCCACTACTCAGGGAGTCGAGGTTTCTTTCCTTTCCTCTGGGTACTTAGATGTTTCAGTTCCCCAGCTTGCCTCGCGCACCCTATGTATTCAGGTACGCGTCCCAGCGCATTACCACTGGTGGGTTTCCCCATTCGGAGATCCCGGGGTCAAAGGTTGGTCAGCACCTCACCCGGGCTTATCGCAGCCGCCCACGTCCTTCTTCGGCTCTTGGCGCCAAGGCATCCACCGTGTGCCCTTATTCTCTTGATCGTGAAGAACTCACTAATTTCGCAGCTATGGAGTTTTCAAGGTGCGCGCGAGCTCGTGCCCGCCCAACCAGAGAACACCGGCCCATTCAGACTGCGCCCGGTCTCTCAAAACTCAACAGCAAACGTCTTCTCACGTCGAGGTCGACGTTGATCTAGGCGAGCCAGATCATGGACGGATAAACGCCATCCATCGACAAGCCTGGCAGCCACCAGTGGTAATTGCCACTGGGATCCCTAGAAAGGAGGTGATCCAGCCGCAGCTTCCGCTACGGCTACCTTGTTACGACTTCACCCCAATCATCGACCCTACCTTCGACGGCTGCCTCCCTTACGGGTTAGCCCACCGGCTTCGGGTATTGCCGACTTTCGTGGTGTGACGGGCGGTGTGTACAAGGCCCGGGAACGTATTCACCGCGGCAATGCTGATCCGCGATTACTAGCAACTCCGCCTTCATGAAGGCGAGTTTCAGCCTTCAATCCGAACCCGGACCGGCTTTTTGGGATTCGCTCCCCCTCACGGGTTTGCAGCCCTTTGTACCGGCCAATGTAGCACGTGTGTAGCCCTGGACATAAGGGTCATGCTGACTTGACGTCATCCCCACCTTCCTCCGATTTGTCACCGGCAGTCTCCCATGAGTCCCCGTCTTTCACGCTGGCAACATGGGACAGGGGTTGCGCTCGTTGCGGACTTAACCCAACATCTCACGACACGAGCTGACGACAGCCATGCAACACCTGTGCACGAGCCCCGAAGGGCTGCCCTATTTCCACGACATTCCCCTGCATGTCAAGCCTAGGTAAGGTTCTTCGCGTTGCGTCAAATTAACCCACATGCTCCGCTGCTTGTGCGGGCCC